>NZ_JAAIKO010000044.1 GCF_016107395.1 Streptomyces fildesensis
TGCGTACCGGGGAGGACAACCAGGGCGTCATCGGCCTGCGCCAGACCGGCATCCCGGACGAGTACGAGCCCGGGCTGAACGTGCGGTTCATGGGGCTGAGCGAGAAGGCCATCATCAGCTACCTCGTCAGCGCCTACTACTCCGCCGCGGTGCTCGTCCCGGACGCCCTCGGCGTCCTGGAGAACGTCAACATCGCCAACTGGCGCGACTAGAACGGCGAGCGGAAGGGCGGTGGCCCGGGGATCCCTCCCCGGGCCACCGCCCTTCCGTCGTGCGCCCCGCTCCGGCTCCGCTACTTCAGTGCCGGGAACAGGTCCAGGAACACATCGGGGGCGACCGCGATGCCCCGGCCGAAGGGCGCGTCGAGGTCCCAGATCAGGAACAGCAGGAACGCGATGAGCGCGCTGAACAGGCCCGCCAGCAGCAGCTCCCGGCCCGAGCGGCGGATCTGCAGCGTGAAGATCAGCCCCACCGTCACCAGGGCGCCCGCGATGAGGCCGAACCACACCATCCCGGGCATCGTCGCGCCCGCGTTCTGGCCCCGCGCGGTACGCGCCTCGTCGGCCACCGCGACCTGGTCCACCACCGGCTGGTAGGCCTGGGCGTCCAGGTCCCCCTTGGGCGCGTAGTCCGTCACGTCGCGGCGCACCGCCGACAGCAGTTCCGTCCCCTTCGGGGAGAGGGTGCCGTGGTCGGCCATGTACGGCCACTCCTTGTGGACCACGTACGAGACGTACGCGTCGACGTCCGCCCGGATCCGGTCCCGCACCTCGGGCGGATACACCTGCACGCGCGTGCTGATCTCGTGCAGGGCCTGCGCCTCACGCATCACGTCGTCCTGCGCCGCACCCTGGCCCTCCCACACTCCGGCGATCGCCAGGCCCAGGACGATCGCGTAGATCACCCCGATCATCATCGTCATGTACTCGATGACGTCGGGCGTCTCGGTGGGGTCGTCGTCCACCGGGACGCGCCGCTGTCTGAGCACCACGACGGTGATGACGACCACGCAGGCCGCGGCCATCGCGATCACCAGAGCAATCCACTGCGACATGACGAACTCCTAGCTGACGTAACTGACAGCGGGTCTACGGGTCACCGGTCGTCGGAACGACGTCAACGGGCCCTGCGGTACACGTGCGAGCCCGGCCGGAGCACGGCCGCCGCGAGCAGTCCCGGCACCGTCGTGAGCAGCATCGTCATCATCAGCGGCCGCCGTTGGTGCTTGGGGGGCGCCGGGGCCGCGGCAGGGGCCGGCCAGTGGACGGCCGGGCGCGGAGGCGGGGCGTGCCGCGGCGACGGGGTCGGCGCGGGGGTGACGACGGGCTCCGGACTGCTGCTCGGCTCCGGGGCCGGCGAGGGCTCGACGCGCGGCGGCGGGGTAACCCGCGGGGGCGGGACGACCACGCGGTGCGTCGGCCTGGGCGCCGGGGTCGGCCTGGGCACGGGCGTCGGAACGGGCGTGGGGGTGGGACTGGGGGTCGGTGTGGGGGTGGGAGTCGGCGTCGGAGTCGGAGTCGGTTCAGGACACGACGGATGGCCCCCGTGCCAGTGCCAGTAGCAGTGGCAGTGGTGCCAACCCCAGTGCCAGTATCCGTGGCCGTGGCCGTGGCCGTGGCCGTGCCCGTCCTCGACGCCGTCCTCGACGCCGGGCCCGTGTCCATGGCTGTCGGGAGCCTGGACGCAGACGTGCACCGAGCCGTGCTCCACCTGGACCGTGACCGGCCCCGGACAGTCCTCGCCGGCGACCGCGACCGGTACCAGCAACCCCGAACCGCACAGGGTGGTCCCCGCCGCCACCACTGCTCCTCGCAGGGCGGCCCTTCCCCACCGATTACTCACAGGACAGATCTTGAGGCCGCGCGAACCGCGACCAGGCCCCAGTTCGAACCTGTACCCCCGAACGAATCAACGCAAGGTCGTTAAACCTCGCACCAGTTCGAATATCAGCCGACAAGGCGCATCTCGTGGGGGGTGCCGTTGAGCCGCCGACCGCCCTCCTCGGTGCATGTCACGATGTCCTCGATCCGGACCCCGAAGCGCCCCGGCAGATAGATGCCGGGCTCGATCGAGAAGCACATTCCCGGCACGATCGGCCGCTCCTCGCCCTCCACCATGTAGGGCGGCTCGTGCGTCGTCACACCGATGCCGTGGCCGACCCGGTGGATGAAGTATTCGCCGTACCCCGCGTCCGTGATGACCTTGCGGGCCACCCGGTCGATCTCCTGGCAGGCGATACCGGGCCGGACCGCCTCGAAGGCCGTCTGCTGGGCCTCGCGCACGATGTCGTGCACCTTCCGCTCCTCGTCCGAGGGCTCGCCGACGTGCACCGTGCGCGTGGTGTCGGAGCCGTAGCCGTCCTTCAGGCCGCCGAAGTCCAGCACCACCATGTCGCCCTCGGCGATGGTCCGCTCCCCCGCCTCGTGATGCGGGTTGGCGCCGTTCGGCCCGGAGCCCACGACGGTGAAGTCGACCTGGCTGTGCCCGTACGAGATCAGCAGATCCGCGAGGTCGCCCGCCACCTCGGTCTCCCGGCGGCCCGCGAACCGCACCTTCAGGATGTCCCCGTACGCGGCGTCCGCCGCCGCTCCGGCCGCCGCCAGCCGCGCCAGCTCGTGCTCGTCCTTGACCGCCCGCAGCATCGGCAGCACATCGGTCAGCGACGCGTACGCCGTACCGGGCAGCGTCCGCTGGAAGCCCAGCAGGTGCATCGCCCACGCCGAATCGGAGATCCCGTAACGCCCCTCGGGCCGCAGCAGACTGATCGCCGCGTTGTAGGGGTCCTGCCCGTCGATCCAGTCCGTCAGCAGGACCGCCCCCGCGCCCTCCGCCGTCTCGGCGTCCGGCCGCTCCAGGACCGGCACCAGCATCTGCGGCTCCTCGCCGGCGGACAGCACGAGCATCGTCAGCCGCTCGGTGATCGCCGTCGGCTGGTACCCGCACAGATAGACCAGGTCCGGGCCGGGGGTCACGACCACACCGGCCAGCCCCGCCGCGGCCGCCGCCTCCGCGGCCCGTGCCATCCGGGCCGCGTAGTCCTCCCGCGTGAACGGCTGGATACCCGCCATGACTCCTCCTGAAGCCGCCGGCCACCGGCGGACGCCGGACCGTACGGCTTCCAGCCTCAGGGCTCCCGACCTGGTGCGCGACCGGGGGCGGGCCCGCGGCACCGGCCCCGGGAACGCCGGGAGCCCCCGGCCATGGCTGGCCGGGGGCTCCCGGATGGATCGAGCGGTGGGCGTGGACGGGTTCGAACCGCCGACCAGCGCCGTGTAAAGGCGCTGCTCTACCACTGAGCTACACGCCCTCGGAACGTGAAGTGACAGATTACATCGCCGAACCCCGTGCTCCCCAACCGGATACCAAGGGCGGGTAAAGCATGGCCCGGCGTTCGGTCACGTGTCCGTGCAACCGCCCCGGGCCGTGTATTCGTCTTGGTCAGGTGGGAGACTGGAGCCGACAGACACCAGCGGCGGACCTGCGGGAGAGAGTCACTGTGACGACGGCACGCTCGTGGTGGCGGCGCGGCGACAATCTGCGCGCTGATGCCCAGGCCGCGAAGGACGCCGCCTCCCAGGCCTTCTACGAGCTGGACACCGCCCAACGGGACCTGGACCTGTCGATAGAGACCATCAGCGCCGTCGACAACTCGCCGGCCGCGCAGCGCGCGCTGGCCGGGTTCCGGGCGCTCGGCGAGCAGATCGACCAGGTCAGCGGGGCATACATCGCCACCGTCGACGCCCATGACCTGGACCGTGACGAGCTGGACACGGCGACCGCCACCCGGGCCCGCAACGAGCTGACGAAGGCGAAGGACGACCTCGACCGGGCCAAGGCGGACCTGGAGCGGTTCGCCGCGAGCCTCGCGCCGCTGCTGGGGAAGGCCGAGACGCAGCTGGCCCGGCTGGCGCCGGCGGTGGAGCGGGCGCGGCAGGGGTTGTTGGCGGCGAGCAACGCGCTGGACGCGGTGCGGGCCGCCGGGCTGAAGGGCGACGAGCTGGCCTCGCGGCTGGCGGCGCTCTCGCCGGAGCTCACGAAGCTGAACCAGGGGGCCGGGACGCACGGCGTGCCGGAGACGCTGGCGCGCGCGGAGGACGTGCAGCGCCGTGCGGAGGCGATCCGGGCGGAGGCGTCGCGGCTTCCTGAGCAGGCGAAGGAGATCGACAAGCGGCTGGTCAGCCTGCGCACCCGCGTCGAGGCGCTGGCCACCCGGGCCGGCGGCGTCGAGCCGGTCCTCAGTGAGCTGCGGCGGCGTTTCTCGCTGGCGTGCTGGCAGGACCTGCAGCAGGTGCCGGCGCAGGCGGAGACCGCCGTGGCGCAGGCGAGCGCCAAGCTCGCGGAGGCCGCCAAGGCGCGCGACGAGCAGCGCTGGGCCGACGCGACGTCCCGGCTGAGCACGGTCCGGGCGCTGCTGGACGACGTGGACGGGTCGGTGTCCGCGGCCGGTGACCGGCTGCGCCGGCTGAACGAGGTCAGCAAGGATCCGAAGGCCGAGGTCGAGAGGACCCGGTTCGCCATCCGGGACGCGCAGCGGCTGGCGATGCAGGGCCGGACGACGCCCGAGCCCCGGCATGCCCGGCCGCTGGACGACGCGGTGGCGCGGCTGGACCGGGCGCTCGCCGCGCTGGAAGGGCGGCATCCGGACTACTGGGCCTTCCTGACGGAGACGGCGGCGGTGCGGGAGACCGTGAACCGGGTCGTCGCGAACATCCGTGAGGACCGGGCGCAGGGGCGCTGACGCTCCGCGGGGCGGTCGGCCGGCGGGGCTATTCTTCGTCGCATGCCCCGATACGAGTTTCGCTGCCGGTCCTGCGGTACCACTTTCGAGCTGAACCGGCCGATGGCCGAGTCCTCCGACCCCGCGAGCTGCCCCGAGGGGCATGACGACACGGTGAAGTTGCTGTCGGCCGTCGCCGTGGGCGGCAGCGCCACCGCTCCCGCGTCGGGTGGCGGTGGTGGCGGTGGCGGTGGGTGCTGCGGAGGCGGCTGCTGCAGCTGACGCTCCGCGCCGTCCCGCGTCGGGACCCGGTGTTCATCCTCGCGACATGTGGCCGTCCGTCGGTCCTCATGACCGCGTGCGAGGTTCCCTTCTAAAGTTGGCTAGACAACTTATGGAGGACCGTATGGACCTGACCCGTCTCCCGGCGGCCTGGCTGCGGGACAACTGCCGCTGCGCCCAGTGCCGCGATCCGCGCAACGGCCAGAAGCTCTTCCAGATCACCGATCTGCCAACGGACTTGGCGGTCGGCGAGGTGCGGGCCGGTGAGCTCGCGTTCGAGGTGGAGTGGCTCCCCGACGGCCACCGGTCCGTCTACGGGACGGAGTGGCTCGCCTCGGCCGACCCCGACCCCGGCGACGGCAGCGGGGACAGCGGCGACGGCCGTACCGAGGCCGGCAAGCAGCTGTGGTGCGCCGCCGATCTGGACGGGCGGCTGCCCGAGGCCGGCTGGGAGGCGTATCTCGCCGACCCGGCCGAGCGGATACGGGTGCTGGAGTCCGTCCAGCGGCTCGGCTTCGCCCTGCTGCGGGACGTGCCCCGCACCGAGCGGCAGGTGCTGGCCGTCGCCGGGACGTTCGGCCATGTCCGCGAGACGAACTACGGCACGCTGTTCGACGTGCGCGTCGAGGCGGACCCGAACAACCTCGCCTTCACCGGCGCGGCGATCACCCCGCACACCGACAACCCGTACCGCGACCCCGTACCGACCCTGCAGCTGCTGCACTGTCTGACGAACGCCGCCGTCGGCGGCGACTCGGGGCTGGTCGACGGCTTCGCCGCCGCCGCGCTGCTGCGCACCGAGGACCCGGCCGCGTTCGAGGTGCTGACCCGCACCCTGGTGCCCTTCCGCTTCGACGACGCCCGCACCGCGCTGCGCGCCGACCGGCCGCTGATCGACGTGGACCCGCTCGGGCGGATCCGTGAGGTCCGCTTCAACAACCGCTCCATCGGGACGCTGCGGCTGTCGCGGGAGGCGCTGGACTCCTTCTACCGCGCCTACCGGGCCTTCGGTGAGCTGCTGGTGCGCGCGGAGCTGCGGCTGGACTTCCGGCTGGCTCCCGGCGACTGTCTCGTCTTCGACAACACCCGTCTGCTGCACGCCCGTACCGCGTTCGCCGAGAGCGGTGAGCGTCATCTGCAGGGCTGCTACGCCGACCTCGACGGGCTCGCGAGCACGCTCGCCGTGCTGCGCCGGGAGCGGCCGCTCGACGAGCTGGCCGCCCTCTTCGACGGCGCGGGCGCCGAGCAGTACCTGGGCGAGGACGTCACCCAGGCCCAGCACATGCTGCAGGCCGCTTCCCTCGCGGAGGCCGCGGGCGCCGCGCCCGCTCTCGTCGCCGCGGCGCTGCTGCACGACGTGGGTCACTTCCACGGGGCGGTGACCGGCGCGGACCTGATGGCCGGGACCGACAACCGTCACAGCCACACGGGCGCGGAGTGGCTGGCGCGGTGGTTCGGACCTGAGGTGACGGAGCCGGTGCGGCTGCACGTCGCCGCCAAGCGGTATCTGTGCGCGGTGGAGCCGGAGTACTTCGGGCGGCTGTCCGAGGCCTCGGTCCACACGCTGCGGGTCCAGGGCGGGCCGATGTCGCAGAGCGAGGTACGTGACTTCGAGGCGGAGGCCTTCGGCGCCGAGGCGGTGCGGCTGCGCCGGTGGGACGAGGGCGCCAAGGACGTACGGGTGACGGCGGCCGCGGACTTCGCCCACTACCGGCCGCTGCTGGCAAGCCTGTTGCGGTAGGACCGCACGACCGGAGGGGGTCCGCCGAAGACTCGGGCGGACCCCCTCGGCGTCAGCCGTGACCTACGGCTGCAGCCGTCCCGCGAAGCGGCGCTCGAAGCCGTCGCCGGTGTCCGCCGTCACCGTGAAGTCGTAGCGGCGTGCGGTGGCGGACGGGACGACCGCGGTCGCCGAGGCACCGGGCGCGACCGTCACCTGGTGGCCCGGGAAGGTGAACACCGCGGGCTTTCCACCCGCGTTGGTGAGCTTGAGGTGGACGCCGTCCGGCGCCTCGACCGCCGAGACCTCCGGGTGCGCCTTCGCCGGGTTGGTCCAGGTGCGGACGTCGCCCTTGTAGCCGCGCAGGAATCCGTCCGGGCCATGGGTGTCGATGTCGTACGGGCCGCCGCTGACGGCCTGGGCGCTGAAGTAGTCCGTGATGCTGCCGCCCACGGGCAGCGTGTAGCGCCAGGCGCCGAACTTGCGGTGGTTGACGGTGTACATCGACAGGCCGGCGCCGAGGGAGCCGAGGTTGTCCACGGTGATCCAGATCAGGCCCTTGGCGGTGTCGGTCCGCGAGGACGAGCCGAAGCGGTAGCCGGTGGGCAGCGCCGGGCGGTCGCCCGGCTCCACCTCGGGGAAGTGCTGGACCACCGGCGGGAAGAGCGGCGGGAGCACCTTCTTGTGCTGCTCGGCCAGGTCCGCCAGGAGCTTCTTGGTGTCGGGCAGGGCGGGGAACGTCGTGGTGGACGTCCGGAAGTCGAACGCCGACATCAGGTCGCCGCAGACGGTGCGGCGCCAGGCGGAGATGTTGGGCTCGCGCACCCCCGTCCAGTTCTCCAGGAACCGCAGGACCGACGTGTGGTCGAAGACCTCGGAGTTGATGCGGCCGCCGCGGCTCCAGGGCGATATGACGATCATCGGGACGCGCGGGCCGAGCCCGATGGGCGCGCCGTTGATGAACTCGTCCGGGGTGCCGGCGGGGGCGGCCGGCGGGATGACGTGGTCGAAGAAGCCGTCGTTCTCGTCGTAGTTGAGCAGGACGACGGTCTTGGCCCAGACCTCGGGGTGGGCGGCGAGCGCCTCCAGCACGTAGGAGGAGGTGAAGTCGGCGCCCTGGGCCGGCGGGTGGTTGGGGTGCTCCGACTGGTCGGTGGGGGCCACCACCCAGCTGACGGCGGGCAGTTTTCCGTTGGCCACGTCCTGGGCGAAGTCGTCCGCACCGCGCTTGACCATGCCGTTCACGTAGAGCGGGGAGTCCTTGGAGGCGTTCTGGTACTGCCTGAACCAGGCCAGGGCGTTGTCGTCGTAGTTGTCCTCCTGCTGGTAGACCTTCCAGGAGATGCCCGCTGCCTGCAGCCGCTCCGGATAGGTCGTCCAGGTGTAGCCCTTCTCGCTGTTGTCGACGACCGGGCCGCCGGCGGTGCCGCGCGGGTCGACCGTCCCGGACCACAGGTAGAGGCGGTTGGGGTTGGTGGACGCCATGGTGGAACAGAAGTACTGGTCACAGAGGGTGAAGGCATCGGCGAGCGCGTACTGGAAGGGGATGTCCTGGCGCCGGTAGTAGCCCATCGTGTACCAGGACTTGGCGGGGATCCAGTTGTTGTACTGGCCGTTGGCCCAGGCGCTGTGGGTGCCGTCCCAGGAGTGGTCCAGGTCGAAGATCCGCTGGGCGTCGGAGGTGGTGGTGTCCAGGTGCCAGGGCAGCAGGCTGGTGCCGCCGACGGAGCCGAGCAGCCGCTGGTGCAGCACGTCGGAGCCGTTCGGGAAGCGGAGCAGCGAGCTGTCGCCGTAGCCGCGGGCGCCGCTCAGGGTGCCGAAGTAGTGGTCGAAGGAGCGGTTCTCCTGCATCAGGACCACGACGTGTTCGACATCGTCCAGCGTGCCCTGTCGTGCGGGCTCGGCCAGCGCCTGCTGCAGGCCGGCGGGCAGGACGCCGGTGCCGATGGCCGCGCCGGTGGCGACGGCCGAACCGAGCAGCGTGCGGCGGGACATGCCGGTTCCGGGCAGGCGGGAGAGGGCGGACACGGTGCCTCCTGGTCAGAGAGGTGCGGGGGTTACTCGCGGTTACTGGCGAGTAGGATGATGACAGTCGCACATGAACAGGGGAAGACCGGAGACAGACGTTTCGTCAGATTCCCGTGCGACGGGACAGTGAGGTGACCGCCGTCGAGTTGTGGACGGTGAAGGCCACCGTTCCCGGCAGGTAGCGGTCCTGCGACCACTCCACCGGGGAACCCGCCGGATCGGTGGTGCGGCGCCGCTCACGCAGCAGCGGATCGCCCACCAGGCAGCCGAGCAGCCGGGCGTCGTCGGCGTCGGCGAGGGCCAGGTCGATGGTGTGGTGGGCGTCGGTGAACAGCACGCCCTGCTCCTGGAGCGGCACGGTGTGCGAGACCGCGTGCGGGTCCAGCGCCTCGACGAGGGCGCCTATGTGCTCGGGGTAGACGGTGCGCTCCACCATCACCGGGACGCCGGACAGGGTGCGGACCCGCAGCACGCGGTAGACCTCGGCGTCCGGTTCCAGCCGGAGTTGTTCACGTTCGACCTCGTCGGCGGGACTGCGGATGATCTCCACCACCCGGCCGCCGGGCTCCTCGCCGATGGAGCGGGCCCAGCGGGTGAAGCTGAGCAGCTCGCCGAAGCTCTGCACCCGGGCGGTGCCCAGCACGACGCGGCGGGTGCCGCGCCTGGAGGTGACCAGCCCGTCGGCCCGCAGTACGGCCAGGGCCTGGCGCACGGTGCCGCGCGAGACGCCGTAGCGGGTGGCGAGTTCGCCCTCGGCCGGCAGTCGGCCGCCGGACCCGTAGGCGCCGTCGGCGATGGCCTGCCGGAGGTCGGCGGCCACCTTCCGGTACATCGTCTGCCGGCCGTCCGCCACGCTGCTCCCCCACGTCGATCACTGCTCCGGCGACCGAGCCTAGATCCTGTCCGCCGGATCACCCACGGACGGCCCACCGACGGACCGCACTCCGACCCTAACCGCCGAATCAACCGCCGATTCCGGGGCAACCGCGTCATTCCCGCGGCCGACACCGGAACGCAGTGGCGCGTTCATCCGCCGGACACTGGACTGCGGCGTACTGAGGTCGTCATTGTTCGAGTTGTACAGCCAACCCTGGCTATCTCCCGTCCCCATGGAGAGTCTCGTGATTCTGCCCCGCCCCCGGGCCGCCGGCCTCGCAGGTGTCCTCGCCATAGCTGCGCTCGGCCTCAGTGCCTGCGGCGCCGCACCCACCGAGAGCACGGCGGCCGACGGCAAGAAGAGTGCCGCCACCGCCACCTCCGCCGCCGAGTTCGGCGGGATGGACGCCCTGGTCGCCGCCGCGAAGAAGGAGGGCAAGCTCAACGCGATCGCCCTGCCGCGCGACTGGGCCAACTACGGCGCGCTCATCGACGGCTTCAGCAAGAAGTACGGCATCAAGGTCGAGGTCGAGAACCCCGACGCCTCCAGCCAGATCGAGATCTCCGCGATCAGCACCCGCAAGGGCCAGGACCGCGCCCCCGACGTCGTCGACCTCGGCAGCGCCTTCGCGCTGAGCGGCGCCTCGCAGGGCCTGTTCGCCTCGTACAAGGTCGCGGACTACGAGAAGATCCCGGCGGCGCAGAAGGACGCACAGGCGCGCTGGTACTACGACTACGGCGGCTACGTCTCGATCGGCTGCGACGCCAAGCGCGTCAAGGAGTGCCCCTCGACCTTCGCGGACCTCCTCAAGCCGCAGTACAAGGGCCAGGTGGCGCTGAACGGCAACCCGACGAAGTCCGGTTCGGCCTTCGGCGGCGTCTACGCGGCGGCCATCGCCAACAAGGGCTCGTTCGACAACATCCAGCCCGGTCTGGACTTCTTCGGGCAGCTGAAGAAGTCGGGCAACTACAACCCGGTGGAGTCCACCCCGGCGACCGTCCAGAAGGGCGAGACGCCGATCAGCATCGACTGGGACTACCTCAACGCGGGTTACACCGACGAGTTCAAGACGAAGAACGTGGACTGGAAGGTCTCCATCCCCAGCGACGGCGTCTACGCCCAGTACTACGCGCAGGCCGTGAACAAGGACGCGCCGCACCCGGCCGCCGCCCGCCTGTGGGAGGAGTACCTGTACAGCGCCGAGGGCCAGAACCTGTGGCTCAAGGGCTACGCCCGTCCCGTGCTGATGGACGCCCTCAAGCAGGCCGGCACGCTCGACGCCGCTGCCGCCGCCAAGCTGCCGGCCGTCGCCGGCACCCCGGCCTTCCCGACGCCCGCGCAGGTGGACGCGGCCAAGAAGACCGTCACCCAGGGCTGGGCCAAGGCCGTCGCCTGATGACCCTGAGGACCAAGGCGCCGGCCGGCATGCTGGCGGCGCTGCCACTCGTGCTGTTCATGCTGGTGGCGTTCGGCCTGCCCGCCGTCGCCATGCTGACCGGTGCCTTCAGTACGTCGAGTGACGCGCCCGGCGGCGCGCAGTGGACGACGGCGAACCTCACGGACTCCGTGCAGGGCGCCTACCTCACCGGGCTGGTCAGCAGCGTCAAGCTGTCGGCGCTGTCCGCACTGCTCGCCGCCGTGCTCGGACTCCCCCTCGCGCAGGCCGTGGTGACCTCGCGTCACCGCGCCCTGCGCGAGGGTGTCCTCGCGGCGTCCGGCGTGCTCGCCAACTTCGGCGGGGTACCGCTCGCCTTCGCCTTCATCGCCACCCTCGGCAACGCGGGCGTCCTCACCGAGCACCTGGGCCTGACCGGTGCCGGCTGGAGCCTGTACACGTTCTGGGGCCTGGTCATCGTCTACCTCTACTTCCTGCTGCCGCTGATGGTCCTGGCCATCACCCCGGCGCTGGAGGGCCTGCGCAAGCAGTGGCGCGAGGCCGCGCAGAACAACGGCGCCACCGGCTTCCAGTACTGGCGGTACGTCGCGCTGCCGGTGCTGGCCCCGTCCCTGCTCGGCGGCTACGTGCTGCTCTTCGGCAGCGCCTTCGCCGCCTACGCCACGGCCGCCGCGCTGGGCAGCGGCTCGGTGCCGCTGATCACCGTGCAGATCGCCGACGCGCTGTCCGGCAACGTCCTGGTCGGCCAGGGCAACATCGCGCTCGCGCTCAGCCTGGACATGGTCGTGGTCGCCGGGCTCGTCATGGCGGTCTACGTCCCCCTCCAGCGAAGGAGCGCACGATGGCTCGACTGACCCGCAAGCCGCTGTGGCGCGGCGCCGTCGGCCTGCTGGCCGGCCTGTACTTCCTGGTCCCGGTGGCCGCCTCGGTGATCTTCACCGTGGACGTCCCGGGCCAGGGCTTCACCCTGGACGCGTACAGCGGCATCGTCAGCGCGGACGGCTTCACCGACAGCCTGCTGCTCACCCTGGAGCTGGCCGCCGCGACCATCGTCCTGGTGATGGTGCTGCTGGTCCCGGCGCTCGTCGCGGTGCGCCTCGGCGCTCCCCGGCTGCGGCCGGTCCTGGAGATCATCTGCTCGCTGCCGCTGGTGGTCCCGTCGGTGGCGCTGGTCTCCGGCTACAGCAGCGTGCTGCGCTGGGGCCCGGAACACCTGTCGCGCACCCCGCTGTTCCAGACGTTCACCGCCGTGCAGGACAAGCGGTTCCCGTTCGTCCTGGTCCTCGCCTACACGGTGATGGCGCTGCCGCTCGCCTACCGGGCGCTGGACTCCGGGCTGCGCGCGGTCGACGTCCGCGTCCTGGTGGAGGCCGCGCGCAGCTGCGGCGCGAGCGCTCCGCGGGCCGTCCTGCAGGTGGTGCTGCCCAACCTGCGCGGCGCGCTGCTGAACGCGTCCTTCCTCACCCTCGCGCTGGTTCTCGGCGAGTACACCGTCGGCGCCCTGCTCGGGTACCAGCCGTTCGCGGTGTGGATCGTCAACACCGGAGGCAACCAGGCGCAGTTGTCGGTGGCCGTCTCGGTGCTGAGCCTGGTGGTCACCTGGATGCTGCTGCTGGTGTTCGCCGCCCTGGGCCGGCCCCGCGACCGGTCCCGTTCCCTGTCCCGCTCCCGCCGGGCCGGCCGCGACGCGGCCGCTCCCGCACCCATCGCACAGGAGGTGGCATGACCGCCGCCACGGCTTCCACCAAGGCCACCACGTCCGCCCCGGACCCCGCGGACTCCTCGACGGCCACCACCGTCGAGTTCCGCGCGCTCAGCAAGTCGTTCGGCGCCACCGTGGCGCTCGACGGCCTGGACCTGACCGCCCGTCCCGGTGAGCTGCTCGCGCTGCTCGGCCCGTCCGGCTGCGGCAAGACCACCGCGCTGCGGATGCTGGCCGGCTTCGAACGTCCCGACTCCGGCCAGGTCCTGGTCGACGGCCAGGACATCAGCGGGGTGCCCGCGCACCGCCGCGACGCCGGGATGGTCTTCCAGTCGTACAGCCTCTTCCCGCACCTGACGGCCGCCGACAACGTCGCGTTCGGCCTGAAGATGCGGCGGACCGGCGCCGCCGAGCGCCGGAAGCGCGCCCATGAACTGCTGGAGCTGGTCGGGCTGCCGCAGCACGCCGACCGCTTCCCGCACCAGCTCTCCGGCGGCCAGCAGCAGCGCGTGGCGCTCGCCCGCGCGCTGGCGCTGCGGCCCAAGGTGCTGCTGCTGGACGAACCGCTGTCCGCGCTGGACGCCAAGGTCCGGGTGACGCTGCGCGAGGAGATCAGGCGGCTGCAGCAGGAGCTGCGGATCACCACCGTCTTCGTCACGCACGACCAGGAGGAGGCGCTGTCGACGGCCGACCGGGTCGCGGTGATGCGCGACGGCCGGCTGGAGCAGGTCGCGGCCCCCGCCGAGCTGTACGACACGCCCGCGACGGCGTTCGTCGCCGAGTTCGTCGGCACCATGAACCGGCTGCCGGGCGTCATGGCGGACGGTGACGTGGAGGTGCTCGGACAGCGGCTGCCGGTGCGCGGCGCCGCCCCGGCGCAGGGCCCGGTGGACGTCCTGGTCCGGCCGGAGGCCCTGGAGGCCACCGCCGACGGCGAGGGCCGCTCCCGGGTGCTCACCGCCGCCTTCCACGGCTCGGTCACCCGTCTCACCCTGTCGCTGCCGGACGGCGCGACGGTCAAAGCGGACGTGCCCAGCCACCGCGCGGCCACCCTGCCGGCCGGCGCGACCGTCACCGTGACCCTCCCGCAGCGCCCCGTGCTCGTCGACGGACCCACCGCGTGACGCTTCAGGCGGTGCTCTTCGACATGGACGGCACGCTGGTCGACACCGAGGGGGTGTGGTGGGACACGGTCGCCGAGACCGCGTCGGCGCTCGGCTACACGCTGACCGACGCGGACGTCCCCGACGTGCTGGGCCGGTCCGTCGACCACACCACCGGCCATCTGCTCACGGCCACCGGGACCGCCCGCACCCGTGAGCACCTGGCGGCGGAGCTGGACGCCCGCTTCGCCGAGCTGGTGGCCCGCGAGGTACGGCCGCGCCCCGGTGCGACCGTGCTGCTGGCCCGGCTGCGCGCGGAGGGGGTGACGACGGCGCTGGTGTCCGCCTCGCCGCGGCGCGTCGTGGAGCTGGTGCTCGACGTGCTCGGCCGGGAGAACTTCGCGGTCTCCGTCACCGCCGACGACACCCCCCGCACCAAGCCCGCTCCGGACCCGTATCTGGCCGCCGCCCGGCTGCTCGGCGCCGATCCGGCCCGCTGCGTCGCCGTGGAGGACACCCCCACCGGGGTGGCCTCCGCCGAGGCCGCGGGGTGCCAGGTGCTGGCCGTGCCGTCCGTCGTGCCGATCCTGCCCGCACCGGGCCGGACGGTGCTGCGCAGCCTGGAGCAGGCGGGGCCCGCGCTGCTGCGCTCCCTCGTCGCGGACCGGGCGGCAGCCGGCGGAACAGTTGATGAAGAGGCCCGCCGGGAGGATGCTTGAGTTAAGTGGGGCATGTGGTTCCGCTTGCCCCCGCTTCCGCCAAGGAGGCCGCTCATGGTCATACGACTCGACGAGCATCTGCCCGCTGATCACCGGCTGAGCCAGGTCTACCGCGTCGGCGCGGGCCTCACGGGGCTGGTGCTGCTGGTCTTCGGCATCCTGGGGCTACTGAACCAGGTCCCGTTCCTGGACACCCACGGTGACACGGTGGCTGGACTCAACACCAACGGCACGCTGAGTGTCCTGTCGATCGCCGTCGGACTGCTGCTCTTCGCGGGCATGGTCATCGGCGGGAACATCGCCTCGAACCTGAACATGGTCCTCGGGACCCTGTTCATCCTCAGCGGCTTCGTGAATCTCGCCCTGCTGGACAGCAGCCACAACTTCCTGGCGTTCGAGATGCCCAACGTGATCTTCAGCTTCGTCGTCGGCATCATGCTCCTCATGTTCGGCATGTACGGCCGCGTCACCGGCGGCCTCCCGCACGACAACCCGTACTGGCGACAGCGCCACCCCGAAGCGGCGGCGCGCGAGGCGGCGGCACGAGCGGCTGCGGCCGCCCGCCGGACCCCGCCTCGCGGGCTGCCTCAGCATTAGGGCCTGTCCGGCGGATCAGGGGCGGTCCAGGCGTCGTCTGGTGCGGTAGATCGCAAGGCGCCGGAATGCCCGCATACGCTTTTGTATGTGGGTGTTTCGGCAACGCCGCGAGCTGCCGTGCCAGGCGGCGAAGGGGCCGCCCCTGATCCGCCGGACAGGCCCTGGCACCGGTCGCCGGAACGCCCGGGAGGAGCTACCGCCTGCGGGCGATGGTGAGGCCGTCCGCGACGGTGAGCAGTACGTCGTCCATCCGGTCGTCCGAGCGCACCCGGTCGTTGAAGGCGCGGATGGCCGCCGCGGGGCCCTCGACGGCCGGATCGGCGACCGCACCGTGGAAGAGCGTGTTGTCGGCGACGATCAGGCCGCCGGGGTTCATCCGCGGCACCAGCTCCTCCCAGTACGCGACGTAACTGACCTTGTCCGCGTCGAGGAAGACGAAGTCGATCCACGGCCCCTCGGGCAGCGCGCGCAGCGTGTCCAGTGCCGGAGCGATCCGCAGGTCGATCCGGTCCGCCACGCCCGCCTTCGCCCAGGCCTCGCGGCCGACGGCCGTCCACTCCTCGGAGACGTCACAGGCGATGAGCTGTCCGTCCGCCGGCATCGCCTGGGCCATCGACAGAGTGGAGAACCCGGTGAACGTGCCGACCTCGACGATGCGGCGGGCCCCGACCAGCCGCACCAGGAAGGCGAGCAGCGGGCCCTGCTCCTCCGCGGTCTGCAGTCCTGAGACATCCGCGAGCCGGGTGTGGGTGAGCTCGACGAGTTCCCGCTGCACCGGGTCCAGCGGCGGGTTGTGCGCGAGTACATATGCGTACAGCTCGGGGGTGAGCTGCGGATTCTTCGTCTCGTACAAGGCTTCTCCTCGGATGGACGCTTAAGGTGACGGGCATGCTCGTCGATGACGCCATCGCCCTTGTGCCCAGCATTCCAGGCCGCAGGGCCCTGCTGGGGATGGCGGGCGCGCCCGCCGCGGGCAAGTCCACCCTCGCCCGCCGGCTGGTCGGCGGGGTCAACGCGCGGCTCGGCGCGGACATGGCGGCGTACGTCCCGATGGACGGTTTCCATCTGTCCAACGCCCAGTTGGCACGGCTGGGCCGGGCCGGCCGCAAGGGCGCGCCCGACACCTTCGACGTCGACGGCTACGT
The DNA here is from genome assembly GCF_016107395.1 of Streptomyces fildesensis. Lineage (GTDB taxonomy): Bacteria > Actinomycetota > Actinomycetes > Streptomycetales > Streptomycetaceae > Actinacidiphila > Actinacidiphila fildesensis. Next base: position 16,287 of record NZ_JAAIKO010000044.1, read on the forward strand.
CCAGCTGCTGCGCCGGCTGCGCTCCAGCCATGAACGCCCCGTCTACGTCCCCGAGTTCGACCGCCGGCTGGAGGAGCCGATCGCCGCGGGCCTGGTCGTCCTCCCGCAGGTGCGGCTGATCGTCACGGAGGGGAACTACCTGGCCGACGACGGGCCGGGCTGGGAGGCGGTACGCGATCTGCTCGACGAACTGTGGTTCGTCGACGCCCCGCAGGCGGTACGCGAGCGCCGGCTGCTGCGCCGCCACATCCGCGGCGGGCGCAGCGAACCCGAGGCGCACGCCTTCATAGCGTCCAGCGAGCGCCCCAACGCGGACCGGGTCGAGGCCGCCCGCGCCAACTGCAACCGGGTGGTCACCACCAGGGAGTGACCAACGGCCTACGCCGAGAGCGGTGTCAGGCGGCCGCGGCACCGTCCTCCGCGCCGGCCGCGACCTGCGCGAGCATCCGCCGCAGGATCTCCTCGCCCGCAGCGACACCCACCGTGGCGAGCGGCGTCACATGCGGCGCCCGCCAGCCGCTGTCCGCCAGTTCGCCGTGCCCCGGCTGCCAGCCGGCGTCGGCGGCCATCAGCAGATCGGCGTCCAGAAGGGAGTCGCCCGCGGCCAGCACCTGGTCGGCACCGGTCCGCCGGACGACCTCCTCGAGCGCCGCGCTCTTGCGCAGCGGCTTGGGGACCGTGTAGATCTTCCGGCCCTGCAGCGACACCGTCCAGCCGCGGCTGTCGGCCCACTCGGTGAGGTCCTTCACGAAGTTCTCGGGCAGCAGCGACCGCTCCACCACGAGATACGCGAACAGGTCCTCGGCCACCCGCTCCTTGCGCAGCCACGCCGGGTCCGTCACCCGCGCCAGATGCGCGCGCACCTCGGCCAGCGGCACCGAACCGTCCGCGAGGCGGCGGCGCATCTCGGCGTTCCAGTCCTGGTCGGTGCGGCCGTCGACCAGCAGATGGCCGCCGTTCGCGCAGATCGCGAATCGCGGTACCGGGCCCGGCAGACTGATCCGCCGGTACTGCTTGCGCGTCCGGGTGGTGGCCGGCACGAACTCCGCCTCGGCGGCCAGCCGCTGCACCAGCGCGGCGGCCGTCTCCGTCAGGAACGACAGCGGCTTCGCCTCGTGCACCTCGACGCAGAGCAGCCGCGGCGCCTGCTCGTCGGGCATGCCGAGCGCGAGCGCGGCCGAGGAGTAGATCAGCGTCCGGTCCAGGTCGCTGGCGGCGAGGGTACGGAATCCGGCGCTCATCGGGCGACCGCCTTGCCGTCGGTACCGGTGGCGCCTCTGGTGAACCGCGGGTGGATCAGGCCGACACACGAGTACGGCAGCCCGTCCACCTCCTCCACCGGCACCCCGCGCTGCTCGGCGAGCAGCCGGACGTGGTCCAGGTCCGCGCCGGCGCCGCGCTGCGCCAGGATCTTCCACGGGACGCGGCGCAGCAGCACCCGCGTCGTCTCGCCGACACCGGGCTTGACGAGGTTCACGTCCCCGATGCCGTACTCCTCGCTGATCCGCTCGACGGCGGCCCAGCCCTCCCAGGTGGGGCTGCGGTCCTGCGACCGCAGTGCCTTCACGTCCTCGGCGACCGCGTCGGCGACGTCGTCGAAGCGGGCCGTCACCGTGTCCAGGAAGAGCCCGGAGACATCCGCGCCGGCCAGCTCCTGGTAGAACTTCCCGCCGTGGAACTCGTCGGGCCCGATCAGGTCCGCGCGCAGCACGGTGCGCGAGATGAGCCCGGAGACGGTGGAGTTGAGGCAGGCGGAGGGGATGAGGAAGTCGTCACGGGTGCCGTAGGTGCCCACGCAGCCGCCCGGGTCCGCGAGCACCGCGATGTCCGGGTCGAAGTTCCCGAACGGCTTGACGGCCTCGGCCAGTTCCCGGGTGATCGCGCCCTTGCCGGTCCAGCCGTCGACGAAGACGACCTGCTCCGGGTCGTGGTGCTCGGCCAGCCAGCGCAGCGCGGTGGTGTCGATGCCCCGGCCGCGCACGATCGACACGGCGTAGTGCGGCAGGTCCAGGCCGTGCGCGTGCCGCGCCCAGCGGCGCATCAGCACCCCGACCGGGGTGCCGGCGCGCGCCAGCGAGACGAGTACGGCGTCCGGGCCGCGCTCGGCGAGCACCAGCTCGGTGACGGTGCCCACCGCCCGCGCGATCCGGTCGGCCGAGGTGTCCAGCGCGGCGCGGAACAGCGCCTGGTACGCCTCGCTCGGCTGGTACTCCACCGGCAGCGACTCCGCGTAGTGCGCCCCACCGCTCTGGATCGCCTCCTCGCGCTCCTCGGTCGGCGCCTCCAGCTCGACGTCCGACAGGTCCTTCAGCAACCACCCGACCTCGTCCGCCGCGTACGACGAGAACGCCGGACCGCGCAGGGGGGAGGGAAGCGTGGGGGTCTGGGCCATCTGCTGAACCTGTCCGTTCGGTTGGTACGCGGGCACGACCGCGAGCAGTACCTGCCCGGTGTGAGCCGCGAGATGCGCGAGCAGCCCGTCGGGCGCGTGCAGCGCCGGGGTGTCCCCCGCCGAGTCCACGACGGCGACGATCACGTCGAAGCCGCCGCCCGCGACGTTGTAGGCGTAGCGCGGGCCGGGCCCGTCGGAGGGGTCGTCGTGCGCGGGGAAGACGATCCGGCTGCGGATCGCATAGCCGGGGTCGTCCACGGCCAGCACGGGCGAGCGGGTGGTGGTGGAGAACCGGACCTCGGCACCGGTCCCGTCCTGGATCTCCTGGGCGAGCCGCAGCGGCGCGTACATCAGCTCCTCGTTGCCGAGGACGAGGATGCGGCGCGGGTCCTGCGCCGGGAGCGCCAGGCGGACCGCCTCGGCCATCGACGGCAGCGCCGCCTCCAGCCGCTCCCGGTCCGCGGGCGTGAAGCCGTGCCGTCCACCGTCCGGCAGCCCTTGGGGCCAGCCGAGGTCCACCCGGACCGCCTCGTACGCCGTCGCGGGCGCGGGCGGCGGGGTGACGCTCGCCCTGACGAGCGCCTGGCCGCGTTCCCGCACGCCCTCCGGCAGCCGGACCGTGCCGGACGCCAGCGACAGCAGGTCGATGCGCGCGCCGAGCCCGGCCGCGAACTCCGTCAGCCGCTCCCGGTCCGCGTCCGACCGCATGTCGACGAGCGCGACGACCACGTAGTGGGCGCGCGGGTGGCGGGCGTGCAGGTCCCTGATCGTGTTGAGGACGGTCTGACCGGTCGAGAACTCGTCGTCGACCAGCACCAGCGGCCCGTCCCCGGTCAGCAGCCCTGGATCCGCCGGCAGCAGCAGATGACCGGTCGCGTGGCTGTGCTCCTCCTCGAAGCCGCCGGCCGCCGCGACCCCGGCGACCAAGCGCCGCGTCGAGTGCAGATACGGCGCGAGGGCGACCCCGTCGGCCACCGCGTGCCCCAGGCCCGTCGCGGTCTCCGCGTAGCCGAGCACGACGGACCGCGCGGCCTCCTCGTCACCGAGCAGCTCCCGCACCCGGCGGCCGAGGCCGTACCCGGCGGTGTGGACGTCGAAGGGGTGCTGGGGAACGTGCTTGCCCAGCACGTTCGACACCAGCAGGTGCGCGCGCTTCGGGTTGTCCCGCAGCGCGAGCCCGAGCAGCTCGCTCAGCCCCTCCCCTTCGAGGGCGATGTCCAGCCGGTCGGCGACCCACTGGCCGGACCATGTCGGTGTTGCTGCCATGCGGTGGTTCTCACTTCTGTGCGGCAAAACAAACGCGGCGTTGATCAGGACGGCAGACAGGCCGCGAGCAGTTCCACGAAGCCGATGTCGGCGCGGGCCACCCCGAAGATCTCGGCGCGGCGCATGGTGCGCTCGGCCCAGGCCCGGTGCGGCTTCACCTCGTTCATCTTGTTCGTGTACGAGGAGCGCAGGACCCCGCCGCCGGTGCGGTCCTCGTGGAGGATGTCGGCGGCGTCGCTGTACTCCTCGTGCGTGACCACGTTCAGCGCGTGCACGGGGAACACATGGGTGGGGTGGATGCAGGTCTTGCCCTGCAGGCCGTTGGCCCGGTCCAGCTCGATCTCGCGGAGCAGCCCGTCCATGTCGTGCTCGATGAGCGCGGTGCGCAGGTCCTCCGCCTCCGGGGTGAAGGGGCTGCGGCGCAGCTGCGGCTTGAACATCCGCTCGTGGTGCCGGAAGTACTCCCACACCGGCCCGGTCACGGTGAACCCGGTCCCGTCGGCCCGGCCGAAGACATTGACGACGTCGGCGATCACCGAGGCGACGATCTGGACGTCGTACGCCGTCATCGCGGGCGCCCTGCGCAGCGCGTACGAGGAGCAGAAGTCCGTCACGCCCAGCCGCAGCGCCAGCACGCGGTCCCGGTACTTGTCGACCGTGCGGTAGATCCCGGAGAGCGTCTCGACGCGGCTCTCCAGGTGCATCAGCTGCGGGGACTCCAGGACCGGCATGGCGAAGAGCCGGTGGCCGCAGGCGGACTCCGCGACGGCCAGCGCCTCCATGAAGGGGACGCCGCTCTCCTCGGTGAACTTCGGCAGTACGAATCCGGACAGCAGTCGCACGGTGTCACCGAGCCGTTGCACCAGGTCGACGATCTGCGCCGGGGTCCGGACCCGGATGAACAGCAGCGGAGGGTCGCCGGCGCCCTGCCGCCGGTCGAGCTCGGCGAACTGCCGGACCAGATTGGCCTCGGCGTCGACGACCTCGCGGTCGTCTATCGAGTCCTCCAGGCACAGCACCATGGACACGACACCGTGCGCGGCCTGCTTCAGTACGTCGTCGGCCAGGTGCGGCCGGGTCGCCGGGCTGTAGAGGGTCGCGCCCAGGGCGACGGAGAGCGTGTTGGCGGAAGAGTCCGCGGTGAATTCCTGCGGCTCGCGGTGGAACAGGTCGTTCCGTACGTCCGTCGCAAGGTGTCCGAAGTGGCGCATATGCCCCCTTTTATGCATGGCTGACCGAATAGCATCTGGCGGATTATCGTACGTGCGGTCACACGACTGACGTTCCCCCCGTGCGTGAAAATCAGGTAACCCCCGCACGTCCGTCGTATGACCGCTCACGGCGCGTCCAGTCCCCTGCGTTGTGGCCCGCGCACCCGGGAAGGCAGGATGACCGCCATGACGCACGCGATGGTGAAGGGCTCGAACATCCCCCTGGACGTCCTGGGGATCAGGGCGGTGCTGCGCTGGAGCCCCGGCGCCGGTGTCCCCGACGTCGACGCCTCGGCCCTGCTGCTGGGCGCGGACGGCCGGGTCCGCTCCGATGCGGACTTCGTCTTCTACAACGAGCCGAGGCATCCGTCAGGGCTCGCCCGGCACCTGCCCAAGAAGCGGGTCGCCGAGGGTCTCACCGACACCGTCGAGGTGGATCTGACGTCGCTGGACGCCTCCGTGGCCCGCGTCGTCATCGCCGCGTCCGCCGACGGCGGCTCCTTCGGGCAGGTCCCCGACCTGCACGTTCTGCTCTTCGACACCGGTGCGGCCGCCGGCTCCGCCCCGCTGGCCACCTTCGACGTCACCCCCGACACCGGCGACGAGACCGCGCTGATCTGCGGCGAGCTGTACCGCCGCGACACCACGTGGAAGTTCCGCGCGCTCGGCCAGGGCTACGCGACCGGCCTCGTCGGCCTCGCCACCGAATTCGGCATCGCCGTCGATGACGAGGCGGAATCCGGCGCGGACCCCGGCTCCGGCCCCGCCGCGGGCTCCCGCGGGCCCGTGCACGCGCCGCCCGCCGTCCCGGAGCCCGAGGCCACCTCCGCGTACGGCTACCCGCTCCCGGAGCCCGCTCCCGGCCACGTACCGGCCCAGCCCGCCTACGGGTACCCCCAGCCGCCGCAGCAGCGCCCCCAGCCCGCCGCACCGGCCTACGGTTACCCGCAGCCGGTGGCGGCCTCCCCCGGCTTCGTGCTGCCTCCCCAGGGCCCCCAGTTCCAGACCGGCCGCCGCTAGACGCCGCCCGGGGGCCGGGGCCGGCCCTGGCACCGGCCCGGGACGGCGTCCTGCCATCGGCGGGCCGTCACACCTTGGTCTTGTAGCCCCGGCCCCACTGCAGGCCCCAGCCGTACAGCCGGTCTATCTCGGCCTGGAACCCGTAGACGTACTTCACCTCGCGCCGCACCATCAGCTCACCCTTGCGGTTCTCGATCAGCACCACCGCACAGGACCGCGCCTGCGGCTCGCGCTCGCTCAGCGGGATCTCGATCCGCGGACCCGAGCTGGGGAAGAGCGTGACCATGGCGTGGGTGCGGTCGAAGGCGGGTGTGCCGTCGTAGATGTAGACGAACACCAGCAGCCGGACGAACTCGTCCCGCTTGTCGAAGTTGATGTAGATCGTCTCGCCCGAGGTGCCGCCGAACCGGTCGTCGCCGCTGAGCTTGACGTACGGCGGCTCGTTCAGGTCGCCCAGGAAGTTGCCGAGCGGCTGGACGACGCCCTTCGTCCCGTCGGCGAGCTCGTACATGCACGCCAGGTCCAGGTCGACATTGACCATCGCCGGCCCCGCCGCCTGCACGATCTCCGGCTTGAACAGGTTCATCCGGCGGCTGAACAGCCCGCCGCCGCCCTGTTTGTTCCACCCGCCGGTGTCCGAAGTGCGCATTTCCCAGGAAAGGTTGATCCGCAGGTTGCCGACGGCCGCGCCCTGTTTGCTCAGCGACACCATGGGGTGCCGCTTCGTGAGCTCCACGGTGTGCGCGTTGGCGACGTCGAACTGCGTCGCGCCACTGGGCCGCAGGAACTTCCACCAGGCCATGACTACCCCTCCCCTGAACGGACACCGCCCCCCGCCGGATCGGCGGGGGGCGGGACTTCTCGCTCCGGGGTTCAGACTGTCAGAGCTGTCAGACCCCGGATGAGACTTCCGCCGTATCGTTCGACCCCTCTGAGTTTTCCCCGATCCGCCGGTTTCGCACCACCGAGGACCAGTAGGAAGCAGCGATCAACACGACGCCGACGAGGCCGGTGATGACCTCGTTGATCTCGTACTTGATCGTGACGAGGAGGATGACCGCCAGCGCGCCGATCGCGTAGTGCGCGCCGTGCTCCAGGTACACGTAGTCGTCCAGGGTGCCCTTGCGGACCAGGTACACGGTCAGCGACCGGATGTACATGGCGCCGATACCGAGGCCGAGCGCCATCTCGAAGATGTCGTTGGTGATGGCGAACGCGCCGATGACACCGTCGAACGAGAACGACGCGTCGATGACCTCGAGGTACAGGAACATGAAGAACGCGGCCTTGCCGGCCAGCCCGACGACGGCCGCGGTGCTGCCCTTCTTGGCGCCCGCCTCGGCCTCCTCGTCCGCGTCGTCCTCGGCCTCCTCCAGCTGGTCCTCGAAGTAGCCGGAGATCCCGCCGACGACCAGATACGTGATGAGCCCGGCGATCCCGGACAGCAGCACCGTCGCGGCCTTGTCGATCGTCCCGTCCCCGCCGTGCACCGGAACACTGGTGGCGACCGTGGTCGCGGCGACGAGCAGCACGACCATGGCGATCACGACGGAGAGCATGTCCAGCTTGCCGAGCTTGCCCAGCGGCTTCTCCAGCCAGCCGAGCCACCGGATGTCCCGCTCCTCGAAAATGAAGTCGAGGAAGATCATGAGCAGGAACATCCCGCCGAACGCCGCGATCGACGGGTGCGCGCCGGTGACCAGCGCCTCGTAGCGGTCGGGGTCGTTGATCGCGACGTCGACCGCCTCGACCGGGCTGAGCTTGGCGGTGATGGAGACGATGACGACCGGGAACACCAGCCGCATACCGAAGACGGCGATCAGGATGCCGACGGTGAGGAACATCTTCTGCCAGAAGGCGTTCATCTTCCGGAGGATCCCGGCGTTGATCACCGCGTTGTCGAATGACAGGGAGATCTCCAGGACCGAGAGGATCGCGACCACCGCGAGCCCCTCCCACCCCCAGAGGTACCCAGCCAAGGCCAGGCCGGCGGCAGTGATGCCGAACGACCAGCCAAATGTCTTGAGGAGCACGGGCTACCCAGTCCTTCTCTACGAGAGATCCCCCGCGCAGGGCGCGGCTTTACGAAACGTTGACCCCGAAGTCTAGGGCGATGCCTCGCAGTCCTGACGCGTACCCCTGGCCTACTGCACGGAATTTCCACTCGCCGTTGTAGCGGTACAGCTCGCCGAAGATCATTGCGGTCTCGCTGGACGCGTCCTCGGAGAGGTCGTAGCGGGCCAACTCGGCCTGGTCGAACTGGTTGACGACGCGGATGTAGGCGTTACTGACCTGGCCGAAGGTCTGGCCGCGGCTGTCGGCCTCGTGGATGGAAACGGGGAAGACGACCTTGTCGACGCGCTCGGGAACCTTGGTGAGGTCGACGAGGATCTCCTCGTCGTCCCCTTCGCCCTCGCCGGTGAGGTTGTCACCGGTGTGCTCGACGGATCCCTCGGGGCTCTTGAGGTTGTTGTAGAAGACGAAGTGTTCGTCGCTGAGTACCCGGCCGTTGGCGCACAGCAGGGCGCTGGCGTCGAGGTCGAACGGCGCTCCTGTGGTGGAGCGCGCGTCCCAACCGAGGCCGATCATCACCTGGGTGAGATTCGGTGCGGCCTTGCTGAGGGAGACATTGCCCCCCTTGGCGAGCGTGACGCCCATGGTTTTCGCTTCCTCCCCGTGCGTGCTGAGGTCGGTACGTGCACGGCGCCGCACGCCCTGCCGGGTGTGCGGCGCCGCGAGGGGTTCAGACGTTGACGCCGAAGTCCTGCGCGATGCCGCGCAGTCCGGAGGCGTAGCCCTGGCCGATGGCGCGGAACTTCCACTCCGCGCCGTTGCGGTAGAGCTCACCGAAGACCATGGCGGTCTCGGTGGAGGCGTCCTCGGTGAGGTCGTAGCGCGCCAGTTCGTTGTTGTCGGCCTGGTTCACGACGCGGATGTACGCGTTGCGGACCTGGCCGAAGCTCTGCTGACGGCTCTCGGCCTCGTAGATCGAGACCGGGAAGACGATCTTGGCGACATCGGCCGGGACTCCGGCCAGGTTCACCTTGATGACCTCGTCGTCGCCGTCGCCCGAGCCGGTGAGGTTGTCACCGAGGTGCTCGACCGAGCCGTCCGGGCTCTTGAGGTTGTTGAAGAAGACGAAGTGCGCGTCGGAGATGACCTTGCCCTCGGGGCTGGCCAGCAGTGCGCTGGCGTCCAGGTCGAAATCGGCGCCGGTGGTGGTCCTGGCGTCCCATCCCAGAGCGACGATGACCGCCGTGAGATTCGGGGCCTCCTTCGTCAGTGAGACGTTGCCACCCTTGCTGAGGCTGACTCCCACGAGTCCTCCATACGGTCATGGGGTATCAGGCAGTACCCTCGCCCCCGTCGTGCGGTACACAGATCAACGCGTTGAGCTTAGTGAGCGGTTCCCGTCGGCTACAGGTCTTCGAGAGCCTTTGCGTAGTCATTGAGGTCCCGGGCGTCCGGAAGGCCGTTGACGACGGTCCAGCGGACGAGGCCGTCCTTGTCGATGACGAAGGTGCCGCGGACCGCGCAGCCCTTTTCCTCGTCGAAGACGCCGTAGGCGCGCGAGGCGTCCCCGTGCGGCCAGAAGTCGGAGAGCAGCGGGTATCCCAGGCCCTCCTGCTCGGCGAAGACGCGCAGCGAGAACGGGGCGTCGCAGGAGACGGCGAGGAGCTGGACGTCGTCGTTCTGGAACGTCGGCAGTTCGTCGCGCAGGGCGCAGAGCTCACCGGTGCAGACGCCGGTGAAGGCGTACGGGTAGAAGAGCAGCACGACGTTCTTCTCGCCGCGGAAGTCGGAGAGCCGCACGGTCTGGCCGTGCTGGTTCTTCAGCTCGAAGTCCGGGGCCTTGCTGCCGACCTCGATCGCCATGCGGGCACATCCTCGTCTCGGTACCGGAAAGGTCACGGACAGTCTGTCACTGCCGTCCGGAGCCGAACGCACCGCGCCCCCGGCGACCGAGGTCGACGGGGGCGCGGAGCAGGGTCCGGTAGAGCTACCGCTTTGCGGCCCGGGCCGTCTTCGGAGTGACCAGGCGGCTGCCCGACCAGTCCTTGGCGGCGTTGACTGTGCTGGTTTGGGCCAGACCTGCGGTCTGGGCTGCTTCGCCGATCTCGCTTGGCTCGACGTGGCCCTCACGGCCGGTCTTCGGGGTCATCAGCCAGATCGGGGCGCCGTCGTCGATCGTCGACGTGGCGTCGACCAAGGTGTCGGTGAGGTCGCCGTCGTCCTCCCTGAACCACAGCAGGACGGCGTCGGGCACGTCGTCGTAGTCCTCATCGGCGAGCTCTTCGCCCGTGAGCTCCTCGATACCTTCTCGGAGCTCCTGGTCGCAGTCGTCGTCGTACCCGAGTTCCTGGACCACCTGTCCGGGTTCGAATCCAAGCCGGCTAGCCGGGTTGGTCCGGTCCTCCGCGTGGTCCGCGGTCGCGCTCACGCTTTGCCTCCTGTCATGGGGGGAAACTCCCCGCGCCTGTGCGGGGTTATTGGCGGTAGTCCACACGGACGCGGCGGATCGCGCAAGTACCCGGCCGCCGAGACCGCCTAAACGGTGACGTGTCACCGCAACCCGCACGTCCAATCGTGACGCAGATCACGCCGGTTTGCCGGGGTTGTGCACGAATGAAGCCTGGGGTCGGTCGTACGTCCGAGTGGGCGTAGAGTTCTGATTTGGCCTCTCGTAGGCCTGCTTCGCTGCGCACCTCTCCGTCTCACGGAGTGGCAGTTACCGCTCAGTAGAGATGACGTTTCTGGCGACGCGGTACACGATGGAGGCGGCGCGACCCAGCAGAGCAAGACCTAGTAGCGAAGGAACAGCGTGGCTTCCGGATCCGATCGCAACCCGATCATCATTGGCGGCCTTCCCAGCCAGGTCCCGGACTTTGATCCCGAGGAAACGGCGGAATGGCTCGACTCGCTCGACGCGGCTATCGACGAACGCGGCCGTGAGCGTGCCCGCTACCTCATGCTCCGCCTCATCGAGCGCGCCCGCGAGAAGCGTGTCGCGGTGCCCGAGATGCGCAGCACGGACTACATCAACACCATCGCGACCAAGGACGAGCCGTTCTTCCCCGGCAACGAGGAGATCGAGCGGAAGGTCCTGAACGCGACCCGCTGGAATGCGGCGGTCATGGTGTCGCGCGCACAGCGCCCGGGTATCGGCGTCGGCGGCCACATCGCCACCTTCGCCTCCTCCGCCTCCCTCTACGACGTGGGCTTCAACCACTTCTTCCGGGGCAAGGACGAGGGCGACGGCGGCGACCAGATCTTCTTCCAGGGCCACGCCTCCCCGGGTATCTACGCCCGCGCCTTCCTTCTGGACCGGCTCTCCGAGCAGCAGCTCGACGCGTTCCGCCAGGAGAAGTCGAAGGCCCCGTACGGCCTGTCCAGCTACCCGCACCCCCGGCTCATGCCGGACTTCTGGGAGTTCCCGACCGTCTCGATGGGCCTCGGCCCGCTCGGCGCGATCTACCAGGCGCGGATGAACCGCTACATGGAGGCGCGCGGCATCGCCGACACCTCCAAGTCGCACGTATGGGCGTACCTCGGCGACGGGGAGATGGACGAGCCGGAGTCGCTCGGCCAGCTGTCGATCGCCGCCCGTGAGGGTCTGGACAACCTGACCTTCGTCGTGAACTGCAACCTGCAGCGCCTCGACGGGCCGGTGCGCGGCAACGGCAAGATCATCCAGGAGCTGGAGTCGCAGTTCCGCGGCGCCGGCTGGAACGTCATCAAGCTGGTCTGGGACCGCAGCTGGGACCCGCTGCTCGCCCAGGACCGCGACGGCATCCTGGTCAACAAGATGAACACCACGCCGGACGGACAGTTCCAGACGTACGCCACCGAGACCGGCGGCTACATCCGTGAGCACTTCTTCGGTGACGACCAGCGGCTGCGCAAGATGGTCGAAGGCATGACCGACGAGCAGATCCTGCACCTCGGCCGTGGTGGTCACGACCACAAGAAGGTCTACGCGGCGTACGCGGCGGCCAAGGCCCACAAGGGCCAGCCGACGGTGATCCTCGCCCAGACCATCAAGGGCTGGACGCTCGGTCCGAACTTCGAGGGCCGCAACGCGACCCACCAGATGAAGAAGCTCACGACCGAGGACCTCAAGCGCTTCCGCGACCGGTTGCACATCCCGATCACGGACAAGCAGCTCGACGAGGGCTACCCGCCGTACTACCACCCGGGTCGCGACTCCGAAGAGATCCAGTACATGCACGACCACCGCAAGGCGTGCGGTGGCTATGTGCCGACCCGTGTGGTGCGCGCGAAGCCGCTGCCGCTGCCGGACGAGAAGGCGTACGCGCCGGCCAAGAAGGGCTCCGGTCAGCAGTCGATCGCCACCACCATGGCGTTCGTCCGCATCCTCAAGGAGCTCATGCGGGACAAGGAGATCGGCAAGCGTTTCGTGCTGATCGCCCCGGACGAGTACCGCACCTTCGGTATGGACGCGTTCTTCCCGTCGGCGAAGATCTACAACCCGCTGGGCCAGCAGTACGAGGCGGTCGACCGCGATCTGCTTCTCGCGTACAAGGAGTCGCCGACCGGCCAGATGCTGCACGACGGCATCTCCGAGGCGGGCTGTACGGCCTCGCTGATCGCGGCGGGCTCGGCCTACGCCACGCACGGCGAGCCGCTGATCCCGGTCTACGTCTTCTACTCGATGTTCGGGTTCCAGCGCACCGGTGACCAGTTCTGGCAGATGGCGGACCAGCTGGCGCGTGGTTTCGTGCTCGGCGCGACCGCGGGCCGGACCACCCTTACGGGTGAAGGCCTGCAGCACGCGGACGGCCATTCGCAGCTGCTCGCCTCGACCAACCCGGCCGTCGTCGCGTACGACCCGGCGTTCGGCTTCGAGATCGCGCACATCGTGCAGGACGGTCTGAAGAGGATGTACGGCGAGAACGCCGAGGACGTCTTCTACTACCTGACCGTCTACAACGAGCCGATCCAGCACCCGGCCGAGCCGGCCGATGTGGACGCCGAAGGCATCCTCAAGGGCCTGTACCGGTACGCGGAGGGCACCGAGGGCACCGTTCCGGCGCAGATCCTGGCGTCGGGTGTGGCGGTTCCGTGGGCCGTCGAGGCGCAGCGGATCCTCGCGGCGGACTGGGGCGTCAAGGCGGACGTCTGGTCGGCCACCTCGTGGAACGAGCTGCGTCGGGACGCCATCGCGGTGGAGGAGCACAATCTGCTCCACCCCGAGGAGGAGCAGCGCGTCCCGTACATCACGAGCAAGCTCGCCGGTGTGCAGGGCCCGTTCGTGGCGGTCTCGGACTGGATGCGCGCGGTGCCGGACCAGATCTCGCGCTGGGTGCCGGGCACGTACCAGTCGCTGGGTGCCGACGGGTTCGGTTTCGCCGACACCCGTGGCGCGGCCCGTCGCTTCTTCCACATCGACGCCCAGTCGATCGTCCTGGCGGTGCTCACCGAGCTCGCCCGTGACGGCAAGGTCGACCGTTCGGTGCTCAAGCAGGCCGTGGACCGCTACCAGCTGCTCGACGTCTCGGCGGCCGACCCCGGCGCCGCGGGCGGCGACGCCTGAGATAGCCCCGAGGCGGTACGTCTCACGTTTCGAACGCCGGGCCCGCACCACTTTCCGTGGTGCGGGCCCGGCGTTTTCGTTCGGCTTCCGGACCGGCTACTGCGCCAGCCAGAGGACGGCGACGACGGTGTCGAAGGCGCCGAGGACGACGGCGACGACCGCGGGGATCGACTTCGCGCCACGCCAGCTGCGGCCCATGGCGAGCCAGCCGAAGATGATCGCGAGGGGTCCGAGGACGATCCCCAGGACGAAGAAGCCGACGACGGCGCAGACGGCGCCGACGACGGCGATCGTTCCGATGTCGGACCGGCTGCGGGAACGCATACGGGTACGGGTGCGGGTTCGGGTGGCCATCGTCCCTCCGTAAGGTTTCGGGGCTCGCCGTTCGTGTTCCCCGCCCCCGGCCGCCCATGCGGTGTCAGTTCTCCCAGACCTTGAACGCCCGGACGGTGTAACGGGATTCGGGCACCCAGGTACCCGTCGGATAGGTGTCGAACTCGGCCTCGGTGGCGCACTCCGCGCTCTGGTAGGTGGTGACCGGCCGGCCGATCCGGTTGACGAAGGAGCGGGCGGGGGTGCCCGCGGGGAGCGGCACGCAGTTGTCGATGCCGGTGTCGGCGAGTTCATGGGCCTGCCGGGCGCTGCTGTAGCCGGCCTTGCCCCACAGGCACAGCTGGCCCGGATCGCAGGCCCCGGAGGACGCGGCGGAGGCCGGGGCGAGGGCGGTGACGGGCAGCAGCGCGGCGGCCAGGGCGGCGGCGGTGAGGATCGTGTTCATGCGGCTCAGGCTGGTGCGGCCGGCGCGGCGCCCACAAGAGCGGCCGGACACGTTCCCCCTGATAGGGGGATTGCGCACGGCCCGCCCCACCGGTAACGGCCGCCCCAGTCGCTTGGCCCGTACAGTCACTTTCGAAACGTGACTTGAGTCACCCTTGGCTCAGGCATGGCCCTGCGTCTTCTACGCTGGCGGAGATACCGCAAACCTCCGAGGGGCCACCACACCCCCCGCGCACCTTCTGCCGACGGACCGGGCCGGCGTGCGCGTCCGGGACGATTTCGCGAGGCAATACTGAGTGACCCCATTCGATGAGCGCTTCAATGCAACGTCCATCCGGGCCCTGCTGGCCCTGGCCGTCATCTTCGTCATGCTCGCGACCACCGGCTGGACCGCCATCCGGCCGCACAAGGGCGCCGAGGATCCGCGGGCGGCGGCACTGGTGTCGTGGCTGCACGGCTCGGTGGCCGGGCACAAGCTGCCCAGCGCCTCGGCCGGTGCCGACTCGATAGCGCACTTCTTCGCGACGCTGACCGCGGGCCAGACCCGGCAGCTCGCCAACCGCTACCCGCTCGTCGTCGGCAACCTGGACGGCGCGCCGGTGAGCGTGCGCTATCTCGCCAACCGGGTGGCGCTCGCCCAGACGCGCGTCACGGAGATCGCCCGCTCGCACAGCTCGCTGCTCACACCGGCAGGCCGCAAGGACGCGGACAAGCGCGCCCACCGCTACGCCTCGCTGCTGAGCGACGGCCGGCAGATCCTCGCCTTCGACCCGACCGGAGCCGGCCGGGCCGCCGAGGTCTTCGGTGATCTCGGTACCGCCGACCGGGTGGCCGTGGTCGTGCCGGGTGTGGACACCGACATCAGCACGTTCGAACGCACCGCGAAGTCGTACGCGGCCCCGGTCGGCATGGCGCGCGCCCTGTACTCGGCCGAACGCGCCCAGGACCCGTCCGCGCACACCGCGGTGATCGCCTGGGCGAACTACACGACGCCGTCGGGTGTCGGTCTCGACGCCTCCACCGGCGAGCTGGCGGAGAACGGCGCGGTCCGGCTGAACTCGCTGGTCGAGGCGCTGCCGTCCACCGCGCGCATCTCGCTGTTCTGCCACTCGTACGGCTCGGTGCTCTGCGGTGTGGCCGCTCCTGGCCTGCCGTCGGAGAAGATCTCCGACATCACCGTCTTCGGCAGCCCCGGGATGCGGGTGAGCCGCGCCGCGCAGCTGCACACTTCCGCCAATGTGTGGGCCGCCCGCGATCCGAGCGACTGGATCGGCGAGGTGCCGCACCTGGAGATCGCCGGCCTCGGGCATGGCGCCGACCCGGTCTCGGCGTCCTTCGGGGCCCGTGTGGTCGGTACCGAGGGCGCACTGGGGCACCCCGGCTACTTCGCTCCCGACACCGAGAGCCTGGCGAACTTCACCGACATCGCCCTCGGCCAGTACGGCGCGGTGCAGTGTGCGCCGAACCGCGAGGACTGCGCGTCGGGCCTCGGCCAGGGCTGAGCCGGAGTCGCAGGGGTGGTTCCGGGCCTGGCGCCCGGAACCACCCCACGCGCGTTTTTGCGGCCGGTTCGGCAGTTGATCCCACATTCGGCCCTACGATGAGCCACATGGGTGACGTTTTGGCCGGATCCAACGCCGTGTGGGAGTTCGACACGGATGCCGTGGTCATCCGGTACGAGCGCGGGGTGCGCAATTCGAAGCTGCTCCAGACGCTCGGCGAGCGCCGGATCCCGTACGCCGCGCTGACCGGCGTCGAGCTCGTTCCCGGCAAGCGCGGCACGGTCGTGCTGCGCGCCCTGCCCCGGCCTGGCGCCGATCCCCTGATGGAAGCGGCGGGCGGGCAGCTGAAGGACTCCGCGGACCCCTACCGGCTGGTGCTGCCGGCCGACCGCGAGACCCTCGCCGAGTACTACACGGACGAGCTACGGGTCGCGGTCTCCGACAACGACACCGGCGAACCGGCCGACCGCTTCCTGGTCGCCGCGCCCACCGGGCCGCAGTCGTTCAAGGCGTACGACGCCAGGGCCGCCTTCGACGGCCGCACGGTGTCCTTCCGCTGGTTCTGGACGGGCGCCTCGACCGCCAAGTGGAAGGCCGGCGACCAGCACTTCCCGGTCGCCGGCCTGAGCGGGGTCGACTGGCGCTCCCCCGAGCTGCTGCACGGCTATCTGCGGCTGCGGCCGAACGACGACACCGAACACCCCGGCGACCCCGACCAGAACCCGGCCGCGGTGGTCTTCGGGCTCGGCTACGGGCAGGTCCATGAATCGCTGCCGTTCGCCGCGTCCGTGCTGGCCGCCGTGCAGACGGCTACTCGCGCGCGGCGGAAGTAGAGCTCATGTCCGGGTAGCGGTCGCCCGCGACGTGCTCGGCGATCGGTTCCAGCCACTCCAGCTCGATCCGGTCGAGAGTGATCCGGGTCGCCCCGGTGTTCTCCAGCACGCGGCTGACCTTGCGGGTGCCCGGGATCGGCACCACCGTCAGCTGGTGCACCTGGGCCCGCTGCTGCACCCAGGCGAGCGCGATCTGGCCGAGCGTCGCCCCGTGCGCCTTGGCGGCCTTGCGGACCGGGTCCAGCAGATCCGCGTTCCGCTTGGCGTTCTCACCGGTGAACCGGGGCTGGTGCTGCCGGTAGTCGCCACCGCTCAGATCCGTCGTGGCGTCCAGGAACGAGCCGGTCAGGAAGCCCCGGCCCAG
The DNA here is from genome assembly GCF_016107395.1 of Streptomyces fildesensis. GTDB lineage: Bacteria > Actinomycetota > Actinomycetes > Streptomycetales > Streptomycetaceae > Actinacidiphila > Actinacidiphila fildesensis. The sequence continues at coordinate 33,207 of NZ_JAAIKO010000044.1, forward strand.
CGGTGAGTACGGCACGAAGGCCACGCCCAGCTCGGCGGCGGCCGGTACCGCGCTGCGTTCCACATCCCGGCTGAACAGCGACCACTCGGACTGCAGCGCGGCGATCGGGTGCACGGCGTGCGCCTCGCGCAGCTCCGCGCCCGTCACCTCGGACAGACCCAGGTACCGGACCTTGCCCTCCGCGACCAGCTCGGCCATCGCGCCGACGGACTCCGCGAACGGGACGCCCGGGTCACGGCGGTGCATGTAGTAGAGGTCGATGACGTCCGTGCCCAGCCGGCGCAGGCTGCCCTCGACGGCCTGCCGGATGTACGCCCGGTCGTTGCGGACGCCGCGGTACGTCGCGTCGTCCGCCCTGCGCTCTATGGCGAACTTGGTCGCCAGCGTGATCCCGTCCCGGTGCGCCTTCACGAACGGGGCGAGGAACTCCTCGTTCGCCCCCGAGCCGTAGGCGTCGGCGGTGTCGAAGAGCGTGACGCCCGCCTCGAGGGCCGCTTCCAGCGTCGCCCGCGCCGCGTCCACGTCGGTCTCGCCGTAGAACTCGCTCATGCCCATGCAGCCCAGGCCCTGGACGCCGACCAGCGGTCCGTCCGTGCCCAGCCGTACGGTGTCGATCATTTCCGTGCCGGCTTCCGTGCCGTTCTCGGTGCTCGCGTTGTCGCTCATCAGGGTCAGACCCTCTCCGGCGCCCGCTGGGCGCCCCCATACATGTCGATCTTGTAGTCCAGTACCGCGAGGGTGTCCTGCAGCTCGGCGATCCGCCGGTGCACGTCCTCACGGTGCGCCACGAGCAGCTCCTGCCGCGCGGCGAAGGTCTGCTCGCCCTCGCGCACCATCTCCGCGTACCTGACCATGTCCGCGACCGGCATCCCGGTCAGCCGGAGCTTGCCGACGAAGGCCAGCCAATGCAGATCGCGGTTGGTGTAGCGGCGCTGCCCGGTGTGGGAGCGGTCGACGTGCGGCATCAGTCCGATCCGCTCGTACCAGCGCAGGGTGTGCGCGCTCAGCCCGGTCACCGTGACCACTTCGCTGATCGTGTACTGGTCCTGCCCGTCGGGCCGCAGAATCGAGGCCTGGTCGTCACAGCTGGCGATCCGGCCGGCCCTGGTCCTCGCCACCTTCGTCACAGCCACCTGCGTTACGGTCATGCCCCTACGCTACGGACTTGGAGTGCACTCGAAGCAAGCGCCTCAGGAGATCTTTTCCGGCCGCGTTACGCTCGCCCCATGGAGAGCTTGCGTGAGATCCGGAACTGGCCCGTCCCCACGGCGGCCGCGGCCGTCGTCCGCCGGGACGGCACGGTGGCCGGGACCCACGGCCCGGTCGGTGAGCCGTTCCGGCTCGCGTCCGTCACCAAGCCGCTGACGGCCTACGCGGCGCTGGTCGCCTGCGAGGAGGGTGTCTTCGAGCTCGACGACCCGGCGGGCCCCGAGGGCTCGACGGTGCGCCATCTGCTCTCCCACACCTCGGGGCTGGCCTTCGACCAGCACCGCGTCATGGCGCCGCCCGGTGACCGCCGGCTCTACTCCAACGCCGGGTTCGAGGTGCTCGCCGACCACATCGCCAAGGCCACCGGCATCCCGTTCCCCGAGTACCTGCGCCAAGCCGTCCTGGAGCCGCTGGGGATGACCGCCACCACGCTGCCCGGCTCGGCCGCCGCCGACGGTGTCTCCACCGTCGAGGACCTCGTCCGCTTCGCCGCCGAACTGCAGGCGCCGCGCATCCTGCACCCGTCGACCCTCGACGAGGCGACGTCCGTCGTCTTCCCCGGCCTCAAGGGCGTGCTGCCCGGCTACGGCCACCAGAACCCCAACGACTGGGGGCTCGGCTTCGAGATCCGGGACTCCAAGACCCCGCACTGGACCGGCTCCGCCTCCAGCCCGCGCACCTTCGGGCACTTCGGCCAGACCGGGACCTTCCTGTGGGTCGACCCGGACGCGGGCGCCGCGTGCGTCTGCCTCACCGACCGCGCCTGGGGCGAATGGGCGGTCCCGCTGTGGCCGGCGCTGACGGACGCGGTCCTCGCGGAGCTGCGGGCCTAGGGCGTGTCGCGAAAGTCCCGCCTGGCCCACGACGCCTGGCACGCGCCCTAGTCCGCCGGGTCGCGCGGCACCGGACGCATCTCCCAGACGAGGTACTCCACCGGGCCCGCCGCCGCCTGCACCAGAAGCCCCTCCTCATCGGTGATGCGCGCCGCGTCGCCCGCTTCGAGGGTCTCGTCGGCCAGCCGGACGCTGCCGCGCACCACGTGCACGTAGACGAAGGGCGCGGCCGGCAGTTCGCCCGGGCCGCGGCCGACGGACAGTGCCGCGTGCGGCTGCCGGAGCGGGACGAAGGGCGTGCCGTGTTCGACGCCGTAGCGCGGGCCGCCGCCGAACACCGCGGGCTCCAGCCACATCTGAAGGAACCTCAGCGGGCTCTCCCCGGCGTTGCGTTCGACGTGGCGGACGCCGTCGCCGGCGCTGAGCAGCTGTGCCTCGCCGGCCCGCACCACGGTCTCGTGGCCCGCGGAGTCCCGGTGCCCCAGCTCGCCCTCGATCACCCACGTCACGATCTCGACTCCCCCGTGCGGGTGCTCCGCGAAGCCGGCGCCGGGCGCCAGCCGCTCCTCGTTGCACGCCATCAGCGGCCCGAAGCGCAGGTTGCCGGGGTCGTAGTGGGAGCCGAACGAGAACGCGTGGAGGGTCTCGATCCCCGCGGCGGGATCACCCCCGGCGTACCGCTGCGCACCGCGCCGAACGTCGATCATTCCGCCACCGTACAAGCGACCGGCGCGCACCCCGGCGCCGTGCGCCCCCGGGGATAAGGCAGTCTTGTCCCGTGCCCGACACTCCGCAGCCCCCGAAAAAGCCCGTCCGCGCTGAGCACGCCGCGACGCTGCGCCGACTGGAGAAGTCGTCCGGCCGGCTCGCGGCGAACGCCATCGCCCGGATGGATGAGCAGCTGCCGTGGTACCGGGCGATGCCACCGGAGAACCGGTCCTGGATCGGGCTGGTGGCGCAGGCAGGCATCGCGGCGTTCACCGAGTGGTTCCGGCATCCCGAGGCGCCGCAGGCGATCAGCACGGATGTGTTCGGGACCGCGCCCAGGGAGCTGACCCGGGCGATCTCGCTGCGGCAGACCGTGGAGATGGTGCGCACCACCATCGAGGTGATGGAAGCGGCCATCGACGAGGTGGCGGCGCCCGGTGACGAGTCCGTGCTGCGCGAGGCGCTGCTGGTCTACGCCCGGGAGATCGCGTTCGCCACCGCCCAGGTGTACGCGCAGGCGGCCGAGGCCCGGGGCGCGTGGGACGCGCGCCTGGAGTCGCTGGTCGTCAACGCGGTGCTGTCCGGTGAGGCGGACGAGGGGGTGCTGTCGCGCGCGGCGGCGCTGGGCTGGAGTTCGCCCGACAAGATCGTGGTGGTGCTCGGGACCGCGCCGAACGGCGACAGCGAGCTGACGGTGGAGGCCATCAGGCGGGCCGCTCGGCACGCGAAGCTGCAGGTGCTCACCGGGGTGCTCGGTGAGCGGCTGGTGGTGATCGCGGGCGGTGAGGGCGAGCCGCTCAAGGTCGCGAAATCACTGATCGCCCCGTTCGCGGCGGGCCCCGTGGTGGCCGGACCGGTCGTCGGGGACCTGCTGTCCGCCACCCGTTCCGCACAGGCCGCCGCCGCCGGTCTCAAGGCGTGCGCCGCCTGGCCGGACGCGCCCCGGCCGGTCGTCTCGGACGACCTGCTGCCCGAGCGTGCGATGGCCGGCGACCGTTACGCGCGTGAACAGCTGGTGGAGGAGATCTACAGACCGCTGGAGGAAGCGGGCTCCGCGCTCCTCGAAACGCTGAGTGTCTACCTCGAACAGGCCTCGTCGCTCGAAGGGGCCGCGCGGATGTTGTTCGTTCACCCAAACACCGTCCGCTACCGGCTGCGACGTGTGACGGATGTCACCGGATGGTCGCCCTCCGACGTACGTTCGGCGTTCACGCTGCGCATCGCCCTCATCCTGGGACGACTGTCCGCCGCCGATCAATCACCCTGAGTTTTTGTTGGACACCAACAAATCGTCCAGCAGTTCTTCGTCCCTGTCCCCACGGGCGGTGAGACCCGCCCGCGAGAGAGAGTGTGTACGTGCTCGTACTCGTCGCTCCCGGCCAGGGTGCCCAGACGCCCGGCTTCCTGACTCCTTGGCTCGACCTTCCCGGCGTCGCCGACCGCCTTCACTGGTGGTCCGCGGTGGCGGGGCTCGACCTTGTCCACTACGGCACGAAGGCCGACGCGGACGAGATCCGCGACACCGCCGTGGCCCAGCCGCTGCTGGTGGCCGCAGGACTGGTCTCGGCCCTGTCGCTGTTCCCGCACCCGGCCGACGGCCGGCGCGCGGTCGGCGCGGTCGCCGGACACAGCGTCGGTGAGATCACCGCCGCCGCCGGTGCCGGGGTGATCACCGCGGAATCGGCGATGGCCCTGGTGCGACAGCGCGGACTGGCCATGGCCAAGGCCGCGGCCGTCACCACCACCGGCATGTCCGCGGTGCTCGGCGGCGACCCCGAAGAGGTCCTCGCCCACCTGGAGAAGCTCGGCCTGACCCCGGCGAACATCAACGGCGGCGGACAGATCGTCGCCGCCGGTACCGCGGAGCAGCTGGCCGCGCTCGCCGAGGACAAGCCCGAGAAGGCCCGCGTCATCGCCCTGAAGGTGGCCGGCGCGTTCCACACCCACCACATGGCTCCCGCGGTGTCCGCGCTGGAGGCCCTCGTGCCCGGTGTGACCGTGCACGATCCGGGTATCCGCTATGTGTCGAACGCCGACGGCCAGGTCGTCGGCAGTGGCGACGAGATCGTCCGCCGGCTGGTCCAGCAGGTCTCCAACCCGGTCCGCTGGGACCTGTGCATGGAGACGTTCAAGGAGCTCGGCGTCACCGCCATCATCGAGATGGCGCCGGCCGGCACGCTGGTCGGCCTGGCCAAGCGCGCGCTGCCGGGCGTCAAGACGCTGGCCCTGAAGACCCCGGACGACATCGACGCGGCTCGCGCGATCGTCGCCGAGCACGGCGACCCGGACGCCGGCGGCGCGTCCCTGCCGCTCATCCATCCCGCGGCCGAAGAGGAGTCACCCCAGACATGACGGCGAAGATCCAGCCCAGCCAGGGTGCCCCGTACGCGCGGATTCGCGGGGTCGGCGGCTACCGGCCGACCCGGGTGGTCCCCAACGAGGTGATCCTGGAGACGATCGACTCCAGCGACGAGTGGATCCGCTCCCGCTCCGGCATCTCCACGCGCCACTGGGCGAACGAGTCGGAGACCGTCGCCGAGATGTCGATCGAGGCCTCGGGCAAGGCGCTCGCGGACGCGGGTCTGTCGGCCGAGGACATCGGCGCGGTGATCGTCGCGACCGTCTCGCACTTCAAGCAGACCCCGGCCATCGCGACCGAGATCGCGTTCCGGCTCGGCGCGGGCAAGGCCGCCGCGTTCGACATCTCCGCGGCCTGCGCCGGCTTCGCCTACGGGCTGACGCTCGCCAAGGGCATGGTCACCGACGGCAGCGCCAAGAACGTGCTGGTGATCGGGGTCGAGCGGCTGAGCGACCTGACCGACCTGACCGACCGGGCGACCGCCTTCCTCTTCGGCGACGGCGCCGGCGCGGTCGTGGTCGGCCCGTCCGACGTGCCCGCCATCGGCCCCTCGATCTGGGGCTCGGAGGGCGACAAGTCCGATGTGATCGCCCAGACCGACTCGTGGGAGGTCTTCCGCGCCGGCGGCCAGCCGGAGACGGGGAAGTTCCCGGCGCTGCGCCAGGAGGGCCAGACGGTCTTCCGCTGGGCGGTCTTCGAGATGGCCAAGGTGGCCCAGCAGGCGCTGGACGCCGCCGGGATCACCGCGGAACAGCTCGATGTGTTCATCCCGCACCAGGCGAACATGCGCATCATCGACTCGATGATCAAGGCACTGAAGCTGCCGGAGCATGTCGCGATCGCCCGCGACATCGAGACCACCGGCAACACCTCGTCGGCCTCCATCCCGCTGGCGATGGAGCGGCTGCTGGCCACCGGCCAGGCCAAGAGCGGCGACACCGCCCTGCTCATCGGCTTCGGGGCGGGTCTCGTGTACGCCGCAACTGTGGTTACTCTCCCCTAGTCACAACCCCTTCGCGGCGCCGCAGTCCCGCACGCCGCACTCCCCCGCAACACATAAGGAGCGCCGTAATGGCCGCCACCCAGGCAGAGATCCTCGAAGGCCTCGCCGAGATCGTCAACGAGATCGCCGGCATCCCGGTCGAGGACGTCCAGACGGAGAAGTCCTTCACCGACGACCTGGACGTCGACTCCCTGTCCATGGTCGAGGTCGTCGTGGCCGCTGAAGAGCGTTTCGAGACCAAGATCCCGGACGACGCCGTCAAGGACCTGAAGACCGTCGGCGACGCCGTCGACTACATCCTCAAGAACCAGGCCTGACATACCCCCTGGGACGACGTGTCTGTCGCCCGCCCTTCTATACGTGGAGAGACATTCCTGTGAACTCGACCAATCGCACCGTGGTCGTCACCGGTATCGGCGCAACCACACCGCTGGGTGGCGACAGCGCGTCGACCTGGGAAGGCCTGGTCGCCGGACGTTCCGGTATCAGCGCCCTGGAGCAGGACTGGGCAGCTGAGCTGCCGGTCCGCATCGCCGGTCAGATCGCCGTCGAACCGTCGGAGATCCTGCCGCGCCCGCTGCTGCGCAAGCTGGACCGCTCGGCGCAGTTCGCGGTGATCGCGGCCCGTGAGGCGTGGGCCGACGCGGGCTTCACCGCCAAGGCCGGCGAGGACTCCTCGATCGACCCGGACCGGCTCGGCACCGTCGTCGCCTCCGGCATCGGTGGCGTCACGACGCTGCTGGGCCAGTACGACGTGCTCAAGGAGCAGGGCGTCCGCAAGGTCTCCCCGCACACCGTTCCCATGCTCATGCCGAACAGCCCGTCCGCCAACGTCGGCCTCGAGGTCAACGCGCGGGCCGGCGTTCACTCGTTGGTGAGCGCGTGCGCCTCCGGCGCGGAAGCGGTCGGCTACGCCATCGAGATGATCCGCACCGGCCGCGCCGATGTGGTCGTCGCGGGCGGCACCGAGGCGGCCATCCACCCGCTGCCGATCGTCGCCTTCGCCAACATGATGGCGATGTCGAAGAACAACGACGACCCGCACGGCGCTTCGCGCCCGTACGACAAGGGCCGTGACGGCTTCGTCCTCGGTGAGGGCGCGGGCGTCATCGTCCTGGAGTCGGCCGAGCACGCCGCGCAGCGCGGCGCCAAGGTCTACTGCGAGGCGCTGGGCCAGGGCCTGTCCGCGGACAGCCACCACATCGCCCAGCCCGAGCCGACCGGCCGCGGCATCTCCGCCGCGCTGGAGCACCTGATCGCCTCCACCGGTCTGAACACCTCCGAGATCATGCACCTGAACGCGCACGCCACCTCGACCCCGCAGGGTGACGTCGCCGAGGTCAAGGCGCTCGCCAAGGTGCTGGGCCACGAGCTGGACCACATCGCGATCTCCGCCACGAAGTCGATGACCGGGCACCTGCTCGGCGGCGCGGGCGGCATCGAGTCCGTCGCCACCGTGCTCGCGCTCCACAACCGCCTCGCCCCGCCGACGATCAACATTGTCGAGCTGGACGACGAGGTCGACGCGAAGCTGGTCTCCACCGAGGCGAAGCCGCTGCCGGAGGGACCGGTCATCGCCCTCAACAACTCGTTCGGCTTCGGCGGTCACAACGTCGTCCTGGCGTTCCGCACCGTCTGACAGCCACAGCGCCGAAACGGCCTGTTCCCCGGTCCGCCGACCGGGGAACAGGCCGTTCTCGCGTCAGGCGCCCGTTCACGGGCAGGCGACGTCCTTACGGGCAGGCCACGACCTGAGCGGCCCAGGAGAGACCGCCGCCGAAGCCCAGCAGCAGCACCGGGGCGCCCCGCGGGATCGTGCGGTCCTCGACGAGCTTGGAGAGCGCCAGCGGGATCGAGGCGGCGGACGTGTTGCCCGAGACCGTGACATCGCGGGCCACGACGGCCTGCGGGGCATCCAGTTGGCGCACCAGCGAGTCGATGATCCGCAGGTTCGCCTGGTGGGTGACGATACCGCCCAGGTCCGCGGGGGTGAGGCCGGCGCGGCGGCAGGCCTCGACGGCGACGGGTGCCAACTCGGTGGTGGCCCAGCGGAAGACGGTCTGGCCGTTCTGCCGGAAGCGCGGCTGCCAGTCGTCCTGGAGGCGGACGGCGTCCCCGCGGGCGGGGTCGGAGCCGCCGCGCCCGCCGCGCGGTGGCGCGGCTGCTGGACGGACCCGCCGCGAACTGAGCGAGGTACCGGCCGCTACGTGTCGAAGCTCGCGAAGTACGAGGCCGCCATGTCCTCGCCGCCGTGCCCCTGGCCGGCCGCGCGGCTGAAGCGCTCCGCGCCCGCCGCGGCCACGTCCAGCTGGACGCCGTGCGCCTCGCCGGCGGCGACGATGAGCCGGGCGTCCTTCAGCGCGCCGTCGACCGTGAAGTTCGGTGCGAAGTCACCACTGAGCATCGCCTCGGCCTTCAGACGCAGATACGGCAGGTCGAGCGGGCCGCCGTCGAGCGCCTCGAAGAAGTGCCGGGGGTCCACGTCCAGGCCCTTGGCCAGGGCCATCGCCTCGGCCGCGCCGTTGGTGACCGCCAGCACCCAGCTGTTGAGAACCAGCTTGAGGCTGCTGGCCGCTCCCTTCCCGCCGTCGTCGCCCAGCCACAGGACCTTGCGCCCGACGGCGTCGAAGACCCGGCCCGCCACCGGCCGGGCGGCTTCCGGGCCGGCCGCCAGCACCGTCAGTTGACCCGCTTCCGCGGCCGACCGGGTGCCGAGCACGGGCGCGTCGACGAAGTGCGCGCCACGCTCGCGGGCCAGGGCCGCCAGCGGTGCCAGCGCGTCGGGCCCCACGGTGCACATCTGGGCCCACACCACACCCTCGCGCAGCCCGGGGGACGCCTCCCGCATCGTCCGGAGCACGGACGGGCCGTCGAGCAGCATGGTGACGACGGCGTCCGCGCCGCGGACCGCCTCGACCGGGTCGCCGGTGATGTGCACTCCGGCGGCGGCCAGCGGCTCGGCGCGGGCGAGGGTGCGGTTCCAGGCGCGCACTTCGAGCCCGGCGGCGGCGAGGTTGCGCGCCATGCCCGCGCCCATGAGGCCGGTGCCGAGCACCGCTACGGAAAGTGTGTCGTCCATACCGGCACGTTAGACCCCGCGACGGGACCTACGGCAAGGGCGCGGGCGGAACGTGAGGGGGCGTCACACGACCTGGTGCAGCCAGCGCACCGGTGCGCCCTCGCCCGCGTACCGGAACGGTTCGAGCTCGTCGTCCCACGGTTTGCCGAGCAGCCTGCCGACCTCGGTCTCCAGATCCGCCTCACCGGTGCGGGCCCGCTGGAGCGCGGCGCGGAGCCGGTCCTCGGGGATGAGGATGTCGCCGTGCATGCCCGTGACGGCGTGGAAGATGCCGAGTTCGGGGGTGCAGCTGTATCTCTCCCCTTCGGCGGCCGGGCAGGGTTCGGCCGTGACTTCGAAGCGCAGCAGGTGCCAGCCGCGCAGGGCGGACGCCAGCTTCGAGGCCGTACCGGGCTCCCCCTGCCAGGAGAACTCGGCCCGCCAGGTGCCCGGTGAGACGGGCTGGCGGATCCAGTCGAGGCTTACGCGCACGCCGAGGACGCCCGCGACAGCCCATTCGACGTGCGGGCACAGCGCGCGCGGTGCGGAGTGAACGTACAGAACTCCACGTGTCGTCACCGGTACCTCCAGTGTGGGACGAGGTTCGCCTTCCCCAGCGGCCTCACGCCCGAACCGGCTGCTTCCGGGGCAACATTAGATATTCTGCACCATTGATAACAAACAGGACAAGAGTGAACTCCTGCCAACTGGGCTTCGGTAAACCTCCCGCCGGTTCTCCTGGGCTGTCAGGGAAAAGCTACCGTGCGGCGTCTCCAGAGGAGTGACGTACCGTCGGGCTCGGACCAGATGTCACCCACTCGTCGGAGGGGATCACCGGATGCGACCGTTCCTGCGAGGCTGCGTGGCCGCTGCCGCCGCCTCCCTGTTGCTGGCCGGATGCTCCGGAGGGGGAACCGCACCGCACGAGAAACCGGCCGCCCCGGTCAGCCGCAAACCTGTTCCCCGGCCCACCCCCACGTGGAACGCGCACCCCGCGTCGATCGCCGCGCTGGGCGATTCCATCACCCGTGGCTTCGACGCCTGTTCCCTGCTGGCGGACTGCCCCGAGGTCTCCTGGGTCACCGGCACCCGCAGCCAAGTGGACAGCATCGCCGGGCGGGTACTGACCGCCACCGGCATCGCCGCCAACAGCTGGAACCTCGCCAAGAGCGGCGCCCGGATGTCGGATCTGCCGGACCAGGCGGTGGCGGCCGCCGCGAAGAAACCGTCACTGGTGACGGTCCTGATGGGCTCCAACGACGCCTGCCGGGACTCCGTCGACGACATGACACCGGTGGCCGACTTCCGCGCCGACTTCACCCGGGCGATGACCGGGCTGCACAGCGCCCTGCCGAAGTCCCAGGTGTTCGTGGCGAGCATTCCCGACCTCAAGCGGCTGTGGGAGGTGGGCAAGGAGAACCCGCTCGGCAAGCAGATCTGGAAGCTCGGCATCTGCCCCTCGATGCTGCGCGACGCGGACTCGGTGAGCGAGAGCGCGCAGAGCCGGCGGGACGCGGTCCGGGCGCGCGTGGTGGCGTACAACCGGGTCCTCAAGGAGGTCTGCGCGAAGTACCAGCACTGCCGCTACGACGGCGGCGCGGTCTTCGACTACCGCTTCACGTCGGACGAGTTGAGCAGCTGGGACTGGTTCCACCCCAACGCCCAGGGCCAGGCGCAGCTCGCCCGGATCCTCTACACGGCGGCGTTCGCGAAGCCGTGAAACAGCTGCTTCCGACCCCTTCAACTCCCCTGTTCCTTGCGGACAGAAGCTGACCGCAAGGGTCCGTAACGTACTGCTCATGGACACGAAGAACGCACTTCACCGGTACCGCTGGCTCGGGTACACCGCCGTCATCGCGGCGAGCGTCATGGACCTGCTGGACTCGACCGTCGCCAATGTCGCGGCGCCCGCGATCCGCACCGGACTTGGCGGCTCGTACGCCGACCTCCAGTGGATCGCGGCGGGCTACACCCTCGCCATGGCGGTCGCGCTCCTCACCGGCGGACGGCTGGGCGACATGTACGGCCGCAAGCGGGTCCTGCTGGCCGGGATCGCCGGGTTCACCGTCACCTCGATGATGTGCGCGGCGGCGCAGTCCCCGGAGATGCTGATCGTGGCGCGGATCGCGCAGGGAGTGTGCGGCGCGGTGATGCTGCCGCAGGGCTTCGGGCTGACCCGGGACCTGTTCCCCGCCTCCGAGATGAAGAAGGCGTGGGGGATCTTCGGTCCGCTGATGGGGCTGTCCGCGGTGATGGGCCCGATCATCGCCGGCGTGCTGATCCACGCCGACCTGTTCGGTACCGGCTGGCGCATGATCTTCGGCATCAACCTGCCGATCGGCGCGTTCGCGTTCGTGATGGGCTGGAAGTACCTGCCGGACGTGGCCCCGACCGCCCGCGGCGCGCGGCTGGACCTCCCCGGGGTGCTGCTCGCCGGAACCGGCGCCTTCCTGCTGGTCTTCCCGCTGGTGCAGGGCCGTGAACTGGGCTGGCCCACCTGGGTGCTGGTGATGCTCGTCGCCTCGCTGCCGGTCCTGGCCGTCTTCGCCCGCTACCAGGTGCTGCGCAAGCGCTCGGGCCGTACGCCGCTGGTGGAGCCCAGCGTCTTCACCAAGCGGGCCTACGTCTCCGGGGTCGCGTTCGCCATCGCCTTCACCGCGTCCATGGGCGGCATGATCCTCACCCTCGGCATCTTCCTGCAGCTCGGCCTCGGTTACACGGCCCTGCACTCCAGCCTGACCACGGCGCCCTGGGCGCTGGGCGCGCTCTTCGGCTCCGCCTTCGGCGGCATCATGATGGCCCGCCTCGGCCGCCGGATCCTGCACCTCGGCCTGCTCCTGATGGGCGGCGGACTGCTCGCCCTCCACGGCGTCTTCCAGTGGGCCGGCGCGGACATCACGGACTGGGACTTCGCCGCCCCGCTGCTGGTCGGCGGCGCCGGGATGGGCATGATCTTCGTGCCGCTCTTCGACATCATCCTCAACGGCGTCGACGGCCACGAGATCGGCTCCGCCTCGGGCACCCTGCAGGCGCTCCAGCAGCTCGGCATGACGCTCGGCTTCGCCGTCCTGGGCACCGTCTTCTTCAACATCCTCAGCGACGCCCGGCCCGGTCCCGCCGGCCATATCGACGCCGCGCTGGACGCCGCGGGGACGACGGCGCTGTGCACGGTGGGACTGATCGCGCTGGCCTTCGTGCTCGGCTTCTTCCTCCCGAAGACGGTCCGCTCCGCGGAGGAAGCGGAAGCGGACGTCACGGCCGACCGGGAACTCGCCCTCGTCTGAGAAGCGCCCTCGAACGCCGGACAGGCTGGTGTCCTCAAGCGCCGGACGGGCTGAATTTCCAGCCCGTCCGGCGCTTGAGGACGTTCTCAACCTGCCTTGCGCGCCAGGAAGAACATGCTCGGCCCGAACGACACCTTCGCCAGGGGCGACTGGAGGGCGCCCTCGGCGCGGGCCAGGGCCTGGTGGGGCACGAACTTCTTGAGCTTGCTGCTGCGCAGGTTGGAGACGGACAGCGTCCGCTCCACCGTCAGACCCGCCGCCGCGAGCTGCTCGGCGACCTTGCGCGGGTGGTGGTTGACGAAGGGGATCGAGTCCCGTTCGCGGTTCTCGGCGGAGCGGATGTCGACCGGCTCGGTGGGGATGCGTTGTTGGCGGGCGGCGTAGCGGACCCGGTTGGCGGCGTGCGCGAGGTTGGCGCTCTCGATGACGGCGATGCCGCCCGGCCGCAGCAGCCGGGCGATCTCGGACAGGGCGGGCACCGGGTCGGGCAGATGGTGCATGACGCGGATCATCGTGACGAGATCCACGCTGGCCTCGTCCATGCCGAGCCGGCCCGCGCTCATCAGCCGCATCGCGACGTTGGTCTCACCGGCGAGGAACTCCTCGGCGTCCGAAAGCTGCTTCCTGCTCGAGTCGACGAGCGTGACGTGATCGGCGAACTCCCGCAGTACGGGGACGAGACGGCCGTAGCCGCCGCCGACGTCGGCCGCGTGGCCGAACCGCCGGCCGTCCAGGAGCGAGCGGAGCGCTGCGACCTCGGCATCGTGCTCGTAGCTCCGGTCCTGCCAGTACGTGCGGTAGCTGTGTTCGTTCTCGTCGTACTGGTTCGTGCGCTCCGGCATGAACGTCCCCTCCCATGTCACTGCGGACTTCCGCATGGACCGGGTTCCCCCCCATGTCGATGCGGTCTCTCGCATGGACATATCTAGGAGGCCGGAACGGTTCCCGTCGCGTCGTCATGGTGTTCGTCATTTTCCTCGTCGGGCACCGGATCCGGGTCGGCCGCCGGATCGGGGTCGGGTGCCGGGACGAGTTCGCGCACCAGCAGTGCGGCGCCCGCGACGGCGCCCGGCATCGCGAAGACGGCGATGACCGGCACCAGGAACAGGAGGACCAGCGGCACGCCGAAGCCGAGCGCCAGCGGGAGCCGGCCGCGCAGCAGTCGCAGCCGGGTCCGCAGCGGGACGGAGCGGCGCCGCATGGCGACCGAGGTGAGCTCGGTGGTCAGGAAGAAGCCGGAGACGCAGATGCCCACGACGGGGACGACGGTCTGGCCGACCACCGGGATGAAGCCGCAGGCGAAGAGCAGCAGTCCGAAGGCCGCCACCCGCGCCAGCACGGACAGGCTGTCCCGTACCGAGGTGAGGATCTCGCGCCAGAGCGGGATGTCGGGCTTGGGCGGTGCGCCGCCCTCCATCTCCTCGACGCGTTCCGAGAGCGACTCGTAGAACGGGTCGCCGATCAGCAGCGCCACGGCGGTGAAGGTCACCATCGCCAGCAGCAGGCCGCCGCTGAAGACGATGACGGTCAGCGTCCAGCGCAGCAGCGACCGGAAGGGGGTGTCCCAGCCGTCCGCGAACGGCGTCGCCCAGGACGACAGGTCGTCCGCCCAGAAGCCGAGGGCGACGAGCGCCGCGATGTAGAGGACCAGGGCGATCAGGCCGGGCAGCAGCCCGAATCCCCACCACCTCCGGTGCCGCGCCACCCAGCGCTGGCCTTCCAGGAAGTACTTCAGACCGGTCGTGAGATCACGCATGGGCGTCACCCTAACGACCAGGGCCCGTCCGGCGGATCAGGGGCGGTCCAGGCGTCGTCCGGTGCGGTGGATCGCAAGGCGCCGGAATGCCCGCATACGCTTTCGTATGTGCGCGTTTTGGCAACGCCGCGAGCTGCCGTGCCAGGCGGCGAAGGGGCCGTTCATGATCCGCCGGCCAGGCCCTGGGTCGGACGGCCCGGCCGGGGAGGGCCGGAAAGGGGCGGGGCGCGTCAGGGCGCCCCGCCCCGGTCATGGGGTTCCCGTCCGGTCCGGCCGGTCCGGCACGGGCTTCGCGGGTGTTACGGAAGGTCGAGCGGGGCGCTCACCCGGAGGTCGGCGAGCGAGCGGCCGGCCTCGACCTCGTAGTGCCCGGGGACCAGCAGCCAGCCGCCGTCCGCCTCGTCCCACACCTCGGCGGCCCGGCGCGGCAGTTCGACGACGACCTCGGCGCTCTCCCCCGGTCCTGCCTGAACGGAGGCGAAGCCGGCCAGCCAGCGGGCCGGCCGCTCGACCGCGTCGGCGGCGGGGGCCAGATAGACCTGGACGACTTCCCGTCCGGGGCGCGAACCGGTGTTGCGGACGCGGACGGTGAGCGTGCCCAGCGCCTCGCCCTCGCCCTCGCCGCGCTCGAACTCCGCCGACTCGTAGGCCCAGTCGGTGTATCCGAGGCCGTGGCCGAAGGCGTACGCGGGGGTGGCGCCGGCCTTCTCCCAGGCGCGGTAGCCGATGAAGACGCCCTCGTCGTAGGAGAGCGTGCCGTCCTGCGGGGTGACCTGGGTGACGGGTACGTCCGCCAGGGCGACCGGCCAGGTCGTGGGCAGCCGGCCGCCCGGCTCCTCGGCGCCGAGCAGGACGTCGGCGAGCGCGGCGCCCGCCTCCTGGCCGGGGAACCAGCCGAGCAGCACCGCGGCGACGTCCTCGCGCCACGGCATCTCCACCGGGGAGCCGGAGTTGACGATGACGACGGTGCGCGGGTTCACCGCGGCGACGCGGGCGACGAGCTCGTCCTGGCGGCCGGGCAGCCGCAGATCGGTGCGGTCGAAGCCCTCGCTCTCGACGCGCTCGGTGGTCGCGACGACAACGATCGCGGTATCGGCGGCGGCGGCCGCCGCGACGGCGTCCTCGATCAGCTGGTCGGGGTCGCGCTCCGGCTCTCCGTGCACGAAGGAGAAGCCGATCGCCTGGATCGGGGCGTCGGCGAACTTCGCGACGGTGTAGGTGAGGCTGACGTCGACGGTCTCGCCCTCGGTCAGTTCCACCGTGCCGCGCGGCACCGGGGATCCGAAGAACGCCTCGAACGGGTCGGCGTGGTCGGCGGACTGCTCGCCGTCGAAGAGCACGGTCCCGGCGACGACGAGCCGGAAGCCGCCGAGGCCGCGGGTGCCGAAGGCGTGCGCACCGCTCTCGCGGGGGGTGAAGGTGCCGGTGGCCTCGACGGTGGTGACCTCGTCGTAGCTGACGCCCTCCGGCATGTCGCCGAGCCACTGCACCATGCCGTTGGGCATCCGCTCGGAGCCGAGCTCCCGGCCCTCGGCGTCGCGGGCGACGGCGCGCAGCGTGAAGCCCCTGTCGGCGACGGAGAGTTCGTCGCTGGGGTCGGCGCCGACCGCGTAGCTCAGCGCGAAGCCCTCGGGCAGCGCGGCGCGCAGGCCGTCGAGCGGGGAGACGATGTGGTCGGGGAAGACCTGCGCGGAGCCGCCGCCGAGCACCCGGGCGTCGCGGGCCGCGGCGCCGATCAGGGCGATGCCGCGGACGGCCGAGGCGTCGACGGGCAGCGCGCGGCCGCCGCCGGCCACGGTCTCGTTGCGCACCAGGACGAAGGCGCGGCGGGCGATCTCGCGGGCCAGCGCCTCGCCGTCGATCCCGGCCGGCCGGTCCGCCTCGGCGACGGCGGCCGGGACACCGTCCAGGATGCCGACGCGGGCGGCGAGCCGCAGCACGTTGCGGACGGCCGCGTCGACCACCGGCTCCTCGACGCTCCCGCCCCGGACGGCGGCGGCCAGCGCCTCGCCGTAGACGGTGCGCGGGCCGGGCATGGCCACGTCCAGGCCGCCGTTGACGGCGCCGACGGTGTCGCGGGCGGCCATCCAGTCCGAGACGATGTAGCCGTCGAAGCCCCATTCGCCGCGCAGCACCACGTTCTGCAGGTAGTGGTGCTCGCTCATCGTGGTGCCGTTGACGCCGTTGTAGGCGCACATGATGCCCCACGGGTGGGCGTTCTTGACGATGGCCTCGAACGGCGCCAGGTACAGCTCGCGCAGCGCGCGGGTACCGACCACGTTGTCGACGGTGAAGCGCTCGGTCTCGGCGTCGTTGGCCACGAAGTGCTTGACGGTGGTGCCGACGCCGCCCGCCTGGACGCCCGCCACGTAGCCGGTGCCGATCTCCCCGGTGAGGTACGGGTCCTCGGAGTACGCCTCGAAGTGCCGTCCGCCGAGCGGGGAGCGGTGCAGGTTCACCGTCGGCGCCAGCAGGACGTGCACGCCCTTGCGGCGGGCCTCCTGGGCGAGGAGGTTGCCGGCCCTGCGGGCCAGCTCCGGGTCCCAGGTCGCGGCGAGCGCGGTCGGGCTGGGGAGCGCGATCGACGGGTCGTCGGCGGTCCAGCGCACCCCGCGCACCCCGATCGGGCCGTCGGACATCACCAGCGAACCGAGGCCGATCTCCGGCAGCGCGGGCAGCGTCCACATGTCCTGGCCGGACAGCAGCCGTGCCTTCGCGTCCAGGTCCAGCTTGCCCAGCGCGGCCTCGACCGCGTCCTCGATGGCCGTGCGCCCGGTGTCCGTCATCGTCTGCTCCCTCTGTCCCTCGGTGTCGTCCCGCGCCCATCCTCACCTCACCCACCTGTAGATCGGTAGGGTAAGTTACAGATACGTTACTTAAATCTTTCACCGATCAGGTTCGATTAGGCTCACGGCCGAACGAAGGGGGCACGGTGTCCAGAACGACCGGAGACCGGCGGGCGGAGATCATCCAGGCCGCGGTGGAAGTGATCGCCGAACGCGGCTACCGGGGGGCCTCCCTCGGCGCGGTGGCCGAGCGGGTGGGACTGACCCAGCAGGGGCTGCTGCACTACTTCCCGACGAAGGAGGCGCTCCTGGTCGCGGTGCTGGCGGCGCGCGACCAGTGGGACGTGGCCTCCACGGCGCTGCACGGCACGACGTGGCCGCTGGAGATGCTGACGTCCCTGGTCGAGTACAACGCGACCCGGCCCGGCATCGTGCAGACCTTCACGGTCCTCGCGGGCGACAGCGTCACCGAGGACCATCCGGCCCGCCCCTACTTCGAGGAGCGCTACCGCTGGGTGCGCGAGGGCGCGGCCGACATGCTGCGCGCGGAGTTCGGCGACCGGCTGCCGGGCGGCCTCACCCCGGGGCGGGCGGCTCCGCTGCTCGTCGCCGTCATGGACGGCCTGCAGGTGCAGTGGCTGCTGGATCCGGAGGCGGTGGACATGGCGGCGGCGTTCCGCGACTTCGTCGCCCTGCTGGGCGGTACCGGAAACACGTAAGGGCCGCACCCCTGGGGGTGCGGCCCTCACCCGGCCGATGGCCGAGCGGTGATCAGACGACGGTCAGCACCACGTCGACGTTGCCGCGCGTCGCGTTGGAGTACGGGCACACCTGGTGCGCCTTCTCCACGAGCGACTGGGCGGTGGCCGCGTCCACGTTCGGGATCGACACCGCGAGCTCGACCTTGAGGCCGAAGCCGCCGGCCGGGGTCTTGCCGAGGCCGACCTTGGCGGTTACCCGGGAGCCGGATATGTCCGCCTTCTCCTGGCGGGCCACCACACCGAGGGCACCCTGGAAGCAGGCGCTGTAACCGGCGGCGAAGAGCTGCTCCGGGTTGGTGCCGGCACCGTTGCCGCCCAGTTCCTTCGGCGGGTTGACGACGACGTCGAGCTTGCCGTCGTCGGTGGCGACCCGGCCGTCACGGCCGTTCTCGGCCGTGGCGACGGCGGTGTACAGGACGTCTACGGACTGGATGGTCATGAAAAGAACCCCTCCTGGTTGGTGCACTCACGTGCATCGCCGCGACTCGCGCCCACGATCGCAACAATTTGTTGAAGAGCTTACTCCGGCAGGGTGACGATCATCTTGCCGGTGTTGTCGCCCCGCAGTACGCCGAGGAAAGCTTCGAAGTTGTTCTCGATGCCCTCGACGACCGTCTCGCGGTAGTGCAGCTTGCCGTCCCGGATCCAGCCGCCGACCTCCTGCACGAACTGCCCCTGCAGCGCCGCGTGGTCGCCCACGAGCATGCCCTGCAGCCGCAGCCGCTTGCCGATGATCTGCGCCAGGTTGCGCGGCCCGCCCGAGGCCTCGGTGTCGTTGTACTGGGCGATGGCGCCGCACAGCACGGCACGGCCGCGCAGGTTGAACGAGCTGATCGCGGCTTCCAGGTGCTCGCCGCCGACGTTGTCGAAGTAGACGTCGATCCCGTCGGGGGCGGCCTTCTTCAGCTGCTCGGCCACCGGGCCGTTCTTGTAGTTGAAAGCGGCGTCGAAGCCGTACTCCTCGACGAGGAGCTTGACCTTCTCGTCCGAGCCGGCGCTGCCGATCACCCGGGAGGCGCCCTTGAGCTTCGCGATCTGGCCCACCTGGCTGCCGACCGCACCGGCCGCGCCCGAGACGAAGACCACGTCGCCCTCGGTGAACGAGGCGACCTCCAGCAGTCCCGCGTACGCGGTCAGGCCCGGCATGCCGAGCGCGCCGAGGTAGGCGCTGAGCGGCGCCGCTGCCGGGTCGACCTGCACGGCGTGCGCCGCGTCGAGGACCGCGTACTCGCGCCAGCCGAGCCAGTGCAGCACGTGGTCGCCGACCGCGAACCCGTCGGCGTTGGAAGCGGTGACACGGCCGACCGCGCCGCCCGCCATCGGCTCGTTCAGGGCGTACGGCGGCGAGTACGACTTCACGTCGTTCATCCGGCCGCGCATGTACGGGTCCACCGACAGGTGCAGGTTGCGGACGACGATCTGGCCGGGGCCCGGCTCCGCCGTCTCGACCTCGCGCAGGGCGACGTCATCAGTGGTCGGCCACCCGTGGGGGCGGGCTACCAGGTGCCATTCACGGCTCTTCGGCATGAGGGGGATGCCTCCGTCCGCCATAGCTTGACTATGGCAAAGATTGATTTCCTCAAATAACGATGGACCTTGATGTTTGAGGTTGTCAAGTAACCGGGGGTACGCTGTGGCACATGTCCCCCACGCCTCAACGTACCGACCCCCTGACCCTCGAAGTGGTCGACCTGATCGCCACGGTCGTGGCGCGCTACCACGAGGAGTACGAGGAGGCCGCCGCGAACCACCAGCTCACCGGTGCGCAGGCCCGCGTCCTGGCGCTCCTGTCCCGTGAGCCGCTGCCCATGCGGCACATCGCCCAGCAGCTGAAGTGCGAGCCGTCCAACATCACCGGGATCGTCGACCGGCTGGAGGCGCGCGGGCTCGCCGAGCGCCGGCCCGACCCGGCCGACCGCCGCATCAAGCTGGCCGCCGCCACCGACGAGGGCCATGAGACGGCGGCCCGGCTGCGCGGCGCGCTGCACTTCGCCCGGGCGCCGCTCGCCGGGCTGTCCGAGGCGGAGCGCACCTCACTGCGCGATCTGCTCAAGCGCATGCTGACCTGACCTGACGGCCGGCCCGCGGGACCGAACCGCTACTCGCACCACCACAGGACGGGCTTGCAGGTCGGGCTGTGCGTGGGGTGCGGGGTCCGGGTCGGCGAGGGCGAGCCCGAGGCCGTAGGCGACGTCGGCGGCCGGCTGGTCGGCGATGCCGGCCGGGTCGGCGTCCTGGAGCCCGACGGGGTCGCGGACGGCGAGCCCGACGGGGTGCCGGAGGTGCTCGCGGTGGTGGCCGGCTTCGAGTGCGTCGGCCGGGCCGTGGTGTGCCGCGGGGCCGGGCTGGACGCGCCGGCCTGCGGGACGGAGTCCCCGGCGGGCGCCTGCGACGGGCCGGTGTCCGCTTCCGGGCCGCTCGCGAAGGTCCCCGACGACAGTGCCGCGGCCGTGCAGACGACAACCACGAGGCCGACGCCGACTCCCGTCAGCAGCCGCCTCCTGCCGCGCCGCCGCGCCCGGCTCGGTGCCCGGCGCCGGGCGGCCCGGCCGCCCGAATGGTCCGGTTCCGGCGGGGCGGCCGGTGTCCCCGACACCGGCACGGGGTCCACGGGGATGACGAGCTGATCCACGGGCGTGCCGCACCCGGGGCACGACAGGGCGCCGTTGAGGTGCCGACGGCACGAGTAGCAGTAGTCCATTGTGGTTGGGACGCTATGCGGCCCGTAGGTCACGGGTGAACGCGAACGTGTGAAACTTCTGGGAAGATCGCGGCCCCGCACGGGCGTTGCCGGACAATCCGGTCCCCTCCGGCGCCGGTCGTGCGGCGCCGGAAGGGATCCCGGATCAGTCGACCTCCGCCACCGCCTGCGCGAACTGCGCCGCGTACAGCCGTGCGTAGGCACCCTCGGCGGCCAGCAGTTCACTGTGCGTGCCCTGCTCGACGATCGCGCCGGACTCCATCACCAGGATCACGTCCGCGTCGCGGATCGTGGACAGCCGGTGGGCGATGACGAAGCTGGTCCTGCCGTGCGCCAGGGTCGCCATGGCGCGCTGGATCAGCACCTCGGTACGGGTGTCGACGGAGCTGGTCGCCTCGTCGAGGACGAGGATCACCGGATCGGACAGGAACGCCCGCGCGATGGTGATGAGCTGCTTCTCGCCCGCGCTGACCCCCGAGCCCTCGTCGTCGATCACCGTGTCGTAGCCGTCCGGGAGGGTGCGGATGAAGCGGTCGGCGTGCGCCGCGCGCGCCGCCTCCTCGATCTGCTCCTGGGTACGGCCCTCGGAGCCGTAGGCGATGTTCTCCGCGATGGTGCCGCCGAACAGCCAGGTGTCCTGCAGCACCATGCCGATGCCGGAGCGCAGGTCCTCGCGGGACATCTCGGCGATGTCCACGCCGTCCAGGGTGATCCGGCCCGCGGTCACCTCGTAGAACCGCATCAGCAGGTTGACCAGCGTGGTCTTGCCCGCGCCGGTCGGACCGACGATCGCGACGGTGTGGCCGGGCTCGACGCTCAGCGACAGGTCCTCGATCAGCGGCTTGTCCGGCTCGTACCGGAACGCCACCCCTTCCAGGGCGACGCGGCCGAGCAGTTCCCTGGGCCGGGCGGCGTTCGCCGGGTCCGCGTCCTGCTCGGGGGCGTCCAGCAGCTCGAAGACCCGCTCGGCCGAAGCGACCCCGGACTGCACCAGGTTGGACATGCTCGCCACCTGGGTGAGCGGCTGGCTGAACTGCCGGGAGTACTGGATGAACGCCTGGACGTCGCCGATGGACAGCGCGCCGGTCGCGACCCGCAGCCCGCCGACGACCGCCACCAGCACGTAGTTGATGTTCCCGATGAACATCATCGCGGGCTGGATGATCCCGCTGATGAACTGCGCCTTGAAGCCCGTCCGGTAGAGCATCTCGTTCTGCACCCTGAAGGCCTCGGCGGACTCGTCCTGCCGCCCGAAGACCTTCACCAGCGAGTGGCCGGTGTACATCTCCTCGATGTGCGCGTTGAGCTTGCCGGTGGTCTTCCACTGCTGGACGAACTGCGGCTGCGCGCGCTTGCCGACCGCGGTGGCCACGACCACCGACACCGGCACCGTCACCAGCGCGACCAGGGCCAGCAGCGGCGAGATCCAGAACATCATCACCAGCACGCCGACGATCGTGAGCAGCGAGTTCACGATCTGGCCCATGGTCTGCTGCAGGGTCTGCGCGATGTTGTCGATGTCGTTGGTGGCCCGGCTGAGCACCTCACCGCGCGGCTGCTGGTCGAAGTACGACAGCGGCAGCCGCGACAGCTTCGCCTCGATGTCCTCGCGCAGCCGGTAGACGGTGCGCTGGATGATGCCGGTGGCGGTCCGCATCTGTACGAGGCTGAACAGCCCGGCGGCCAGGTAGATCCCCAGGACGGTCAGCAGCACGCTGCCCACCGCCTCGAAGTCGATGCCCTGGCCGGGGGTGAAGTCCACCGCGGAGAGCAGATCGGCGACCTGGCCCTCGCCGTGCTGGCGCATGGCCTCGATCGCCTGCGCCTTGGTGGTGCCGGCCTTGAACTGACCGCCGATCACGCCCGCGAAGATCAGGTCGGTGGCGTGGCCGAGGATCTTGGGGCCCAGCACGGAGAGCGTCACGCTCGCGGTGCCCAGCGCCAGCACCAGGTAGAGGAAGAGCCGGTCCGGACGCATCAGACGGATCAGCCGCCGGAACGAGCCCTTGAAGTCCATCGACCGCTCGACCGGCCCGCCGCCCATGAAGCGCGCGGGCCCGGCCATCGGCGCGGGGCCGCGGCGGGGCGCCGCTTTCGCCGGGGTGGTCATGCTGCCTCCTGCTCGGTGAGCTGGGAGAGCACGATCTCCCGGTAGGTCGGGTTCTCCGACATGAGTTCGCTGTGCGTTCCGGTGCCCACCACCTGGCCCTCGTCGAGGACGATGATGCGGTCGGCGTCCCGGATGGTGCTCACCCGCTGCGCGACGATCACCACGGTGGCCTCGGCGGTCTCCCGGCCGAGCGCCGAGCGCAGGGCCGCGTCCGTCGCGTAGTCGAGCGCGGAGAAGGAGTCGTCGAAGAGGTAGATCTCGGGCCGGCGCACCAGCACCCGCGCGATGGCGAGCCGCTGCCGCTGACCGCCGGAGACGTTCGTGCCGCCCTGCGCGATCGGGGCGTCCAGGCCGCCTTCGAGTTCCTCCACGAAGCCGCGGGCCTGCGCGACCTCCAGCGCGTGCCACAGCTCCTCGTCGGTCGCGTCGGGCTTGCCGTAGCGCAGGTTGGTCGCGACGGTCCCGGAGAACAGGTACGGCTTCTGCGGGACGAGGCCGACGGTCTCGGCGAGCAGCGCGGGGGCCAGGTCCCGGACGGAGGCCCCGTCGACGAGCACGTCGCCGCCGGTCGCGTCGTAGAGCCGTGGGACGAGTCCCAGCAGGGTGCTCTTGCCGCTGCCCGTCGACCCGATCACCGCGGTGGTCTCCCCCGGTCTGGCGACCAGGTCGACCCCGCGCAGCACCGCCGCCTCGGCACCCGGATAGCTGAAGTCCGCGCCGCGCAGCTCCAGATGGCCGTGCCGGAGCAGCTTCGTGATGGGTGCGACCGGCGGAACGACGCTCGACTCGGTCGCCAGGACCTCCTCGATGCGCTCCGCGCAGACCTCGGCGCGCGGCACCATCATGAACATGAAGGTGGCCATCATCACGGACATCAGGATCTGCATCAGATAGCTGAGGAACGCGGTCAGCGCGCCGATCTGCATGCCGCCGCTCGCGATCCGGTGTGCGCCGAACCACATCACCGCGACGCTGGAGACGTTCACGACCGTCATGACGACGGGGAACATCAGTGCCATCAGCCGGCCGGTCTGCAGCGACACGTCCGTCAGCTCGTCGTTCGCGCCGGCGAAGCGCTTCTTCTCGTAGTCGTCCTTCACGAACGCCCGGATCACCCGGATGCCGGTGATCTGCTCACGCAGTACACGGTTCACCGTGTCGACGCGCACCTGCATGGTGCGGAACAGCGGCCGCATCCGGCGGACGATCAGCCCGATGAGGATGCCGAGCACCGGCACCACGGCCAGCAGCAGCGAGGACAGCGGTACGTCCTGGCCGAGCGCCATGATGATGCCGCCGACGCACATGATCGGCGCCGACACCATCAGGGTGAACGTCATCAGCACCAGCATCTGGACCTGCTGGACGTCATTGGTGGTGCGGGTGATCAGCGACGGGGCGCCGAACTGCCCCACCTCGCGGGCGGAGAAGCTCTGCACCCGGTCGAAGATCGAGGCCCGGATGTCCCGGCCGACGGCCATGGCCGTCCTGGCGCCGAAGAACACGGCGCCGACCGCGCACACCACCTGGAGCACGGTGACCGCGATCATGATGCCGCCGAGCCGCAGGATGTATCCGGTGTCGCCCTTGACGACACCGTTGTCAATGATGTCGGCGTTGAGCGTGGGGAGGTACAGCGTGGCGATGGTCTGCACGAGCTGGAGCAGCACGAGCAGCGTGATGGGTCGCTGGTACGGGCGCAGGTGGGTGCGCAGAATTCGGATCAGCACACGGAATCTCTCAGAGTCGGCTTGATCGGCGAGCGATCCTATCTTCCGACATCCTGGGTCCGCATTCGTTTAAACCTCGGCAAAGGCCCCGGGGTGGGTCTGCTCCCGAACAGCTGTGTACTGCTGGCGTATCGCCTGCCCCACCGGCAGGTCGTCGCCCGGCTCCAGCAGTCGGTGCCCGCCGGTCCGCCAGGCCGGCGGCTCCTGCGCCGTCGCCGAGCCGAGCACCACACCCAGGGACCACGCCGCCTGCCGGGCCGCGCCCAGCGCCGCGTGGTCCCCCGGCTGCGGGACCACCACCTGCGCCTCGAAGAGCGCCGGGGCGATCGCCCGCACGGCGGGCAGCTCGGCGGCCGCCCCCAGCAGGAAGATCCGCCGCACCGCGACCCCGCGCCCGCGCAGCACCTCCAGCGCGTCCGCGAGCCCGCACAGCATGCCCTCGAACGCGGCCCGCGCCAGGTGCTCGGGCTTCATGCTCTCGCGCCGCAGCCCGGCCAGCGTGCCGGCGGTGTGCGGCAGGTCCGGGGTGCGCTCGCCCTCCAGATACGGCAGCAGCACCAGGCCGTAGGCGCCCGGGGTGGAGCGCAGCGCCAGGTCCGACAGGCCCGCGAGGTCGGTGCCGAGCAGTTCGGCGGTCGCGCGCAGCACGCGCACCGCGTTACGGGTCTGGAGCAGTGGCAGATGACGCCCGGTGGCGTCCGCGAAGGAGGTGATCGTCCCGGAGGGGTCCGTCAGGGCTTCGTCGTGCACCGCGAAGACGGTGCTGGAGGCGCCCAGCGAGACCACCGCGTCACCGGGGCCGACGCCCAGGCCGAGCGCGGCCGCCATCGTGTCGCCGCTCCCCGCCGATATCAGCAGCCCCTCGGGGGTCTGCCCGGCCGGCTCGGCGGGACCGAGTACCTGCGGCAGCGCCACCTGGTGTCCGAGCGCCAGCTCCACCAGATCGGAGCGGTACTCCCCGGTGGCCGCCGACCAGTAACCCGTGCCGGACGCGTCGCCGCGGTCGGTCGTACGCCGCTGCGGCCGGCCCAGCAGCTGCCAGACCAGCCAGTCGTGCGGCAGCAGCACCTCGGCGGTGCGCTGCGCCGCCGCCGGCTCGTGCTCGGCCAGCCAGCGCAGCTTCGCCACCGGGTATCCGGCGTGCGGCACGGACTGGACGGCCTGCGCCCACTTCGCCGGGCCGCCGAGCGCCGCGGTCAGATCCAGCGCCTGCGGCTGGGCCCGCTTGTCACCGCGCAGCAGTGCCGGGCGGACCAGCACGCCACCGGCGTCGAGCGCCAGCAGGCCCTGCTGCTGCCCGGATATGCCGATCGCCAGGACGCCCTCGAGCAGGCCGTCCTTGGCCGCCTCGCCGAGCGACAGCAGCCACGACTGCGGATCGCTCTCGGTCGGCTTGCCCGCCGGGGCGGCCTCGCCCTCCACGGGATGGGGCGCGTACCCCTGCCGGAGCACCTCGCCGGTATCCGTGTCGCACACGACGACGGTGGTCCCTGCGGCCGAACTGTCGATGCCCGCGACTTTCCCCATAGGGGGAGATGATGCCGCACGGCACCGTCAGGTGTTCGAGGTACCCCAGTCGTCCTCGGTGCGGCCCCGGTCGCGCAGCGCCCTGACCTTCGCGGTGACCGATTCCGGCATCTTGTCGCCGACCTTGGACCCGACGGCGTCCGCGGCCTTCACCGCGACCCCGCGCCCGGTCTGCGCCGCGCTCTCGGCGGCGTTGCGCACCGCCGGGTTCTGCGCGATCCGCTGGGCGCTCTTGCGCAGCTGCTCGTACCGCTCCCGCCCGGCCCGCGCCCCGAGCACGTACCCGACGACGGCTCCGGTGATGAACGTCAGCCGGTAGCGCATGGGCTCCACCCTTCCTCGTACTCGTACCGGGTCCGGCCCTCGCGGCCGTCCTGTGGACTGTGCTTCGCGCCTACCCGCTGTAGCCGGACGACAACCCCGGCGATAGGGGTTGGCGGAGCACCCCCCCACTTGCGCTAATGTATGTCTCGCAGCGAGCGCGCGCCGTCCGGTTGGTCCGGACGTGGCGTTCCTCGATGCGCACAGCGCAATCCCCTGTAGCTCAATTGGCAGAGCAGCCGGCTGTTAACCGGCAGGTTACTGGTTCGAGTCCAGTCGGGGGAGCGCGGTCCCCTGTAGCTCAATTGGCAGAGCATTCGGCTGTTAACCGGAGGGTTACTGGTTCGAGTCCAGTCGGGGGAGCCAACGACAAGAGGACCCCGTTGGGGTCCTTTTTCGTTTCCCGGGAACCGCCCGCCCCCTGATCGAAGTCCACTCAGTGATGCGTCTGTGACCCGCGAGGGCGACAGATCGTATGAGCAGCTATGCTGCGGCAGACGGCGCGTGAGGCGTGTCGTACGGGGCGGTAGCTCAGCCGGTTAGAGCAGCGGACTCATAATCCGTCGGTCGTGGGTTCGAGTCCCACCCGCCCCACCTGCGCAAGCCTCTGACCTGCGGAAACGTCTCTTCTGAGGCGTCCGAACATGAACTTGGGCCCAACGGACTCAATCCGCTGCTCAGTTGGATGGAGCATTGCGTAGCTTCCTTCCGCCTTGGATGGCGTCCAACGCGCTGACCTGCTGTTTTACAGCTGATCAAGGTGGTCACCAGCCGGAGTGTGGCTGTCCCTGAGGGTCGCAGCACAAGTTGTGGGGACGTGGTGGGGACGCGGGGATCGGGTCAGGGCGGGTAGCAGCGTTGCCTGAGTGCGCCGGGTCGGTTTCAGACAACGGCCCGTACTGGAAACGGCCCAGCTGGAACACCCGATGTGACCCTGACCATTCAGTCGGCCGGGCGGATGTGCGCGCCGAGGCCCTACAGCTCCCTGCCCATCCGATGCTCGGATGGGCAGTCCCTGGCGTCATCGGTGGACAGAAGCGGGGGGATGCTCGGACCCGGCTTGGGGCATGGCCGTGCAGCACATTCCGCGGGCAGTCGGGGTGAGAGCCAGCCAAGGCGGCGTCGGCGCCTCGACAGCCGTTGCGGACGGACCGTTGGCCGGCCAGGGAGCGGTCGGGCGAAAACCCGTGCCCCTTAATGACCTCGCTACCCCTGACTGACCCCGCCGCCGAACGTCCCATCGGCAGGTGGTCGCGCCATGAATCACTGGGACACCATCGCCATCGACGACGCGGGATGCGTTGCTTCTGCCGCCGTCAATGTTGGCGATGTATCGTAGATGCATACATCAACATCAGGGAGATGGTGGTTGTGTCGGTCACCCAGATTGATCTCGACGACGAGGCGCTGGCAGAGGCCATGCGGTTGATGGGCGTCACGACAAAGAAGGAGACGGTCAACGCGGCCCTGCGCGACTACGTGGACCGGGTCAAGCGGCTGGAGGCCGCCGAGAAGCTGGCTGCCCGCGGGGCCCAAGGTGAGTTCGATCAGGCCGCCGCCGCCCATGACGCTGTTAAGCAGGCCCGGCGGGCGGCCTTCGAGTGATTTCGTATCTCCTCGACACTTCGGCGCTGTGGCATCTGTTCCGCACCCCAGGGGCGCTCCGGCCCTGGGAGGGGCACATTGCCGCCGGGGTGTTCCGCGTCTGCGAACCCACCCGGACCGAGTTCCTGTACTCGGCCACCAGTCCGTCCCACCGGGACGAATTGGCTGAGGAACTGGACGCGTTGTGCCCGCTCTCGGCGGTGCCGAAGAACGCTTGGCGCTGGGTGGACACCGCCCAGTACAAACTCACCCAGCGCAGCCAGCACCGCTCCGCCGGCGCGATCGACCTACTCGTCTGCGCAACCGCAGTCCACCACGGCCACACCGTGCTCCACGTAGACAACGACTTCGCCACTGTGGCCAGCATCCTCAAGGACGTACAACAGCGCGACATCCGCACCTAATGCCGACCGAGTTCGTCGTCGCTGACCTGATGGCGGCCCGCATGCCGCCGTGCTGGGGGGTGCAGAATCGAAGTCACGGTCCCACCATCGTGAACCTGGACGGCTCTCTGAGCGCAGCCGCCGCACCCTCCAGATCCGCGAGCCGTGCGGCAAGGGTGGCCTCCGCGAGCCGGGTTGGCAGTGCTGCGCTGAACTTGAGGCCGTTCAGCGCACGCGCATCCACTGCGGGAAGACACAGCTGGTCGACGGCCTCTGCAGTGGCCTTCCTCCATTCCGCGGGCGTCACGTCCTCGCGAAGTCGGATGCAGGTGTCCGTTGGCCTCTGGAGAGGATCGGCGATCGTGGTGAGTGTGGCGGCCAGGGTGGCGTTGGCCCGGTAACCGGCCCAGGTCCACCAGCGCACGTTGGTGTCACGCCCGCCCCTGACGATGACGGTCCCGTCCGGGTGGACCAGTTCCGAACTGCCCTCGCGCGCCTGGGCCAGCGCAGCCGTGGCACGCACGGTGAGGGGCACCGGCGGGTCGGAGCCGAGCAGTACTTCTCTTGCCGCGCGGGTCAGTTCATACGATGTGGTCCGGCCGGAACCTACTCCTCCCCAGCGCGCTTTGCCGCCGCCATCGACCGGTTCGACGAAGCATCGCCGCCGGGACCAGTCGATATACGTCACCTGCCAGTTCCGTCCTGCAAGGAGCAGACGCCGAGGACCGAGCACCTCTTCTGTCAGTAGCGCGGGATTGGTCGTGCCGATCTCGGAGTGACCCGACAGCACCGCGAATTCCGGAGCCGCCGTGAACACTGCGGTGAGATCCATGAAGTGTCGGTATCCGAAGCGGCGTTCGGCTTCGGGACCCATGAAGAGCATCCCTCCGTCCCGGTCCAGGAATCCCTCGTCAATCAGGTGTCGCACGATAGGTTCGGCCGAATTTCCGAAGGGGCCAAGCTCTCCCCACCATTCCTGCCACAGTCGGTCACCGACGCGATGCTCCTGCAAGCAGAGGGCCAGCACTTGTTGCGCGACGATGTGCCGTGGGTCCGGCGGAGCGACCACCGGCTCCACCCAGCCGCGCGACTTCAGGCCACCACGCGCCGCAGCCAGCCTGCATGAGCTCGTTAGAGATCAACGCCAGGTCGCAACTCATCGAAAATTGCAAGCCAGGGCTCCAATCCGTGAAGGGCGCGGGCAGCCTTCTCTACAACGGCAGGAGAATATGACTTCTGCATCCTGAGGCGCTTCACTTCTTGCGGAGATGCGGGCCTGCCTACGGTTCCATAAATGTCCTGAATATGGAACTCTTCCCCAATCCCAACTGGAACTTTGAAGATTGGATTCAGCAGGCGTTCCGCAGGCGTGCGGCGGCCGACAATCCTCCACGACCCGTCACGCACGCGCAAATCCATCGTCTCAACCACAAGCCGTGGATCATCGACATTGAGCGACTCAAGATCCGGCGACTCCAGAGAGCTGACAGCTCCGAAGAATACCGCAATGAAGATATTTCTACGCATCTTCATCAAAATCTGAGCAAAAGCAACCGAAGTCTCTGCAATGGGAATTGCAACAATATCCCCTTGCTGATATTTCACTAGCATACCGTACCTCCAGCGGCCTTGTATTTCTTGTCAACCATCTGGACTCGCTTGTTGGTCAATACACTTCCAGGAACCGAAGATTTCCCGCCCCCTGCGCGTATCCAGCTCTCCTCGAGAACATCGAGATCTTTCCCGGCGTTTGCGCGCCCAAGCACCTCGAACGTGAACGCAGCACCTGGATAGTCCCTCGCATGGGGCCGCCCGGGGCGGCGTCGGCGTCCTTGCAGCTGCTGAGGACGGGCGGTTGGCCGGCCAGGGAGCGGTCGGGGGAAGACCTGTGTCTGATTGTCACTGAGCACGCGAGGATAGCTGATCACCGTTGCAATCGGCATGGGCCAGTCGTCTACCGCTACGACCCGGCAGTCTCCCCCGACGGGCTGAGGGGCTCCGAGGGAACCTCCAACCTGTACACCTTCCTCTATGTCCAGGCCCTCGCCAAGGCCGGCCGCATCCACCAAGCTCGGTACACGTTCGACAATATGCTCGCCTACGCCAACCATGTCGGTCTGTTCGCCGAGGAGATCGGACCGTCTGGCGAGTAGCTCGGCAGTTTCCCCCAGGCATTCACCCACCTGGCGCTCATCGACGCCGCCGTGACGCTCGGCGAGGAGCTCGACCGGGCCGCGGGACGGGCGGGCTGACAGCATCGGCCAGAGTTTCGGCAATCAGAGCATGGCTTCCGAAAATTTCAGTCTCGCTCAAGATCTCGAACCTGTGGGAGCTCATATACGAGGACAGGCGTCCGGTTCCGGAGCGGGGTTTGGAGTGCCGTGAGAAACGGCCGCACTGTCCTGCATGGATGTTCCTGCGCTTCCGCAACGGACTGCGTGGAGCCGTCCACTTCAATCCCTCACAACCAGCGCGCACCTGGCCAATGCGGAGAGCGATGAGCACACGGCCTTGAAGGAGGGCATCGCCACGACCGGTGGGCCGCGAAGGCTTCCAAGTCGTGGTGGGGGACCGCTCCGAGCCCGGCGATCGACGTGACCGTTGTCGGAACCGTTGCGATTGCCTGGGAGATTCAAGTGTCGGCCATTTCGAGACGCCTGGCGGGACGCAGAGCCCGGTCGCCCGACGGGACGGGCTTGTGCCGTCATGGACGACGACGGCGAGGAAACTATCCGAGGTGCTTCACGGCGCCTCGTGGTCGCTGATCGTGCCCCGGCCGGCCGTGGCAGGAGATCCACGACGGCCAGGAGATCCACGTCGCAGGTGGAGTACGGCCATTTGACATGATCCGCTGCTCCCGAATCCCCGGTCCGTGTCCGGTGAAGAAGACCGGCAGGCGCAGCGACTTCCACGGTGTCTGGGAGGTGTACAGCCCCACGCTGGACGATCTGGTCCGCGCCCCCGACGCAGCCCGTCGCAACCGTATTAAGCTTCAGCGAATAGTCAGCTGGCGCATTATGTCGTTCCGTTCGCAAGTTCTCATCACCGAGGAAAAGAGGCCGCCGTGGGTGACGCCATTGGGCAGATGCTGGTCCCCGCGGTCGGTATTGCCGTCAGTCCGATTCCGCTGATCGCCATTGTGCTGATGTTGGCCACACCGCGTGGGCGCGTCAACGGGACTGCGTTCGCCGCGGCGTGGATGGTCACCCTGGCTGTGGTCAGCGTCATCGTGGTGCTGGCCGGGAGTGGGGCCGACGCACGCGTCAGCAGCGACCCGGCGAGCTGGACCTCGTGGGTCAAGCTGGCGCTGGGGATCCTATTGCTCCTGCTCGCGGGGATGCAGTGGCGCGGCCGGCCGCAGGATGGCCAGGAGGCACAGTTGCCCAGGTGGATGGAGTCCATCGAAGCCTTCTCGCCGGCCAAGTCTGCTCTGCTGGCTGCCGCACTGGTCGGGGTGAGTCCGAAGAACTTGATTCTGGCGGTCGGCGGCGCATTGTCGATCGCGTCGAGTTCGGCCGGAAGTGGCGGTAAAACGGTGGCCATCGGGCTGTTCGTGCTGATCGGCTCACTGTGTGCCTTGGTACCGCTGGGTGTCTTCCTGCTCGGTGGCGATCGTGCGGTCACGATTTTGCAGTCCTGGAAGACATGGATGGCAGCCCACAACGCCGCGATCACGGCGGTGCTACTCATCGTATTGGGCACCAAGTTCGCCGGCGATGCCATCAGCGCGCTGACCTAGCCCAGCCGGCCGTCGCTGAAGGCCCGCATCTCGATGTCGGCGAGTTGCCTGTCTCCGGGCGCTGTACGACTGTGGCTGGAGGGGTGCCCCACGACGCCGCGGAGGCCGACGTGATCGTCCCAGCAGGAGCCCTGGCACGGATTCTGCGGCAGTACCTCATCTGGGGGTCGTGAACACGATGGAAAGACTGCCGGTCGGAGAGCACAACATGGCCGTGCGCGTCGTGCG
This sequence comes from Streptomyces fildesensis, assembly GCF_016107395.1. GTDB lineage: Bacteria > Actinomycetota > Actinomycetes > Streptomycetales > Streptomycetaceae > Actinacidiphila > Actinacidiphila fildesensis. The sequence goes on from NZ_JAAIKO010000044.1 coordinate 65,308, forward strand.
TCCTCGGCGCCGGTTGCGCGCTGGGCTCACCCAGTTGATCTGCTCGGGCGCGGGGCTGCTCCTCGGTCTGCTCGTCCCGAGAGTGGACGGCGGACTGCGGGTCGACGCCACCCGCACGGTCGAGGTCCTGGTCACCGTGGCTCTTGCCGTCGTGGGCGTGGCCAGTCTGATCTTCTCGCTGCTCTTCTTGGTGGTGCAGTGGGCCGCAGGGAGCTTCACTCCGCGCCTGGCGCTCTTCCGTACCGATCCGACGGTGTGGCGGACCTTCGGCTTCGTCATGGGACTGCTCGTCTACAGCACCAGTGCGACCCTGGCCATCGGCGCGAAGCCCGACACCTCCGTTCTGGTTCCGGTCCTGGCACTGGTGCTGACCCTTGTCGCCCTCGGCCTCGTACGGAACCTTCAAGTGCGCGCCTTCGAGTCGATCCAGCTCGCCCACGTCCTGGCGATTACGACGCAGCGTGCGCACGAGATCGTGGACGCCTTCTACCCCGATGGCGGCATCGGGCGTTCCAAGGGCGAGAGCGATCAGCCGCGCTTGCCGCCATTGCTTTCCACGGTGAAATGGCCCGGCACCACCACCATCGTGGAGCAACTCGACATCCTTAACCTGATGACGGCCGCGACCAGAGCCGGATCCGTAGTGGTGATGCGGGTGGCGGTCGGCGCGACCATTCAGCACGGCACCACCCTGGCGGAAATCCGCGGGGGAGACCTGGTCGACGGCGAGGTGGTGCAAGCGGTCATCGCAGGGCGGGAGCGGACCTTCCGCCAGGACCCGACCTTCGCATTCCGTCTGCTGTCCGACATCGGTCTGCGAGCACTTTCGCCGGCTGTCAACGATCCCGCGACCGCGGTGCAGGTACTGGACGCCATGGAAGGCCTGCTCGGCCGCCTCGTCAGAACCGCCCCGGGCGCGTTCACGGACAGCGACGACAATGTCCTCGTGATTCTGAAACTGCCGGTTTGGAAGGACTTCGTCAGGGTCGGCTTGGACGACCTGCTCGCCGCGGGAACCACGTCACCCATGGTCCTGCTGCGTGCCCGCGCGTTGCTGCTGGCGCTGTTGGCGGCCCCGGCACCACCGCACCGTCTGGCGCCCCTGTCCTCTCGGCTCGCCTGGATCGAGAAGGAGCTCTCCGACCGCTACCCGCTCATCTGGCAGGAAGCGGCTGACGAGGCCGCCGAAGGCTGAGGCCGCTTCATACATGCGGCGTAGTGCTGAATTCCTCAACTTATGGGTATACACGGTGTGTTGAGGAGTGCGCTGG
>NZ_JAAIKO010000447.1 GCF_016107395.1 Streptomyces fildesensis
TGATGCCATTGATGAGTATGCTGTTGGTCAGCTGAAGGAATTTGAGGGAAAGAAGCTGGTCTCAGCAACAAAAGAGGGCTTGAAGCTTGATGAAAGCGAAGATGAAAAGAAACAGAAGGAAGCTCTGAAAGAGAAGTTCCAGGGACTATGCAACGTGATCAAGGATGTGTTGGGAGACAGGGTAGAGAAGGTAGTTGTGTCTGACAGAGTGG
>NZ_JAAIKO010000448.1 GCF_016107395.1 Streptomyces fildesensis
GGTCCGACGAGTTGACCAACAGCACCAGCAGCAGCAGAGACGAAAACGTAATCTCCTTTCTTAGGGGAACAAATTTCATAAAATCCCGCGTAAGCCGTGAGGCCAGGCATACCGAGTAGACCCAAGTGAAATGAAAGAGGAATATCGTCATCCCGCTGAATTCTCCTCAATTGCTCGGGATTTTGGATCAAGGTGTACTCTTCCCAACCGAC
>NZ_JAAIKO010000449.1 GCF_016107395.1 Streptomyces fildesensis
GATGGATGAAGCCAAGGAGAAGAATCGGAACTTTTCCTCAATGAAAGCCTTGAGAAAAGAACAGAAGAAGTCATCGACTACAACCAAATCCGAGAACTACACTTTCAGAACAGGCACACTGGCTGCTGCTTAAACAACAACACCACCACCACCTATGAAAAAAAAGTAATAAATAACATAAAAAATATTGAACAATCTATGGAGAAGGGAGG
>NZ_JAAIKO010000450.1 GCF_016107395.1 Streptomyces fildesensis
GCAGGCACGATGTACTATATCACTCTGGAGGCAACTGATGGTGGAAAGAAGAACAAGTATGAAGCGAAAATCTGGGTGAAACCATGGATGAACTTCAAGGAACTGCAAGAATTTAAGCCTGTTGGCGATGAGACTGCAAATGCCAGCTCTTAGGTATCTGGAGATATGCACCTGGATATGTTTAAGATGAAGTATATATAGAAGAGTGGAC
>NZ_JAAIKO010000451.1 GCF_016107395.1 Streptomyces fildesensis
GAAATGGCTCTGCAGCTGAGCCCATCGTCCATCTCTCTTTTCTACACACCGTCTCCATCTTTTCCGTCCTGGCGATTCATCGGCGCAAGATCTGGTGTGGTTTGCAATGCATCGTCCCTCAAATCGTCCCCACAAGTTATGGAGAATTCTAAAAGGACCTTCGTGCCGCCTAAAGAGGTTCATGTGCAAGCGACGCATACGATGCCGCCCG
>NZ_JAAIKO010000452.1 GCF_016107395.1 Streptomyces fildesensis
GAGGCTGAAGGGAGAGATCGTGGAGAGCGGTGGAGGCGATATCGAAGCGCGTGGTCGCATTTCGTAGGTTTGCGAGGCTATCCTGAAGCAGATTAACTTCTGCATCAGCTTGTTCTTTCAGAACTTGGAGTTGTTCCACGCTCATCTTCTCCATGTTGCCCGTGCCGGGCTACTCCCTGCCGCCTCCCCTGCTCGCCCTCGCCAATTTCTT
>NZ_JAAIKO010000453.1 GCF_016107395.1 Streptomyces fildesensis
GCTAGTGGCCGCACGACTGGCATTGTGCTTGATTCTGGTGATGGTGTAAGTCACACCGTGCCAATCTATGAAGGTTATGCTCTTCCTCATGCTATCCTTCGTCTTGATCTGGCTGGGAGGGATCTGACAGATGCTTTGATGAAGATCCTCACTGAGAGAGGCTATATGTTCACCACCACTGCTGAGCGTGAAATAGTGCGCGACATGAAGG
>NZ_JAAIKO010000454.1 GCF_016107395.1 Streptomyces fildesensis
CTTTTTTGTGCATTAGGAAAGATACTGGCCAAGAGTTTGCCTGTAAATCAATTGCTAAGAATAAGTTGATAACATTGGAGGACGTGGATGATGTCAAGAGAGAGATTCAGATCATGCATCATTTGAAGGGACGCCCCAATGTGATCAATATTGTTGATGCTTATGAGGACGACCATGCTGTTCATGTTGTTATGGAGCTTTGTGCTGGTG
>NZ_JAAIKO010000455.1 GCF_016107395.1 Streptomyces fildesensis
GTTGGGTCAGTGGCATCTTTCTTATAATACGCAAACACCAACGAACTGTCATCATGCATACTCTCTCCCACAAAAAATTGTAGATCTGCAAGCTTTGAAATTAAGAACTTGGTTGCTGCTTCAATATTCTTTATGAATTTTTCTTGGGTTTCTTTTTCCAGTTTAGGCGTCACCAACTTGATGTATTTCTTCATGTATGTGACAAACTGT
>NZ_JAAIKO010000045.1 GCF_016107395.1 Streptomyces fildesensis
CAGCGCACTCCTCAACACACCGTGTATACCCATAAGTTGAGGAATTCAGCACTAGCGCCGCCCATGCGTGCCAGTTGCTCACACCACACCCAGCAGACGCTCCAGCAGCCGCGACGCGCTGACCACGCCCAGCAGCCGGTCCCCGCCCGTGGGATCGGCGCCATGTTCGACCACCGCGACCAGGGGACTGCGCGAGGACGCCATCAGCGCGGCGACCTCCACCGCGGTGTCCTCCGCGTCCGCGATCGCCGGCGGGCCCGCGTTCTTCGGCAGGACGTCGGCTACCGTGCGCCCGGTCAGCGCCTGGCACAGGCGGTCCGCGTGCGGCTCGTCGATCACCGCAGCCAGCGCCGGATCCTCCAGCACATAGCCCGGCACCAGGAACCGCACCAGCTGTGAGGCGGGCAGGATCGCTCTCGGCATCCCGTAAGGGTCCAGCACCAAGACGGCCGGGAGCCGTTGCTCGGCCAACAGCCGCGCGGCGGCCAGCGCCTGATCACCCTCGGCGATGCTGGGATAGGGCTCGGCCAGATCACGGGCACGCATCAGCGGCTCCTCGCACACGATGAAGCGCCCACCGCCAGGGCCGTTCCCGGCCCTCTCCGGGGCACCAGGAACGGAACAGGATGTGCCGGCCGCAGCAGTAGGAAACCGCCTCACACGTCGCCACGGGAACCTCCAGATCGGCAAAAAGGATCGCCAAAGCGATCGCCGACCAGACTTCCCGGCACACCAAGCAGGACTCTACGCACCACCCCCGCCCCCGACCAGGACCTCCGGGCCCCGACATGTCGTTGTCAACTCAACGATGTTGCGTCAGATGCAACGTGAGCGTGGTCGAGGATCTACCGGGGGCTGCGTACCTGCTCCTTGCCGACGGCAAGTACACCTGGACCCGCAGTCTCGGAAGCACTGTTGGAAGGCTGGGCACGGCAGCAGCGCACCGGGTTCCTGGACTTCGAGTCGAAGATCCGTCCCAGAACCTCACTGGTCCGACGACTGACCAGCTTCACCCCATGAGCACCCCGTGGCAGTGGGAGCAGGCCGAGGTGGAGGCTTTCTTCGATCAACTGAGTACGGGCCAGAGTGAGTGTCAGTCATGGGAGCTTTGGTGGTTTGGCAGGGTTCCGCCGTGGAGTGCTCAGCTGGGGTTGATGGTCTTACGTAAGCCGTAGACGGCGGCGCCGAGGGCGAGGACCGCCGCGCCGGAGGCAGCTGATGCCAGTGGCAGGGCGAAGGCCAGGACAATGCAGCCGATGAGGCCGAGGGCGGGTACCGCACGTGGCGGGCAGCCTTCGGCGGGAGTGAGGGTGAAGGCCGCGGCGTTGGCGATGGCGTAGTAGGCCAGCACTCCGAAGGAGGAGAAGCCGATCGCCCCGCGCACGTCCACGGTCGCGGCGAGCACAACGACGACGGCACCAACGGCGAGTTCGGCGCGGTAGGGGACGTGGAAACGCGGATGGACGGCAGCCAGGACGGTCAGGGCGGTGACGGCGACGGCGACGGCCGTGTACACCACGAGGGTGGTGCCCAGGGCGATCGGGATGGCGCGGGGGATGGTGCGGGCGGGGTCGCGGACTTCCTCGCCGAGGGTGGCGATGCGCGCATAGCCTGCGAAGGCGAAGAACAGCAGCCCGGCGGCTTGGAGCACACCTGTGACGGTGGTGTCCGCGCCGATGTCCAGCCGGGCGGTGTGGGCGGTTCCACCGGTCAGGCAGACGGTCACCACGGCGGCGAGGACTGCCAGCACGAAGGCGACGATGACCCGTGTCAGCCAGGCTGACTTCTGCACCCCGGCGTAGTTCACCGCGGTGAGCGCCACGACAGCGGCGACCGCTACCGCGTGCGCCTGTCCGGGCCACACATAGGTACCGAGGGTCAGGGCCATCGCCGCGCACGAGGCGGTCTTGCCGACCACGAAAGCCCACCCGGCCAGGTAGCCCCAGAAATTCCCGAGGCGTTCGCGGCCGTAGACGTAGGCTCCGCCGGATTGGGGGGTAACGGGCGGGCTGAGGACGTGGCGTTGCAGTAGGCCACCACAGCGGCGAGCGCCAGGCCGACGAGCAGACCGGACCCGGCCGCGCCGGCAGCCGGGGCGAGTGCGGCGAAGATACCCGCTCCGATCATCGAACCGAGGCACTCCGACCTCGTCGCTCAGCCGTACGCCTCGGCCTCGACGACCCCACGTCCGTCCTCGCGCTGGCCGAACACCCCGATCCCTCGGCTAGAGGCCGGCTCGGTCTCTAGCGGCACATCCACGCGCCGACTCCGCGCTGAGCACCGACCCAGCCGTTCGAGAGCGAGCCGTTGCGAAGGTGCCTCGACGGCTGCCATCCGGCCGACGGTGGTCGGCTGGGGCTGCAAGAGGAAGCGGGGATCATAGGCGACGGCAGCTGCGCGCTGCGCGCATTTGAGCACTTTCGCTGAATCAAATCGTTCGCCCAGTGCAAAGGTTAGCGTGGCTCATGCCCCGGCACACCCAGGGGCAACAGCGTCCGCCCGATGAACCGTCGCGCACTCCAGGAGGCATGATGAAATCTCATGCGCGGAATCCGAGGCTCTCATCCCGTCGCGGCCGCCTGACGGCCGTTGCCGTCGCTCTCGTGGCAGTCATCGCCACCGTATCCGTATGGCTCGCGCAGACAAACAGCTCCGCTCACGAGTCAGTCTCCGCGAACCTCCCGGTGTCGGGGGCCGGCCAAGCCGCCCCGAGGGCGGGAAACACGGGTGCCGTCACCGAGTTGGACAAGACGTTCCTCACCAAGGTCCGACAAGCCGGCCTGTGGGAGATGCCGGCGGGCCGGCTCGCCCAAACGCATGCATCGAGTGAAGCCATCAAACGCGCTGGTATGCATCTGCTCGACGGGCACAGCACGCTCGATCAGCTGGTCCGCGAGGACTCCGCGGCGCTGAACGTGCCGATTCCCGACCAGGCCACCGCCGAACAACAAGGCTGGGTAACCCAGTTGGAAAATGCGCGTGGCGAAGCCTTCGACCAGCTCTTCGTGGACCTCCTCCGGGCATCCCACGGCAAGGTATTCATCACCATCGGTGAGGTGCGCGCGGGCACCAAGAACTCCTTGGTGCGGCGACTGGCAACGCAGGCCAACAACACCGTCCAGGACCACATGGATGTCCTGGAGGACACCGGCCTCGTCAGGGACACCACCCTCGACGACATCGCCTCGACCATTCCCAAGTGACCCTCCGCCGTGCCGTGCCACGAGATGAACCCTCAGAGCGCGGGGCGACGGCCGCGAGAGGCATCCCGAGCCTCGGCGTTCACGCTCAGCGACTGCGGGTGGCCCACACCTCAACGTACGGCCCCGGGTCGATGCGGTCGATAGCCCTGGTCCTGACCACAAACGAGGGCGGGCACGACGCCTTTCTTCCGCCCCATCGCCCCACCCCGTCGGAGTTCGCCGCAGGACGGTACACCGCCGTCTACGAAGTGGACATGGGCGTTCACTCCTGCACCGCGTCAGTGCCGCTACCCAGCGACAACGACGCCTTCGACTTCACCGCCGATCTGGACGTGACCTGGCAGGTCATTCAGCCGGATCAGTTCGCGACCAGCCGAGAGCGCGACATGCCCGCTCTGTTGGCCGGGCGGCTGGACGAACTGGATGCGCCCGCTCGGGCTCAGGCATTGCGTGGGGCTGTCGGCCCAGGCGATTCACGCCTCGGCCTGGTCCGTTTGCAGTCCAGCCGGCAGGACTTCGGGTTGAGGTGGGCGGCGCTGATGTACTCGGCCAGGGCCGTCGCGTGACGCCACGCCTTCTTCGAGGTGTTGGACCCGGTAATGGATCAGGCGGTCAGCGAAGGCGTTGGTGGTGGTCGTCGAGGACCTTCGATCTCCTGTCGGTCATGCCAGATCAGTACGCCCGAGCCAGGAAGGCTTGACCGGAACGCCGTCGTTGTACCGCTCCACCGGACTCGAGTCGCCCACAACCGGCGGTGTGGTGCCCTCGGATTCCGGTAGTTGCGCATCCACCGGCTCCGGCTGTGGTTCCGGCGTTGCTGTGGGCACGGGCGCCGCCGAGTCCTCGACCAACTCCGCCAGGGTGAAGCGCGTACTGAAGGACTGCCAGGTGCCGTCCACGACGAGAAGAAGCCCGTCACATGTTCGGAACAGACGGCGGCGCTGCGGACTTCTGGGGTGTTCGGGTTCGTGCCGGCGGGCGCGGGCCTCCAGTTCGGCCAGCGCCTCCTGTCTGCTGCCCTCCACGTGTTGCATGACGGAAGCCTCGGTGTGCTTGCGTTCCCCCAAGCCCACGGTCGTCTCCATGACCAGCCCCCACACGGCCATGCCTGTCTCCCTTTGGTTCGGTTCACTGGCCAACCCATGAACTGGGTGTTCGCGCAGGCGCGCTGAATCGGCGGTACGTCTCACGGCTCCGGCGGCAGCCGTAGCTCTGTGCAGTTTCCGAGCCGGACCTGGTCCATTGCGAACGCGGTCACGTACTCGCGCAACGACACCCGCTGTTCATGACGCTCGGCGGCCGTCGGAGGGTGGTATTCCTTCTGCCCCTCACCCCGGTCCGAGTAGCCGTAGCCCCAGTGCGCGGCGAAGCCGGTGTTCTCACCGTCGCAGCTGGCGATCGCCCACGCCTGGTCCTCGGTCAACGATGGCTTCCAGGCGCCGTCGCCCATCGGCAGCGGGTCGGGCCCCGATCCCATCTCGCGCACGTGCGGCCCCCAGTCGCCGTGCCAGCTGGTGAGTTCGACGAGCGGCCGGCCGGGCTTGGTTCCCTCGCCTGGCGCGTTCAGGGTGCACCGGCCGACGATGCCGCCGTCGGCGATGGCGATGCGGACCTTGCGTTCGAGCCCGTCGGCCGGGACATGGGTGGTGGCGAGAGCGTCGCAGGCGGTGCCTTTCGCCTCTGCTCGGGGCACGTAGGCGCCGAGGTCCGGTACCGCTCCGTCCTGCGGAGCAGGCAGCGGCCGACCGCCACAACCGAGTTTCTCGCTCACCATGTTCGTCATCCGTACCGCCAGTCGCAGCATCGCCGCTTTCTCCTGACGGCTCTCGGCGAAGTACGTCCACGTTCCCACCAGTAGCCGCCGCGGTCCTTGGCCGGGTTCATTGCCGGCGCGCGGGCACGGGGGCATGAGGTAGACGAGACTGTTCTCGGCTTCGAAGCCGGGCAGCCCACCGGGCAGCACCGCGTGCGGTGGACGGCCGGTGCCGACGAACGACAGCTCCTTCTTCTGACCTGCTTGGTCCAAGTACGCGTCGACAGCGACTACGACCTTGTCCCTGTCGTCCGTCAGCACGCAGTGGTACTCGCCACGATCCTTGTCGAAGGACTGCCGCTCCGCCCCGAGCCGCGCGTCCGTACGCACCGTTCGCAGATCGTCGCTGGGCAGCTTGTGGTCGCATGCCTCACGTGACAGCCACCAGTCCTTTACCGGAGCCTGGACCGAGAATCCGACAACGACCAGGACGATGGCCGTACAAGCCAAGCCCCACAGCCACTTGCGGTGCCGCAGTGCCCAATTCTTCACCGATTCCCCGCCCCCGTAGTCACTTCCGAGTCATCGCGCCACCCTTGCACAGGGGAGGGTGCAAGGCGCCCCCGGGCCCCGTTACTTGGGCCGCTTCGCCACGTCCAGTGTCCGTCGCCGTTTGCCGCCGTTTACCGCCGTTCGCCGAGACTCCTGAGGCCACGATGCCCCACCAGGCTGCACGGTGCGTCCGAATCGGGGATCCGACGGAAGGCACTCACTGTGCCAGTGGCGAGTCCGGCGCCATTGCGTCGACCTCTGCCGGTCATAAGGGCCGCCAGCCACCCGGCACGCTCCGCAGGCGCGCGCCGAGGTGCCTACACCACTGACGGGCCCTCAGGCGTTGAAGGTGAACACCCTCTCCGCGCCAATCTGTCGAAGTACCGGCCGTACGTCGGAGGAGGCGTCCCGGATCGTCACACTGCTGTACTCGGAACCCGAGCGGCGGAGCGCGCTAATGAGTCCGATCGCGGCGTTTGCGTCGATCCGCCGCACATCGCGAAAATCGATGACCCACTCGCCGGGAGCGCGGCGGCGACCCGAGGCGGCGCGTTGGGTGTTCTTGGACAAGGGGAAGCCCACTGCCCTGAGGCTCTGGGGCGGCCGGACGGACGAGTCCGGCCCATGCCCCGTCAAGATTTCGTTGTCGGGCGTCCGCGACGCCGCCCACCGGATCCTGGACCGGCACCAGAGCATCGACGCCCTCATCCACTCCACCGGCGTACTCACCACCCAGGAGAGCCGCACGGCCGACGGGCTCCACCCGTTCTTCGCAGTCAACTACCTCAGCCGCTACCACCTCACCCAGCTCCTCCTGCCCGCTCTGCGCCACTCCGAGCGGCCGACCGTGGTCATGAATGACCGCCGCCATCCCGCCGACCGACGACGCCGACTTCACCCGGTTCCCCACGTTCGACTCGTTCAATTTCGCCCGCGACCGCAAGCCGGCCCAACTCGCCAACCACCACTACGCCGCCCACCTCACCCGCACCGAACCCGGCCTCGCCGCCGGGGTCGTGAACGCGGGCGCCGCGAAGACCGACATCCTGCGCAGCGCCCCCTGGTACATGCGGGCCGGCGCCAAGGTCCTCGGACCGGTCGTCTTCGACACCGTCGAGACCTCCGCGCGCAACGTCGTCGAAGCCGTCCGCCGCGACGACTGGACGACGCCTGCCTACTGGAGCAAGACCGGCCGCTTCGAGCAGTGCACCCCCATCGCGCTCGACCCCACGGTCACCCAGCACCTGGTGGACGTCTCCCGCGCTCTCACCGGAGTCTGACACCGCAGCACTCGGCCACGGACACGGCGGGTCAGCCGTCCGAGACGTCGTCCTCGTCTTCATCGAGGACCGGCTCGTTCGGATCGCGCAGCGGACGCGGGCCGCAGGCCGCCGGCCGCCGGGCTGGAGCCCTGGAAGCTGTAGAGGCCGAGCATGCTGAGGTTTGCGCGGTGGAGCGGGGACAGCCGGGCGACGTCCTCGTCCAGGTCGTCGTGTTCGCGCTGGTCGGCGGGCAGCGCCCGCACGCATATTGAGGTCATGATCTCTTCGCTCGCCGGCCCGATCTGGTCGTGGTCGCGGCCCGCTCCGCCGTCCCCGTGCACTACACGTCGTGGGAACACTTCACCGAGGACCGGGACCAGGTCACCACTGCCTTCACGACCGCCGGCCTCGGGGAGGCCCTTCGCCGGCTCGTGCCGGGAGTCCCTGAGACGCTCGGGTGACGCCCCGCGCGCCGGGTCGACGAGGTGATCACTGTGCGGTCGTGGTGGGGCAGGCACTCTCCAGGATAGAAAGGACGGTATGACCGAGCGCACGAACCCGGTGGGGGCCACAGACGATGTCGACGCGGTGACCCGTGCGGTACTGACCGCCTCACGGGTCCTGGTCGCGGTCTCCGCGCGCTCGCTGGCGGCCGTCGAGGACCGTGTGACGCTGCCGCAGTTCCGTCTGCTGGTGACGCTGTCCACGCACGGAACGGCCAAGCTCGTGGAGGTCGCCGAGTGGCTGGGCGTCAACCCTTCCACCGCGATGCGCATGGTCGACCGGCTGATCGCTGTCGGCTTCGCCGACCGGCAGATCAACCCCCGTAACCGGCGCGAGACCATGCTCGCGCTGACCGAACGGGGACGCCGCATCGTCGAGGAGGTCACCACCCACAGGCGTGCCGAGATCGCGACGATCGTCGAGCGCGTGGCGCCTGCCCAGCGTGCCGTTCTGGTGGACGCGTTGACCGCGTTCGCCGAGGCGGCCGGCGAGCCCGCAGTCCCCCGGTCGGCGCAGGACCTCCACCCTCTGGGCTGGCCCGACCCGTCTGCCACCACGAACCGCTGATTTGCGGCAACCCGCAACAGACGACCCCTCCACGAGCGGCCTCAGTGCCGCGAGATCGACTGTTGTCGTTTCCGCACTGTGCATAGGCTCGGGCGGCTCGGTGGGACGCGAGGGTCCGATCGGTGCAGATCGGCTCCGCCCTGGGGCCCTCTCGTAAAGGTCGATGAAAACCGGTTACGGCTTCCGGTCGCGTGCGGCGCAGCGGGTTCGCCCTGCTCAGCATCGTCGCGGGCATGGTCGATATTGGCTTCACCCGCGTCCTGTACCGCGTCGAGGACGTCTGCGACTGGGTCTGGCGCGGACCTGAGTGGCTGCGCCCCGCTGCGGGCGGGATCCTGCTGGGTGTCCTGCTTCTGACGCTTCCTCAGATGTACGGGGTCGGTTACCCGGTGCTGCAGAAGGCCGCGCAGGGCGGATAGTGGCCGGGTTCCTGCTTCTCCTGCTGGCCGGCAAGATCCTCGCGACCACCCTGACGATCGGCATCGGCGGATCCGGCGGCGTCTTCGCCCCGAGCCCAGCCGTATCCAGCGGGTACGGCTGCGGAGGTCGGACCCAGTCGCAGCCTGCTGGGTTCGTGCCCTCCCGGGTCGGATTGCTCACGGTCTCAGGGGCAGCGAGCGCCGTCCCAGGAGCTCGGCCAAGCCGCGGCGGGTGGCGGCCAGGACCACGCGGTCCTGGGCCTGCAAGATGTAGCCGTCGGGGAGCTCCCACACCAAGTCGGCCGGGCGGTCGGCCGGCTCGTACCCAATGGATCGCGCGGTGGCCAGATCCGGGGTGCGATGGCCCGGGGCAGAGGTGTCCAGGGCCAGGACCCGCCAGGAGCCGGGCCGGAACGCCTCGGCGACGGTGCGGCCTTCCAGTTCCTGGTGGCCCGCCACCTCGACCGCCGCGAAGAGCAGCACCTTGCGCTCGACCGGTATGGCACCCAGGATCTGGCGGCCCATCATGGCGCCGCCGAAGGCTGGTGCGGCCAGGTGGGAGACGCTGCGACTGCGGGTGACGGCGTCCGGGTGGGCGGCGCGCAGGGTGCGGTAGACGGCGGTCGCGAAGTCGTCGTCGTACAGCCGCATGGACACCCTCAGGTCGGGCTTGACCGAGCGGGCGGAGAGGGCGGCCTCCAGGTTGGTGGTGTCGGAGCTGGTCAGGGCGAGCAGGGCGTGCGCCCGGTGGATCCGGGCGGCCTCCAGTACGCCTTCCTGCGCAACATCTCCGAGGACGACCGGAACGTGCAGGCGACGGGCGAGCGCGAGTCCCCGAGCCTGGGGATCGTTCTCCACGCAGACGACAGGGATGCCCAGTTCGAGCAGCCGGGCCAGTACCCGGGCGCCGACCTTGCCCAGCCCCAGGAGGACGACATGGCCGGACAGTCCGCGCGGCGGGCGGCGCAGGGCGGAGGCACTGCGGAAGGCGCCGAGTGCCTCCAGGACCCCGGCGACCAGGACCGGCAGGAGCAGCAGGCCCATGAGCCCGGTGAACAGCTGGATCACCTTGCGACTGGCCGGTTCGGCGACCGCCGGGTCGTCGATGGCGAACAGATCGAGGAGGGTGAGATAACCGGCGTGCAGCGGGCTGCCGCCGGTGGTGAGCCAGGACGACACGGCAAGGCCGAGCGCGGCTGCTCCGATACCGGCGACGGACCAGAGGAGCCGACGGGAGAAGAGTGAACCGAGCGGGACACCGGGGGCTTGCCAACCGCGCGGCGGTGATGAGGTTGATGCCGGGGCGATGGCTTCCAGGACAACGGTTCTCCGCCCCGTGGCCGCTGCCACTGTGCGCGCGTCGGGCAGCAGTTGCGGACCGGCGGTTCCGCTGCGGTCCGAACCCTCGCTGCCCGCCGGGTCGTTGACGGTGGAGGACAGCAGGGCAAGGGTGCACAGCCCCTCGTCGGCGACCTGGCCCCGGCCCGGCGGGGTGCGTTCGACAGCCCGCAACAGCAGCCCGTCGGCCTGTACGACCTTGCTGGTGCCGGCGATCGCCGAGGCGGCCAGCGCCGGGGCCGCGGTGTCCGCATCCGACAGCACGGTGGTGGATGCGTCGAGGACCTGTGGATCGATCCCGGGATCGGCGACCGCCGCCGCCTGGTCGAGGAGCGCCTCCAGGTGCTGGCCCAGCTTCCTGTTGTAGAGCCGGATCACCAGCCGCAGCCTGGGGTTGAGACGTCGGGCCGTCAACGCCGCCCGGATGTTGATCTCGTCGTCGTCGTAGACCAGCGCCAGCGCCTCGGCCCTCTCCACCCCGGCTTCCCGCAGCACCTCTTCATGAGGCTCGTCCGCCTCCAACAGGATTACGGCCTCGGCCTGCTCGTCGGGGATGACACCCCTGCGCGCCACGGCTGCCGTCATACGGCCGAGAAGTGCGGAGGTCCACTCGCCGCGTGGGCCCGGCGACGCCGGCCGCCGAGTGCCGTACCCGGTCCCCGGCGGCACGACGAGAGTCACCGGCTCCCCGTAGAGCTGACGCAGCTCGGCCGCGAGCCGGTGCGCGAGTGCGTCGTCGCCGCAGACGATCATATGGGCGACCGGGCCGGGAAGTTGGACCTGCTGAGGAAGTGACACCACGCCCCCTAGACTCCCTCAGCCCGTTGCCTGGTTCCTCCCCGGGTCCGGGACGCAGGACCCGGGAACGCAGGAAAGCCTCCGCCTCCGCCGCTCCGGCCGGGCCCCGGATGCACCGCGGGCCCTGCCACCCGTCAGGCCACCGACTCCGACTTGCTCTCCACGTCCTCGATCCCGGTGGGCCGCCCGGCCCGGACCCAGCGTGCATACAGCCCGCCGGCGATGAGCAGAGTGGCCGCAAGGGACAGCATCGGCCAGCCGCGCAGCAGGTTCACGGCGAGGGTGAAGGCGACGGCCGCCGCGGCCAGGGCGTTGACCCAGGCCAGTGCCGGCTTCTTCTCGGTGCGGGCGAAGCTGGTCATGGCGAGCAGGCCGACCAGGAAGCTGACGAAGACCGCGACCGCATAGAAGAGCACGAGTTTCTGCTCCTGGCCGGCCGCCGCGACGATGATCACGGCAGCGGCGGCCAGGTAGGCGACCACCGACCAGTACGGGGTGTGGTGCTTGTTCGTACGTCCCAGGACCGGCGGCAGTACGCCCGGCGCGCCCGCCGTGCCCGCCAGGGCCTTCAGCAGACCGGGTCCGGCCTGGAAGGACGAGCTGGCAGCCGCCAGCAGCAGCAGCGAACTGGTCAGCTGGAACGCCCCATACAGCCAGCCGGGGCCTGCCGCCGCGTGCGCGATGTCGGCGATCTGGGTGGAGTCGGCACCCGGGATGCCGACGTGCAGATGTACGGCAAGCGCGGTCAGCGCGATCGTCAGCCCGCCGACGATCACCACGAGCAGGGCGAGAGTGCCCCGGCCGAAGCGGCGCCGGTGGTTGTCATCCAGCTGGCCGAGCTGGGCGATCGCGGTCGACGGCGCCTCGACGCCGGTGGCCAGGGCCATCGCGACGGGGAAGGCGAGTACCACCGCGAGCACCGCCGACCGGCCCGGGTCGGTGCTGGTCGCGGCGTGCCCCGTCTCGTGCGGGGAGACGAAGCCGAGCACGAGCACGGCGACGGAGACCACGACGAACAGCACGGTCATCACCGCGAACAGCAGCCGGCCGCCGTGCCCGAACCAGGTCAGCCCGGCCACCAGCACCAGCAGCCCGAGGGCCAATGGGATGCGGGCCACCGCGAGTTCGGGGAACAGGGCGATCACCGCGCTGGACGCCGCCGAGATCGAGATGCCGATGGTCAGGACGAAGTCCACCACCAGCGCGCCGATGGGCAGGAAGGTCCAGCGGGGCCCGAAGGCCCGCCCGGCCGCGGCCGCGGCTCCCCCGCCCTTGGGGAAACGACGTACCAGTTGCCAGTAGTTGGCGGTCACCACCACGACCAGGCCCACCACCAGTGACATGGTCGGCAACAGCAGTGCCAGGTCACCGTCAAGGGCCCGCAGAGCCGCCTCGATGGCGTACGCGACGGATGACACCGGGTCGGCGATGACCGCGAAGGCGAACGCGAAGAAGAGGACCGAGCGGCGCGGGCCACGGGAAGCACCGAAGGGCGCGCCAGCAGGGCGAGCCTGCCCACGGAGAGACATGCTGGAGCCTTTCATGACGGAACAAATGCGGAACGCACAAACGCGCAACGCATTGCCGACCAGGCTTCCCGGCACACCGGATGAGAGCTTACGTCAGGAAGTCGACAGGGACCGTCAGGAAATCGTCAAGAATCCCGCACCGCAGGCCGGCACCATGCTGGTCAGGAACCGGGGGGCCGTACCTGCCGCGCACCAGAAGATCTCCGCGGCGAGCGGCGGGGGATCGCCTCGGCGAGCGGACGGGCGACCGTCACCGACGGCGAGGTCCCGGCGGCCGGCCCCTCTTCCTGGCCGGTCCGGGTCAGTGGCCGACGAGTTCGCCGGTGAGCTTGCCGTGCAAGTCGGAGCTGGGCTTGTTCAGGCCGGTGATCTCCACGCTCTTGCCGCGCTGCTCATACTTGCTCTCGATGGCGTCCAGGGCCGCGACGGTAGAGGCGTCCCAGATGTGGGCGGCGGAGAGATCGATGACGACCTTGTCCGGGTCGGTGACGTAGTTGAACTGGCCGACGAGATCGTTGGAGGACGCGAAGAACAGCTCGCCGGTGACCCGGTAGACCGCCGTCGTGCCGTCCGGATCGGTCACGGCGGTGACTTCGGCGAGGTGGGCGACGCGCTTGGCGAAGATGACCATGGCGGTGATCGAGCCGACGACGACACCGATGGCGAGGTTATGGGTGGTGACCACGCAGCCGACGGTGATCACCATGACGGCGATCTCACCGGCGGGCATCCTCTTGAGCGTCTTGGGGGCGATGGAGTGCCAGTCGAAGGTCGCAAAGGACACCATCACCATCACGGCGACCAGCGCGGCCATGGGGATGGCGGAGACGACCGGCCCGAAGACGACGCACAGCACCATCAGGAAGGCGCCGGCCAGGAACGTCGACAGGCGGGTGCGGGCACCGGACACCTTCACATTGATCATCGTCTGGCCGATCATCGCGCAGCCGCCCATCCCGCCGAAGAACCCGGTGACGATGTTCGCGATGCCCTGCCCGATGGACTCACGGGTCTTCGAGGAGTGCGTGTCGGTGATCTCGTCGACCAGTTTGGCGGTCATCAGCGACTCCATCAGTCCGACCAGCGCCATCGCGAGCGCGTAGGGAGCGACGGTGGTGAGGGTGTCCACCGTGAACGGCACATCGGGTAGGCCCGGTACCGGAAGGGAGGACGGCAGCGCGCCCTTGTCGCCGACGGTCGGCACGGCGATTCCGGCGGCGACAGTGATGACGGTCAGGATGACGATGGAGACGAGTGGCGCCGGGATCACCTTCGTGACCTTGGGAAAGAACACCATCAGGGCGAGTCCGCCGATGAGCAGCGGGTAGACGGCCCACGGCACGTCGTGCATCTCGGGAACCTGGGCCATGAAGATCAGGATCGCGAGGGAATTGACGAAGCCGACCATCACCGAGCGCGGCACGAACCGCATGAGCTTCGCGACCCCGAGCGCGCCGAGCACGATCTGAAGGACGCCTGCCAGGATCACGGCCGCAACCAGGTAGCCGAAGCCGTGCTCCCGGTTGAGCGGCGCGATGACCAGTGCGACCGCGCCGGTCGCGGCCGAGATCATCGCGGGGCGGCCGCCGACGAACGCGATGGTGACTGCCATCGTGAACGAGGCGAAGAGACCGATCGCCGGGTCGACCCCGGCGATGACCGAGAAGGAGATCGCCTCCGGGATCAGGGCGAGTGCGACCACCAGGCCGGCCAGGACTTCGGTGCGGAAGACCTTCGGCGACAGCCAGGACGGTCGCGCCACGCGTCGACGTGCGATCGCGAACAGTGCGGAGGAGGACAAGGAGGAATGCCTGTCGTACTCGGGCACACTCCAGGCGAGCGTGCGGGAAGACACATCCGGGCCGGAGAGCCCGTACGGCGCCCGAGCGATGCGCGCGCTCTTACGGGCTCGGTGGTCATCGCCGGGAGCGTCGTCGGTCCGGCACGGTGGACGGCGCGGGCTGCGGGCCCGCACCAGGGAGAGGAGGACGTGGGGTCCTCAACCGGAAGGAACTCTACCCTAACGTTAGAGTAGAGATCGAGGACGGCCACACAAGCCGCCGTACAGCCGCGAGAGGGCGCACCGGGTGAGCAGCGAGCACATGCAGATCGGCGAGGTCGCGGCCCGCACCGAACTCTCCCTGCGCACCATCCGTCACTACGAGGAGACCGGACTGGTCACCCCTTCGGCACGCTCCCAGGGTGGCTTCCGCCTCTACACCGAGAGCGACGTCGCCCGCCTCATGGTCATCCGCCGCATGAAGCCGCTCGGCTTCGCCCTCGATCAGATGCGCGACCTGCTGGATGCCACCGACCGCCTCGACGCGGACGGCGCGCCGGACGCCCGCGAACGGGAAGCGTTGCTCGAACGCGTGCGCACGTACGAACAGACCGCCACCGAGCAGGTAGAAAGGCTCCGAGTCCAGCTGTCCCAGGCACAGGACTTCGCCGCCGCACTCCACGCCCGGCTGCATCACGACGCGGCGCGGGCCGCCTCCAGCCAGCCGTGATCAGGACTGCGAGGGGCTGCCGTCCAGTAGCTGGTCACGGCCGGTGCGGTCCAGCACGTAGGGCGTACGAGACCGCCGCGCGCAGATGCCCGGTCACCCCCGGCACTCGGGCCTGTCGTCGCGTTGTCGCCGGGTCGAAGCTCGGATGGCGGCGATGCTCCCGCCTGCAGTCAGCCGCCCGCAACGCCGCCGGCACTGCCCGCCCAACACCCCATCGCGGGCATCACCCAGCGTCGGCGCTCCAAATCACCGCCATGGTTTGCAACGAATCAAATGAACCCCGACCCGAGAGGGCCCTGACCTGCGGAAAGACGGCAACGCGGCGCGGCGCGCCTCCCGGACCAATACCGTCGCAGCTCCGGCCCGGGACCTGAACAGACAAGAGGTACACGTGCTACGCGAAGTGTGGCCCTGCGTCGACGCCCACCGCCGCGCGGGCCGGCCCGTCGTGCTGGCCCGCCTGGTCGGCCGCGACGGCCCAGGATCACGGCCACTCGGGGCCACCATGGCCGTCGCCGGGGACGGAACGTGGCGCGGCTCGCTGTCGGGCGGCTGCGTCGAGGGCATCATCCTGGACGCGGCCCGCGCCGTCCTGGCCGGGGCCGCGCCCCATGTGACCGCTGTGGCGCCCGGGGAACACCTCCTGCCCTGGGAGAGCGCTCCGGCCTGCGCGGGCGAAATGCAGGTTCTCATCACGCCCGCGCCACCCGAGCCGGTGCACTCCGCCATCACCGCGGCCCTGGCCGAGGACCGCCCACTCGCGGTCCGGGTCGGGCTGCTGCCGCCCTACCCCCGGTCGACAGCCACCACCCCAGGCCAACTGCCCTACGAGGGACCCGCGTTCACCGAGGAGCTGGCAAGCCGGCCGCAGCTGCTGCTGATCGGCGCGACGGATCTCGCCGCTGTCCTGGCCACCCTGGCCCGGCCACTGCACCGCAGAGTCGTCGTCCTCGACCCGCGGCCCGGCCATGTCGCCTCCGGGGCCTTCCCCGATACCGTCGCAGTCGTCCGTGCCTGGCCCGACAAGTGGATCGCCCGCCACCCGCTCGGCGCACGCGACGCCGGTCGTCACACTCAGTCACGACCCGCGCATTGACGACCGCGCCCTCCGCGCCGCTCTGGCAGGCTCCGCGGGGTACGTCGCCGGGCTCGGCAGCCGGGCCACCCACGCTGGGCGCCTGCGCCGCCTGTCCGACGCCCCCGGACTGGACCGCCTGACCGGCCCCGCGGGCCTCGACCTCGGCGGAGCATCCCTCGCGGAGAGCGCCCTATCCATCCTCGCCGAGCTCGTCGCGGTGGACAACGGACGCGGCGGGCGGCGCCTGCGAGACGGCAACCTGCCCATCCAGGCCACCACGGCCACAGCGCACGCCTAGCCGATCAGGTGTTCCTCTTGCGCCTGCCCACCTCGGCCCGTTCGCACTGATGGACCTTGACAACACCGTTTTGGCGGCCTGCGGCGGGCGGTAAGGATCGCCGTTTTGGCCTGCCCGATGATCTGCTGCGCCTTGCCGGGGTCGGCGAAACGGCTGACCTACTCGGCGAGGGTGCGAGCGGTGGCCGGTATCGCGGCGCGGCCCTGCCCAGTGCATCAGACGACGAACTCGCGGCCTGTCGCACGTAGGCTTGAGGCGTGCTGCGAGGGCATGGAACGTTCGAGACTGGCCAGGATCCGGAGGATCGATGGCTACCGGGCACGATCACCAGTCGGTAGGAACTCACCCTCGGTTGCGGCACTTACGCACACGTCAAGGGATCACCGCAGGTCACGGCTCCTGCCGTATCCATGTGATCGCATGGTGATCGCCGCCCTCAACACCGACGGCCGACAATGGATATGCCGGCTTCCGTACGACCACGGGAAGCGATCACCATGCGCACCGCCTCCGACCACGGCCGCGTCTACCGCCGTTGCGGCTGCCGCAACCAGCAACACCGCCAGCTCGGAGCACACTGCCCCCAGCTCGCCACCGATCCGGGTCACGGCACCTGGACGTTCGCCGTCGACCTCCCCTCCCCCGCCCCAGGCCGGCACACCATCCGCCGTGGCGGCTACTCCACCGAGGAGTCAGCCCGCACCGCGCTGCGCCGGCTCCTCGAAGGACACAATTCCGGATTCAGCGCCGACCCCAACCAGACCGTCGGCGACTACCTGAACGCCTGGCTCAAGGCCAAGGACCTGGCTCTCAAACCGACGACCATGGCCCGCTACCGCACGTACGTCACCCAAGATCTCATCCCCGCCCTCGGCGAGATGCCCCTCGACGACCTCGGCTACCCCCATGTCGCCGGCCTCGTCCACGCCGAGCTCGCCCGCGGCAGAGGCCGGGTCACCGTTCACCGCATCCTCGCCACGCTCTCCAGCGCGCTGGGTGACGCCGTCAGGCACCACCGGCTACCCGCCAACCCCGCCCGGCCCACGATCATCCCCCGTCCCGCGGCAGCAGAACGTCGCATCTGGACTGTCCAGGAAGCCTCGCGATTCCTGCGGCACTGCCACGCCGCAGAACCGCTGTTCGCCGACCTCGTCGAAGTCCTCATCGGCACCGGCATGCGCAAAGGAGAAGCGCTCGCGCTGCACTGGAACGACGTCCACTTCAACCAGCAGGCCCTCTTCGTCCGCTACACGCTCTCCGCCATCGACAACAATCGCCTCGTCCTGACCACACCCAAAACCCGCAGCAGCAGGAACTGGGTCGCCCTCTCCCCACGCGTCGCCACCGCCCTCCGCAACCGCGCCCAGGACGCCCCAACCCTGAGCCGGCCAGATCACAGCGGGTACGTCTTCCACCGCCCCGACGGCCGCCCCCTCCACCCCGAATACGTCCTCAACCACTTCCACTACCTGTGCAAGGAAGCAGGCGTGCCCCGCACCGGAATCCACGACCTGCGACACCTGACCGCCACCATCGCCATCACCGCAGGCGTCCCCCTCACCGTGGTCTCCAAGACTCTCCGCCACTCAACGCTCTCCACCACCGCCAACATCTACAGCCACCTCACCGCCCAAGCCGCCCGCGAAGCCGTCACGACCATCGACACAACCCTGACCAGAAGCGACGACAGCACAGCAACCCCGACCCTCATCGCGGGACCACGACCACGAGGCGACCACAACCCCAAACTCCGCAATTGCCTCGCCCTGGCCAATCAACCCAGACCGAACCCGAGTTGCCCGACGCACTTCGAGAAGGGGGCGAAGAGCCGCGATCACAATGCGACCACCACTGCCACAAACACGGAAAAGGCCGTCTCCGCATCTCTGCGAAAACGGCCTCCGACCTGCGAAAACGCTGGTCGGGACGACAGGATTTGAACCTGCGACCCCTTGACCCCCAGACGCGCCAGTTGTTCGGAATCGCCCATGCCGTGTGGTCCCCAACTAGTCCCCAGGGAAATGGTCCTAGCGTCATGCCGCAAGCTCCCCTCCAGTGTGAGCGGCTTGTCAGGAATTCACAAGACGTCGAAAATGCGGAGGGTGGAGGCTGGAGATGGAGAAGGGGACCTGGGGCCTCCTACGCGATTGGCCGGCGCAGTCCCTAACGATCTGCGACAGGGCCCGAGGGCCGTCGGGCACCCTTTGGTAGTACAAGGGCACCGGCGACATCGCGGCCGCCTTCGCCGCACGCGTCAAGGCCGGGGCAACATCCGGGCCCGCAGCTTCAGCGAGCGCGCGGCCCGGTTGCACTCGCGGCCCGACGGCGATCTTGGTTGCTGAAAGGAACGGTGACGCCTGGACGTCGCGGATCACGGTGCGCTCGGAGACGTCCAACTCGCGGGCGAGAGCGACGGCGGTCAGACCGGGGCTCAACTGGACGAGGAAGGCCATACGGATCAGGCGGGCGGCACGCATGGCCCAATTCTTCCGGGACGGTGTCCGCAACCGCGCCCCGGCCCGGCTTCACCACTCGTGTCGGCACAGCCGGTCTGTCGGAATTACTTCAAAGGAAGTCATCCGTACGGCCCGACCGGCGGCCGGTGGCTCTGGCGACACGGATGCGGTCCTCGGCCCGGGCCCATCGGCGGTGCCGGGGCTCAAAGTCGGGAGCTCAGAGTGCCGGGGGTACCTCCTGCGGGCCGCCGCGCCCGCCCTGCCCCTGCCGATAACCTCATCCGCCCTGGTGGGAGCCGGTTTACGGGGTGCGCGCGATCACGGGTACCAGCGCACAAAATGGGCCTCTCGCACGGTTGGTCACCGCCCCGCCATGATGATCGCGTGCTGTGTCGACTGGCTTACCTGACCGTCATGAACGCCTTCGCCATGCTCCGCCTGCTGCCGATGAGCGACCGGGACAAGGACGCGGAGATCCTCGAGTTGCGCCATCAGATCACGGTGTTGCAGCGCCAACTCGGCAAAGACAGAGTGCGGTTCACCCCGGACGATCGCGCGTTCCTGGCAGCCCTGCTGCACCGGATGCCGTCGGAGGCGCTGCGCAAGATACGGGTGGTGGTGCGTCCGGACACGGTGCTGCGCTGGCACCGCGACATGGTCGCACGCCGCCACGCGGCCCGATCCCGGCCCAGGCGCCCGGGAAGGCCACGCACCGTGCGCTCCATCCGCACCCTGGTCCTGCGGCTCGCACGGGAGAATCCCCACTGGGGATATCGCCGCATCCACGGTGAACTCCTCGTTCTCGGGATCAAGGTGGGTGCCTCCACCGTCTGGGAAATCCTGAAGGATGCCGGGATCGACCCGGCGCCCGAACGCGCTTCCAGTACGTGGGCGGACTTCCTGCGCTCCCAGGCCGACGCCCTGCTGGCGTGCGACTTCCTGGAGACGGTCACCTTGTCCGGGGCGCGGCTGTACGTGTTCGCGGTGATCGAGCATGCCAGCCGGCGGATCCGGATCCTTGGCGCCACCGCCCACCCCACAGCCACCTGGGTCATTCAAGCCGCGAAGAACCTCGTCATGGATCTCGAAGACGCCGGCTGTCGGGCCAGGTTCCTGATCCGGGACCGTGACGGGAAGTTCCCCGCCCTGTTCGACGCCGTCCTGGCGGACGCGGGGGTCGACGTGGTGCTCAGCGGCGTACGGATGCCACGGATGAACTCGATCATGGAACGGTGGGTGCAGACCTGCCGGCGCGAACTGCTGGACCGCACCTTGATCTGGAACCAGCGACACTTACTGCACGCGCTACGGGAGTTCGAAGAGCACTACAACTCCCACCGGCCCCATCAGGGCATCGCCAACGCCCGCCCACTGCACCCGCTGCCGGTTCCCGTCACCGATCCAGAACAGATCGACCGCCTAGACATACGTAGACGCGAACGACTCGGCGGCATCCTCCACGAGTACCAACATGCTGCGTGACCTGTACGGATGAGGTTATCGGCAGGGGCAACGTCACCACACCGATCGACGAATCAACCCGGTCTACTGCGAAGTCTCATCGCTGAGCACTGTTGGGCTCGGGTTCATGAACCCGGTCAGCCGAGGCCATCGGCCATATATCAGACTGAAGGCGGTTATAGCAATTTGCTATAATTCGCTGCAGCACCGGAGTCCCGAGGAACTCACGAGATCACAGTTTGCAGCCGTTCGTACACGCACACACTAGGCGCCTTGTCCATTCCACCACGAGTGGTCGACTTTCGCTTCCTCTAGCGCTGCAAGACGGCGAAAGACATGCATAACGAATTCACTAGGAAGCCTGACCGCATGGGCTGTCAGATAATGACTAAGCCCGGTAGGCCAGATGAATTCCCCGTCTGTTAGTTCCGCATTGCCATTAGGCTCATTGCAGACTCGGCATCGAGAAACGCCCATGAATTGACGTACGATCTGTCCTTGATTGAGATAGTCGGCCACTATTTCGCGCTCCGATTCATCCCACTCGACATCCATCATCGCTGCGACATCCGGGAGGCCGGCGACACTTTCCGATCTCCAGTAACCCAATGCCTTCAGGTCCATATCGCCACCCTCACTTCGGTTCAAATGGAATCCAATCTCCTTCTACGGGTCGCTCATTTTTGTCCCACAATACCACCTTGCCGCTGTTGGTAATTCGGACGTCCTGCATGGGTGCCAGCACCAGCGTGCCGAGTTCATTGGCGAGTTCTTGGGCGCCCGTTCCGCAAGCCGCCTGGCACGCGAGCAGGCGCACAGGCTCCCCGTCCCATCCAGCAGCTCTGACCTCCTGCGCCAACTCGGCAGGCGAGATGTTGGTCCCCGGAAGTCCTGGGTCTCGGATGAAGCCGTTGGCCTCATCCCCATGCACGACGACGTCGAACCACCCTTCAGGGGTCTTGATTTTGGCGAAGGGGCTGTGATCACCACCCCTGATGGGATATTGCTTGGGCATAACGTGAGCAGACTTCCCCATCGTTATCCCTCCGTTTTCACCAACGGCGTCCCTCTGCCATCCCTTCAACCCGCCCAGTCCAGCCACGACGACCTGCTGGGTGAGTTGGTCGCCGGCGGCGTCGTACTGGTCTGCGAGTTCGTCGCAGCCTTGCTGACGGAGCATTTCAGCGGCGCGGTAGAGGCGGTAGGCGGGGCGGATCGGGAGGTATTTGTCGACAAAGGCGCCCGCCCCACCATTGCGTCCTGTGACAGCGTTAGCGAGGTCGCCGACGAAGACGAAGGGGAGCTTCGCGCCCTCTACGAGCCCGCCGCCAAACGCCTCAACGCGGCTCATAATCGGGTCGTACCAGCTGCGGCCGGAGGGGTCGGTGGCGTAGGTGGGGCCGTTGTTCGCGTAGGTGTAGTCCGCGGTGTAGGGGCTGGCCGTGCGCAGTTGGATGGGGTCCTGGCTGGTGAAGCGGCCGATGATGGGGTCGTAGTTGCGGGCGCGGAGGTTGTAGCCGGCGGTGGTGGGGGTGGATTCCTTGTATTGGCCGGTGTAGCCGAACGGGTCGGCCGGGGCGGTGGCGGCGAGTTTGGTCTGGGTCTGTTCGCCGTAGGCGGTGTAGCTGTTGCGGTACTGGTTGACGCCGGTGGAGTTGGTCAGGTCGGTGACCGAGCCGAGGGCGTCGTGGTGGTAGAAGAACGCGTCCGCGGCTGTCTGCTGGGTCTGGATCTGCTCCAAGGGGTTGTACGCGTAGTCCGCGATCAGGGCGCCGGAACCGTTGGTCTCGGTGGCGATCTGCGGGAGGGAGTTGTTGAGGTCCCAGGCGGTGGTGCGTTGCAGAGTGCCGGCCTTGGAGGCGATGGTGCGGTTGCCCCCGGCGTCGTAGGTAAAGGTGTAGCTCGTTCCGCCGGTGGTGGCTTGGGTGAGGCGGTTGTTGGCGTCGTAGGCGAGAGTGTCGCCGCCGCTACCCGTCTGGTTGCCGTCCGCGTCGTACGTGAAGGCGCGGGTGGTGGCGCCGGTGACCGCGCTGCTCAGCTGGTCGGCGGCATCGTAGGTGTAATCGGTGACCGCGGTGGGGGTGGTCTGGGTCTTGCGGTTGCCCGCGCCGTCGTAGGTGTAGGTGGTGGCGGTGGCCGGGCTGGGGCAGGTCGCGGCCTGGGTGGCCGCGGCGCACTCGGTCAACAAGCGCCCGGCTGGGTCGTAGGTGTAGTACTGCGAGGCGGCTGGCTGGCCGGCGCGGGTGGCGTCGACGCGGGTGGGTCGGCCGGCGTCGTCCAGCGTCAGCGCCCAGTTCGACAGCGCAGTGCCGGCTTTGGTGCTGCCGATGCTGGCGAGACGGCCGTCCTGATCGTAGCCGCGTTGTTCGGTGTAACCGTTGGTGGCGGGCAGTGTTGTGGTGGTGAGGTTGCCAGCCGGGTCGTAGCCGTAGGTGGTGACGGCGGGGGCGGGGGCGGCGGTCTGCCAGGGGTTGATCCAGGTGCCGTTGGTGGCGCGCTTGGTGTAGCCCACCAGGCTGGTGGCGCCGGCCAGGACCTTCAGGTCGGTGCCCGCCGCGGTCGCGGTGGCCTCGGTCAAGCCGGTCAAGGCGCCGGCGGCGCCGAAGACGTCACCCCAGGTGGTCCAGGTGCCATCGGTCTTGCGGACGGCGTGCCAGAGTTTGCCGGAGGCGACGGTCAGGACTTCCAGGCCGGAGGCGGTCGAGGCGACGGTCACGCGCGTCGGGTCGGTCAGCGTGCCGTGGACGGCCCCGAAGACATCCCCCCAGGCTGTCCAGGTGGCATCCGGTTTGCGGATGGTGTGCCAGAGCTTGCCGCCCGCAATGGCCACCAGTTCCAGCCCGGACGGTGTCGCGGCCACGGTGATGCGGGACGGGTTGGCCAGGGTGCTGCCGACCGCGCCGAAGACGTTGCCCCAGGGGGTCCAGGTGCCGTCGGGCTTGCGGATGGCGTGCCACAGCTTGCCGTCGGCGATGGCGACCATTTCCAGGCCGGAGGCGGTGGAGGTCAAGGAGGAGTAGGTGAGGTTGGTCAGGGTGCTGCCGACCGCGCCGAAGACGTCGCCCCAGGGGCTCCAGGTCCCGTCCGCCTTGCGGACGCTGTGCCACAGCTTGCCGCCGGAGACCATGGTGACTTGCAGACCGCCGCTGACCCAGGCCGCTGCCACCGCGCTGACGGCCGGCTTGCTGCCCGTCTTGGGGGCCAGATCCTCAAAGACCGGCCAGGTGCCGTCCGCTTTCTGCTGCGCGTACCAGACCTTGCCGTCGGCGACCGCCACCGCGTGGGTCTGTGTGCTGTCTCCGGCGATCGCGATGCCTTGGAGCTTGGAGGGATCCAGGGTGGCCGCCGTGACCGGGCCCGGGGTACTCATGGTGCTCTGCCGGCCGTCGGCGTCGTAGCCGTAGGCGTACGTCCTGCCGTCCGGGTACGTGCGATTGGTCAGCTGTCCCGCGTCGTCATAGCTGTAGGCGAAGGCCCCACCGTGATCGGGCGTCGCCGTCTTCAAGCGGCCGGCCGCGTCGTAGCCGAAGGTGCGGGTGCCGGTGGCATCGGTCAGCGTCTTGCGCTGGCCGTTGGCGTAGTAGGTGGTGGCCATCGCTGCGGTGCTGTCGCTGTACGTGGTTCCGGACGGCAGACCCCGCCCGTCGAACACGGTAGTCGCGGTGGTCCCGCGCGCATTGGTCACCGTGGTGGTGTTGCTGTCCGCGTCGTGCCCGATGCTCTGCTTGCGCCCCAGCGGGTCGGTGACGCTCTTCTGCCGACCCGCGTCGTCGTACTCGTACGTCGTGGGGTGTCCGTTGGGGTCCGTGCGGGTCGCCAGGGTGCCGGTGACGTTGTAGGTGTAGCTGGTGGGCGCGCCATCGGGGCCGGTGACCTTCTTGATCCGACCCAGTTCGTCGTATCCGGTCCTGGTGACGTGGCCCAGTGGGTCGGTAACTGTCTCGACCTGGTTCAGGGCGTTGTACCCGGTGGTGGTGATCTTGCCCAGGGGGTCGGTGACTTTGGTGGTGTTGCCGGCCTCGTCATAGCGGTACGTGGTGGTGAACTTGGTCGGGTCCGCGTTTGGGACGTTGCCGCGGGGGTCGACCTGGGTGGCTGTGCGCCCGT
The DNA here is from genome assembly GCF_016107395.1 of Streptomyces fildesensis. Classification (GTDB taxonomy): domain Bacteria; phylum Actinomycetota; class Actinomycetes; order Streptomycetales; family Streptomycetaceae; genus Actinacidiphila; species Actinacidiphila fildesensis. The sequence continues at coordinate 23,836 of NZ_JAAIKO010000045.1, forward strand.
CCGCGTCGTAGGACCAGCTGGTCGTGAAGCCCAGCGGTGTCGTCTGGGTGGTGCGGTGGCCGTCCGCGTCGTAGCCGTAGGACGTGATCTTGCCCAGCGGGTCGGTCCTGCGGTCCTGAAGGTCGGTCTTGGTGTAGGTGTACGCCGTGACCTTGTTCAGCGGGTCCGTGGTCGCCGCGATGTTGTCGTTGCCGTCGTAGCTGGTCCTGGTGACGTGTTTGAGGGGGTCGGTCACCGAGACGGGACGGTTGAGCGCGTCGTAGTCGGTCGTGGTGAGCGCGCCGGCGGGCTCGGTGACGCTGGTGCGGTTGCCGTTCGGGTCGTAGCCGTAACTGGTGGTGAAGGCGGCCTTGTTGGCGCCGGGGAGGTTCCCGCGCGGTGTGAGGGTGCTGAGCAGGTGATTGTTCTTGTCGTAGGTGTAGGTCGTGGTGTTGCCGAGGGGGTCGGTGACGGTCTGGAGATTACCGACCGGATCGTAGGTGTTGGTGGTGATCTTTCCGGCGGGGTCGGTGACGGCGCGGACGTTTCCGGCCCGATCCCAGGTGTAGGAGGTCAGGTGGGAGGCGGCGTCGGTCACCGAGGCGAGCATCCCGGCGTCGTCGTAGTCGTAGGACGTGAGGTGCCCGAGAGGGTCCGTGACGGATTTCAGGGGTCCGCGCGGGTCATACACATAAGTGGTCGTGAAGGCAGCAGGATCGGCGCCGGAGACGTTTCCGCGCGGGTCGGTCTTCGCCGTGATCCGGCCTGCGGGGTCGTAGCGGAAGGTGCTGATCTCCCCGAGGGGGGTGGTGACCGATGTCCGGTTGCCTGCCGGGTCGTACCCGTAGGTCGTCTTCTTGCCTCGGGGGGTGGTCACCGATTCGAGGGCGCCGAGCGAGGTGTAGGTGTATGCGGCCTTGCCGCCGGCGGGGTCGGTGCTGTCCATCAGCTGGTTGGCGACGTAGTGGTACTTGGTGGTGTTGCCGCGGCTGTCGGTGTGGCTCTCCATGTTGCCGGCCGGGTCGTAGGTCCAGCTCTCGCTGTAGCCCACTGATGCGGGAGCCTGCCGGGTGAGCATGTGCCCGGCGCCGTCGTACGTCATCGACGTCGTGTTACCGAGTCGATCGGTGATGGCCACCGGGCGCAGGTAGCGGTCGTAGTCGTAGGAGACCTGCTTGCCGTACGGATCGGTGCTCTGCAGCAGGACGTTGCCGGAGTAGACGTCGCTCCACACCCCGCCGTTGGCGTCGGTGGTGTTCGAGGTACGGCTGTTGTCCCAACTGAAGTTGCTCTTCTTGCCGTTGGGATCGGTCTGCGTCACGACGCGACCGCTCGTGTCGTAGGTGTTGGCGACCTTCCCGCCCATGGGGTCGATGATGCTGTTCAGTCGCTGACCGGTGTCGTACCCGTACGTCGTGGCCTTGCCCGCCGGATCGGTGACGGTCGTCAGCAGCCCCGCGGTATAGGTGTAGCCCACGAAGGTGCCGTCCGGCAGCGCCACCTTGCTCAGCCGCCCGTCGGTACCGACGGTGAAAGCGGTGCTCCGGCCGGCCGTGTCAGTGATGGAAGCCAGCCGGCCCGAGGCGTACGCCAAGGTCAGTCCGTGGCCGCTCGTGTCCAGCAGCGCGGTGAGTTGGCCACTGCTGTTGAAGACACTGCGGGAGTGGTCCTCGGCCGTCACCGTGTACGTGCTCCCCGACACGTCCAGGACCAGATGGGCACCGGCAGGAGTGGCGTATGTCCCGTTGCCCTGCTTCTGGAAGACGACCAGCGAGCCGTCGGCGGTACGCAAGGACGCGGTACTTGCGGCCAGTGTCAGCTGGGAGTCGAACGGCATGGACCAGCCCCGGCCCAACAGACCCACCGCGGCGGAGTCCGAACGGTAGAAGCGGTCGAGGGACAGCGGCGTGCCCGCGCCGATCAGTGTCGCGTCCGTAGCTCTCTCGAAGAACGTACCCGTCGCGGTGTTCACCGGGTCCGCACGATGCGCCTGCGCGTAGCAGGTGCAGATGCCCACCTGCGCTCCGGGAATACCTGGCGTGTAGAACGCCGTGGTCGGCGGGGAGGTGGTCCCGTTCGGGCTGGTCGACCCGTCGGTGCCTTCCATGAAGATCCAGGCGTAGTACTGCTTGCCGTCCTGCAGGGGACCGCCCGCCGTGTTCGACGCCCACCAAAAGCACTGGTCCGCCGGGTAGGAGCTACTCCCCCACCAGCCGTAGCACCACGCCCCGGTCTCAAGGAATTTGCCCTGGGGGTTGCCGGTAGCCTTCTTGATCTCCTGCTGGTAGACCGGCTTGCCGGCCTGGTCCATCACATAAAGCCACAAGCCGCTGTACGAAGCAGCCGTGCCCGCACCGAACTTCGCCTGGCCGCCGATCGACAGATAGGCCGGATACGCAGTGGCGTAGGCCGACACCCACGCGGGGTCGGCGACTGCGGCAGCCGTGGCCGGGCGGGAGGGCTTCCGCGCGGCCACGGCCGGACCCGTACTCGCATGAGCCGCGGGGCGGTCGTGGGGTTGGAGGGCCTGCTTCTTTGCCTGGGCCTTGAGGTTCTTGTTGGTGCTCGGGTCGGCGTAGCCGCGCATGGGTGACAACTGGGCCTGCTGGGACGCCAACTGACTGCGCCGCTCGGCGAGAGACATCGCCGTCGGGGGCTTCGGAAGGTCCGCCGCGGATCTGGTACTCGCTGCTTCCGCGATGGCCGGCAACGCGTTCGCCTGTGTCGGCCGTGCTCGCGCCCAGCTGGGCGACCCCCCACTCACCGCCAACAGCGCGAGCACCACAAACGCCAGAAGCGTCTTCCGAGCATGCCTGAACATCCCGCCCCCTACGACCGACCAGCAACCGTAGGGATCTTCGGCGAAACCAGAAGCGATCAACCCGCCAACGCTGAGACATGGCGCAAAAGCATTCTTGATTCAAACATATGTCTCATTAACTGTGGGCCCGACCCTCGCTGGACTCCGCTGTAAGGCCGCGCAGGGAAGCCGGGCACCATCGCGGACGAACCGCACGCCGCACCGGCTCACGACACCTACGTACCGAACGGCATCGACATCCAGGGGCCGCCCAACCGTCCGAATCACTGGGGCTGAGTGGAGCAAGCTGTCCTACCCGGCGCAAATAGGTTCGCAAGCTTGACCCCTTGACGCCCCGTAAAGGGATCTGCTCAGGTCAGGAGGCCAGCAGGGGAGCTGGTGGTCGCCTGGTGGTCGCCTGGTGGTCGCAGGCTATTCCTTGCGACCGCGCGAAGACCGATCATGGACGCGAACCCTGTTCAACTCAATCGTTGGAAGCGATCACCATGCGCTCCACCGTCCACCGCGGCCGCGTCTACCGGCGGTGCGGCTGCCGCGACCAGAACCGCAGGCAACTCGGGGCCCACTGCCCCCAGCTCACCACCGACCCCGATCACGGCTCCTGGACCTTCGCCGTCGACCTCCCCTCCCCCACCGAACCCAACCAGCCCAGCGACCACACGAGCCCCACCCGACATCGGCACACCGTGCGCCGCGGCGGCTTCCCCACCCAGGACACCGCCCGCGCCGCCCTGCACCGACTCCTCGACGGCGCCCAGGGCGGATTCGACGCCGACCCCAACCAGACCCTCACCGTCTACCTCACCGCCTGGCTCAAGGACAAAGAACTCACCCTCAAACCCACCACCTACGCCCGCTACCGCGACTACACCCGGCACGACCTCATCCCGGCGTTCGGCGACGTACTCCTCGACGACCTCGGCCACCAGCACATCGCCGCCTTCGTCCACACCCAACTCGCCGCCGGCCGCGGCAAGGTCACCATCCATCGGTGCCTCGCGACCCTCTCCAGCGCTCTGGGCGAAGCCGTCCGCCACCAGCGCCTCACCCACAACCCGGCCCGGCCCACGCTCATCCCCCGCCCGGCCGCCGCGGAACGCACCATCTGGACCGTCCCCCAGGCCATCCGCTTCCTGGACTTCTGCCGCCACGCCGACCCACCCATGGCCGACCTCGTCGAAGTCCTCATCGGCACCGGCATCCGCAAAGGCGAAGCCCTCGGCCTGCACTGGAACGACGTACACCCGTCCCAAGACGTCCTCTACATCCGCTACACGCTCTCCGCCGTCGACAACAACCAGCTCGTCCTCACCGCGCCCAAGACCCGCACCAGCAAAACCTGGGTCGCCATCTCCCCACGCGTCGCCGGCGCCCTCCAACGCCGCGCCCACGACAAACCACCGTCATCCGAGAACGCATTCCGCGGCGGCCTGGTCTTCCACCAACCGGACGGCCGGCCCCTGCACCCCGGGTACGTCCTCAACCACTTCCACGACCTCAGCCGCCAAGCCCATGTCCCCCGCACCACCCTCCACGACCTACGCCACCTCGCCGCAACGATCTCCATCACCGCCGGCGTCCCGCTGACCGTCGTGTCCAAAACGCTGCGGCACTCCACACTCTCCACCACCGCGAACATCTACAGCCACCTCACCGCACAAGCCGCCCACGACGCCGTCGACAGCATCGACCACACCCTCACTGCAAGCGACCGAACCACCAACCGCAACCGCCGCAAACTGCGGCCGCGACCACAACCCGACCACAACCCCCGGGCCCACAACCGGATGAACATCCTGAAGACCGCACCGCCCAGAGCCGATTGCACCCACGAGGTGCGGGCCGGCCGAAGGGGCACGCCGCACTGCGACCACCACGCGACCACCGGACCCCGAAAGGCGGAAAAGGCCGCCTCCGCATTTCTGCGAAAACGGCCTCCGACCTGCGAAAACGCTGGTCGGGACGACAGGATTTGAACCTGCGACCCCTTGACCCCCAGCGTTCGACCAAGTTTGACGGTCTGTCATAGCTGGTCCCGTGCAGTCCAGATAACCCAGGTCAGGTCCCGTTCTACGAGGACCGCCATGACGACCATTCCGGCTTCATGACGACTCGTCCGTGAGACGCCTGTGAGATCCAGGCGGATGCAACCCCGGATGGAGGCACGAGCCCGCTCCGCTCAAGGCCGCGTGCCTACATCAGACAACATGACCGGTCGGCAACCGTGCTCCGAGGCGTCTGGACGTTGATGTCAGGAGCAGCCTGCCGGTCTCGGCTCGCACAGCCGAAATCCTCGGCGATCAGTCGCACCGGCCGCACAAGTATTCGCGCGGCAAGGAGGACCGCGGATTGGCCACCCCCGGCACGGGGGCCCACCGGCCGCGGTGCGCCCGGTGCGACGGTGGACCGTACGGCGACTGCCACGCCGGCCGGTCACCTCGACCCGAGAAACCCAGGCCGCGGCGCCGCACGACCGGGTCCTGGAGCGGTTCGGCTGCCAGGCTGGGGAGCCAGGCGTCGAAGAGCTTGTGGTTGGCGTTGACGCGGAAAGTGCCGTGCGCCCGGAAGCGCCCGGAGGGGCACCTGTGGCAACGGCGGAGAACAATCGGCAGGCAGGTGGGAACTACCACCCAGGTTCTGGACATGGAGATACACCGGTTCCAGTGAGAAGACCACAGCGAAAAGGAGCACGGCGCACAGGTGCGACGCGCGACGGTTTCAGCGCTCGGGGTGTCTCACTTGGTGTACATTGCCACGTCCTTGCCAGGGGCGACTGCGGGCGGGAGCACGCTAACCGCCCACGGGAGTACAGGTCCACTGAATTCCGGGCGCGGGCGGCGACGCCCCCGCGGCGAGCGACCGTGAGCGGCACTCACATCGGGGCCTCAGTCATAGCGGCAGGCTACGACCAGGCCCAGCCCACCACCTCGCAGGGTCCTCGAAGAGGAAATCCGGGTGCGCTGACCGGGCACGCAACGGGCACGGTGTTCGGCTACTCGTAGATCTCCGCGGCGCTCAATGCCCGTGCGAAGAACGTCCAATCGCCGTCGACCGGCATCTCCTGGCCGAAGTTCCGATACCAGTTCGGCGAGGACCTGATCCAGGGCGCCAGCGCTTCCAGGTACTGCTCAAGCGTGGGGTTCTCCCACTCGTCGTCACGGTGGAGGAAATCCGCCCGCAGGTCGATGATGTGCGCCACCAGAGCTTCCCTGCTGTCGACTTCATTGGCCGGATTCGCTGGCAGCTCCATCATGGCGGCACCGTACCGCGCCACCGACGCCAAGCGCATGCGACCCCGGAACCCGATGTTTCTCCGCCCGTTCGCACAGGGGCAGACCGCGCGTTGTACGTCCTCCGGCATCCCGAAAATCCGTCGCGCTCTGTCGTACCCGCTGTGGCATCTTGAGCAGCATGATCGAAGTGACTGACCCGCGTAACCCGGCGGCCGCGTAGGGGACATCTACGAAGACTGCTCCTTCCACCCAGTCCTCTGCACAGAGATCGACAATGACGGCGGCGTGGTACTCAGCGGCATCTCGCTCATCGACGGCAGCTTTCCTCGGTCGTGCGATGGCCAGTACTGTGCACCCATCCGCATCCGGGTCGAAGAGGTCATGACCATCAAACGTGACCTGGCGAGCTACGTCAGCCGGCGGCAGATCGAGCTGGGCAGAGCCGACAACGTATGAAGGCCGGCTGAGTCCATCGTCCATCGCACGTGCTTCCCAAGTCCGTTTTCCCTGCTCAGAGGCTGACTCGCCCGGGTTCACCGGCGTTCAGACCGGGTCGGGGCGTCAGGCGCGGCAGCGACGCGTACGCCCTCGAACCGAGCCGCACGGCGGCGAATGAGACGGAGAATGAGACGGCCGCAGAGGCGCTCACCAGTCCCGCCACTGGTCCGTGAGTTCATGCCGGCCAAGCCCGCGCCTGGCGGTCAGGGCCCTGACATCGACCCCGTGCTCGGTGAGGGCCTCATCGATGTAGGCACACAACCGCTCGCGCTCATCCGTCTCGAAGGCGCTTTCGTCGTGGTCCTCGTTCACGGCGTTCAGGGCCAGGACAACGCGCTCCACTACGGCGAAGATCTGCGCGTCGTCTCCTCCGGCGACCGTGGGCAACTCGGCCTCGAACGTGTCGAGGACGGCATCGGTCTCCAGCAAGAGCTTCTCAGGGAAAAGTTCGACCCTGTAAGCACACTCGGGATCAAGTATGCCAGCGCTCAGCTCCGCAGCCTCCTCGGCCACACCCCTGCGCCAGTGCGTCGTTGGTCTCTCAGTCATGAAGCGGACCGTATAGCGCAGGTCTGACAGCGATGCCCGCTCCCACAATCCAGCTCATGACTGCGACGCGCTGGCCGTGATCTCAAATCCGGAGGACTCATCCCAGGGAACCGCCTTCCAGAGGCTGACTACCGCGGCCCATATTCGATTCACCAGGGGCCAGTCAGGGTTGTTTCCGCTGAGGGTGACCATGGCCAGCAGATCGCATCCCCAGATGCCCTGCTCATCGTTGGGCGACGTGGCGATCACCGCTTCCGCTATCGCTGCAACCCCCACGTGTACTTCAAGCATGAGCAAGTCTGCGACTGATCCGTCACTGGCACTGTTCTTGGTGCCCAGCTTGGCGCGGCCACCGGATCGACGTACGGGCCTTGCCACTCGCCTACCAGAGGTTCGCCCGTCTCCAACAGATAGTCCAGCAGGCGATCAAGTGCCTCGTCTCCCTTCGCTTCTCCTGAGCGGCAGAAAAAGTTGAGCTGATAGGCCATCGGTCCCCCGTCGTTCGACGAATGCTCACGCATCGCAGTCTCCGCTCCATGGCGCTGAACGGCCGGCAGCTGCCTTCGGCAACCACAACGATGCACGCACGGCACCTGACATCGCGGTACCCAGAGGGGCGTTCCGTAGCAAATGGATGGAGACACGCGAGGCCCCCGTTCCCAGCGTTGCCGCTGGTGGCGGGGTCTTCTGACACCGTTCCAAGGTGCCGCTGGAGGGATTCGAACCTGTGCACCCGGCTCCGGAGGCCGGAGGCGTCCCAGCGGTTCTCGCACTTCAGGCGGCCTGCGTGGCTTTGGGTGCCCTGCCCCATCCCGCAAATACGCCGCTTCTGGGAGGATGCGATGTGATCACCCTCGACGTCAGTACCGCCGCCGACGAACGTGAGCTGCGGCCATGCTCAGGCAAGCCCTCGACCACTACCAGGCTGACTACTGCCCTGGCTTCGTATCCGAGTACATATAGCTGGCCTTCCACTCCGTCGACAGAACCTGGGCTTGGGAATCACAGGCCAAGCAAGCGGCTAGTGGGGCGCTGAGCTGCGGAAACGAGGTCGCGATCGGGGCCCAGGACGCAGGGTACCCAGGCCCACGATTGACCGTGGTTTACCGCCCCACCGGGCACGCAACGGGCACGGTGCGCAGCTACACGTATACCTTCGCGGCGCTCAACGCCCGCGCGAGGAAAGTCCAATCGTCGTCGATCGGCATCTCCTGGCCGAAGTTCCGGTACCAGTTCGGCGACGACTCGATCCAGGCCGCCAGCGCTTCCAGGTACTGCTCAAGCGTGGGAATCTCCCACTCGTCGCTGCGGTCGAGAAGATCCGCCCGCAGGTCGAGGATGTGAGCTACAAGAGCTTCCCTGCTGTCGACTTCATTGGCCGGGTTGACTGGCAGCTCCATCATGGCGGCACCGTACCGCGCCACCGGCGTAACCCGCGCACCCATCCGCATCCGGACCGAAGAGGTCATGGCCATTGAACGCGACCTGGGCGGGGTGGCTCCACCTCGGAGCCTTCGGGTCCGCGGAAGGCGCGATGACTACAGCCGCCACCGCTTCTCGCGCGACCTGGCTTCGGACGGCGATGTCTCCCGGACCAGATGGTACAAATTCTCGAAGTAGACCTGCCAACGGATGGGGTCTTGCAGAGAGGGACTTCGCCTCGCGCGCTCCGCGCGAATCAGCGGCTCCATCTTCTCCCAAATCAGGATGACGGAGCCGCCCAAGTACCCCGAGACGGGCTCCACGTCGACCACGTTGTGGGTGACCAGGGCGCCGACGTTGTCGTAGAACCAAGCCAGGTCACGCACGAGTTTCTGCTTGTCCGGCGGGAGGGCGTCGAGCCCCTGTGACAAATCGAAGGTATCGAGCTCTCGGTAGACGAAGGCTCGGGCCTCGGTGAGGTTGTCGTCTCGATGCTCACTGAAGAGCCCAATGACGACCGGCAACGTGTTGGAGTGGCGGGCCAGCGTTAGTTGCCGGAGGGACACCAGCACCGAGACGACCACGGCCGTGATGGATAACGCCAACGCTACTACGTTCACTCAGGTCCTCCATGGGCCATGGACGGGCCGCAGGCTCAGCTGTCTTCAACCGCGGGAGCCTGCACCTTGCCGCGCATGGCGGCACTCCCTTGCCCGCCGGGCGACAGCATCACGATGCCGTCGTTGCCCATGCCGCCCAAGAAGGCCTCTTGGATGACGTACGGGGCACCTGCTAGGACGAAACGCACTGAACCATCGTCGTACGCGGTCACGCGCACCTTGCGGCCGTCCGGCAAATCCATGTGCTCGTTGAACACACGCGTGCGCTTCTCCGACATGTACCCCCCTGGGTGCCACCAACATTGAGCAGTCACGGTACCCGCCCCCGTAGTTGAGCGGCACTCCTCGCGCCATCAGTCTGCGGAGAGTGCCGCGCGACAAGGGCGCGTCGCGTGCTGGGGGGGCGCGGGTCTGGCTCACGTTGCTTGTCGGGCGTAGGGGGCGGGATGTTCAGGAGTGCTCAAAAAGCGCTACTGGTGTTCGTGGCATTGGTATTGCTCGCGGTGACCAGCGGCTCTCCGGCCGGGGCGCTCTCGCGGACGGCACGGGTCCCTGCGTCGTTGCCAGCGGCTCTGCCGACCAGAGCGCTGGCGGATCTTCCGAAGCCGCAGAAGGCGATGTCCCCCGCCTACGGCGAACAACCATCGCGGTCGTCATGACGGGGCGGGACCAATGATGGAACTACGATCATGGGAATCCGGTCATCGAAGCCGTCGAGGCAGCGGCCGTCGCGCTGTGTCGGTCCCGGGTGGCTCTCGGAGCGGCCGGACCTGATCGTGGATCCGTGGCCGTCAACGGGAACCGGGAGCTGCTCGCCGGGCGTCCGGTGTGGATCTTCGGTGTCTACATGCCGGGCGCTCTGCGCCGCCCCTGGAGGCCGCTGGCCGACAAGGAGGGGCACAAGGTGATCCGCAAGGTCCAGTCGGCCTTGCACCCTGGCGGACACCGCCTGTGCCTGGCATCGCCACCCGTGATCAGTTGCCGTGCACGGAGACCCGGATGTTCGGGCTGATGCGGCTGCCGGTACGGCGACCAGCGGGACTGGGACGTGAGCGACTTCTTCGGCGATGACACCGCGGCAACCCTGACGTAGCGGGCCATTGGGGCCGAGGGGCCCTGTCGCGCGGGCCGCACGGCCCTCGCGGTGGCTCCCTGGGCGCGGGCACGCTGGCTGTATATGTCGGTGGTGACCGTTCGACTCACTTCGAGAGCCGAGTTCGGCCATCGCCGTACCAAGGAGCTGATCGCCATGACATCCACGACTACGACGATGCCGGACTATCCGGTGCGGGTGGATGCGGTGCTGGACGCGCCGCTGTCGCGCTGGCTGTGGCTGGTGAAGTGGGTGCTGGTCATCCCGCACTGGATCGTGCTGTTCTTCCTGTGGATCGCCTTCATCGTCGTCAGCGTGATCGCCTTCTTCGCCATCCTGTTCACCGAGCGCTATCCGCGAACGCTGTTCGACTTCAACGTGGGTGTGCTGCGCTGGAGTTGGCGGGTCGCTTACTACTCCTACGGTGCGCTCGCCACCGACCGCTACCCGCCCTTCAGCCTGGGCGAGGAGCCCGACTACCCGGCCCGGCTGGACATCGCCTACCCGGAGCGGCTGTCACGTGGGCAGGTGCTGGTGAAGTGGTGGCTGCTGGCCATCCCGCACTACATCATCATCGGCTTCTTCCTCGGCGGCGACCATTTCGGCTGGTGGTCCGGCGGGCTCATCGGCGTCCTCGCGATCTTCGCAGGCTTTTTCCTGGCGTTCACCGAGAAGTACCCGAAGGACCTCTTCGACCTGGTCATGGGCCTCAACCGCTGGGTTCTGCGGGTAGCCGCCTACACGGCTCTGATGACGGACGTCTACCCGCCGTTCCGGCTGGACATGGGCGGCCGTGAGCCGGATGCCCAGCCGTGATCGCCGCTCTGGCCACAGCGCTCCTGAACGTGCACGCGTGCTGATCTGAAGGCGACTGGTTCCACCCCTGGCTGACCGTCGGGGCGCTGCTCGATGCTCCCGTCGCCTTCGCCGCAGCCCAATCGCGGCCCAGCGCCCGTACCGACCCCTGACCCCCGCCACCCGGCCGTACCGGCCATAGTCGCCCCGGAGGCGAGCATGACCCATATGTCCACCACGGTCTCCGGTCCGGTAAGGCCGGCCGGCCTGACCGAGGAAGAGGCCGCCAAGCGGCTGGCGGACCACGGTCCGAACGAAATGGCCCGGCAGCGCCGAATTCCGCTGCGGTCGCGGATCGTCGCGCAGCTGCGCGACCCGTTGATCCTGGTCCTGCTGGCGGCGGTGGTGCTCACCGTGGCAACGGGAGACCATCCGGATGCGGTCGTGATAGCCCTGGTGGTCCTGGTCAACACCACCGTCGGGGTGATCCAGGAGATACGGGCCGACAACGCGGTCGCGGCGCTGACCGCGATGACCGCACCGACCGCGCGGGTGCTGCGTGGCGGCACCGAACGAGAGGTGCCCTCGGCGGCCGTGGTGCCGGACGACATCCTGGTGCTAGGTGAGGGCGACATCGTCCCTGCGGACGCGGCTCTGGTTCAGGCCTCTGCCCTGCTCGTCGACGAGTCCGCACTGACCGGCGAGTCGGTGCCGGTGGACAAGGACCCGGACGCCGCCGACCGGGACGCCGGACAGCTGCAGGCGGGGACCGTCGTCCTACGCGGCCGGGCGGTCGCCACCGTTACCGCCACCGGGGCCCACAGCGCGCTCGGCCGGATCGCCGCCTTGCTGCACCCGCGGTCGGAACTCACGCCGATGCAGCGCCGGTTGGCCGGCCTCGGGCGGGTACTGGCTCTGGTCACGGTCGCTCTGTGCCTGGTCGTCTTCGCTCTCGGACTGATGCGTGGCCAGTCTCCGGAGATCATGGCCGTGACAGCGATCAGCCTGGTGGTAGCAGCCGTCCCGGAGTCCCTGCCCGCTGTCGTCACCCTTGGCCTGGCAATCGGCGCACGGCGAATGGCGGCCCGTAACGCGATCGTCCGCAGACTGCCCGCTGTGGAGACCCTCGGCTCGGTCACTGTGCTGGCAACCGACAAGACCGGCACCCTCACCGAGGGCCAGATGGTCGTGGAGCGAGTCTGGACCACTGAGGGCACAGCCACCTTCACCGGCAGGGGGTATGAGCCCGTCGGCCGGTTCCTCGCGGATCCGGACGTCAGTCGTGCCGCACGGACGCTGCTTACCGCAACAACGCTGTGCAACGACGCGTCACTGCGCCCGCCCGGAGACGGTGAGGACCGGTGGAACGCGCTCGGTGACCCCACTGAGGCGGCTCTGCTCGCTGCCGCTGCGAAGGCGGGATGTGACCGTGAGGAACTGCTGAGCACCCGTCCCCGTATCGGCGAGGCTCCCTTCGACAGTCTGCGCAAGCGCATGTCCACCTGGCACCGCTTGCCCACCGGGCAGATCGAGGTCTGTCTCAAGGGCGCACCGGAGGCGGTGCTGGACGGCACGCTCCTGGAGGAGAGCCCCGAGGTTCTGGATCTTGCCCGCCGGGAGGCCGACCGGCTGTCCGCCGAGGGCTTCCGGGTGCTGGCCGTGGCATCGGCCGTGCATGGCGGCCTGCCTACCGGGTACGAGGATGCGGAGTCCGGACTGCGGCTGCTCGGCCTGACAGCGCTCAGCGACCCGCCCAAGGAAGCCGCTGCGGCCACCATCGCGGCCTGTCGCCGCGCGGGCATCACCCCGGTGCTGATCACCGGTGACCATCCGGCAACCGCACGCGCCATTGCCACCCGGGTGGGCATCCTCGGCGCGGAAGGCGACGGTGCGGTGATCAGCGGCCGCGAAATGACCGACGGGCAGATACCTGATCTCACCCGGGTACGGGTGTTCGCCCGCACCACCCCGCAGCAGAAGCTGGACATCGTGCAGGCATGGCGGGCCCAGGGCGCGGTCACCGCGATGACCGGCGACGGTGTCAACGACAGCCCGGCGCTGCGGCAGGCCGACATCGGTGTGGCGATGGGCCGCCGGGGCACCGAGGTCGCCCGGCAGGCCGCCGACCTGGTACTGGCCGACGACGAACTGGCCACCGTGGTCTCGGCGGTGGAGGAGGGCCGCCGGGTCTACGACAACATCCGACGCTTCCTCCTCTACGCCCTGGCCGGCGGCGCAGCCGAGATCCTCGTCATGCTGCTCGGCCCACTGCTCGGGCTCGCCCTACCCCTGCTGGCAGGCCAGATCCTCTGGATCAACCTGCTCACCCACGGCCTGACCGGAGTCGCCATGGGCGCCGAACCGGTCTCCGAGAACGCCATGCTGCGGCCGCCTCGCCCGCCCCACCAGCATGTGCTCGGGGACGGGCTGTGGCAGCGGGTGCTTCGTCTGGCAGCACTGGTCACCGTTGCGAGCCTCGCGGCGGCCGAATGGGCCCGGCACTCCGGACAGCCGTGGCAGACCACCCTGTTTCTCGCTCTGCTGATCGCCCAGCTCGGCGTCGTACTCGGTCTGCGCGAGCGGCTGTTCACCCGGGAGAACCCCTTCCTGCCCGCGGCTGTTCTGGCCTCGGTCGCCCTGGGTGCTGCGGCGCTGTACCTGCCGTTCCTGCAGACCGTGCTGCAGACCTCACCGCCGGCCTGGTCCGGTCTCACGGCCGCCGTGGTCGCCGGTCTGGCCGGCTTCTGCGCCGCCCGCGTCGAGAACCGGTCCGCACGGATCGGTTCTCGACGCGGGCGGCGGTGACGGCGGAGCGGAGAGCACATGGATGGGGCAATGGGGAACTCCGGCGAACTGACAGACCTCCTGGTGGACGACCGGGATCGACGTTGGGACCGCGGTTCGGAGCGCGGCGCCGCCGGGAAGGACGGTCAACGCTGATCGAGCCCCATGGGCGTCCGTTCACTCACGGCCAGTAGAGTCGCGCCGCTGGTGGTTCGGTGACGTGGAAAGGGCAGCGTGACGGTTGCACACGAGGGCCGGGCAGACGGAGCCCGAGTAGGTCTGGCAACGATCGCCCGGGAGTGGGGCCGGATCGGTTGCATCGGGTTCGGCGGTCCACCGACGCATATCGCGCTGCTGCGGCAGTTGTGTGTCGAGAGCCGGAAATGGATCGCGGCCGAGGATTTCGAGGACGGGATCGCGGCGACCAATCTACTGCCGGGGCCGGCGTCCACGCAGCTGGCGATCTTCTCCGCATGGCGGCTGCGGGGCCTTGTCGGCGCGTTGGTTGGCGGGGTGTGCTTCATCGTGCCGGGGCTAGTGCTGATCCTGGCGCTGGCCGCGCTGTTCCTGGCTGGGGATCCGCCCTTGTGGGTGCGGGGAGCGGCGGCGGGCGCGGGGTCGGCGGTGGCAGCAGTGGCTGTGCAGGCGGCATGGTCGCTGGTCCCGGCGAGCTGGAAGCGTGCCGGTCCGGCGCGGTCGGCGCGGACCCGATGGATCGGCTACGGCATGGCGGGCGGAACCACGGCGGCGCTGACCGGACCGTGGTTGGTCCTGGTGCTGGTCGCTGCCGGTCTGGTGGAGGTCGCGGTGCGCTCTGGCTCCGGGCCGGCTGTGGTCCGGCGGATGCGGTCGTGGCCGCTGCTGGCTGTCGCTCCGGTGGCGAGCGGTGGTCTGCTCGCGCTGGCTTGGGTGAGCCTGAAGGTCGGCGCGCTGTCCTACGGTGGCGGCTTCGTGATCATCCCGCTGATGCAGGCCGACGCGGTCGATCGCTACCACTGGATGAGCGACGGGCAGTTCCTGAACGCGGTGGCGCTGGGGCAGATCACCCCAGGGCCGGTGGTGCAGACCGTCGCAGTGGTCGGCTTTGCCGCTGCCGGGGTAGGAGGTGGTCTGCTGGCCGCCGCAGTGGCGTTCGCCCCGTCGTTTGTGTTCGTGATCCTCGGCGCACCCCGGTTCGACCGACTGCGAGTCAACCTGCGGGTACAGGCGTTCTTGACCGGAGCCGGTCCCGCGGTGATCGGTGCGATCGCCGGGTCCGCGATCCCGCTGGCTCTCGCGATGCAACACGTGTGGCAGTTCGGCGTACTCGCCGCCGCAGCCATCTGGTTGCTGACCGGGCGCCGGAGTGTAGTCACTGCCCTGCTGGGGGCAGGGGTGCTGGGGGTGGCCTTGGCACTGGCCGGCTGGCCAGTGACCTGACAGCCCCAAATGACGACCGATCAGCAGTTCGGTCCTTCTGCGCGGCACCTGTGCTCAATGGTGCGCGTGGTGCGGCTGCCGGGGCCGGGGCCGGGCCAAGACCACATCAGGGATCCGACGGATCTGCGACCGACGCGTGCGCCGAGCGGACAGCCGATCCACCAGTGCCTCGGCGGCCAAGGTCGCGACCAGCACCAGCAGCATTCCGGCGCACAGCAGGCACACGAAAAGCCTCCAGAAGTCCGCGGTCAGGGTCGTATACACGGCGGTCATCTCCTCACAGCTGATTATCAACAGGATCTTCCGCCCCTCAGCTTCCCCTCACTGCGCGCCCTCCGCCCGGGGCCGGAAGGGTCATTCGGGGCCCGTACGGCCGGTCATGTGTGGGCCGTACGGCCCCTGATGCGGTACAGCCGGGAACAGGATCCTGGAATCGCACCCGCACAGTCCGTGAACGTCCAAGGCGAGGAGGAAACGATGAGTGGGAAGCTGGAACGGCGCCAGGGATGGCCGCCGCTGCTGCCGGAACTGTTCGACTGGATCGAGGCCGGTATTCCCGCCGTGCCGGGCATGCGGAACGTGCCCGGACTGCACGGCATCCGCATCGAGCAGCAGCTGGCCGATAGCACGTACGTCGTGAAGGCCGAGTTGCCCGGAATCGACCCGGACCAGGACGTTGAGATCAGCATCGACGGTGATGTGCTGACGATTCGCGCCGAGCGCGCGGAAAAGACCGAGGGCAAGCACCACTCGGAGTTCCGTTACGGCGCGTTCGCCCGCTCCGTCCGGTTGCCCGCGAGCGCCCGCGCGGACGAGACCACGGCCGACTACAAGGACGGCGTCCTTACCGTGAACGTCCCGGTCGCAGAGCCGAAGACCGGGGCGCGCACCATCAAGGTGCAGCGCGCCGACGCGTGAGAACCGAGTGATTCCTCGGCACGGCCGGAACAAGGGACGACGGCCGCCCCGAACGCGCGACTCCGGTCCGCGGTCGGGGCGGCCGCACGCTCCCGGAGATGCCCGTCCCACGCCTGGATCCTCAAGCGGCGACCATCCACCAGAGCAGGGGGAGTTGCGTGCCCGGGTGGCCGAGGCCGGCAGGCACTTGCTGCCGGGGCTTGTCGTGCTGTCCGGCTACCAGCGGGCCTGGCTGCGCGGCGACCTGTCGGCAGGGGGACCGCAGCGGCTTACCTGATTCCTCAGGTGATGGCGTACGCGGGGCTGGCAGGACTGCCACCGGTCGCCGGCCTGTGGGCCATCGTGCTGCCGCTGTTGCTCTACGCGCTGCTGGGATCGTCCCGCAAACTGTCGGTCGGGCCGGAGTCCACCACCGCACTGATGACCGCCACCGTCATCGGACCGCTCGCCGCCGGGGACCCGGCCCGGTACGCGGTTCTGTCCGCCGCTCTCGCGGTCGCGGGCGGGCTGCTCTGCCTCGTCGCCTGGGCAGCGCGGTTGGGCTTCTTCGCCGATCTGCTGTCCCGGCCGGTTCTCGTCGGCTACATGGCGGGCGTAGCCCGGATCATGATCGTGAACCAGCTGCCCCGGCTGACCGGCGTACCCGTGCACGGGACGGAGTTCTTCCCACAGCTGTTCTCCTTCGCCCGGCACCTTCCGCAGGCCCATCTGGTCATGCTGGCCTTCACCGGAGCAGCCCTCGTCTTCCTCTTCGCGGTGCAGAGGTACTTCCGCCGCCTACCAGGGCCGCTGCTCCTCGTCGTCACGGAATCACCGTCATCGGCGCCATCCCCTCGGGGTTGCCCCAGCCCGCGCTGCCGGACCCGGGCGACCTGCCACAGCTGATACTGCCCGCGCTCGGCGTCCTGCTGGTCGGCTACACGGACGTCATCCTCACCGCCCGGGCCTTCGCGACCCACGATGGCGGTCACCGGCTCGACGCCAACCAGGAGCTGCTGGCACTGGGCGCCGCGAACCTCGGCGCCGGATCCCTGCACGGCTTCCGGTGAGCAGCAGCGCCAGCCGTACGGCGCTCGCCGACGCGGCAGGCAGCCGCACGCAGGCATACTCCCTCGTAGCCCTCGGCGCCGTGCTCGCCGTGCTGCTCGTCGCGAGCCGGTTGCTGGCCCACATCCCGGGGGGCCGTGCTGGGCGCCATCGTCGTCTATGCCGGCCTGCGGCTGATCGACGCCGGTTCGGCGACCTTCAGGTGCGAGTCATCGAGCTGATACGTGAGCTTGCCGACCACGGCGACCACTCCGTCGATCAGCGGGGTGAGGCGCAGCGCGATGTCGATCTCGCTGCGGCGTTCCAGCCGCCCCTCCAGCTTCACCACCCCATCATCCACGGTGACGCCGGTGGTCTGCGGGACGACCCACAGGGTGCGGACCAGCACCTCGTCGATCACATCACGGCGGATATCACTGTCCGGCCGCAGGAAGACCTGCAACAGGTCACGGCGGGTGACGATGCCGATCAGGCAGTCCTGCTCGTCGACGACGGGCAGCCGCTCCACCTTGTGCTCCATCATCGTGCGGGCGGCCTCAGCAATGGAGTCCTCGGCGTGCACCGTGACCGCCGGCTGGGACATCAGTTGTCCCGCGGTCCGGGCCCGGACCTTGATCTGCTCCCGGCGGTGGGCACGGGAGAGCCGGCTCCACCGCGAAGCGGTGTCAGCGACGCTCGCGGCCTGGCGCATCATCAGGTCCGTCTCGGAGATGACGCCGATGACCCTGTCGTCGCCGTCGACGACGGGAAGTCCGCTGATGCCGTGCCGGGACAGCTGTTCGGCAACCACTTTGAACGGCGTTGCGTAGACGGGCTTCGGTGGTAGAACCGGCATCGACCCGGTCCTGTCACCGGCGGCGTGCGTCAGACCGGAACGAACGCCACCGGGCTCTCCGCGAACCCGGCGACCGCGTGCCCCACCGGGCCGAGCCCGTCCGGTCCGCGTCCCAACACGACCAGTCCCGCGTGCGCGGACGCGTTCACCAGAGCCCAGGACGCGGTGAACAGCCGCACATCCGGAAGAACAGCCACCTCGGCGTACTTCTCCCGCCAGCCACGCAACGTGTCATGGAGGAGCTGCACTTCCTCGTCCTCCCATTCGGCCCGGTCCTCCTGCAAAACCGTGTAACGCGCACGACCCTTCACCGGCGCCGGCAGCCGCCAGGCGTGCACCACGCGCAGCCGACAGCCCTGCCGTTGCGCGCCGTCAAAAGCGAAGCCGGTCGCAGTTGCCGCCGGGTGGCGCGCGTCAAGCCCAAGAACGATCTCGCCGGCCGTGGTTCCCCGTACCAGCACCACGGGGCACTGCGCGCTGGCAGCAATCTGTCTGGCATCGCGGTTCATCGCACTGATCACGAGGAGGCCGGCACCAGCCGAAGCCGAAAGGAGGTCGGACTGCGGGCGTTCATCTCGCTGAGTCGTCATCGACAGCGCGGGATGCCGCACCCTTACAGCGGCCAGCACCCCGTCAAGGCCACCAGGTAATCCGGAACCCATCAACCGTAACGCACCGGCGCCGTTGCGCCTCCACCGCTGCCCATTCAGCAGTCTCCAGACCCTGGACGGAACCGTCCAAACCAGCGACCACACAACGCTCCCCCATGGAGCTCACTTCCGGATTCCACTCTCGGCTCGTCATACGCGTTCCGCATGGGCCGGTTAGTTCCTGTCACGGGTCCAGCGGCCCCTGGGATCGAACAGCCACTGCACCGGTTGTCGCAGATGGCAGACGACCTGCCACAACGCGCCGAGGCCGACCTCGACCCCGTCCTCGCACGGCCAAGTGCCATCTCCGACCTCGACGTCCGTATCCGTCTGCTCCCCCAACAGACACACGACCCGCATCGGCTCGGGGTCCGCCGAGGACCAGCGACCCGCAGCGCACGCTCGTCGCCTACAGCAGCAAGAACGGGTCGACCGCCCAGATCGCCCGGTGAATCGGGCAGCCGCTGCACGAACAGCACATCGATGCCGACGTCGCGCCCATCTCCGATGTCCCCAGCGTCGCGGCGTACGACGCCGTGGTACTCGGAGCCGGCCTGCACGCGGGCCGCTGGCCGGGGGAAGCGCTCCGTTAGTCCGCCGCCACCGCCAGGCGCTGACCGAGCAGGAAGTCTCGCTGTTCAGCAGCGGACCACTCGACGGTTCTGCCACCAAGCGCGCCATCCCGGCCGTTCCTGCGGTTGTCCGCATCGCCACCAAGCTGGGTGTACACGGCCACGCCACCTTCGGCGGTCAGCTCACCGATGGGTCCCGTGGATTCATCGCCCGCCAGCTCAGGAAACAAGGCAGGGTCGGTGACTTCCGCGACCGCGAACACATCCGCGCCTGTGCCCGAGACATCGCATGTGCCCTGACCACCGTCCTCAACCAGGCTTGAACCGATTGCTTCGGTGCATGGCAACAAGTTCGCGGCCTCGGCGAAACAGAGCGGCACGGTCCGCGCCAATATTCTGCGTTTCCTGTCCTGCGCCCCACGGCTCTACTTCCGTTCTCCGTTCGCCGCGCGGGGGATCTGGTTGGTGTCGAAGGTACCGTCGGCGATTTCCCGGGCGAGGCTGGTGAGTTGGTAGCTGTGGCTGCGGGCGTAGCGGCGGAGGGCGGTGAAGGCGTCGTCGACGCTGGTGTTCCAGCGTTCGGCGAGGATGCCCTTGACCTGTTCAAGGACGATACGGCTGGTAAGGGCGTACTGGAGTTGTCCGCGTTCGAGTTCGCTGTGGGCCAGGGTGCGTTGTTGGAGGATCGCGATGGTTGCGACGTCCGCGAGCGCCTGGGCGAGGGTGAGGTCGGAGGCGGTGAGGGGGTCGGGGTCGGTCTGGAACAGGCCCATCGCGCCGATGGTCCGTCCGCGCAGTCGCAGGGGCAGGGCGCTGGCGACCACGAAGCCGGTGCCCTCGGCCTGGACGGCGAACTGCGGCCACTTCGCGGCAACCGTCCGGTCGGTGAGGTTGATGTTGGTGCGGACGTTGCCGCTGTTGTAGCAGTCCACACACGGGCCCTGGGCGTGCTGCTGGGCGAACAGTTCCAGCAGCCGGGTGTGTTCGTCAGAGGCCGCGATCGTCTGCAGGGTGCTGTTGCTGTCGGCCAGCATGATTCCCACCGCCGCGACGTTCAGCAGCTCCATGCAGCGCACCGACAGCTGCTGCAAGAAGTCGATCACGTCGAAATCGTCGGTCAGGGAGTCGGCGACCTCGACGAAGACCTCGGTCAGACGCTGCTCTCGGATCATGGAATCAGTCCTTCTCTACGACAGGCGGCGGGGTCGGCGAACCGTTGCTCCGGTGGGTCAGACGAAGACGACGATCCACGACGTCTTTCGCTACTTCGGTGAGGGAACGCCGGCTGCTGTAAGCGTGCCCCCGCAAACGCAGAAGAGCCTGCGGCAGGGGCAGGAGAAGTTGCGCGCTGACCATTCCGGTCGCCTGATGGACAACGGCATTCAGCATCTGCGGGAGCCCGTCCGGCTGACGGACGGTTTCGGCACTGCCATTCGCACCGTTTTGGGCACCGGTTTCGGGTGCTTGCAGTTCCTTGCCGTTCAAGCAGCGCATGGTCAGGACCGCGGCCAGCGCGATGGCGTCGTCGGCCTGCTGGGCGCTCATAGGTCCCGGGGTGCGGCGCACAGCGGTCAGGACCCCAACGCGGATCGCACCGAGGCCGAGTGGGAAGCAGTAGACCGCTCGGGCCTGTAGGTCCGGGGCCTCCATGCTCAGCGCCGGCCAGCGTTCGGTACGCACCTGGGCCAGGTCCGGAACCCACACCATCGCCCCTGTGCGCACCGCATCGGGCCCCGGGCCCTCCCCGAGTGTGTGCTGCATGTCCTCGAAGCACCGGGCGGCGTCGTCGGAGCACCACAGCAGCTCGGTCCGATCACCTTCGGTCACGAGCGACACCGACAATCCGTCCATCCCGAGGGCTTCGGCCGCCGCCACAGCGATATCGGCGCCGGCCTCGCTCCAAGGGTCCGGGTGTAGCAGACGCAACACCTCAGCCATTCGGTCACTGATCACGACAATCACCGCGCATCGTGCCCCGACCAGCCGGCCGGCTCCCGACGCGCCACGGAATCGGCCCTGTTGCCAGTGGGCGGGCGCCTGACACGTCCGCTGGGGTCCAGCGAAGGCAGCGGTCCTCCACAGCCGCGTGACCCGGCGGCGCCGCAGTCAAGTTCATCTCACACGCCAGGGTGATCGTGGTCCGGATTCCGTGGTCGTGTCGGTTGTGGTTCAGGCTGTGCGGAACTGGCATGGCGCCTCGGTTCATGGTGACCGCCAGGTGCACTGAGGGGGCGGACGGGCACGTGGCTCCGCCTGGCAGACATCCCTGAAGGCGCTCTTGGCGTCCGGGTCCGGCAGCCGAAGCGTTGGTCAGGCGATCCCCACTCCCAGGACCGCGCTATCAACAGCTTCGGCTGAAAAGGGTGCCATGGTGACAGACAGAAGCGTCCATTCATCACTGGCACATGGGCGTCAGTACGGGTCACGCCAGGGTCCGGGACGTGGAGCCAGCATAGTCCCCGGGTCTACGCCTACCTGGCGCTATTCCAAAGATCACCGATCAGCACCAGAGGCGGCGCGCGGACTGCGGTGCAGCTCAACCCCCGCAGGCTCGGTGCCCTAAAAGTGCGAGGGCCGGCGAGCGCCCCCGGTTACACGCCGCGGACAGCCCGGCAGCCGCAGGGTGCCAGCAGTACCCACAGCCCGGAGGACAGGCGGGCGGAGACGGTGTGCTCGGACTGTCCCAGGATCGTGGAGGTCCGGGCGCAGGATCGGTCCCCCAAGAGGTCGAGGGCGAGCTCGATCCGGTCCACGGGAGACGCGTCCTGAGGACAGCTGTGGTGAGACATGGAACCGGTGTCATGGCTTTGATCCTGCCGCAGCCGCCGAAGAACCCGGTCCGGAGAATCGGCGAGCAGTTCGGCCCAGGCCGAGGCGATGACACCTGGGTGATCCGCCGAAGGCGGAACGAGACCGCACAGTGCCATCAAGTGGCAGTCGCACCATGCGAAGACCGCACGCCGGCGCGCAATAAGTTCCTCGTCCCGCCGATGGGCAGGATCCCTCGGGGACTTCACCCAGGGAACGGTCGGCTGGCTCTCGTCCACCGACGACGCCTCGCCATGGCGCCTCGCGCTGACCGGCAGATTCGTGGGGCCAATGGGCGGTTGGGCTATCGCGTTCACGTATGGCTCCCGGATGCGGTCGCGTCCAGCGTGCTGCTGAACAGTGAACACGCCGGGGTCCGGGACGTCGAAGCCCCATTTTACTCTCATCGTGCTGGCCGTCGGAGAAATCAATGGCTCAATCACGCCCGTCCTGGCTCCTACCTCACGCCACACCGTGCAGGGGCAACAGGCGCCACGTCAGCAAGCTGACACGTCGCCTCGTACAACGCGACCGGACGCAAGGACCGGGAGGACCGACCGTGCGGCACCGAAACAGGCGGCGGATCGAGACCGACGCGAGGTGTCACGAGAAGAGAGGTGAAGCCGGTCAGGGCGAAGAGCCGGGCCACGGACCTACTGGGGTGATGCAGGCACAAAGCCCCGCCGGCAGCGGCAGTGCGCCGGCGGGCGGACAAGAAGAGGTTCAGCCCGCTGCAGTCGCAGAACGTGACGGCGCTCAGATCGACGTCGATGGAGCGGATACCGTCGAGCAGGCACTGCTCCAACGACACGCGCAGCAGAGGCGCAGAGTCAAGGTCGATGTCGCCGGCCACGGCGATCAGCGTCCGGCTCCCGTCGTCGTGACGATGGACATTGAGCAGGGACGGGACGGGCATAATGCCTCGGTTCCACAGACCGGCCGGTCCAGTGCCGCGGTGGAGCCGGAACCCCGGACCCGCCTGGCACTTCCGGTACATCCGTACGTCGGGATCGGCAGGCGAGAGAGCCGCTCCAGGAACCTATGATTCGGGCCACGGAACGCAATTGATTCGCCTCTGAGATGGGCAGGCCCGGTCTGCTGCAGGCCGCAGACCGATTAGGAGCATTACCGCTGATGCATCGTGGTCAGCGCGTTCATGAGCACCCGCGGGTCGCGCTGGCCCTTGTAGACCGGCGGCGGCTCGTTGCCAAGCTTGAGGAGGGTGTCGACGGCGGTCCAGGCGGTGCGTACCGCGTACTCCACCGTGAACACCACGTCGTCCGGAACCTCGGCGAACTGGCCGATGAAGGCCAGGTTGGTGGCGCCCTTCGGTACTACCTGTGGCCGGTCACCGTGCTCGCGGACCAGGAACTGGCTGGTGATGTAGGGCATCAGGCACGGGATGACGGTCGAGGCCTCCGCGATGCGGTCCAGGTTCGCTTCGAACTTCAGGTGGTACAGGACCTCGCGCAGGATCTCCTGCCCTGTGCAGTCGGTCATCGGCTTGCCGACGTAGTCACCGGGGCGATCCGGGAAGAGCCCGTAGCCCCACCAGACCGTGACGCCGTGGGGCTGCTCGCGGTACACGGGCTGGCGGTTCAGCACGATGGTGAGCAGCCAGTTGGAGGACGGGAAGGTCATCAAACCGCCCTCGCCGGCCTCGCGCCCGCTCAGCGCCTCCATCAGCTCGACGAACAGTGGGTCCTTGCAGGTGACCGTGAAGGACTCCCAAGTGGAGTCCTTCACGCTCCGGTCGAAGACGTGAGGGTTACCGAAGTCGTCGCGTCCTCGGGCCAGCCACTGCCAGAGCTGCCAGGACCCCGGCTGCTCGATCTTCCCGTCGCTGTCGACCAGGCGGCCAGCGTCGTCCCAGGGAAAGGCATCGTGAGCAGCGAAGGTGTCCTCAGTGACCGACTTCGACGGGTCGTCGGCGGAGGGGATCGACGACAGCAGATCGTAGGTACAACGGAACTGGCCCTCGAACATTCGGCCGCCCCGCATCGAGTACCCGGTCTCCGCGGTGCCTCCCGCATCCAGGCTGCCACCGATCACTTCCTGCTCCTCCAGCAGGTGGATGTCACGGCCCGCGAATCCGCCGTCGCGGATCAGGAAAGCGGCGGCCGACAGTGCAGCGATACCGCTCCCCACAAGATATGCCTTGGCCATAACATGCTCCTCTTCATCGTCAGTGCGCCCACAGCTGTCACCGGCTGAAACGCCATCTGCTGCGCGCCGCCGACGGCTCGTCCCCCGAGATCACCACTCTTCGCGGTGATCAATGCTGCGGCCAGGGCCTACTGGTTACCCCGGCCCGTCCGACCGGCCCAACGGTGCTCAGGAGATCGGGCTGCAGGGCCCGGAGCCGAGCCCGCTCGCGCCAGGGCCGCTCAGGCGTGCGGTACCACCGCGACCGGTGCCGAGCAGTGGTGGAGCACGGCCAGTGTGATGGGGCCGATGTGCCTGCCGATCGGTGAGTGGCTGGTGCGCCGTCCGACGACCAGAAGTGACGTGTCCGCGGAGGCCGTCAGCAGGTGCTCCGCAGGCCTTCCCGGCACGGACTCCGCCATCACCTCGACGGCGGAATACTTGTCCCGCCAGGGACGCAGCATCTCGGTCAGGGCATGCGTCTGTTGAGCTGCAAGAGCGGATTCCGGAGTGCTGCCGACCGTTGCGTCGCGGTACTTGTAGGCCGACGGCATCTTCCAGCAATGGATGACGCGCAGCCTCGCGGAGCGTTGCAGCGCGGCATCGAAGGCGAACTCCAGCAGTTCGTCGCATGGCCGCGCGAGATCGAGGCCGAGAACCACATCGCGGTACGGAGTGTCGGTCGACGGCAGCCCGGCTTTGTCGGGTTGATGTTCGTCCTCTGCGGTCTCACCGGCTCTTACGAGAACCACCGGCCGCTCGGCGCAGGCGACCGTTGCCAGCGATGCTGATCCGATGAGGAAGCCCGAAATGCCCTTGATCCGGGGGGACCCGAGGGCCAGGAGTTCGGCCTCTTCCGCGACGACCGGGAGAACAGCCGCGGGTTGCCCTCCCACCTGGTCGATGACGATTTCCAGCGCGGGGTACTGCCGGGTGAACTCAGCGGCGGCCTCGCGCGGTATCCGCTGGGCCCAGTGGCGTTGTGCTTCCAAGCCGTCAGATGTCTCGCCGGGATGGGGATGCCAGTTCCAGACATGGACGAGCCGCACTGGCAGGTTCCTGCGCAGCGCCTCACGGGCTGCCCAGCGAGCGCCGGCCATGCTTTCAGGGGAGCCGTCCAGGCCGACGGCAACGGGAGCGGACACGAGAGCTACTTCCAGAAGAGAGTTCCGGTGAACTCGTTCGACAGCAGCCTCCGGCTCTCCACACGCCCGGTACAGGGGCCGCACGGCCCGCTCCGGGGCCGATCGGCCTTACCCGCCGCCTTCTGGCGCGTGATCACCGGGATCACGCGGGGCCGGTCAGGCCCTTGTCAGGGCCCTGCAGCCCCTCCCCCCGCGAATTCACGGCCTTCACGCTGGAATGGAGCAGGTCCACCGACTCCGGCGCTCCGGTGTTGAAAGGAGTCGATCACGATCGACAGCAGGGGTCCGAGGGGACCATCATCTGTTCCACCGACGCTACTGAAGAGTGAGCGATGCACCGACACAACGGTTTCCGGAAGCTGGATCGCCGGGAGAGTCTGCGTCTGCTGTCTCTGGTGACGATCGGGCGTGTCATCTACACCGAGGATGCCTTGCCCACGATTCTGCCGGTGCACTTCCTCCTGGACCCGGACGGTGCCGTGTTGTTCCAGGCCTCCGCCGCCTCGCACATGGCGCGCGCGGTGCGGGGTGCGGTGGTCGCGTTCGAGGCGGACCACTTCGACGAGTCCGGCCACACCGGTTGGAGTGTGGTGATCACCGGCCGGGCCTCCGTGGTCACGAACCTGGTCAAGGACGCACGGTTGAGGTCGAGCGGTCCGCGGCCGTGGCTGGAGACGGGTGACGGGATCTTCATCCATGTCGAACCCGAACTCGTGGCAGGGCGCGTCGTCGACCGGAACGGATACGTGCCGGCAGAGCAAGTGAACCCTCCGCCGCCGACATGCCCTGACGACGAAGCCGGAATGCGCCCGCCCCGAACCGGCTATCCCCTCGGTACTGGCGTGTGCCAGACAAGGGTCGTTCCGCCCTCCGGCGGCCACATCAACTCCATGTCCCCGCCCAGTTGCAGGGCGCGCTCCCGCATGTTCCGCAGGCCGTTGCCGTTCCGCTCCGCCGGAAGTCCGACACCGTTATCGGTCGTCGTGAGGACGACGTGCCGGCCGTCGGTCTCCAGGGCCACCTGCGCCCGGGTGGCGTGGGCGTGCTTGGCGACGTTGGTCAGTGACTCCGTGAGCACGGCCAGCACATGGTCGGCGACCTCCCGCGGCACCTGAGTGTCGAGCAGTCCTTCCATCCGCACGCTCGGTGTGAAGCCCAGGACCGCGGAGGCGTCGGAGGCGGCCCGCACCGTACGCGCCCGGAGGGTGTGTTCGGCGCCCGTCTCACGGGACCGCAGACCGAAGATGGTCGACCGGATGATCTTGATGGTCTCGTCCAGGTCGTCGACAGCGCGCCGGACCCGTTCCGAGGCCTCGGGGTGCTCGATGAAGCGGCGCGAGCTCTGCAGCGTCATCCCGGTAGCGAAAAGGCGCTGGATCGCGAGGTCGTGCAGATCCCGGGCGATCCGGTCCCGGTCCTCCAACAGCGCTATCTGCTCGGCGCCGGCACGCCGTTCGGCCAACTCCATCGCCACCGCCGCCTGCCCGGCGAAGCCCTGCAGGTGCTCGATCTCCTCCTCGACAAAAGCTGTTCGTGTGGCCCCGCGGGCCAACAACAGCACACCGCGCAGCCCGTCCCCGATGCCGATGGGAACGGCCACCGCGGCCTCCAGCCCGGCGATGCGGGGCCAATCCACGGTCATCCGCTCGTCAGTGGTGATGTCTGCACTGGTCAGAGGCTTTCCTGCAGCGTAGGCCGCACCCACCAGACTGCCCTCGATCGGCACCATCAGACCGCGAATCGCTTCCGCGTCGCGTCCGATGGCCAACTCGACCGAGAGCATCAACGGGTCCGGGACCGGTAGCGCGATGAGGGCGAGTTCCGCGCCGGTGATCTCTTTGGCCCGCTCTGCGATGAGGCTGATCACCTCGCTGCGTGGACTGCCCGCCATGAGCGTGTGGGTGATCTCCGCGTTGGCCTGGAGCCACCGCTCGCGCCGCCTGGACTCCTCGTACAGCCGGGCGTTGTCGATCGCCACCCCGGCGGCCACGGCCAGCGTGGCCAGGACGGACTCGTCCTCGGCGTCGAACTGCCCGCCGCCGCGCTTCTCCGTCAGATACAGGTTGCCGAAGACGTGGTCGCGCACCCGGATCGGTACCCCGAGGAAGGAGTCCATCGGCGGGTGGTTCGGCGGAAAGCCGTACGAGGAGGGGTGATCGGAGATCCGCGGCAGCCGCAACGGGTGCGGATCGCGGATCAGCACACCCAGGATTCCGTGCCCCGACGGGTACGCGCCGATCGCGGCGATCTGCTCCGGCGTGAACCCGACCGTCACGAACTCGGCGAGCCGCTCGCCGTCCGGCCCGATCACCCCCAGCGCCGCGTACTCGGCCTTCACCAGCACCGCCGCCGCCTCGACGATATTGCGCAGCACCTGCTCCAGATCCAGCTCGCCCCCGACGGAGAGCACCGCCTCCAGCAGACTGCGGACCTGGTCCCGGGTGCCGCGCGCCACGTCCAGCCGGCTCTGCAACTCCTCGAGAAGCTCATCGAGCCGCAGCTGAGGAGACTGCCCGGTGCCCTCGTCGCCGTTACCCACCGATATGCCTCCAGATGCACGTGACGGAATGGAGTCGGTCCCTCAGCTCCGTCCACCGTACTCGCCCCTTAATCACCGCAAGGAGCCCTTCGTCCCTTCCTGGAAGCCCCGGGGGAACAGGAAGGGCCCGCCCAGGGCCCTCGGTAGGTGATCATGATGCTTTCGGCGCGAGGCTGGAAGCCTCGGAGAGGGTGACACCATGGAGCCGGGGCCACCTGGCCCCGGTCACAATCTGTGGTGAGCCGCAGACCGCTCGGTGAGCGCGGTTCGGGTGCTGTCCGCTGGACAGGGCGCCCGGCGCAGGATTCAGAAGCTCTTGATGTCCGACAGTGACCGTCCCTCCCCCGCGGCCGGGATCGCGGTCTTCCTCCTCGACGACCACGAAGTGGTACGGCGGGGAGTGCGGGACCTGCTGAACGACGAACCGGACATCACGGTGATCGGCGAGGCCGGCACCGTCGAACACGCCCTCATCCGCATTCCCGCGCTCCGCCCGCAGGTCGCCGTGCTGGACGTGCGACTGCCGGACGGAGACGGAGTGACCGTCTGCCGGGAACTCCGCTCCAAGATGCCCGAACTCGCCTGCCTGATGCTCACGTCCTTCGACGACGAGGAGGCGCTCCTCGACGCGATCATGGCCGGCGCCGCAGGGTTCGTGCTCAAGCAGATCCGCGGCTCCGACCTGGTCTCGGCCGTCCGCGCCGTCGCCGCCGGACAGTCGACGCTCGACCCCAGCGCGGCGGCCAGGCTGATGGCCAAGCTGCGCGGCGCGGAGGAACCCGCACCGGAACTGGTCGCGCTGCCCAGCCTGACCGAAGGCGAGCGGGAGGTCCTGGCGCTGGTCGGCGAAGGGCTGACCAACCGACAGATCGGACAGCGGCTCTACCTCGCGGAGAAGACCGTCAAGAACCACATCTCACGGCTGCTCGCCAAGCTGGGCGTGGAACGACGCGTCCAGGCCGCCGTGATCGCGACCCAGGCCCAGGACCGGCTGAACCACGAAGGACATCACGACACCGGCAACCGACGGTGACCCGCGCACACTGACCGCTCGTCCCGGGGTCGGGCACCGGGCCATGCAAGGGGCCCACTGCGCGGGCGAGCGGGGCCAACCGGCCCTACCGCGTGCGGCACACCGCGTGTGAACTGACCAAAGGTGCGGTTTCGCACCCGCCGACGGATCGAGTCGGGCGACCAGTCGGCAGTCGTCGCATGCATGGCCGGAATCGGCCTGTCGAGGTGTGGAGAAGATCATGAGCATTGCATGCGTGGTGGCGGCCGTTGACGGCTCTCCGGAAAGTCTGCGAGCCGTGGACTGGGCGGTGGACGACGCCTTCCGCCGCGGAGTGGGGCTGCGGCTCGTCCACGCTTCTGCCTGGGAACAGTTCGAACAGCAAACCGTGGACGACATGGAACTCGCGCCCGAGCGTAAAGCCATCGAGGAGGTCCTGGACTCCGCGGCCGAGCGGGCGTCCGCGCGCCGGCCCGGCGTAGCGGTGGACACCGAACTGCTCGCCGAGGACGTCCTGTCCGCGCTGCTGGGCCTGCAGCGATACTCCCCGCTGCTGGTGCTGGGAACCCGCGGCCGCGGCGGATTCCCCGGGTTGCTGCTCGGCTCGGTGAGCTTGCGGGTCGCCGCGAGGGCCGCGTACCCGGTCGTGGTGGTACGCGGTGAACGTGAACCCGCGGAGGTCGGGCGCCGTGTGGTGCTGGGTGTGGGGTCGCACGATGTTTCAGCGGCGGCGGAGTTCGCGGTCGAGGAAGCGGCGGCTGGACATGCCGATCTGGAGCTCGTGCACGCCTGGCGCCCCGAGATCGACATGTCGGGGGTGTCAGTGGTGATGGACGTCGGTGCGGCAGCCGACCGCGCACAGAACCTGCTGGGCGCCGTGCCCCTTCCCGAGACGGGAGTCAGCGGTCTGCGAGTACGGCGCAATGCCGTGCAGGGCAGGTCTGCCTCCAGCTTGCTGCGTGCGGCCGCCGGAGCAGACCTCCTGGTACTCGGCGCACGCCGCCGGCACGAGCATCCGGGCCTCCAACTCGGCTCGATGAACCACGCCATGCTGCACCACGCCCCCTGCCCGGTGGCGATCGTGCCCGCTCACTGACCCCCGGCGCCGGAGGCAATCGCCTTGCACCAGGGCCGTTCGGCAGCCCGGTGCCCGTTCCGCCCCTGCCGGGCGCACCGACACGGTCCCCTTCTCAGACTGGTCTACAAGGACCATTCGGCGTTCAGCGGGACCTTCGGCCCCTCACGCATCCGGGGACGGCAGAGCACGCTGGAGGCAGAACAACAGCAGCTACACATAGTTGAGTTGAGCCGAGACGCAGAACAAGAGGCACTCGCTCACAGCGCCACTGCCAACGCGGACATTCACCGGCAACTCCAGGACCTTTCGCACACGTTGTGCGTCTCCACCGGTCCACGAGATATCGACGCGGCGCTCGTCGTCGCACGCACGCAGACCCGGTCGATGCCGTCCGTCCCCCGAACACCCGCGGTGGTCCCATCACGGCGGCAGTCCCTCAGCCCGTCCCCGTAGAGCGCGGTCGGCTCGAAAAGCCGGCAGCGAACCAATCTCAGGAGATCGACATGCCGAAGCAGACCCAGGAACCCGCCGCCCGACGTGTGGTCGTCGGGGTGGACGGGTCGGAGTGTTCCACCTCAGCACTACGCTGGGCGATGGCCTACGCACAGCTGACCGACGCCACAGTCGAAGCCATCACCACATGGCATAACCCCGACATGTACGCGTACAGCTACGGGTGGGTCCCCGGCGTCATCGACCTCGGTGACATCGCCGCCAGCATCCAGAAGAACCTCGACGAGGTCGTCGCCAACGAATCGGAGCGCCTCGACCGGCCGGTCGAAGTGCTGGCCCGTGTGGTGGAAGGCCATCCCGCAGAGGTCCTGCTGGCCGCAGCAGCGGGAGCCCAGTTGCTGACCGTGGGCACCAGGGGACACGGCACCTTCGCCGGGATCCTCCTCGGCTCGGTCAGCCAGCACTGCGTTCAACACGCGCCGTGCCCGGTCGTCGTCGTTCCTGAATGAGATTCCTACCGGCCGGCTCCTCCGTACCGCCCCGCGAGAGAGAGCTTGGTCGGCCCCAACACCCATCGCCACACCGGCGCCATCGGATCCGTACACCATCGATCATGCCGGGAGGCAGCCATGATGAACACGACAGCAGTGAAAGCAGGACGGGGAGCCGTCGAACGGCATCCGGGCGAGCAGGTATCACTCGGCTCCTTCCCCACCTACGACGAGGCGCAGAGCGTCGTCGACTACCTCGCCGACCACGAATTCGAAGTGGAAACCACCCAGATCGTCGGAAGCGATCTCCGGATGGTGGAGCAGATCACCGGGCGGCTGAACTGGGGGCGCGCCCTGCTCTACGGAGCCACGAGCGGAGCATGGTTCGGAGTCTTCGTCGGCCTGCTACTGAGCATCCTGAGCGCGACAGCCTTCTGGAAGGCCATGGTCTGGGGCCTGAGCTGGGGCGTGCTGTTCGGTGGGATCTTCGCGCTGTTCCAGTTCGCGATGACCGCGGGACGCCGGGATTTCACGTCCAGAAGCGCCGTCATTCCCAGCCGCTATCAAGTACTGGTCATGGCGTCGCACGGCGATCACGCACGATCAGTACTCAGCACCCGGTGAGCACCCGGCAGGCCGAGACCACGGCCCGCCGCTGCCCTCGACGCCAGGACCTGTCTTCAAACTGGCGCCCGCCCGGCGGTGTCTGGCACGCACGCTCGCTGCGTTGTCGGGATCACCCCAGTACGTCCAGTACAGGGGCGACCCTCCGCCTTGCGATCGCACGCACCAGACACCGCCGGGCCCGCCCTCCGGGCGAACGCCGCCAGTTTGAAGACAGGTCCTAGGAGATTCGGGCTCGACGGAGCCGCCCGGCGGGTCCCCCGTCGGCCGGCTCACTGGCGCTTCGAAGTGCACCGGGTGGACGACATACTCACCGTGATCTGGCACCACCCAACCTGGTGATCAGGCCTTCTCCAGGCGGAAGCCGGTGATGAGACCGGGCCGAATGCTCAGCACACAGCCCATCGGGCCGCCGACCAACGGACGCAGCAGTTCTCCGTACCGCTGGCCGTCGCGGCTGTCGCGGCCGTCCGTAACGGGCAGCACGTAGCCGGTGACGACCACGCTCCAACCGAGGTCCGTCACCGGGTCGATGGCATCGGCCTCGTAGGCCACGACAATTCCGGGGCAGTCGTCGGGCGCCATGAGCGCAGCAATGTCCCCACCGTCGAACAACCGGAAGACGATGTCCCCGGCCTCGATGATGTGGTTGACCGGGCATACTGCCGGCAGTGCGTGGCGGGTGAAGACAATGCGGCCGAGAGAGACCGTGCCGAGCAGTTTCAGGGCTTCGTCAGGATCGAGCGTCGCCGTACGCCGCGGCCCGATTGCGGTGCTATCAGCCGTCGGCGTTCTCGGGGTGATCCCCTGGTACATCCTGATCGCCTCCCTCTCCAACTCCCCTACAGATCACCGCTGTGCCGAACACCGGGTGTTTCCTGAGCGGCTGGGGCCGTCGCCGTCGCGATCCTCAGCCGAGAGGAACCGTGATCACCGGGCAGTGTGCCCGGTGGAGCAGTCCGTGCACGACGGAGCCGAGCCGCATGCCGGTGTAGCCGCCCCGGCCTCGGCGGCCCACGACCACGGCCAGTGCGTGTTCGGCGGCGCCTGCGAGTTCCTCCACCGGGTGGCCGGTCGGTACCTCGTGCTTCAGCGCGACGTCCGGGTACTGCTGCGAAAAGCCGGCCGTCATCTCGGACAGCATCCGTCGCTGAGCCTGCAGTGCGTCCTCCTGGCCGCGGAGCGTGAAGATCGGCGGCTGCTGCCATACCGAGATCGCGCGCAGGCCGGCTCCTCTGAGATCGGCCTCTTCGAAAGCGAGCGCCACTGCCGCCTTCGATGGTTCGCTGCCGTCGATGCCCACGACCAAGTAGGTCGGCTGTTGCGTGATGTGCTCGGCGTCGCCCACGACGACGACCGGGCACTCTGCCTGTGCTGTGAAGGGGACGACCAGGGAGCCTGCGCTGAAGAACTCCGAGGTACGACTCAGGCGACGCGAGCCCAGCACGATCATGCGAGCCCGGACATTCGCCCGATCACCGGGGTGGGGAACCCATCGACCAGGTCCACGGCCTGATCGATCCCGGGGTAGCGCTCCCGGCTCCAGGCGGCGGACGCTCTGAGGACTTCCGATGCGGTCTGGTGCAGCGTGATGCTGCGGG
This sequence comes from Streptomyces fildesensis, assembly GCF_016107395.1. Taxonomy (GTDB): domain Bacteria; phylum Actinomycetota; class Actinomycetes; order Streptomycetales; family Streptomycetaceae; genus Actinacidiphila; species Actinacidiphila fildesensis. Next base: position 56,967 of record NZ_JAAIKO010000045.1, read on the forward strand.
AAGTGTCGTCAACGTGCTGCGTGTCGTGCCGCGGAGGAACAGCGACGACGAGCCGCAGCGCGAGCCCGCGCCGTCGGGCTTCGTCCACCGCCCAAGCCAGGGGAAGGTGCCAATCCCTCGCCGGGTCGATGCCTACGATGATCTCGTGTCGTTCGCCGACGTCGGTCATGACGTGCTCCTTTGCTCACGGTCGTGCCGCGGAATGAGCTGCACGGGACAGTGGGCGTGGTGCACCAGACTGTGCGTCACCCGCCCGAGAGTGGGTCCGATGTAGCCGGGCGACCGCCGGCCACCCATCACCAGCAGGTCCGCGTGCTGCGAGGCCTCGACCAGAACGCCGGCCACGGAAACGTTCTTCTCCGCGTCCAGCTGAACGGTCAGGCAAGGGAACTCCTGACGGATCCGATTCGCCACCGCGGCCAAGTGATGAACCTGCTCGCCGGCCATTTCCCCCAAGCCGTCGACCATGGTCACGACGTTCCCGACGGACTGCAGGACGTTCCACACCTGCAGCATGCGCAGCGAGGCTTTGCGAAGGACAGCCTCGCGCGCGCTCGATGCCCGCCTCCGAAACGTAGGCCTCTCGGCCGTCCGTGTCGACGGCGTACACGATGTGCAGGGCGCGCTCACGGTGCACGGCCTCGACCGCTGCCCACAGCGCTGCGTGACGGGCCGACTCCGAACCATCGACGCCGACGATGACGGAGCCGATTTCGGAGCCGCTGGTGGTGCTTTCCATGGTTCCTCCTCACCGAGAACCACCAAGGGTCCAGCTCTCACGCTGCCACAGCGGACTCTCCACGCGGAGGGCCGTTCAGGTCTCAGACATGGGCCAAGAGTCCCCGTGTACACCCTCCTCAACAGCGGGCTGCTGCGTGCGGAGTGCGTGATCCGGCGTCCCAGGCGGGCGGGGGGCTGGTCGGTCCGGCCAGGGGCCGTTTGGCCCCTCCTCCGCTTCCGTGTCCCGGGCCACTCTGAAAGACCGCAGACCCGCGGCGTCGCCAGCTACCGCTGGAACGTGCCCACAGGAGGTTCCCGCCATGAAACACCATGTGACCGTCGGCATCGACGGGTCACTCGAGAGCCGGGCAGCAGCCATGTGGGGTGCCAGGGAGGCGTCCTTGCGGGAGGTGCCGCTGCGACTCGTCCACGCGGTCGAGTGGCCCATAAGCCCTGCCATTCCGCGGTTGGGCCGGGAGAGCGCCGACCGTTGGGCCGACGAGGCGCTCACCGAGGCTTCGGAGGACGTACGCCGCCGGTACCCGAGCCTGGAGATCACCATCCGCTGTCTCTCCGGCAGGCCGGCCGCAGCCCTGGCAGCCGAGGCCAGCGACGCGGGGCTGCTCGTCCTCGGCTCCCGCGGCCTGGGCGGCCTGGTCGGCTTCTTCGTCGGTTCGGTGGGCATGCCGACGCTTGCGGCCACGGAAACCCCGGTGGCCCTCGTACGGCCGCCGCGGGAAACCGGGGACACGGAGCCCGCCGGTTACGGCGAGATCGTCGTGGGTGTGGACATCCACGAGGCTGCCGACAAACTCCTCTCCTTCGCCTTCGAGGAAGCCGCCCGCCGCAAGTGCGCCCTGCGGGCCGTGCATGGCTGGAAGCTCCCTCCCGCCTACGAGTACATCCCCTTCTTCGACCCCGAAAACGAACGGGACATCGGCCGGAGTGTCACGCAGATGCTGGACGACATGCTGAAGCCGTGGCGCGACAAGTTCCCCTCCGTTCGCGCCGACTCCCAGGCGTTCATGGGACCCGCCGGCAGCCGACTGGTCCAGGCCTCGGTGGGCGCCGACCTCGTCATCGTCGGCCGTCACCTGCGCCGCTCTCCCCTGGGCGCCCATCTCGGGCCGGTCGCCCACGCCGTGCTGCACCACGCCACCGCCCCTGTCGCCGTCATCGCCCACGACTGACAACGCGGGAGCACAGCCCCCGAACGGAGGCGGTGCGTCCACGGCCCAGGCCGTTGAGCTCACAACCGGTGTGCGCTGCGGCTGGTCGCCCTCCAGCTCCGACATCCTCATGCGCTTTGATAGAATTGCAAAAAATGGCAATTCATTACATGCTGTTGGTGCTGTGTCTGCAGTCGTCGATGGCACAGGACGAAGCCCAGTCCGGTGGGAGCCGGCGATGAGGAGGGCGCGCTGTGGCGGTTCCGCTGTATCAGGCCAAGGCAGACTTCTTCCGGATGCTCGCGCATCCGGTGCGGATCCGGGTGCTGGAGCTGCTGCAGGACGGGCCCGTACCGGTCCGGAAGCTGCTGACGGCGATCGAGGTGGAGCCGTCGAGTCTGTCGCAGCAGCTCGCCGTGCTGCGGCGGTCCGGGCTCGTCACGTCCGCCCGGGACGGTTCGACCGTGGTGTACGCGCTGGCCGGCGCAGATGTGGCCATGTTGATGTCCGTGGCGCGCACCATCCTCGCGCAGATCCTGACCGGTCAGAACGAGCTTCTTGGCGAGCTACGGAAGAGTGAGATCTCCCGGTGAGTACGGTGCTGCACGATTTCTGGGGTTCGATCCGCTCGCTGCTTCCGGTCCGGGCGGATTTCTCCGGGATGCGGCGGCAGCCGCGCCGGGATCTGCTGGCCGGGTTGACGGTGGCGATCGTGGCGTTGCCGCTGGCTTTGGGGTTCGGGGTTTCGTCCGGGCTCGGCGCGGAGGCGGGGCTGGCCACCGCGGTGGTGGCCGGCGCAATGGCGGCCGTCTTCGGCGGGTCGAATCTGCAGGTGTCCGGGCCGACCGGAGCCATGACCGTGGTGCTGGTCCCGATCGTGGCCCGGTACGGTCCGGGCGGGGTGCTCACCGTCGGGCTGATGGCCGGCCTCATCCTGATCGCACTGGCCGTGGCGAAAGCCGGCCGGTACATGAAGTACGTTCCGGCGCCGGTCGTGGAGGGTTTCACGCTGGGGATCGCCTGCGTGATCGGACTGCAGCAGGTGCCGGCCGCGCTGGGTGTCGCCACGCCGAAGGGCGAGAAGGTTCTCGTCGTGGCGTGGCGCGCGACGGAGGAATTCGCGGCGCATCCCAACTGGACGGCCATCGGCCTGTCGGCCGGTGTCGCGACGCTGATGCTGGCCGGTGCCCGTTGGCGTCCGACGGTGCCGTTCTCCATCGTCGGGGTCATCGCAGCGACCCTCGCGGCACAAGCGGCCCACTTCGACGTGGCCCGGATCGGGCATCTACCGGCCGGCCTTCCTGCGCCCTCCCTCGGGTTCCTGGAGCTGTCCACGGTGTCCTCGCTGCTGGCTCCCGCGATCGCGGTGGCCGCGCTCGCCGCGCTGGAGTCGCTGTTGTCGGCGACCGTGGCCGACGGCATGACGGTGGGGCAGAATCACGATCCGGACCGTGAACTGTTCGGGCAGGGCCTGGCCAACCTGGCCGCACCGCTGTTCGGCGGAGTCCCCGCGACGGCGGCCATCGCGCGCACCGCGGTCAACGTGCGCTCCGGGGCGGGTTCCCGGCTTGCCGCACTCACCCACGCCGTGGTCCTGGCGGCGATCGTGTTCGCGGCGGCGCCGCTGGTGGCACGGATCCCGTTGGCCGCGCTGGCGGGGGTGCTGTTGGCCACCGCGATCCGGATGGTCGAGGTCGGTTCGCTGCGGGCGATGGTCCGCGCCACCCGGGGTGACGCGCTGGTCCTGATCCTCACCGCGCTGGCGACACTGGCGCTCGACCTCGTGTACGCGGTAGTCCTGGGGCTGGTGGTCGCGGCGGTGGTCGCCCTGCGCGCGGTCGCCCTGCATGCCCGGTTGGACCAGGTCCCGTTGGAGCACGACCCGGCGGGCGATCACAGCGTCGAGGAGCATGAACTGCTGGCCGAGCACATCGTCGCGTATCGGATCGAGGGACCGCTGTTCTTCGCCGCCGCGCACCGCTTCCTGCTGGAGTTGACCGATGTCGCCGATGTGCGGGTGGTGATCCTGCGGCTGTCACGCATCACCGCCCTGGATGCCACAGGGGCCTTGGTCCTCAAGGACGCGGTGCACAAACTGAGTCGTCGAGGGATCACCGTGATGGCATCGGGCATCCAGTCCGGCCAGCGGCAGGCTCTGGACGCGCTCGGCGTCCTGGGCCCGTTGTACGCCGACGGCAGAGTCTTCAGCACCACGCCGGAGGCGATCCGCGCGGCCCGAACCCACCTGCAGCGCACGGGAGTTCTGGCAATTCCCGCGCAAGCTGCCAAAATCCCTACCGAGGAGCCGGCCGGATGACCTCAACGTCCCCCAGAATGACGGAAATGATGGCGCCCGAAGCCCTGTGGCTGCTCAGAGGCACCACCGGTGGCCGCCTGGTGTTCGTCCAACGCGGGCTGACCCAGGTGCGGCCCGCAGTCCATGTCCTGGAGCACGGGCGTCTCATCGTCCGCGTCCCGGCGCCCGAAGGTGCCCTCGCGGGACCGACCGTTGTGACGTACAACGCCGAGGAGATCGATGCGGCACGGCGCAGCGGGTGGTCGATCAGCGTCACCGGACCGGTCGGACTGATCGTTGACGTCGACGAGGCCGCACACTACCGCCGTACGCTCCCCGGCTGGGTCTTCGGCCCGCATGACACGCTCGCCCACATCAGCCCACAAACCGTTCGCGGCTATCGGCTTGCCGCTGCTACGGCCGCCGCTGCGGAGATTGCCGGTTCCGGAAGGTCGAACGGTTCGTGACCCGGATCGCTGACTTGCATCACCGGCACGTGATGACCCTTCCCATGGCGCCCGGTGCGAGAGCTGCGGCGATCGTGGCGAGGGCCCCGGGGGTGGCTGTCGCCACCGGCAGGGGGTGAATGTCCAGGCCGGTGGCACGGCGCAAATGGACCGCGGCGGACTCCAGAGCGGGCAGCACACAGGTGACCGGCAGCGGACCCAGGCCGGCGACTGCGGAGGCGTTGGACAACAGCGCGATGCGCCGACCCCGGCCGGTGTACCGGTCCACGTCACCGCGTTGAAGGAGCAGGTGCTCGATGACCCGCCGGTCCGCCGTACTGTCCAGCAGGGCACGATCGCGCTCAGAAGCGGCCGGCACGCACAGTCGCTGCGTGGTCTTGCCGGTGGCGGCCGCGTCGAACACGGGGTCCGCCAGGTGGATCAGGTCGTCGCCGAGCCGGTCACGCAGCAGGTGCAGGGTCTGCGGACCATCGGTGTCGACCAACACGCGCTGCGCACCGGTGTCCGGATGGATGTCCTCAGCGACCAGTGCCGCCCCTGCGGTCACGGCGAGGATCGCCGCCACCGTGGAGAACGCCGGACAGCGGAACGTCACCTCAAGGCTGTACTCGGGTCGCGTTCGGGCAGGGGGCTGGGTCATCGGGCATTCCGGCTGCTGGACTCTGCTGACCGGTGCAGCGCCCGGAGTGCGCCCGTCACCAGGCGTCGCGGGTGAGTCGGTAGCCAGTGATGCTCCGGGGGTGGATAAGCAGGAAGTGCTCGGCGTGCACCGTTGCCGTTGCACCCAGTCGCGCCCGGTAGTGCCTCAGGCGGGTGCCGGTGATCTGGTCGGCGAGACCGGTGACGATGACGGTCCATCCGGTGTGGTCCCGCATGTTGATCTGGTCGACCTGATACGTGAGCTGCCGGGGGAAGGCGAACCGGGATGCGGGGGCGGGCCGTTGCGCGCGCAGGATGAGCTGTCCGTCGTCGAGCAGGTGATGCTGGACAGGGATGGCCGCCAGGGCAGGATCGCAGCGTGTCAGCCGGCCGGCCCTGTCGGACGCCAGCAGGGACCGGGCCATGTCCGCAGAGACGGGCAGCAGGTTGGGCAGAGCTTGCGTCATCGGTGGGCTCCAATGTGGGAAGCGCTCTGTGGGCATGGGGCGGCCGAGGCCGCAAAGGCGCGCGGGCGAGTTCCTACGGCCGGGCCGCCTGCGGTGGAACAGGTCGGGCCGAGTACCCGCGCCTGCTGTCGCGTACGAGCCCACGCCATGGCTCGGCGCCAGATCCCCCTCGCCCTGGGCCCCGGCACGGGGATCCGCGGTGTGCGGCAGGAGGAGCCCGAACTGCGGCACGACGTCAAGATCACCTCTGCTTCGCTGCGGCAGGCTGTACCGGGACCGGCAGTTCGACATCGTGCGCCCGTCCCAACCGCTGCAGTTCCTCCATGTCGACCGAGTACACGGCGACCATCCAGGCGTCTCCCGCCTCGGCGGCATCAGCCAGCCCCTGACACAGCGTGGCCGCCTGCCGCTGCAGAGCGGCCCTGAATCCCTCGCCCATCAGCAACTCCCCTTGTTTTCCTCCTGTCCCCGCCAGCGGGGGAAGGGCGGACCGGCAACAGCCGTCGGCGCACCTGTGCAGTCGGCGAGGTGGCCGCTCCGGATGTCAGGGCCTCGGAGCGGCCACTAGCTGCAAACCTTAGCACTTGCTAAGATTGGCAACTATGAACAATGGAATCAAGAGGCGGATGCGGATCACACCCCTCCGTGGCGACGAAGCTCCGGTCCTGTTCTGCCCCGCCTGCACCCTGCGCTGCAGGCCCGCCGCCCTCGACGGGAGCAGCCGCTGTCCGCGGTGTGGGAACGACCGCATGCTGCACCCGTTCTCCGCCACCGCACCCCGTGCTGGCCGGAGCGCTCAAGCGATGCCGCCCCATAAGAGCGGCGATGGCGACGGCGGTGAACATCGCCCCTGGCCAGGATGGCTCCCGTCCGCATGGGCGCGGCGCTTTCGCGACGGGCACCTGGCAGCAGGGCGACCAGTGGCCACCGCCGACCCTGCGGGTGCGATCCCCAGCGGTGAGGGACGGGGGCGGAAGTAGCCATGGAGTGGAATTTCGAAGACTGCAACGGCACCGGCGTGCTGCATCTGCACGGCCATCTGGGCCGGCGGGTAACCTCCCGGTTCACCGGAGCGGTCGGCTGGGCCCGGGCGCGAACCACGGGAACGCTGGTGCTGGACATGTCCGGGCTGATGGGCTGGAGCCCGGACGGAGAGGCCGCGATCCTCGCCGCCTCGCCCGCCGGCTTGGCGCTGTGCGGGCTCCGAGGTCGCTCCACCCCGCTGCTGACCGAGAATTCCCTGGTCGGCGTCCGAGTCTTTCCCGACCTGGATGCCGCTTTGACGGCTCTTGCCCAGGCTCCGGGGTCCGCGGACACCGGCCGACGGCGGCCGGCGGGGCCCTCGCGCGCCGCCTGAACGAGGAGAACCGCACGGAATTGCTAAAGT
>NZ_JAAIKO010000456.1 GCF_016107395.1 Streptomyces fildesensis
CCAGAATCGCACCGGCAGCTATTGCTGATCCACCAGTATCTGTTCCTTGTTCAACTTTGGAATTTGCAAAGGGGTGGGAATCATCTTTATTGTCTTCTTTAAATCAACATGAACCATAAACCATCGACGGCTATATGCATCCATAGCTGATTCCTCGATGGATTTCAATTTAAACTCATGGCACGTTGCATATCTGAGAGATGTTATTAT
>NZ_JAAIKO010000457.1 GCF_016107395.1 Streptomyces fildesensis
TTGATTGGCAAACAGAGTGGTGCTGGAGGCAGTCATCGCGGAACTGGGCAGCAGAATCTGAGTGCAGAGAAAGGTACGCAGCAAAGACGGCAATGGAAGCGAGAATCTCCTGTTGTGGCTCCTGAGTCTAGCTTAGCTGATTACTTCTTTGCCCCAATGGAGAACATGTCTGACCCAGCCCTGGACGAAGAAGAGAAAGTTGCAGAGGG
>NZ_JAAIKO010000458.1 GCF_016107395.1 Streptomyces fildesensis
CTCTTTTCCTTTGAGAATATGTCTGGCTGTAATTGTGGATCCAGCTGCGGTTGCGGCAGCGACTGCAAATGCGGCAAGATGTACCCTGACTTGGTTACCTCAGAGAAAGCCACCACTACTGCAGCCATCATCACCGGGGTTGCACCAGTGAAGACGTTCTCTGAAGGGTCGGAGGGAGGAGAAGGTTGCAAGTCTGGAAATGAGATCGG
>NZ_JAAIKO010000459.1 GCF_016107395.1 Streptomyces fildesensis
GTCTGGCGCATGTCGCGAACGGCGAAGCGACCGAGGGGAGGGTACTCCGAGAATGTTTCGACCACCATTGGCTTTGTGGGAATCATCTTCACGAATCCCGCGTCGCCGTTCTTCAGGAACTTGGGTTCCTTTTCCAACTCCTTGCCGGACCTCCGATCAATCTTCGTAAGGATTTCTGCAAATTTAACAGCTATGTGGGAAGTGTGGC
>NZ_JAAIKO010000460.1 GCF_016107395.1 Streptomyces fildesensis
CTTCTTTCACCTGATTCATGGAAGGGTTGTCTGAAGGATGTTACTTCTGTTATTTCCTGTGTCGGTGGCTTTGGCTCTCAATCCGACATGTACAAGACCAACGGGACCGCAAATCTCAATGCCGTTAGAGCTGCAGCAGATCATGGAGTGAAACGATTTGTTTATGTCTCGGCAGCAGACTTGGGGCTGGCCAACTACATCTTGAAAG
>NZ_JAAIKO010000461.1 GCF_016107395.1 Streptomyces fildesensis
GCGCTACTCAGTTCTCCTGTTCGTGGCAGCGATCGCGATGGGGCTGGCGGCGGCCCACACCTCGCTGATCCAGCCGCACGACCTGAAGTGGGACCAGCACCTGGAGGACGACACCCGCTCAGCGGCGCTGACGCCGGTAATGAAGGTGGTCAGTGACATCGTCTCCCCAGCCGGCGGGCTGGTCATCCTGGCGCTGTGGTGCGGCTGG
>NZ_JAAIKO010000462.1 GCF_016107395.1 Streptomyces fildesensis
CTCTGCAGTCACAAAATCAAAATCATAGACAGCATATCGACACTCATCAGCAGGAAGACTTGCAGTGAAGTCTTCATAGCTTTGAGCAGGCTCGCCAACCTTTTCCACGACAACTTGCTTTTGCTTCTCCTCAATCTTGAAAACTATAGAGCGGTAGGTTCTTTTTGCCTTCAGCTCCAAAAATTTTAACTTGCAGTCATCATGCACA
>NZ_JAAIKO010000463.1 GCF_016107395.1 Streptomyces fildesensis
GGGGAACGTCGACCCAGCCGCCGTTCTTCAGGAGCTGGAGGCCGCTAATTTGGTCATCTTGAAACAGCAGGATGATCCCGCCTGCGTCCGTGTGAGCTCTCAAGCCCTTGATCAGCTCTGGTTTCGGACATGGAGGATAGTTGCTGATCTTGGTCCCAAAGTTTGGCCCCTTCGACCCATAGAACACTTTCTTCAGGTACCCCTCCTC
>NZ_JAAIKO010000464.1 GCF_016107395.1 Streptomyces fildesensis
GTCATATTTTCTGGCCCATCTAACCATGGGTTTCTTGGCTGCTTCACTCCCTGCCGGTTGTAGACGTGTAGGTGCAGCAGCCGGTACCGGTTTGGTAACTTTGAACGGTTCAACTCGGTCCACGTCTTCGGGTGATCTCTACTCGTGGTCAGCATGGGTACGTAGCGTTGCATTCATGAAGACCACTCAGACCTCCTGGCTTTGCAT
>NZ_JAAIKO010000465.1 GCF_016107395.1 Streptomyces fildesensis
GACTCCGAACACTCCCGACGCACTCGTCAATGGAGAACGTTGTGGTTCTTGATTTCTGGCCGAGTCCATTCGCGATGAGAGTTAAGGTTGCGTTGAATCTGAAAGGTGTTAAGTACGAATGCAAGGACGAGGATCTGGGAAACAAGAGTGATCTTCTACTGCAGATGAATCCCGTGTACAAGAAGATCCCAGTTCTGATCAACGGAG
>NZ_JAAIKO010000046.1 GCF_016107395.1 Streptomyces fildesensis
GGTCACGCCCGTCGAGTGCACACAAAGTTCATGGGTACCACAACTGCAACTGGCAACAAGGTAGCACGACACCGGCCCTCGTGCCGGATTTCCCACCGGCGGGTTGATCTTCCCGTCGGTGGTCCGGGTGTGGGACTCTGAGGTATCCGACTGCCCCCTCTCCTTGCTGAGGTCCTATGCGTTGCGTCATCGCCGGCTGTTCCTTCGATCTGGTCAAGAGCGAAGTGCAGGACAGGATGCGGGGCGTCAAGCCCGAAGCGGTCACGGGAGAATCCGTGATCATCAGCCGTCGCACCTACCCCGTGAAACAGGTGGGCCAGATCCTCACCCGGCAGGACCGGCGTGACTTCACCGCCGAGCAGATCACCCGGGCCATGACCCGACTCGGCTTCACCTGCCGTCCCGCACCCGAGGCCGCTGCGGTAACTGCCACCGCTGTTCTCAGCCCGCTCCAGGCCGCAGTAGCGATGCTGGGCACACCCGCTTACAGCTGACCGGCCCCACCTCACCCCATGCGACCTCGGCAGGAGCGGCCCCAACCCTCTCGTCGCCGGCTGGCGCCACGCAGGCCGCCATCCCGCTCCGCGATACCCGGCGCACCGTAACCTGCCGAACGGTGCCCCGAAGTGGCCGAGTGCCTGCCAGAAGGGTTCCGGAAGCGACAGCGCTGCCCCCAGCTACCGTTACGGGGCGCCAGGAACCGACAGGACGGCCCGTATGCGCTTGCCTACCGGTACCCGCTCCACCGTCACCTGCACACACAGCCGGTTCACGATCTCCAGACCGTGACCGCCGGCCCGGGACGGATCGGGCGGGAACACGACCGGCAGAGCGGTACTGGAGTCCCATACCGTCACCACCACGCTGCGAGGGCTTCCCTCCAGTTCCAGCAGGGACGGGCCGTGCGCGTAGCGTTCAGCGTTGGTCAGCAGCTCCGTGACCACGAGCCTCACGTCGAAGCGGAATCGCTCGCTCAGGGTTGTGGCGAGATCCGCGGCCAGACAGTCAAGGAATTCATCGGCCAGTAGCCGGGCGGCACCCAGACCGCCGGGCTCACTGCCGTAATTCCCGGCCCGGTACACCACCCCCAACCCCACCAACCCCTCGAACACCGTTACAGCGGCGGGAGAATCAGCTCCGGCCGGATGAGCCCTCATCCATCCCCGCCCTCGAGGAGCGAAGAGCATCGCGCGATGCACCAACGTCTCCCCCTCGGCTACCCCGCTGAGTGCCCCGCAGCCCACCTACCACCCCACTCGCGGTCTCCGACACCCATTCGGTGCAACCTGGCACGCCTTCGGGCCCCGTTCCGTCAGGGGGTGGCGCCCTCCGGAATCGTGAGTTCATGACCGCACGCGAAGCGCATCACGCGCTGCTTCGGCTTGAGCTCAGCGCTACCGCCCCGGGCGCAGGCGGGGCACACCGCCGAAGTTCCGTTGCAGTACGCCGAGCGCACGCCCGTCCACTCCGCATCCGTCAGTTCCCGCATCATCAGCTACCGCCCGCCTCCGGGAAATGGGTTCATCGGGAACACGGTAGCCATCGGCCCACCTCCCCCGACGGCGGCTCCGGCGGGATATTCCCCCGGGTGCCACCGCTTGCTACCGATCAGCGTGGGAGCACTCCCCGCGCCCCGATAAGTTCTTGTGCATGCCGGACAGGACACCGCCGATCCAGACCTTTACGACCGGGGCGGTGGACGACGGCGACAAGCTGAGCAATAGCGAGAGCATGGTCCTGGCCCACACCAGCCATGCCGCCACGGGGCCCTTCTCGGCTTCCGGCCCCTGTGGTCACGGGCTGCGGTCACCACGGGCGTGATCGCGTTGTTCCTCGATGAGGTCGAGCTGGGCCTTGAGCCCGACGGCAGTCGCCGCTGAGGCCGACTCGTCCGCGAGAGCCGTGACCAGAGCGTCGAGAGCAGCCCTCGCGCCCATCCCGGGAACCAGGCGATGCCACTCCCGCACAGGGCGGATCAGCTCGCTGTCATCCACGCTCGTGCCCCACCAGGTTCATGGAGGAGAGCGGCCCGGGCCCGTGGTCGCCACGAGCACGCCCGGCCGGCCGGGGCGCGATCACCGTTCGAAGTACCGGCATGTCGGCAACCGGGCCGGGCCACCGCCGGTGCTCAGACCCCGACCGTTTCCACCACGCACGTGCCACCACCGGCGGACGAGCGCCCCACGCAACAGCGGCTCACCTACGAGCACAACCCTCCCGCCACTGGCCTCACCACCTGCCGTGCACCGACAACCGCACAAACCCATGACCTCCTGCAGCACTGTCACCCCGAACAACGACCACACCCCCCAGCGGTAACCACCTTCCCCTCGCTATCACCCCACCGCGGTGCCGGCCACCACAACGACGTGCGGGACCTGCTGAACGATGGGCGGGACAGCGTCCCGGTGGTTGATCAGCGCCCTGCGCACCGATGACGTGATGCGATGCGCAGCAAGCGGCAGCTTCCCGCGGAGGGTGTCAGGTTCGGGGCCCGCTACGTGCCCGGGTTCTTGGGCTCAGGCGGCGGGATTGCCGGGCCGGTTGCGCAGCTGTTCGTTGAGGGCCAGGGCCTCTTCGAGCTGGTCCTCCAGCGCCACGATGCGGCAGGCGGTTTCGATGGCGGTGCCCTGGTCGACGAGCTCGCGGGCACGGGCCGCGATGCGCAGCTGGTAGCGGGAGTAGCGGCGGTGGCCGCCCTCGGACCGCAGCGGGGTGATCAGGCGGGCTTCGCCGATCGCACGGAGGAACGCGGCGTTGGTGCCGATCATCTCGGCGGCGCGACCCATCGTGTAGGCGGGGTAGTCCTCGTCGTCGAACCGGTCGGACGGGCTCGCGGGGCTCGCGGGGGGTTGTTCGGTCATTACGCCTCTTCGTGTCTGATGGTCATCTGGCCTCCTGGACAAACGCGTGGAGGGGCCCCGGAGCCGTACCTGGCTTCCGGGGCCCCATGGGGCGGATCAAACACCATCTACATCTACCGGCTTGTGCCTGCCGGTCCTGCCGTATCCGCACTGGCGCGTCGGGGGAACACGGGGCGCGGGGATCTTGAATGCTTGACCGGGGACCACCTTCCAATCCGGGGCCTTGCGAGTGCCCGCACACACCTGCCGTGCGGGCGATCCTGATGGTGTCGCTCCGAACCTTCCTGCTCGTACCTGAAACGATGAAAAGCTACTGACCTGCTGGTACTTCAGATACTGCGGTCCTGCGATCACAACGGAACTGCACTTCACACGCTGCGTTTCACAAGTTGTGACCTGCGCGGCAGCCCCTCATGGGCCGCCCAGCCCGGCAATCAATCCCTACGGCCCTCCCACATGAAGCGGCCGCCGGATTCCACTGCCGTGCCGTACCTACGGGAACAACCGAACTGCTGGTAGTGCGATCTGCTGATGGCCTTCACCGCACCACCCTCCGACAGCCAGCCCCGTCGCCCGTCCTGCATGTGCCCTGGCTTAGAACCCCACTGCCGAACCTCCCGGTGCGCGCGTCCGCAGCCGACGCCTTCACCGAGGTACCGCTCACTGACTTCACTGCTGGGTACTGCGAACTGCACTTGCGGGTACTGCCACTGCGTTACCGCTCACGGCGGCCCCTGATCACTGCGGGCCACCCGGTCCGGTCGTCAGTCCCGTCGCCGTCCTGCACCTGCTCTGGCTTCGCGACTCCACCACCGCACCGCCCTGCGAACTACACCTGCAACTGCGTACTACTGCCTGGCAGTTCATCTCTGCCGGGCCGTTCTTGATCTCGGCTACGAGAGAAACCATAACCACACCGCCGCCCAATGTCTACTCCAGCCATCACAGATTTTCGGGTACCCGACGGTGAGGTAGTCGCTTTCGAACAGAACAGCGACACGATTGACGGGTATCGGAGGGACGGGAGGTTTCGGCCGGCCCATGGTCAACCGCCTCGCGCACGCCACCGCCGTGACCCACCGGCCGGCGGGTGGGAAGACGGTGAGTGCCGTTCTCGCCCGGTAGTACCACGATGACCGTGCAGCCGATTCGTGTGATCGCTGGGTCCTGGGCGGTGCCGTGCGCGCGACGGTGGGCTCCTTATGCGGCCTGGGTGAGTTCGGCGCGGCCGAACAACAGGGCGTAGCCGTTGGGGAGCTGCTTCAGGATGCGGGTGATCAGGTCGGGGTCGGCCAGAGCGGTGACGGCGGCCAGGACGGAGCCGGTGTCCCAGCGGGTGGTGGCGGGGGTGGCGCCGGTGCGGTCGGCGAGGTCCTGGACGAAGGCCCATCCGGTCAGGGGTCGGTGGGCGGGGATTTGGGCGGTGAGGATGCAGGCGGCCTCGAAGGGCAGGCGGGCGGCGAGTTCGACGCGTTCGTCGCCTGTCAGCTGGCGGCCGAGTCCCGAAAGGACGACGCGGACGGCTTCCTCGGCCCGCTCCCGAGTGGGGTAGACGCCCTCGTAGCGGACTTTCTCCAGCATCTGCTCGTAGGTCATGGCGGTTGGGTGCTGGAGCGGTGCGCGCAGGTCGGAGATCACTGCGGTGGCTGCCTTTCTGTATCCGTGGTGGTGGTGCCGGCACCCGGCGGGTGGGTGGTCAGATGGGTTGGGGGCGGCCGAACAGGAGGTCGTAGCCCGCGGGGAGTTGGAGCAGGACCTCGTGGAGCAGGTCGTCGTCGGTCGCGTCGGCGACGGTACTGAGGACGGCGCTGACGTCCCAGGCCGCGGTCGTCTCGGTGGCTCCCTCGATCCAGGCCGCCGCCGCCCGCAGGAACCGCTCCGGTGGGAGGGGTTCAGCGCTCTGCAGCGGGTTGAGCAGGATCAGGGCGAAGCCTTCCGGCAGACGCGCCGCCAGGTGGGCCCGCACCTGGCCGACCAGGTGGGCGCCGAGCAGGGCGAGCACCACGCGGGTCGCGCGTTCCGCCTCCTGGCGGCTGCCGTATTCGCCGCGTTCGGTCACCTGGTCGAGGAATGCTTCCCATCGCAGGGCCATGTCGGCCGCCGCCCTTCCTTCGTCCGGTGCGGAGGACGATCGAGAGGGGCACGTGCCCGTCCTCCGCCGCGTCGGTCCCGGCCGGCGCCGGGTCAGCCGGAGATCTGCTGGCGGGAGGAGCCACCGCCGATGGCGATCTTGCGGGGCTTGGCGCGCTCGGCGATCGGGATGCGCAAGGTGAGTACCCCGGCGTCGTAGTCGGCCCTGATGCGCTCGGTGTCCAGGGTGTCGGCCAGCACGAGCTGGCGGGAGAACACGCCCAGCGGCCGTTCCGACAACTCCATCGCGACGTCGTCGGCTTTCGCCGCGGGCCGGCGCTCGGCCTTGACGGTCAGCATGTTCCGCTCGACGTCGATGTCGATCGACTCCGCGCTGACACCGGGAAGGTCGAACGCCACCACGTACTCGTCGCCCTCGCGGTAGGCGTCCATCGCCATCGCGGAAGGCCGCGTCCAGGTACCGGAGCCGGTCAGCTGCTGGGCGATCCGGTCCAGCTCGCGGAAGGGGTCAGTGCGCATCAACATTGCGAAACACCTCCAGAAGGTTCGGGCAGTAGCTGCCAATGCGCTGCACGGAATCCGTTGTAGCATGTCATCCAATGGATGACAAACATGGTGTCGTCCAAAGGCTGACGGTCCAGAAGGAGGTGCCCATGGCAGCCGCCGACCAACCGGCCTCTCCCCGCACCGACACCCAGAGCCCGGCTTCCTTTCTCGCCGCCGCGGCAGCCCTGGAAGCCATCGACGGTGAACTGCACGCCGCCCAGCATGAGACCCCGGGCTCCCCCGGCGCCCGCGCCCCCGCTGCCGGCCCGGAACAGGCCCTGGCCTCCCTCCTGCTGCTGCGGCAGATCCGCGAAAATCTCTCCGGATGGGAAACCGGCCTGATCGAGACCGCCCGCCATGCGGGAGCCAGCTGGGCCGACCTCGCCCACCCCCTGGGTGTGACCAGCCGCCAGGCCGCCGAACGCCGCTACCTGCGAGGCCGCCCCGGACCCGCCGGAACCACCGGCGAACAACGCGTCCAGGCCACCCGACAAGGCCGCGCCGCCGACCGCACCCTCGCCGCCTGGGCCCGCGACAACGCCGCCGATCTTCGCCGCATCGCCGCCCAGATCACCACTCTCACCGACCTCCCCACCGCGGCCCGCGGAACCCTCGGCCAGCTCGACGCCGCCCTCGCCGAGGACGACCCCGCGGCCCTCATCCGCCCCCTCAACGCCACCCGCCCCCACCTGACCACCACCCACCCCGACCTCGCCGCCCGACTCGACACCCTCTCCCGATCCGCCACCACCCCACCTCCCTCACCGAAACTCCAGCGATCTGAAACGGAGTGATCACAGGCATGGTCCCGGTCATCGGTGGTGGGCGCAGATCAGCAGACACCAACGCTGAAGGAAAGGTAGCGATTCCACCGGACCCCGCAGCACGGAACCCGACAGGCCCGGCGCCCGCTCCTCAAGGAGCGGGCGCCGGGCCTGTTCGCGTAAGCCCTGACAGCGCCTGACAACCGTCGTCGACCGTCGTCAGCGGGCTGTCCGCGGACTGTCAGCCGGGCCCGGCATCGTCATGGCCATCGAGAACGACGAGGACCTGACGAGGAGTTGTTGAACATGGGGTACGCGATCCGGGCCGAGGGACTGGTCAAGAAGTACGGCGACTTCACCGCCCTGGACGGCGTCGACCTGGAGGTGCCGGCCGGCAAGGTCGTCGGTGTCCTGGGTCCCAACGGCGCCGGCAAGACCACCACCGTGCGCATCCTGGCCACGCTGATGCGCCCCGACGCCGGGCACGCCAGCATCGGCGGCTACGACATCGTCAAGGATCCGGTCAGGGTCCGGCAGCTGATCGGGCTGACCGGTCAGTTCGCCTCCGTGGACGAGACCCTGTCCGGCGCCGAGAACCTGGTGCTCATCGGGCGGCTGCTCGGCCTGGCCCGGCGCGACGCGAAGGCGCGGGCCGCCGAGCTCCTGGAGAACTTCTCCCTCACCGAGGCGGCCCGCAAGCCGATCGCCACCTTCTCCGGCGGGATGCGGCGGCGCCTGGACCTGGCCGCCTCCCTGGTCGGCCGGCCGCAGGTGCTCTTCCTGGACGAGCCCACCACCGGCCTGGACCCGCACGCCCGGCAGGAGGTCTGGAACGTCGTACGGCAGTTGGTCGCGGACGGCTCCACCGTGCTGCTGACCACCCAGTACCTCGAAGAGGCCGACCAGCTCGCCGACTCCATCACCGTCTTCGACAAGGGCCGCAAGGTCGCCGAAGGCCGGCCCGGTGAGCTCAAGCGCCGCGTCGGCGGCCAGATCCTCCAGGTCCGGCCCGCCATGGCCGCCGATGTGCCGCAGGTGGCGCAGTTGCTCGCCGAGCTGTCCGGCCACTCCCCCGCGCAGGACTCCGGCGTGCTGACCGTCCCGGCCGACGACCCGCTGCTCGTCGCCGCGGTCGCCCGCCGCCTGGACGGCGCCGGCATCACCGCCGACGAGCTCGGCCTGCGCCTGCCCAGCCTCGACGAGGTCTTCCTCGCCCTGACCGGACACGAGCCGGCCGTCGCGGACGAGCAGCCCGTCGCCGTCTGAGCCCTTCCGTTCCCTGCAGACCTTCCCGAGAGGACCCCTGTCATGAGCACCCAGACCCTCAGCGCCCCCGCCGAGCTCCCCGGCCGTATCGGCCTCGCGCAGACCGCCCAGCACAGCCTCGCCCTCGCCGGCCGCGGCGTCATCAAGTTCATGAAGTCGCCGATGCAGCTGGTCGATGTGATCCTCACCCCGATCATCAGCCTGCTGATGTTCATCTACCTGTTCGGGGACGCCATGTCCGGCGGTGACACCCACGGCTATCTGCAGCACGTCACACCAGGCGTCATGGTCATGGCCGTCTTCCAGGCCAGCATCGGGATCGGCGCCTCGCTCAGCGCGGACGCCAGTACCGGGATCTTCGACCGGTTCCGCAGCATGCCGATCGCCCGCTCCAGCCCGCTGATCGGCGCCGTCCTCGCGGACATCGTCCGCTACGTCGCCTGCCTGGCCACCCTGGTCGTCCTCGCCCTGATCATGGGGTACCGCGTCGGGACCAACCCGGTCGCCTCGCTCGCCGCGGTCGCCCTGCTCATCGGCTTCGCGCTCAGCTTCTCCTGGATCTCGGTGTTCCTCGGCATGCTGATCAAGAACCCCGCCTCCGTGCAGGGCCTGATGACCATCCTGATCCTGCCGCTCACCTTCGCCAGCAACGTCTTCGTCTCCGACAACAAGATGGCCGACTGGCTCCAGGCCTGGTCCGACGTCAACCCCGTCTCGCTGGTGGCCGACGCGGTCCGCGGTCTGCTCAACGGCGGCCCGGTCGCCGGCTCGCTGGCCGGCAGCCTCGCCTGGATGGCCGGCGTGATCGTGGTCTTCTTCCCGCTGGCCATGCGCGCCTACCGCAAGAACGCCGGATGATCCCCCAGGTCCTCCGGTGACAAGTCCGGCCGGGCGGGGTCCGCACCCACGGGGGTGGAGCGGACCCCGCCCGGCTGTCCGCATGACCGCGGGCGCCTCGTCAGGCGCGCGGCACCGTCCGCAGGGTCTCCGCCTCCAGCCACCGCAGTGCGTCCTCGCGGGAGTGAGCGGCCCCCTCCTCGTACGCGTTCCTGAAGCCCTCCTCGCCCAGCGTCGCCACGATGCGGTCGACCAGCTCGCGCCACTCGGGCTCGCCCCAGTCGAAGGCGCCGCGCATCACCTGGCTCATGCCGAGCGATCTGGCGCCCTCCTCGGGGGCCCCCTCCAAGGTCCGCAGTCCGCCCAGCAGTTCGGCCACCCAGGCGAGCGCGGCGCCCGCGCCCTGGCCGAACAGGGCGCCGGCCGCCTCCGGCAGCAGGGTCCTGGCCCGTACGGCGTCACCCTCGGCGAGACGGTTCTCGATGCGGGTGCTGACGATCAGGTCGCGGGCGGTCTCCCTGAGGGAGGGGCGCCGGGCGCTCAGCGCCTCGAGACGGTCGAGGGTCGCGTCGGACTGCGCCAGGTCACCGGCCCTGCGGTGCACATTGGCCAGGCCCACGAGGATGTTGGCCTCCAGCCGCAGCTGTCCGCGCTCGCGGGCCTGCCGGTGCGCGGCGTGCAGATCGCGGAAGGCGCCTTCCAGGTCGCCGCTGCGCCGGCGTTCGCGGGCGAGTCTGGCCTTGCTGAGGTAGAGGTAGTCCTCGGTGCCGAGTTCCGAGCTGAGTGCCACGGTCCGTTCGAAGGTGGCGATGGCCTGCGGGTACTCGCCGCGCAGGGAGTGGTCGCGGCCGATCGGGAGCAGGCTCATCACGAGCCCCCAGCGGTCGCCCACCTCCTCGAAGCCGCGCAGGGCCTCCATCCGGGACTCGGCGCCGGTGACCAGGTCGCCCTGTTCGGTGAGGGCGAAGTCCCGTGCCAGGTGGGCGCCGGCCCGGACCCACGGGTCGGGCGAGTCGAGGGGGTCCTGGTCCGCGCTTCCGCCCGGTCCCGATCCGCGGGCGGGGAAGGAGGCCTGGGACATCCGCAGGAGCAGTACGGCCGGGTGGAACTCCCGCGCCGTCGCCGATTCCCCCTCAACGGCCGGACGTTCGCCGCCCGCTGCCCCCCGTCCGGAGTCCCCTGCCGGTACGGAATCCGGCCCGGCGGCCTCCGCCAGATGGGTGTCGAGCTGGGTGCTCATCCCCCTGATCCCCCAGTACCAGAACATCGCCCCGGCGAAGCGCGCGGCCAGGTCCCCGTCCCGGGCGTCGACGACCGAGCGCAGCGCGAGGACGAGGTTGTCGTGTTCGGCGTCGAACACCTCGATCGCGCGCAGCTGTTCGCCGGTACGGAGCCGGGGTTCGTGTTCTTCCGCGAGGGCCAGGAAGTACGCGGCATACCGCTGGATGACGGCGTCCCCGGACTCGGCGTCCGCGAGTTGCCGCGCCGCGTACGCACGGACCGTCTCCAGCATCCGGTAGCGCGGCTCGCCCAGCCGTTCGTCGACGGTGTGGACCAGCGATTTCTCGACCAGGGCGTCCAGGACGTACGGGATGTCGGCGGCCGGGAGCGACGGGTCCGCGCAGACCGCTTCGAGCGCGGGGACGGTCGCGCCGCCCGGGAACACCGACAGTCTGCGGGCGAGGATCCGCTCGGGTTCGTCGAGCAGGTCCCAGCTCCACTCGACGAGCGCGAGCAGGGTGCGCTGCCGGGGCAGGGCGGTGCGGCTGCCCGAGGCGAGGAGGCGGAAGCGGTCGTCGAGGCGGCGCGCGATCTGCTCGACGCTCATCGAGCGGAGCTTCGCCGCGGCCAGTTCGAGGGCGAGCGGCATCCCGTCGAGCCGCCGGCAGACCTCGACGACGGCGTCGAGGGTCGAGTCGTCGAGCGTGAAGTCCGGCCGGACTCCGGCGGCCCGGTCGACGAAGAGGCGGACGGCGGGCGACTGCGCGGCCTCGGCGGGCTCCGGTGATCCCATCGGGATGTCGAGGGGGCCGAGGTGGCACAGGGACTCGCCGGTGATGGCGAGGGCCTCGCGGCTGGTGGCGAGGATCCGCAGCTCCGGCAGCTTGTCGAGGAGTTCGGCGGCGAGTTCCGCGGCCGCCTCGACGAGGTGCTCGCAGTTGTCGAGCAGGAGCAGGGCGTCGCCGCTGCCGAAGAGTCCGGCCATGCGCTCGACCGGGGTGGTCCGCTGCCCCTGGCCTGCGTCGTAGAGGCGGCCGTCGGTGGAGCTGAGGGCGCCGAGTACCGCGTCGGCCAGCTGGTCCGGTGCGCTCACACCGGCGAGCGGCACGAACCAGACCCTGCCGCGGGCGTGAGCGCGGTCCCGGGTGGCCGCTTCGAGGGAGAGCCGGGTCTTGCCGGCGCCACCGGGGCCGACGATGGTGATGAGCCGATTGCGGTCCAACTGACCGGCGAGCCGCTCTAGTTCACCGTCCCGGCCGACGAAGCTGGTCAGCCGGGCCGGGAGGCGGCTCGGGGCGGTCTCGGCCCGCTCGGCCGGTGTCTCCAGCTCGCCGCGCAGCAGGACCAGATGGATCTCCCGCAGTTCGGCCGACGGATCGACGCCGAGTTCGTCGGCGAGCCGCTTGCGTATCGCCTCGTACACCGCGAGGGCGTCGGACTGCCGTCCGGCCGCGGACAGCGCCCGCATCCGCAGCCCGGCGACCCGCTCGCTCAACGGCCGTTCGGCGCCGGTCGCTTCGAGGTCGGCGAGCACCTCTCCGTACCGTCCGAGCCGCAGTTCGGCATCGCTGTGGTCCTCGGCAGCCGCGGTGCGCAGATCGTCGAGCCGGGTCGCGACGGGCCCGGCGAAGGGGGCGTCGAGGACATCGGCGAGCGCCGCGCCCTGCCACAGCCCGAGCGCCGTTCCGAGCAGCGAGGCCGCCTCGCCGGGCCGCCCGGCCGCGAGGGCCCGTCTGCCCCGGGCGGCCAGTTCCTCGAAGCGGTGGACGTCCACGTCCTCAGCGCGCACCGAGAGCCGGTAACCGCCGGATGCGGACTCCACCGTCGCGGACCCGCGCAGCGCCCTGCGGAGCCGGGACACCAGCGCCTGCAGCGCGTTGGCCGCTTCGGCGGGCGGCTCCTCGCCCCAGAGGCCGTCGACGAGCGAGTCGACGGAGACCGTCCGGCCCTCTTCGAGGGCGAGCCTGGCAAGGAGCATCCGCAGCCGGACACCACCCACCTCGACCGGCGTCCCGTCGTCGGCGTACCCCTGAACCGGACCAAGCAGCACTACGCGCACACCGCGGCCTTCCCCTCCGAACCGACCGGCTCCCGCCGTGTCGATCATTCCTCCAGCGCCGGGACAGCATCACCTACTCGAACACCCCTGGTAAAGGGCCTGCGGCAGCGGACAGCAGCTCGGTGTGCGGGCGGTGGTCGACGAGGCGACGACCACCGCCGTGGCCTTCATCCGGCCGCGGATCGCGGCCGTCGCCGGGCGGGCAGCGGTCCTTGCCGCCCACATCGAGGCGAACCTGGAGTTCATGAGCACCCACCCGGCGCACATCCGCGCGCTGGTGGACATCGCGGTGAACGCGCGGACACCGGACGGCGCACCGCTGACCGTCCAGGACGGGCCCGCGCTGGAACTGCTGGAACGCCACTTCCGGGACGGCCAGGCGGAGGGCGTGTTCCGGGACTTCGATCCGCGGGTGATGGCGGTCGGCCTGCGGGCGTCCATCGACGCGGCCGCGGGCGTGCTGGCCCGCGAGCCCGGCGCCGACCTCGCGGCGTACGGCACGGAACTGGTCGGGATCTTCGAGCGGGCCACCCAAGGGGAGATGTCATGAGCGAGGCCACAGTGGTGCGGAAGCCGGCCGGCGGACGCAAGGCGGTGATCGCGGTGCCCCTGACGATCTTCCACGTCGTTCACACCAAGCGCCGCGACCTGCGCGCCTGAGCGCCGCGCCCCTTTCCGCGGACTCCTCAGCCCTCGGAGCCGATGAATTCGCGCAGTGCCGCCGCGAGGGCCGCCGGCTGGTCCACCGGGATGAGGGTGCGGCAGTCCGGGATCTCGACGAGCCGGCCGTGCGGCAGGAGGCCGGCGAGCCGGCGGCCGTGGGCGCGGGGCATCATCCGGTCGTCCTCGGCCCACACGACCAGCGCGGGGCGGTCGAACGTCCTGAGACGTTCGGCCGCTTCGAGCATGGCGCCCTTGCGGGCGCTGAGGAGATAGCGCCGCAGATCGGCCCGGATCGCCCGGTCGGTGAGCAGCGGGCGGAGCCAGTCGTCGAGCATCTCGTGCGGCACACCGTGCACGGACATCGGACGGAAGGCGACCGGCAGCCCGCGCAGCGCCCGCAGGTTCATGAAGTGGGCGAGCGCGTACACGCCGCCCGGGATACGGCTCACGGCCGTCAGCATCTTGCCGCCGGCCCCCGGCGGGTAGTTCTCGAACGCCTCGCCGGAGGTGATGACCAACCGGCCGATCCGCTCGGGGCGTTCACCGGCGAGCACCTGGGCGTGGCCGGAGTCGTTCTCGACCAGCGTCACCCCGTCCAGCTCCAGCCGCTCCAGGAACTCCCCGACCAGCAGGGCCACGGAGCGCAGTGACAGCTCGGCCTCCGGCCGCATCGGACGGCGGTGGCCGCCGGTCGGCAGGTCCGGGATCACACAGCGGTGGTCGGTGCGCAGATCGTCGACGACCCGCTTCCAGACGGTGCCGCTCTGGCCGAGTCCGTGCAGCAGGACGACGACCGGTCCCGGCCCCCCGGTGTCCTCGAAGTCGATGGTTCCGGCGGTGAGTTCGATCCCGGGCACGTGGTTCCCCTCGCGAGTCGGCTACCGATCCCCGCGACCGTATCGCGCCCCTGTCGGACGAGTTCCGGGCGTCTCGGTGCAGCCCCTACACATCACCTTTGACATGTGAAATATTACCTGCTCTCACCGGCCCTCCCCTCCGGGAGGCGCTCCCGCAGTTCCTCCGAAAGGACCTGTACGTTGCGCAGAATCACCCTGCCCGGCATCGCGGCGCTCACCAGCGCCGCGATAGCCGGCGCGCTGCTGCTCACGGGCCCGGCCGCGGCCTCGACCGCACCACCGGCCGCCGCCCCGGGCCCCGCCGGCAGCGCCTCCGAGGACGTCCGGCACGCCGACGCCCCGTCCAGCCCGATGGACCTGCAGCGCCAGGCGCTGCGCCGGCAGGCGCTGGAGCACGTCGCCGCCGGTTCGGTGGCCCGCGCGCCCGGCGGGACGCTCCCCCACACCGTCAAGATCGGCAAGCAGTACGCCGAACTGGCCCAGGAGCGCACGGACAAGATCTTCGTCATCCTCGCCGAGTTCGGCGACCAGGTGGACAGCACCACCATGAACAACGGCCAACCCCGCTACGGCGGCGAGCCCGGCCCGCTGCACAACACCACCGGCCGCCCCGCGAAGGCCGACAACCACACCGTCTGGCGCAAGGACTTCGACCGCGCCTACTACCAGCAGCAGTTCTTCGGCGACACCCCCGGCACCGTCTCGCTGCGCAACTTCTACCGCACCCAGTCCTCCGGCCGGTACGACATCGAGGGCACCGTCACCGACTGGGTCAAGCTGCCCTGGAACGAGGCCCGTTACGGCAGTGACAACTGCCCCGAGGGCCAGCAGTGCCACAGCAACTGGGACATGATCCGGGACGCCACCACCGCCTGGTACGACGGCGAGCGTGCCAAGGGCCGCACCCCGGCGTCCATCAAGGCCCAGATAGCCCAGTACGACCACTACGACCGCTACGACTTCGACCACGACGGCAACTTCGACGAGCCCGACGGCTACATCGACCACCTCGTCGTCGTGCACGCCGGCAAGGACCAGACCTGGGGCGGCGGCACCCAGGGCACCGGAGCCGTCTGGGCGCACCGCTGGTTCGCGTACTACGACCAGGCGGGGCAGGCGGGCCCGCAGGGCAACCGGATCGGCGGCACCCCGGTCGGCGACACCGGCATCTGGGCGGGTGACTACCTCACCGGCGGCGAGAACAGCGGCGTCGGCCTCTTCGCCCACGAGTACGGCCACGACCTCGGGCTGCCGGACCTGTACGGCGCCACCGGCGACAACAGTGTCAACTACTGGTCGCTGATGTCCTCGGCCTCCTACCTCGGCAAGGGCCCGAACACGACCGGCGACTACCCGGGCGACCTCGACGCCTGGAGCAAGCTCCAACTCGGCTGGCTCGCCTACGAGGAGACCGCTTCGGCCGCCCCCGCCTCCGCCCACCGGCTCGGTGTCTCCAGCTACAACACCGCCGATCCGCAGGGGCTGCTCGTCCATCTGCCGCCGTCGACCACCACCACAGAACTCACCGACCCGTACGAGGGCGGCAAACAGTGGTGGAGCGGTACCGGTGACTTCCTCGACAGCTCACTGACCCGCACCGTCGACCTGCGCGGCGTCACCGCCCCGGCCGTTCTCGACACCCGGCTCTGGTACGACATCGAGAAGGACTACGACTTCTTCACCGTCGAGGCCTCCACCGACGGCGGAAGCCACTGGACGGCCCTGCCCGGCACCGTGGACGGCACCACGATCCCCCGCACCCCCACCGGCATCCCCGTGGTCACCGGCACCTCCGGCGCCTGGACCGCACTGAGCGTCCCGCTCGACGCGTACGCCGGACAGCAGGTACAGCTCCGCTTCCACGTCACCTCGGACAGCAACACCCACGGCAAGGGCGTCCTCACCGACGCGGTGAGCGTCAGCGCGGGCGGCACCCAGCTGTTCGCGGACGGCGCGGAGGCCGGCCCCGCCGGCTGGACCGCGCAGGGCTTCACGATCGTCACCGGCCGCACCGGCGCCACCGACCACCCCCGCGCCTACATCGTGGAGAACCGCCGCTACACCGGCTACGGCGCCTTCCTCAAGACCGGGCCCTACAACTTCGGCTGGTCGAACGACCCGAAGAACCCGGCGAAGAAGGACACCGTCGAGTTCTACCCGTACCAGCAGGGCGCCCTCATCTGGCTCTGGGACACCGCCTACAGCGACAACACCACCGCAAACCACCCCGGCGGCGGGCTGCTCCTCCCCATCGACGCCCGCCCGGCGGCCTTGCGCTACACCGACGGCACCGTACTGAACGCCCGTGCCCAGACCTTCGACGCGACGTTCTCCCTCGGCCGCACCGACCGCCTCACCTTCCACAAGGACGGCGTCCCGGTCACCGTCCCGTCCCGCGCCGGCGTCCCCGTCTTCAACGACCACACCGGCGTCTACTGGAACGCCGACCTCCCCCAGGTAGGCGTCAAGGTCCCCGACACGGGCACCCGCATCGCCGTGACGAACGAATCCCACGACGGCCGCGTCACCACCGTCCGAGTGAGCCACGTTTCCTGACCCCAACAGACGTGCCCGGCTTCCCCACGGGAGCCGGGCACGGAGGGCGATGGATACGGAGGGGGACGGGCCCGCAGGGGTAGGGGTCCGAAATGCTGCCGAGCTGTTTGTGAGCCGCCGGGCCCGTAAACAGTCGATTTCGGACCCCCACCCCGGAGGGACCGGCCCCCGGCCCCCGCACCTGCGGGGGCCGGGGGCGGCGTCGATGGGCGCCCGCGGCAGCGGTCAGCGGCGCAGCGGGCCCTCGCACGAGTAGTCGCTCGTGCCCGCCAGGCCCGACGACCACACATCCACCGACCCGAACGTGCAGTTCATGTCGGCCAGGTTGTTCGCCGCCGCTCCCGCCCGGTCGAGGAGGAAGTAGTCGACGGTCTCCGACATGTCCTTGAAGACCCGGTCGGGGTTGCCGGAGTCGGAGAGGTTGGCCGTGACGCGGCCGGTGCAGGTGAAGCGGACCTTGTTGTCCCAGTCCGCGTTGTCCTTGCAGACAGGGGTGTTGGCGGTGGCCGCGGCGAACGCCGCCTGCACTTCGGCGGCCGTGGCGAACGTCAGCGACCCGTTGGCCGTGTACTGCGTGTCGGGCACGTACAGCGTCGCGACCTGGGCGATCTGCCGGTCCAGGAAGGCGTCGTACTCCCGCTGGAGCGCGGCGTCGGCGCCGGTTCTGGTGCGCCAGGCGTCGAAGCCGGCCGGGTCGTCGGCCCGCTCGTAGCCGTACATCTCGCGCAGCAGCGTCGGGTGCTCGGTCCACAGGAACTCGAAGAACGTGCCCGCGTAGTCGTAGAAGCGGAATCCGTCGCCGTCGTAGGTGGCGTGCAGCAGCTGGTCGACGCTCATCCGCGGGCCGCCGCCCGCGGTGTCGTCGATGACGCCCTGCACCAGGGACTTGCGGACCTTGATGCCGTCGTCGCGGGTGCCGCCGTCGAAGAACTCGGCGGTCCCCTCGTCCATGGCGGTGGTCAGGTCGTTGGAGTACCAGCGGGTGTCACCGAAGGTGCCGGGGACCGCCCAGCGGCCGTTGAGGTAGTGGGTGTACTCGTGGCGGAACAGCTCCTCCAGGGTGAGCGAGGAGTCCTGCGGCACCCGGCGCTGGTAGGTGTAGAAGGTGGCGCCGTCCTCGATGTAGATGCCGCCGTTCTTGGTGCCGTAGCCGGTGAGCAGCGGCTGGAAGACCTCGTAGTCGGCGCGCGACGCGTACAGGTGGATGTGCAGGGTGGTGTTGGTGTCCCCGGCCAGCGGAGTGGAGGTGCCCAGGACGCGCAGGAACTGGGTCTTGACCTGCTTGCTGGCGTAGTAGAGCTGGTCGACGGTGGCCTGGTCGAGGCCGGTGTGGACCTCGATGGCGCCGTTGTCGTACGTGTAGGTGTGGGGGAAGAGCATCGCCTCGATCTGAGCCTTGCAGACGTTGAACCGCGCGCAGTCGTCGTAGTAGTTGAGCCAGGACGCGGCGCTGACCCAGGGCGGGCTCATCCTGCCGAAGGCCGCCTCGGTGGTGCCCAGCAGCGTGCCGAGGTCGTTGACGATCGCCGGCTTGAGGGCGTCGATCTGGCCGAACCGGCCGTACTCGCCGACCGCGTCGCGCGCCACCCAGTCGTTGGTGGTGCCCTTGAGGTGGCCGTAGCCGCCGAACACCCGGAAGGCGCCGCGGTAGGCGGCGTCCGCGGTGGCCGCCGCGCGGAAGGCGGTGTCGTTGTTCCCGGGGTAGACGCCCAGGTAGTTGACGGACAGGGCGGCGAGGACGGCGCCGCCCCAGTCGGCGCTGGTGGCGGTGGCCGCGCCCGGGGCCATGGTGGCGAGCACCTTCTTGATCAGCGGGAGCTGGTACTGGCGCAGGCCGGGCGCGCTGGCGGCGTAGAGCGCCTCGCGCAGCGTCTGGGCGTTCTGCTTCGTCGCGTCGAAGGTGCGCAGAGCGGTCCCGAAGGCGGCGATGGCCTTCTGCATGGCGGCGACCGTCGGGGCGTCGGTGACGTCGATCTCGGTGTGCGAGTAGTCGTGGTACGCGACGGCGTGCAGATACGTGAACATCTCGTACAGGTTGTTGGCGTTGGTGCCCCGGTGTTTCGGCGCGAGCAGGGCTATGCGCTGGGAGACGGCCTGCACATGAGCGTCGGACATGACGGGTATGAGGCGTGGGTCCCAGGTCCAGAGCAGCTTGCTCAGACAGTTCTCCACGGAGACGGTGTAGTTGTCGGCGAGGAAGTCCGCGAAGCGTTTCGGGCTCAGCTTGGTGATGGCGTCGAGGGTGCAGGGCACGGTGCCGCCCAGCGCCTTCGCCGGAGCGGCCGGCTTGGCGCGGGCGGCCACCGCCGGGCCGCCCGCCGGTGCGGACTGGTCGCCGGGCAGCTTGCCCTCGGCGTGCGCGCCACCGCCGGGGGCGGGCGCCTGGTGGGGGGCGACGGTGCCGGCCTTGGCGAGCCGCTGGACCTCGTCGAATGGGTTGCCGTCGGACGCCCGGGCCCCCGCGCCCGGCGCTCCGGCGAAGGTCGCCGGGACGGCCGGAGCGGCGGGAGCGGCCTGCGGACCTGCCGGACCTGCCTGCCCCGCCTGGGCGACGTTCATCATCGGCAGGGTCAGGGACGCCGACAGGGCGGCGACGAGCAGGCTCTTACACACGGCGCGGGTGGTGCGGGCAGTGCCGGTGGTGCGGGTGCTTCCCGCGGGACGTGCGGAACGGGCGTGGGACACCAAGGACTCCTCGGAGTGGGGTGGAGTGGGTGGGACACCATCGGTAGGGGCCGTTCGTGATCGGCCGGCCAGGCCCTGGGGCGTGTCTTCACAGCCCCGTCCGGCCGGCGGGCGCGGGCTCCGGGAAGTGGCAGGCGGCCTGCCGCTGTCCCGGGCCGGCGATCTGCAGCAGTGGTGCTTCGGTGCGGCAGATCTCCCGCGCCTTGTGGCAGCGCGGGTGGAAGGTGCAGCCCGCCGGCGGATGCGCCGGGCTGGGGGGATCGCCGAGCAGCACGATCCGTTCACGGGCCCGCTCCGCCGCCGGGTCGGGCAGCGGTACGGCGGACAGCAGGGCCCGCGTATAGGGGTGGGCGGGAGCGCCGTAGACCTCGGCCTTGTGGCCGATCTCGACGATCCGGCCGAGGTACATCACCGCGACGCGGTCGCAGACCCGCTTGACGACCGACAGGTCGTGCGCGATGAAGAGGTAGGCGAGGCCGAGTTCGCGCTGCAGGGTCTCCATCAGGTTGACGATCTGGGCCTGGATGGAGACGTCGAGCGCGGACACCGGCTCGTCGGCGATGATCAGCCGCGGCCGGGTGGCGAGCGACCGGGCGATGCCGATGCGCTGCGCCTGGCCGCCGGAGAACTCGTGGGGGTAGCGGTCGAGATGCTCGGGGATGAGGCCGACCAGCTCCATCAGCTCGGCGGCCCGTCTGCGGGCGTCGGCCGCTCCACTGCCCTGCGCCAGCATCGGGTCGGAGATGATGCGGGCGACCGTCTGCCGGGGGTTGAGGGACGAGAACGGGTCCTGGAACACCATCTGCACATGGCGCCGTACCGGACGCAGGGCGCGCGCGGACAGATGGCTGATGTCGCGGCCGTCGAAGGTGACGGAGCCCGAGGTGGGCTCCAGCAGCCGGACGATCATCCGCCCGGTGGTGGACTTCCCGCAGCCCGACTCCCCCACCAGGCCCAGCGTTTCGCCCGCGTTGATGTCGAACCCGACGCCGTCCACGGCCCGGACGGGGGCGCCCGCGCGCCCGCCGCGGGTGCGGCGGCCGGGGAACGTCTTGACGAGATCGCGGACGGACAGCAGCGGCGGCGCTCCGCCGTCCGCCGGGCCGCCGGGGGCGGCGACCGTCTCCAGGGCGCTCATCGTGATCCTTCCGGGGCCGGAGTCGGGGCCGGAGCTGGAGCTGGAGCTGGGGCCGGAGCTGGAGCTTTGGCCGGAACGGCGGCAACCGCTTCCAACGGGTAGTGGCAGGCCACGCGATGCCCGCCGGCCGATGACGCCGCCAGGCCGAAGGCCGGACGCTCCGAGGCGCACCGGTCCCGTTCCGCCGCGCTCCCGGCCGCCGCCCGCGGGCAGCGCGGCACGTACGGGCAGCCGGGCGGTGGCGCGAGCAGCGAGGGCGGGCTGCCCGGGATGGCGCGCAGCGGCGCGTCGTCGGTGTCGTCGAGCCGGGGCAGCGAGTCGAGCAGCCCGCGGGTGTAGGCGTGCGCGGGCGCGGTGAACAGCTGGTCCACCGGCGCCTGTTCCGCGGCCCGGCCGCCGTACATGACCAGCACCTCGTGGGCGACGCGGGCGACGACGCCCAGGTCATGGGTGATCATCACGACGCCGAGGCCGCGGTCGGCCTGGATGCGGGCGATGAGTTCGAGGATCTGCGCCTGCACGGTGACGTCGAGCGCGGTGGTCGGCTCGTCCGCGATCAGCAGGTCCGGTTCGCAGGCCAGCGCCATGGCGATCATGACGCGCTGCCGCATGCCGCCGGAGAACTGGTGCGGATGGTCCGCCGCCCGGCGGGCCGGCTCCGGGATGCCGACCTCGCCGAGCATCTCGACGGCCCGCCGCCGGCCGACCGCGCGGCTGGCCTTGAAGTGCACCCGGTAGTGCTCGGCCACCTGCTCGCCGACCGTGTAGTAGGGGTGCAGGCTGGACAGCGGGTCCTGGAAGATCATCGCCATCCGGCGGCCGCGCAGCCGGTTCAGTTCACGGTCGGGCAGCGCGGTGAGCTCCCGGCCGTCGAGCGCGATGGATCCGCTGACGGTCGCGTCCCGGTGCAGGCCCATGACGGCCAGCGAGGTGACGGACTTCCCGGAGCCGGACTCGCCGACGATGCCCAGCGTGCGGCCCGCCTCGACGGTGAAGCCGATGCCGTCGACGGCGCGGACCGGGCCCGCCGGGGTGGGGAACGTGACCTGGAGGTCACGGACTTCGAGCAGGGGGCCTGGCGCGGCCATCAGTACCTCACTCTCGGGTCGACAAGGGCGTAGAGGAGGTCGACGACCAGGTTGGCGATGACGATGAAGAACGCCGCCAGCAGGGTGACGCCGAGGATCACGGGTTGGTCGGAGCGGACCAGCCCGTCGTAGAAGAGCCGTCCGACGCCCGGCAGTCCGAAGATGGACTCGGTGATGACGGCGCCGGCCAGCAGGCCGCCGAGGTCCATCCCGAAGAGGGTGAGGATGGGCGTCATCCCGGAGCGCAGCCCGTGCTTGACGATGACGGTGCGCTCCGGCATGCCCTTGGCGCGGGCGGTGCGGATGTACGGCTCGGCCATCGCCTCGATCATCGAACTGCGGCTCTGCCGGGCGTACATGGCGGCGTAGAGCAGGGCCAGTGCCAGCCAGGGCAGGATCAGGTTGGAGGCCCAGTCGAGCGGGTCGGCGGTGAAGTCGGTGTACGTCGGGTACGGCAGCAGGCCGGCGATCCTGATCACGCCGTAGATCAGCATCACCGAGGTGAAGTAGACCGGCATGGAGGCCGCCGCGACCGCGCCCACCATCAGGGTGCGGTCGACGAGGGTGTCCTTGCGCAGCGCGGCCGTCACACCGGCGCCGAGGCCGAGCAGCAGCCACAGCGCGGACGCGCCGACGGCGAGCGAGACCGAGACCGGCAGCCGGTCCATCAGCAGGTCCCAGACCGGGACGGAGTTCTCGTAGCTGTAGCCGAAGCAGGGGAATCCGCAGTGCAGCGCGTGCGGCCCCTCCCCCAGGGTGCGGCCGGAGAAGATTCCGGTGAGGAAGTCGCCGAACTGCCGCCAGACCGGCTGGTCCAGGCCCATGTAGTGGCGGACCAGTTCGAGGCGCTCGGGACTGCAGCTCTTGCCGCAGGCGGCCGCGGCCGGGTCGGAGGGCAGGACGTAGAAGATGGTGAAGGTGATGGCGGAGATCGCGAAGAGCACGCCGGCGACTCCGGCGAACCGGCGGGCGAGGTAGAGGATCACCTGCGGCCTCCCCGGGGATCGAGGATGTCGCGCAGCGCGTCGCCGAGGAGGGTGAAGGCGAGGACGGCCAGGAAGAGGAAGAGGCTGGGGATGATGAAGTACATCGGGTCGGTCTCGTAGAACGCGACGCTGTCCGCGATCATCTGGCCCCAGGAGGGCGTGGGCGGCCGGACGCCGACGCCCAGATAGCTGAGGGCGGCCTCGGTGCTGATCATGCCGGGGATGAGCAGGGTGGTGTACGCGATGATCGGCCCGGAGACGTTGGGCAGGATCTCCCGGCCGAGGATGCGCCAGGCGCCGGAACCGCCCACCCGGGCGGCCTCGACGTATTCACGGTGCTTGACCGAGAGCGTCTCGCCGCGGACGACGCGGGCGATGCCGGGCCAGCCGAAGACGCCGATGATGGCGGTCATCAGGAAGATCCGGTTGACGTCCTGGGCCACCGACATCATCGCGATCATGAAGATGAGGGACGGGAAGGACATCGTCAGATCCATCAGACGGCTGAGCACGGCGTCGGTGCGGCCGCCGAAGTAGCCGGCGGCGATCCCGGTGGCGGTGCCCGCG
The DNA here is from genome assembly GCF_016107395.1 of Streptomyces fildesensis. Taxonomy (GTDB): domain Bacteria; phylum Actinomycetota; class Actinomycetes; order Streptomycetales; family Streptomycetaceae; genus Actinacidiphila; species Actinacidiphila fildesensis. The sequence goes on from NZ_JAAIKO010000046.1 coordinate 22,189, forward strand.
AGGACGACCACCGCGGTGGCGCTGAGCGAGATCAGCAGCGAGACCTGGGCACCGTTGACGACCCGGGCGAACAGGTCGCGGCCGGTGACGGGTTCGACGCCCAGCCAGTGGTCGGGGCCGATTCCGCCGAGCGCCCCGAGCGGCAGGCCGCCGAGGTAGGGATCGACGGCGGTCTGGTCGAACTCGGTGGGCGACCAGCCGCCGAGCGCGCTGAGCAGCGGCGCGCCGGCGGCCATCACGACCAGCAGCGCCACGACCACCAGGCCGAAACGGGCGGCGGGCCGGCGGCTCAACTGCCGCCAGGCGAGCCGCCACGGCCCGTACCCGGGCGCGGCTCCGGGTGCCGCTTTCGGGGCGGGTTCAGGGGGAGGTACCCGGTCGGGCACCGTGAGGGTGGCCATCGCCGTACGCCCCTCAGCCCTGGCTCTTGGACGGGTCCTTGAGGCCGATGGCCGCGTAGTCGAGCTGGCCCGACCACACCGGGTGGCCGAAGGCGCCCGCGATGTTGGTGCCGACCAGCAGCGGCTTGCGCTCCAGCATCAGCGGCACGGCCGGGGACTTGGCCATGATCTGCGCGTCGAGGTCGATCCAGGCCTGGTTGGCCTTGGCCGCGTCGGACATCGCGGCGATCTCGTCCATCCGCTTCATGACCGCGTCGTCGCGGAACTGCGAGTAGTTGCCCTGGTTGCCCTTGTCCCTGATGGTGCGGCCGTCGAAGACGAAGGGCAGGAAGGTGGAGCCCGACGGGTAGTCGGGGCACCAGCCGGCCATCACCATGTCGGGCGCGCTCTTGATGTCGCCGATCGACTCGTAGTAGGCGGACGGGTCGACGGTGTTGATGGTGACCGCGACCCCGACCCGGGACAGACCCTGCTGGATCGCCTCGCCCCTGGTCTTGTCGCCGGTGGAGACGGTGAAGGTGGCCCCGAAGCCGCCGTCCTTGCCGGCCGCCTTCAGCAGGTCCTTGGCCTTGGCGACGTCGCCGGCCGGCGCGATCTTCAGGGTGTCGGCCTGCTTGGCGCCGGTGAGGGCCGGCGGCAGATAGGCGGTGGCGATGTCGTTGAGCGCGGGGCCGCCGGACGCGGTGAGCAGCGACGCCTTGTCGACCGCGTACTGCATGGCCTCACGGACCTTGGGGTCGTTGAACGGGGCCTTGCTGGTGTTGAGCTGCAGCATCCCGGTGCAGCCGGATGACTCGGCGATCAGCCGGCCCTTGACGTCGGCCTTGGGCAGCACCTTCGGCGCGCTCTCCGGCCGCATGTTGGACCACTCGATCGTGGAGGCGTCGCCGCCCGCGGAGGCGATGACGCGGTCGTCGACCTGGCCGCCCTTGAGCCCCTGGACGAACACGAAACGGTCCGGGTACGCCTTGCGGACGGTGTCGGTGGCGGCGTCCCAGTTCGTGTTGCGGACCAGGACCAGCTTCTTGCCCCGGTCGTAGCTCTCGACCTTGTACGGGCCGGAGGAGAACGGCCGGGCGTCGTACTGCGCGCCCTTCTCCTGGGCCTGCGGTACGGGCGAGAAGGTGGGCAGCGTGGCCGTGGAGGCGAAGTCGGCGACCGGGCGCTTGAGCTTGAAGACGATGGTGAGGTCGTCGGGGGTCTCGATGGAGCTGAGGTGCTTGCCCGTCAGGGGGCCCTGGTAGCCCTTGGTGTCGGCCAGGTACTGGGCGGCGTAGTCGGGTCCGCCGGTGAGGTCGGGGGAGAACGACCGCTCGACGTTGTACTTGACGTCCTTGGCGGTGATCGGGGTGCCGTCCTCGTACTTCAGGCCCTTCTTGAGGGTGAAGGTCCACACCTTGCCGCCCTCGGTGGGCGTGCCGAGGTCAGTGGCCAGGTCGGGGACGATCTCGCTGCCGGCCTTGCCGGGCTCGCTCTTGAAGGTGGTCAGGGTCCGGTAGAGCAGCCGGATCCCCATGTCCATGTTCGGCATCGTCCAGTTGCGGGCCGGGTCCAGGTGCGAGAAGTCCTGGTTGGACAGGACGGTGAGGGTGCCGCCCTTCACCGGGGTGCCGCCGACGACCTGACCTTCGTTGGCCGCTGCCGGGTTCTTCCCCTTGCCGCTCCGACTGCCCTTCGCATCGTCGGAACAGCCCGCGAGACCGAGGGTGAGGGACGCCAGGAGGGCGGTGGACAGGGCGAGTTGGGTGCGCTTGGTCATATGAGTCACTCCGCTGAGAAGAACGGCACTCTAAGATGTGACCCGTAACATAGTAATGTGAAATTGCACTGACAAGATGTGTGCGTCGCCGTTACCGACCCGTGTCCGAAGGAGCTCATCGATGAACGGAACCCCCGCCCGACTGCATACGGGAAGTCATGATCTGCCCACCTCGCCGGCGCTGGACGCCTTCATGGGCGCCGGCTGGGCCGCCGCTCCGCTGCCCGACGGCACCCGCGTTCCCGCCTCGCACCTCACCCCTGCCCGCCGCGACCGGCTCTCCGCCCGCTTCCCCGGCGAGCGGCTCGTCGTCCCCGCCGGGCAGCTCAAGGCCCGCTCCAACGACGACGACTACCGCTTCCGCCCGCACAGTGCCTACGCCTGGCTCACCGGCCTGACCGGCGAGGACCAGCCCGGCAACGTCCTCGTCCTGGAGCCGTCCGGTCCCTCCGGGCACGAGGCCGTGCTGTATCTGCGGCCGCGCTCACCGCGCACCGAGGCCGGGTTCTACCGCGACCGCCGCTACGGGGAGTTCTGGGTCGGGCGCCGCCCCGACCTCGCGGAAGCCGAGCGGATGACCGGCATCCGGTGCGAGCACCTCGACGGGTTCGGCGCACTGCCGCCGGGCCGCGACGCCACGACGGACACCGAACTCGCCAGTGCGCTCTCGGAGTTGCGGCTGGTGAAGGACGCGTGGGAGGTCGGCCAGCTGCAACTCGCCGTCGACCACACGGTCGCCGGCTTCGAGGACGCCGTACGGTCCCTGCCGCGCGCCCTGCGGCACGCGCGCGGCGAACGCTGGATCGAGGGGGCGTTCAACCAGCGCGCCCGCGCCGAGGGCAACGGCACCGGGTACAACACCATCGCCGCGTCCGGCGCGCACGCCTGCGTACTGCACTGGATACGCAACGACGGCGCGCTGGACCCCACGCAACTGCTGCTGCTCGACGCGGGCGTGGAGGCCGACACCCTCTACACCGCCGACGTCACCCGCACGCTGCCGCTGTCCGGCATCTTCTCCCCCGTCCAGCGCCAGCTGTACGAACTGGTCCTGGCGGCCCAGGACGCCGGTATCGCGGCCCTCAAACCCGGCGCCAGCTTCCGGGACTTCCACCTCGCGGGCATGCGCGTCATCGCCGAAGGGCTCGCCGACTGGGGCGTGCTGCGGATCTCCGCCGACGAGGCGCTCGCCGAGGACAGCGGCCTCTACCGCCGCTACACGCTGTGCAACAGCGGCCACATGCTCGGCCTCGACGTGCACGACTGCGCCCAGGCCCGCGCCGAGACCTACCTCGACGCGGTACTGGAGGAGGGCCATGTCCTCACCGTCGAACCGGGCCTGTACCTCCAGCCCGACGACGAGACGCTGCCGCTGGAACTGCGCGGCATCGGCATCCGGATCGAGGACGACCTGGTCATCACGTCCGACGGGGCCCGCCTGATGTCGGGGGCACTGCCGCGCGATGTCGCGGGGATCGAGAGCTGGATGGGCGAGCTGCTCGGTTAGCGGGGGCGCCCTGCGGGGCTTTCGCCCTCGCCCCGCAGGGCAACCGGCCTAAGCCTTGCCGAGCTTGCGCTTGAGGACCGGCTCCGGCTTCGCCGCGGCCGGCTCCTCCTTGCCCACCGCCCACAGCGACCGCACATGCCCGAGGTGCCGGGCCATGCACTCCTCCGCGGCCTCCGCGTCCCCGAAAATCATCAGGTCGAGCAGCTCGATGTGCTCCTCGGCCGACGAGACCAGCTCGCCGCGCTCGTCCAGCCGCGTCAGCCCGTACAGCCGGGAGCGCTTGCGGAGATCGCCGACGGCCTCGACCAGCCGCTCGTTCCCGGCCAGGCCGAGGAGGGTGAGGTGGAAACGGCGGTCGGCCTCCAGATAGCCGATGAGGTCGTGCGCCCGGGCGGCGGCGACGATCTCCTCGGCGGCCGGCCGCAGTTCCTCCAGCTGTTCCGGGGTGGCGGTGCGGGTGACCCGGCCGACGGTCGGGACCTCGATGAGGGCGCGGATCTCGGTGTACTGGTCGAGGTCGCGCTCGTTCATCTCGGTGACCCGGAAGCCCTTGTTGCGCACCGGTTCGACCAGGCCCTCGCGCGCCAGGTCGAGCATCGCCTCACGCACCGGGGTGGCGGAGATGCCGAAGTCCGCGGCGAGGGCGGGCGCCGAGTAGACCACGCCGGGGCGCAGTTCACCGGCGATGAGCGCGGCACGCAGGGCGTGGCCCACCTGATCGCGCAGCCGCTCCTGCGCTGTGATCAGGTTGCGCTGCTTCAGGTCACCCATCGCTGTTCCTCCGTCATCGCGCGGAGCTCCAGCGTACAATGTCACGTTGCTTTCGCGGCCCGGAAGATCTCAGCAGCTACGGCGAGATCCTGCCACGCCATACCCGTGCCCTTGAAGAAGCGCGGGCGGCCCGCTTCAGGGCGCAGCCGGCCGGCGACGAGGTCGGCGAGGGTGCCCGCGAGATCCTCCGGCCGGTAGGCGCCCTCCGCGATCGGGACCAGGATGTCCCCCGCCTCGCGCAGCGCGGCCGACCGCGCCTCGACGACGACGGTGGCCCGGGTCACCAGCGCGGTGTCGGTCTCGCGGGCCGACGCTTCGTGCGAGCCGACGGCGACCACGGTCGTGTGCCCGGCGACGGTGCTGCCGTCGAACAGCGGAGTGCGGGCCGTGGTGCAGCAGATCACCAGGTCGGCCTTGGCCACCGCGTCGGGTCCGCCGGTCACGGCGTCCAGTCCGAGCCGGCGGGCGTGGGCCACCAGCGCCTGCGCGGGCTCGGGCCTGCGGGCGACCACGGTGAGCCGGGTCAGCGGCCGGACCGCGAGGGCCGCCGCCAGGTGCCCGTACGCCTGCGGTCCCGCTCCGAACAGGACGAGGTGCGAGGCGTCGGGCACGGCCAGGTGGCGGATCGCGACGGCGGACACCGCCGGGGTGCGCAGCGAGGTGAGGGCGGGCCCGTCGAGCAGCGCGACCGGCTGGAGGGTCGCGCCGTCGAGGAGGAGGTAGCTGCCGGTGATCCGGGGCAGCCCGCGGGCCGGGTTGCCCGGCGCCACCCCGGCGATCTTCACTCCAGCGAAGTCCTTCGTGGCGGCGGGCATCAGCAGCAACTCGCCGGCCGGGACCGGGACGCCGGTGCGCGGCGGCCCGGTCTCCGGGTCGAGCCCGCCGCGCAGCACCGCTTCGACGGCGTCCGCCGCGTCGGCGGGCCCGAGGAGCCGGGCGATGGCGGTGGCGTCGAGGTGCGGCAGTGTCACAGCGGTGGTCCCGTTCCCGGAAGGTCGTCGGAGGGCGGCACCGCGGCCCGGTGAGCCCCTTCCTCCCGACCGTACCCGCCGTCGGTGATCACAGCAGGAACCCGCCGGGGAAGGGGTCGGACGGGTCGAGGAAGTACTGGGAGGTGCCGGTGATCCAGGCGCGGCCGGTGACCGTGGGCACCACGGCGGGCAGCCCGCCGACCGTGGTCTCCTCGACGAGCCGGCCGGTGAAGAACGTTCCGATGAAGGACTCGTTGACGAAGTCGGTGTGCAGCGGGAGTTCACCACGCGCGTGCAGCTGCGCCATCCGCGCCGAGGTGCCGGTGCCGCACGGCGAGCGGTCGAACCAGCCGGGGTGGATGGCCATCGCGTGCCGGGACAGCCGCGCGTCGGAGCCGGGGGCGATCAGCTGGACGTGCTTGACCCCGTTGATGTCCGGGTCCTCCGGGTGCACCGGCCGGTCCGCCGCGTTGATGGCCTCCATGACGGCGAGCCCGGCGGCGAGGATGTCGTTCTTGCGCTCCCGGTCGAAGGGCAGCCCGAGGTCGGCCAGCGGCAGCATCGCGTAGAAGTTGCCCCCGTAGGCGAGGTCGTAGGTGAGCGTCCCGTGGCCGGGGACGTCGACCTTGAGGTCCAGGCCGGCGGAGAACGCCGGGACGTTCCGGAGGGTGACGGCGGTGGCCTCCCCGTCCTCGACCTGGACGTCGACGGTGACGAGCCCGGCGGGGGTGTCCAGCCGGACGGTGGTGACCGGTTCGGTGACCGGCACCATCCCGGTCTCGACGAGGACGGTGGCGACGCCGATGGTGCCGTGGCCGCACATCGGGAGGTAGCCGGAGACCTCGATGTACAGCACCCCGTAGTCCGCGTCGGGCCGCGTCGGCGGCTGCAGGATCGCGCCGCTCATCGACGAGTGCCCGCGCGGCTCGTACATCAGCAGCGTGCGCACCCGGTCGTGGTGCTCCATGAAGTACAGCCGGCGCTCGGCCATCGTGGCGCCGGGGATGACGCCCACGCCGCCGGTGATGACGCGGGTCGGCATGCCTTCGGTGTGCGAGTCGACGGCGTGGTAGATGTTCCGGCTGCGCAAGGGGTCCTCCTTCTCGTCGGAGTTCTCGTTGACTGGCTCATTGGCCAGCTCGTTGGCCAGCCCGTCGGCCAGCCCGTCGGCCTGCTCGTGGGTCAGCCGAGTCCTTCGGCCATCGCCTTCTCGGTCGCGGCGCGGACCACGGCCTCGATGTCGGCCGGGAGCGGGGAGCGCGGCGGACGGACCGGGCCGCCGGGCCGGCCCACGAGGTCCATGGACACCTTGATGGCCTGGACGAACTCGGGCTTGGAGTCCCAGCGCAGCAGCGGGTGCAGCGCGCGGTAGAGCGGCACGGCGGTGTCGAGGTCGCCGGAGAGCGCCGCCCGGTACAGGGTGGCGCAGGCCTCGGGGAACGCGTTGGGGTAGCCCGCGATCCAGCCCACGGCGCCCGCGATGCCGAGTTCGAGCAGGACGTCGTCGGCCCCGACCAACAGATCCAGTCCGGGGGCGAGTTCGGCGATCTCGTAGGCCCGGCGGACATCGCCGGTGAACTCCTTGACCGCGACGATGCTGCCCTCGTTGTAGAGCTCGGCGAGCAGCTGCGGAGTGAGGTCGACCTTGGTGTCGTACGGGTTGTTGTACGCGACGACCGGCAGCCCGGCCCTGGCCACCTCGGCGTAGTGCGCGCGCACCGCCCGCTCGTCGGCGCGGTAGGCGTTGGGCGGCAGCAGCAGGACGGAGCCGGCACCGGCCTCTCCGGCCTGTTCGGCCCAGCGGCGGGCCTCGTCGCTGCCGTAGGCGGCGACACCGGGCATGACGCGGTCCCCGTCACCGGCCGCCTCGACGGCGGTACGGACGACCCGGGCCCGCTCGTCGTCGGTCAGGGTCTGGTACTCCCCCAGGGAGCCGTTGGGAACGACACCGTCGCAGCCGGACTCGATGAGCCAGGCGACGTGCTCGGCGTAACCGTCGTGGTCCACGCGCAGGTCGGCATGGAACGGGAGGGCGGTGGCGACCATGATGCCGTGCCAGGGCTGGTCGCGGGGCGGGGTGTTCGTGGTCACGGTGGTTCTCCCTTAGTGAGATGTGACATTTTACTGTGTCGTGGACGGAGACCACAAGAGGCTCACCGAGGAGAGTCCTACGGTTCTTCCGTGCTCACGAGCGGGGCGGCCCGTCCGGACCGGACAGAGCCGCCGGTCGGGACAGGGCGGCCAGCGGAACGGGACACGACAGCGGTCGGCGGTCGGGGCCGGCGTCCGCATCTGCGTCTGCGTCCGCATCTGCGTCTGCGTCTGCGTGCGAGTCGGCGCGCGCCAGGCAGTCGACCGCCGGGCCGCACATCCGGCCCTGGCACCAACCCATCCCGGCGCGGGTGAACAGCTTGACGGTGCGGGCGTCATGGGCGCCGAGATCGGTGACCGCCGCGCGGACCTCCCCTGCGGAGACCTCCTCGCAACGGCACACATCGGTGTCGTCGCTCAGCCAGTCCGGCCAGCCGGGGCCCGGCCGGTGGGCGGCGGCCATGACCGCCGCGAAGGCCCGCAGCCGGGCTCGGGTACGGCGCAGCGCGACCGCCCGCCGGGCGTCGGGGCGTACCGCGGAACGCGACACGGCCGCGATGGCGAAGGCCGCCAGTTCCCCCTCGGCGAGGGCGAGTTGGGCGCCGCCCACTCCTCCGGCCTCGCCGGCCGCCCAGACGCCGGGCACCGAGGTCCGCTGGCTGTCGTCGAGAGCGAGCGCGTACGTGCCGTCGGGGGTGCGGTGGGTGGCGCAGCCGAGTCCGGTGGCCAGCTCCAGCTGCGGCACCAGACCGTGGCCCACCGCGAGCGCGTCGCAGGCGATGCGGCGGCCGGTGCCCGGCACGGGACGCCAGTCGCGGTCCAGCCGGGAGACGGTGACGGCCTCCACCCGGTCGGTGCCGTGAGCCTCGGTCACCGCGCTGCGGGTGCGCGGGCGCAGGCCGTGGCGCAGCAGGGCGGCGCCGTGCACCGCGCCTTCGAGCAGCTTGCCGGGGTTGGCGGCCAGCGTCCGGGGGCTTCCGGCGTACGCGGTGTACCCGGCCGCCTCGACGACGGCGGGCACCTTCGCGCCCGCGGCGGCCAGCGAGCCGGCGACCGCCAGCAGCAGCGGGCCGCTGCCCGCGACGACGATCCGCCGTCCGGGCAGCACCAGGCCGGACTTGAGCATCGCCTGGGCGCCACCCGCACCGACCACCCCGGGCAGCGTCCAGCCGGGGAACGGCAGTTGGCGCTCGTAGGAGCCGGTGGCCAGCAGCAGTGCGCGTGACGTCACGGCCGCCCGGCCCTGCTCCGGCCCGTCAGGACCGGTCACGGCATGCACCGTCCACGCCGTCGAACTGCCGCGTTCCACCGTCCACACATGGTGGTGGGTCAGGTGCCGGACCTTGCCGGTCCCGGTGTGCCGGCCGAGCCGTCGCACCAGCGCGGCGAAGGCGGCCCAGCCGTGGTGCAGCGCCTCGGGGCGCGCGGCGCCGAGTCCCGGCGCGGGATGGCGGTAGTACTGACCGCCGGGGGCGGCGGCCGCGTCGAGCACGACGACGCTCAGCCCGAGATCGGCCGCGGCCACGGCGGCCGAGAGCCCGGCGGGGCCCGCGCCCACGATCGCGAGGTCGTACTCCGGAGGTACCGGCGGCTCAGACGGCGAGATCGGCACGGCCGTGGCCCTCCTGCGTGGTGACGAGATCGCCCGGACGGGCCGGGACCAGGCAGGCCCGCTGGTTCGGGGCGCCGTTGACGGTGGCGAGGCAGTCGAAGCAGGAGCCGATGCCGCAGAAGGCGCCGCGCGGGCGGCCGTTCACCCGGGTGGTACGCCAGGCGAGGATGCCGGCCGACCACAGGGCGGCGGCGATGCTCTGGCCCGGCAGCGCGGGCAGGACGCGGCCGTCCATCGTGATCTCGAACGACGGCTCGGGGGTGGCCCCGGCCAGCTCGACGGGGTTACGCGCCATCGTCATGTCCTCTCGGGTCCGCGGGTCCGCCCGGTTCCCCGCCGGGAATCGGGTCCGCGGCGGGAAAAGCGGTCGGGGCGGAACGGTGCCAGGTCCAGGGCGGGCCGCTGGCCCCGGATCGCGGCGGTGAGCAGCAGTCCGGTCGCGGGCGCGAGTCCGATGCCTGCGCCCTCGTGGCCACAGGCGTGGAAGAGGCCGGGGGCGCGCGGGTCGGGCCCGATCGCGGGCAGATGGTCCGGCAGATAGGGCCGGAAGCCGTGATAGGCGCGCATCACCCGGACCCCGGCCAGCACCGGGAAGAGCCCGGCGGCCCCGGCCGCGAGCCGGCGCAGCACCTCGACCCGCAGCGTCCGGTCGAAGCCCACCCGCTCCCGGCTGGCGCCGATGAGCACCGGTCCCGAGGGGGTGCCCTCGACCACCGGTGACGTCTGCAGGGCCGCGGAGCCGCTCGCCACATCGGCGAAGTAGTCGGCGGCGTAGACCTTGTGCCGGACGATGCGGGGCAGCGGTTCCGTGACGAGGACGAAGCCGCGCCGGGGCATGACCGGCAGGTCCACCCCGGCCAACGCGGCGAGTTCGCCGCCCCAGGTGCCGGCCGCGTTGACCACGGCGGGTGCCGACAGTTCACCGCGGTCGGTGCGCACCCCGCGGACCGCGCCGCCAGGGCCGGTCAGGACGGCGGTGACCTCTTCGCCGAGACACAGCAGCGCGCCGGCGCGCCGGGCGGCGCGCAGCAGATGGGCGGCGGCCAGGGCGGGCTGGACCTGGGCGTCCTGCGGGTAGTGGAAGGCGCCGGCGAGGCCGGGCGCCAGATGCGGTTCGAACTCGTGCAGCCGGTCCGCCGGCACCCGGGCCGCGGTGACACCCGCTGCCGTCTGCTGGGCCGCGAACGTGCTCAGGGCGTCCAGGCGGGCCTCGTCGGACGCTACGACGAGGCCGCCCTTGGACTCGAACTCGATCTCCGGTGGGAGTTCGTCGGCGAGCTCGCGCCAGAGCCTGGTGGACAGCAGCGCAAGGTCGAGTTCAGGGCCGGGCTCCTTGTCGGAGACCAGCAGATTGCCTTCACCGGCGCCCGTGGTGCCGCCCGCGACGGAGCCGCGGTCGACCACGGCGACGGACAGTCCGGACCGGGAGGCGTAGTAGGCGCAGGCCGCGCCGACCACCCCGGCCCCGACGATGACGACGTCCAGCGAGTGTCTCGTGGGCACGACAGTAATATGTCACATGGCTTACGCGGTGCCAAGGGACGCCGCGGGATCACGTCCGCGCACGCTTCCCGCGCTACGCCAGGACGGCGATCCCGTCGAGTTCCACCAGCGCTTCCTCGTCCCACAGCCGGACCACCCCGACGACCGCCATCGCCGGATAGTCGCGGCCCGCCAACGACCGCCACAACCGCCCGAGTTCGGCGGCGTGCTCCCGGTAGGCGGCGACGTCGGTGGTGTGGACGGTGATCCGGGCGAGGTCGGCGGGGCCGCCGCCCGCTGCGGCCAGCGCCGCCAGCAGATTGGTGAGCGCCAGCTCGAACTGGGCGGGCAGCGTGTCGCCGACGATCTTGCCCGCCTGGTCGAGGGCGGTCTGGCCGGCCAGGAAGACCATCGTGCGGCCGGTCGCGGTGACGGCGTGGCTGAAGCCGGTGGGCGGCGACAGCTCGCCCGGGTTGATGCGCCGCAGGCTCATCGGTACAGCTCCTTCGCGATGATGGTGCGCTGGACCTCGGTGGCACCTTCGTAGATACGCGGCGCCCGCACTTCACGGTAGAGGTGTTCGAGCAGATGGCCGCGTTCGAGGGCGCGGGCGCCATGGATCTGGACCGCGCGGTCCACGGCGAACTGCGCCGTCTCGGTCGCGTACAGCTTCGCCATCGCCGACCGCTTGGCGATATCCGGCGCCCCGCTGTCGTACGCCTCCGCCGCGGCGTAGACGAGCAACCGTGCGGCCTCCGTGCGGGTCGCGGTCTCCGCCAGCGCGTGGGACACCGCCTGCAGATCCTTCAGCGGCCCGCCGAAGGCGGTGCGTCCGCCCGCGTGCTCGGTGGCGGCGTCGAGCGCGGCCTGCGCCATGCCGACGGCGAACGCCCCGACGCTGGGCCGGAACAGGTTCAGGGTGCCCATGGCGACCCGGAAGCCCCGGCCCGGCTCGCCCAGCAGATCGCCGGGGCCGACCGGGACGCCGTCGAAGGCGAGCCGCCCGATGGGGTGCGGGGAGAGCATGTCCAGATGCTCACCGGACAGCCCCGGCCGGTCGGCGGGGACGAGGAACGCCGTCACCCCGCGCGACCCCGCGCCGGGTGTGGTGCGGGCGAAGACTGTGTAGAAGTCGGCCTGCGGAGCGTTGGAGATCCAGCACTTCTCGCCGGTCAGCCGCCATCCCGTGCCGTCCGGCTCGGCGGCCAGCTCCAGCGCCGCCGCGTCGGAGCCGGCGGCGGGTTCGGTGAGCGCGAAGGCGGCGACGGCCCGGCCCGCCGTGACCTCCGGGATCCAGCGGGCGGCCAGCTCGGCGTTGTGCAGCACCGGGTGCGCGCCCAGTCCCTGCAGGGCGAGGGCCGTCTCGGCCTCGGTGCATTCACGGGCCAGCGATTCCCGCAGCAGGCACAGGTCCATCGCCGACACCTTGCCGCCGGGCGGGAAGACCCGTTCCAGCAGCCCGAGTTCGCCCAGTTCCGCGAGCAACGGGCGGTTGACCCGGCCGGGTTCGCCCGCCTCGGCCAGCGGCCGCAGCCGGCCCGCCGCGAGGGAACGGACCTCGGCGCACCACTTCAGCTGTTCCGGGTCGAGAGCGAACGCGGGCATCCGGCGCCTCCAAGCGGTATCGCGTACCGTTGACTGTCGTCAGCAACACGTTACGCTGAATTCGTCCGCTCTCAGGTGCCAACGAAGGCGGTACCGCCATGGACCTGCTGCCATCCGCCCACGTGGACACCTTCGCGCGGGACCATCTCCCGCCGCGCGACCAGTGGCCGGAACTCGCCTTCGAGCTGCCCGCGCTGCACTACCCCGACCGGCTCAACTGCGCGGCCGAGCTGCTGGCCGGCGGCAGCCCCGGCGCCCCCTGTGTGCGCACCCCCGGCGGCGAGGTCTGGTCCTACGAGGACCTGAACGCCACCGCCGCGCGTATCGCGCACGTCCTGGCCGACGACCTCGGGGTGCGGCCCGGCAACCGGGTCCTGCTGCGCGGCCCGACCACCCCGTGGCTGGTGGCCTGCTGGTTCGCGGTGCTCAAGGCGGGTGCGGTGGCCGTGACCGTACTGGCCGCGCAGCGTTCAGGGGAGCTCGCGACGATCTGCGACATCGCGGCCGTCCGGCACGCGCTGTGCGATCTGCGGTCGGTGGACGACCTGGCCAAGGCCGAGATCCCGGACCTGCGGATCACCACGTACGGCGGTGAGGCGCCCGAGGACCTGCTGCGCCGGGCCGCCGACAAGCCCGACCACTTCACCGACGTCGCCACCTCGTCGGACGATGTCGCGCTCATCGCCTTCACCTCGGGGACCACCGGCCGCCCCAAGGGCTGTATGCACTTCCACCGCGATGTCCTGGCCATCGCCGACACGTTCTCCGCCCAGGTGCTGCGCCCACGCGCCGACGACGTCTTCGCGGGCAGCCCGCCGCTCGGCTTCACCTTCGGCCTCGGCGGGCTGGTGATCTTCCCGATGCGGGCCGGGGCGTCCAGCGTGCTGCTGGAGCAGGCCGGACCGGAGCAGTTGCTGGCGGCCGTCGCCCGGCACCGGGTGAGCGTGCTGTTCACGGCGCCGACGGCGTACCGGGCGATGCTCGGTCACCTGAATGACGCAAGCAGCTCCGCCTCGTACGATGTCTCGTCGCTGCGGCGCTGCGTTTCGGCGGGTGAGAATCTGCCCGCGGCCACCTGGCAGGCGTGGCACGACCGCACCGGTCTGCGCATCATCAACGGCATCGGCGCCACCGAGCTGCTGCACATCTTCATCTCCGCCGCCGACGACGCCATCCGCCCCGGCACCACGGGCCTGCCGGTGCCCGGCTACCGGGCGCGGATCGTCGACGCCGCCGGGGAGCCGGTCCCCGACGGCGAGCCGGGGCTGCTCGCGGTGCGCGGCCCGACGGGCTGCCGCTACCTCGCCGACGAGCGTCAGACCGTGTACGTGCAGGGCGGCTGGAACCTCACGGGAGACACCTATGTCCGTGAACCCGACGGCTACTTCCGCTATGTGGCCCGCGCCGACGACATGATCATCTCGGCGGGCTACAACATCGCGGGCCCGGAGGTCGAGGAGGCGCTGCTGCGGCACCCCGACGTCAGTGAGGCGGCCGTCATCGGCGTCCCGGACGAGGAGCGCGGCCAGATCGTCCGCGCCTTCGTCGTCCTGCGCGACGGCGTACCGCGCGGCACGGCCACGGTGGGGGCGCTGCGCGACTTCGCCAAGGGCGTGATCGTGCCCTACAAGTGCCCGCGCGACATCGTCTTCCTGGACGCCCTCCCCCGCACTCCCACCGGGAAACTGCAGCGCTTCCGGCTGCGCGACCTAGAGTGATCATGTGACCGAGCACACCCCCAGTTCGCTGATCGTGACCTTCTTCGGCGCCTACGGGCGCGCCGAACTGGACGGCCGGGTACCGGTCGCCGCCCTCATCCGGCTGATGGGCGCGGTGGACGTCGACCCGCAGTCGGTCCGCTCGGCCGTCTCCCGGCTCAAGCGGCGCGAGCTGCTGGTCCCGGACCGTGTCGGCGGCGCCGCCGCGTACGCGCTCTCCGACGACGCCCGCCAGCTCCTCGCCGACGGCGACCGCCGCATCTACGGCGGCCCCGGCTCTGCCGAAGGCGACGGCAACAGCGACGGCGACGGCTCCTGGGTGCTCGCCGTCTTCTCCGTCCCCGAGACCGAGCGCCACAAGCGCCATCTGCTGCGCTCCCGGCTGGCCCGGCTCGGCTTCGGCAGCGCGGCGCCCGGCGTCTGGATAGCCCCGGCCCACGTCCAGGAGGAGGCCCGCCACACCCTGCGCCGCCTCGAACTCGACTCCTACGTGGACCTCTTCCACGGCACGCACCTCGGCTTCGAACCGACCGCCACCGCCGTCCGCCGCTGGTGGGACCTCGACGCCATCGCGAAGCTCCACCGCACCTTCCTCGACGCCCACGAGCCGGTGCTCGACCGCTGGTCCCGGCGTCCCGACGTACCCCCGCGCGACGCCTTTCCCGACTACCTCCGCGCCCTCGACTCCTGGCGCCAACTCCCCTACGCCGACCCCGGCCTCCCCACCGCCCTGCTGCCCCCCGACTGGCCGGGCGCCCGCGCCTCCCAGGTCTTCACCGAACTGCACCAACGCCTGCACGCAGCAGGTGCCGCCTTCGTCCGCGCGGCTCCCGGGCCCGCCTGAGCGGGCCGGGGAACCGTCGGGTACCGCACACCGTCTCCCGCCCCATGCGGACACCTTCACCACCCGGCAGGTTCACGCCCTTCGGCTCCCGCCACCGCATGGCGGCCTGGGCACTCGCGGGAATCCACGGTGCGCTCGCCGGCTTTCTCGCCGCCTACCTGGTCCTGCTGGCCCCGGTCTCGTGCCATGCCGGGACGGGCCCGGGTCCCGACCTCCTGCGGCTGTTCGTCCACACCCCGGCGATCCTGATCGCGGCCGTCGCGACCGCGCTCGGCACCTTCGCCCTGGCGGTGCGCATCACCCTCTCCGCGCCCCTGGCCGTCCGGCTGACCGTGCCGCCCTTGCTGCTCTGCACGGCGCTCGCGCTGCTCGTCTGGGCCGACTTCGCGTGGTTCGGAGCGGTCGCCGGGGTACCCAACCCCGGGCTCTGCCCCGCGGACAACGTCCCTCCGTGGTGGCCGCACTGGATACCGGCCTGAGCGCGGGTGCCGGGGCAGGTGATGTCGGCGCCGTCGGCGTATCCATGCCGTGCGCAGCGCCGATGGCTGACCGTGCCACCCCTCATCGACGGGTGCATGATGAAGGCATGAGCGACCGCGACGATTTCCTGGCGTGGGTGAAGACCGACCTGTACGAGGCGGAACGTGCGCTGCACAACGGCGATCCGGCTCCCCGCCGGGCGCTCTGGTCACGCAACGAGCCCGTCAGCGTCCTGGGGGCGTGGCGCAATGCCAACGGTCAGCAGGAGATCGACCAGCTCTTCAGCTCCCTCGGGAAGAGCTTCTCCGACTGCACTTCGTACGTGTTCGAGCTGCAGGCGTACGACGTTCTGGGCGACATGGCCTACACGGTGGGTCTCGAGCACACGTCCGCCTCCGTCGACGGACAGCCGCGCACCTACACGTTGCGTGCCACCCAGGTGTACCGCCGCGAGGACGGCGAGTGGCGGGTGGCCCATCGGCACGGCGACACCGTGACCGAGTGACGGCCGGGTGACGTTCGCGGGCCGAGCGCGGTACCCGGCCGGGGAGGCCGGGTACCGCGCTCGGTCATGACTGCGGAGAGTGCGGCGCGGTCAGCCCTCGGCCGGGAGCTCGTAGACGTTCTTCGGGGTGATGATCGAGGTGATCGCCTTCGCGAAGAGCGTGCTCGGCTCGAAGCCGTCGTGCAGGATGTCGGTGTTGAGCAGGATCACCATGGTGGCGTCCTGCTTCGGCAGGTACATCGTCACGCTCTCGTAGCCCGGCAGCGAGCCGTTGTGCCCGATCCAGCCATGGGTGTTGAAGAGGCCCAGGCCGTACGCGGCACCGTCGAACCCGGGTACCGGGATGAACTTCTCCCGCTGCGCCTGGGTGGCCGGGGTGAGCAGCGTGCCGGTGGCGACCACCTTCGCCCAGTGGTGCAGGTCGTGCAGGTCGGAGATGATCGAGCCGGCCGCCCACCCCCAGCTCGGGTTCCAGTTCGTCGCGTCCTCGACATCACCGGTCAGCGTCTGGTTCGTGTACCCGTGCGCGTGCGGCGACGGGAACTCGGCGCCCTTCGGGAGGAACGTGTGGTTCAGGTGGGCCGGCCCGGTGACGCGCTTCTGGATGAACTCGGCGAGCGGCATCCTGCCGAGCTTCTCCACGAGCAGACCGAGCAGGATGTAGTTGGTGTTGGAGTACTGGAACTCCGTACCCGGGGGGAAGACGTTCGGGTTGCTGAAGGCGTAGGCCAGCAGTTCCTTCGGGGTGAACTGCCGGGTCGGGTCGCTGAACAGCGCCTGGGCGAAGTCCGGGTCGGCGCTGTACGAGAACAGGCCGCTGCGCATCTCCAGCATCTGGCGGACGGTGATGTGCTCGCCGTCGGGCACGCCGTGGAGGTAGGTGGAGATCGGCTTGTCCAGTTTGACCAGCCCCTGGTCGACCAGCTCCAGGACGGCCGTGGCGGTGAAGGTCTTGGTCTCGCTGCCGATCCGCATGTTGAGGTCGGGCTTCATCGGCGCGCCGGTCGCCTTGTCGGCCACCCCCGTCGACCGGATGTAGCTGCCACGGCCGGGCAGCCACAGACCGACGGTCACGCCGGGGACGCGGGCCTCCTTGCGCACGTCCTCGATCGCCTTGTTGAGGCGGGCCACGAGCTTGGGGTCCAGGCCTTGCGGCGGGCAGTCGTCGGCAGACGGGTCGACGGCGGTGACCGCGGCCGTGGGCGGGGCGGCCTGGGCCGCGGACGACGTCAGGGTGAGCGGGACCAGGGTGGAGAGGGCGAGGAGGGCGGTGGCGAGTCGGCGGGTGGGGGCACGACGCGTGGCGGGATGCCTCTTCCAGAGGTGAGGGGACCCTGCGAGGCCAAGATGACTTATCGCACCGGCCGGGACCCCGCGCCCACGGTCACCACCCGGCAAGTCCACCCGTACGGCCCCGGGGCCCGGCCTCCTGCGGTGGTCCGTCCGCACCGCTCGTTGATCAACGCACCTGGAGTGTGAGGGGCGGCTGATGCACCTGGCGTGTGAGCCTCGGCTGATGCGGCTAGAGCGTGAGCCGGGGCTTCGGGGCGTCCGTGCGGCCGCTCGGGGGGCGGCGGCTGCCTGCCGCGTACTGCTGCGGCCAGGGGGCGGCCGGGCCGCGGTAGTTCTGTTCGGCTGCGGCGTGCAGGGTCCAGTTCGGGTCGTAGAGGTGGGGGCGGGCCAGCGCGCAGAGGTCGGTGCGGCCGGCCAGGAGGAGGGAGTTGACGTCGTCCCAGGAGGAGATGGCGCCGACGGTGATGACGGGGACGCCGAGCTCGTTGCGGATGCGGTCGGCGAACGGGGTCTGGTACGAGCGGCCGTACTGAGGGCGCTCGTCGGCGACGACCTGGCCGGTGGAGACGTCGATGGCGTCGGCTCCGTGGGCCGCGAAGGCGCGGGCGATGGCGACGGCGTCGTCCTCGGTGGTGCCGCCCGGCGCCCAGTCGGTCGCGGAGATACGGACGGTCATCGGGCGGTCCTGCGGCCAGACGGCCCGGACCGCGTCGAAGACCTCCAGCGGGTAGCGGAGCCGCCCGTCGAGGTCGCCGCCGTAGGCGTCGGTGCGGTGGTTGGTGAGCGGGGAGAGGAAGGACGAAAGCAGATAGCCGTGCGCGCAGTGCAGTTCCAGCAGGTCGAAGCCGGCGCGGGCGCCGCGCGCGGCGGCCGCCGTGAACTCCTCGCGGACGGCGGCGAGACCGGCCGAGTCGAGCTCGCCCGGCACCTGGTTGACGCCCGGCCGGTAGGACAGCGGGGAGGGGGCGACGAGCGGCCAGTTCCCGTCCGGGAGCGGTTCGTCCATGCCCTCCCACATGAGGCGGGTGGAGCCCTTGCGCCCGCTGTGGCCGAGTTGCAGGCCGATGGCGGCGGACGACTGCGTGTGGGCGAAGTCGGTGACGCGCCGCCAGGCCGTCTCGTGCTCGTCGGTGTACAGGCCGGCGCAGCCGGGGGTGATGCGGCCGTTCGGGCTGACGCACACCATCTCGGTCATGACGAGGCCGGCGCCGCCGAGTGCCCGCGCGCCGAGGTGCACGAGGTGGAAGTCGCCAGGGGTGCCGTCCACGGCCGAGTACAGGTCCATCGGCGAGACGACGACGCGGTTGCGCAGGGTCAGTGCGCCGAGCCGGAAGGGGGTGAACATCGGCGGGGTTGCGGGTTCGGTGCCGAAGTCCCGTTCCACGGCGTCGGTGAAGCCCCGGTCGCGCAGCCGCAGATTGTCATGGGTGACGCGGCGGCTGCGGGTGAGGAGGTTGAAGGCGAACTGCAGCGGCGGCTGTCCGGTGTACTGCGCGACCTGCTCGAACCATTCGAGGCTGGCGCGGGCCGCGCGCTGGGTGCTTTCGACGACGGGTCTGCGCTCGGTTTCGTACGCCGTCAGCGCGGCCGGCACGTCCGGCTGCTCCTGCAGGCAGGCGGCGAGCGCGAGCGCGTCCTCCATGGCGAGTTTGGTGCCTGAGCCGATGGAGAAGTGCGCGGTGTGGGCGGCGTCGCCGATCAGTACGGTCCGCTCATGCCACCACCGCTCGTTGACGACGGTGGTGAACGCGCCCCAGCGCGAGCGGTTGCCGTGCAGCGCGTGGCCGTCCAGGCAGCCGGCGAAGAGCTTCTCGCAGCGGGCGATCGACTCCGCCTCGTCGAGCCGGTCGAACCCCGCGCGCAGCCAGACGTCCTCCCGCATCTCGACGATGAACGTGCTGGCGCCCTCGCGGTACGGATACGCGTGCCCCTGCATGACGCCGTACTCGGTCTCGGCGATCTCGAATCGGAAGGCGTTCAGGGGGAGGTCGCTGCCGAGCCAGATGTAGCGGCAGCGGTGGCCGGTGAGCCGCGGCCGGAAGACATCGGCGTGCGAGGCGCGGGTGGTGCTGTTGGCACCGTCGGCGGCGATGACGAGGTCGTGGGTCGCGGCGAGCTCCACGGCGGCGGGGCCGGTCTCGCGCAGCCGCAGCTCGACGCCGAGGTCACGGCACCGCTGGTGCAGGATCGTCAGCAGCCGGCGCCGGTCGAGGGCGGCGAAGCCGTGCCCGCCGGAGGTGACCACCTCGCCGCGGAAGTGCACGTCGATGTCGTCCCAGCGGGTGAACTCCGCCTGCAGGGCGCGGAAGACGACCGGGTCCGCGTGCTCGATGCCGCCGAGCGTCTCGTCGGACAGGACGACGCCGAAGCCGAAGGTGTCGTCGGGGGCGCCGCGTTCCCAGACGGTGATGTCGCGCGCGGGGTCGAGGCGCTTGAGCAGGGCGGCCGCGTACAGGCCGCCGGGGCCGCCGCCGATGACCGCGATCCGCATGGCTAGCGCCCTTCCCAGCGGGGCGGGCGCTTCGCGGTGAACGCGGCGTGGAATTCGGCGTAGTCGGCGCTGGTCATGAGCAGTGCCTGGGCGGCGGCGTCCATTTCGACGGCGGCCGCCAGCGGCATGTCGAGCTCGGCGGTGAGCAGCGCCTTGGTCTGCTGGTAGGCGAGCGAGGGGCCGGCGGCCAGCCGTTCGGCCAGCGCGGCGGCCACGGCGTCGGCCTCTCCTTCGGCCGCCGTCTGGCTGACCAGCCCGATGCGCTCCGCCTCTTCGGCACCGACCGTCTCGCCGAGCATCAGCAGCCGGGTGGCGTGGCCGAGCCCGACCATGCGGGGCAGGAGGTACGCGGCCCCCATGTCGGCCCCGGCGAGCCCGACCCGGGTGAAGAGGAACGCGAACCGGGCCGTCGGCTCGACGATCCGGAAGTCGGCGGCCAGGGCGAGCACGGCACCCGCGCCCGCCGCGATCCCGTGCACGGCGGCGATGACGGGGAACGGTGCCTCGCGGATCGCCCGCACGACCTGGCCCGTCATCCGGTTGAAGCCGAGCAGCTCGCCTGTGCCCATGCCGAGGGTGGCGCCGATGATCTCGTCCACGTCACCACCGGAGCAGAAACCGCGGCCCGCACCGGACAGCACCAGCACCCGGGTCTTCCCGTCGTGCGCCAGCTCGGCGAGCAGGTCCCGGAGGTCGGCATAGGAGCCGAAGGTGAGGGCGTTCAGCTTGTCGGGGCGGTCGAGGGTGACGGTGACGACGCCACCGGCGCGCTCCACCCGCAGGTGTTTCCACTGGCCGGTGGGGCTCGCTGAGCTCGGATAGGGACTCAAGGCACGTCCTCCTTGGCGGGGGGAGGGGGTGCGGACGCCCGCAGAGCGAAGTTATCACTCATCTGTGACCGCCGTCACGAGTGCGAGATATCGGCGGCGGTGCCGCTGGATCCGCGCGGGCGCCCCGAGCGGGTGCCGCCGGGATCCGCGCGGGCGGCGGGGCGGACCACCGGGATCCGGGCCGCGCCGTCAGGCCAGCGTGGCCACCAGGATCGCCTTGATGGTGTGCATCCGGTTCTCCGCCTGGTCGAACACGACGGAGTGCGCGGACTCGAAGACCTCGTCGGTGACTTCGAGCGAGGTCAGGCCGTGCCGCTCGTAGATCTCCTGGCCGATCTTCGTCCCGAGGTCGTGGAAGGCCGGCAGGCAGTGCAGGAACTTCACGTCGGCGTTGCCGGTGGCGCGGAGCACGTCCATGGTCACCGCGTACGGGCCGAGCAGTTCGATCCGCTCGTCCCAGACCTCCTTGGGCTCCCCCATCGACACCCACACATCGGTGTGGACGTAGTCCACGCCGCGCACGCCCTCAGCGACGTCCTCGGTGAGGGTGACGCGCGCGCCGGTGGTCTCCGCCAGCCGGCGGGCCTCGGCGACCACCGAGTCCTGCGGCCACAGCTGCCGGGGCGCGACGATCCGGACGTCCATACCGAGCAGCGCGCCCGTGATGAGCAGCGAGTTGCCCATGTTGTAGCGGGCGTCGCCGAGGTAGGCGTAGGCGGTCTCGCCGAGCGGCTTGTCGGTGTGCTCGGACATGGTGAGCACATCGGCGAGCATCTGGGTCGGGTGCCACTCGTCGGTGAGACCGTTCCAGACCGGCACACCCGCGTACTGCGCGAGTTCCTCGACGATCGCCTGTCCCGCGCCCCGGTACTCGATGCCGTCGAACATCCGCCCGAGCACCCGCGCGGTGTCCTTGGCCGACTCCTTGTGCCCGATCTGCGAGCCGGAGGGGTCGAGGTAGGTGGTGCTCGCGCCCTGGTCGGCGGCCGCGACCTCGAACGAACAGCGGGTCCTGGTCGAGGTCTTCTCGAAGACCAGCGCGATGTTCTTGCCGGCCAGCCGCCGGACCTCGGTCCCCGCCCGCTTGGCCGACTTCAGCTCGGCCGCCAGCTCCACCAGGTGGCGGAACTCCTCGGGGCTGAAGTCCAGCTCCTTGAGGAAATGACGACCCTTGAGGTCGATGGCCATGGGGACTCCTAGGTAGCGGCAGAGGGGAGGACCTTGGAAGTCTATACGATCAATGACATGTTTATACAGATCTGCTTTTCCGTGCCTAGACCGCCTCGCGTTCGATGGGACAGCTCATACAGCGCGGGCCGCCGCGCCCCCGGCCCAGCTCGCTCCCCGGGATCTCGATCACCTCGATACCGCGCTTGCGCAGGAAGGTGTTGGTCGTGACGTTCCGCTCGTAGGCCACCACCACCCCCGGCTCGACGGCGAGCACGTTGCATCCGTCGTCCCACTGCTCGCGCTCCGCCGAGTGCACGTCCTGCGTCGCGGTCAGCACCTGGATGTCGTCCAGGCCCAGCGCCGCGGCGATCGCGCGGTTCATGTGCTCGGCCGGATGATCGGTCACCTTCAGGTCCCGGTCCCCCGCTCCGGGCTCGATCGAGTACGAGCGCAGCATCCCCAGCCCGGCGTACTTGGTGAAGGTGTCGCCGTCCACCATGGTCATCACGGTGTCCAGATGCATGAAGGCCCGCTTCTTCGGCATGTCCAGCGCCACGATCGTGCGGGCGGAACCCGCCGCGAACAGCCCCTGCGCGAGCATCTCCACCGCCTGCGGGGTGGTTCTCTCGCTCATCCCGATGAGCACCGCCCCATTGCCGATGACCAGGACGTCACCGCCCTCGATGGTCGACGGATATGCCGCCTGCCCCTCGGACCAGATGTGGAAGTCACCGCCGGCGAACAGCGGATGGTGCTGGTAGATCGCCTCGAAGTGCACGGTCTCGCGCTGCCGGGCCGGCCAGCGCATCGCGTTGATGCTGACCCCGTCGTAGACCCAGGCGGAGGTGTCCCGGGTGAAGATGTGGTTCGGCAGCGGGTTCAGCAGGAAGTCGTCCAGGCGCATGGCGTGGAAGAGCACCGAGATCGGCTCGGCGAACCGCTCGAGGAACTCCCGTTTGGTCATCCCGCCGACCAGCGCCTCGACCAGGTCGGGCACGGACAGCTCGTCGAACGACGCGCGCAGATGATCGGTGGCCAGCGGCCCGTACTGCTTCTCGTCGAAGACCCGGTCCAGCACCAGCGCCCGCGCCTCCGGCACCGCCAGCGCTTCCCGGAGCAGATCCCCGAAGAGATGGACCTCGACCCCGCGGTCGCGCAGCACATCCGCGAAGCCGTCGTGCTCCGCGCGCGCCCGGCGCACCCACAGCAGGTCGTCGAAGAGCAGCGCGTCCTTGTTGGACGGGGTGAGCCGCTTCAGTTCAAGGTCGGGTCGATGGAGGATGACGCGGCGCAGCCGCCCGGCCTCGGAATCCACGTGAAAGCCCATGGACACAGTCCTTCCCCTCTCACAGGCGCCTCGCACGCCCGGCGCACGCCCCGGTACCGGATGGACGTGTGGGGCGGGATCCACGGTGGCAGGGCGGTAGCCCTGCCGGTGTCCGGCGAGCACCGGGCGCGTGCCCGGCAGGGTGTCACACCTCGTGGCGCATCACCTCCGCCAGCGCGGCGATCTGCTCGGGCCCCACCCGGCAGCAGCCGCCGATCAGCCGGGCTCCCGCGGACCGCCAGTCGCGGACCCGGGAAGCCTCGAAGGTCACCTCGCCCTGCCACTTCCGGGCCTGGGCGTCCCACTCCTCGCCGCTGTTCGGATAAACCACGACGGGCTTGCCGGAGACCTCCGCGGCGAGTGCCACGGCGTGGTCGGCGTCCCGCGGGGCGCAGCAGTTGACGCCGACCGCCACCACATCGTCCCGCCCGGCGGCCAGTGCGAAGGCCGCTTCCAGCGGCTGCCCGGCGCGGGTCAGGTCGCCGTCGATGCTGTACGAGAGCCAGACCGGCACCCCGATCCCCTCGACCGCGCGCAGCAGTGCCTCCGCCTCGTCCGTGTCCGGCACCGTCTCCAGGGCGAACAGATCGGGCCCTGCCTCGGCCAGCGCCTCGATCCGCGGCCGGTGGAAGCGCTCCAGCTCCCGCACGCTCAGCCCGTACCGCCCCCGGTACTCGCTGCCGTCCGCCAGCATCGCCCCGTACGGGCCGACGGACGCCGCCACCAGCACGTCGGTACGGCCGCCCGCGGCGCTCCGCGCCAGCTCGACGCTGCGCCGCAGCAGCGCCGACGCCTCCTCCCGACCGGTCCCCCGGCGGGCGAAGCCCTCGTAGGTCGCCTGGTAGCTGGAGGTGATGAGCACCCGCGCACCCGCCCGGACATAGGCCGCGTGCGCCGCCTCGATCTGCTCGGGCGCGTCGGCCAGCAGCCGGGCCGACCAGAGCGGGTCGGACAGATCACAGCCCTGGGCGGCGAGTTGGTTGGACAGCCCGCCGTCCAGGACGAGCGGGGTGCCCAGGGTCAGGTCGGGCGGCATGACGGTCGCTCCTTGCTTCGGCCCCGGATCGGGTGCACCGGAGGTTCGTTCAAAGGGTCAGATCAGGTCGGTTCAGTGCAGGTGAGGTGAGGTGAGTTCAGTTCGGTTCGGTTCGGTTCGGTTCAGGTGAGTTGGGACTGGACCTCGGCGGAGATCAGTTCCAGATGGTCCAGATCGCCCAGGTCGAGGATCTGCAGATAGAAGCGGGTGGAGCCGGTCGCGGCGTACTGACCGATCTTGTCGATCACCTCGGCCGGGGACCCCGCCAGCCCGTTGGCCTTCAGCTCGTCGACCTCCCGGCCGATGGCCGCGGCACGGCGCGCGACCTCGGCGTCGTTCCTGCCGACGCAGGCGACCAGGGCGTTGGAGTACACCAGCTCGTCCTTCTTGCGCCCCTCCGCCTCGGCCGCCTCACGCACCCGGCCGAACTGCCGCCTGCTGTCCTCGACGGAGGCGAACGGGATGTTGAACTCGTCCGCGTAACGGGCGGCGAGCGCCGGGGTCCGCTTGGCACCGTGCCCGCCGATCAGCACCGGGATCTTCGTCTGGACCGGCTTGGGCAGCGCGGGCGAGTCCTTGAGCTGGTAGTACGTCCCGTCGAAGTCGAAGGTCTCCCCGACCGGCGTGGCCCACAGACCGGTCACGATCGCCAGCTGCTCCTCCAGCCGGCCGAACTTCTCCTTCGGGAACGGGATGCCGTACGCGGTGTGCTCCTTCTCGTACCAGCCGGCGCCCAGTCCGAGTTCGACACGCCCGCCCGACATCTGGTCCACCTGCGCGACCTGGATGGCGAGCACGCCCGGCAGCCGGAAGGTGCCGGCCGTCATCAGGGTGCCGAGCCGGATACGGCGGGTCTCGCGGGCCAGCCCGGCCAGGGTGATCCAGGCGTCTGTCGGGCCCGGCAGCCCGTCTCCGCCACCCATGCTCACGTAGTGGTCGGAGCGGTAGAACGCATCGAATCCGAGGTCCTCGGTGGCCTTGGCAACCGTGAGGAGGGTGTCGTAGGTGGCCCCCTGCTGGGGCTCGGTGAAAATGCGAAGATCCATGCCTCCCATCCTCCACGCCGGACCGCCCCGCACGTCAACCACGCGTCAAGACGTCGTCGATCTTGTGCACCGGTGGGTGTGTCCAGGGCCAACCGGACCCGTCTCCTGAGCCGCGGGCTTCACGAACCGAACGGCTTCACGAACCGAGCGGCCTCATGAACCGAGCGCGCCGAGCAGCGCGCAGACCCGGTCCTTGGATTCCTCGGCGGCGTCCATGGCGTCGATGCACTGCCAGTACACCGCCTCCTCCTCCGCGGAGCAGGCCAGCCCCACGAGGGCAGCGCCCAGCTCCGAGAGCAGGTCCCGCAGTTCCGTCAGCGCACGGGCCGGTTCCCGCACGCAGGTGAGTATCGACGCCCGGACGGTCTCCGGTCGGGCGCCCGGCAGCCCCGAGAGCCCGGCCGGTCCGCAGGCCCGGCCGCCACCCGGCTCGCACACAGTGAACCCGGCGGCCCGCAGCTCCGGCGGTCCGTGCAGGGCCAGATGGCCGCCCACCGCCTCCGCGAGTGCCTGCGCCTGCCACGCCTCCGTGATCAGGTCCTGAACCTGCCACGCCTGTTCGAGGGCGTGCCGGGTGGCCAGGATGAGCCGTACCGCGTCCATGATGTACTCCCCCTGCCGCTGCGTGCTACCGACCTGTTACCCAGAGTGACGGTCGATGGCCGCGAGCGGAAGGGGGGTCCCCGCGCCTGTGGATTACTCGCCGGTTGTGGATATCCCGGTCACCCGGTCGGATGAAGCGTGCCCGGTCCCTCGTCCTCCGCCGGCATCGGGAAGCGCAGTTCATTGCGGTCGATCTTCGCCGAGAGCGCCTTCAGCACATCGATCTCCAGCACTTGGCAGAACTGCAGCAGATACGCCAGGACGTCCGCCACCTCGTCCTCCACCCGGTGCGCGGTCCCGGCGTCCTCCATCACCCGGCCCGCCTCCTCCGGGGTCATCCACTGGAAGATCTCCAGCAGTTCGGACGCCTCGACGCTCAACGCCGCGGCCAGGTTCTTGGGTACGTGATATTGCTGCCAGCGCCTGGCCGCCGCGAAGGCGGTCAGACGGCGCTGCAGCGCCTGCAGATCCTCGCTCATCCGCACAGGTCTACCGCATGGTCGGCGCCGAACGCGCGGGCACCCGCTCCCCGGCACCCTCCCCCGCTTCCGGCCCCGTCCCGGTTCCGGGCTCCTTGCGCGGCTCGGTTCCGGGATCCCCGACGGCCGCCCCCTCCGCCTCCGCCTCCGCCCCCGCCTGCTCCGGCCGCCGCGGGCGGACGAAGTCGATGACCGACACCCCGCCCAACCCCTCGGCGACGGAGGCGTCGTGCACCGCGCCCAGCAGCCGGATATGGCCGCGGCCGGCCGCCATGCCCGCCAGAGCGAGCAGCTCACGGGTCTGCCGGCGGTCCATCCCCAGATCGAAGCCGTCGCTGAGCACGGTCAGCACCTGGGCGGCCGGGAGGAGTTCGGCGCTCGTGTCGACCGCCAGCACTCCCGGCCCGGTCAGCAGGACCAACGCGATGGCCAGGAAGCGCAGTTCCCCGTCGCCCAGCCGGTCCACCGGCACCAGCCCCAGCGGCCCGCGGTCCACCGCCGCGATCACGGACCGCAGTTCGGCCCCCGAATCGGCGCCGGCCGCCCGGGACCGCAGGACGGTCAGCCCGTCGACCGGCGGGCTGCAGACCTCCCGCATCGCCCGCACCAGCGCCGCGTGCCGTGTACGGCACTCGCCTTCGGTCCTGGCCAGGACCGCCGAGAGGTTCTCGCAGCCTCGGCGGAGCATCCCGTCCCCGGCGTCCACCGGCGCCCGCATCGTCTCCGGCCGCGGCTCCACCGGGAACACCCCGCGTAACGCCAGCACCAGTTGTTCCACCGCAGCCAGCACCAGCCGCTGGCCCTCGGTGCGGCCCGCGACGCGCAGCGGCAGCAGCGCCGTCGCCAGCAGATCGTCGGGGAGTGGCGCGCGGGTGACGGGCACCAGGCCCGCCGTGTGCCACGCCGCCTGGACGGTGCGCCGTTCCGGATCGCGCAGCGCGGTGGTCAGCAGCGTCTCCCCGCCGCCGGTCAACCGCTCGCCGACAATGCGCAGTTCGGGCTCGGCCTGCACGGCCACATCCAGCCGGACCGGTCCGACGGGTCCGGTGACCGTGCAGCCGATCCGGAATCCGCGCCGCCCTTCGGCGTCCGGCTGCGCACCCTGCGGCACGCAGGCCGCGGCCCCGCCCCGCACGCTTCCCGTCCCGTTCCCGGACCCGGACCCGTTCCCGGATCCGTCGAAAACCTCGCTCAGCGTCTCTCCGCCGGCCAGCCGCCCCAGCGCGGTCAGCGCCTCCAGGACGCTCGATTTCCCTGTCCCGCTGGCGCCGGCGAGCAGGGTGAGCGGACCCAGCGCGAAGCTCGCGCCCCGGTGCGACTTGAAGGCGGACAACCGCAGTTCGGTGACAGCGGGACGCTCACTCGTGAAGTTCATATCCGCGAACGTAGCCAGCGCGACTCCTGCCGAACCGTTACGTCAGCCCCCACGTCCTCCGAACGGGCGAAGCCCGGCAGGATGACGGTATGGAGATCAAGGATTCCGGCCCCGCAGCGGGCATCGATCTGACCTCGTTCGGCAGCCACGGCGTGCGCCACGTGAGCATCCACCGGAACGCCGGCCCCGGAACGCCATCCGGGCCCGCGTCACCCGTGGTCGCGGTGGCCCTCATGCACCTGGCCCCCGGCGGCCGCCTCGGCCGGCATCAGGCGACGATCCCGCAGGCGCTGACCGTGGTCGCGGGCGACGGCTGGGTGAGTGGCGCGGAAGGCAGAGCGGTTCCGATCACCGCAGGCCAGGCTGCCTGCTGGGCGGCCGGCGAGGACCACGAGACCTGGACCGACACCGGCCTCACGGCCGTGGTCGTCGAAGCGGCCGAACCACACCCCACCGGCCTGCTCGGGCGCGCCCCGGTCACCGAAGCCTGAGGTTAGAGGTCAGACGTCAGAGGTCAGAGGTCAGAGGTCAGAGGTCAGAGGCATCGTCCGACCCCTGGTCTACGGTGGGCCGCGTGACGAGCTATGTGGCGCTGCTCCGCGGGATCAATGTGGGCGGCAAGAACAAGGTGCCGATGCAGACCCTGCGCGAGCTGCTGACCGGGCTGGACTGTACGGACGTCAGAACCCATCTCCAGAGCGGCAACGCCGTCTTCGGCCACCCCCGGGCCGACCCGGCCGCGCTGGCCACCGGCCTGGAGGCACGCATCACCGAGGAGTTGGGGCTCATCATCCGCTGCCTCGTGCGGGACGGCGCCGATCTCCAGCGGGTGGTCGAGCAGAATCCCTTCGACATGGAAGGCGTCGACCCGTCCCGGTTCCTGGTGACCTTCCTGTCCGGCCCGCCGGAACAGGAGCGGCTGACCGCCATCGATCCCGCGGCCTACACCCCGGAGGAGTTCCGCCTCGCCGACCCCAAGGCCCCGAACGAGATCTATCTGCACCTGCCGACCGGCATCCAGAAGTCCCGTCTCGCCCTGCTGTTCACCGACAGGAAACTGGGGGTGACCGCGACGGCCCGCAACTGGAACACGGTGCTCAAGCTCACCGCGATGGCGGCCGAGTAACCCGGGACCGGCCGCGCCGGAACCCGGGCGGCCCGGAGCCTCAGGCCGACTTCGCCACCGGCGCCAGGATCGCGACGCACTCCACGTGGTGCGTGAGCGGGAAGAGGTCGAAGGCGCGCAGGGACACCGGCTTGTAGCCCGCCTCCGCGAAGTACGCCAGGTCGCGCGCGAGCGCGGCCGGGTCGCAGGCCACGTAGGCGATGCGGCGGGCGCCGAGCGAGGCGAGGTGCTTGACGGTGGACTTGCCGGCGCCGACCCGCGGGGGGTCGAGGACGATCAGGTCGGCCTCGGTGATCTTGGTGCGCGGCAGTACGGTCTCGACCTTGCCGTGCTCGATCCGCACACGCTCCAGATCGGCCAGGTTGTGCCGGGCGTCCTCCACCGCGCGCTTGCCGGACTCGATGCCGAGCACCGCGCCGGTCTCGCCGACCTTCTCGGCGATCGCGCCGGCGAACAGGCCGACGCCGCAGTACAGGTCGAGGGCGGTGTCGCCGTCACGCGGCTGGAGGCCGTCCAGGACCGCCTCGGCCAGCAGGTCGGGGGCCTGCGGGTGGACCTGCCAGAAGCCGCCGGAGCCGACCCGCCAGGTGCGGCCGACGGCGCGCTCGCGCACGAAGCCACGGCCGTGCACCTTGTGTACGCCGCCCTGCTCGTCGACGCGGGCGACCGAGACCGGCCGGTCCAGCTCGACGATCGGCAGCCGGCCGTCGGGGGTGGGCGTGACGATGACCTGGCGGTCGTTGGAGCCGGTTGCCGCGATGGCCTCGACGGACGCGGTGTCCGGCCACTCACGGGTCTCGATGCCGAGCTCGGTGACACCGGGCGCCGCGATCAGGCACTGGTCGATCCGCTCGATCTCGTGCGAGCGGTGGCGGCGCAGTCCCGCGTAGCCCTCGGCGTCGACGGCGAACTGCACGCGGGTGCGCCACGCGGGCACCTTGCCCTCGACGCCCTTGTCACCGGGCGCGGGCTCGACGGTGCCGTCCCAGCCGGCGTCCTGCGGGCTCAGACCCGCGAGGCGGCTGAGCTGCTCGGTGATGACGTCGACCTTCAGCCGGCGCTGGGCGCCGGGGGCGACGTGCTGCCAGTCGCAGCCGCCGCAGGCGCCGGGGCCGGAGTACGGGCAGGGCGCCGGGACGCGGTCGGGGGACGCCTGGAGGATCTCCACGGCGTCGGCGCGCAGGAACTTGGAGTCCGGTCCGCCCTCGGTGATCTTGGCGACGACGCGCTCACCCGGCAGTGCGTGCCGGACGAAGAGCACCCGTCCTTCGTGACGGGCGATGCAGTGACCGCCGTGCGCGACGGGCCCGACCTCGACCTCGTAGCGCTCCCCGACCAGCTCGTCGGCCTGTTCCTTCGTACGGTTCTGCATGATGAACAGGCTCCTGCGAGAGGTGGTGCGGCGGGGTGGTGCGGGCGGGACCGTAGAACGGCAGCTCACCAGTCTACGTCCCGCCGCACCCCCCGCCTTACGGCCTACTTCTGGCCGGTGTGTTCCTTGTCCCGCTTCGGCGGGCTGACCGGGCCGCGCCGGATCGCGCCGGGGGCGTTCCAGTCGGCACGCTTGCGCGCCCGGACCTTGGCCCGCTCGGAGGAGTCCAGCTGCCACGGCACCGAGGTGACCATGACGCCCGGGGTGAACAGCAGCCGGCCCTTGAGCCGCAGGGCGCTCTGGTTGTGGAGCAGGTGCTCGTACCAGTGGCCGACGACGTACTCGGGGATGTAGACGCTGACCACGTCGCGCGGGCTGGCCCGCCGCAGGCCCTTCACGTACTCGATGATCGGCCGGGTGATCTCGCGGTAGGGCGAGTCCAGGACCTTCAGCGGTACGTCGATGCCGCGCCGGGTCCAGTCGGCCTGCAGGGCCTTGGTGTCGGCCGGGTCGACGTTGATGCTGAGCGCTTCGAGGGTGTCGGAGCGCATCAGCTTGGCGTAGGCCAGGGCGCGCAGCGTCGGCTTGTGGACCTTGGAGACCAGGATGATCGAGTGCACCCGGGACGGGCGCACCTCCTCGTCGGTGCGCTCGTCGCCCGCCGCGATCTCCTCGGCCACCCGGTCGTAGTGGCGCCGGATGGCGGTCATCATCCCGTAGAAGAGCACCATGCCGAGGACCGCGACCCAGGCGCCGTGCGTGAACTTCGTCAGCAGGACGATGATCAGCACCATGCCGGTGAAGAAGGCGCCGAAGGTGTTGATCGCCCTGGACCGGTGCATGTGGCGGCGCTTGGCGGTGTCGGTCTCGCTGCGCAGATGGCGGTTCCAGTGCCGGACCATGCCGATCTGGCTGAGCGTGAACGAGACGAAGACGCCGACGATGTACAGCTGGATCAGCCGGGTCGAGTCGGCGCCGTAGATGTAGACCAGGACGGCGGCGAAGCCGGCCAGCACCACGATGCCGTTGGAGAACGCGAGCCGGTCGCCACGGGTGTGCAGTTGGCGCGGCAGGTAGCGGTCCTGGGCGAGGATCGAGCCGAGGACCGGGAAGCCGTTGTACGCGGTGTTGGCCGCCAGGAACAGGACGAGCGCGGTGACGGCGGCCAGGAAGATGAACGGGATCGAGTTGTGCCCGAAGACGGCTTCCGCGACCTGCGCGATGACCGGGTCCTGGGTGTAGTCGGGGCCCACCGGCTTGCCGTCGACCAGCAGGTCGGTCGCCGGGTTCTCGGCCATCCGGACGTTGGTGTACATGGCCAGCGCGATGATGCCGCAGAACATGGTGACGGCGAGCACGCCCATGGCGGCGAGCGTGGTGGCGGCGTTCTTCGACTTGGGCTTCTGGAACGCCGGGACGCCGTTGCTGATGGCCTCGACCCCGGTGAGCGCGGCACAGCCGGAGGAGAAGGCCCGTAGCAGCAGGAAGACCAGGGCGAAGCCGCTGATGCCGCTGACCTCGGCATGGATCGTGTAATGCGCGGTGGGCGCCTCCATGGTGGCGCCGGTGGCGATCTTGATGCAGCCCCAGACGATCATGGCGAAGACGCCGGCGACGAACGCGTAGGTCGGGATCGCGAAGATCGACCCGGACTCGCGCACCCCGCGCAGGTTCATCACCATCAGCAGGAAGATCATGCTGACCGCGCCCAGCACCTTGTGGGTGGCGAAGAACGGTACGGCCGAGCCGAGGTTCTCGATGCCCGAGGCGACGGACACGGCGACGGTCAGCACGTAGTCGACGAGCAGCGCGCTCGCGACGGTGAGACCGGCCTTCGGCCCGAGGTTGGTGGTGGCGACCTCGTAGTCACCGCCGCCGGACGGGTACGCGTGCACGTTCTGCCGGTACGACGCCACGACGGTGAACATCAGCACGACGACCGCGACCGCGATCCACGGGCTGAAGTGGTAGGCGGACGCGCCCGCGATCGACAGGACCAGCAGCACTTCGCCGGGCGCGTACGCGACCGACGAGAGGGGGTCGGAGGCGAACACCGGAAGCGCCAGCCTCTTAGGGAGGAGGGTTTCTCCCAACTTGTCGCTGCGCAGGGCGCGGCCGATCAAGATCCGTTTCGGCAGGTCAGTCAGTTTGGGCACGGAGAGGATGGTAAGCGCTGCGCCGTACGTGCATGCGACCGCCACCCTCCTAAGAGAAGGCAAAGTCCCGCTCGGGCCGTCCGCAACCTCCCACTGGGGTGCAAGCGTGTGTAGCTTGGGCCGCGGTCTGAGACGCTTATCGGGTATCGGCCAAAAATGTTGACAGCCGGAAGGACGGGCGTGCACGTCGTGATTATGGGCTGCGGAAGGGTGGGTTCCACTCTTGCGCAATCCTTCGAACAGCAAGGTCATACGGTCGCTGTGGTGGACCAGGACCCGACGGCTTTCCGCCGTCTGGGATCCGGGTTCGGCGGGCGCCGGGTGACCGGAGTCGGGTTCGACCAGGACACGCTTCGCGAGGCCGGAATCGAGGAGGCAGGCGCCTTCGCGGCGGTCAGCAGCGGCGACAACTCCAACATCATCGCGGCCCGGGTGGCCCGGGAGATGTTCGGTATCGAGAACGTGGCCGCCCGGATCTACGACCCACGGCGTGCCGAGGTCTACCAGCGGCTCGGCATCCCCACCGTGGCCACCGTGCGGTGGACCGCGGACCAGATGCTGCGCCGGCTGCTGCCTTCGGGCGCCGAGCCGCTGTGGCGGGACCCGAGCGGCGGTGTGCAGCTCGCCGAGGTGCACACCTCGCCCGGCTGGGTGGGTCACAAGATCAGCAAACTGCAGGACGAGACCGGGGTCCGTGTGGCATTCCTCACCCGGCTGGGCGAGGCGATGCTGCCTTCCTCCCAGACGGTGCTGCAGGAAGGCGATCTGGTGCACGTGATGATGCGCACGGACGGAGTCGCCGAGGTCGAGGCCGCGTGCGCCAAGGGTCCTGAGGAGGCGCACTGATGAGAGTCGCCATCGCCGGAGCCGGCGCGGTCGGCCGCTCGATCGCGGCCGAGCTGCTGGAGAACGGGCACGAGGTCCTGCTCGTCGACAAGAATCCCACCTCCATCTCGGTGGAGCGGGTACCGCAGGCCGAGTGGCTGCTCGCCGACGCCTGCGAGATCACCTCGCTGGACGAGGCGGCGCTGCAGCGCTGCAACGTGGTCATCGCCGCCACCGGTGACGACAAGGTCAACCTCGTCGTCTCGCTGCTCGCGAAGACCGAGTACGGGGTGCCGCGGGTCGTGGCCCGGGTCAACAACCCCAAGAACGAATGGCTCTTCAACGAGTCCTGGGGCGTCGACGTGGCCGTCTCGACCCCGCGGCTGATGTCCGCGCTGGTCGAGGAGGCCGTGAGCGTCGGCGATCTCGTGCGGCTGATGCGCTTCAGCCAGGGCGACGCCAACCTGGTGGAACTCACCCTGCCGCCGGAGGCCGCGCTGGTCGGCACCCGCGTCGGCGACGTGGAGTGGCCGCAGGACACCTCGCTGGTGACGATCATCCGGGGCAACCGGGTGCTCACGCCGTCCAAGGACGACGCGCTGGAGGCCGGTGACGAGCTGCTGTTCGTCGCCGCACCGCACCGCGAGGAGCAGCTGGAGGACCTGCTGTCCGTCCAGCGCGAGGACTGACAGGACCGGTCATGACGACGGGCGCCCCGGACCGGGAAGGTCCGGGGCGCCCGTCGTCATGATGAGCGGGGATGAGCGGAATCGAGCGGAATACGCCGAGGTCAGGACGCGGCGGCGGCCTTCTTCGCCTCTTCCTCGGCTTCCATCTCGGCGATCACGTTGATCGGCGGCGGAGCCTTCGACAGGAAGATCCACGTCAGGTAGACGGACAGCAGCATCGGCGGGATGCCCAGCGCGACCTTGACCCAGCCGAGCTGAGTGGCGTCCCCCCACCAGTACAGCGGGAAGAGGATCGCCGACTTGGCCAGCAGGATCAGCCCCCAGGCCCAGCTGGCCTTGGTGTAGGCGCGCAGCCGGCCGGGGTTGCGCTTGCGCCAGGAGAGGTTCTCCTTGAAGACCGGGCCGAGGATCAGGCCCAGCAGCGGGACGCCCGCGATGGCGGTGGCGATGTACGCGACGGCCAGCCCGAGGGTGTACAGCATCCCGGGCAGGTAGAAGTTCTTGGCATCGCCGGACATCATCGCGAAGACCGCGCCGAAGGCCACCCCGAAGACACCGCTGAAGGCGTGCTTGAGGGTGTCCTTGCGGGCCAGCCGGGCGATCCCGAGCAGCACGGAAAGACTGAGCGCGGCGATGGCCGCGATGTGGATATCTCTGTTGATCGTGTAGATCAGGACGAAGACCAGGCCGGGCACGGTGGTCTCCACCATGCCCCGGATGCCGCCGAACGCCTCGAAGAGAGCGGCTTCGGTGATCGCCTTGGAATCGCCGTCCGTACCCTCCCCGGTCCGCGGGTCCTCTGTCTGCTTGTCGATCGACGCCACCGACTACTCCTGTCCGACCGGACGCAGTTCGTACTTGGGATTGAACAGGACGGGACGGCCGTGGTTCATCGAGATCCGGCCCGAAGCGATGATCTTGCGCCCCGGCTCTATCCCGCTGATACTGCGGCGTCCCAGCCACACCACGTCAAGGGCTGCGGAGCCGTCGAACAGCTCCGCCTCCAGCGCGGGCACTCCGGCCCGTGGTCGCAGTGTGACCGTGCGCAGACTACCGGTCACCGTCACTATCTGCCGGTCTCCGCAGTCGCAGATCCGCGTGCAGCCGACGGACAGGGCGTCCTTCTGCAGCTCCTCGGAGTGCAGCTCCTCCTGGGAGGACGACAGGCGGTCTATCATGCGCCGGAAGCGGCCGGTGGGTCGGTCCGAACGGGTGGCACCACTCATGTATCCAGCGTACCGGGCCCGGCCGACAAGGCGTCCGGTACGCCGGACGGCCGATCACCGCCCCGCGGATGTCCGTTCAGTGCCCGAAGGGGCTTTTCAGTGCTCGAAGCGGTAGCCCATGCCCGGCTCCGTGATGAAATGCCGCGGATGCGCGGGATCCGCCTCCAGCTTGCGGCGCAGCTGCGCCATGTAGACCCGCAGGTAGTTGGTCTCGGTGCCGTACGAGGGCCCCCACACCTCCTGCAGGAGCTGCTTCTGGCTGACCAGCCGCCCGGTGTTGCGGACCAGGACCTCCAGCAGATGCCACTCGGTCGGGGTGAGCCGGACGTCGGCGCCACCCCGGTTGACCTTCTTGGCCGCCAGGTCGACGGTGAAGGTCTCGGTCTCGACCGTCGCGGCGTCGTCCTCGGGCCCGCCGGGCGCCGCCCGGCGGACGGCGGCCCGCAGCCGGGCCAGCAGCTCGTCCATGCCGAACGGCTTGGTGACGTAGTCGTCCGCTCCGGCGTCGAGCGCCTCGACCTTCTCGTCGGACGTCTGGCGGGCCGACAGGACGATGATCGGCACCCGGGTCCAGCCGCGCAGCCCCCGGATCACCTCGACGCCGTCCATGTCCGGCAGGCCGAGGTCCAGGACGATCACATCGGGGTGGCGGGCGGCGGCCAGCTGCAGCGCGCTCGCGCCGTCGTGGGCGGCGTCGACCTCGTACTTGCGGGCCCGCAGATTGATCACGAGCGCGCGCACGATCTGCGGCTCGTCGTCCACCACGAGCACCCGGTACATGGAGTTCCTCTTCTCGGTCACATCGGTCACATCGGTCGGATCGGTCACCGTCACATCGGTCGTGTCAGCTGCTTCGGTCGCGTCGGTCACGGTGCTGCTGCCCGCCCTCACGACGTCGCCCCCGCCGGCAGGTCCGGGCGGGCCGGACGGCCGCCGAGGGCGGCCTGGAGGGTGAGCACCATGGTCAGGCCGCCGCCGGGGGTGTCCTCGGCGACCAGCGTGCCGCCCATGGACTCGGCGAAGCCGCGGGCGACCGCGAGGCCCAGGCCCACGCCGTTGCCGCGCGGTGCGTCGCCGTAGCGCTGGAAGGGCTCGAAGATCCGGTCCTTGGCGGTCTCCGGCACCCCGGGGCCGCGGTCGACGACCCGCACCTCCACCCGGTCGCCCAGCGCGCTGGCGGCCACCACCACCTTGGACCCCGGGGAGCTGTACTTGACGGCGTTCTCGACGACGTTGGCGACGCTGCGCTCCAGCAGGCCGGGATCGACGGCGACCATCGGCAGGCTCTCCGGGATGTCGAGGACGACGCTGCTCTCCGGGACGCCGCCGAGCGCCATCGGCACCACCTCGTCGAGATCGATCTCGCGGATCAGCGGGGTGACCGTGCCGGTCTGCAGGCGGGACATGTCGAGCAGGTTGCCGACCAGGTGGTCGAGCCGGTCGGCGCCGTCCTCGATGCCGGCCAGCAGCTCGGCCTCGTCCTCGTCGGACCAGGCGACGTCGTCGGCGCGCAGCGACGACACCGACGCCTTGATGGCCGACAGCGGTGTCCGCAGGTCGTGGGAGACGGCTGCGAGCAGCGCGGTGCGGATGCGGTTGCCCTCGGCCAGCTCGCGGGCGTGCTCGGCCTCGCCCTCCAGCCGCTGCCGGTCCATGACGACGGCCGCCTGCGCGGCGAAGGCGGAGAGCACCCGGCGGTCCGAGGCGGGCAGCACCCGCCCGGTGAGGGCCAGCGAGAGCCGGTCGCTGACCGGCACCTCGACGTCGGCGTCCTCGGGGCGCAGGCAGGGGCGCTCCCCCACGCTGGCCTCCCGGGTCCAGGCACCGTGGTCGCTGTCGCGGGCCAGCAGCACCACCGAGTCCATGCCGAACGTCTCGCGGACCCGTTCCAGCAGGGCCTCGAGGGAGCTCTCGCCGCGCAGCACGCTGCCGGCCAGGTACGACAGGATCTCGGCCTCGGAGCGCAGCCGGGCGGCCTGCTGGGTGCGGCGGGCCGCGAGGTCCACCACGGAGGCCACCGCGAGGCCCACCACGACGAAGATCACGATCGCGATGATGTTCTCGGGCTCGGCGATGGTGAAGGAGTGGGTGGGCGGCGTGAAGTAGTAGTTGAGCAGCAGCGATCCGGCGAAGGCGGAGGCCAGCGCCGGGAGCAGCCCGCCGACGAGGGCCGCCGCGACCGTGAGGGTCAGGAAGAGCAGCATCTCGGTGGCCTGGCTCATCCCGGGGTGCCAGTTGGTGAGCAGCAGCGCCAGCAGGACGGGACCCACGACCCCGGTGAGCCAGCCGGCCACGACCCGGGAGCGGCCCAGGCTGGCGCCGCGCGCGGAGGGCAGTCCGCGGCCCTTGGCGGCGTGCTCGTGGGTGACGATGTGGACGTCGATGTCGCCGGACTCGCGGGCGACGGTGGAGCCTACGCCGGGCCCCAGCACGTACTGCCAGGCCTTGCGGCGGCTGGTGCCGAGCACGATCTGGGTGGCGTTGACCCCACGGGCGAAGTCCAGCATGGCCTCGGGGATGTCCTCCCCGATGACGTGGTGGAACGATCCTCCGAGGTCCTCCACCAGGGTCCGCTGGGCGGCCAGCTCCTTGGCGGAGCCCGAGGCCAGCCCGTCGCTGCGGACGATGTGGACGGCGAGGATCTCGCTGCCCGAGCCCTTGGCCGCCATCCGGGCGGCCCGGCGGATCAGGGTGCGGCCCTCGGGTCCGCCGGTGAGGCCGACGACGATCCGCTCGCGGGCCTGCCAGGCGGCGGAGATCCGGTGGTCGGCGCGGTACTCCTGGAGGTACTCGTCGACCCGGTCGGCGACCCACAGCAGCGCCAGTTCGCGCAGCGCGGTGAGGTTGCCGGGCCGGAAGTAGTTGGACAGCGCCGCGTCGACCTTGTCGGAGGCGTAGATGTTGCCGTGTGCCATCCGGCGCCGCAACGCCTGTGGCGACATGTCGACCAGCTCTATCTGGTCGGCACGGCGCACCACCTCGTCGGGCACGGTCTCGCGCTGCCGGACGCCGGTGATCGACTCGACCACGTCGCCCAGCGACTCCAGGTGCTGGATGTTGACCGTCGAGACGACGTCGATCCCCGCCTGGAGCAGTTCCTCGACGTCCTGCCAGCGCTTGACGTTGCGCGAGCCGGGCACATTGGTGTGCGCGAGTTCGTCGACGAGCGCGACCGCTGGATGCCGCGCGAGCACCGCGTCCACGTCCATCTCGGTGAACTCCGCGTCGCGGTACTCCAGCTCCCGGCGCGGGATCTGCTCCAGGCCGTGCAGCATCACCTCGGTGCGCGGGCGCCGGTGGTGCTCGACGAAGGCGACGACGAGGTCGGTGCCACGCTCGGTACGCCGGTGCGCCTCGGAGAGCATGGCGTAGGTCTTGCCCACGCCGGGGGCCGCTCCGAGGTAGATGCGCAGTTTGCCGCGTGCCATGGCCCCATCGTTCTGCTCGGATGCGCCTGTCGCCCGGACGCGCGTGCGGCGCTTGTCTCGACCTTAGAACGACCGAAGGGGACATATGGGACCGGGGTGGCCGCCGGGGAGTACCTTGACGGCGCCTTAACCCCTCCGGGTGACCCTCCGGACCCTTGCCGGCCGCAGGGTTCCCCGTTCATCAGGGGGCCGCGATGGGCCGCGGCAGCGTGTGACAAACCGCGTTCGCAGGACTGCCATACGGACGTAACGCCGGACCGTTGACCCGCCGCGCGCCGCCAGCGAGCATCGGCGCATGCCCTCCACCGACCGCCCGCCATGGCTCGTCGCCCTGCCGTCCGTGCCCGCGCCGGCCGCCGGCCGCGGCGGCGAGGGCGGCGCCACCGGGGCGGTGCTGCGGGCCGTGCTGCGGGGCGGTCCGGTGGCCAGGACCGCGCTGGCGCGGGACACCGGGCTGAGCCCGGCCGCCGTCTCCCGGCACACGGCCGAGCTGATCGGGCTCGGGCTGCTGCGCGAGCTGCCGCCGCCGGACGGTCCGCCACGGGCCGGCCGCCCCCAGGTGCCGGTGGACGTCGACCCCGCCCACCACGCCGTCTGCGGGGTGCACATCGCGCTGCCGCACACCACCTTCGCCGTGGTGGACCTGCGCGGGCGGGTGACGGCCCAGGAGCGGTTGCCGCACGACGGCTCGGTGGGCGACGTCCTGGGCGGGATCCGCGGCCATCTGCCCGGGTTCCTGCACCGGCACGCCGCCGGGCGCCGCCGGGACGTCCGGCAGCGGCAAGGTCACCCTGCGGAGCGGTTTCCAGGGACAGAGCGTGGCCACCACGCTCAAGGCGGCGGACGGCGGCTGAGCCCCGGTGCTCAGGCCGCCGGCTCAGCTCTCGTCGACGATCCGGCCGTCGCGCAGTTCGAGCACCCGGTCGGCCAGGGCCAGCAGCTGGGCGTCGTGGGTGGCGACGAGGGCGGTGACGCCCTCGCTGCGGACGACGGCGCGCAGCAGTTCCATGACGGCGAGGCCGGTCTCGGCGTCGAGCTGACCGGTCGGCTCGTCCGCGATGATCAGGACGGGCCGGTTGGCCAGGGCGCGGGCGATGGCGACCCGCTGCTGCTGGCCACCGGACAGCTCGCCGGGGCGCTGGGCCGCGTGGTCGGAGAGCCCGACGAGCGACAGCAGCAGCTCCACGCGCTCCTCGCGCTCGCGCGGCGGCACCTTGCGCAGCCGCATGGGGACGCCGACGTTCTCGGCGGCGGTGAGGATCGGGATCAGTCCGAAGGACTGGAAGACGAAGCCGATTCGGTCGCGGCGCAGCGCCAGCAGGCCGTTGTCGCCGAGCCCGGCGAGGTCGGTGCCGTCGAGCGTGATCCGGCCGCCGTCCGGCGAGTCCAGGCCGCCCACCAGGTTGAGGATGGTGGTCTTGCCGGAGCCGGATCGGCCCTTGAGGGCCACCAGCTCACCGCGCGGCACCCGGAAGGAGACACCGCGCAGCGCGTGCACGGCCGTCTCCCCGCTGCCGTAGGTGCGGCGAAGGTCCTCGACGACGACCATCTCCCCCGTCGCCGGCCCGTCCGCGACCGCCGTCCCCGCGTGCCCCGTCGACTGCTCGCTCATGCGCTGTCCCCCTCCTGACCCGGATCACCGGGCCACACCCCGTTGTGGTCGTTCCCGGCCGTGCGCCGCACCCGTCGGCCCCGGCCGCCGTACTGCTACTGCGTGTACGCGCTTGCCAGCTGGAGCCTATCCACCTGGTCAAGGATTTCCCGGCCCGGGCTCCTCCGGACATGGCGAAGGGCCGGATCCGTGATCATGGATCCGGCCCCTGGCCGTGGTCGGTCATCCGACGCACCGGTGGAACGGGGTGCGGCGGGTTCTAGGGCGTGTTGCGAAAGTCCCGCCTGGCCCACGGCGTCTGGCACGCGCCCTCGCTGCGTTGTCGGGCTCGTCCCAGTACGTCCAGTACGAGGACGACCCTCCGCCTTGCGAGCGCACGCACCAGACGCCGTGGG
>NZ_JAAIKO010000466.1 GCF_016107395.1 Streptomyces fildesensis
GTATGGTTGATGAATGTTTGGCTCCATCATATGCTTGAGCTGGCACGTGTAGCCTGGCTGTTTTCTCATTAGTATTTCTGCTGTTTTATGTTTCATGTGTAAATGTGTGCCTTTGTAAATTGTTATGTCTCTGCCTCGTGTATAAATTTGTTTGACATGTGTAATTTTGTAAGCCTGTGATAGTGCTGATACATTGAATTTTGTTGC
>NZ_JAAIKO010000467.1 GCF_016107395.1 Streptomyces fildesensis
GAAGTGGCTACGGTGATCACATCGACGGCAGGCAGCGCGCCGTAGCCGCAAGCCAGACCACGCCGGCTCAATGAGAACCGGACACGAGACACCCGAGGAACCCTCAGATGCGCACCCTGATCAGCACCGCTTTCATCTCGCTCGACGGCGTCGTGGAGGGCCCGGGCGGTGAGCCCGGCTACCGCAACTCCGGGTGGACCTTCAAGG
>NZ_JAAIKO010000468.1 GCF_016107395.1 Streptomyces fildesensis
CCTGGATGCCATCTAGTCCTTTCAGGTTAACGTCGAAGAACACGATGTTGCGGTTGGCGTATCGATCGTGCAAGTCGATGCCATCGAACCGTTGCGGGAACTGCACGTAGCACGTCTTTTTCCCGAGGGCGGGATCCATCATGAAGCACATGGCTTCCCTCAAAGCCTTACTATTGTTGATGTAGTGATCACAATCCAAGTTTAACA
>NZ_JAAIKO010000469.1 GCF_016107395.1 Streptomyces fildesensis
TCCAGTCCCGCCGCCCAAAGAATGGCAAACCTGAAATCCTTGCAGGCAGTCGCAGTTTTCAGCCTCCTTCCTCACAACATCAAGAACAGAGTCGATCAACTCCGCGCCTTCAGTATAGTGGCCTTTGGCCCAATTGTTGCCAGCACCAGACTGGCCGAAGACGAAGTTATCAGGCCTGAAGATCTGGCCGTACGGACCAGATCTGA
>NZ_JAAIKO010000470.1 GCF_016107395.1 Streptomyces fildesensis
GGGGGCGAGAGCAGTGATCTCCTTGCTCATTCTGTCAGCAATACCAGGGAACATGGTGGAGCCACCACTGAGCACGATGTTGCCATAAAGATCCTTCCTGATATCAACGTCACACTTCATGATGGAGTTGTAGGTGGTTTCATGGATTCCTGCAGATTCCATTCCAATGAGAGAAGGCTGGAAGAGGACTTCAGGGCAGCGGAATC
>NZ_JAAIKO010000471.1 GCF_016107395.1 Streptomyces fildesensis
GCAAGCTGGTGAGGATCAAGCATACGAAGCAAATCTCTTGTCCACTGGTTCTTGATTCTAGCAGCTTCAAACCTGTCGAATTCATGCCTGGTATCTGTTCTTATTACTAACAAGGAGAAGGAAGAACAGAATTTGTACAAATTCATTGTGTAGTGTGTATCATTTCAATTCAAGGAAATAAATGGATCGCATGCGATCGCCGCGTC
>NZ_JAAIKO010000472.1 GCF_016107395.1 Streptomyces fildesensis
GTCCATGTAAGAGTAACCGTGCTTTTCACGAATCTGCTTCAGCTCCTCGTCTGTTTCATAGTTCTCAGCATCCAGTCGCCAACTAAGCACTCCCAACCCAGCAAGTTCACCCAGAGAAACATATTCCTTTGGATTTTTGTGATGAGGCAGCCTTTGGTCTTCCTCATTATCATCCATGTACCATGCCTGTAAGACTTCTTCTCGTG
>NZ_JAAIKO010000473.1 GCF_016107395.1 Streptomyces fildesensis
GGCTGCCATCGCTTCCAGAGTGGAGATTCTATCAAGCAGTGGAGTTCAATCGATCCCAAAAGAGTACATTCGGCTGAGCGAGGAGCTCCTGAGCGTTGGAGACGTCTTCCAGGACGAGAAGAACGCAAGTGGGCCTCAAGTCCCGACGATCGACTTGTTAGATTTGGAAGCCGACGACGAGATTTGCCGTCAGAAGTGCCGCAGCT
>NZ_JAAIKO010000474.1 GCF_016107395.1 Streptomyces fildesensis
GCGGTCTCCGTGCTGGCCTTGACCGCAGCCCTCGTCCAGCCCCGGGCCGGCCGCGCCCTGGACAGCGGAACCATCACCACCGCCTCCGGCCTGCGCTCCGGCCTGCTCCTGACCGGTGCGGGCCTGGGCTTCGCCATGCTCCCGGGACTTTTCGGCCTGCTGCCGGCCGCGGTGCTGATCGGCGCGGGCACCGGGCTCATCACCCC
>NZ_JAAIKO010000047.1 GCF_016107395.1 Streptomyces fildesensis
CAAAAATCATTCACGGATCACCAGGCCCGGCGAACGTTCGTGGACAACGCACTAGGCGTGGCGCACCGGTCCCTGCACACCAGCGAACGCCAGCACGTGCGTGACCACGACCACGGATGGGCCGGACGGGTGACTTTTGAGGTAGTACTCGAGGGCAGATGTTGTGTCAGGGCGGTGGCCACGTCGTGCAGAACTACCAGCCTGGTCGATCACGCCCACTTGGCCGTCCCCTCCGTGCTCGCTCACTGACCAAGGGTGGACTCCGGTCCGCCCCGAAGGCTCTCGCGTTCGAGTACGCCACTCGCGGGATCCGCAGCAACGCGGGCTGCCTGAGCGTCGGTTGCTGACCCCTCACCGCACGAGCCGTACCTGGCACGCGGGACGCTCTGGCCCGTGACCTCCCTGGCCCACATCGACCCCTGCCATGCGCTGGGGGTGCCCCGGTGATCGGGCCGTGCAAGTCTCGCCTTGTCGGCATTTTCGGACGAGCGCAGGAGGCGCGGGTCATGGACATGAAGCTCGAAGTCGTCGTGGTGCCGGTGGCCGATGTCGACCGGGCCAAGGACTTTTACACAGGGCTGGGTTGGCGGCTCGACGCCGACGTCGCCACCGACGAGAACTTCCGGGTGGTGCAGGTGACCCCGCCCGGCTCGCCGGCGTCGGTCATCTTCGGCACCTCGGTCACCTCCCAGGCACCGGGCTCGGCTCAGGGACTCCACCTGATCGTCAACGCGATCGAGGCCGCCCACGACCAGCTCAAGCAACTCGGCGCCGACCCGAGCGAGGTGTTCCACGACGCAGGCGGTGTCTTCCACCACGCCGGAACCGACGCCCGAGTAACAGGCCCGGATCCGCGACGCAGCAGCTACGGCTCGTTCCTGTCATTCAGCGACCCGGACGGCAACGGCTGGGTCCTGCAGGAGATCACCACCCGGCTTCCGGGACGAATGGACCCCACGGTCACCACCTTCTCGTCTTCCTCGGACCTCGCGGCCGCGCTGCGCCGCGCCGCGGCCGCACACGGCGGGCACGAGGCGCGCACCGGCGCGCAGGATCCGAACTGGCCGGACTGGTACGCGGACTACATGGTGCGCGAGCAGGCCGGAACCGAGCTGCCTTCGTGAGCGCCCGCAACTCCGCCCGACGCCAGGGATGGGGAGTGATCGAGCGCGGAGTGTGCCCTCATCGGGCAGTGCACCTGTCCGGAGAGCGTCAACTGGTGCGGTGGCCGTCGTTCGATGGGAGGACAGCGCCCGCAAGGGCCGTTCCAGGTCGATGTAGCGGAACTCGTACACGACCTCGTCGAATGCACAACGGATGAAACTACCCGCACCGGGTTGGGTGCCCAATGGGATATGAACGGCAATTCGTCTGACATGGGTGTGCTCCGGCAGGGGGCTCCTCCTCGGCAAGGGGGCCTTCGCGATCTTCCGGGGGCTTGCTGTGTCGGCGGGGTCGAGGGTGCAGGGTTTGGCGGGCGCTGGGTGCGGTGGGTCTCGGGTCTGCACCGGTAAAGGCCAACTCGGCCGGTGCCAAGACCGGATGGCGGACGGGGTGGGCTTCTTTCGCTCGTCCGCC
Organism: Streptomyces fildesensis; assembly: GCF_016107395.1. GTDB lineage: Bacteria > Actinomycetota > Actinomycetes > Streptomycetales > Streptomycetaceae > Actinacidiphila > Actinacidiphila fildesensis. Next base: position 1,579 of record NZ_JAAIKO010000047.1, read on the forward strand.
CTCCGGCTGCGGAGCGATTACGCCTCGCGACCAAAGCGTTCACGAATGCCCGTCCGGGCGAATCGGGGTGCCGGTTCCAGAAGCCTGGCGCCCGCGCCCGCCCGTCGTCCGGTGGCCCGGACTCTCCCCGGATGGGATGCCCGAGGAACCGCACTGGGTCCTGTGCGCCGGCGACAACGTTCGTTTCCGTCCGTTTTGGGTGGAGCATGCTACTTGCCTTGGGTCATGGGGGCAGCGGATGATCGACGCTTGGATTAGGTTAGCCTGTCTTAACTAAGATGGGCGCCTGTCTTCGACGGCTATGCGTCTGTCCGGCTGTGTGTACCTGTGGCTTGTGAGGATGTACGGGAATGCGTGCTCGGGTGTCTGATCGGCCGCCTCGGGCGGTGAAGGCGCAGCGTTCAGCGGGGACGACCGGTATAGCCGCGTCGGACGCGCGCCGCGCGGGGTGGCTGCTGGCGTGTGTGGCGCTCCTCGCGGTGGCGTGCCTGTTGAGCATCGCGGTGGGGACACGGACGATCGGAGTGCACACCACCTGGGACGCGTTCGCCCACTACACCGGCACCGATGAGCAGACGATCGTGCGGGAACTGCGGGTTCCGCGGTTGGTGCTGGGACTGCTGACCGGGGTGGCGCTGGGGGTGTGCGGCGCGCTGATCCAGGCGGTGACGCGCAACCCGCTGGCCGACACCCAGATCCTCGGGGTCAACGCGGGCGCGGCGCTGTTCGTGGTGTTCGCCGTCGGCGTGCTCGGGCTGACCAGCATCTGGTCGTACGTCTGGTTCGCCTTCGCCGGGGTGGCTGTGGCGATGGTGGCGGTGTACGCCCTGGGGTCCATCGGGCGCGGCGGTGCCACGCCGGTGCGGCTCACCCTGGCGGGGGTCGCGCTCGGAGCGGTGATGGACGGACTCTCCGCCGGCATCCGTCTCGTACGGCCGCGGGCCTTCGACTATCTGCGGTTCTGGGACGTGGGGACGCTCGGGGGGCGTCCGATGAGCATCGCGCTGGCGGTGGCACCGTTCATCGGGGTGGGGCTGCTGCTGGCGCTGACGGTCGCGCGGTCGCTGAACGCCGTCGCGATGGGTGACGACATCGCGCGCTCGCTGGGCGCGGACATCACCCGTACCCGGGTACTCGCGGTTCTGGCGGTGATGCTGTTGGCGGGTGCGTCGACGGCTGCGGTCGGGCCGATCGGGTTCGTCGGGCTGATGGTGCCGCACGCGGTGCGCTGGCTGGTCGGCCCCGACCAGCGCTGGATCCTCGCCTTCACGGTCGTCTGCGCGCCCGTCCTGATGCTGAGCGCCGACGTCATAGGGCGGCTGGTGATCCGGCCGGCGGAACTGCAGGCCGGGATCGTCACGGCGTTCGTCGGAGCGCCGGTGCTGATCTGGATGGTCCGTCGTTCGAACGTCAGCGCGCTGTGAAGGCCCTGACGCGCCGCCAGGACGGCGCTCCCCGGGTCGACTTCGGCCACCGGGTCATGGTGCTCCGGCCGTCGGCGGCTGTCTCGGTGCGGCTGAGCGTCCGGACGACGGTGGTCTGCGCGATCCTCCTGCTGCTGACGCTGGTGGTCGGTGTGCTGGCGCTGGGTACCGGCGAATTCTCCCTCCCTCCGGACCAGGTCGTACGCGCCCTCACCGGCCAGGAATCCGGCTGGGCCCGGCTGGTGGTGGTGGAGTGGCGGCTGCCACGGGTGGTCCTGGCGCTGCTCATCGGGTCCGCGCTGGGACTCAGCGGCGCGGTGTTCCAGTCCCTGATGCGCAACCCGCTGGGCAGCCCCGACGTGATCGGTTTCAACACCGGTGCGTACACAGGCGTCCTGGTGGCCACGGCCTACGTCGGCCATGACTACGCGCAGACCTCGGTGGGCGCGCTGGTCGGCGGGCTGCTCACCGCCGCGGTGGTCTATCTGCTGGCCTACCGGCAGGGGGTGCAGGGGTTCCGTCTGATCATCGTCGGGATAGCGGTCAGCGCTGTCCTCGGCTCGGTCAACCAGTGGTTCATCATCAAGGCGGATCTGCAGACGGCCTACGCGGCAGCGTTGTGGGGCCAGGGCAGCCTCAATGACCTGAGCTGGGACCAGGTGCCACCGGTGGCGTACGCGGTCGGGGCGCTCAGTCTGCTCCTGGTGGCGATGGGCCCGTCGCTGCGGCTGCTGGAACTCGGTGACGACGCGGCCTCCGCGCTCGGGGTCCGGCGCGAGCCGGTGCGGCTGGCGTATCTGGCGGTCGGGGTGGCGCTGACCGCGGTGGCGACCGCCGCCGCCGGGCCGATCTCCTTCGTCGCGCTGGCGGCCCCGCAGATCGCGGCGCGGCTCACCCGGGCCCCGGGGATCGCGCTGGTGCCCTCCGCGGTGACCGGAGCGCTGCTGCTCCTGGTCGGGGACTTCCTCGCGGTGCGGCTGTTCGCTCCCACTCAACTGCCGGTGGGAGTGGTGACCGTGAGCTTGGGCGGCGCTTACTTCGCCTGGTTGCTCGCCAGGAACACGAGAGGCCGGAAATGAATGCCACCCCCGCACCGAGCGACACGGCGCAGAGCGATGCCGTTGAGACTACTGGGTCCGCACAGACTGAGGCCGGCCTTACGCCCGCACGACTGCACGCCCAGGGCGTGACCATCGGCTACGACCAGCGGGCCATCTGCGAGGACCTCAGTGTGGAGGTGCCCGACGGGCGATTCACGGTCATCGTCGGTCCGAACGCCTGCGGGAAGTCGACGCTGCTGCGGGCGCTGTCCCGGCTGCTGCGCCCGAGGCGCGGGCGGGTCGTGCTGGACGGCCGGGATATTCACGGCTATCCGGCCAAGGAGGTCGCCCGGCGACTGGGTCTGCTCGCCCAGTCGTCGACCGCACCCGAGGGAATCTCGGTGGCCGACCTGGTCGCCCGCGGACGTTTCCCGCACCAGAAGCTGATCCGGCAGTGGTCGGCCCACGACGAGGCCGCGGTACTCGAGGCGATGGAGGCCACCGGGGTCACCGACCTGTCCGGTCGGCTGGTCGACACTTTGTCCGGCGGGCAGCGCCAACGAGTGTGGCTGGCGATGGTCCTGGCACAGCAGACCTCGATCATGCTTCTCGACGAGCCGACGACCTTCTTGGACATCGCCCACCAGGTCGAGGTGCTGGAGCTGTGCGTACGGCTCAACCGGGAGCAGCGCGCCACGATGGTGGCGGTGCTGCACGACCTCAACCACGCCTGCCGCTACGCCGATCACCTCATCGCGATGAAGGCCGGGCGGATCGTGGCGCAGGGCGACCCCCGGGAGATCGTCACCGCGGAGCTGGTCGAGGAGGTCTTCGGGCTGCGCTGCCGCATCATCGACGACCCCGAGACGCACACCCCGCTGATCATCCCCCGGTCCGGAATCGTGACCGCACCCCGGACCGCGACCACGATCCATGGTTAGGTTAGGCTAACCTCTGCGCATCTCGCGCATCACTTACATCGTGCAGATCGCGCCTGTTCCGGGGCGCCCAGCGGCCATTTGAGGAGACCCCGTGTCCGACAACCCCTTCGACGACGACAGCGGCAGCTTTTACGTGCTGGTCAACGACGAGGAGCAGTACTCGCTGTGGCCGACCTTCAAGGAAGTCCCGCGGGGCTGGGCGATAGCCCTCGGCCAGGGACCGGGAGCCCCGCGCCAGGAGTGCCTGGACTACATCGACCGCACCTGGACGGACCTGCGTCCCCGGAGCCTGCGCGAGCGGATGACCGCCGACGCCGACTCCGTCGCGCACTGACCGTGGCCGGGCCCACGACACCACCGGCCACCGGCGGGCGCGTCCTGCGCCGGACGACGACCCGCAACGCCCGGCGGCTGACCGCCGGAACCGTACTGATCAGCCTGCACCAGGTGTGCGAGGCGCTCGTTCCGGTGCTCATCGGCGTGATCGTGGACCGCGCGATCGGGCCGGGTGACGGGACGTCACTCCTGTGGTGGCTCGCCGGGCTGGCCGGGCTGTTCACGGTGCTGACGATCGTCTACCGGTACGGGGCACGCACTCTCATGCGGGCCCTTGCCGAAGAGACGCACCTGCTGAGGCTGGAGGTCGCCGGCCGCATCATGGATCCGCGCGGCATCGAGACCGAACTGCGCGCCGGTGACCTGCTGACGATCTCCTCCAGCGACGCCGAGAAGGCGTCGTACATCATCGACTACATACCCCGGGCGACCGGCGCGGTGGTGGCCACGGCGGTCTGCTCGGTGACCCTGCTGTTCATCGACGTCCCGCTCGGCATCGCCGTGCTGGTCGCGACACCGCTGGCGCTGCTGGCACTGCACCTGGCGACCCCGCGCATCACCCGCCGGGTCGCCGAGCAACAGGAGATGATGGGCACCGCCGCGTCCTTGGCGACCGACCTGGTCAGCGGGGTCCGGCCGCTGCAGGGCATCGGCGCCGAAGCCGCCGCGTCCCGGCGCTATGCGGAGGTCAGCCAGAAATCCCTGGCCGCCGCCCTGCGGGCAGCGCGCACCCAGGGCGTCTACAACGCGGTCTCGAACGCGAGCGGTTCGCTGCTCGCCTGCGGAATCGCCGTCGCTGCGGGCTGGTTCGCGCTGCGCGGGCGGATAACCATCGGCGAGTTCCTGACCATCATCGGGGTGGCGCAGTTCCTGATGGCACCGGTCGGCCTGCTCGCCGTCATCCCCGGCTGGATCGCCGAGGCCCGCGCGTCGGCAGACCGTATCGCGCGGGTGGTCTCCGCCCCCGTGCTGCACACCGACGACGGCGCCCCTGCCGGCCCGGCCGTCGCCGCCTCGCCCGGACTCGCGGTGCGCGGACTGCGCTACGGCACCCTCGACACGATCGATCTGGACGCCCGGCCCGGTGAGTTCGTCGGGATCGTGGCCCACCGCGGCACCGACGCCGACGCCCTCGTCCGGGTCCTGTCCGGGCGGGTGGTGCCGCACGAGTACGACGGCCAGGTGCTCCTCGGTGGGGAGCCGCTCGGCGGGATCAGCCTGGCCGACGCCCGGCGCACGATGCTGGTGGAACCGCACCGCACCGACCTGTTCGAGGGGACGCTCGCCGCCAACCTGACGGCGGGGGCGGACGGCGACGCCGACCCGGCGGCGGTGTCCGGCGCACTGGCCGCCGCCGCGGCCGGCGATGTGGTCTCGGCCCACCCCGAGGGTCTGGCGTACGAGGTGGTGGAGCGCGGGTCCGGTCTGTCCGGCGGACAGCGTCAACGGGTCGCCCTGGCAAGGGCGTTGCTGGCCCGCCCGCCGATCCTGGTGTTGCACGACCCGACGACCGCGGTGGACACCGTCACCGAACAGGCCATCGCCCAGGGCGTACGCGACCTGCGCCATCTCGCGGGGACGGCGGCGTTCACCACCGTGCTGGTGACCAACAGCCCGGCGATGCTGGCGGCCACCGACCGTGTCGTCGTCCTCGACGGCGGCCGGGTGGTCACCGAAGGGATCCACGCCGAACTCGGTGCCACCGATGACGACTACCGACGGGCGGTGCTCCGATGAGCCAACAGAGCGAACAGAGCCATCAGAGCGAGCAGAGCGAACAGCCGGACGAACACCTGCTGCCGATCGCGAACTCCCGTACCACCTGGCGCTGGCTGGGCGGCCGGCTCCGTGAACGCCCCGCCGCCCTCGCCCTCACCCTGCTGGTGGGGCTGCTGGGCGCGGCCGCGGCCGTCGTCCCGGCGTACGCGCTCGGCATCCTCGTCGACCGGGTGCGCGACGGGGCAGGCTCGTCGGCGATCCTAGGGATCGCGGTCACGATCGCCGCGGCGGCGCTCGTCGGTGGCGCCGCCACCGGCCTGACCTCGTATCTGGTGGCCCGACTCGGCGGACAGATCCTGGCCATGCTGCGTGAGCGCACCGTGTCCAGGGCTCTGACCCTGCCGGTCACCACCCTCGAACGGGCCGGCCGGGGCGACCTGCTGTCGCGGGTCAGCGCCGATGTCGCCGAAGTGAGCAACGCGCTCGTCGAACGGATCCCCGTCGTCATCTCCTCGACGTTGCTCGGCACCCTCACGCTGGCCGCCATGTCGAGCCTGGACTGGCGGCTCGGGCTGGCCGGCGCCGTGGCCGTACCCCTCTACGTGCTGGCGCTGCGCTGGTATCTGCCCCTGGCCATGCCCCGGTACGCCAAGCAGCGCAAGACCGTCGCGCGGTCGTCGCAGCGCCTGGTGGAGAGCATGCAGGGCCGGCGTACGGTGCACGCCTATGGGTTGCAGGATCGCCATCTGGAGAACATCGACATGGCGTCCCGGAGTTCACGGGATGTGTCGGTCTGGGTGTTCGACCTGTTCACCCGCTTCGTGGGCCGGGTCAACCGCGCCGAGTTCGGTGGTCTGTCCGTCATTCTCGTCACCGGGTTCCTGCTGGTCCGCGAGGGCACCGTGACGGTCGGTCAGGCCGCGGCCGCAGCGGTGCTGTTCCACCGGCTGTTCGAACCGATCGGCATGCTGCTCTTCGTCTTCGACGAGGTACTGGCCGCGGGGGCGAGCCTCGCCCGGCTGGTGGGTGTGGTCAAGATGCCCCCGGAGCAGGAGCGGGAGCAGGAACAGGAACAGGGACCGGGGCAAGTGTCCGGGGCCCCCGGACAGGTTCCCGCGGACGCCTCGCTCGACCTGACCGATGTGCACTTCGCCTACGCCGGCGGGGCCGATGTACTGCGGGGGATCAGCATGCGGGTACCCGCAGGGTCCCGGGTGGCGTTGGTCGGCTCGACCGGCGCGGGCAAGTCCACGCTGGCCGCCATCGTCGCCGGATCGCTGCGTCCGCGGCGCGGCACCGTGCAGTTGGGCGGAGTGTCGCCCGCCGCGCTCGGAACCGACGGGTTCCGCGGCCGGGTCGCCCTGATCACCCAGGAGATCCATGTCTTCGCCGGACCGCTCATCGAGGACCTGAGGCTGGCCAGCCCCGGCGCCACAGTTCAGCGGGCCACGGAGGCGCTGACCACGGTGGGCGCTCTGGAGTGGGCCGAGGCGCTGCCCGAGGGACTGGACACCGTGGTCGGCGAGGGCGGGCACGAGCTGACCGCCGCCCAGGCCCAGCAACTCGCACTGGCCCGGCTCGTACTGGCCGACCCGGCGGTGGCGGTGCTCGACGAGGCCACGGCCGAGGCGGGCAGCCTCGGCGCCCGGTTGCTCGAGGAGTCCGCCGCCGCGGCGACGCGCGGGCGGACCACGCTGATAGTGGCGCACCGTCTGACCCAGGCGGCGTCGGCCGACCGGGTCGTCGTGCTCGAACACGGCCGCATCGTCGAAGAGGGGTCGCACGAGACGCTGGTCGGGGCCGGAGGCCGTTATGCCCAGTTGTGGTCGGCATGGGAGTCCCGGACCCCGACTTCCCCTGATAATAAGGTTAGGCTAGCCTAAGTATTCGGCTGACCCTCACCTGATAGGCGGAACAAGAGAACATGACGGCGCCCACCACCATCACCACCGTCGCGGACCTGTTCATCGCCCAGGTGAGCCGCACACCGGAAGCCGTCGCCCTGGTGGCCGGGGACGTGCGCCTGACCTACCGGGAGCTCGGAGACCGCGTCCACCAGCTCGCGCACCGGCTGGGGGAGTTGGGCCTGCGGTCCGAGGAGGTCGTGGCGATCTCGACGCCGCGTTCGCCGGAGATGGTGGTCGGTGTGCTGGCGGTGATGGTCGCGGGCGGCGCCTTCGTCCCGGTCGATCCGGCCTGGCCGCAGGAGCGCCGCCGTCAGGTCCGCGCCGACGCGCAGGCCCGGTTGGTCATCGCCGCCCCCGGCGGGGAGTTGGACATCGAGGCGAACGCCCTGGTCGAGGTGGACCTCGGGGACTGGAGCCACGGCCACCACAGCACCGACGCGCCGCATCCGCCGATCCAGGGCCCCCAGCTCGCATACGTGATCTTCACCTCCGGTTCTACCGGGAAGCCGAAGGGCGCGATGATCCGCCATGAGGCGATCTGCGAACGGCTGTTGTGGCAGGTGGAGCACATCCTGGGCTTCGGCCCCGGTGACGCCTCTCTCTTCAAGGCGCCGCTGTCGTTCGACATCTCCGTCAACGAGATCCTGCTGCCGCTGGTCTGCGGCGGCTACGTCGTCGTGGCCGAGCCCGGCGGCGAACGCGACCCGCAGTACCTGCTCGACCTGATCGCCCGCGAGGGGGTCACCTTCGTCTACCTCGTCTCGTCCATGCTCGACGTTCTGCTGGAGATGGCACGCGGCACCTCGCTGCTCTCCGGCCTCAAGCACGTGTGGTGCGGCGGCGAGGTCCTCACTCCGGAACTGTTCGAACGGTTCCGCAGCCGGCTGGGCACTACGCTGTACCACGGGTACGGTCCGGCCGAGGCGACCATCGGTGTCTCGCACGTGATCTACCGGGACACCGCCGAGCGGATCGCCACCTCGATCGGCAGGCCCAACCCGCACACCCGCCTGTACGTCCTGGACGAGCAGTTGGAACAGCTGCCCGCCGGGGAGACCGGCGAACTGTACGCGGCCGGGTTCCTGCTCGGCCGCGGCTATGTGAACGCGCCGTCGCTGACCGGGTCGCGGTTCGTCGCAGACCCGTTCGAGGGCGACGGCAGCCGGATGTACCGCACCGGCGACCTGGCCCGCTGGAACACCGACGGCACCCTGGAGTTCGTCGGCCGGGCCGACAACCAGGTGAAGATCCGCGGCATGCGTCTGGAACTGGAGGAGGTCGAGGCCGCCCTCGCCGCGCACCCGTCCGTCCGGCAGGCCGCCGTCGTCGTCTTCACCAACGCCGCCGGGGCCAAGCAACTGGCGGGCTACGTCACCGTCGACGAACCCCTTGAGGCCGACGGCGGCAGCGCTGACGACAGGCTGCGCGTGTGGTGCGCCGGGCGGCTCCCCGAGTACATGGTGCCCGGCGTCCTGACCGTACTGGACAGGCTCCCGGTGACGGCCAACGGCAAGGTGGACCGGCAGGCTCTCCCAGCGCCCGCGGTGACCACCGCGCCCCGGACCAGGCCCGCGCGCACCCCCCTGGAAAGCACGCTCTGCTCCATCTTCGCCTCGGTTCTCGGCCTCGACCGGGTCGACGCGGAAGACGACTTCTTCGCCCTCGGCGGTGACAGCATCATCGCCATCTCCGCGGTGCGCCAGGCCCAGCGCGCCGGGCTCGTGCTGCGTGCCCGCGACCTCTTCACCGGGCGTACCCCGGCAGCGCTCGCCATGGTGGTGCGCCCCCTGGACACCGCCGCCGCGCCCACGGTGGCCGCCACCGGTCCAGTGCCGTCCACCCCGATCATCTGCTGGCTGCAGGAGGCCGGTCCGAGCCTGGACGGTTTCTTCCAGTCCATGACCGTGCGCACACCCGCCGCGCTCACCACCGGGCGGCTCGACGAGATCGTCACCGCGGTGCTGGACGTGCACGACGTGCTGCGCGCCCGCACCGAGGGCACCTCGCCTTGGACGCTGACCATCGCCCCAGCCGGGGCGCGGCCGGCCGCCGACGTGATCACCAGGGTGGACGCGGCCGGCCTGGACCAGGCGGCGTTGGCCTCGGCCGTCGAAGACGCCACCACCGCGGCCGCCGCCCGGCTCGACACCGCGGCCGGCCGGATGATCGAGCTGGTCTGGCTGGACGCGGGCCCGGACCGCCAGGGCCGTCTCGTCCTGGTGATCCACCATGTGGTCGTCGACGGCGTATCGCTGCGGGTGCTCCTCGAGGACCTGGCAGCGGCCTGGGACGCCGCGGTAGCGGGCCACGACGTGGCACTCCCGCCCGCCCCCACCTCGCTGCGGAAGTGGGCGACCCAGCTGACCGAGGCGACCCGGACGGGCGTCTTCGCCGCCGACGAGGACTACTGGCACCGTGTCGCCGCTGCGGCCGATCCGCTGCTGGGCGTACGCCCCCTCGACCCGCAGTGCGACGTGGTCGCGAACGAGGAGTCGCTGACCGTCGAGCTGTCCGCCGCAGTGACGGCCAGGCTGCTCGGCCCGGTCCCCGCCGCGATCCATGGCGGCGTCAACGACGCCCTGGTCGCCGCGGCGGCGCTCGCGCTGGGTCACTGGCGGGCGGCGGACTCCGCCGTACTCCTGGAGCTGGAGGGCCACGGCCGCGAGGAGGATGCCCCTGGGGACGCCGACCTGTCGCGCACCTTCGGCTGGTTCACCACGCTCTTCCCCGCCGTCCTCGACCCCGGATCCGCCCCCTGGGAACGGCTGCTGGCCGGCGGCGCGGAGCTCGGCGCGGCGGTGAAGGCCGTCAAGGAACAACTCCGCGAGGTGCCCCGGCGAGGGCTCAGCTACGGCGCGCTGCGCTACCTGGGCACCGCGCCCCGACCTGATCTGGCCGTGTCGCCCCAGGTGCTCTTCCACTACCTGGGCCGGTTCGAGGCCGACACCGACCGGCCGTGGACGGCCGTCGGCGGCAAGGAGGTCGTCGTCGAACGGCGCGACCCGAAGATGCCCCTGCCGCGGGCGCTCGAGATCAACGCGGTGGCGGTGGAGACGGCAGGCGGACCGGTACTGCAGACCCGGTTCAGCTGGCCGAACGGGATCCTGGACGCCGCCGAGGTGGGGCGGCTGGCCCGGCTGTGGACCGAACTGCTCGATGCCGTGGCGGGCAGCGACGCCGTCACCGGGCATACCCCGTCGGACTTTCCGCTGCTGGCCCTGGACGCCGCCGACGTCACCGCGCTCGAGGCCGCGGCGGGACCGGACGGCCTGCGCGAGGTGCTGCCGCTCAGCCCGCTGCAGACCGGCCTTTACTTCCACGCCACGTTCGCCCGCGACTCCGATCCGTACGTCGTCCAGCAGATCATCGAACTGGACGGGCCGCTCGACGCCGACCGGCTCAGGCTGGCCGCCGAACGCGTCCTCGACCGGCACCCGCACCTGGGTTCGGCGTTCCGGACGATCGGCGACGGCGAGGTGGTCGCCGTGACCGCCGGACGCACCAGGGTGCCGTGGCGCTTCGACGACCTCGGCTCCGACAACGTCGAGGAACGTCTCGACGAACTGGCCCGCGCGCAGCGTGAGGTGCCGTTCGACCTGACGGAACCGCCCGCGATGCGCTACGCGCTGGTGCGGCTCGGCCCGGACCGGCACATACTGATCCACACCGTGCACCACATCCTCGCCGACGGCTGGTCGGTGCCGCTGATGCTGCGCGAACTCCTCGGGCTGCACGCCGGAACCGAACTTCCCGCACCGGTCCCCTACGCGGACTTCCTGCGGACGCTCGCCGGAACCGGTACGGAGGACGCGGTCGAGGCCTGGGCCCGCTCCCTCGACGGTGTCACCGCGCCGACCCGGCTGGCAGGGACGCTCGCCGCGCCGTCGCGGCCGGGCACGGGCTTCGGCCGGGTCGGCGGCGAACTGCCCGCGGAGCTGAGCCGACGGCTGCGCGAGTACGCCGCCGGCCACGGGCTCACGCTCAGCGCGGTGCTCACCGGGGCGTGGGGCATCCTGCTCGGACGGCTCACCGGCTCCGCCGATGTCACCTTCGGACTGACCGTCTCGGGGCGCGGCGGCGACCTGCCGGGCCTGGACCGGATCATCGGCCTGCTGATCAACACGGTGCCGGTCCGGGTGCGTTGCGCCCCCACCGAACGTGTCACGGACGTGCTGCGGCAGTTCGCCGACGTCCAGTCGGGGCTGCTGGAGTACGAGCAGGTGCCGCTGGCCGAGCTGCAACGGCGTATCGGCGTGCCCGAACTCTTCGACACCCTCGTGGTCATCGAGAACTACCCGGCGCCCGACACCTCGGTGGGCGGGCTCACCGTGACCGCGCTGCGCACCGTGGAGGCCCCGCACTACCCGGTGACGCTGATGGCCAAGCCCGGCGAGCGGACCGAGGTCGTACTGACCCACGACCGGACGCTGATCGGCGCGCAGGCCGCAGCGGACCTGCTGGCCAGGTACGAGACCGTGCTCGCCGCGATCACCGAAGCCCCCGACCGGGCCTGTGGCGCACTCGAAACGGTCACCGGCGGGCAGCGGGAACTGGTCCTCGCGGCGGGCACCGGCGCGGTCCGGACGACCGTCGCGAGCGTGCCGGCGATGTTCGCCGACCGTGTCGCCGAGCACCCCACCCGTACGGCGGTGAGCTGCGGCGACTCCTTCCTGACCTACGGCGAGCTGGACGCCCGCGTGGACCGGGTGGCCCGCGCGCTGGTGGCCACCGGGGTACGGCGCGGCGACATCGTCGCGGTGTCGACCACACGCTCCACGGACCTGGCGGTGGCCCTGCTCGCGGTCATCCGCAGCGGCGCGGCCTATCTGCCGGTCGATCCCGGTTATCCGGCGTCCCGCGTCGAGTTCATGCTGGCCGACGCGCGGCCGGTCGCCGTCCTCACCGACGACGCCACCGCCCGTTCGCTGCCCCCGCACAGCCTGCCGACGCTCACCGTCCGGGCCGCCGCCGCAACCATCGCCACCACTGTTGAACTGCCCGTTCCTGACGGTTCCGAAGCGGTGTCCGTCGTCTACACCTCCGGCTCCACCGGGCGGCCCAAAGCCGTCGTCGGTACCCACGACGGGCTGGCCGGCCGGCTGGCCTGGGCACGGGAGCAGTGGTCGAACACCGGCCGTGACGTCCGGGTGGCCAAGAGTTCGCTGAGTTTCATCGACGGCACCACCGAACTGCTCGGCGGGCTGGTCGCCGGAGCCACCACGGTCATCGCCGACGACACCGTCGCCGCCGACGGCGCGGCGCTGGCCCGCCTCGTCGACCGGTGCGGCGCCACCCAACTGCTGGCCGTGCCGAGCCTGGCCTCGGCGCTGGCCGAGACCGCGCCGCAGCACCTGGCCGGGATCGGCCGCTGGATCCTCAGCGGCGAGGCCCTGGACGAGGTCTGCCTGCGGGCTCTGGCGCAGGCATCGCCCGACGCGGTGGTCGTCAACTCCTACGGTTCCGCCGAGGTCGCCGGGGACGTGCTGACCACCGAAGTGTCGCTGGACCGTCCGGTGGCCCTGGGCGCACCGGTGCCCGGCGTCCGCGTATACCTGCTCGACTCCGCGCTCGGCCTGGCCACTCCCGGCACGGTCGGCGAGATCTATGTCGGCGGCGCCCAGTTGGCCCGGGGCTACCTGGGCCAGGGCGCCGCCACCGCGGCCCGCTTCGTGGCCGATCCCTTCGGCTCGGGTGCCCGGCTCTACCGGACCGGCGACCTGGGGCGCTGGACGGTGGACGGAAAGGTGGAGTTCCTGGGCCGCGCCGACGACCAGGTGAAGATCAACGGCCACCGGGTCGAACCGGCCGAGGTCGAGGCCGCGTTGCGTCGCAGGTCCGGCGTGGCCGAGGCGGTCGCGGCCGTACGGCCCACCGCGGCGGGCGTTCCCACCCTGCACGGTTACGTGGTCGCCGTCGACGGCGAGCGGATCGAGGCGGGCGCGGTGCTGGCCGCGCTGCGCACCGAACTCCCGCCCTACCTGGTCCCGGCGACGGTGACCGTCCTCGACGAGTTGCCACTGCTGCCCAACGGCAAGCGCGACCGCGCCGCGCTGCCCGACCCCGCGCGGGCCCCCCGGCGCGCCGTCAGGACCGCGCCGCTCACCGCCCGGGCGGCGCTGCTGCGCGACCGGTTCGCCGAACTCCTCGGCATCGCCGAGTTCGACGTCGAGGACGACTTCTTCGCCCTGGGCGGCGACAGCATCACCGCGATCCGGGCGGTGAACCGGCTGTCCCGCGAGGGTGTCGACCTGACCACCGAGGAGCTGTTCCGGCTCCGCACCCCGGCCGCGATCGACGCCCGGCTGGGTGCCGCGCAGGATGTGGGCCCGGTGGTGCCGACGACCGTACGGCCTGCCGCGCTGACGCCCGACCAACTGGGCACCGTAACGCTCGACCAGGAGGAGATCGACCGGATCTGTGCCGCGGGACCGGTGCCCGTCGAAGACATCTGGGCGCTGTCCCCGCTGCAGGCCGGTGTCTACTACCAGGCGGTCTACTCCGACGGGGTCACCACCTACATCGCCCAGAACTCCTTCGACCTCGACCGCAGGATCGACGTCCCGGCGATGACCACGGCGTTCGAGGCGCTGCTCCAGCGGCATCCGACGCTCCGGGTCTCGTTCGCCGAGGTGTCGTCCGGCGTCGTGCAGGTCATCGGCTCCCGGGTGCCCGCGGAGGTGACCGTGGCCGACCTGTCGGCGGGCACGCTCGCAGGCCGGCAGGCCGAGCTGGACGAACTGATGCGGGCCGACCGGGAGTTGCCGTTCGACCTGGGCCGCCCGCCGCTCATGCGGCTGACGGTGGTGCGGCTGCCCGATGGGTGCGACCGGCTGCTGCTGACCTCTCACTTCCTGCTGTGGGACGGCTGGTCCCGCGAGCTGGTGCTGCGTGAGCTGTTCGCCCTGTACGGCTCCGGGGGCGCCCGTGGCGCGCTGGAGCCGCCGCGCTCGACGTTCCCCGACTATCTGGCGTGGGTCGCCGACCGCGACCGTACGGCCGCGGCCGACGCCTGGACGCGTGCGCTGTCCGGGCTGGCGGAGCCCACCATCCTGGTGCCGCAGGCGGCGGGACTCGAACCGATCCCGTCCGAGCGGGTCTTCGCGGTGCTGCCCGCCGAGCTGACCGCCCGGCTGGACGAGCACGCCCGCCGCGGCGGCGTCACCCTCAACTCGCTGCTCACCGCCGCGCTGGGCGTCCTGATCGGCTATGAGACCGGACGTACCGACGTCGTACTCGGCACCACCGTGACAGGACGGCCCACCGCGCTGCCCGGTATCGAGGACGTCATCGGCCTCTTCCTGAACACCGTCCCGGCCCGGATCACGCCGACGCCGTCGCAGACCGTCCTCGACCTGGCAGGCAGGGTCCAGGAGGACCGGCTGGAGCTGGCACCGCACGAGTACCTCGGGCTCGGCGACATCCAGCGCGCGGCCGGCCGCGACCAGCTCTTCGACTCCCTGTTCGTGCTGCAGAACTTCCTCGGCGACGCCACTTTCACCGAGCTGGAGCGGGAGCAGGGCATCACCGGGGTCGAGTACATCGACACCACGCACTACCCGTACACCTGGGTACTCACCCCCGGCGCCAACCTGCGGATCAAGCTGGAGTACCGGCCCGATGTGATCGCCGAGGCCGACGCGGACCGGCTGGTGCGCCGGCTGGTCCAGGTGCTCCGGCAGTTCGGCGACGGGCTGTCCACGCCGCTCGCCGCGCTGGACCTGTCGCTCGACGAGGAGCGGACCGCGCGGTTCGGGCAATGGGCGGCCGTCGCACAGCCGATCGGCGAGGAGAGCATCGCCGACCTGCTCGCCCAGCGCGCCACCGCCTGCCCGGACGAGACCGCCCTGGTCTTCGGGCCCACCCGGCTGACGTACGCCGAACTCGACGCCCAGGTCAACCGCTGCGCGCGGCTGCTGCTTTCGCGGGGCGCGGGACCCGGCGAGATCGTCGCGCTGGGCCTGCCGCGTTCCACCGACACCGTCGTGGCGCTGTTCGCGGTGCTGCGCACCGGCGCCGCCTACCTCCCGCTGGACCTCGACCACCCGGTGGACCGGCACGCCACCATGCTGGACGACGCCGCGCCGCGGCTGCTGCTGGCGTCCACCTCCGGCGTCGCACTCGCCGATCACCAGCGCGGGCTCGGCGGCGGCTGCCTGCTGCTCGACGACCCGGCGCTCCGCGCCGAACTGGACGGCCTGTCCGGCGCGCCCCTTGCCGACGTCGAACTGGGCGCCTTCGCACCGGGCGTCCCGGGCCGACTGGAGCACCCGGCCTATGTCATCTACACCTCGGGCTCGACCGGCCGCCCGAAGGGCGTTGTCACCCCGTACCGGGGCCTGACCAACATGCAGATCAACCACCGGGCCGAGATCTTCGAACCGGCGGTGGCCCGCGCCGCCGGGCAGGGCCGGTCGCGGCTGCGCATCGCGCACACCGTGTCGTTCGCCTTCGACATGTCCTGGGAGGAGTTGCTGTGGCTGGTCGAGGGCCACGAGGTGCACGTCTGTGACGAGGAGCTGCGCCGCGACGCCACCGCCCTGGTCGGCTACTGCCGTGACAACGGCATCGACGTGATCAATGTGACGCCGACCTACGCCCACCACCTCTTCGAGGAAGGCCTGCTCGACCCCGCAGGACATCCGCCGTGCCTGGTGCTGCTCGGCGGCGAGGCGGTCAGCGATGCCGTCTGGTCGCGGCTGAGCGAGCCCGGCGGAGCCGTCGGCTACAACCTCTACGGGCCGACCGAGTACACCATCAACACGCTCGGCGCGGGCACCCCCGACAGCGCGACCCCGACGGTGGGACGCCCCATCCTCAACACCCGCGCGCACATCCTCGACCCCTGGCTGCGGCCGGTCCCCGACGGCGTCGTGGGCGAGCTGTACATCGCGGGTGCCGGGCTGGCCCACGGCTATCTGCACGCGACCGGGCTGACCGCGTCCCGGTTCACGGCCGACCCGTTCACGCCGGGCGGGCGCATGTACCGTACCGGCGACCTGGTGCGCCGCCGTACGGACGGCAACATCGACTACCTGGGGCGGGCCGACGACCAGCTCAAGATCCGGGGCTACCGGGTCGAACCGGGCGAGATCGAGTCGGCGCTGACCGCACTTCCGCAGGTCCGGCAGGCGGCGGTCGTCGCCCGCACCGAGTCGACGGTGACCGGCCTGAAGCGGCTGATCGCCTACGTCATCCCGGCCGATCCGCAGGCCGACACCGGGCAGCTGATCTCCGGGCTGCGCGAGGCGCTGGCCGAGCGGCTCCCGGACTACATGGTCCCCGCGCTGTACGGCGTCGTCGGTGAACTCCCGCTGACCGTCAACGGCAAGCTGGACATCGCCGCGCTGCCCGAGCCCGTCACGGCCGGCGGCGGCAGCCACCGCGCGCCCCGTGACGAGCGCGAACGCATACTGGCCGGGATCTTCGCGGACGTACTGGCGTTGCCGGCGATCGGCATCGACGACGACTTCTTCGCCCTGGGCGGCGACAGCATCTCCTCCATCGCGGTATCGGGCCGGGCCCGCAAGGCCGGGCTGCATCTGACGCCGCGTGACATCTTCCGCCGCCGCAACGTGCAGGCGCTGGCCGCCGCGCTGCCGCAGGACCTCCGGCCGGTGAGCGCCGTCCGGGACATCGGGGCGGGGCCGGTCGCGCCGACCCCGATGCTCGCCGAGACGGTCGCGGCGGACACCCCGCTGAGCCACTTCTACCAGTCGATGCTGCTGCGCACCCCGGCCGGTCTGGACGCCGCGGGCCTGGTTCGAGTGCTGCGGGCGCTGCTCGACCGGCACGATCTGCTGCGGGCGCGGACCGAACACGGCGGCGGCAGCTGGTCGTTGGTTGTCCCGCCGGAACCGGTGGACGCAGCGGCTCTGCTGTCGGTGGCCGACACGGACGGCCCCGGTGACGACGTGGACGACGCCGCTGCAGCCGCCGCGGCCCGGCTGCGGCCCGACGACGGTGTCATGGTGCAGGCCGTCTGGTACCCCGCCGCCGATCCGGCAGGGCAGGGGCGGCTGCTGCTGGTCGTCCACCACCTCGTCGTGGACGGTGTCTCGTGGAGGATCATCGGTGACGACCTGGCCCGGGCCTGGACCGAGGTACGCGCGGGGCGTGAACCCGTCCTGGACGAGGTGCCAACCTCGTTCCGTACCTGGTCGCAGCTGGTCTCGGACGCCGCGGCGCAGGGCGTCTTCGCAGCGGAGGCCGGGCACTGGCAGGAGGTCCTCGCTGTGTCCGACCCGGTACTCGGCAGCCGCCCGGTGGACCCCGTGACCGACACCGCGGCCACCGTGCGGTCGCTGACCGTGTCGCTTCCCGCCGACGTCAGTACGGCCCTGCTGTCGCGGGTGCCCGCCGCGATGCACGGCGGCGTCAACGATGTGCTGCTCACCGGGTTCGCCGCCGCGCTGGGCCGCTGGCGCGGGGCGGGTTCAGCGGTGCTGCTGAGCCTGGAGGGCCACGGCCGGGACGGCGACGTCGTCGAGTCCGAGGCCGATCTGTCCCGTACGGTCGGCTGGTTCACCGCCATCCACCCGGTCGCCGTCGACCCCGGTCCGCTGGACTGGGACGAGGTCGTCGCGGGCGGACCCGCCCTGGCCCGTGCCGCCAAGGCGGTCAAGGAACAGCTGCGTGCGGTGCCCCGCCGCGGCCTGGGCTACGGCGTACTCCGCTATCTCACGGACCGGGCGGCCACCTCCTGGCCCGCGCCGCCGCAGATTCTCTTCAACTACTTGGGCCGGTTCGGCGCGGGTACCGACGCGGACTGGTCGGCGGCCGGGCCGCTGCGCGAAGGCGTCGCCCCGACCAACCCGGCGATGACCCTCGAGGTGAACGCCCTGGCGGAGGACGGGCCGGACGGGACCGTCCTCAGTGCCACGCTGTCCTGGCCGTCGGGCGTGTTCGACCGGACGGACCTGGCGGAGCTGGCCGACCTGTGGACGGCCGCTCTGACCGGCCTCACCCGCTGCGACCTGGCCGGGCACACCCCGTCGGACTTCCCGCTGGTCGAGCTGGCCCAGGACGACGTGGACCGGCTGGCCCCGGGCGTCCGGGACGTCCTGCCGCTGCTGCCGCTGCAGGAAGGCATGTACTTCCACGCCAGGATCGCCGACGCCGACGACGGCGCGGACACCTATCTGGTGCAGCAGATCGCCGAGCTGACCGGGCCGGTCGACCCGGCGGCGCTGCGGCAGGCGGTCACCGCGACGGTGCACCGCCATGATGCGCTGCGGGCCTGTTTCGCCGAGACGGGTGACGGCCGGGTCGTCCAGGTCCTCGCCGGGACCGTCGAGGTGCCCTGGCGCGAGCTGGACCTCGGCGGACTCGACCGGGACACCGCGCTGGACCGGCTTGCCGAGTTCAGCGCCGCCGAGCTGGCCGAACCCTTCGACCTAGAACGGCCGCCGCTGCTGCGCTACGCGCTCGTATCGCTGAGCGCGGACGAGCACCGGCTGGTCGAGACGATGCACCACATCCTCGCCGACGGCTGGTCCTACCCGCTGGTCTTCGGCGACATGATCGACTCCTACCGCGGCGGCCTCGCCGGCGGCGGGTTCGAGCTGCCCGCACCCGCGGTGACCTTCCGCGACCACGTCGAGGCGGTGGCGGGCCGCGACCGGGTCGCCACCCGCGAGGTGTGGCGGGCGGCGCTTTCCGGGGTCGGGGACACGACCCGGCTGATCGACGTCGAACCGGGACAGCGGGTGTCGCACCACGAGAACGTGGTGCGTCGGCTGTCGCCCGGGTCCACCTCCGCACTGGCGACCGCCGCCCGCGACCTGGGCGTGACACTGTCGACGGCGGTGCACGCCGCCTGGGGCCTGCTGCTCGGGCAGCTGCTCGGCCGCGAGAACGTCGTGTTCGGCTCGACCGTGTCGGGCCGGGGTGGAGAGCTGCCCGGCGTCGAGACCATCGTGGGCCTGCTCATCAACACCGTCCCGGTGCCGATGTCCTGGCACCCGGGGCAGTCGCTGGGCGAGGTCCTGACCGCGCTGCAGGAGCAGCAGACCGACCTGCTCGACGCGCAGCACATCGGCCTGGGCGAGCTGGCCAGGATGGCCGGGGTCCGGGAGTTCTTCGACACCATGGTGGTGGTCGAGAACTTCCCGTGGATGCCCGGCGGCGACACCCCCGGCACCCTCCAGGTCCGCGGTTTCACCGGCACCGACTCGCCGCACTACCCGGTGTCGCTGGTCGCGTTCCTCGGGGAGCAGTTGGCGCTGGAGCTCAAGTACGACGTGGAACTGGTCGGCCACGAACAGGCGGCAGCCTTCCTGGAGCGGGTCGAACTGTTGCTGGCCGCCTTCACCGCTGACCCGGCACGGCCGGTGTCCGCACTGGGCCTGCTCACCGAACGGGAGCGGGCCGTGGTCCAGGCCGTCCCGGCCGCCGACCCGGAACGGGTCGACGACACCGCCACGCTGGCACGGGCCTACGAGGACGCGCCATCACGTCCCGGGGCGACCGCCGTCGCCTTCGGTGAGGACCGGCTCAGCTACGCCGAGTTGGACGAGCGCGCCAACCGGCTGGCCCGCGAGCTGATCGCCCGGGGCATCGCGCCTGGATCGCGGGTGGCCGTGGCGCTGCCCCGCTCCACCGACCTGATCGTCGCGCTGCTCGCCGTCGTCAAGGCGGGCGGCTGCTACGTACCGCTGGACACCGACGCTCCGCCGAGCAGGCTCGGCTACATCCTGGACGACTCCGCGCCGCTGTGCGTGCTGACCGACCGCGCCACCTCGCCCGCCTTCTCCGGCAGCTCCGCGCCGGTACTGGCCCTGGACGAACCGGAGTTCGCCGCGTCGGTATCGCGGCGGCGCACGGACCCGCCGACCGACGCCGACCGGGCCGCGCCGCTGCTGGCCGACCACGCCGCGTACGTCATCTACACCTCGGGCTCGACCGGCCGCCCCAAGGGAGTGGTGGTCCCGCACCGCAGCGTGCTGTCGCTGTTCGCCGGGTCACGGAAGGTGTTCGACTTCAGTGAGGCCGACGTGTGGACGATGTTCCACTCGTCCGCCTTCGACTTCTCGGTGTGGGAGCTGTGGGGCGCGCTGCTGCACGGCGGCCGGCTGGTAGTCGTCGCGGGCGATGTCGCCCGCGACCCGCAGCGCTTCCACGAGCTGCTGCGGCGCGAGCGGGTGACCGTCCTCAACCAGACCCCGTCGGCCTTCTACCCGCTCACCGAGACCGACCGGACGGCACCCGACGGCCTGGCGCTGCGCTACGTCGTCTTCGGGGGCGAGGCACTGGACCCGCTTCGCCTGACGGACTGGCACCGCCGCCACCCGGGCGGCGCACCGCTCCTGGTGAACATGTACGGCATCACCGAGACCTGCGTGCATGTGTCGTTCCGGCCGCTCGGGCCCGGCGACGCCGCCAGCGTCATCGGCGGGCCGCTGCCGGGGCTGCGCGTGCACGTCCTGGACCACGCGCTGCGGCCGGTACCGCCCGGCGTCGCCGGTGAGATGTACGTCGCCGGCGACCAGCTCGCCGCCGGCTACCTGGACCGGCCGGGCCTGTCCGCGAGCCGGTTCGTGGCCGACCCGTTCTCCGGTACGCCAGGGGGCCGGATGTACCGCAGCGGCGACCTGGCCCGCTGGACGCCCGAAGGCGACCTGGTCTACCTGGGCAGGTCCGACAGGCAGGTGAAGATCCGGGGCTACCGGATCGAGCTGGGCGAGATCGAGTCGGCACTGCTCGCCGTCGAGGGCGTCGCCAATGCGGCGGTGACGGTCCGCGAGGACGAGCCGGGACGACGGCGCCTGGTGGCGTATCTGGTCGCCAGGTCCGGTTCCCAGATGGACGCCGACGAGGTCCGGGCCCGGCTGGGCGAGCAGCTGCCCGGCTATCTGGTCCCGCAGTCCTTCGTGACGCTCGACGCGCTGCCGCTGACCGTCAACGGCAAGCTCGACCGTGACGCACTGCCCGCACCCGCCGCCCGATCCTCGGCCGCTGCGCCGTCGGTGGCCGTCGCGCCCGCCGTCACCGCGCCGTCGGCCGTCGGCGCCCTCCAGGAGCTGTTCGCCGAGGTGCTGCGGCTCGACGAGGTCGGCCCCGGCGAGGACTTCTTCACCCTCGGCGGTGACAGCATCATCGCCATCCAGCTGGTCAACCTGGCGCGCCGCCGGTCGCTGCGGCTGTCGCCGCGCGAGGTGTTCGTACACCGGACCCCGGCGGCTCTCGCCGAGGTGATCGCACCGACCGCGGCGGCCCCGGCCGCCGCAATCGAAGAAGCCCCGTCCGATGGCATCGGCGAGGTCATGCTCATGCCGATCGTGCAGCGACTGGCCGAACTGGGCGGGACGATCAAGCGGCTCAACCAGGCCGAACTGCTCCGCACCCCGCCGTCCCTGACTCTGGATCAGCTGACTGCCATGCTCACCGCCCTGGTCGGCAGGCACGACGCGCTCAGGCTCCGGCTGCACCGCCCGTCGCCGCTGCTCTGGTCGCTGGAGGCCGTCGCGGAGACACCGGCGGACCTGGCGGAGGTGGTGGACGCCACCGGTCTCGACGACGACGCGTTCGCCGAACTGATCGCCGTGACGTCCGACGCCACCGCCGACCGACTGGACCCCGACACCGGGCAGATGCTGCGGGCCGTCCTGTTCGACCGGGGCGAGGAGCAGGGCAGACTGCTACTGGTGGCGCACCACCTGGTGACCGACGGGGTGTCCTGGCACATCCTCGTCGACGACCTGCGCCAGGCCTGGGAACAGCTGGCCGACGGGCGCACTCCGCGCCTCGACCCGGTCGGCACTTCGCTGCGGACCTACGCCCGCACGCTGACCGAGAACGCCGGGCAGGCGAACCGCCTCGGTGAGTTCGGCCATTGGACCGAGGTGCTGGCCCCCGGGGCCGACCTCGATCCCACGGCGCTCACCTTCGGGCTGACCGTGGGCGCCACCCGCGACCACGTACTGCGCCTCCCGGCCGAGGTCACCGCACCGCTGCTCACCTCGGTGCCGGCCGCCGCCGAGGCCGACGTCACCGAGACGCTGGTGGCGACGTTGCACCTGGCGGTGGCCCGGTGGCGTGCCGCCCGTGGCGGCGACGCGTCCGCGCCGCTCCTGCTCGACCTGGAACGGCACGGCCGTGAGCCGGTCGGTGACGACACCGATCTGTCGCGCACCGTCGGCTGGTTCACCGCCATCGCCCCGGTACGTCTGCCGGGCATCACCGGCGACCTGGCTCCGACGCTGCGGGACGTCCGTGACAGTCTGCGGGCGGCGCCCGACGGCGGGCTCGGCTACGGGCTGCTGCGCTACTGCAATCCGCGCACCGCGCCGGTGCTGGCCCGGCTCGGCACCCCCCAGCTCCTCTTCAACTACCTGGGCAGGTTCCCGGTGGGCGCCGAGCACGACTGGGCGAGCGCACCTGAGGCGCTGCGGACGGCCCCCGATCCGGACCTCGGCACGCCGTACCTGGTGGAGATCAACGCGGCCTGCCACGACACCCCGGACGGACCGGAACTGCACGCGGTCCTCACCTTCGCCGATGGCGGGATCCCCGCCGACGAGGTGGCCGCGCTCGCCGACGCCTGGGCGGAAGCGCTGCGCGAGTTCGCCGACACCGGGGGAGACGCGGCAGTACTGCCCGTCCTCGGCGGGCTCGCGCTGAGCCCTGCTGAGGTCACCGCCCTGGCTGATGCGGCCCCGGTGCCCGTGGAGGCGATCTGGCCGCTGTCGCCGCTCCAGGAGGGCCTGTTCTTCCAGGCCCGGCTGGCCGGCGACGCCGACGTGTACGTGGCGCAGAACGCTTTCGACTTCGCCGAACGCCTGGACGCCGACGCCCTGCGCCGGGCCTGCGCCGCCGTGCTGGAGCGGCACGCCGCGATGCGTCTCGGCTTCACCTCCGACCGGGTGGACCGCCCGGTCGCCCTGGTCGGCACGGACCTGACCGGACAGGTCGACGTGGTCGACCTGTCCGGCCTGAACGAGAAGTCCGCGGCGCGGCAGCTGGCGGAGGTGACGGCCGCGGACCGGCGCAGCCCCTTCGACCTGGCCCGGCCACCGCTGATGCGGCTGACCGTGGTGTCGCTCCCCGGCGGACGGGACCGGCTGCTGCTCACATACCACCTGCTGCTCTGGGACGGCTGGTCGCGCGAACTGGTCCTGCGCGAACTGTTCAGCGCTTATGCCCAGGCCCGTACCGGCGGGATCGCCGCCTACGAGACCCCGTCGGCGACCTTCGCCGACTACCTCAGCCATCTCTCGGAGCAGGACGCCGAGGGCTCGGCGCGGGCCTGGGGCGAACTGCTCGCCCCGCTGGAGGAACCGACCCTGCTCTTCCCTGCGGCGATGGGCACCGCGCCGGTCCTGGCCACGAGCCTGTCGTTCCAGCTGTCACCGGACGAGACGAACAGCGTTACCGGGTCGGCCCGGCGCAGCGGGGTGACGCTCAACGCGGTCCTCAGCACCGCGCTCGGCATCGTGCTGGCCCATGCCTGCGGCCGGAACCAGGCGGTCTTCGGCACGACCGTGGCCGGCCGCCCGACCGAACTCGACGGCATCGACACCGTCATCGGTGTCTTCCTCAACACGGTGCCCGCACTTGTCCGGCTGGACGCGAGCGAGCCCGCTCGCGATGTGATGCGCCGGGTCCAGGACGACCGGGTGGCGATGATGGCCCACGAGTACCTCGGCCTGGGCGACATCCAGCGCGCCGCGGGACGCGGGCAGCTCTTCGACAGCCTCTATGTGCTGCAGAACTTCCTCGACGACGACACCTTCACCGATCTGGAGGACGCCCACGGCATCGTCGGCGTGGACGCCGTCGACGCCACCCACTACCCGCTGACCTGGGTGGCGACACCCGGCAGGCAGTTGCGGATGCGGCTGGAGTTCCGCGACGACGTGGTACCCCGCGAGCAGGCGGAAGCGCTTCTTGCCCGGCTGAAGCAGGTCCTGCTGCGGCTGGCCGAGGACCCGTCGGCGGCCGTCGGTGACGTCCCGGTGATGACCGACGCCGAACTGCCCGCACTGACCCGGATGTGGGACGGCCCGCAGCGGTCCTTCGGCGAGGCGACCATCGCCGAGCTGATGGCCGGCCAGGCCGTCCGCACCCCGGACGTCCCGGCACTGACCTTCGGCGACGCCACCCTGACCTACGCCGAGTTGGATGCCCGCGTCAACCGGGTGGCCCGGTCGCTGCTGGCCCGCGGTGCCGGTCCCGAGCAGATCATCGCGCTGGCGGTACCCCGGTCCATCGACATGGTGGTGGCGCTGTTCGCCGTGCTGCGCACCGGTTCCGCGTATCTGCCGCTGGAGCTGGACAACCCTGACGAACGGCTGCTCGGGATGCTCGCCGACGCCACACCGGTTCTGCTGGTGACCACCGGACCGGTCGCGCCCCGGCTGGCCGCGCACCCGGTGCCGGTGCTGCTCCTGGACGCCCCGGGCGCACTGGCGGTGCGCGACGAGCCGCTCACCGACGAGGAGTTGGGGGCCTTCGCGCCCGGCGGTCCGGGACGGCTCGACCACCCGGCGTACGTGATCTACACCTCGGGTTCCACCGGCCGCCCCAAGGGCGTCGTGACGCCCTACCGCGGACTGACCAACATGCAGTTCAACCACCGCGAAGCGATCTTCGACCCGACGGTCACCGCCGCCGGAGAGCGGATCCTCACCATCGCGCACACCGTGTCGTTCTCCTTCGACATGTCCTGGGAGGAGCTGCTGTGGCTGGTCGAAGGGCACCATGTGCACATCTGCGACGAGCAGTTGCGCCGTGATGCCCGCGCCCTGGTGGCCTACTGCGACCGGCACCGCGTCGACGTGGTGAACGTGACCCCGACCTACGCCCAGCACCTCATCGACGAGGGCCTGCTCGACGGCGAGGAGTACGGCGGCCGGCCGGGTGCGCACCGTCCCGCCCTGGTGCTGCTCGGCGGCGAGGCGGTGCCGCAGACCCTGTGGTCGGCGCTGCGCGACACCGACGGCGTCCTCGGCTACAACCTGTACGGCCCGACCGAGTACACCATCAACACCCTGGGCGGCGGCACCACCGACAGCGACGCCACCACCGTGGGCAGCCCGATCTGGAACACCCGCGGCTACGTCCTGGACGGCTGGCTGCGGCCGGTGCCGCCGGGAGTGCCCGGCGAGCTGTACATCAGCGGCGCGGGCCTGGCCCGCGGCTACCTCGGCCGACCCGGACTCAGCGCGCAGCGGTTCGTCGCCGACCCGTATGTGCCCGGCGGGCGGATGTACCGCACCGGCGACCTGGTACGGGCCAGGTCCGACGGCAACCTGGACTTCCTCGGCCGCACCGACGACCAGGTGAAGATCCGCGGTTACCGGGTCGAGCTGGGCGAGGTCGAGAACGCGGTCGCGGGCCTGCCGGGTGTGCACCAGTGCGCCGTACTGGCGACCCCCGACGCCTCCGGCGGGCGGCGCCTCGCGGCCTTCCTCGTTCCCGACGCCGCCTTCGACCCCGACGCTCTCGCCGCCACCGTGCAGCGTGAACTGCGCACGCTGCTGCCCGGCTACATGGTGCCCACCGCGTACGCCGTGGTGGACGGCCTGCCGCTGACCGTCAACGGCAAACTCGACGTGGCAGCACTGCCCCGGCCGGTCCCGGTCACCACCGTGTCCCGCCCCCCGGCGAACGACGCCGAGCGGGTCCTGTGCGGGCTCTTCGCCGACGTGCTCGGCGTCGGGACGGTGGGCGTCGAGGACGACTTCTTCGACTCCGGCGGACACTCCCTGATCGCGATGCGGCTGCTCGGCGCGATCCGTGCCGAACTGGGTACCGACCTGTCGCTGCGGGACCTGTTCGACACCCGGACCCCGCTGCGGCTCGCCGAGCGGATCGCGGCCGCGCGGCCCGGCCGCGAACCGGCCGCCCTGGTGGCGGGGGTCCGGCCGGAACACCCGCCGCTGTCTGCCGCGCAGCAGCGGCTCTGGCTGCTGCAGCAGTTGGAGCCGGGCTCCACCGCGTACAACTACCCGCTGCTGGTACGGCTGCGCGGGGCGGTCGACGTCCCGGCGCTGCGCGCCGCGCTGGCCGACGTCGTCGCCCGCCACGAGATCCTGCGCACGCTGTACACGGTCGTCGACGACGAGCCGGTGCAGCGGATCACCGACCCGGCGCCCGTCCCGGTGACCGTGGTCGGCGGCCCGGCCGCACGGACGGCGGCCCTGGTCGCCGAAGCGGTGGCGCTGCCCTTCGACCTGTCGGCGGATCTTCCGCTGCGGGCACTCGTCCTGCAGGAGCACGACACCGGCGACACCGTACTGACCCTGGTGCTGCACCACATCGCGATGGACGAGTGGTCCGACCGGCCGCTCCTCGACGACCTGGACACCGCCTACACGGCCCGCGCCGCCGGCCACCCGCCGCACTGGGAGCCACTGCCGGTGCAGTACGCCGACTACGCCCGCTGGCAGGCCGACCTGCTCGGCGATCCCACCGACCCGGACAGCAGGCACGCCTCCGAACGGGCCTACTGGCAGCGGCAGTTGCACGGCCTGCCCGAGGAGATGGCACTGCCCGCCGACCGGCCGCTGCGCGGCTCGCGCGGCGAGGGCCTGGTCACCCTGGAGCTCCCGGCCCAGCTGATCGACCCGCTGCGGGACCTCGCCCGCTCCCGGTCGGCCAGCCTCTTCATGGCGCTGCACGCCGCGCTGGCCGCCCTGCTGTCGCGGCTGGGCGCCGGCGATGACGTGGTGATCGGCGCGCCGACCTCGGGCCGGGCCGACCCGGCGCTGCACGACCTGGTCGGATTCTTCGTCAACACCGTGGTGCTGCGCGCCGATCTGTCCGGATCGCCGACGTTCACCGAGCTGCTCGGCAGGGTCCGGGAGACCGACCTGGCCGCGTTCGAACAGGCAACCCTGCCGTTCCAGCAGGTCGTCGAGGCACTGAACCCGGCCCGGGTACCGGGCAGGAACCCGCTGTTCCAGGTGATGCTGGGCTTCCTGCACCAGCCGAACGGCGACGGCGGTGTCCGGAGGGTGCTCGGGCTGCCGACCGGCGACGCCCCGGACTTCCTGGCCGATCCCAAGGTGGACCTGAACTTCACCTTCGTCGACGCGGGCCCGTCCGCGTCGGTCGGGCTGACGCTGGAGTTCGACGCCGCCCGTTTCGACGCGCGCACCGCGGACCGCCTGGTCCGGCGTCTCTCGGTGCTGCTGGGCGACCTCGTCGCCCGGCCGGACCGGCGGGTGGACGCCGCCGAAGTCCGCTGCGCCGACGACCTGGCCGACCTCGCCGACTGGCAGCCCGGCGGCCCGCCGGCGGCCGACGGACCTCCCTGGCACGCACTGCTGGCAGAACACGCCCGGCTGACACCCGACGCCGACGCCTGTGTCTTCGACGGCCGGACGGCCTCCTACCGTTCACTCGACCGGGCCGCCGACGCCTTCGCCGCCATGTTCGCGGGGCACGCCTCGGCCGCCGACCGGGGCCAGGACCGTCTCATCGGGGTCGCGCTGCCGCGCTCACGACGCCTGCCGGCCGTCCTGGCGGGCGTGGCCCGCGCGGGAGCGGCATACGTGCCGCTGGACCCGGCCTTCCCGCAGGACCGGCTGCGCCACATGGTGGACGACGCCCGCCCCGCGCTGCTGGTGGTCGACGCCCGCACCCGGGCGCTGTTCCCTGACCCGCCCGAGGGCACGCACATCCTGGACCTGGACGCGGACGACTTCGGCCAGGCGGTCGACGCCCTCCTCGACGGCGGCACACCGTTCCGGACCGACCCCGCCCCGCACCGCCCGGCCGACCCGGACTCGGCGGCGTACGTCATCTACACCTCCGGTTCCACCGGACGTCCCAAGGGCGTGACCGTGACCCGGCGGAACGTGGACGTCTTCCTGTCCGCGATTCCCACCGCGGCACCCCTCACGGCCGGGGACCGGCTGCTCGCGGTGACGACCCTGTCGTTCGACATCGCCGTACTGGAACTGATGGCCCCGCTGCGCGCGGGGGCCTGCGTGGTCCTGGCCTCCGAGCAGGAGGTCCGTGACCCGCTGCTGCTGGCGGGGCTGCTCCGCGCCGAGCGGATCACCCATCTGCAGGCGACGCCGTCGCTGTGGGGAGCGCTCACCGAGACGGCCGAGGCCGACCTGACCGGCGTGCACGCGCTCGTCGGCGGTGAGGCGCTGCCGGTGCCGCTGGCACGTGAACTGGTCCGGCGGGCGCGTACGGTGACCAATCTCTACGGCCCCACCGAGGCGACCGTATGGGTCACCTCGGCACCGGTCGATGAGGCCTGGTGCGAGGGGCCGCACATCGGACGCCCGCTGCCCGGCACCACCGTCCGGGTCCTGGACGCGGCGCTGCGCCCGGTGCCGCCGGGCATCGTGGGGGAGCTGTACGTCGCCGGGCCGCAGGTCGTCCGCGGCTATCGGGGACGGCCCGCGCTCGCCGCGGAACGGTTCGTCGCCGACCCGTGGGGCGGTCCGGGCACCCGGATGTACCGCACCGGCGACCTGGCCCGCTGGAACTCCGGCGGCGGGCTGGAGTTCCTCGGCCGCGGCGACCACCAGGTCAAGGTCCGGGGCTTCCGGATCGAGTTGGGCGAGATCGAGTCCGTCATGGCGGCGCATCCGGGCGTGGCGCGCGCGGCGGCCGTGGCCCGTACCGACGGGCAGGGCAACGGGCGGGTCCTCGCCTACCTGACCACGGCCGACGGCACCCCTGACGTGCCCCGGACGCTCGCGGCACACCTCGCCACTCAGCTGCCCTCGTACATGATCCCCGCGGCGACGACCGTACTGGACGAGCTTCCGCTCACCCCCAACGGCAAGGTGGACCGGGCGGCACTGCCCGAGGTCGACTTCGCGGACCTGACGTCGCACACCGGACCGCGCTCGCGTACCGAGGCCGCCGTCTGCCAGGCCGCCGCCTCGGTGCTGGGTGTCGAGTCGGTCGGGGTGGACGACGACTTCTTCGTCCTCGGCGGCCATTCGCTGCTGCTGGTCCGGCTGGCCGCCGCGCTGCGCCGCGAGTTCGGGGTGGAGCTGCCGGTCGCGGAGCTGTTCGCGCTGCCGACTCCGGCGGCGCTGGCCCGCAGGCTCAGCGGCGCGGCCGCCCCGGTGGGCGACGCACTGGCGCCGCTTCTGCCGCTGCGCACCGGGGGCGACCGGGCGCCGCTGTTCTGCCTGCCCCCGGCCAGCGGTCTGAGCTGGCAGTTCGCCGGGCTGAAGCGTCACCTGCCGGACGGGATACCGCTGTACGGCCTGCAGTCGCCGCGGCTCAGCCGCACCGACGATCTGCCCACCACTTTCGGGGAGTTGGCGGCCGAGTACGCCGAGCTGATCGGTCGGACCGCCCCGGCCGGCCCCGTCCGGCTGCTGGGCTGGTCGTTCGGCGGAGCGGTGGCCCACGCGGTGGCGACGCTGCTGACCGCCGCGGGCCGGGAGGTGTCCTTCCTGGGCATGCTCGACTCGCGGGCCAGGGTCCCGGCATCGCAGGACGCGACGGAGGAGGACGGGACGCAGCGGTACGACGCGGCGTGGGACGGTCCGGCGGCCGTGGTCCGGCTGCTCACCGAGCTGGGGTACCCGGTCCCGGCGGAGCAGGCGGCCTCGATGTCCGTGGCGGACGCGGTGGTGCTGCTGCGCCACTCCGGTGGCGAGGTGTCGATGCTGGCGGACGGGCAGATCGCCCGGGTGGTCGAGAACTACCTGGAGAGCGACCACCTGGCCGAGCACGCGGAGTTCGGGGTCTTCCCCGGCGACGCGGTGTTCGTCGACGCCACCGTCGCGGAGCCCGGCTTCCACGGCACGGCGTCGGAGCAGTGGGCCGCGCACATCGGTGGGGCCCTGCGGGTGCACGCCGTCGCGTGCGGGCACTCGGAACTGCTCGACGCCCGGACGCTCGACATCCTCGGGCCGCTGGTCGAGGGCTACTTGGCCGAGTGAGCCTGGGAAACGCCCGAGGGCGGCACCGGCGGAATCCGCCGGTGCCGCCCTCGGGCGTCCACTGCGTCAGGACTGGTTGGACAGGTCGGCCACCTTGGTGTCGGTCTTGCCGTCGACCGCGTTGGCCAACTGCGGGACCAGTACGTCCAGCGCGTACAACAGGGCGTTGGGGCCGCTGTAGGACAGCGCGCCCGCCAGCGGGGTGTCGAAGCTGGTGTAGAGCGTACGGTCGCTCGTGACGACGTTCAGGCGGGCGAAGACCGGCGAGGCCAGCATCGCCGGCTTGGTCGCGCCGACAACGACCAGCACGTCCTTGTCGATCAGGTCGAGCCGCTCCTCGCTGAGGTCTTCCTTGACGGTCTGCGTGGCGAAACCGAGCTCGTCGAAGAGGACCCGGCGCGGGTCGTGGGCCGGAGCGATCCAGTGCTGGCCCTTGTCGGGGCCGTAGTCCATGGCGAGCACCTTGCCGGCGAACTCGGGATGGGCCTTCTTCGCGGCGGCGATCTTCGATTCGACCTTGTCGACCAGTGCCTGGGCCTCGGCGCTCTTGCCCAGCGCCTGGCCGGTCGTCAGCGTCTGCACGTTCCAGGGGGTCTTCTCGTCGAGGTATGCGCTGGACTGGACGACGGTCGGCGCGATCGCCGAGAGCTTCCGGTAGCTCTCCTTGGTGACCGTCTCGTTGATCGCGAGGATCACATCGGGACGTTGCTTGGCGATGGCCTCGAAGTTCAGCTCGGCGGAGAAGGTGGGCAGCTTCGTGCCGCCCAACTCCTTCTTGACCCAGGGGTAGGTCGGGTACTGCGTGAACCACTCGCGGGTACTGACCGGCACCACGCCCAGTGCCAGCGCGAAGTCCTGGTCGTCCCAGCCCACGGTGACCACCCGCTTCGGCTTGCTCGGGATGGCCGTGGAGCCGAACTTGTGCTTGATGGTCACGGGAAAGGCCGAGCCGGACGACGCCGCGGCGGCGGGTGCCGTGGTGTCCTCGGACGACGAGCACGCCGACAGCAAGGCGGCGCCGACCACGAAGGCCGTTATCGTCGCGGCGAACCGCGAACGCAACCGTGTTCTGGGAGAGATGCGGATCGAACTGGGGCGAGCCATCGTGCTCCTTTCCACCCGGTGACGTCTGGCACATTCACGCGGGCTCTGGCGGGGGTTCCAAAATTTAACTTAGGTTAGCATTACCTAAATCCGCTCGGGCTCCGGTCCGCGCGGCCGACTCGTCATTTCGTCATACGGAGGGCATGACATGCAGCGCACTCTGCTGGGCGGCAAGATCCACCGGGCCACCGTCACCCAGGCCGACCTGCACTACGTGGGTTCGATCACCATCGACAAGAACCTGTTGGAGGCCGCCGATCTCCTGGAGGGCGAACAGGTCCACGTCGTCGACATCACCAACGGAGCCCGGCTCACCACTTACGCCATCGAGGGACCCGCAGGTTCCGGCGTCATCGGCATCAATGGCGCTGCGGCTCATCTGGTCCAGCCGGGCGATCTGGTCATCATCATGTCGTTCCAGCAGGTGGAGGAGAGCGAAGCCCGCCGCCACCAGTCGCACGTCGTCCATGTCGACCAGGACAACCGCATCGTGGACCTCGGCACCGACCCGGCCGCCCCCGTCCCCGGCGCGGCCGACCAGCTCTCCGGCGCCCTTGTCGAGACACACTGACCCGCCCCTCCGGCAGGACAGGCAGTCCAGCGATGGAACCGATGGAACCGGCCCGGCTCGGCCAGATCATCGCCGAAGTCTCCGAACTCGGTGACCACTTCCACCTCTTCACCGCCCACGACGGCCCCGGCTGGCGGTCGCTGAGCGAACTGCTCAGCGACCGCGACGCCCTCGAAGCACGCATCCTCGCCACCGCAGATGCCTACCGGACCACCGAGCTGCGCGTCGCGGCGTCCAGCGTCTACCAGGACCTGGCAGCTCGCCTGTGGTTCCCTGTCCTCGGCGCGGCCGTCCTGCACCGCACCGTCCTGGACTGGACGCCGACCCGGCTGTCCTGGCGGGCCTCGGCCGCCGGCCCGCTCCCACTCCGCCTGTCCGAGCCCAGGGGCATGGAGACCAACTGCCCTGAGGCCACAGCCGAACCGCTCTACCGGGCGATGGCCCGAATCCTGCAGCCGCTGGCCGACCTCACCCGCGCAGTCGTCAAGGTCTCCCCGCGGCTGCTCTGGGGCAACGCCGCCTCGTCACTGACCGGCGTCGTCGGCGTCATCGCCCACGAACGGCCGTCCCACGCACGCGAAGCGATCGCCCTGGGCGACCGGCTCCTCGGCCTCGGCCACCTCCGGGGCACCGGCCACTAGGCGGAACCTGTGGCCGGGCACCCGTTCTTCACCAGAACCACCTGCTGCCTCAACTACCGCATCCCCGATGCGGGCAACTGTGACGACTGCGTCCTGCTCGCTCCCGGGAGCCGTCAGGAGCGATGGCTCGAAGCTGTGCGAGCCGAGCGTGCGGCCCCGGACGCTCACCTTCGGCTGTGACGCGGATGGGTTATACCGTTCCTCTGAGTCGGGTCGGCCCAGCCTCCTGCGCGTATGGCGGTGCCGAGGGCCCAGGATCGCCTGGGCCCTCGGTGCTCAGCCGACGGGTCAGGGACGGCTGGTGAGGTAGCCGCCCATGGAGGTGAAGTACTCGAGGGCCGGCATCTCCTGGCCGTCCTCGGTCCGTACGCGGCTGATGGCCAGGCCGTGGTTGCGGCCCCTGCGGGCGTCGGCCCCGGCGACGATCACCACGCCGTCACCTTCGCGGTAGAAGACGCGGCCCGGGGTGCCGCCGTACCGGCCCTGGGACACGACGGCGGAGACCACTTCGAGGCGCTTGCCGTTGTGGAAGGCGAAGGCGCTGGGGTAGGGGGCGGACTGGGCGCGGACCAGGCGCGCGAGGTCCTCGGCCGGCCAGCTCCAGTCGATGCGGATGTCCTCCTCGGACCGCTTGTGGAAGAAGGTGGCCTGGGAGCGGTCCTGCTGGGTGAACTCCGTCTGCCCGGAGGCGATCAGAGCGAGGGCGCCGGTCGTTACCGGGGCGATGAGGTCGACCGTCTTGTGGAACAGATCGGTGGCCGTGTCGGTCGGCTCGACGGGGACTGCACGCTGCTGGACGATGTCGCCCGCGTCGAGCTCGTCGTCCATCATGTGGGCCGTGACGCCGACCTCGGGCTCGCCGTTGATGAGGGCCCAGATCAGTGGCGAGAAGCCGGCGTACTTGGGCAGCAGCGAGTCGTGGACGTTCAGTGTTCCGTGCCGGGGGAGGTTGAAGATGCGCGGCGGGATCCACGTACGCCAGTTGTTGGCCACGATGATGTCCGGGTCGGCCTCCTTGAGACGGTCGAACAACTCCTCGTCGTCGGGCCGGTCGCGGATGACCACGGGGACTCCGTGCTTCTCGGCCAGCTCAGCCACCGAGTCGCTCCAGATCTTCTCGTAAGCGTGCTCGCTCTTGGGATGCGTCACGACCATCACCACGTCGTGCTCGGAGTCGAGGAGCGCTTGCAGGGTGCGGTGCCCCCAGGTCTGATAACCGAACATGACGACCCGCATGGGGTTCCTCCTCGAAAGAGCGAATGACCGGCGCTAAGTAAAGCAAGGCTTACCTAAGGGTACAACAGCCCGCGATTCTAGGGCGTTTGACGGCATGATTGACGTTTTGCCTGTTTTGTCCGGGTGACAGGTTG
This sequence comes from Streptomyces fildesensis, assembly GCF_016107395.1. GTDB lineage: Bacteria > Actinomycetota > Actinomycetes > Streptomycetales > Streptomycetaceae > Actinacidiphila > Actinacidiphila fildesensis. Next base: position 35,497 of record NZ_JAAIKO010000047.1, read on the forward strand.
GCCAGATCAGGTTAGCTTTACCTAAGTTCCGCTCGGCCGCCGCTTCCGGTGTGCCCGACGCCTCGTCCTCACCCACACCTCACACGCGGCTGTCCCGCACGATGGGAGTGACATGTCTCAGGTTCTTCCTGGCGACGCACCTCTGGTCCACGACCTCATTGGCATCGGCTTCGGGCCGTCCAACGTGGCCATGGCGATAGCGCTCAGCGAGCACAACGCTCGCGTCGGCAGGCAGGAGGCGGTCACCGCTCACTTCTTCGAGCAGCAGCCGAAGTTCGGCTGGCACCGCGGCATGCTGATCGACGACGCGACCATGCAGGTGTCCTACCTCAAGGACCTGGTGTCGCTGCGGAATCCGGCCAGTGAGTACAGCTTCCTCTGCTACCTGCAGAGCAAGGGCCGCCTCATCGACTTCGTCAACGCCAAGAACCTGTTCCCGCTCCGCGTCGAGTTCCACGACTACTTCGAGTGGGCCGCGGCGAAGGTCGACGACATGGTCTCCTACGGCCACGAGGTCATCGCCGTCGAGCCCGTCGTACGCGACGGTGTGGTGGAGTACCTGGACGTGACAGCCCGTTCGGGATCCGAGGTCGTGGTCCACCGGGCCCGCAACCTCGTCATCAGCACCGGACTGCGTCCCGTCATGCCGGAGGGCGTCGACCGGACGGACCGCGTCTGGCACAACTCCGAGCTGCTGAAGAAGGTCGACGGGCTGGAGGGCACCAACCCCTCCCGCTTCGTTGTCGTCGGCGCCGGCCAGAGCGCCGCCGAGAACGTGGCCTACCTGCACCGCCGCTTCCCCGAGGCCGAGGTCTGCGCCGTCTTCTCCCGCTACGGCTACAGCCCCGCCGACGACAGCAGCTTCGCCAACCGCATCTTCGACCCGGCCGCGGTCGACGAGTACTTCACGGCCCCCGACGACATCAAGCAGAAGCTGATGGACTACCACGGGAACACCAACTACTCCGTGGTGGACATCGACCTGATCGACGACCTGTACCGGCAGGCGTATCAGGAGCGTGTCCTCGGTACCGAGCGGCTGCGCTTCATCAACGTCTCGCGGCTCACCGGCGTGGAGGAGACACAGGACAACGTCCGGGCCACCGTCAAGTCCCTCATCACCGGCGAGGAGACGACGCTGGACGCCGACGTCGTCGTCTACGCCACCGGCTACAGCCAGGCAGACCCCGTGGGCCTCCTCGGCGAGGTCGGGGACCGCTGCCACCGCGACGACCAGGGACGCATCCGGGTCGAGCGCGACTACCGTGTCGCGACCCACCCCGAACTGCGCTGCGGCATCTACCTCCAGGGCGGCACCGAGCACACCCACGGGATTACGTCGTCCCTGCTGTCCAACACGGCGATCAGAGTCGGCGAGATCCTGCAATCGATCATCGACCGCGACCTGAAGGCCGCCCCGGCCACGGCCCAGCCGCTCGCTGACGGCATCGGTACGGCCCGCTAGTCCAGCACTCGACGAGCACCCGCGCCGGGGGCTGTCCCTGTCGGTGGAACCCAGGCGCCGCTTGGAGGGATGCAGTCGGCCCCGGCCCCGACACACCCCAGGGACGGAATCATGCTCTGTACGAGGCTGACGAACGCGTACATCCGGTCCAGGATCGGGGACATCGAGGTCGTGGCGACGTTCGTGGACGGGCGGGACGTGGGGGAGGGGCACAAGCTGTGAGGCTGTCGTCCCGCGCGCACCAACCGCTTTGCCCACCCCACACCCCCACGTCGTCCGTGCGCTCGGCCGGTTCCCGGGACGCCGCCGCTCTCGCCGCTCTCTCACGTCCGTTCATCCGCGCGGGCGTACTGCGTGAGCGGCCGTTCCATGTCTACGCGTCGCAAGCGACCGACTTCCTGGTCGCCGAGGCGCCTGACGGCACCTTGGACGGCTGCCTCGCGCTGCGCGTCGACGACCCGGACCCGACGCGCGACGGCCGGGCCCTCGGGGTCCTGTACAACTTCTGCGTCGCGCAGCACATGCAGGGGAGTGGTGTGGGGGCACGGCTTCTGGGCGCCGCCCTGGCCCGTGGGCGGGCGCAGTCGCTGGACGCGCTGTTCACGGCGACGACCGGCAGTGGCCGCCTCTTCCTGCGGCACGGATTCGCTCCTACGTGCCCGAGCCTGGCCCCTCTGTCCTGGGCACGGTCTCTGGACCCCCGGCGGGGCGCCCGCGTACTCGCCCGGGTCCTGTGAGCGCCACCTGGTGAGCCGTCACGACGAGAGGGCGGAACCCGAGCCGTAACGGCTCGGTCCCGCCCTCTTTCGCACCGAGTGGACGTCACTCGCGCTGACGTCACGTGCCGAGGATGGCTGGCGACGCTCCCACCAACTGGGCGATCTCCGCCTCCGTGACCGTCAGAGCGGGAGCCAACCGCACGGTCCGGTCGCCGGCGGCGTTCACCAGGAACCCGGCCCCCTGCGCCGCCCGCTGAATCCGGGCCGCCACCGGGCGATCCCGCCAGTGAAGTCCGTGTAGGCGCGGCCCGATTTGTCCCACACGGTGCGGCCGTCTTCGCGGACCAGAGCCAGCGGGGGAGTGCCATAGGTGTCCATCATCACCGCTCGCCAGCGGTCCGTCAGCGGTGCGGCGCCGGCGGCGGTCATGAGCTCGTTCCTCCCCTGTCGGGTGTGCTGTCGGGTACGACCGTGGTGCCGGGGCTCCTCCCGGTGAAGACGCCGCGCAACACCGCGTGCGGTACCCGTCCGTCGAGCACGTGCGCCCGGCCGACTCCTGAGCGGACCGCTCGCAGACAGCCCTCCATCTTCGGGAGCATCCCGCCGGCGAGGCCCGGCAGCAGCACGTCCAGCTCACCGGCAGTCAGATGCTCGATCACCTCGGTGCTGTGCGGCCAGTCCGCGTACAGCCCCTCCACGTCCGTCAGCATCACCAGGCGCTCCGCGCCGAGCGCGACGGCCAGCGCGGACGCCGCGAGATCGGCGTTGATGTTGTAGACCCGCCCGTCCGTGCCGCGCGCGACCGGCGAGATCACCGGGATGCGGCCCTGCTCCAGCAGCACCTGTACGGTACCGGGGTCCACCGCCACGACGTCGCCGACCAGGCCGATGTCCACCGGCCGGCCGTCCACCAGGGCGCCGCGTCGTACCGCGGTCATCGTGTGCGCGTCCTCGCCCGACATGCCCACGGCGAACGGCCCGTGGGCGTTGATGGCACCGACGAGCTCACGCTGGACCTGACCCGTCAGCACCATACGGACCACGTCCATGGTCTCCGGAGTCGTCACTCTCAGGCCCGCCTCGAAGCGGACCTCCAGGTCGAGCCGGGCAAGCATCGCGCTGATCTGCGGTCCGCCGCCGTGCACGACGACGGGACGCAGCCCCGCGTGCCACAGCTCCACGACGTCCTGAGCGAACGTCCGGTGAAGCGCGGGATCCACCATGGCGTTGCCGCCGAACTTGATGACGACCGTCCGGCCCTGGAGTTCTTCCTGCCAGGGAAGGTCCCCCGGTGGCAGGTCCGCCGCGGCCACGTGCTGTTCGACGGGAGCCTTCATCCCTGTCCCCGTCCCGTTCATGAGCTGTAGGCGCTGTTCTCGTGGACGTACTCGGCGGTGAGGTCGTTGGTCCAGATGGCCGCCGAGGCGTTGCCGGAGCGCAGATCGACGGTGACGGTGACCTGGCGCCCCGACAGATCGACCTTGTCGCGGGCCTCCCCGGCCGCGCCGTCCCGGCAGACCCAGACGCCGTTGATCGCCACGTCCAGGCGGTCCGGGTCGAAGGCGGCGCCCGTTGTGCCGATAGCCGACAGCACCCGGCCCCAGTTCGGATCCTCCCCGTGCAGCGCGCACTTGAGGAGGTTGTTCCGGGCCACCGACCGGCCCACCGTCACGGCGTCCTCCTCGGACGCCGCGCCGACGACGGCCACTTCGATCTCCTTCGACGCGCCCTCGGCGTCCGCCACCAACTGACGCGCCAGGTCGAGGCACACCGCGTGCACGGCGTCGGTGAACTCCCCGTCGTCCGGGGTCACGCCGGAGGCGCCCGACGAGAGCAGGAGCACGCTGTCATTGGTGGACATACAGCCGTCCGAGTCCACCCGGTCGAAGGTGGTGCGTACGGCGGCGCGCAGCGCGGAGCCGAGAGCCGGGCCGTCGATCTCGGCGTCCGTGGTGAGGACCACCAGCATGGTGGCCAGCCCGGGCGCGAGCATCCCCGCACCCTTCGCCATACCGCCGACGGTCCACCCGGACCGGGGCGCCACCGCGGTCTTGTGCACCGAGTCCGTCGTCTTGATCGCCACGGCCGCGTCCTCGCCGCCGACGGCCGACAGCCGGTCGGCCGCGGTGTCGATGCCCGCCGTGACCCGGTCCATCGGCAGTGGTACGCCGATGAGCCCGGTCGAGCACACCGCCACGTCGTTCACTTCCGCGCCGACCGCCATGGCCGTGCGCTCGGCCATCAGACGCGCGTCCTCGGTTCCGGCCGGGCCGGTACACGCATTGGCGCCCCCGGAATTGAGGACCACTGCGGAGAGCCGATGGTTCGCCAGCATCCGGCGGGACCAGCGCACCGGCGCGGCCTGTATCCGGTTCGAGGTGAAGACCCCGGCGGCGGAACGCGACGGCCCCTGGTTCACGACCAGGGCCAGGTCGGGATCGCCGGATTCCTTGATGCCGGCGGCCACACCGCTCGCAAGGAACCCGCGGGCAGCGGTCACGGTCACGGAGCCACTCCATTCGTGGGCAGGCCCAGCCACTCCGGCAGGCCGAGGGCGACATTCATGCTCTGCACCGCGCCACCCGCGGTGCCCTTCACCAGGTTGTCGATCGCGCTCACGCAGACCAGACGACCGGCGGCCGCATCCACAGCCACCTGCACGTGCACGGTATTGGAACCCAGGACCGATCCGGTGGAGGGCCATTGGCCGGGCGGCAACAGCCGGACGAACGGCTCGTCGGCGTACGCGGCTTCGAAGACCGCGCGCACCTCGTCCGTGCCGCTGTCGACCCCCATGCCGGGGCGCAGACGGGCCGAGCAGGTGGCCAGAATGCCGCGTGGCATGGGTGCCAGCATCGGGGTGAAGGACACGGTGACCTGCTCGCCTGCCACCCGCGACAGGTTCTGCGCCAGCTCCGGGGTGTGCCGGTGGACGCCACCGACGCCGTACGGGGTCATCGAGCCCATCACCTCGGAGCCCAGAAGGTGCGCTCTGGCCGCCCGGCCCGCGCCCGAGGTTCCGCTGGCCGCCACGATCACGGTTTCGGGCTCCACGAGCCCGGCCGCGTAGGCCGGGAACAGCGCCAGGCTGACGGCGGTCGGGAAGCATCCCGGTACGGCGATCCGGTTCGCGCCCTTCAGTTCGACTCGGGCGCCCGGTAGTTCGGGCAGTCCGTACGGCCACGTCCCGGCGTGCTCGGAGTGGTAGAAGCGTTCCCAGTCGCCGGCGTCGTGCAGACGGAAGTCCGCGCCGCAGTCCACGATCAGGGTGTCTTCCCCCAGCAGACGGGCCAGGGGCGCCGACTCGCCGTGCGGGAGGGCGAGGAACACCACGTCGTGCCCGCGCAAGGTGTCCGCCGAAGTCTCCTTGAGCATTCGGTCGGCGAGAGCGGACAAGTGCGGCTGCACCTCACCGAGCACCTGGCCGGCTCGGCTGTGTGCCGTCACGGAACCGATCTCCACGCCGGGATGTGAGTCGAGCAGGCGCAGGATCTCGCCGCCGGCGTAGCCACTGGCCCCGGCCACCGCGACCCGTACGGTCATGTTCTTCCGTCTTTTCTGTCAGTGGGGGCATGCGAAGACGCGTCAGGCGTCCCGAGGGGTCCTGCGGAGCAGCAGGTCTCGCAGCAGGGCGTTGGTGGTGCGGACCTTGCCGTTGTGCGCGGCCCACCGCAGGGCCATGGCGTGCTCCTCGGCGGAGAAGTCGGCCACGGCGTCCGCGACGACGAAAGGCTGAATGTCGTTCATGAAGGCGTCTGCGGCCGTCAGGAGGACGCTGAGGTGCGCATACACCCCACAGACGCCACGAGACCGCGGCTGCCAGGCTGTTGGGCAGCCGGCTCGGCGCTGAAGACCACCGGCATCCCCATGGCTGTTCCTCCCCTTGACGGCCCGGCACACACTGCGATGTGACTTAGCTTAGCCTAACCTAATGTCGAATGATCTCGTCCAAGCATCCTCGATGAGCCCGACCGGATGCGGAGGGTGCGGGCAGTCGTCAGGAGGCTCGCGCGGTGCGCGCGACCGGGTGAAGCGCCGCGAAGTCCAGCGGTGCGTACGGGTCGATCGACACCTCCAGCGGGGCCGGCTGTGCGCCGGCCCGCACCAGTAGTTCGCCGACGGGGTGGGGGTCGCCCGATCCGGTGGACTTTGGGCATACGGGACACCTGAGCGCGGGTACGCCGCTACCGTCCAGAGCCATGAATCGGACTTCTTGGGGCCTGGCCACCGTGGTCCTGCGGGACGGTGAACGCCGTTCAGCCATAACGGTCCAGCCGCCTGACGCGGTCAGGTACGCCGATTTGGCGGTACGGCTGAAGGCCGCGGGAATGCGTCGGCCGACCCGCCGCGAGTGGGACGGCGGGCTGTGGCCGATGACGCACTGCACGGTGACCGTCGAAGCAGACCGGATCACGCAACTGGACACCGGCCGCCTGAAGCTGGCCTGCACCTCCTCCCTGGCACTCAGTCCGGGATGGCACGCCGCGGCGGTCCATGGGCATGTGCTCGTCTCATTGGTCGAACCCGGGACATGGGCTCAGTCACATGCGGCAGACGAAGGCATCGAGGACGCTGTCCTCGTCGCGGCAGTAGATGCCGGTCGCCTGCTCTGCGGGCTGGCCGACATCCGCACCGTCACCGCCCCACGATGAATGCGCTGGTAACCAGCGCCGACCGCCCCGGTGCACCGCTGCCCCGGGAGCGTCCGGGTGAGACCGCATCATGGCCGGGCGACCAGGGCACCCGTCGGGCCGATGTGATCCGCCCAGTGCAGCCACGGCCACGGCCACGATCAGCCGAGGTCGAGCAGCTGATCGTGGAAACCACCGAACCCGCGATCCCGATCGACGAGGTGCACCTCCAGCACCCAGTGGCAGGGACGCCCGGCCTTGTCCTCGCGCCGCAGTTGCTGCGTATTGCCAGGTGCGATGAAGGACATGACCTCGTCCTGGGCGACCGTCTCCGGGGGGACCTCGCCCACCAGATGCCCAGCGTGCGGGCTGCCGAACTCCCACCCCGCCTCGGTTGTCAGCTCAGCGATGACCGTGAAGAGCTCTTCGCCGGTTATGCCAGGATCGCTCTCGAACGCGCGCCTGCCCGCTTCGAAGATCAGTTGCAGATCGTCCCGAAGCCGCAGCTTGACAGGAGACCCGCCGAGAACCGCAGTACGTCGGAAGTGGGCTTCCCTCTGTTCAAAGACACCGCCCAGGTCACAGACAACGACCTCGTCGGCGTCGACGAGCCGATCCTCCGGGCGCACCTGATACGGCTGAAGGGTGTTCGTGCCCGACCGGACGATCCGCTCGTCCTCACCGCGCCGCACGCCGAACAACTCCTGCGCGAGATCGCGAATCCGCTCACTGATCCCCTGCTCACTCTCGCCCGCGGTGACCAGCCGCCGACTCTGCACCTCAGAGAAGAGGGCAATGGCCTTGGCCTGGGCGTCTAACAGGCTCTCCACGCGTTCGGATTCATCATGCATGCGGCCGAGCCTACGGATCCGCCCGCATCGCGACCAGACGACGTATCCACAGCTGCGATCGCTACGAACGATTGGCTGGTGGACCTCGTACGAGGCCAGGTCCGCCGGGTCCTCCGCCGCGAGTGCTACCTACCCGTCGGGCCGTAAGAGAAAGAGCCCCCGGTCCCCGTAGGCCTTGTGTGCGTGGCCGTCCACGTCGATGACGTCGCCCTGCTCGCCGGGCCGGCCGACCCGGACCGGCTTGTAGCGTTCCGAGGCTGGGGCATCGGTCCCGCCGAAGGCGAGGAGAGTGGCGTGCGGGCCGCGGAAGAGGTCGAAGAGACGGATGGGCCCACAGGGGGCGTCGGGGGCGCGTCTCCGGCGCGCAGCGCGTCGTCGCCCAGGCCCTCTCGGTACTCGCGGGTCAGGGGGCTCTCGCGGTAGCCGAGGCCCAGTTGGAAGGTCGCGCCGCCGCGCTGGGAGAAGCCGCGGTCCTTGTCCACGCGGTCCTGCTCGAAGACTAGGGTGGTGAGGGCGAGCACATGCCGCGCGACCGGCCGCCGCTCGGCCTCGTAGGTGTCGAGGAGCGCGTCGGGCGCGCCGTGAGCTGACGTAGCATCACGTTTCCTTCGGCGCCCCGCCCCCTTCACCGGTCGGCAGCGGGGCGCCGCGATTCTTCCGTCGAGGGTGGGGTCGGCCCATGTCTTCGCCGTAGCCGCAGACGTTGAATCGGAGTGGTTCCGTAGGGGCGCACGGCAGTGCCATCGCCACAACCGCGGCGGCGAATTATCCCGCGCTGTGCGGCGACAGCCGCAGCGTGATCCGGTCGAACAGCTCCGTCAGCGGCTCGCCGACGTCCCGGCCGAACTCGGTCAACCCGTAGGTCACCTGAGGCGGCGTCGTCGGTTCGACCTCACGCCAGATCAGGCCGTCCTGGACCAGCCCGCGCAGGGTCTGCGCGAGCATCTTCTCGCTGATGCCCCGGATGCTGTCGCGCAGTTCGTAGAACCGGAGGCTGTTGCTCCGCAAGGAGATCAGCACCCACACGCCCCACCTGCTGGTCACGTGGTCGACCACATCGCGCGCGGGGCAGTCGGTGTGAAACACGTCATACCGCTTCCCCGCCTCGGCCTGTCTGTCCTGCACGCCTTCCGTCATGTCAGGAGCTTACCTCGGGGTATGTCCTTACCAAAAGTAAGCCCGTGCTCCTAGCGTGCAGACCACTGAGGACTTCCGACAAGGAGCTGATCATGATCGTGGTAACCGGGGCTACCGGGAATATCGGCCGGCCGTTGACGCAGGCACTGGCCGAGGCGGGCCATCAGGTGACGGCGGTGTCACGACACGGGGCGGCGGTGCCCAACGGCGTCCGCCACATGGTGGCCGACCTGGCCGAGCCCGCCACACTCAAGCCCGCGCTGGCCGGGGCGAAGGCACTGTTCCTTCTGCTGTCCGGCGACCTGCACGCCACTGGAGCCAACCCCGCCGACATCATCGGCGAAGCTGCGGCCGGCGGGGTCCGCCGGGTCGTCCTGCTCTCCACGCAGGGCGTGGCGACCAGGCCCTACGGCCAAACGCGGATCGCGATGCGCGCACTGGAGGACACGCTGCGGGAGTCCGGTCTGGAGTGGGCCATCCTGCGGCCGGGCGGCTTCGCCTCCAACGCCCTGTGGTGGGCCGATTCCGTCCGCACGCAACAGCTCGTCGCCGCGCCCTTCGGCGACGTCGGGCTGCCGATCATCGACCCGGCGGACATCGCCGCGGTCTCGGCGGCCTGCCTGGTGGAGGACCGGCACACCGGCGGTGTGTACGAGCTCACCGGTCCGGAGGTGATCACTCCGCGCCGGCAGGCGGAGGCCCTAGCCGCCGCGCTGGGCTCGCCGGTGAGGTTCCACGAACTCACCCGCGACGAGGCCAAGGCCGCCATGACCCAGAGCATGCCGTCGGAGCTCGCCGACGACACGCTGGACATCCTCGGTTCGCCGAGCCCGGCCGAGCTGCGCGTCAGCCCGGACGTCCAGCGGGTCCTCGGCCGCGCCCCGCGTCGGTTCGCCGACTGGGCTGCCCGCAATGTCGCAGCCTTCCGCTGAGACCGGTCAGCGCCGCTGGAACTGACACCTTTGGGGGGGCCGTACCCCTCCTCGTGCCGGCGTTCGGTGCGCTGCCCCTGAGGGCGGCCCTGTCGGCCGGATCCGAGGCCGCTAAGGCTCGTTCTCCTTGCAGTTGGCCGGGAGCCGATCGGCTGTGTCGTCGTCCCAGGACCAGGACCGAGTGTCCTTCGGACGGTGCGCGGCATGGGGTCGAAGGGTCGCAGGTTCACATCCTGTCGTCCCGATAGTGCGACCAGCGGGTTTGTCGGCAACGACAAGCCCGCTGGATGCGTTGGGAGTACCTGCGATGGTCCGGTGAGGGCAACCCGGCACCAAAGATCGTCCTTCGTAGCGGCACCCCTGGTCAGGAGTACGCCCGCGAAAGTCGTCGGGGAGGCCCAGGGCTCGCAGAGCGGTCAGACGGCCTGCTCACCCGACGGGCCGTCAGAGGGCAGGGCGTGTTCGCGGGCGGCGCGTTCGAGTTGTGGTGCCGATGGATCGGCCGCCCATGCGGCAGCGGGCAGCAATTACCCGCTATCAGACCCTTGCCACGCCCCGGATTTCTGTCCAATACTGCGCACTACAAGCTCCACGTGGTCTATACCGCGCAGATCGAGCAGCGAATCGCGCACAACCCCGCACCGTGCCGCACCCGTCCCTCCGACAGACCGGACACCCGATGCGACCACTCAGAACCCTGGCCGCGGCCGCCCTCGCCGCCAGCCTCGTCCCCGTCTACCTGCTCGCCGCGGCGCCGGCGACCCACGCCGCCACTGGCACCCCGACGACAGTCCCGTCCCTGCGCTCCTGGACCGCCGGCACCGGCTCGTTCAGCTTCATCTCCGCCAGCCGCGTCGTCGTCGACCCCGCCTATGCCGCACAGCTCACCGCAGACGCGAACACCTTCGCCGCCGACCTTTCCGCCCTCGAAGGCCGTACGGTCGCCGTCGTGCAGGGTGCCGCGGGCGTCGGCGACATCGCCCTCACGCTCGGCGGCAACGGGCTTCCCGCCGAGGGCTACACCATGACCGTCGGCAGCAGCATCAGCATCCAGGGCGGCACCACGACCGGCGAGTTCTGGGGCACCCGGACCGTGCTGCAGATGCTGCACCAAGGCTCGACGATCACCGCCGGCACGGCGACCGACTCGCCGACCAAGGCCGAGCGCGGCCTGATGATCGACGCCGGGCGCCGGTTCTTCGACGTGCCGTTCGTCGAGAACCAGATCCGCGACATGGCCTACCTGAAGATGAACTACCTCCACCTGCACCTGTCGGACACGTTCGGGTTCCGGCTGGAGAGCAGTACACACCCCGAGGTCACGTCGACCCAGCACTACTCCAAGCAGGACATCGCCGACATCATCGCGGTCGGCAACAAGTACCACGTCACGATCGTCCCGGAGATCGACATGCCGGGGCACATGGACGCGATCCTCACCGGCGAGCTCAACATCGGGCACGACTACCGGCTCAAGGACAGCTCGGGAGGCGTCAGCAGCGCCTTCATCGACCTGTCCATCCCCGGCGCGCGGACCCTGATCAGTGATCTGATCAACGAGTACCTGCCGTTGTTCGCCTCCTCGCGCTATTGGCACATCGGCGCGGACGAGTACGTGACCAACTACAGTGCCTACCCACAACTGCTCACCTACGCCCGCGCCAACTACGGTGCCAGTGCCACGGCCAAGGACACCTACTACGGCTTCATCAACTGGGCCGACAGCCTGGTCAAGACCGGAGCCAAGACCACCCGCATGTGGAACGACGGCATCAAGGCCGGCGACGGGACCATCTCCCCGAACGCCGACATCGTCGTCGAGTATTGGTACAACTACGGCCTCACACCGCAGCAGTTGATCAACGCCGGGCACACCGTCGCCAACGAGTCCTGGGACCCGACCTACTACGTCTACGGCGGCTCGAAGCCGAACACGACGTGGATGTACGAGACCTGGAACCCGGACCTGTTCCAGGGCGGCAACACCATCAACAGCGCTTCGAAGAACCTGGGCTCTCTGCTCCACGTCTGGTGCGACAACCCCAGCGCCGAGACGCAGGACCAGACCGCGGCCGGGATCAAGTACCCCATGCGGGATCTGGCGCAGATGACCTGGGGCACCCCCGAACTCGCCGCCACCTACGCCGCCTTCGTTCCGATCATGGACGCCGTCGGCCGCAACCCGCTCTGGCCCGGCTCCGGCACCGGCAACCTCAACGGCGTGCACACGCTCACCACGGGCGGCAAGGCGCTCGACGACCCGGGCAGCTCGACCACCACCGGCACGCAGCTCATCACCTGGGCCCTGCACGGCGGCGCGAACCAGCAGTGGACGTTCACGCAGCAGTCCGACGGCTCCTACACCCTCGTCAACGGCACCTCGGGACTCTGCGCCGACGTGAACGGCGGCTCGACGGCCGCCGGAGCCAAGATCATCCAGTGGACCTGCTCCGGCACCACGAACCAGGAGTGGACCGTGACCCCACTGGCGGGCGGCGGCTACACCGTCAAGTCGGTCAAGAGCGGACTGCTGCTGACCACGGCCTCCACAGCCGACGGCGCGCTGCTGACACAACAAGCCGACACCAACTCCGCGCTCCAGCACTGGACCATCGGGTAGTCCGCCGGGACCGGGTCCGAGCACACGCTCGACCCGGCATCTGCTCCGGCACGAGGGGGGCCGCCGCAGCGTGCGGCGGTCCCCCTCGGACGTCTTCGGCTCCGCCGGTGCTTCGACCGGGTGACCGAGGCGACCGCCACCCCGGCGGGCACCGACCTGAAGGTCCTGGCCGGCCTTGGGGTGCAGGCACTGCGGGCGGGTTCTTGTTCGGGCCGGTAGTGTCGCCGCTGCGCGGAGCGGGTTGACGTACACGGGGGAGAGTGGGGCACGGATGCACGTCCTGGAGCCGGGGGATCCGCGGCGGATAGGGGAGTTCACGCTGGTCGGCAGGCTGGGTTCCGGCGGTATGGGCCAGGTGTTCCTGGGGCGTTCCGCGGGCGGTCGGGCCGTGGCGGTGAAGGTGGTCAAGGCGGCGCTGGCGGAGGTTCCGGAGTTCCGGGCCAGGTTCCGTCAGGAGGTTGCCGCGCTGCACCGGGTGGGCGGTGAGGGGACGGCTCCGGTTCTGGGCGCCGATACCGAGGCCGCGGCCCCGTGGGTGGCCACCGAGTACGTGCCGGGGCCGGCACTGGACCAGGTCGTCGGGTCGGGCTACGGGCCGTTGCCCAAGGCGACACTGCATGCTTTGGCGGGGCGGCTGGCCCGTGCGCTGTGCGCGATCCACGGCGCGGGTCTGGTGCACCGCGATCTCAAACCGTCGAACATCCTGCTGACGGTCGACGGCCCGCGCATCATCGATTTCGGTATCGCCCGGGCGCTCGACACCGCGGCAGGCAGCGTGCGGACCTCGACCGGGGTCGTGCTCGGCTCGCCGGGTTTCATGTCGCCGGAGCAGGTGCGCGGACAGCCGGTGACGGCTGCCGCGGACGTGTTCAGCCTCGGCTCCGTGCTGGTGTACGCGGCGACGGGGCGGCTGCCGTTCGGCTCGGCCGAGTTGGGGCCGCACGCGCTGATGTTCCGTGCCGCCGAGGAGGAACCGGACCTCACCGGGGTGCCGCAGGCGCTGACCGGTCTGGTGACGGCCTGCCTCGACAAGGACCCGCAGCGGCGGCCCACAGCCGAACAGCTCGCCGCGGGCACCCACACCGACGCGGACGGGCCGTGGCTGCCCGCGGAGCTGCTGACTGAGCTCGGCCGGCTCGCCGCCCGGATCCTCACCGCGGAGACACCACCGCAGATACCCCCTGTGGAGGCATCGCCGCAGGTAATCGCCGCGGACGCACCGCCGCTGGTACTCGCCGCTCAGACACCGTCGCAGGGCTCGACGGCGCCGACGCGGTTCACGCGGCGGTGGCGGCCGGTGCTGGCCGCAGTGGTGACGCTCGCCGCGGTGGCCGCGGGCGTGGCGCTGATCCTGCGTGACGGTGGTGACAAGGGCCCCGCGGCGGGCGGCACACACTCGGCGACCGCGCCGGCGTCGAATTCGGCATCACCGAGCGCCGGGCCGGGAGTTCCGAATGAGTTCGTCGGCGCCTGGGAAGGCGTGGTCGAGGGCAATTCCGATCTGCCGAAGCGGGTACTGCGGCTGGAGATCTCACCGGGCCGGCCGGGCGACAAGGTCGCCGCGTACATCGACACCGACCGGAATGTGCAGTGCACAGGGCGCAGCAAGCTGGTGTCGACCGATGCCGACACCGTGGTCGTCGCCGCGGGCCAGGTGACCGCGGGAGTTCCGCAGGGACGCTGCAAGCCGCTGTCCCAGCAGACCCTCAAGGTGCGGTCGCGAGACGTGCTGGTGTGGACGTCCGGCGGCCTGACGGCCGATTTCTACCGGTCGGCCGGCGGAGGGACCGCGGTGCCGGACCAGTACGTCGGCGTCTGGGTGCCGGCCAACCCGGCCTATCGGGAGAAGGAGTTGATCTCGATCACGCAGGGCCCGGTCGGTGGCCGACTGGTGCGGATCTCGGGCATGGCGGGCATGGAGGACGGCACGGAGCAGTTCTGCGACAGCACTCTCGCCATCGGCGCGGTGTCCCCGGTGCTGGCGCTGAGCCCGCCGACCTACGCGGCGAAGTCGGGCAAGGGCTGCCGTGAGCCTTCCGCGATCTTCTTCATGGTCGGTCGCGACGGCCATCTGCTGCTGTACAGCATGGACGCGGATGCCGAACCGGGAGAGTACGTGCGGAAGTCCTCGTAGCGGGGGGCCGTCGGCGCCTGGCCGGAGGCGCACCACCGCTTCGACAACCTTTACCGTGACGTCGCGCCGGCCACCGGCTGCGCCCGCCGGCCTCGCCGCTGGTACCGCGGCGCGCGGCGTTCGCCATTCGTCGGACCGGACGATCGGCTCCCCGCAGTGAGGGTCGTTCACTAAAACGAACGATGGGTTCAATACTGCGTCGAGTGTTCGGTATAGTGAACGCATGGTTCATTCAATCGAGGCCATTCGGGTCGGCGCACAGGTCCGCGCCCACCTCGATGGCACCGTCCGCGTGTCCTGCACCGCACCGCAACGGAGCCGCTGATGACACCCCCGCCGTCCGGCCGCCAGCCGGTGAGCAGTACCGCAGCCGCAGTCGGCGCGAAGATCCGCCTGCGCCGCCAGCAGCGTGGGATGAGCGCCGCGGAGATGGCCCGGCGCGCCGGGCTGAGCAAGGCCACGCTGTCGCAGCTGGAGTCCGGCAACGGCAATCCGACGATCGACACCCTGGACGCGATCGCGATCGCCCTGCGTATCCCGATCGCCGACCTGCTGGCACGTGACGCCGACACCGGGCCGGTCTTCCGGCCGGGCACGGACACCGAGCCCGGCGAGGTCGCCCGGGAACTGCTGCGCCGCATCAGCAGCGGCAACAGCCTGGAGATCTGGCGGCTGCGCATTCCACCCGAGAGGGAGCTGCCCGGTGTCCCGCACGCCACCGGCACGATCGAGCACCTGCTCGTTGCCACCGGGCACGTGACCGCCGGCCCTGTCGACGCCCCGCAGGATCTGGGTCCCGGCGACATGCTCGCCTTCGCCGGGGACGCACCGCACTTCTACCGCACTGGCGCCGAGGAAGTGGACATCACCGTCGTCTTCGCCTCGCCCATCAGCGCCTGATACCAGGCACACCCCCCATCAGGGCCTGATACCAAGACGCACCCCCCATCAGTGCCTGAGAGCAAGGAACACCCCTCATGAGCACCACCATCGCCATCACGCCCTCAAGCCGTGCGTTCATCAGCGACAACATGGCCGGGGCATCCGAGCAGATAGTCCGGGCCGTCGCCGGCGCGGCCGTCGGGCAGGTCCTGCCGTACGGCAACGACCCCTTCACCGACAACGCCCGCCGCAGGCTCGGCGAGATCTTCGAGCGGGACGTCGATGTCTTCCCGGTCTCCACCGGGTCCGCCGCCAACGGCCTGAGCTTGGCTGCCCTCACGCCACCGTGGGGCAGCGTGCTCTCCCATCCCGGCAGCCACATCAACACCGACGAATGCGGCGCTCCGGAGTTCTTCACCAACGGCGCCAAGCTCGTCGGTGTCCCAGGCATTGACAGCAAGATGGACCCGGAAGCGCTGCGGGCGGCGGTGGGCCGGCGGGCCGGTGACGTGCACAGCGTGCAGCCGTCCGTGGTGAGCATCAGTCAGGCCACCGAGAGCGGCAGCGTCTATACCGTGGAGGAGATCCGCCGCCTGTCCGCCATCGCCAAGGACGCGGGACTGCGCGTCCACATGGACGGCGCGCGCTTCGCCAACGCCCTGGACCATCTCGGCGTCGGCCCGGCCGAGATGACGTGGAAGGCCGGCATCGACGTCCTGTCGTTCGGCGCCACGAAGAACGGTGCGATGACGGCCGATGCCATCGTCTGCTTCGACCCCGCGCTCGCCGCCGAGCTCGCCTTCCGCGCCAAGCGGGCCGGCCAGCTCGCCTCCAAGATGCGCTTCCATGCGGCCCAGATCGACGCCTACCTCACCGATGGCCTATGGCTGCACAACGCCCGCCAGGCCAACGCGATGGCCACCCGGCTCGGCGACGGCCTCAAAGCCATTCCCGGCACCGGCCTGCTGGCCACGCCGCAGGCCAACATCCTCTTCTGCCGTCTGCCCCAGCAGGTCACCGAAGGACTCCTCGCCGAGGGCTACGCCTTCTATCACGACCGCTGGGAACCGGGAATCGTCCGGTTCGTCACCGCTTTCTCCCACAGCGCCGACGACGTCGACCAACTCCTCGACGCAGTCCGCCGCCACACCCGCTGACCGACGGCTCAGGTGCTGCGCACAAGGCCGACGGTGCGTATCTGTCAGAGGGCGTCGTGGGCCAGAAGGCAGCGGGCACAGTCCAGTACGGTCTCCTGGGCGGGCCGGGGCTGCCAGCCCATCATCCGGTGGGCCTTGTCGGTGTTGTGGCGGTTGCGGCGGCCCCGTGAACCCAACGCCACCCCGAGCCACTCGTACGGACGCGTCACCAACCGGGCGCGGATCCTCGCTGCCGCGGGCGAGGCGTTCGCCGCGTCGTCCAGCGCTTCGATGACCGCCATCGCCAAGCAAGCCGGCGTCGGCGTCGGCACGCTCTACCGGCACTTCCCCACCCGGGAGGCGCTCATCGTCGAGCTCTACCACCAGGAGATCCAGAAGGTCATCGACCTGGCGCACACCCTTGCGGCCTCGCTCCCACCGCTGGAGGCCCTGCGTCACTGGTTCGACGAAGTCGCCCGCTACGGACAACTCAAATACGGCGTGGCCGAAGTGATCCACGCCGCGGCCAACGGCGGCCTCGACGACGAGAACTACGAGTCCTTCCTCGGTGCCATCGCCGTCCTGCTGGCCGCCGGCGTCGCCGAAGGCACCCTGAAACCCGGGACCGATCCTGAGGACGTGCTCCTGCAACTCAGCGTGCTGTGGCGCATCCCTCCCGGGGCCGGAGAGCCAGGCACGCGCCGCACGCATCCTCGATCTCGTCATCGACGGCCTGCGCACCCGTCCTTCCTCGGCATGACGACCCAGGCCGGCCCTGCCATATGAACGGGCTCAGGGCCAACGGCCGCGCGGGCGAGTACCGCTGCCTGGTCCGTAGATGACAGCTGGGGACATGACGGAGAGTGTGTCCCACGCGGCTGTGATCTACGTGTGACGGTGCGGTTGTCCCGTCCCGCTAGACGTTCCCCCTGGCACGACGAACTGGCCGGAGTCGAAATGTTCGAGCCTCTTCCAGCAGCGCTCGTAGGCTGCGAGCGTCCGGCGGGTGGGCGAGTCCATCAGGCGTCAACCGAGGGTTCGTGGTGGGGGCGGTCGGTCAGTGCGACCGCCGTCATGGTGAGGTGCTGGGTCAGTACCTCGGCTGCGGCGTCGGCGTCGCGGGCCAGCGCGGTCTCCTCCAACCGGCGATGCTCGGGAGCTCCGTCACGCTCGGGTCGACGGTGCGCCGACCAGCGGCGTGCCAGCTCGCTCGCAATCCACATCCGGTCGAAGGTCTCCAGCAGGACCGGGTTGCCGCATCCCTCCAGGAGGGTGCGGTGGAAGTCGCGGTGGGCCGCGGCCCATGCGTCGCTGTAGTACTCGCCTTCTCCCGGCACGTATGCCGGGGTGCGGGCCAGGCGGTGGTGGGCCGCTCGTACGCGAGCCTCCCAGTCGACATCGCCGCGCTCGATGGACATGCGCAACATGACCGGTTCGATGGTCCGGCGGGCTTCCGCGATCTCCTGCCAGCGGCGGTCGGAGAAGGCCGGGACGGCGAAGCCGCGGTTCGGCAGCCGGTCGGCGAGGCCCTCGCCGACCACCCTCACCAGTGACTCGCGTACGACGGCCAGGCTCACGCCCTGTTCCTTGGCGAGGCTCTGCGGTTTGAGGGCGTCACCCGGGGCGTAATCCCCGCGCATGATCGCGTCCCGCAGGTGTGTGTAGACCTGCTCGGAGAGCATCTGCTTGCCCGGCGAAGTCGAGGTGTGGGCCGTCTGCGTCATGGCCTCATCATAGACGATCCCTTCAATAATCGATTATTAGTGTTATCGTCGATTCATCGGCGATGAGAGCCGACGGCAGTGCTCCTGCGCGGCACCGCGGTCCCTCCGTCGACACCGCATCGCCGCCACTCCGCAGCACGGCCCGAACGGCCCGAAAGGAACGACGTGACAACCGCCAACAACCCCTTCGCCCGCCTCCCTGAGGCGGCCTCCTTCACTGTTGCCAGCACCGCCGTCACCGACGGCGGCGCCTGGTCGCCCGAGCAGTTCTCCGCCGGCGTCCCCGGTGGGAAGGATGTCTCCCCGCAGCTGTCCTGGAACGGCGCCCCGAACGGCACCAAGAGCTACGCCGTAACCGTCTACGACCCCGACGCCCCCACCGGGTCCGGGTTCTGGCACTGGGCGGTCGCCGACATCCCCGCAACCGTCACCGAACTGCCCGAGGGCGTCGGCAGCGACACCGGCTCGGGCCTGCCCGAAGGCGCCTTCCAACTGCCCAACGACGCCCGCGCAGCACGCTTCATCGGCGCCGCACCGCCGGCCGGACACGGCCCGCACCGCTACTTCGTCGTGGTGCACGCCCTCGACGTCGAGTCCATCGGCGTCGCGGCCGACGCCACCCCGGCCGTCCTCGGCTTCACCATGGCCGGCCACATCCTCGGCCGCGCGGTGCTGACCGCCACCGCCGAAACCCCCGCCTGACCAACGGCATGACCCACCTCATCGACACCACCGAGAAGTATCTCCGCACCATCCTGGAGCTCGAGGAGGACGGCCTGGTCCCCCTGCGCGCCCGTATCGCCGAGCGGCTGCACCAGAGCGGCCCCACCGTCAGCCAGACCGTGGCCCGCATGGAGCGCAACGACCTGCTGCATGTCGCCGCCGACCGACACCTGGAACTGACCGAGCACGGCCGGCGGCTGGCGATGCGCGTGGTGCGTAAGCACCGCCTCGCGGAGTGCCTTCTCGTCGACGTGATCGGGCTGGAATGGGAGCAGGTCCACGCCGAAGCCTGCCGTTGGGAACACGTGATGAGCGAAGCCGCCGAGCGCCGCATCCTGGAACTGCTCCAGTACCCGACGAAATCGCCCTATGGCATCCCGATCCCGGGCCTGGAGGAACTCGGCCGGACGAGCACCATGGATCCCTTCCCCGACGAGAGAATGGTCAGCATCAGCGACCTTGAGCCCGGGCCGAACGGAACGAGCGCCGTCGTACGGCGCATCGGGGAGACGATCCAGACCGACCCCCACCTGATGCACACCCTGCGGCACGCCGGGATCCGGCCCGGCGCCGTCGTGAACGTGATGTCCTCGCCCGGCAGCGTGACGGTCAGCGGCGGCGCGGAGGCGGTCGAACTCTCCGTGCAGACGGCCGCCTACGTCCTGGTGGCCGAGCGCTGAGCTCAACTGAGGCACGCGCGCCCGCTGTCGTGGCCGGCGCAGACCGTCGGGGGGCCTCGACCACGATCGTGGTCGAGGCACCCCGACGGTCTCCTGGCACGTCACGGCAGGTGGCTGCGGGACCCCGCAGTGGGATCACCGGGCAGGTTGCGCCCTGCCCGACGGCCCGTTCAGAAGTTTTTCAAAGAACCACCAATCCAACGGCGTTGGGGCTCCGAAGAAGCAGAGAGACCACTCCCCGGGATCTCGCGTCACCCCCGTACGATCTGCGGTTCCTCCCTCGGGGGCCGCGGAACAGGAGCGAATGTGATAGCCAAGCGCACCGGTCGCCTCGTGGTACTCGCCGCCCTGCCTGCCGCCATGTTCCTGACCGTGGGACTCTCCTCGCCAGCTCTCGCGGAGGGCGGCAATGCCTATCAGATCGACCTGGCGCAGCTGAACAACTCCGGTTCCCGGGGTACCGCCATGCTCAGCATCAAGGGCAACAAACTCACTGTGCAGATCGAGTCCGAGGGCATGGTGCCCGGACAGCCCTCGGCCCAGCATCTGCACGGCTCGACCAATGGCCATGACTTCCACTGCCCGGACGCCAGCGACGACACCAACGCCGACGGGGTCCTCAGCAACACCGAGGCCACCGTGGACTACGGCAACATCAACATCTCGCTCACCACGTCCGGGGACACCCTGGCGACCAGCGGTCTCGCCGTGGACCGCATGCCCGTCGCCGACAAGCAGGGCAAGCTCTCCTACAAGCGGACGCTCACCGTCTCCAAGGAAGTGGTCGACCACATCAAGGACCTGCACATCGTGCAGCACGGCATCGACCGCAACAAGAACGACAAGTACGACTTCGAAGGGGCCGGGGTGAGCGAGCTCGACCCGAAGCTCCCTCAGGAGGCCACGGCTCCGACCAACTGCGGAATGGTCATGGGCGCGTCCGTGGGGTCCATTCCGGTGGGCGGTATCGAAACCGGGGGCGGTGACCCGCAGAGCGCGATGGTGCCGACGGCGTTGGCCGGCAGCGCGGCAGCCGTGTCCGTGGCGGCGGTCGGCGCGGCGGTCGTCGTGAGGCGTCGGCGTGCGCTCGCCGGCGTCCGGACGGAGTCCTCGAGGAGCGCCGCGTGAAGCCCGCTCACCTCTCCGCTCACCTCTCCGTACCGACCGCGCCTCCTGCGCCCGACGCCGCTACCGCGCGACCCCGCGGCCGCGGAGTCACCGGCCTGGCCGCCGTCCTCACCCTCGCCGCACTGACGCTGACCGGGTGCGGGGGCCAGGACGCCGCTGCGCCCCCGGCGCGCCAGGCTCAGAAAGCCGTACAGGGCCAGGCGCCCGCCGGCGGCTCCCAGAGCGCGTCGCCGGAGGCCGGAGCGCAGGGCGGATCGAATGCGGGAAACGCCGCGCCCGCCCTGGCCCGATCGGCGCCGCAGACGATCACCATCCCGTCCCTCGGCGTCTCCAGCAACCTGGAGACGCTGCGCCAGGACAAGGACGGAGTCATGAAGGCCCCCAAGGACCCCGATCTCGCGGGCTGGTACGAACCCGGTCCGACACCCGGCTCCGTGGGACCGGCCGTCATCGCCGGCCATGTCACCTGGAACGGTGCGGCGGCGGTGTTCGCGAAACTGAAGACCATGAAGGCCGGCGACACCATCGAGGTGACCCGGCAGGACGGCAGAAAGGCCACGTTCACGGTCGACCGGGTCGCCGAGTATCCGAAGGCCAAGTTCCCCACGCTCGAGGTCTACAAGAATCTCGACTACGCGGGACTCCGCCTGGTCACCTGCGGCGGTGAGTTCGACCCGAAGAAGAGGTACTACGACAGCAATGTCGTGGTATTCGCCCGCATGACGGCTGCCGCGTAGCGAAGAGGGCGAAGCAGCGTGCTGCGAGCTGAGCTTCCGCGCGTCCCGTGTTGTGCCGCCCGGCCGGCGGCACAACACGGGACAGCACGTTGGAGCCGGAGCCTGAGGCGGCATCAGCATGACCGCGTCCCAGCCTGCTCACCGAGGCAGCAGATCCCGGCATGGGGTTGTTGCGACGACGTCACCGTCCGACCGGTCGGACGGGTCAGGGCCGCCTGTAGGGGTGGCAGAGCAGGTCCTTGTAATTGCCGTCATCGAGGCAGACCCGCACGAGCCCGGCTCCGCCGACGACATTGGCCGGCACGGTGAAGGTGAAGTTCTTGGTTCTGTCGACGATCTTGTGATGTGAGTGGTCAAAGCTCATCGCGCGAGCAGGACTCGTTTGCGAAGGAGATCGAGGCCGGCCCGGCCGTACATCTGGCGCTTCAGCATTTTCAGCCGGTTAACGTTGCCCTCGACGGCGCCGGAACTGTAGTGCAGGGACAGGCCGTTGCGGACGGCGTCAAGGTCCCGGCGGAGGTTTCGGGCGAAAGACGCGAGCGGGGCCAGTGTGTCCTGCTCGGTGCCCGCGATCCAGCTCTCGAGACGGTCGCCGTGGCGTCCGGTCATCATCACGGCGAACTTCCTGACGTGGAGAGTCAGCCGGTCCAGCTCAGGATCGCGCTCTCGAAGCCGGTGCAGGTTGCTCGCGTCCTCATCCCGCAGGTGTTCGGGGTGGGTCATGATCCAGGAGGTGACCTTGCGGACCGACGGAGGCTTGGGCCCCGCGGCGGGCGCATGTCCGCGCCCGGTCCGATAGCGCCGCAGGTGACGCTGGACCGCCAACTCGCCTCCGGGGTAGCCGAGGTCCTGGATCTCCCGGTAGAGCTGGGCGGCGTTTCTGACACCTTCGTTCCAGCGCCGGTGCAGGTGGCCGACGTAAGGGTCGACGGTGTGTGCCCGCTGCAGGCTCTTGGCGACGACATCATCGGCGGAGTGGGCGTCGACAAGCTTGCGGACAGTGGCCTGGTGCAGCCCAAGCTTCCGCCCGATCGCCGCTTTCGACATCCCCTGTTCCCACAGCTCGTGGGCGGCGGCGTGCTGTTCACGCAGCCGGGTCACGATCCTCAGCTCCACCGGCGGCTGGACCACCTCAGGCTGTTCCTCCCGCGCGTCGCGTGTGTCAGCAGGTTCGGAAGGCGGTTGGGCCAGGCGGGAGCGGTGGGCGTTCACGCTCTTCTCGACGGCCTGGCCGAGGTTGGCCCACAGGTGATAGCGGTCGGCGACTTGCTCGGCCTGCGGTGCCCCGATCCGCGCGCCCTCGCCGTATCCACTGGAGCGGTCTCTGCAGATGACCTTCACCTCGGGATGGCCGCGGAGCCAGGCTGCCAGGTCCTCGCCATCACGACCGTCGTAGAGATGAAGCGGCCGGTGGGTGGCCATGTCGATCAGCAACGTGCCGTACTGGCGGCCCTTACGGAAGGCGAAATCGGCAACACCCAGCACCTCCACGTCGCCGGCATGCGGCTCTGGCAGGGCCCTGACCAGACGCAGCAGCGTGTCCTTGCCCACGGTGATGCCGATCAGCGTCGCCAGACGGACTCCCGCCCGGCCCGCCAGGGCCAGGCCGACTTGAGCCAACACCCCGCGCAGCAAAGGGGTGTAACGGCTGTGCGGAGTCGTCAGCCCCGTGATCTGCTCGGCGAACGTCACGGCCGGACAGGCAGCGTTCTCGCAGCGGAAGCGGCGTATGGATAACTCAATCACGACACCGAGACCACCCGCCGCCACGTCACGCAACCTACGGACGTACCGACCATGCACCCGCGCCGAACTCTCACCGCACCGGCAGACCGCGGTCATCGCCCGCACACGCGCCCTGAGCATGATCTTGTCCGGCTGTCTCTCGACCTCCTCGATCAACAATGCGGATAGGTACGGGAACAGCTCCAAGAGCACATCACGAGAGCACGCGATGCATGATCGCGAACGACCGACACGACCCGCTGAAGCGTCCGCATCACAAGATCGTCGACAGAACCAAGTTCTTGGACGTACCGCACGCCGTATCGACGGGCTTGGAGTCGTTCGAGCCCAGCTGCACGGTGTCGGCGGCGTTGTAGGTGTACGCCCAGGTGAGCCGGCAGTACGCCAGGCCGGCCGAGCTCACCGACTTGTGTGTCCCCGTCACCACGACCGACCGGTTCAGCCACGTCACAGTCCCCTTCGTCCATGTGTTCCCGACAGTGACTTCGAAATCGGTGGAGGGGTAGGCGGCGGTGTGAGCGCCGGCGGCGGGAGCGCCCAGCAAGGTGCCCGCGGTCAGCACGACGGTGCCGAGGGCAGCTGCGAGATGAGTGCGCATGCGATCTCCAGGATGTGAGCCGGTTGCGGCCTCACATCCTGCGCGAGCCATCCATCTGCGGACCAGCTCTTAATACTGCAACCGCATGTGGGGGTGGTGGCCTCGGCGTTGGTAGTGGCATCTG
>NZ_JAAIKO010000475.1 GCF_016107395.1 Streptomyces fildesensis
CTGCCTGGTAGGCGCTGGCGAGGTTGTTCCGGCTGGCCAGAGTGTCGGGGTGGGTGTCGCCCAGTACTCGCTCGCGTTGGGTAAGGACGGCCTCCAGTAGTGGGATCGCTTGCGCCCGGTTCCCCGCTGCCTGGTAGGCGCTGGCGAGGTTGTTCCGGCTGGTCAGAGTGTCGGGGTGGGTATCGCCCAGTACTTGCTCGGATT
>NZ_JAAIKO010000048.1 GCF_016107395.1 Streptomyces fildesensis
GGAGCCTTCGCCGCACCCAGCCCCGACCGCGTGTCGAGCACCCGCGTCGGACCGGTCGGCGTGTACGTGCCCGTCGGGGGCTTGGCCGCCTCGACGGTGGTGACATCACTCGCCTTCACGAAGGCGATGCGGTGGTTGTAGCGGATCGGGTAGTACGTCGTCGTGCCGACGACCAGGGTGTGGTCCCCGGGCGCGTCCATGTTGACGTTCTGCGCGTAGAAGAAGTCGCTCGCGATCGGCGCGTCGGCGACATAGGCCTGGCCGGCCGGCATGGTGTAGCTGGTCGCCACGACCTGCTGCTTGGGGTCCTTGCCGACGGCGGAGAGGACGGCCGGGTACGCGGACTCCTCCGGGTAGGAGCGGCCGTAGACCGGTACGGCGGCGCTGCCGGCGGGGGTGACGACCTTCTGCGCGGTGCGGCTGTTGGCGACGGCGTTCTGTCCGCCGGGGTTGAAGAACCACGCCTTCTGGCCCGCGTACCAGATCGCCGTCCAGTCGCCCTGGACATCGGCGACGATGAAGGTCTGGCCGGAGACCGCCTTGTCCGTCCAGTCGGCTCCCTGGATGGTCCCCGTGGCCCCCTTCTTGGCGACGAGAGCGTCCTTGATCAAGGCCGCGGAAGCGGACGGGGAGGTCCGCAGATAGACGAAGTTCGCCGGACGTGCCGGGCACGGGCTCGTGGACGTCTTGCCGTCGCAACCGGTCACCACGGGCTGGTTCGCCGTGGTGAAGGGCGGAGCGATGGTGATCTCCCCGCCGACGATCGGAGCGCCGTTGCCGCCGAGCGGGGCGCCGAGCAGATCCATGTAGTGCGACCAGTCCCAGTACGTACCGGGGTCGTAGTGCATGCCCGCCACGTAGTCGTCCGTCGGGCCGGTGACATCGTCGTGGCCGATGATGTGCTGCCGGTCGAGCGGGATGTTGAAGCGGGCCGCCAGGTAGCGCACGAGTGCCGCCGAGGACTCGTACTGCGCCTCGGTGTACCAGCTCGCGTTCGTGAGGGCGAAGCCCTCGTGCTCGACGCCGAGGCTGTGCATGTTCAGCACCTTGCTGCCGGCGTGCCACGCCTCGTCCTTGGTGGGCACCACCTGTGACACCAGGCCGTCCTTCGCGCGGACCAGGTAGTTCGCGCTGACGTAGGAGGTCGGGTTCTGGAAGATGTTGACGGCGGAGCTGTAGTCGCTCTCGGTGTCATGGATGACGATGTAGCGGATCGTCTGGCCGTCGGCCGGCCGGTTGGCCTTGTCGTAGTTGCCGTAGACGGCCGGGTCCGCGGCGTTCGTCCCCTGGTAGGCGGCCGGGACGACGTCGCACACCAGACCCGAGGGGCACTCCGCCGCGGCGGCGGCCTTCGCTCCCGCGGCCTTGGCCGTGCGGGTGGGCGCCGGGGCCGCCGGGACGACCGAGGGGGCGGCGGCCAGCGTGACCTGCTGGCCGTCCGCGGTGGTGCGGGTGGCGCCGGTGCGGATGGTCGCGAAGACCCGGTCGGCGAACTGGTTCGCGGCGGCGGTGTCCGGGGACTGGGTGTAGCGCGCGACGGCGTCGTACCACTGGCCCGGGTCGGCGGCGAGCTTCCCGTGCGCCTGCTTCTCGTAGGAGGCGAGCAGGGCCGCACCGCCGCGGACGCTCTCCCGCGGATCGGTGCGGAGCGCCTTGGCGGGCTCGTCGATCAGCGCGGCGGCGGCGTCCAGGGTGTGCAGCGCCGGATCCGACGTCCGGACGGAGCCGACGGCGGCGAGCGCCGCCTTGTCCGGACGGAACCGCTGTGCGGCGCTTGCGCCGCCTTCGCCCCGCTGGTTCAGATCCGCGCGGCGCTCGCTGTCGGTGCGGGCCGGTACGGCCGACGCGTCGACCTGCGTGAGGCCCATGACATTGAAGTTGCCCGTGGCGCTCGGTGCGCCCTGGTGCGATTCCCAGCGCGTCTGGTGGTACGACACGGCGAGCAGCACGCTCTCGGGTACCTGGAACTCCGCGGCGGCGGCGCTGAAGTCCGCCTGCAACGCACGCGACGCACCGGCGGGCGAGGCCGCCTGCCCGTGGCCTGCCGGGGATGCGGAGGCGTACGCTCCGACCGCCAGCGCCGAGACCGCGACCGCCGCGGTGATACCGGTGACTACCCGCGACCGTGACCGGCCGTGTCTTCCCCGCACTGGCATGCTCCCACTGTGTAAGTAACGTCCGGGCGATTCCGGGCCGGGCCGAGCGACAAGGTCTCAGGCCCGGGGACGACTCGCCTTCCGCGCCGACGCTAGCAGGCGGCCGGCAACGTGAGCGGCGGGCGTCGCCCCATGTCCGTTTTCGGGGTGGAGCGGCCGACCGGACTCCCGGAATCCGCCGGGTGGGGGCCGTGTCAGGTGCAGATGCATCTCACTCTGTGGCAGCGGGGACAGACGACACGTCTCCTGACGTCAACGGCCGGCTCCGGTTCCATAACGCGCTCCTGACTCTCCAGCACCGCCACGGCTGTGCCCGGCAGGCTCGTTGTGCTCACTCCTTTAGACGCTTGAGCAGCGGTCTGGGTTCGCCTTTGACGCAACTTCGTGACAGCGCTTGCTCGATGGGCCGCCGTACGCCCGCTCTTGGGAGCCCTCGTCCGAGTTGTACCCCCACTCAGGTTTCGCACAGTGAAGGCGCGGTGGCCGTCGGAATGCTCACGACGGCCACCGTCCGTGCCCGGAACCCTTCCTTCAGCGACTTGGTGACGCTGCGTCGACAATGAGTTCACGGGGTTGTCCGGTCCCGTCGGACGGGACGGCCCAGACGTCGGAGCCGCCCTTGCCCCGCGATCTGGCGTACATGACGGTGTGCTCGTCGAACCACGCGGCCTGGTCGTCGATGCTCGCCGTCTCGGCGAGCGGGGTCTCCAGCATCGTCGCCAGGTCGAGCACGTGGAGCCGCCAGGGCCGCGCCGCGTCGGAGTAGACCCGCTTCTTGAACACCACCCGGGTGCCGTCCGGCGACAGGGAAGGGCACTCGGCGTTCTCACGCAGCGTGTGCGCCTCCCACTTCCCGTAGTCGCCCTGGACGAGGTACGTCTTCCCCTTCGTCGTCACGGTCGCGTAGAAGCGGTTGTCGTCCGCCGCGAAGGTCACCCCCCAGAAGTTGACGTCGGACGCGCGGTAGCGGCGGCCGTCGATGAACAACGGGATGTCCTCGATGTTCAGCACCGCGTAGCCGGTACGGGTATCGAGGATTCCGGTCCAGGTGGAGAAGCCGCCCGTGTTGTAGGAGTCCCCCTGGACGAACACCGTCCAGGAGACCATGCGCCCGCTGGGCGAGACCCGGGCGCGGTTGGGGATGCCCGACAGCTTCACCCGGCGGACCTCGCGCAGTTGACGGTCGACGATCAGCGCGTACGTCCTGGGCACGGCGCCGGTGCTGGTGACGAGGCAGACGCCGGTGCCCGCCGCGCTGTAGAACCGCTCGCAGCCCAGCCCGCTGACCGTACGGGGAGCGCCGGCCGTGTCGGCCGGCACGGCCGCGATGTTGCCGTGGCCGGCCCCGGGAGCGGTGTTCCGGAACAGCAGTTGGCCGGGGCGGGCGGTGTCGATCGGCTCGCCGTGGACGGCGGGGACCGCCTCGCGCTTTGCCGCGTGGACGCTGTAGCCGACCCCGAGCCCGGCCAGCACCAGCAGGGCGACCACCGGTGCGAGCAGCCGGAAGCGGGCGTGCTGCCGGAATGCGGTCATGCGATCGTCTCCTCGTCGTACGCCCGGGCGTTGGGTGATGCGGTGCCAGGTGCACGGTCGTCGGGTGCTTCGGTGCCGCCGGAGGAGTCGGTGTCGTCGGTCCGGGCGTCGTCCGTCGGGAAGCCGAACCTGGCCACCAGGAGGCACACCGCCAGCCCGGTCGCCATCACCGCGAGCCCGGTGCGCGGACCCCATGCCGTCCAGGCAGCGCCGAGGATGATCGAGGACACCACCCGGGCACCCGCCTGACCGGTCTGCAGCAGTGCCATCCCGCTCGTCCGCAGCCCGGCGGGCAGCATCGGTCCTGCCGCGGCCATCAGCACGCCGTCGGTCGCGGCGTAGAACACCCCGTGCAGCAGGAGCGCCGGGATGAGGACGAAGAGTCCGCCGGCGGGTCCGAGCAGCATCGCGTACGCGCCGAGCAGCGCCACATGGCCGCCGAGGAACATCCGGAACCTGCCGGTACGGTCCGCCATCCGGCCGAGCGGCACGGCGAGCAGGAGGTAGGCGCCGGTGGTGCCGAGCGGCAGCAGCGGGAAGTACTCCGGGGCGATCCCCAACCGCCGTTGCAGCAGCAGGTAGATGAAGGAGTCGCTGACCGTGACGAGACCCAGGGCGGCGGTCAGGACGCAGGTGCGGCGGAACGCGGCCGCGCGCAGCAGTCCGAACGCGGCGCGCAGCGCGGGCTCCCGCCGGTCCGGGGGTGGATCCTGCCGGTCCCGGACGAGTGAGACGAGCAGCACCACACCGAGCGCGGCGACGCAGAAGCTGACGACGAACACCGCGTCGTAGGCGGTGCCGGTCGCGGCGAGGACCGCGAAGGCCGCGAGCGGGCCGATGAAGGCGCCGACGGTGTCCATCGCCCGGTGCACACCGAAGGCGAGTCCGAGGGCCTGCGGTGGCGTACTGAGGGAGATGAGCGCGTCCCGAGGGGCGGTGCGCAGGCCCTTGCCCGCCCGGTCGGCGGCCACCACCGCGCCGAGGGCGCCCACCGAGCTCCCCGCGGCCAGCAGGCCGAGTTTGCACACCGCCGACAGCCCGTAGCCGATCCCGGCGACCAGTTTGCGGCGCTGACGGCGGTCGGCGAGATGGCCGCCGACCAGCCGTACGAGGACGGTGGCGCCGGAGTACAGGCTGTCGAACATGCCGAACGCGAGCGGGCTCAGGCCCAGTTGGAGGACCAGGTAGAGCGGCAGTACCGCACTGACCATCTCCGAGGAGACATCGGTGACCATGCTGACGGCGCCGAGTGCGACCACGTTGGCGGGGACCGTACGCAGCAGCCCGGCCCGGCGCCCCGGGCGGAGGCCCGGGGCGCCGTCGGCGGCACTGGTGCTGCTGCTCGCCGAGATGTACATCGGCTACTTCCACCCGCTGATGTCGAGCAGTACGCCGTAGCCGGTGACGTTGTACTGGACGATCACGTACAGATGGCGCCCGGTCGCGTCGAAGACGCCACCGGTGAACGAGCCCATCGGATCGTTGACGGTCGCCACCCGGATACAGCCGTCGCTCTGCAGGTCGGGGTCGGACCCGTCCGGCAGACAACTCCACAGGTCGTTGCCGTGGAAGCCCTGCAGATCGCTCTCGGTGTCACCGTCCTCGTGCACGACCCAGGTGCCGCGGCCCGGCCGGAAGGCCAGGTTGTCGGGCATGTTGACCGCCGGACTGCCCGGGACGAACAACTGGATCTGCGGGATCGCCGCGTTGGTGGTGGCGGCGGCCACCGTCCCGTCGGTCAGGCACACCGACTCGCCCCAGTTCTGCGCCTCGTCCTCGTTTCCCGTCTCGTTGACGCAGGCGCGGACCTGCCCGGCGGCGAGCGCGGTCCCGTCCAGGTCCATGTCCTCCGGCCGGTACAGGCCGGTCAGATGGAGCGCGGCGGTGGCTCCGGTCAGGTCGGGGTCGGTGCGGTCGGGGACGGGGATCCAGGCGCCCTGGCCGGTCTGGGTGCCCTGCCCGTAGTCCCGGCCGCCTTCGTACCGGCCCAGTCGGAGCCCGTAGACCCGGCCGGACGCGAACGGCGACTCGCTCAGCCGGTGGATGGGGCCGACGCCCGCCGCCCGCGGCTTGTCCGGTACGAACTTGAACAGCGCGCCGCCGGGCGCGCCCTTGTCGGGACGGTTCTCGTCGGCGTAGTAGAGCAGGCCGTTGGGCAGCACCGAGATGCCCTCGTAGGACATCCGGCCGACGCCGGGCCGGACGGTGAGGTTCGCCGCCCCGGTGCCGCCGCTGAAGCGGCCGGTGGACCGGTCGAGCGTCACTCCGGTGGTGTGCAGCGGGTCGATCAGCTCGTAGAGCCGGCCGCCCTCGGGGCCGCCACCGGTCTCCTCCCCGATGACGATCGTTCCCCAGGCGGTGCGCCGCACGGGGTCGCAAGCCTCGGTGCCGGTCAGGATCGTCTGGGACCTGCCGGTCGCCAGCTCCGTGCGCAGCAGTCCCGGCTTGTCCGGGTCGCTCTCGTTGCAGCTGATGAGCCATCGCGGGTCGGAGTCGCTGGGCCACAGCGCGCCCTGATCGGTCGTCAGCGGCAGCCGGGCGTTGACCACTCGCGTGTGCAGGCTCTTGGCGAGGGTGACCAGTCGCTCCGGGTGGGCCAGCGCCTCCGCCTTGCTGATGGCCCGGTTCGACGAGTGCGCCAGGTCGCCGGTGACGCCGTGCGGATTGCCGCGGCCGGCGGCTTCGGCCCGGTCCGGCACGGAGCCGGCGAAGATCGCACCGGCTCCGGCCGTCAGGGCCACCATGGCGGCGGCGAGCGCCGTCAGGTGTCGTTTCACGAGTTGTCTCCTTGTTCCACGGCGTTCGCCGTGCGTTGAGCGCGAGCGTGGGTCGGTGGCGGGTGACGGGACCTGTCAGTGGCAGGTGACGGGACCGAAGGTGTCGAGCACCGAGCCGTTGTCGCGGATCAGCTGCCCGGTGTACGTGGTCGGAGTGAGGGTCAGCTTCAGGACGGCCTTGACGTCGGTGATCCGCTTCTGGCTGTTGGGCTGCGCGCTCTCGAAGCCGTAGCTGTCGGCGCCGCCGGTGCCCACGATCAGTTCCCGTACGCCCGCCGGGTCGGCGCCGCCCGTCGCGTTCTGCGGTGCGAAGCGCTCGTAGAGGTGGTCGTGGCCGTTCAGGATGAGGTCGGCGCCGTGGGCGCGCAGGATCTGCCAGACGGGCTTGCTGACCATGTCGGCCTGCGGCCCGGAGCTGTACAGCGGGCGGTGCCAGTACGCGGCGACGCAGCCGTTGGTGTTCTTGGTGAGGTCCGCCTCCAGCCACTTGCCCTGCGCGGAGGTGGCGGACATGGAGGTCTCGGTGTCGAGCGCCACGAAGTGCCAGCCGCCCCGGTCCCAGCTGTAGTAGGTCTTGCCGTCGGGGGTGGCGCGGCTGCCGAAGTACCCCTTGTAGCCGGCCGCCGGGGTGCTGTCGTCGTACTCGTGGTTGCCGGTCGACGGATGGGTCTTGTTGAGGAACCGGCCCCAGGTCGTCCCGTAGTACTTCTTGAAGTCGCTGAGGCTGCCGGTGTCGTACTGGTTGTCCCCGAGGGTGAGGACCTCGTCGGGATTGATGGCCTCGACGCGCTTGGCGGTGTTCTCCGCCCCGCAGTTGTTGCCCGCGGCGCAGCCGGGATCGGCGATGTCACCCGCGGCGACGACCGTGAACGAGGTCGAGCTCTGACCGGGTGTGCCGGTCACCGGTGCGCTCGCGGCGGAGACGTTGCCCGCCGCGTCCACGGCGTTGACGGTGTAGGTGTAGGCCGTCCCCTGGGTGCGGCCGGTATCGGTGTACGTGGTGCCGGTCGCGGTCGCGACGACCGCGCCGTCCCGTGTCACCTGGTAGCCGGTGACACCGACGTCGTCGGTGGACGCGTCCCAGGCGAGGGAGACGGACGTGGCGGTCGTGCCGGTGACGCGCGGGTTCCCGGGCGCGGTCGGCGCGGTGGTGTCCGGGCCGCCGGCCGGGCCGTACACCTCGAACTCCTTGAGGGAGTACCCGTATGCGGTGCCGCGGGCGGTGCCGTACACGCGGACGTAGCGGCCGGCGGTGGCGGCCGGCAGGGCCACCTCGTCGATGCCGCCGTCACCGGTGGTCGTCGAGTACGCCTTGGTCCAGGCGGAGCCGTCGGGCGAGACCTCGACGCGGTACGCCTTGCCGTAGGCGGCCTCCCAGTCGAGGTGTACGCGGGTGAGGGTGTGGGCGGCGCCGAGGTCGACGCGGATCCACTGCGGGTCGAGCCCCTCCTCGCTGGCCCAGCGGGTGGCGGTGTTGCCGTCCACCGCCTTGGCCGCGTTGAGGGACGAGCTCTCGTCGGACGACGAGAGGGCCGGCCTGCCGCGGGACAGCAGCACGTCGCCGGCCGCGAATCCGGACGACGAGGCCGACAGGGTGATGAGCAGGGCGAGAGCCGCCACCAGGCCGTACAGACGGCGATGGCGGGCGGGCAGGAGCAAGGACACGACTGCCTCCGGGCGTGGGAGATCGATCGCGGAGCCCGGCT
The DNA here is from genome assembly GCF_016107395.1 of Streptomyces fildesensis. Taxonomy (GTDB): domain Bacteria; phylum Actinomycetota; class Actinomycetes; order Streptomycetales; family Streptomycetaceae; genus Actinacidiphila; species Actinacidiphila fildesensis. Next base: position 8,173 of record NZ_JAAIKO010000048.1, read on the forward strand.
GCACCGGGACATCGCGAGGCCCACGGCCGGGGCAGATCTCTCACTGAGCGCGTCACATCCGGGGATGCCGCGCCAAGCCGCGTGCAGCGAGAGTGGCAAAGGTCCCGGTGGCCGTCAATAGACGTTAGTAAAGTTTCCTAACTTGTAATTCCGAGCAACTCTCCGTTCACTCCCCTCACATCGCCTCCGCGGCCGGCTCGACCTTCACAAGCCCCGGTGCCGCCTGCGAAACTGGGCGCCGACACCTGAGGAGCGTCCGATCCATGCTGGAACTCGAACCGGAGCCGGGCGACTTCACCGCCTTCTGCCGCGAGATTCACGGGTACGAGCCCTTTCCCTGGCAGACGGCACTGGTGGACCGGGTAGTGAAGGACGGCTGGCCGCGCGCCGTCTCGGTGCCGACCGGACTCGGCAAGACCTGCGTCCTCGACCTCGCGGTGTTCACTGCGGCCTTGGAGCGCGGCCGGCCCGTCAACGGCGCGGGCCCTTCCCGGGCACCGCTGCGGATCTTCTACGTCGTGGACCGGCGGTTGGCCGCCGACGAGGTGTACGACCACGCGGCGCGGCTCGCCCGGGCGCTGCGGTCGGCGCTGTCGGATCCGTACGCCGACCGACCGGCAGCACCGACGGTTCCGGTGGTACCCACGGTCCCGGTGGGCACGGCCACCGGACGGGTCGCGCGGGCGCTGTGGCGCGAGGGCGACACCGATGTGCTGGAGGCGACCCGGATGCGGGGCGGGGTGACCTGGTCCGCGAACTGGGTGGAGCGCCCGGACCGGCTCGCCGTGGTGGTCGGCACGATCGACCAGGTGGGCAGCCGCCTGCTCTTCCGCGGCTCCGGCACCGGCACCCGGCGCCGGTCGATCGACGCCGCCCTGACCGGCACCGACTCACTGATCGTCCTCGACGAGGCGCACGGGTCCGAGGAGTTCGCGGCCGGAGTCCGCGCCGCCTTCGCGCTGGACGGGACGCCCGGGGAACTGCGCCCCGTCCTGGTGACCATGTCGGCGGTCGCCGGGCTTGGGAGCGCCGACGCGCACGGCATCACCGGTGACGACGAGCGTCATCCGGTGGCGGGTCCGCGGCTGCGGTCGGCCAAGCGGCTCCATCCCGTCGAGGTCGGCACGGACGCGGATAGCCGGGATCGGTCGATGGCCGCCTCCCTCGCCGCGTGGGCGCAGCGGCCGGCCGCCGACGGCCAGGTCGTCGGGGTCGTCTGCAACACGCTCGGTCGGGCCCGGGCCGTCCTGGAGCTGCTGCCCGGCGAGAAGGTGCTGCTGACGGGGCGGAGCCGCGCCCTGGACCGGGAGTATCTGCGGGGCCGGTGGCACGACCGGACGAAGGCCGGCCACGAGTCCCGCGACGGCGGCCCGTTCCATGTGGTGACCACCCAGACCGTCGAGGTCGGCACCGATCTCGACTTCGACGCGCTGGTCACCGAAGCGGCCCCGCTCCCGGCGCTGATCCAGCGGCTGGGCCGGCTCAACCGCGTCGGGCGGCGCACCGACGCCCGCGCCGTCGTGGTCCACGGCACAGCGGACGTGCCCGGGCCGCACAGGGACGCGAGCGACGCCACCTGGCGCCTGCTGACCGGGCTCTGCCCGCCGGTCGTCACCGGCCCCGGCGAGACCCCCGAGCTCACCGGCCCCGGGCCGGCCGTCTCCCCCGCCGCGCTGCGCCGGTTGACGGCCGGCCTCGATGCCACGGAGTGGCAGGCGATGCGCGGATCCCCGCCGGTCAGAACTCCCGTGCACGCGGCAGCGCTGGACGCCTGGGTGCGCACCGAACCGGCGCCGGACGCCGACGAGCCGGTCGCCCCGTATCTGCACGGCATCGGCGCGGACGCCCGCCCTGTCGTCAGCGTCGCGTGGCGGACCCGCGAGGCGGGCCTGACCGCCGAGGAATGGCGCAATACGGTGAACCTGTTCCCGCCGGCCGCCGAGGAGAGCATCGAACTGCCGCTGCACGCCGTACGGCGGTGGCTGACCGGCAGCCCGGACGCCGACGCGATCTCCGACGACGACGCGTTTCCCGGGCCGGGCGAGGAGCCCTCGGACGGCCCGTCAGACGGCGGGTCCGGTTTGGAGATCCTCCGGTACCGGTTCGACGCGGCCACCGCGATCGTCACGCCCGACGACATCGAGGCCGACGATCTCATCGTCCTGCCGACGGAATTCGGCGGGTGTGACGCGTACGGCTGGAACCCCGCCTCCACCGATCCGGTCGTTGACATCGCGGACCTGGTGGGCGGCGGGGACGGCCGGGCCGGCGTCCGGATCGGCCCGGACCTGGCCACCGCCGTGCGTGTCCACGACCCCGCGCTCGCCTCCCGGGTGGACCAGCTGGTCACGGACATCGCCGCCGACACCGCACCCTTCACCGCCGAACAGCAGGCCCGCTACCGCGGCCGGTTCGCCGAACTGGCCGGCAGCGCGCCCGGCGACGTCCCGCACCTCAGGGTGTTCAGCGCCCTGGCCCGCGGAGGCCGCCTCCTCACCGTCAACGGCCTCCGGTTGTTCGTCGCCGGCCAGGCCCCCCTCAACGGACCCTCCACGGCCGGTCTGCCGCAAACCCTCGCCGAACACCAGGCCGAGGTGTCCGCGGCCGCCGGACTCTACGCCCGCAACCTTCACCTGGACGGCCGTACGGTCGCCGCCGTCGCCCTCGCGGCCGCCCTGCACGACGAGGGCAAACGGGATCCGCGCTTCCAGACGATGCTGCACGGCGGGGACGAGGACGCCGCCCTCGCCGCACCGGAGCCGCTCGCCAAGTCCGGTACGGACCCGGCCGACCGGGCCGGGTCCGGGACGGCCCGGCGGGCCTCCGGCTATCCGCAGGGGATGCGGCACGAAGCGCTCTCGGCCCGCATCGCCGCACTGCACGCGGCCGGCCGCGACGACATCGACACGGACCTGGTCATCCATCTGGTCGCGTCCCACCACGGGTTCGCCCGGCCGCTGCTCCCGCCGGTCGTCGACCCGGACCCCCGGCACCTCCGTCTGACCATCGCGGGCCAGGAGGTGGTCCTGGGCACCGCCGAGACCGTGGACCGGGCGGGGCCCGCCCGGTTCGAAGCCCTCAACCGCAGGTACGGGCGCTGGGGGCTGGCCCGCCTGGAGGCGCTGGTCCGGCTCGCCGACGTCTACTGCTCCATCCAGCGGGAGATCTGACGGAGCCTAGAACAGCTTCTGGCCGGTGGACCGCCACCGCTCTCCGAACGGCTCGGCCAGCCCGTCCTGGGCCAGCACCTTGAGGTGCTTGAGGATGGTGCGCGACTGGTAGCCGACGGCCGTGCACAGCTCCTCGACCGTGATCCCGCCGTCCCCGGCGGACTGCACCTCCTGCCAGGTACGCGCCGCATGATGACCGAGACCGCCGTCCGGCACCGGATCGGAGGCTCTGGGTACGTCCGGCTTCGCGGACTTCGCGGACTTCGCGGACTTCGCGGACTTCGCGGTCTGCGGGGCCTGGGCCACCGGGGAGGTCTCCGGGATGCGCGTGCCGCCCTGCTCCGCATCGGGAACCACCCGTCCGGCGGCCGGGGTCCGGGGCGCCGCCGGCGGCCGCGCGGGGCCGGCCGGACGGGGGTTGCGGTTGACCGTCCGGTGCCTACGGCCCTTTTGGTGCTTGCTCATCGTGTCGTCCTGTTCTGAGGGATACCACTGGCGTGGAAATGTGGTGTGGGCCTCTCACCTCAGGAAACGATCACAACGACAGCAGGTCACCCCCGGCCTTCGCCGCCCTGACGAGTCGTCCGCCGGCCGGCCGCGACCCGTGCCCGTGTCAGGCGGGGGCGTAGCCGCGGGTGGCGGCCCATTGGTGGGTGAGGTCGGCGAACGCGCGGGCGGCGGCGCTCTCGTAGGCGGTCTCGCGGCGCAGCAGGGTGACCGTTCGGGCGGGCAGCGGTGGAGCCAGGGCGACGGGGTGCAGATGGGGGTGGTCGCGGGTGATGGCGTCAGGCAGCACCGTGGCCAGTGGTGTGTGCCGGACGATCTCGGTGAGCGCGTTGACGGAGTCCGCCTCCATGGCGACGTGCGGCTGCACCTGGTGCGCGGCGAGATACGCGTCGATGTGGCCGCGGGTGACGAAGCCGCTGGTGAGCAGCGCCAGAGGGTGACCGTGAAGTTTCCCCACCGGCAACGGGCGCTTCCGGCCGGCGTAGGGATGGGCGGTGCCGACGACGAGGCTCAGGGTCTCGGTGAAGAGCGCGGTGGCCTCGATGCCCGGCAGGTGTTGGCCGCTGAAGCCGATGCCCAGGTCGAGCTCGTCGGCCAGCAGCCGGGCTTCGACACGGTCCTGGGCGTCCTCCTGGATGTCCAGGGTGATGCCGGGGTGGCGGGTGTAGAAGTCCCCGGTCAGCGGGCCGACGAGGTAGGCGGTGAAGGTCGGGGTCATGGCCAGCCGCAGGGTGCCGGACGAGAGGTCCTGGACGTCCAGAACTGCGCGTTCCGCGGCGGCCAGGTCGCGCAGGGCGCGGCGGGCGTAGTGGACGTAGGTCCGGCCGGCGTCGGTCAGCCGGACGGTGCGCCCGGTCCGGTCCAGCAGCTGCACCTTCAAGGAGCGTTCCAGCTGCTTGATCTGCTGGGAGAGCGTCGGCTGGGAGATGTGCAGGGCCTCGGCCGCGCGCGTGAAGTTGGCGTGTTCGGCGACGGCGAGCAGATAGCGCAGATGCCGTAGTTCCAAGGCCGCCTCCCGCTATAGATGACAGCAATCGCTGTCATGACTTCTCCGTCTTGGACACTATAGGCACTGGTCACGCAGGGTGGAGCACGTCGGCCTCCACCGACACCCTCACCGAAGAGAGTGACCATGCGCGATATCGCCGAGGGAGTCCAGCGCTTCCAGCGGGACGTCTTCCCCGCCCGGGCGGGGCTCTTCGAGCACCTCGCCGCCACCCATCGGCCGACCGCCCTGTTCATCGGCTGTTCCGACGCCAGGGTGGTCCCCGAGCTGATCACCCAGCGCGAGCCGGGTGAGCTGTTCGTCATCAGGACCGCCGGCAACCTCGTCCCCGCCCGCGGCGCCGGCGCGGACGGTGTGGCGGCCAGCATCGAGTACGCCATCGGTGTCCTGGGCGTCAGCGACATCATCGTCTGCGGCCATTCCGCCTGCGGTGCGATGACCGCGCTCGCCGAGGGCCGGGACCTGACCGCGCTGCCCGCCATCGCCGACTGGCTGCGGTACGCCGACGCCTCCCCGGCCCGCGCGGCCGCGGCGGACGGCGGGGACGCGGTCGCCGCCCTGATCCGCGACAACGTCCTCACGCAACTCGCGCATCTCGCCACTCATCCCAGCGTCGCCCGCGCACTGGACCGGCACACGGTCACCCTGCACGGCTGGGTCTACGACATCGGCACCGGTGCCGTCGAGGAACTCGACACCGCGAGCGGCCGCTTCACCGCACTCGCCGGCTGACGACCCCGTCGGCCGGCCATCACTCACACCGCACTCCGGAAGGAACTCCCATGATCCAGGCCCAGTTCGACCCGCAGGCCCGCGAGCAGCTCGCGATCCAGGTCGTCGACGCCAAGATGCGCAAGGACCTCAGCTGGCAGGAGCTGGCCGATGTCACCGGTCTGTCGGTGGCCTTCGTGACGGCCGCGCTGCTCGGCCAGCATCCGCTGCCGGCCGAAGCCGCCGACGCCGTCACCGGGCTCCTCGGCCTGGACGAGGACGCCTCCCTGCTGCTGCAGACGATCCCCTTGCGCGGCTCCGCCCCGGGCGGCGTCCCCACCGATCCGACGATCTACCGCTTCCATGAGATGCTCCAGGTCTACGGCACCACGCTCAAGGCGCTGATCCACGAGCAGTTCGGCGACGGCATCATCAGCGCGATCAACTTCCGGCTCGATGTGCGGAAGGTCGAGGACCCCGACGGCGGCTCCCGGGCCGTCATCACCCTCGACGGCAAGTACCTGCCGACGAAGCCGTTCTGATCCGGCCCCGGCCCGCCGGACCGGGGCGCCGCGCGGGACTCAGGCCGCGGCGGGGTACGGCCGGTCGCGCCGGGCGTCGTGCAGGACCGATCCCCACCACAACAGCTGGTCCAGCAGCACCTTCGCGGCGGCGTCGGGTCCCTCGGGCTCCAGCAGGGTGCCGTCCGGGCCGAAGAGCAGGTAGTAGCGGGGGAAGGAGACGTAGTCGCGGACCGTGTGAGCCTGCAGTTCGTTGAACACCTGCCGCAGCTGTCGATGGCCAGCAGGCCGCCGCTCCCGCCGCTGTAGCCCACGAACCCGATCGGCTTGGCCTGCCACTGGGTGTAGTGCCAGTCGATCGCGGCCTTCAGCGAAGCCGGGAAACTGCGGTTGTAGTCGGGGGTCACCACGACGATCGCGTCGGCCTCCCCGAGCCGACGGGTGAGCTCCGCCATCTCGGCGGGCCGCGGGAGGGCCGGCTCCATCGCCGGTGGCACGGGCGGCAGTTCGAGCGGCAGCGGCGTATCGGCGAGATCGATGAGATCCACCTTGAACCGGCCGTGGAGCGCGGCTTGTTCGAAGAACCAGTTCGCCACCACGGGGCCGAACCGGCCTTCCCTGACGCTGCCGATGAGCACTGCGAGGTTGAGGGTCTGCTGGGTCCGGGTGTCGGTCGGTGCGGACATGTCGGTGCTCCCTGTCGTACGTCGTGAGGTGACCGAGCGGGTCACGGCTCCCAACCTGCCCGGCCGGCGGCCGGGCAGGAAGGCCGGGCCGAGGCTGGTAGCGACAGGGCCACGATCCCGGCGGCCGCGCCTGTTACGTTCGACGGGTGAGCGACAACGAGTTGGGCCTGTTCCTGCGCGTCCGCCGCGAGGGCGTCGCGCCCGGCGAAGTGGGGCTGCCCACCGGACCGCGCCGCCGCACCCCGGGGCTGCGCCGCTCCGAACTGGCGATGCTCGCGGGCGTCAGCGTCGAGTACGTGACCCGGCTCGAGCAGGGGCGCGACCGGCGGCCGTCCCCGCCGGTGCTCTCCGCGCTGGCCGACGCGCTCCGGCTGACCGCGAACGAACGCATCCACCTGTACCGGCTCACCAAGGGTGCCGAGGCCGGCTTCACCTGCCTGGCCGGTGCGCCGCCCGCCCGTACCGTGCGTCCTTCCGTGCAGGCACTGCTCGACCGTCTGGAGCCCGCTCCCGCCGTGCTGCTCAACCGGCTGAGCGACATCCTCGCCTGGACCTCGGGGTACGAGCGGCTGACCGGGCCCCTCGGCCTGCTGGACGGGGCTCCCCCGAACCTGGCCCGCTTCGTCTTCGCCGACGACCGGGCACGTACCGCGTATCCCGACTGGGAGCTCGTCGCCGACCAGCAGGTGGCCGCCCTCAAACAGGGTCCGTTCCGGGCGGACCCGCATGTCGCCGCGCTCGCCGACGAACTGACCGTCACCGCGGGGACCGTCTTCAGCGATCGTGTGGAGAGCCTGCCGGGCCTCCCGCGGTCCAACGGCGTCGAACGGCTGGTCCACCCCGAAGCGGGCGAACTGCGCCTGGCCTACGAGACACTCGACCTGGCCGCCGACGACGCCCAGCGCCTTGTCGTCCACCTCCCGGCGGACGACGCCACCTCCGCCGCCCTCGACCGCCTCACCGGCCGCCGGCCGGGCGCACTGCGCGCGGTCTCCGGCTGAGAACCGACCGAGGACCGACCGGAGTCAGGGTCGGCAACCTGCTGCCGTCAGCCGGACACCCGGGCGGAGTCGCTCTCCTCCATCACCTTGTAACCGGCGACCGAGGGCCAGCGGACGGTCAGCACGACGGACTCCTCCTCCGCGTACCAGGAGTGGTCGACGCCCCGGCCCCACACCACGTAGTCACCCTGCTCGGCGAGGAGCACACTCCGCCCGGGAAGCTCCACCCGGAACCGGCCCTTGATGAGGACCAGCAGAGCGGTACGTTCCTCCGCGGTGACCCAGACCGCCCGCTCGTCACCCGGCGGGTGGATGCCCCACTTGATCTCGACGTCCTCGCTGTGCCGGGGATCGGACCCGTCCTTGAAGTGACCGAGCAACCAGCCCTTGTCCAGTGCGGCGTCGACGCCCGCATTGCCCACATACACGCTGTCGTTCATGATTCCCGACGGTAGCAGCCGGCCGTTTCCGGCGCGGAAGCGGCCCTTGCGGGGGTTTACGCCGAACCGGTCGATGTCCCCGGTGATCGGCCTGACGGAGCGTAGCGGGGCGACGGCGGGGATAGGGAAGTGTCATGCGCACTCTGACGACACTCGCCCTCACATCCGCTCTTGTCCTCACCGCGGCCCCGGCCGCACTCGCCGGATCCGCCACGCCCGCCTCGCCCGCCGGACCCGCCGCACCCGCCGCACCCGAGAAGGTGCGTGCGTGCGCACCGGGGGACCTCTCCTTCACCGTCCATATGCTGCCGCCGATCGCGAGTGCGGTGGCGCTCGTGAGCGTGCAGAACCGGAGCGCGAGCAGATGCACCGTCAACCGCTTCCCGACGGTGACGTTCGGCGGCCTCGACGGTGAGGCCCGCACCGTCCCGGATTCGGCCGACGGCCCACGGGTCATCGCCGCACGCCGGAGCCAGTTCGCGGCGGTCAGGACCGACGACCGCAGCGCCCCGGCCCGGTACGCCCCGACCCTCACGGTGGCCGCCGACCCCGCGCACAGCGGGCTCACCTTCACGGCCGCCGGGATCGGCGCCCCGACTCCGGGCATCGCGGTCTACGACCCGGTCACCACCCTGTGGCACAACACCCGGGACGAAGCGCTGGCGGCCCTCGGGAACTGATGCGGCCGGCCCGCCGGTGACGATCCGGTTGCGGTGCCGGAGGTCGCGTTTCCGGTCCCCGGGCGAGTCGTTTGCGTGGGTATGCAGCACATGGAGAAGGAGGACCGGACGCCGCTCGTCGTCCGGTGGCTCAGCGCATACGGACCGGACGGCGCGGCGGACGAGGGCCTGTGGGGCGGGCGGCGCCACGAACCCCTGCCGCGGGTGGATCCGGCCGGGCGGGCGCGCGGGGCGATGGTCGGCTTCGCGGTCGTCACGGTCGCGGCGGCAGTGGCGTCGGTGCTCATCGGCTGAGCACCGACGCGGCCGTCCGCCGGAAGGGCGTCCGGTTGCTCCCGCATTGGCATTCCCGGCCGGCACACAGCGCACAATTTCAGAAATCGCATTGCCGGTCTTGCAAATGGCTTAAAGAAAACTTAAGGCCACTCCACATAAACCCGTGCAACGTCTTCGACACCGATCTGCGCTTCCTGGCGCACAACCGCGCGGAAAGACCATCTGGGCCGAGCAGCCGTTCCCCGCCGGCCCGTAGACCAGGACGCGACGACCCGACCCCGACGGGCGGACCCTGATGGGCGGACCCGGTCGGGGAGGCGGGCGGGCCCTGTCAGGGAACGGGCACGCCTTGTCGCGGAAACGTCATGACGCGGTCCACCAGCGTGTCCGGGAGCCCCTGGAGGCGGCGGTACGACGGCGGCGCTTGCTGCGGCCGCCGCTGCCCTGGGCCGCGGCGAGTCCGAAGGTCACCTCGATGTGTGCGCCGCCCAGCCCGCCCCGGGAGATGTCCACCGCTCCGCGCGTCACGGCGGCGGCCCGGTGGGCGATGTCCAGTCCGAGGCCGGTGGAGACCGTACTGACCCCGCGGGCCACGGCACCGCCCGGATCCGGGATGCCGGGACCGGCGTCCTCGACCACGAGCGTCACACTCTGCGCACCACGCTCCAGGCGCACCGCGAACGCGGTGCCCGGCGCCGTGTGCCGGAACACATTGCCGACCAGGGCGTCGAAGACGGCCGCGAGGTCGTCCTCGGGCAGGTCGATCAGTGCCTCTTCAAGGGTGATGTCCACATGGAACGGCCGGTGTTGCTGCTCGGCCAGAACGGCCCAGAAGGCGGCTTTGCGGCGGATCACCGCGGCTGCCGCGCAGCCCTCCGCGGGCGGACCCGAGGCGGGTGTCCGGCCAGGGGTGGCGGCCCCCGAGAGCGGTCGCAGGCCCCATCCCATCGGTCCCACGGCGAGTGGTGTGCGGGCGGCGGTGATGATCGAGTGCAGTTCGGCGTCGAGGTGGTGGATCGCGGCGGCGATCCGTTCCGCGTCGGCGGTCGGCCCCATGCGGTCGGCGGTGAGGCGCAGTGCGGTCAGCGGTGTCCGCAGCCGGTGGGAGAGGTCCGCGACGAGTTCACGTTCGACGGCGAGCAGCTCCAGCATGCGATCGGCCATGGCGTTGAAGGCCAGCCCCGCCTCGTACAACTCGGGCGGTCCCATCGGGTCCACCCGGACGTTGAGGTCGCCGCGGCCCAGGGCGTGGGTGGCGCGGGACAGCTGGTGCGAGGAGCGCACCACGCGGGCGGCGAGCCGGTCCGCGACGAGGGTGGAGCCGGCCACCAGGGCCACCGCGAGCAGCGTGATGGCCCCCCAGGAGGCGGCCACCCCCCGGTTGAGCCGGTCCGAGGGGACGAACTCCTCGATCACCGCAACCCGCCCGGGACCCAGGACGACCGGCTGGAGGTAGACCCAGCCGCCCGGCCGGTTCTGGGCGATCGCCTCGCCGTCACGGGCGGCTCGCTGGAGCAGGGCGGCGGGCGCGTGCGTCGGTCCGACGACCTGTCCGGCCGGCAGGTGGACGCTCAGGTCCTCGCCAGGGGCCAGCACGGAGATGGCCTGGCGCAGGTCGGGGATGTCGTCGGTCAGGGCCAGCACCGGGGCGAGCGCGGCGGCCTGCTGTTCGGCGGCGGTGATCGCCTGGTTGCGGGCCTCCGAGCGCACCAGCAGGGCGAGGGGTATCAGGAAGGACAGGGCCACCATGGAAGTGACCGCCAGCGCCACCCCTGCCAGGGCGCGTCTCACGGTGGCGTCACCAGCTTGATGCCGACACCGCGCACCGTGTGCAGGTACCGCGGACGTATCGCCCGTTCACCGAGTTTGCGGCGCAGTGCGGACAGATGCACATCGATCGTCGCATCGTCGACATAGGACTCGCGCCACACCTCGGTGAGGATCTTGCGCTTGGAGACGACGCAGCCGGCGTTGCCGGCCAGGTAGGCGAGAAGATCGAACTCACGCCGGGTGAGATGCAGTTCCCGGCCGCCGAGATGCGCGGTGCGGGCCATGGCGTCCACCCGCAGCTCACCGACCACCATCGGGCCCTGCGTCGCGGTCGGGCCTTCGTGCAGACCTCCGGGGACCGAGGCGACGGCCCGGCCGACGCGTCGCAGGACCGCGGTCAGCCGGGCGGTCAACTGTCCGCTGGAGAAGGGCTTGACGAGATAGTCGTCGGCGCCCGCGTTCAGCAGCCGGACGATCTCGGCGTCGTCGTCCCGGGCGGTGACCACGAGCACCGGTACCTGGGAGATGCCACGGATCATGCGCAGCGCGTCACTTCCGTCCAGATCCGGCAGTCCCAGGTCCAGGATGACGGCGTCGAGGGGCCCTTGAGTCACCTCTCTCAGTCCGCTGAATCCATCGGCGGCACTGCGCACCACATGGCCGTCACCGGTCAGGATCTCGATCAGTGCCGCGCGTATGGCGGGGTCGTCTTCCACGACAAGGACGCTGGCCATGCGGCACACCGTAACGGATCAGCCATGATGGTGCCGTGCCCCGTCCGCTGCGCTACCTCATGATCTGGCTGTGCTGCACGGCTCTGACCGTGACCGCCGCCTTCCTGGCCGTGCGCTTTGTGGTGCATTCGACCGCTCCGCTACCGCCGACCGCGCATGCGCTGCCGACGGTCTTCAGCACGCCGTCCCCCACACCCGGCCTGCTCATTCCCGCCACTTCGGCGCCGAGCACCCCGCTCACTCCCACCCCGCGCAAGACCCCGACGGTGACGCCGTCCACCAAGCCGCCCACCACGCGGCCTCCGACGACCGCTCCGGTGAACGGGCGCAACACGTCGAACACCTGCAAGGGCGGCGTGGGGGTGCACAGCATGCAGTCGGTGGGCGGCCGGGTGACGTTCAACATGGGCGCCGACGCGATCTGCCTGGTCTCCGCGGTGCCGTCGCCGGGCTTCACCACGAGCACGGACCAGGACGCACCGGACACCCTGACCGTGACCTTCTCCAGTGCGAACCACCGTTCGGAGACCACGGGGACCATCCACCCGCAGCCACAGGCGGTCACCCGCGAAGTCTCCTGGTAACCGCGGACGGTTGCTTCGAGGCGGCTCCGGCCGCCCGGAACCGAGCGGAACCTGTGGGCAACCTTAGGAGAATCTAAGGTTCCCGTCGCGGTGTGTGACACCGGCCGGAAAGCGCCTAGGTTCGGTCTCGCCCGGTCACTCAGCAGCACCCCTCGACCGGTCGTGACACATCCCGGCGCGGGGCATCCCCCTGTGCTCCGCGCCGGCCCCCGCCTCCGATCCCCCGAGGTCTTCCACACATGAGCTCGCACCGCCGCGCCGATCTGCCCAGCGCCCCCTCGCCGCAGCACCGCGCACCGCGGCAGCCCCGACTGCGCAAAGCCGTCATGGGCGCGGCCGTGATCGCCGCACTGGGCGGCGGGACGGCCTTCGCCTGCATAGGCGGCGGCTCCGGCCACGCCCCAGGACAGCCCACCGCTGCGACCCCCACCGCAGCGGTGGGCACACACAAGCCGCCGGCCGGCACCCGGCCCACGTCTCCCGTGACGCACCCCGCCCGGCCGACCGCGAAGCCGACCCCCACGCCCTCGCGTCACACCACCCCGCCCCGGCCGGCGCCGACCCCGACGAAGCCCGCCCCCACCACGTCCGCCCCGTCGACCCCACCGGTCTCCGGCGACGCGGTGCAGCAGGTGCTGGCCAAGGTCAACCAGGCCAGGGCCGCCCAGGGACTGCCCGCGTACACCCTTCTCGAAGGGCTGAACCGCAGTGCGGCGGCGCACAACAAGGTGATGTCCGCCGGCTGTGGACTGTCCCACCAGTGCCCCGGCGAGCCCGCGTTCGGCGACCGCGAGCGGGCGCAGGGCGTGCAGTGGATGTCGGCGGGAGAGAACATCGGCGAGGGCGGACCGGTCGCCGACACCCAGCAGGCCATAGCCAAGATGGCACTCGGACTCACGCAGAGCATGCTCGACGAGCGACCGCCGAACGACGGCCACCGCCGCAACATGCTGAGCTCCTCGTTCACCCATATCGGTATCGCGGTATTCCGGGACAGTTCAGGAACTGTCTGGCTCACCCAGGACTTCTCCAACTGAGCTTTCCGCACCATGCTCCGCAATGGGGAAGACGACGTATCGGCGGATATGCGCCGTCGCGCGCACGCCTCCCCGTCGCGGCGGAACCGCACAGCGACCGCTGCCCTGGCAGCGGTCGCTGTCGCGGCTTTCTTGCTCCTGCGAACAATTCGGCAGCCGGCCCTGACAACTTCCTAAAAAGTGTCGGCGAAGCTGACCGGCATGATGAGCGCATGGAAGCGATCGACAGCCACCCGGCCGCAGATGTGGCAGTCCGCCGCACTGGCCACCATCACGTTCTCGGTCCTGTCCGTGGTGACCGGTTGCGTCGGTGGCGAAGCGGGCGGCGTCAGGGAGTCACGGGTGGTCCTGGCACCTGACGCACCCGACGCGGCCGACTCCGCTGCGGCGGCTGACGCGGCCGGCGCCCCCGCCGGTTCAGTGACCGCCGTGACGGTCACGCGAGTGGTCGCGCCCGAAACGGCGGCGTGGGGCGGCGGCGTCGCCCGGTACCCGTCCCGCTGACGCCGGACCATCGGCCGCCGCTTCCATGACGGGGTGCGGTGGCAGTCGCAGCGTGAAGACCGTGGACTCGCCGGGAACGCTGCGCGCGGTCACGGTGCCGCCATGGGCGTGCGCGAGCTGGCGGACGATGGCCAGCCCCAGTCCACTGCCGCCGGTGCGGCGGCTGCGGGACTTCTCCACCCGCCAGAACCGGTCGAAGATGTTGGCCAGGTCCTCCGGCGCGATCCCGGAACCGGTGTCGGTGACATCGATCGTGACCATGCCGTCGGCCCGGTGGGCGTGCAGCGAGACGCTCCCGCCCGACGGGGTGTGGCGCAGCGCGTTGGAGACCAGGTTGCCCAGGGCCTGGCGCAGCCGGACGGGGTCGGCGCTCAGTTGCGGATCCCCCTCCACGGAGGCGGCGATGCTCACCCCGGCGACCTGAGCGTGGGCGCGGTTCGCGTCGGCGACCTGCTGCAGGAGATCACCCAGCCGCACCGGTTCGGGGTGCAGCCGCAGGGTGCCGGCATCGGCGGACGCGAGGTCCTGCAGGTCGTCGATGATGTGCTGCAGGAGCAGCGCCTCGTCGTGGAGGGACGACAGCAGCCGCTGGTCGGGCACGACGATGCCGTCCTTGGCGACCTCCAGCCAGCCGCGGATGTTGGTCAGCGGGGTCCGCAGCTCATGGGCGATGTCACTGACCATCGCCTTGCGCTGGGTCTCGGTGCGTTCCCTGCGCTCTGACAGGTCGTTGAAGGCCGCGGCGAGGAATCCGGTCTCGTCGCTGGTGGTGACCGGGACGCGGGTGTGCCGTTCTATGGGCTCCTGCGCGGCGTTGGTCAGGGCACGCAGCGGCCGGACCAGCCGGGTGGCGATCAGGGCCGTCACGGTGACGGTGAGGAGCAGGACGAGTCCGGTCACGCCGGCGATGCGGGTGGTGTTGGCCCGTGACAGGTCGAAGCGCGGCCGGCCGGCGCCGGCGCCGGTGTCGCTGACGAAGAGCTGCGCGGCCGGGGCGACGAAGGTGCGCAGTTGCTCCCGGCGGCTGGCGTCGATGCAGTCCTGCAGCACCTGGTAGTCCGACGGTACCTTGACGCCCTTGCCCCAGGTGAAGTCGGACGACAGGCTCACATATCCCGCGACGGTGGATCCCTGCCGGGCCAGACAGGCGTTCACCAGGATGTCGAGGCCGCTCAGGGCCCGCTGTTCGGTGGCGGTGGGCCGGCTCAGCCCCGCCAGACCGCAGTCGTCGTAGGCGTAATCGTCGAGCTTCGTCTGGCCGTCGCGGGACACCTGCACGGTGGGCCGGCCGCCGGGGCTGTCGGCCACCTTCCCCACCCACCCCTCGTCGCGCAGGCACGCCAGCACCTTGCCGGCGAACTGCGTCAGCAGCGCGTGCTCGGCGGCGGGCAGCCGGTACGGGCCGACCGCGCGCGGATCGATGCGTGACACCGGCTGCGTTCCGCTCTGCCCCTGGAGCGGGGTGTCGGTCCGCAGGGCGTCGATGACGGCGAAGGCCCGCGGCGGCAGTTCCGGACCCTTCGGCGCGGAGTCGGCGAGCACATGGCGGTCCTGGTCGGTGAGCGCGACGCGGCGGCCCGTCGCCCGGGCCAGCCGGTCGATCGTCGGCTGGACGCCGGCCCATGCCTTGTGCCCGGCGGCGTAGCCGGTCAGCGTGTCGTGGATCATCGCGTCGTCGGACAGGATCTGGCCCTGTTCCTGCTGGATGGCCCGGGTGGTGGTCTGCACCGCGAGCCACGCGGTGGCGACGATCGAGCAGACGGCGATCAGCATCGAGGTGACCAGCAGCCGGGCCAGCAGGCTCTTGCGCAGCGGAACGTTACGGGCCACGGCGGCCTCCGGTCAGTTTGTATCCGACGCCGAACACGGTCACCAGGCGCACCGGCTTGCGCGGATCGATCTCGATCTTCTTGCGCAGGTTGAGGATGTGGACGTCGATGGCGCGCTCGGAGATGGCGCGCTCGTACCCCCGGACGCACTCCAGCAGCTGACCGCGGGTGAAGACCCGGTCCGGTTCGGCGGCCAGCGCCAGCAGGATCTCGAACTCCCCGGGTGTGCAGACCACCGGCTCCCCCGCGCAGCTCACCGCCCGCCGGGCGGGGTCCACCGCCAGGGTGTCGACCCACAGGACACCGTCGGCCGCCACCGGGGGCCGTTGGACGCGCCGCAGCAGGGCGTGGATGCGGGCCATCAGCTCGCGCGGGCTGTAGGGCTTGGTCATGTAGTCGTCCGCGCCCAGCTCCAGGCCGAGCAGCAGATCGTCCTCATGGGAGCGGGCGGTGAGCATCAGCACCGGCAGATCGCTGCCGGGCCGCAGGATTCTGCACACGCCCAGGCCGTCAATCTCCGGCAGCATCCAGTCCAGGACGAGCAGGTCGGGCCGGCTGCGCAGCACCTCGTCGACGGCGGACCGGCCGTCGTGGACGACGGTCGCGGTGTGACCGTGCGCCTCCACGCACCGGCGTACCAGCTCCGCCTGCATTTCGTCGTCTTCCGCGACCAGAATATGTGCGCACACCCCTGGGATGTTAAGCGCACTGGTGTTCGCCGATGCCGCGGTGAGATGTATGCCGCACCCTGACACTTTCCTCATATCCCGCTGCGATGATTCGCCGTCCGGAATTGAGGCAGTCCCTCAGCTACGCCGGCCACCACCAGCCGGCAGTGCGGGCTGCCGTCCGGGCGGCGGCCGAACTCCTCCAGCGGGAGCAGTTCCACGGTGAACCCGGCCCCGACCAGATCGTCCCGCACTCCCCGCAGCGGGAAGGTCCGGTAGTACATGACGAACGGCGGACGCCACAGCGCGTTGCGCACCCGCATGACCGCGTCGAATCCGTACAGCGCCCAGTACAGCGGGGAACGGACCGGCAGCGGAGCGCCGAGGGGGAAGGCGAACACCCCGCCGGACCGCAACGAGCGGTGCACCTCGGCGAACAGACCCGGCCGCTCGGCGGGCAGGAAGTGTCCGAACGCGCCGAAACTCACGGCCAGATCGAACGCCGCTGTGAACGGCAGCGCCCGCGCATCCGCCCGTACCCAGTCCACCGCGGGCTTGCCCTCCACCGGGACGGCCTGCCCGGCGGCGGCCAGCATCCCGGCGCTGAAGTCGACCCCGGTGACCCGCTCCTCGCACAGTTCCCGCAGCACCCCGACCCCGGCGCCCGTACCGCAGCAGACGTCGAGCCCCGTCCCGAACGGCCCGAGCGGGCGCAGTGCGCCGGTCACCGCGTCCAGGAAGGGCTCGGGTGTGCGGAAGGGGGTGTGGTCGAACTTCGGCGCCAGCAGGTCGTAGCCGCGCTCGATCGACGAGAGCGCCTGCACGGTCAGTTCGCGGAGCGTGGGTCCTTCGGAGGTGAACACCGCCCCCAGCGTAGTCAGCCGCGCTCCCCCGGGCCCGGAGCGCGGGCGGGCTCAGGCGGTCCGTTCGCCGGGTTCCGGGGCGGGGCCGGGGTAGTCGCGCGGGATCAGGGTCGGGTTGACGTTGTCGAGCACCGTGTCGCGGTCGACGACGACGCGGGCCACATCGCTCCGGCTCGGCACCTCGTACATCACGTTGAGCAGGACCTCTTCGAGGATCGAGCGGGCCGCCCGGGCGCCGGTGCGGCGCAGCAGGGCCTGCTCCGCGACGGCGGCGACGGCGTCCTCGGTGAACTCCAGCTCGACGCCGTCGAGCTCGAAGAGCTTCTGGTACTGCTTGATGAGCGCGTTGCGGGGCTCGGTCAGGATCCGGGTCAGCGCCGCCACGTCCAGCGGCTGGACGGTCGACACCATGGGCAGCCGGCCGACGATCTCCGGGATGAGCCCGAACTGCACCAGGTCCGCGGGCATGACGTCGGCGAAGGCGTCCTCGTTCCGCTTCCGCCGCTCCTCCGTGCTGCGCACCTCGGCGCCGAATCCGATGCCCGAACGGCTGGCGCGCTGCTCGATGATCCGCTCCAGGCCGGCGAACGCGCCACCGACGATGAACAGCACGTTGCTCGTGTCGAACGCGATGAACTCCTGGCGCGGCTGCTTGCGGCCACCCTGCGGCGGCACGCTCGCGGTGGTGCCCTCCAGCAGCTTCAGCAGCGCCTGCTGGACGCCCTCGCCGGAGACGTCCCGGGTGATCGACGGCCCGTCGCTCTTTCGGGCGATCTTGTCGATCTCATCGATGTAGATGATGCCGCGCTCGGCCTTCCGGACGTCGTGGTCGGCGGCCTGGATCAGCTTGAGCAGGATGTTCTCGACGTCCTCCCCGACGTAGCCGGCCTCGGTGAGGGCGGTGGCGTCCGCGATCGCGAACGGGACGTCGAGCATCCGGGCCAGCGTCTGGACGAGGTACGTCTTGCCGCAGCCGGTCGGGCCCATCAGCAGGATGTTGGACTTGCCGAGTTCGACGGTCTCGTCCTTCGCACCGCGCTTCCCGCTCCCGCCGGTCTGCGGACGGACCCGCTTGTAGTGGTTGTAGACCGCCACCGACAGCACCTTCTTGGCGCTCTCCTGCCCGATGACGTAGCCGTCGAGGAAGGCGTGGATCTCGCGCGGTGTCGGAAGTTCGAGCGAGCCGGCCTCGGGGGGCCCGCCGGTCTCCTCCACGATGAGTTCATTGCAGAGCTCGACGCACTCGTCGCAGATGCAGATGTCGGCCGGTCCCGCGATGAGCTTGCCGACCTGCTTCTGGCTCTTCCCGCAGAACGTACATTTCAGCAGGTCACCGCCGTCACCGATGCGTGCCACGCGGAAGTGTCTCCTCAAACGGTTGTGCCGGTCGAACGGCCCTGGAGGCAAGGACTCGGGAGTCGGGACGGCCACTCGAATGCTGCGACCATATGACGCCACCATTTGAATGGTCAAGGTATCTTGAGCCGCGACGGACGCAACGCGGAAGCGCGAAGGCAAGAGTGAGGGCGATGGGCCGGCCCAGCAGGGTGGAGCTGCAGGAGCGCAACCGCGCCAAGGTACTGACCGCGGCCCGGGACGAGTTCGCCGAGCACGGTTTCCGGGACGCCAAGGTGGACCGGATCGCCGGGCGCGCCGGTCTGACCCGTGGCGCCGTCTACTCCAACTTCCCCAGCAAACGCGCGCTGTACTTCTCGGTCCTGGCGGCCCTCGCCGAGCGCACCCCCGGACCGCCGCACCCCGAGCCCGGGCACACCGCCCCCGAGGCGCTCGGCACGCTCGCCCGCGCCTGGGTCGCACGCCTCCCGCTCGCGGACACCGACGAGCCGCACGGCCCGGCCCGGCTCGGGATGTACGTGATGCCCGAGATCCTCGCCGAGGAGCGCATCCGGCGGCCGTTCGCCCAGCTGATGAAGCTGGACGCGCTGCTGCTCGGGCTGGCGCTGGAGGGCCTCCGGCCGCCCGGAGCGCCGGACGGCAGTCTGGTGCGGGTCGCGGAAGCCGTGCTGACGACCCTGCACGGCGCCGGCCAGATGGCCGCGGCCGCGCCCGGATTCGTCGAACCGTTCAACGTCGTCAGTGCCTGCGCGCAACTGGCGGGCCTCGACCTCAACGGCTGGTGGCCGCCGCCGCACGTGATCACCCAGGCGTGGCCGACCGACGAGCCGTGGTCCCCGCCGCCCACGCTCGACGCGGTGCACGGCGGACCCGCCCGGCTCACGGACGACGGCGTGGTCGCGATCCTGGGGCTGCACCGGCTCGAGGCGGTGGAGGAGGCGGTACGGGCGGCGCCGCCCGGAGCGACGGTCACGGCCGTCCTGGTCACCGGGGACCCCGACGAACTGGCACCGCTGGCGCGGCTGGCCGTCGCGGACCTCTGCGGCTGTCTGCGCCAGGCGTTCCCGCCGTCGGCCTGGCCGCGCCTCCAGGTGGTCTTCGACGAGTCGGGCGCCCTCGCCGCGGCGGCCGGCGTGCCCGCCGTCAGTGACGGAACCGAGGTCGCCGTCCGCATCCGGGCGAGCCGGATCACGGCCCGCGCCGACGGCCGCGGCGCCTGCCACGCGACCGCGTCGGCCCCCGATCCCCGACTACCTTCGGCGCAGACGAAAGAGGACGCGGAATGACCGCCGAACGCATCGGCCCGCCCGCCGCAGGAGGGCGTCGACGGGACCGTCGGGCGTGAGGGCGCGGGCGGAACCGACTCCGGGGCAGTGCCCTCAACGGCGTCAGGGAGCGAAGCGGCGCACATAGCGGCGTTGCCAGGGCGTTTCCACGGCGTGGGCGTCGTAGTGGCGGCGGACGTAGGCGACGGCCTCGCCGGGCGGGACTCCGTCGAGGACGGCGAGGCACGCCAGGGCCGTTCCGGTGCGTCCCCGGCCGCCGCCGCAGGCGAGTTCGACGCGTTCGCCGCCGGCCCGGGCCAGCGCCTCGGCGAGGACGGACCGGGCCTCCGCGTCGTCGCCGGGCAGCCGGAAGTCCGGCCAGCGCAGCCAGCGCGCTTCCCACGGCACTTCGGGCGGCCGCTTGCCGAGCAGATGGACCGCGAAGTCGGGTACCGGTCCGGCCGGCAGCGGCCGGCGCAGGGCACGGCCGCGCACCAGGCGCCCGGAGGGCAGCCGGAGAACGCCGGCGTCGGTGGTGCTCCAGGCGTTCGTCACACGCTCACCGTAGTCATCGGTCCGCGCCGGGTGCCGAGATTTTCCTTGAGGTGGCGATGAGTTCGGATCTTCGCCGGCGTCTACCCCCATCAGACGCACCGCACGGAGCGACAACGGAGGAAGTACCACCATGCGAAAGATCATCAACGCCACCTATGTGACCCTCGACGGCGACATGTCGAACATGCAGGACTGGCACTTCGACTTCTTCGGCGACGAAGCCACCAAGGCCGCCCAGGCCCAGCTCTTCGGCAGCGACGCGCTGATCATGGGGCGGAAGACCTACGACGGGTTCGCCCCCGCGTGGTCCTCGCGCGCGGGAGCCGATGAGTTCGCCGACCGGATGAACGGCATCCGGAAGCACGTCGTGTCGTCCACGCTGAAGGACCCCAGCTGGGAGAACACCAGCGTGATCAGTGGTGATGTGGTCGCCGAGGTGCGGAAACTCAAGGAGGAGCCGGGCGGGAACATCCTGCAGTACGGCTTCGGCTCCGTGACCCGGTTGCTGCTGGAGAACGGGCTGCTCGACGAGTTCCGGGTGTGGCTCCACCCCGTCCTGTCCGGCAAGGCCACCTCCGAGCAACTGCTGTACCGCGACGCGCTGCAGACCAGGTTCACCCTGAACAGCACCGAGGTGCACAGCACCGGGATGGTCATCCTCAGCTACCTCCCGGTGCGCCCGGCGTAGTGCCCCCGAGGGGGCGGGGGCACCACGACCATGGTCGCTGTCGGCGACTTCCTACGCGCCGAGGGCGGCCCCGGACTGCTCCAGCACCGGTCCGGACACCGGGGACACCGGTTCCGGCCGGGAGCGCAGCAGGAGGAAGACGGCCACGGCGGTGACGGCCATGACCACCGCGCCGCAGCGGACCGCGAGATGGAGGGCGTCCACGAAGGACGCGTCCATCGTGCGGTGCAGTGCCGGGGGCAGGCCCGAGCCGCGGACGAGTCCGCCCGCGCCGTCACCCGTGACCGAGGCGACGATGTCGTGACGTGCCTGCGGCGGGGTGCCGGCGGACTCCAGACGGTGGGTCAGGCCGGAGGCCAGCCGGCTGGTCAGCACCGCGCCCAGGACGGCCACGCCGACGACACCGCCGAGTTCGCGGACGGTGTTGAGCGCCGCGGAGGCCATGCCCGCCGCGGACGGCGCGACGCGGCGCAGTACCGCGATGGAGGCGGGGGCGAAGCTCAAGCCCATGCCGAAGCCCATCAGCGGCAGCACCCAAAGGTACTGCGGGTACCGGGCGCCGGATCCGTACAGGGAGAGCCCCGCGAGGGCCACCGCACACAGCGTCAGACCGGCGACGAGGGGTGGCCGGACCCCGTAGCGCATGGCGAGCCTGCCGGACAGCGGCGACGCGATCATGATCATGGCGGTGCACGGCAGCGCCGCCACCCCTGAGCCGGTGGGCGCCCAGCCCAGCACGTTCTGCAGGTACAGCGGCAGGAAGAACATGACGCCGAACATGCCGAAGCTGACCGTGAACGCGGCCAGCGCCGCCCCGGCCAGCACCCGGTCCGCGAAGAACCGCAGATCCATCATGGGTTCGGCGGCCCGCAGTTCCACGACGCCGAACAGCAGCAGTGCCCCCGCCCCGGCCGCGGCGGCGCCCAGCGTGACCGGGTCGGTCCAGCCGCGGCTGGGACCCTCGACGAGGGCGTAGACGAGTCCGCCCAGTCCGACGGCGGCGAGCAGCTGTCCCGGCAGGTCGAGCCGCGCGGTGCGGGTGAGGTACTCGGGCAGTACGCGGCTGCCCAGGAGCAGTGCGGCCCCGCCGATGGGGACGTTGATCCAGAAGACGCTGGCCCAGCCGAAGGCGTCGACCATCGGGCCGCCGATGACCGGCCCCAGGGCGAGACCGATGGCGGAGATGCCGGACCACAGGCCGATGGCGCGGGTGCGTTCCCGCTCGTCCTCGAAGGTGTGCCGCAGGATCGAGAGGCTGCCCGGGGTGAGCAGCGCGGCGCCCAGTCCCTGTGTCATGCGCGCCGCGATGAGCAGTCCAGTGGTGCCGGAGAGCGCGGCGAACGCCGAGCCGGCGG
This sequence comes from Streptomyces fildesensis, assembly GCF_016107395.1. Lineage (GTDB taxonomy): Bacteria > Actinomycetota > Actinomycetes > Streptomycetales > Streptomycetaceae > Actinacidiphila > Actinacidiphila fildesensis. The sequence goes on from NZ_JAAIKO010000048.1 coordinate 30,379, forward strand.
TGAACAGGGCGAGGCCGGCGAGGTATATCCGCCGCCGCCCGTAGCGGTCGCCGAGGGTGCCACCGGTGAGCAGCAGGGCGGCGAAGACGAGGCTGTAGCCCTCCACGACCCATTGCAGGCCGCTCACCCCGGCATGGAGTTCCTGTCCGATCCGGGGCAGAGCGGTGTTCACCACGACGTTGTCGAGCATGGCCATGAACATCGTGGCGCACAGGGTGGCGAGCACCAGGTACTTGCGTCGGGAGCTGAGCTCCGCCATGGGGTCCCCTAACAGTGTTAGTCGATCTCTAACACCGTTAGATTGCCCCTAACGGTGTTAGATGACAAGTGGATATCCGCGGTACCGGCGGACACGGAGGAGGCGACCGATGAGGACAGACCGCGCGAAGGCGCCCGGCCAGCAGCCGCCGCTGACCCAGGAAGCGCTGGTGGGAGCAGCCCTGCTGGTGCTGGAGCGGGACGGCCTCGACGCCCTGTCCATGCGCAGGGTGGCGGCCGAACTCGGGGTGCAGGCGCCCTCGCTCTACTGGCACGTCCGCAACAAGGAGCAGCTGCTGGACCTGCTGGCCGACGCCCTGGTGGCCGACGCCGTGCCCCCGCCGCGGGTGGGCGACTGGCGCGAGCAGTTGCGCGCGTACTGCCATCTGCACCGCCGGCACCTGCTCGGCAAGCGCGACGCCGCCCGGGTCGTCGCCGGGCGCTTCAACCTCGGCCCGAGCCTCCTCGTCATCCTGGAGGACCAGCTGGACCGGCTCCGGGAGGCCGGATTCCCCGCTGCCGATGCCGCTCTGACCAGCTACCTGCTCGGCAACTACGTGGCGGGTTTCGTGCTCCAGGAGCAGTCCCCCCTCTCGGCCGCCGAGGCCGTCGGGCAGGCCACCCGGACCGAGGTCGTCAACGCCGCCCGCGAGCATCTCCAGCAGCTCCCCGCCGACCGGTTCCCCCATCTGGTGGCCCTCGCCGCGGATCTGTCGGAGCCCGACATGGAAGCCCGTTTCGCCTTCGGACTGGAACGCATCCTCGACGGGCTGGCCACCCTGCTGGAGCCGGAGCCCGGCACGCGGTGACGACGGCGGCCGGCGCCGTACGGTCCACGGGACCGGTTCCCTCGGTCCGGCGGTCCCTGGGTCGGCCGTTCGGCCCAATACGGCGTGTTGCCGGGAGCGGGGCCGCGCGCCCTGTGCGCACAGTGGCATCCGCGCATCAGGACTGCGCGACCACGCGGCCGAAACCGCAGGCGTGAAAGGCAGACCCGCCATGTCCTTGCGTGCGGACACCTCCGACCCGGTTCCCTCCTTCGACCACATGCCCGAGATCGACGTCGTGGCCGCGCAGGAGTCCGGGCCCGGGGCCGGCCCGGACGACATCTGGGGGATTCCGGTCGCGGAGGGCGGCGAACTGCCCGCCGACGTGGGACTGACCCCGGCGGCCGCAGCGGCGGCCGGTTTCACCGGGCGCGTCGGACAGACACTGGTGTGCGCGCACGCGCAGGGCACGCCCGTGGTGCTCTACGGCATCGGCGACCCGCAGGCCGCCGACCCCGCCTCGCTGCGTGACGCGGCAGCCGCGTTCGCCCTGGCCGCCGGGCGCTCCGCGCGGCTGACGCTGCTCACCCCGGTCGGCGCGGGCGTGGACAGCCTGGTCGCGGCGCAGGCGCTGGTCGAGGGCGCGCTGCTGGCCCGCTACACCTTCGAGCCGCTCAAGAGCGACACCGGGACCGTCCCCGTCATGAGCCTGACGCTCGTGGTGCCCGCGCATGACACCGATGCCGCCGACCGCGGGGCCCAGCGCGGCGGGCTCCTGGCGAAGGCGACCCTGCTGGCCAGGGATCTGGCCAACTCCCCGCCGAACCTGCTCACCGCCACCCGGCTGGCCGACTGCGCGACGCGCGTCGGCGCCCTGAGCGGTCTGGACGTCGAGGTCTTCGACCAGGACGCGCTGCGGGAGTTGGGCTGCGGCGGGCTGCTGGGGGTCAACGCGGGCAGCACGGAACCGGCCCGCATGATCAAGCTGACCTACCGGCCCCCGTCCGGCGGCCCCGAGGTGCCCCGGCTCGCGCTGGTCGGCAAGGGCATCACGTACGACTCGGGCGGCATCAGCCTCAAGCCCGCCGACGCGGTGCACGCCACGATGAAGAACGACATGTCCGGTGCGGGAGCGATCCTGGCGGCCATGTCGGTGCTGTCCGCACTGCACTGCCCCACCTTCGTGACCGGCTATCTGATGTGCACGGACAACATGCCCTCGGGGTCCGCGACCAAGCTCGGCGATGTGCTCACCCTGCGCGGCGGCACGACCGTCGAGGTGCTGAACACCGACGCCGAGGGGCGGCTGGTGATGGCCGACGCCCTGGTCCTGGCCACCGAGGAGCCCACCGACGCCATCGTCGACATCGCCACCCTCACCGGCGCGAGCCTGCGGGCGCTCGGCCCGCAGATCGCCGCGGTGTTCGGCAACGCGCAACCGCTGGTGGACCAGGTGCTGGAAGCGGCCCGGCGCACGGACGAGCCCGTCTGGCAGCTGCCCCTGGCCCGGCGCTACCGCGGCGAACTGGACTCGGACGTCGCCGACATCAAGAACATGGGCGGACCCAACGGCGGGGCGATCCACGCGGCCCTGTTCCTCGAGGAGTTCGTCGCGGGCCGCGCCTGGGCGCACATCGACATCGCCGGCACGGCCCAGAACGACACCGCCTCGTCCTGGCGTCCCCGCGGCTGCACCGGCTTCGGCGCACGACTGCTGACCGAACTCGCACTCGGCTTCACCCGGGAACCCGAGGACTCCTGAACCGCGTTGTCGGGGTAGCGCCGTCCGGCCGCGGGGGTCTCATTGACACGCTCTGTTCGGCGTGCCTAGCTTACGGCCGGAGCACCTCCGGCGGACGCGAGGCCCGCACGGGCAGAAGGACGATGGTGAGCGGTATGTACGCAGGTCCGGGGATGGCCGCGTGGCGACGCCACGGCCGGGCCTCGGCGTTCCTGCGACGGCACATCGATCTGCTGCGGGTCAGCAGCGCCCTCTGTCGGGGCTGAAGTCCGGGCCGAACACCGTCCCGCGAACCGCCCCGCAGCAGCAGAAACAGCACCGTGCCAGAACGGAGAGTCCCCACCACCATGCCCACAGGTCTCCATCCTCCGCACCACTCCGGGCAGGACGCGGCCGCGCCGCCGCACGTCCTGGACAACCCCGCGTGGGCCGCACTGACCGGCCCGCACCGCCACCTCGCCGAGATCATCGGGGCCGCCGCCCGCTATCAGCCCGACGTGTCGCCGTTCGTGGCGCTCGCCGACGCCGAGGATCCACGCGGCTGGAAGGACCTGGCCGAGCTGGTGGAGCCGGGCCTCACCGTCGCCGTCACGGGAACCGCGGCCGTTCCAGAGGACTGGGAGACCGTCGACTCCGGGTACGGGGTGCAACTCGTCGACACCGCGCTGCGCGCCGAGGCGGAACCGGAAGCGGTGCGGTTGAGCCCCGCCGATGTTCCGGAGATGCTGGATCTCGTCGCGCTCACCAGGCCGGGCCCGTTCCTGCCCCGCACCATCGAGCTCGGTGCCTACTACGGGATCCGCCGGGAGGGCAGGCTCGTCGCGATGGCCGGGGAGCGGATGCGGATCCCCGGCTGGACGGAGATCAGCGCCGTGTGCACCGACCCGGACCATCGCGGGTCCGGGCTGGCGACGCGGCTGATCCGCCATGCCGCAGCCGGTATCCGCGACCGGGGGGACACCCCGTTCCTGCATGCGGCGGAGTCCAACACCGGTGCCGTCCGGCTGTACGAATCGCTCGGCTTCACCGTGCGCCGCAGAACGCTCTTCACCTTCGTCCGGGTCCCGGACACCGCGCGACGCCGCCCCGAGCGACCTCCGGGTCAGGGCCCCAGCGGCATCGTGTAGGTGGTTGTCCTGCCCGGCTCGTCTCCCGTTCCTCTCCAGCTCCTCGACCAGAAGTGTGAGATACCGATGCCCAAGGCCTATGTGTTCTCCCGGTTCGGCGGTCCCGAGACCGAGTCCTTCGCCGACGTGCCGCGGCCGGTGCCCGGCGCCGGCCAACTCCTGGTGGCGGTACGGGCGGCCGGGGTCAATCCCGTCGACTGGAAGCGCAGGACGGGATACGTCCAGGCCAACGCGCCGGCGGTGGAGCTGCCCGCGGTGCTGGGCGGTGAGGTGTCCGGTGTGGTGGAGCAGGTGGGCGACGGCGTCGAGGGGTACGCGGTCGGGGACGCCGTGTTCGGCAATCCCCTCACCGGCGGGTATGCCGAGTACACGCTGCTGCCGGTGGCGAGCACCGCGCACAAGCCCGCCGGGGTCACCTGGGCCGACGCCGCGACACTGCCGGTCGCCGTGGCCACCGCGTACGACGGCGTGCAGCAGCTCGATCTGCCGGCCGGCTCGATGCTGGTGATCAACGGTGTCGGCGGCGGAGTGGGCAGCGCCGCCGCGCAGATCGCCACGCACCGGGGTCTGCGGGTGGTCGGCACCGCGAGCGCGGCGAAGAAGGAGTTCGTCGAGGCCCTCGGTGTCGTGCACGTCGAGTCGGGACCCGGTGTGGCGGACCGGGTGCGCGCGGCGGCGCCCGATGGTGTCGACGCGGTCTTCGACCTGGTCGGGGGCGATTCCCTGGAGGAGGTGGCCGCGCTGCTGGCGGACCCCGCGACGCTGATCAGCGGTCCTGACAAGGTGAACGTCGTCAAGCTCGGCGGGTCGACGGTAGCGAGGAAGCGGAACACCGAAGTGCTGGACGCCGTCGCGACGTTGGTCGCCGAAGGCGTCCTCGACCCGTTCGTGACCCGGACCTTTCCCTTCGAGCAGGCCGGCCAGGCGCTGCGCACCGTGGAGGAGGGCCACACCCGGGGCAAGGTCGTGATCGAGGTCTCGCGGTAGACCGGGGGCGGGGCGCCCGGCGGGCATTGCGCCGGGCAATAGCCGCGGGATGGCGTCGATATGAGGTGACGAGGCCACCGGCCGTTCGAACCGGAGAGAGGCGATGACGATGCGGACAGCACCCGGTCGTGTCGTCGTCGGCACTCTCGGCCCCCGCGGGCCCGTCGTCCATCTGTACGGACGCCAGAACATCGATCCGCAGCGGATCGCCGGCTCCCTCTGTTGTCACTGATCTGACTCCCTGCTGACGCTCACGCCCTCGGGGCGGTGCGTCCTCATCCGGTCGATCAGGAAGGCAACCGCCGCCCTGGGCGGCCGAGGCCTTCTCCGATCTGGAGACCGACGTACGCCAGTCCGTGGCGCGCATCAGGTCCAGCGCCTTCATCCCGCACACCGACCGGGTGCGCGGCTTCGTCTTCGACGTGGTCACCGGCAAGCTCGACAAGGTCGTCGCCCAGCGCGACACGGCCGCGGCACAGTCGGGTTGAGGGGTCACGGCCGACGGGTCGTGGCCCCTCATCGGCGTGCTGCCTATGTGCTGCGGTCACAGGATGATCGCCTGTCTGGCTGACCGTTGCGCGGCGGCACACGATGGTGGGGCCGGACGGCCCCGACCCCGCCGGAGCCGCACCCCGCCGTCCCGCCCCGTCCCTGCCCCGCCGCGCCGCAGAGCGCCGCCGGGAGCCGGCCCGGGTTCACCTGGCTCCGGATCCCCGCTCGAAAAGGCTGTGATTCCCTTGAGCCGCACTTCCGGCGCACCCGCTGAGCCGGCCGCCGCGCCCGAGACCTACGACTGGCTGCGCTATGCCGGCGTGTTCGTGCTGCTGTTCCTGTTCGGGACCGAGACGTTCCTGGTCTCCCCGCTGCTTCCGACCATCGCGGGCGACATCGGCGTCAGCGAGGCGGCCGCCGCCTCCAGCGTCACCGCCTACGTACTCGTCTACGCCGTCTGCGCGCCGTTCCTCGGCCTGCTCAGCGACCGGATCGGGCGACGGCAGACGCTGCTCGCCGGCACCGCGCTGTTCATCGTGTCCAACGCCGCTGCCGCGCTCTCGACCGGGCTGGCCCCGCTCGTGCTCTCGCGGGCGGTCGCGGGGCTGGCCGCCGCGGCGGCGGGGCCCGCGATCTGGGCGCACATCGCCGAGACGGCCCCTGACCGCTTCCGCGGCCGGGCGCTCGGGCTGGGCATGGCGCTGTTCTCCTGCGGCCAGGTCGTCGGTGTTCCCCTGGGTAGTGCGCTGGCCGGGATCGCCGGATGGCGTTCGGCCTTCGTGGCGCTGGCGATCGGCACCGCGGCGGCGCTGCCGCTGCTCCTGCGCCAGGTCGCCGCGACCCCGCGCCCGGCAGCGGCGATCGGCGCGGTCAGGGCCGTACTGGCCGGCTGGACGGACCCGGCACTGCGCAAGGCCCTGCTGGTCAACACCGTTTTCCACGCGGCCAACCTCGGGGCGTACACCTTCCTCGGGGCCCTGCTGGTCCACCGGTTCGATCTGACGGTGGCCGAACTCGGCCTGGTCGGGATCCTGGTCGGCGTGGGCAGTGTGACCGGCTCGCTCGCCGCCGGACGCCTCGGTGACCGGGCGCGGGCAGCAGGCAGGTCCCATCTGCCGCTGCTCGGGCTGTGGGGCGTGCTGCTCGCCGTGGGGGTCGCCCTCTCCGCCGGCGGTCCCGGCCTGATCGCGGCGCTCGTCGGCGTGACGGTCTGGTTCGTGGCCAGCGGCGGCTTCGTGACCGATCAGCAGACCCTGGCGGGCACGGTCGCACCGGAGCTGCGCGCCACCTCCAGCGCATGGCTGACCTCGACGATGTACGCCGGAACGGGCGTGGGGGCCTGGGCCGTCGGAGCCTTCGGGGACGTCTCGACCGGCACGCTGGTCATCGGCGTGGGTCTCGCGCTGCTCAGCGCGCTGGGAGGTCTGGCGGTCAGTCACGGCCTGCGCACGCCGGCGGACACCGGTCAGGCCGCTGGTCAACGGTCCGACGGTGTCGAGGAGGCCGCCGAAAGCGTCTGACGTGGGCAGCGAAGTGGGGGAAGGGCCGCGGCCCTTCCCCCACTCCTTTTGCGTCTCAGCCGGCGTGTCGTTCGGGCAGTCCGGTGACCGCACGCAGCGGGCGTTCGGTCAGCGCCGTCATACGGGAGTGGTCCTCGGCGGTGCGCGGGGTGAAGAGCAGCACCAGTGCCGAGGGGTCGTCCACCGGGTGGAAGGACGACAGCGCCAGCTGGATCCGGCCGATGCCCGGGGGTTCGACGACGACGGTACGCGTGGTCAGCTCCGCCACCGAGTGGCAGCCCCACCAGTGGCGCAACTGTGGGGCGTCCTCGTCCAGGTGCCGGTAGACCTCCCCGGTACGGGGGTCGGACAGGGAGGTGCCGGCCTGGGCGCGGAAGTGTTGGAAGACGTTCATCGCCAGCGGCTCCCAGTCGTGCAGCACGGTGCGCAGCTGCCGGCCCGCGACCATCAGCCACATCAGGTTGCGGCGGTCGGCGGGCACCGCCTCCGGAGCTCCCCACAGCGCGCTCCACGCGGTGTTCCATCCGAGCAGGTCGAAGTGCCGGTCCAGCAGCACGGCCGGGCTGGTGGGCCAGGAGTCCAGCACCGGCTGCATGGTCGACGCGAGGTCCCCGGATCCGTTCCGGTCCAGCGGACCGGCCGGTTCGTGGTGACCGGCCAGCCGCATGGCGTGCCGCAGCCCCGCCGGATCCAGCCGCAGTGCGCGGGCGACCGCCTCCAGCACCTGCCGGGAGGCGGTCACCCGGCCCTGTTCCAGCCAGGTGTACCAGGCCAGTCCCACTCCGGACAGCGACGCGACCTCCTCGCGCCGCAACCCCGGTGTGCGGCGGCGGGAGTTGGCGGTCAGCCCCACGTCGGACGGCTGGAGCAGTTCGCGGTGGGCTCGCAGGAAGGCGCCGAGTTCCTGGCTGGGGAGGGGGGTGGACATCGGAGGTGACTCCTCGGCCGGCGGGGTCGGTGACGGTGCTTCCAGACTAGGCGTCAATCACGTGGCTGGAGTTTCCACAGTCGTACGGGCATGTTGCTGACCCAGCCGCGTTCACCCTGCCGTCGCCAGGCGGCGTCGCCGACCGCCCGGAAGAACTCCGCACGTTGCGTGGGCGGGACGAGACGGCTGTAGTAGTCGCCGAAGGTGGCGGCGTGGAAGTGGCTGTACTGGCCCGCGTCCTCGATGTGCACCACGGCGTCGCGGTCGAGGACCGACTCGACCCGGAAGTACCGCTCCAGGAGCCCGGCCAGGTCCTCGACCGTCCGGGTCCGGGTGGCGATGGGCAGCACCGCGCCGCCCGCCTCCCCCTCCCCCGCCGCGAACACCGCCGGCACGGCGTCCCGTTCGGCGCCGAGGGCCACCAGGGCGTCACGGACGAGGTCGTCCTCGCCGCCGAGGCCGTGCTCGTCCCGCGCCGGATGGTAGGTCGTCAGCAGGAAGTGCCCGCCGGGGGCGAGGTGGTCGCCGACCCAGGCCAGGATGCGGTCCTCGTCGGGGTACAGCCAGTGCAACACCGACGTCATGGTGACCACGTCCGGCCGGTACTCCAGCGGGGCGGGCACGGTCAGATCGGCCTGGTGCAGCGCGACCCGGTCACCGTACGGGCGCAGGTGTTCGGCCGCCTCGGCGATGCGGTGCTCGGACCGTTCCAGGCCGACCGCGAGCCGCAGTGACGGCTGGCGGTCGAGGGCGGAGCGCAGCAACTGGCCGATGCCGCTGCCGAGGTCGAGCAGCACCTCGGGCTCGCCCGGCACCTGGTCGAGCACCCAGTCACGGTCGTGGACCTGCCGGAGCCTGCTGGCGTCCGCGTAACCGGACAGCGTCCGGGCCTGGATCTCGACGGCTGACGCGGTCACGACTGGACCTCCGGGGAAGTGGTGGGTCCGGCGATGAGCCGCCGCAGGCGCTCGCGCACGCTGCTCTGGTCGTAGCGCCGGTACAGGTTGATGCGGTTGCGGGCCAGGTCTCCCCGGTGGACGAACTCGTAGAGGTCCTGGCGCTGGCCGAAGCCGTCACCGGTCAGTTCCCAGGCGAGCCGGAAGAGCCGGGACTTGTGTTCGGCGTCGATACCGCGCCCGCGCATGTAGCGGTCGAGGTGCGGCCGGAGCCGTGGGTTGGCCAGATCGTTCGCCGTCGGCTGCATCAGCAGCCCGGAGGCGCCGATGCCGCGCACGATGTCGACCGCCTTGCCCGCCACTTCGGCGGACCACACCCGGCTGGCCGCGGTGTCTCCGGGCGCCAGCAGGCCGCTGTCGGTGACCGTGGCACGGGCTTCGGCGGCGTCCAGGAAGTACTCGGTGAGTTCGGCGTAACCGGCCAGCGTTCCCAGGTCCTCCTGGATGTTCCGGAAGCCGTCCACACCGATGCTCTCGGCCACGAGGGTCGCGGTGGCCAGCAGGGTGCGCAGCCGCTCGCGGTAGCGGACGTGCCCGATATAGGCGCTCCAGGCGTTGATCCGGCCCAGGCCGGTCCTGGCCAGCTCGCTCTCGCGCAGCAGGAACACCCGGTCCCAGGGCACCAGGACGTCGTCGAAGAACAGCATGGCGTCCTGCTCGTCGAAGCGGGCGCCGAGCGGATGGGCGTGTCCCCACGGGCTGCTGCCGAGGGGTTCGCGGCACAGGGTCACCAGGCCGGGTGTGTTCAGCGGCAGGGCGAACCAGACGACGAACTGTTCACCGCGGCGCTGGGCGAACGACGCCGACAGGTAGACCAGCACCTCGTGCGCCAGCGGGGCCAGGGTGGTCAGCTGCTTGGCGCCGCGTACGACGATGCCCCGCTCGTTCTCCGACAGCACGCGCAGCGCGAGATCGGGATCGTCCACCGGGTCGGCGGACCGGTCGATCTGCGGATCGCCCAGCGCGTGCGAGAGCACCAGGTCGTTGCGGGAGGTGTGGTGGTACCAGGCCTCGGCGTTGGTGCCGAATCCGGTGCGCGCCTTCTCCAGCTGGTGGCGGAAGTCGTAGAGGCCGACCGCGATGGAGGCCATGAAGGCGGGCGAGCGACCGTGCTGGCCGAGGGATTCGGCGTGCCAGAACTCGGCACTGCGCCGCTGCACGCGCAGTTCCTCCACGGTGCGCGGCGGCTGGTAGGCGCGGGCCAGGCGCTGCCCGGTGGCCGGGTCCTGCCAGGTGAGCAGGTCCTGGTGGTCGGGATGGTGCTGGAGGTCGAGCAGCCGGCCTATCTCGTCGGCGGCGGGCTTGAACGCCGGATGGCCGGCCGGGTCGCTGATGCGCTTCCCGTCGAGATAGAGCTCACGGCCGTCGTCGAGCTCGGCCCGGTACCGGTCGGCGGTGAGCAGGCCCCGTCCGGTGTCGGTGGTGTCCAGCAGGGTCATGCGTGCACTCCAGTCGGGGTGATCGGTTGGCGGTCGAGGGAGCGGTACCGTCCGTCGTGGTAGAGCAGCGGCTCACCGTCACCGGTGTCCGCGGCGACGGCCTGCCCGACGAGGATCGCGTGGTCGCCGCCGGGCAGGACGCTGTGCAGCCGGCAGTCGAACCAGGCCAGGCAGTGCTCCAGGACGGGTGCGCCGGTGATCTCCGTCCGCATCGGCGCGGTGGTGAAGAAGCCGAGGGCGCGGCCGGCGCCCGGGGCGGCGAACCGCCGGGCGATGTGCTCCTGTTCCCGGCTCAGCGCGCTCACGGCGAACCGGCCGCTGCCGCGGACGGCGTCCACCAGCGGGCTGCGCCGGTCCACCGCGACGCTGACCAGCAGGGGTTCGAGGGACAGCGTGCACAGCGAGGAGACGGTCTTGGCGAAGACCTCCTCGCCCCATTGGGTGGTCAGGACGCCGACTCCGGTGGTCCAGTGCCGGGCCGCGGCGCGGAAGGAGTCCGCTCCGAGGGCCGGTTCGGTCCGCGGGCGGCCGGACGGGGCCTGCGCGCGGGCGGAGGGACTCGTGGGGCTCATCGCAGCCCCACGCGGTAGGCCCGCAGCCATTCGTCGACCTGGATCAGGTGGTCGAGGCCGCCGATCGGGTTGGGAGCCGTTCGAGGGCTGGGCAGCGGACGTCCTTCGGCGAGCGCGCGGCGCACCACGTCCCGGTCCACCAGGTCGAAGACCGGCGCCTGCGGATCGGCCAGCAGTTCGTGCGCGCGGGCGGTGAGCACCTCGCTGTAGCGGACCGCGGGGGTCGACGGGTAGCCGCTCTTCGGGCGGTCCGTCACCTGGGGTGGCAGCAGATCGCGGACGGCGTCGCGGAGCAGCCCCTTGGAGCGCCCGCCGGGGGACTTGAGGTGCCACGGCACGTTCCACAGGTACTCCACCAGCCGGTGGTCGCAGAACGGCACCCGCACCTCCAGGCCCACCGACATGCTCACCCGGTCCACCCGGTCCAGCAGCGGCGGGAGCCAGCGGGTCAGCGCGAGATGGAAGACCTCCCGCAGCCGCCGGTCCGGTCCGGTCTCGCCGTCCAGCCGCGGCACTTCGGCCAGCGACCGCCGGTACGCCTCGGCGGTGTACTCGTCGGGGCGTACCTCGGCGCGGACCTCGGGGCGCAGCAGCGCGGCCGGGGTGGTGCGGCCGTGCAGCCAGGGGAAGGTGTCGGCGGCGAGCGCCCGCGCGTCGTGGAAGTAGGGGTAGCCGCCGAAGATCTCGTCGGCGGCCTCGCCGGAGAGCGCCACCGTGGAGTGCCGCCGCACCTCGCGGAACAGCAGGTGCAGCGAGGCGTCCATCTCCCCCCAGCCGGGCCGGTCCCGGGCGCGCAGGACGGCGTCGCGGGCGTCGAGCATGTCGTCGTCGGGGACCACGACGGAGGTGTGCCGGGTGCCGATGTGCTCGGCGGCGGCCTGGACGTACGGGGCGTCCAGGGTGGTGCGCCAGGCGTCCGGGGTGCGTTCCTCGCTGCCGGGGAAGTCCACCGAGAAGCTGGTGACCTTGCCCTGGCCGGCCCGTTCGCGGGCGCCAGCGGCCAGCGCGGTGATGGCGCTGGAGTCCACGCCTCCCGACAGCAGGGTGCACAGCGGGACGTCACTGAGCAGCTGGCGCTCGACGCTGTCGGCGAGGAGCGCGCGGACCGTCTCCCGGGTGGTCGCCGGGTCGTCGGTGTGCGGCTGTGACTCCAGCGCCCAGTAGGCCGACTGCCGGGTCGCGGACCTGCCGACCGTCACCACGGTGCCGGGGCGCACTTCGTGCAGACCGCGGAAGAGTCCGTGGCCCGCCGTCGGCGCGGCCGGGAGGGCGAAGAGTTCGGCGATGCCCTCGGCGTCCAGTTCGGCCCGGAAGAGCGGGTTGGCCAGGACGGCCTTGGGCTCGGAGCCGAACAGCACCCCGCTGCGGTGGGCGTGCCAGTACAGCGGCTTGATCCCCAGGTGGTCGCGGACCAGCAGCAGTTCCTCGCGGCGGGTGTCCCACAGCGCGTACGCGAAGATGCCGTTGAACCTGCGGGGTGCCTGGTCACCCCACTGCACGTGCGCCCGCAGCACGACCTCGGTGTCCGACGCGGTGCGGAACTCGTGCCCGAGGGCCCGCAGTTCGGCGCGCAGCTCGCGGTAGTTGTAGAGCTCGCCGTTGTAGCTGATGACGGCGCGCGGAAGGGGGAGGTCCCGCAGCGGCTGCACACCGCCGTCGAGATCGATCACCGAGAGCCTGCGGTGCCCGAGTGCGGCGTACTTGGAGAGCCAGACACCGTCGGCGTCCGGTCCCCGGCACGCCAGGGTCTCGGTCATGGCCCGCACGGTCCGCTCCCTGGTACGCAGGTCGGTCTCCCAGTCGACCCATCCCGTGATCCCGCACATCACGCCTCCCGCGCGTTGACGGGGAGGGTGACGTCGCCGGCCGGGGCGTCGGCCTCCCAGCGGCAGCCGTGCCCGGTGGGTCCGCTGCGCAGCCGGTGCGAGGGACGGTAGCCCTTGGCCCGGATGTTGGCGGACAGCGCCTCCGTGCAGTAGGTGCACGGCGAGGCCAGCGTGAGGCGCACTCCACTGCGGCGGGCCCGCTCGCGGTAGTCCCAGATCGCGCAGTGGGTGATGGTCAGCGCCGCGTGGTCGGGGCCTTCGGGTGCGTCGGAGTCGAACTCGTAGTCGGAACCATAGAGTTCGGCCTGCCGGGCGATGCGGTGGATCGGGTCGGCGGCGCCCCGTCCGTGGTCGGGCTCGACCGTGCGGTGCACCTCGGCGTTGGCACCGGCCCACCCGGCGAGCGACTCCTCGCCGTACCGGGTGACGAGGAATCGCTCCATCAGGGCCTGGCCGCGGAAGAACACCCGTTGCCAGGCTGCCGAGTCGGTGTCCCGCGCATCGGGCAGATCGGCGAAGAGTTCGGCCTGCAGCGCGAACCAGTCGGTCAGATGGAGATGGTCGCCGCGCGCCGCCAGGAACGAGGTGAGTCCGGCCTCGGCCTCGTGCAGGCGCTGGCGCCACAGGGCCGAGCGCTCGTCCTCGGGCATCGACCGGTACGCGGGGCGGTACGGGGCCGGGTAGGGGAGGTCGTACGGGCCGCCGGCCGCCGGGAGCGTGCTGCCGTCCGCGGAGCGCGACTCCCCCAGAACCGCGGTGCGCGGTCCGGGGACGGTCCCGGCGCCCGCGCCGCGTGGAGTGGGTTCCTGGGGTCCGGTCCGTGCGATGGCTGCCTCGGGCACATCGCTCATCAGGGTCTCCTTCTACAGGTTCTACGGGGACGGGTCGTGCGGGACCCGGGACCCCGGGCTGTGCGGCCGTCGCGGGTCGGGGGGTACGGACCCGGGATGCGGACCCGGGGTGCGGGTCGCGGCGGTCTCGGTCGTCGGCAACGCTACGGAGCGGCACCCCGTGGCCAGAAGCCCCGAACGGAGCGGGCCGGGGCGACCTACGGAGCCCACGGCTGCTCCTAAGGTCGCCCCGCTCCGGCCGGGCCCGGACATGCCGAAGGCGGGCACCCCGCACGGGTGCCCGCCTTCGGCAGTGGTACGGCCGCCGCTCCGGTACCGGAGCGGCGGCAGTCGATCAGCCGGCCAGGCCGTGCCGGTGCGCGTAGAGCGCCGCACGCAGCCGGTCGGACTGGCCGATCTTGCGCATCGCCTGGGTCAGGTGCTTCTTGACAGTGGCCTCGGCCAGCGCGAGCTCGCGCCCGATCTCGGCATTGCCCAGGCCCCGGGCCAGCTGGGAGAGCACGTCGTGCTCCCGGTCCGTCAGTCCGCAGTGCTGCGGCGGTGACTCAGCGGCGTGCCCGGCCAGGCTGGCCAGGTGCACCCGGGCCGACGGCGGGGCGGGCAGGAAGACCGCGCCGCCCGCGGCGGCGGTCGCCACCGCGCTGATGATGCGGTCCTCCGGCAGGTCCAGCGGGAAGCAGCCGTTCGCCCCGGTCAGCAGCATCCGGCTGGCCTCCGCCGTGCTCTCCGCCCGGCGCAGCAGCAGCACCCGCGCGTCGGGCGCCCCGTCGGCGCCGCGCAGTTCGACCACGGCGGCGAGGTCGTCAGCGAGTGTCGCGCCGCCGCCCAGCAGGATGACGTCGGGCTGTACTCGTCGCACGCCCTCCACGGCGCGCAGCGGGTCACCGGTGCTGCTGCCCACCACGGTCATCCCCGGCACGCTGGCCAGGACGCTGCGCAGTCCGGCGCTGGCCACCGGGTGCCGCTCCACCAGGAACACCCGGGTGGTGTCGGAGGCCCGGTCCGCGGCCACGGTGCACAGCGGATGCCCGCAGGAGCAGGCCGGTTCGGCGGCGGGGCGGCGTACCGGACCGCCGCCGGCGGAGAACGCGTCGGGCTCGGCCAGCAGTTGGTGTCCGGCGATGAGGTCCAGCGGATTGTCGATCTCGATGTGCAGCGCGTCCGTCGTGGCCGGCCGGGCCGGGGCGGACGGGCCCCGCCGCCCGGACTGCCGCCGGTTGCGTCCGGAGCACGGGTCGGCGAGTTCGGTCAGCGTTCCCATCGGGAACCTCCGGACCGGCGTGGCGGGTTGACGGTACGGGCGGGCTGTCCGGCCCGGCCGGCTGGTCGACGGGTCAGGTCGCGGATGTCGTGCGGCATGGCGGTGCGGTCCCCTCGGAGGTGACGGAGCCGGTCCCTGGCGGGACGACGCGGCGATAGGACGCGGGTTCCGCCCTGTTCCATGACGGTTCCGTGGTCCCGGGAACGTCACTGACGGATCATCAGAGGGGCGGCTGGCCGCTGCTGGAGGAGGGGCGCTGCCGGGCAGCCAGGGGCTGGGCGGTCAGCGCCGGGCGCCGGGGCGACATGTCTCGTCGAAGCACCTGCGGTGCCACGAGCCGCAGATGCCGACCAAGGTGAAGTCGGTGCGCCGGATAGCCATGCGCGCAGGTTAATTCCGAACGCGAGTACGGGTCAAGGTCGGTCCACGACCCGTGCCGCGGGGCAGCGTGCTGATCCGCACCCCGGATCCTATGACCACAGGTAACCGCATGAACGCCTGGCTGGCTGCCGCCCGGCCGGCTGAGCCACCTTCTTCCCATCGGCCGGAGTGACCGGCCCTGGAAGGACCACGCTCATGCCAGCCCCTGCCCGTCTCCCCGTCGCCCGGCCGCCGGGCGCCCCGCTCCGGCCGGTGCCCGCATGAGACGGTTCCTGATCCGGCGGCTGCTGCTCGCGGTGCCCACCCTCGTCGGTGTGACGCTGGTGGTCTTCGCCACCGTGGCCCTGGTGCCCGGCGACCCGGTCAGCGCGTTCCTGGGCCCCGGGGCTCCGCCGCAGGCGCACCAGGAGCTGACCGACCGTCTCGGCCTGGACCGGCCGCTGCCCGTGCAGTACGCCGACTGGCTGACACACGCGCTGCACGGCGACCTCGGCACGTCGATCGCCGGCCAGCGCCCCGTCGACCAACTGCTGCTGCCGGCAATGGGCCAGACCCTGATCCTGTCGGCTGCGGCGTTCACGCTGGTCCTCGTCGGCGGAATCGTGCTCGGTGCCGTCGGCGCCCTGCGGCCCCGCGGTCCGCTCGGCAGGGTGTCGGGCGCGCTGAGCACCGTGTCGGTCTCCGCCCCGCAGTACTCGGTGGCGCTGCTGCTGATCGCCGTCTTCGCGGTGCGGCTCGGCTGCCTGCCGGCCGGCGGTACGCATGACGTCTTCGGCGACGGCGGCCTGCCGGACCTGCTGCGCCATCTGATCCTGCCCGCCGTGGCGGCCGCCCTGGTGCCGCTCGGCCTCACCGCCAAGGTGTTCCGGGCCGCGCTCGGTTCGGTCCTCGCGGGGGATCTCGCCGACAGTCTGCGGGCCCGCGGGCTGAGCCGTACGGCCGTGCTGCGGCACTGCGTGCACAACGCCTCCCCCGCGCTGCTCACCATCGGCGGCCTCCAACTGGCCTATCTGCTGGAGGGCGTGGTCTTCGTGGAGACGCTCTTCGCCTGGCCCGGCCTCGGACATCTGCTCTACGACGCCCTCACCGCACGCGACCTGCCCCTCATCCAGGGCGGCGTCCTGGTGGTCGCGGTGGCCTTCGTCGGCGTCAACATCCTGGTCGACACCGCCCACGCCTGGATCGACCCGCGCGTCCGGAGCCCCCGATGACCGTGCTCCGTACCGGTACCTCCGCCCGAGGGCGGCTCCCCTTCCGAGCCCTGCGGGCCGCCGCACTGCGACGTGACGCCGGGCTGCTGCTGCCCGCCGCACTCGCCGCGCTGCTGCTCCTGGTGGCCGTCGCCGCACCGCTGATCGCCCCGTACGACCCGGTCGCCGGATCACTGCGGGTGCGCCTGCTCGACCCCGGCAGCCCCGGCCATCTCCTGGGGACCGACGGGCAGGGCCGCGACGTGCTCAGCCGGCTCGTCTGGGCCGCCCGCCCCTCCCTGATCGGCGGGTTCGTCCCGGTGGCGATCGCCGCGACGGCAGGCACCGCGCTGGGCATCGCCGCCGGGCTCGGCGGCCGGGTCACCGAACAGGCGCTGCTGCGGTCGCTCGACGTGCTGTACGCCTTCCCGGGCATCCTGCTGGCGATGACCATCGCCACCCTGATGCCGGCGGGCCTCGGCGCGACCGTGCTCTCGCTGTCGGTGGTGCTCACCCCGGCGGTGGCCCGGGTCGCCCATACCGAGGTGGCGCGGATCCGCACCGCCGAATACCTGGAGGCGGCCAGGGTCAGCGGAGCCGGCCGCACGCTCGTCGCCGTACGCCAGGTCCTGCCGGTCGTCGCGCCGGTGATCCTGGCCTACGCCTCGTCCCTGATCGGGCTGTCCGTGGTGTACGCGGCCGGGCTCTCCTTCCTCGGCCTCGGCGTCCCGCCACCCACCGCCGAATGGGGAGCGATGCTGGATGACTTGCGTCCCAGCCTGCTGACCCACCCCGGTGTCGCCGTCCTTCCCGCGCTCACCATCCTCATCGTCTCGGTGGTCTGCAACACCCTCGGCGAGGCCCTGCGGCGCCGCATCGGCGACACGGGTGACCTCGCCGCGGAGGCGGTCCGATGACCCCGCACGCGCCGCTGGCGACCGGCCGACCCGGGCTGCTCGTCGAGGAGTTGTCCGTCGACCACCCGGGCCGGGACTCCCCCGTGCACGCCGTGGACGCCGTGTCGCTCTCCGTCGAACCGGGCGGTGCGCTGGTGCTGCTCGGTGAGTCGGGCAGCGGCAAGACCACACTCGCCAGGACCGTGCTCGGGCTGCCCGGCCGGAACGCCCGGGTCACCGGCCGGATACGACTCGGCGGGACCGATCTGCGCGCGCTGACCGAGCGGGAGTTCTCCCGGGTGCGGGGCAGCCGGATCGGCTATGTGCCGCAGGATCCCACCGGTTCGCTCGATCCGCTGCGCCGCATCGGTCCGCAGATCACCGAAGTCCTGCGCCGGCACCGCGTGGTCACCACCCGCCGCGCGGCCCGGGACGCCGTACCCGGGCTGCTGACCACGGCGGGGATCCCGGAGCCGGAGCGCATCGCGCGCAGCTTTCCGCATGAGCTCTCCGGCGGGCTGCGCCAGCGTGCGGCCATCGCTCTCGCGGTCGCCTGCGAGCCCGAACTGCTGATCGCCGATGAGCCGACCACCGCGCTCGACGCGCTGGTCCGATCGCAGATCCTGGATCTGTTCGGCAGTCTGCGCAGCAGGCACGGTATCGCGGTACTGCTGGTCACCCACGACCTGTCGGTGGCCCGGCGGGTGGGCGGACAGGTGGCGGTGATGCGCGCCGGGCGCATCGTCGAGTCCGGCCCCGCCGGCCAGGTGCTCTCCCGGCCGGCGCACTCCTTCACCGCCGAACTCGTCGCGGCCCGGGCGGGGGCACGCCGATGAGCGTCAGCGCGGGGACCGGCCACGAGGACACTCCCCTGCTTCATCTCACCGACGTCACCAAGCGCTACCCGGGCGGGCGGCTCGCGCTGGGAGGGGTCAGTCTGGGCGTCGGGCGCGGCGAGACGGTCGGCCTGGTCGGCGAGTCCGGCTCGGGCAAGTCCACCCTCGCCCGACTGGCGCTGGGGCTGCTCGCCCCCGACACCGGTTCGGTCCGCTTCGCCGGCCACGACCCCCACCGGCTCCGCGGCCGGAGCGCACGTGCGGTACGCGGACGGCTGCAGTTCGTTCCGCAGAATCCCGGCGGCTCGCTCAACCCCGGCCTGCGGGCCGGGGAGGCGGTGGCGTTCCCGCTGGGCCTGCACGGCGTCCCGCGACGGGACCGGCCGCAGGCGGTGGCCGCCCTCTTCCAGCAGGTCGGGCTCGACCCGGGGCTGGCCCGGCGGTACCCGCGCGAACTGTCCGGCGGTCAGCTGCAGAGGGTGGCCATCGCGCGCGCCCTGGCCCCCGGCCCGGAGCTGCTGGTCTGTGACGAGCCCACCTCGGCGCTGGACCGCACCGTTCAGGCACAGGTCCTGGACCTGCTGGTGGAGCTCCAGGACCGCACCGGTATCGGGTGTCTGTTCATCTCCCACGACCTCGCGGTCGTCCGGCACCTCGCCGACCGGGTGCTGGTCCTACGGCACGGACAGGTGGTGGAGGAGGGGCCGGTCGCCGACCTGTGGCGGGCGCCCCGCCATCCCTACACCCGCGCTCTGCTCGCCGCCGCAGGCGACGAACCGGCCGATCTCCCCTGACCGTTCGGGCCGCCCCCGCCCGATCCATTTCCTTGTACCCGTCGACACCGACATCTCCACCGACCCCGAGGACTCACGATGACGCACCACCACGCCACGCCACGCTTCCGGCGCAGAACCGGGGCCCTGCTGACCGCGGGACTGCTGCTCGCGGCTGCCGGCTGCGGATCGGCGGCCACCACGACGGGTTCGGACGGTCCGGGTGCCTCCGACACCAACGGCCGGGGCGGCACACTCGTCATCGGCGCGACCGGCAAGCTGCCCAACCCCGACACCGTCATCGGCGGCGCCGGATTCGAGGGCAAGCGCCTGGTCGGCTTCCAGCTGTACGAGGGCCTCACCCGTTACGACCTGTCCAGGACCGACGCGCCCCCGGAGATCACCGGCGCGCTCGCGGAGTCCTGGAAGGTCGCGGCCGATGCCAGGACCTGGACCTTCACCCTGCGCAAGGGCGTGAAGTTCCAGGACGGCACCCCCTTCGACGCCGACTCGGTCGTCTTCAACCTCGACCGGTACCTCGACAAGCACAACGCGCAGTGCACCGACGCGCTCGGCGCCGCCGCGCAGGAGTACGCCGGGGACATCGCCACGTACCGCAAGGTCGACGCCGACCACGTCGAACTGGTCACCACCGCGCCCAACGGACACTTCCCCGAGGACCTCGCCCATGTCCTGATCGCGAGCCCCACCGCCGTACGGAAGTACGGAACGGCCGACTTCGGGCAGCACCCGGTCGGCACCGGGCCCTTCGCGTTCAGCTCCCAGACCGCCGGGCAGGAGATCGACCTGGTCGCCTACAAGGGGTACTGGCGCGGTGCGCCGAAGCTCGACCGGCTGGTGATCAAGTCGCTCCCGGACGTCGCCGCCCGTACCGCGGCGCTGCGCTCCGGCGGCGTCAACTGGATCGAGTACCCCAACCCCGACGACATCGACAGCCTCAAGGCCGACGGGGTGCAGCTCGTCACCAACAGCTACGACCACCTGTGGTACTGGATCCTGGACACGTCGAGAGCACCGTGGAACGACCCGCGGGTCCGGCAGGCGGCCAACTTCGCCATCGACCGCAAGGCGATCGCCGGCAAGCTGCTGCACGGTACCGCCGACCCGGCCTACCAGGCCGCGCCCCGGGCCACCTTCGCCTTCGACCCGGCCGGCGACGCGTACTCCTACGACCCGGCCAAGGCCAGGCAGTTGCTGGCCGAGGCGGGCAAGGCGGGCGGCTTCAGCACCACCGTCACCGTTCCGACCGGCGGCTCGGGCAACCTGCTGCCGGTGCCGATCAGCGAGGCGATCCAGCACGACCTCGCCGCCGTCGGCATCAAGGTGCAGCTCCGCACCACCGACTGGTCGACCCTGATCAGCGCCGAGGCCAAGGGCCAGGTCGCGCTCGGCTCGGACGCGATCGCGCAGTCCACCACCCTGTTCCAGTCCGAGGCGCTGCTGCCGCTCTTCATCGGCAGCAAGAGCCCCTTCTGGACGGGCCACTACACCAACGCGCGGGTGGACACCCTGCTCGCGTCCGCGTCGGCCTCGACGGACCAGGCCAAGCGGCGGGCCGACTACCGGCAGGCGCTGGATCTGGTGACCAAGGACGCGCCGTGGCTCTTCGTGGTGAACGACCGCAATCCGCGGGCGCTGTCACCCAAGGTCCGCGGTCTGGTGCAGCCGCAGTCATGGTTCCTGGACCTGACGACGGTCTGGGTCCGCAAGTAGCCCGGCGCTTCCCGCCGTTCACCCGCCACGAGAGGACCGTCGCCCCCATGACCGCCCCGCACGACCTGCCTCCGCGCCTCGCGGCGGCCCCACCGCGGTGGGGCATCACCCTGCCGCTGCCGGGGCTCACCATCGACCGGCACCGCTTCATCGTCGAACGGCTCCCGGACCTCGGCTACACCGACGTCTGGAGCGCCGAGGGCGGCGGGACCGACGCCTTCACCCCGCTGGCCGCGGCAGCCGCCTGGTCCTCGTCGCTGCGCATCGGCACCGGCATCGTCCCGGTGCACACCCGCGGTCCCGCGGTACTCGCCCAGACCGCCGCGACCCTCGCCCAACTCGCCCCCGGACGGGTGCTCCTGGGGATCGGCGCCTCCGTACCGGCCCATGTCACGGACATCAACGGCATCCCGTTCGACGAACCGTTCAAACGCACCCGGGACGTCCTGCGGTTCGTCACCCGTGCGCTGCGCGGCGAACACGTCTCCGGGGACTTCGACACCTTCTCCATCACCGGTTTCCAGCTGCCGCACCCGCCGGCCGCCCCGGTCAAGGTCATCCTGGGCGCGCTGCGTCCTGGCATGCTGCGGCTGGGGTTCACCGAGGGGGACGGGGCGATCACCAATCTGCTCTTCCCCGAGGACGTCCCCACCGTGCTGAACGCGGTCGGGCCGCAGCCGGCCGGCAAGGAGCTGGTGGTGAAGGTGTTCGTGTGCCCCACCGAGGACACCGACTACGCCCACCGCGCCACCCGCCCCTTCCTTGCGTGGATCCTCAACCGCGAGCCGTACCGCAAGTTCCACGAGTGGCTCGGGCACGGCGAGTTGCTGCGGGAGTCGCACGAACGGTGGGAGGCCGGCGATCCCGAGGGCGCCCAGAAGTCGCTGCCGGACGAGGTCGTGGACGGTCTGTTCATCAGCGGATCGCCCGAGGAGTGCCGGGAGCGGATTCTGCGGTACCACATCCCGGGGGTGACCACGATCCAGCTGTACGTCTCGCTGCCGCCGGAGGTCTTCGTCAGCCGCGCCAAGCTGCTCGACACGCTGGCCCGGCTGGGACCCGCCGCCGGATGAGCGGTGTCTGGTCCGTGGGGGTACGGGTGTGGCTCCGCACGGTCTAGGAGCCGGCGAGGCTGCCCCAGTGCTTCAGCAGCTCCGCCACTTCGCGGGTCCGGGGATGTTCCGCGCCCTGGACCCGCGTCATGTCGGCCAGCAGGGTCGTCAGACGGGTCCTCGCCCCGGCGCGGTCGCCCGCCCTGTCCTGCAGTTCGGCACTCTGCTGCCGGGTTCGCAGCGCCCGGGGATGGTCGGCGCCCAGGATCCGGTCGATGAGCGGCTGGAGACCGGCCAGTTCGGTCACGGCGTCGGCCGGGCGGCCGGTGAGGCCGCTCCAGAAGGCGAGGTTGACGCGGCAGGTGAGGGTCGTCGGATGGTCGGCCCCGAGCGCGCGTTCCGCGTCGTGCGCGGCGGCGGCGAACTCCTCGACCGCCTGCTCGGGGCTGCCTGCCAGGCCCCGCCAGTAGGCGAGGTTGTGCCGGGCGACGAGGGTGTCGTGGTGGAGTGGTCCGGCGGCCGTGCACAGGGCGTCGACGGCCTTGAGGTGCATCTCGACCGCCGCGTCGGGGTCTCCCGCCTCCCCGATCCACCGTCCCAGGTCGGTGAGGGCACCGAGGGTGGCCGGGTCGCCGAGGCCCCGTTCCCGCTCCAGGTCCTCGGCGACCGCGGCGTAGGCGTCACGCGCGGCGACCGCGTCGCCCGCGAGCCCCCGGCACATGGCGGCGTAGCCGCGGGCGTCGAGAGTGAGCGCGGCGCCCGGCCCGAGCGCGCGGGCCGCGTCGGCGGCGAGGGTGGTGAAGGCCTCCGACGCCTCGCCGACCGCGCCCGACTCCATCAGGAAGCGGGCTTCGTGCAGCCGCACGGACAGCGTGTCGGGATCCGCCGCGCCGAGGTTCCGTTCGGCCTCGCTCCGGATCGCGGTCAGCTCGGCGTGGGCGGCGGTGGCGTTGCCGCGGTCACCGACGGCCTGGGCGACCTGCGAGCGGAGGAACAGGACGTCCCGGTGCCCCTCCCCCAGCCGGGCCCGTGCCCGGACCAGTAGTTCGGAGCAGGTGTCCCGGGCGGCGGCGGCCCGGCCCAGACCGGTCAGATGGGGACCGGTACGGCGCAGCACGGGATGCATCCGGCCCTCCCGGAACAGGTCGCCGGCCGTCAGCCGGAGCGCCTCCACATTGCGGTACAGAGCGGCCGCGAGGTCGGGACGGATCTCCCGCGACGCCCAGACCTCTTCCAGTGCGTCCGCCGCCGCGGCGGCCAGGGCCGGCCGGTCACCGGCAGGTACGGTCTCCCGCGCGGCGCGCTGCACCAGGGCGTGCGCCTCGACCGTGGCGGGGCCGCGTTCGCTGTCGTGGGTGACCAGGCTCAGCCGGTGCAGGGCGCGCAGCGCGAGGAGGACGTCCCGTTCCCGCGGCCGGTCCTGCTCCTTGCCGATCCAGCGCCGGGCGGCGCCGGTGTGCAGCACCACCTCGGGTATGCCGCCGGGAGCCAGCATCGCCACCAGTTCCAGCGCCGCGCGGACCGTCCCGGGGTGGGCCAGCGTCTCGGCGCGTTCGAGGGCCGGCCGGAAGGTGCTGGACACCGTCCCGCCGTGTTCGTCGGCCGGGGACGAGGAGGGGAACAGGTCCGCCAGCGTCTCCTGCTGGTCGTCGAGGAGCCGCCGGTACTGCGCGAGGCTCAAGCCTGTGTCGATGACGAACGCCGCCGCCTGGGACAGCGCCAGCGGGAAGCAGCCCAACGCCTCGGCGAGGGACTCCACTCCGGTGTCGTCCTGCGGTCCCGTGATGCTGTCGGAGGCCGGGGACGACGAAGGGCCTGGAGCCGCGCTGAGGCGGGCACGCAGACATCCCGCGGCTTCCTCTGGGGTGAACATCCCGACCCGGATGATCCGGGCGGACGGCCGGATCACCGACGCGTCGCGGCGGCGGGTGGTGACGACGCTCGTCCCGTGGTCGCCGACGGGCCAGATCCCCGCCAGTTCCGCCGGGTCGTCGACGTCGTCCAGCACCACGAGCCACGGCCGGGTGGTCGTACGCAGCCAGCCGACGAACAGGTCCGCCTCCGCCTCCTCGTCCCATCCCCGGTCCCCGCCACCGGCGTCCCGGGCGCCGGCGGCACCCTCGCCGGCCATCACCCGCCAGGCGCGGGCACAGGCCGTCAGTGCCGACTGACGGGACGACGCGGGAACCCAGACCGCCAACTGGCCGCGCTGCCGGGCGCGGTGGAAGGCGGCCGCCGCCAGCTGCGACTTGCCGACCCCCGCCCGCCCCGGTGAGCACGACCTGGCGGACCTGACCCTCCTCGATGGCGGAGTCCAGCGCGCCGGCCAGGTCCGGGCGCTCCCGCAGGGCCGCCGCGTCGCTCGGCGGACGGCCGACGGCAAGGCCGCGCGCCGCTCCCGCCGGGCCCGGTTCCGTTCCGGCACTTGATTCCGCGGCGCCGTTCCGGGCAGGGGAGCGTTCCTCGTAGGCGGCGCGCCACAGCCGTTCCCACTGCGCGATGGACAGCCGGGGAGCCGGTCCCGGCCCGGTTCTGGCCACCGCGGTCTCGACGGCGCGGACCACGGCCACGACGACGTCGAAGTCCCGTGGCACCGACCGGCCGCCGAGCCACTCCCCCAGCCGCCGGGCGTTGACCTCGACCCTGCGCCCCGACGGCAGCGCCGTGCGGCCGGCGCGGCGCGCCAGTGTCTCGTCCGACACGTCGGGCAACTCCCGGCGCAGACGCGCCAGCGCCTCCGCGAACGCCGCCCGTGCCTCCCCGGATCCGCGCCCGGTCACCGCCGCCACCCCCGCCCCCGCTCCCCGCGCCGCACCGGCCGATGTGAATCCTGTGGGCCCACTGCCGCGTCGAGGTTCCCAGTCTGCCGTCCGGAGCGGCTGTTCGGCCGGTGTTCCCGGAGCGGGCCGCACCGGGGACCGGCTGTTTTCTCGGCGACCCTACTCCGACCTGGCACGACGTGAGTTGCGGCGCGGACGAACCCGCGACGGGGCCGCGCGGCCGTGGCTACGTTCGACCCATGCCGCAGGGACAGCGCGGCACTCTTCAGTGAGGAGCGGAAATGACGCAGCAGCAGACGCGCGACCCCCTTGGCCGGTGGAAGGCGTTGATCTTGTTCGGGGTGGTGTGCAACGCCATCGGCCTCTTCACCCACGTGCCGGTGTGGACGCTACTGGGAGCGCCCACCGCCTTGGTCGGCGTGATCGGCCTGTTCGCGGCGCGGCGTCCGCGGACCTGAGCGGACCTGAGCGGATCTGAGAGGACCTGACCGGGGGGCTAATACTGCAACCGCATGTGGGGGTGGTGGCCTCGGCGTTGGTAGTGGCATCTGC
>NZ_JAAIKO010000049.1 GCF_016107395.1 Streptomyces fildesensis
ACGACCCAAAGCCGCCTAATCACACCCGGCCAACGTTCCTGGACAACGCACTAGCCGACTCCGGGCCTCCGAACAAGAAGTCGCACGTATCTGGGCCGAGAACGCTCCAATCAACTGGCGCCAGGCGTCTCCGCTGGCCGGAGTGGATCCTGCCATGGGCGAACGGGTCCGACGAAAGCTCCATCGACTCGGCGAGGAGATCGTGGTGCGAACCAAGTCTCAGATTCCGAAGGCGAACTGATGGAGAGGAACGTCCGGGCTCCGGAACCGCTGCTGAGCCTGCGCGCCGCGGTGGTGTTCTTGATCAGTCTGCAGACCGCCGTGGCCGCGGGGTTCCTCACCTATGCCGCCCACAGCCCACTGGCCACTGCTGTACTGGCCGGCGGCGCCGCCTTCGGCGTCACAGTCGCCTTCGGGCACTCGATCATCGGCTGACGGCCCTGAGCGGACCGGCGGAGCCCCTTCCGATGGGGGGACCTCCGGTGTACTCAACGCGTCCGACCCGTCCAACCTCGGCGAGCAGGGCATCTCCGTGCTGCGAGACGATCAGTAACCTCCGGGAGGGGAAGCGTGACGACCGTCTGGATCATGCGGAAGAACAAGGACACCACGGGCGAAAGGAGCGTCCTGGTCCGGGCGGACGCCATCACCTACCTGAGCGCCAACGAGCACCAGGTCCGCACCACTGAACTCGGCTCGGACAACATCACGCTACTGGCCGACGTCAGCGACGGCGGCCCCAACGCCCCGCTGCTGCCGGAAGGCTTCAACGTCGACCTGCTGTTCGCGATCAGTTCGGCGCGACGGGACGCGCGTGACGCGACCGACGACCCGGATGAGGAGGACCGCGTCCTGATGGCCCAGCTCGAAGAAGGGGACTGGGTCTGGAAGACGTTCAGGCCCTCCGGGCCCGAGCCGAAGGCTTCCTGACCCCACACGGCACGCGAAGCCCCGGGACCATGAGGACCCGGGGCTTCGCTGTGCACGTGAACATTGGTTCAACGACCCGAGCCTGGCCACGTCACCGGCTCCGGGTACCGCTCCCGTCCGCGGCTCGTTCGTCGGTGCCAAGCGGACCCACGACGGCTCGCCGCTCTGCAGGCGGGGCAGCGTCGTGGCGAACATCGAGACCGCGATGCCGTCGACGTCGGCGGGCGCCTCCAGGCGCCGCTGCAGCAGGTGCAGGGGCGGGAACCGGTCGCTGCGGGTGTACCGGTAGATGCGACCAGAATGAGAACGTGCCACCCAACGTGAGAAGCCTGGCTGGTATCAGCGTCGGCGGATGGCACCAGCAGAGAACCAGCGCACCAACACTGTGGCGATGTCCACGGCCATGCGGGCCTGCTCGAGAGTCTCTTCCGGGATGGCCTGCTGGCTCCCGTGGCGGCTGACTTGGCCGTCCCACAGCATCGACATCATCGACCGGACGGTTTCCAGCCCTTCGACGTCGGTCCTTCCCGGCACCGCGACCTCCAGCTGGGGACCGATCTGCAGCAGCGCGCCGAGCATCGTGCCCAGGGTGGCCTTGTGGTTATTCGGCTCCAAAGTCGCCTGAGCTGCGGACTCGACAGCCTTGATCGCGTCGCTGTACGCGCGCACAGGATCCGAGCGCAGGGCATAAGCCGCGTGGTACGCGCGGCGGAGCTGGACACCGGCGGAACCACGGTTGGGCTGCTCGGCGGCGTGGATAGCGGCGCCCACCAGCGCGGCCACCGTCCTGTCGACCCTGCGCATCAGAGCGCGGCCATCGGTACGGATGGTGTAGGCCGACCGGCCGTCGTCGAGCAGCTGCTGCAGGGGGGAGCGATACTTGGTGAACGTCATCTGGCCCATGACGTCAGCCATCGTTTCGAATGCGGTGGGTTTCGACGCTCTCGGCAACGTCCGCACCGTCGGAATGGAGCCCGTGGGCAGCAGGTTGAGGGTCGCGTCGACGACGTCGAGCAGCTTCTCGGTGGGCGTGAACCAGGCGAGGAATTCGATGTCGTCGATGTCATTGGAGGGCTCGAAGGCGGGGTTGGGGTCACGGACCAGGTCGCAGCGGAGCAGCAGGCGCTGCTCGGACACCGAGCTGTCGCGGACCGTCTCCTCGATCCACCCGCGCAGAGCCGTCTCCAGGGCGGCGGGCACATCGTCCCGCAGCGGCTGGTCCGCGCCCTGGCGTGTAGAGAGTGGAGTCCAGATGTTGGTCACCCGACTAACGGTAGGGGTCATCGCCGTTCATCCGCATGCTAATTCGGCTTGAAGTACCAGCTGTGGCGGGCGGACGCGGCGCAGCCCAGGGCCGGTTCCGGGGCTCACGCCCCACAGCCGGATCCCGCGCCCCTCCACACCCCCGAGTGCAAGCCACGAGCCCGCCGAACCGCGGCGATCGCTTGGCAGCGCTCCTGCCGGACGTCCGCGATGATGAGCCGGACGGTCAAGGGGGGCAGATGGCGGGTCTGGGATGGGAACAATGGGCTTCTGCAGGTATCTCCCCCGCGGACCTACCCGACGGCTGGGGGTGGAACTGACCCGGCCGTCCGGCCGTGGCCTGGGTGGCGACGGCGTCGACTACGCCGCCGCACTGCGCGATGGGTTCACAGTCCCCGTCGAGGGGGGCAGAGGGTCCTACTGCGCCGCCGTAAACAGCCGTGGCACCGAGCCGCGCCCCACTCCACAGGCTCGTCCTACCTACCGTTCGTGTCCGAGTTCCCCTTCGGGCTGTGGATCGTCACCCTCGTTCCCGCCGGCGACGAAGACAGCAAGGGATCGAACTGGCACCAGAAGATCTGGCGCCAGGTACCGGCCTGGTGGGCGCTGGGCCCGCAGGGCCGCACGGCAGCCGCCCTCATAGCCCGCATTGAGCGGGCCGCATGGCAGGAGATCCTCGCCATGCGTCGTTCATATAACCAGGCGTGGCCGTCCGGCTATCAGGATCGCGCCTGGTAAGAAGCCAGGGACCTCGCAACGTTGGCCAGCCACACCACGCCGAGATCCGCGCTGATCTCCGCGCTGATCGGACACGCCGAAGACGCCCTCGACCGAGCCGCACGCTCCCACGGAAAGAAGACGAAGGCCTTCTCTAACGAGCAGAAGACCACAGCCTTCGCAGCCGCCGCCCTGGCCGTCGAAGACCTCTCCCCCGAGCTCGCCCAGCGGCTGCTCGGCCCCCTGCGGCTCTCTCTCGGCGACGTTCACACCTGGCCCCGTCCCTTCATGGGCCGGCAATCTGTAGCACCCTGGCTCTCGCACTCAAGGAGACACTCGGCAAAGTTCTATGAACACTCAGTGGACCAACGAGCACCGAGCTCTTCAACCGCTCGCTGCCCCGCAGCCCGAAGGATCGTCAGCAAGGCAGCGCCGCATACACGGGCTGCGTGCCGACCGATGAACTGCGCGACGGGATGCATCGCGGATCAACCAACCACCCTCGTGGGACCTTGGGCAGAGTTTGAGACCCTCGGCTACGCCAAGGTCCCAGTAATTGTCAGGCCAAGTGGGGTTCCGATGGCTCACCTGCTCTAGAGTCGGATACCCGATACCGCCTTCCTCAGAAATTCGCAGGGGCGAGGTTGTCGGAGCCATCCGTCCCCACGGTGACCGTGGTCGGGGCACAGTGCGACAGACGCGAAAACGACGCTGCGCGAGGCGAGCACCTATTCGGCCCGGTTGAGGGTGGACTCCTCCGCCGAGTGAGCGATGCCAAGGACCCGGAGCATGTCTGCCGTGACCACGCGGTAGGCGTTGCCGAGCTTCAGCACCCGGCATGGGTAGGTCCCTCGCTTCGCGAGGACGTAGCCGGCGGAGCGTCCCAGGGCGAAGGCGCGGTTGGCGGTGTCCAGGTCGATTGCCGCGGGGAGCCTCAGAAGCTCATCCCGGGTGGCGGGGCCTTGGAGCGTGACCTGTGTGCTCATGATGTTCTCCGCTTCGATCGGCCCGCCTCGTGGGGAGGAATTTGTACCATGGAGTTGCAGCTACACATTCTGGCAGCATAAATTGTCTCCATGAAGCCCTTGGATTGGTCAGCACAGCTCACCGCCCGGGTCGCCACGGCGATCCGCGGCGCCCGCAAGGCCGCGAAGCTCACTGTTGCGGAGCTGGCAGAGGGCTGTGCGGCTCTTGGTCTGCCCGTGGCGGGCACCACGATCACCAACTTGGAGAACGGCCGGCGCCACTCGGTGGATCTGGCCGAATTCCTCGTCCTCGCAAGGGTGTTGGGCATCCCGCCGATCATCCTGCTGTACCCCCTCGGCACGGCGGGCACCGTGGAGGTGATGCCGGGCGAGGAGGTATCGACGTGGGATGCGGCAGCGTGGTTCACCGGCGAGGAGCCCATCGCCACGGCCGCTGCCCAGGGCACGCCACGCGACCTTCTCGACACCTTCCGGTCTCACAGCGATGCTGTCGCCGCCGCACGCGTGTCGACGAATCTCGCGAAGGACAGGCGGCAGAAGGCGAACGTCACCCTTGATCCCGCCCGGCGCGAGACCCTTCTGGAAACGGCCGCCGGCTACGAGCAGCTCGCCTTCGACGACTGTCGCGAGCTGCACCAGTTCCGCTCGACGATGCGCGAGCGTGGCCTCATGCCGCCGGCCTTGCCTGCCGCGCTTGCCTTCATCGACGACATCGACTCCGGGAAGGCCAAGTGAACCGCTGCCCGGGCCCCGCCCGTACACGAGCGGTTACACGGTCACGGGCATGAGCTGGCCGCCGCACATATGAACCCACGCTTCAACACGTCCACCCCTTCACGCGAGCGGCGACCACACCACAGCCGTGCCCCACCTGGCGCGGCTGCCGTGGCCGTACATCTCAGCACCAGGGAAGAGACATGAAGGAACCCATACGCAAGATCACCCACAAGGACGGGCGCAGTCGCTATCGGCTTGTCGTGGACATCGGCCACGACGCCGAGGGAAAGCGGCAGCAGCTGACCCGGACCTTCGATACCAAGAAGGATGCCGTCACCGAACTCTCCCGCATCCGGCATCAGCGCGACGCCGGCACCTACGTCGCACCGAGCAAGATGACGCTCGGCGACCTTCTCGACATTTGGCTCAAATCTGCGACACGTGATGTCGAGGAGGGAACAGCCTCCAACTACGCCAACGCCATCCTTCCCGCCCGCGTCCACTTGGGACACAAGGCGCTCCAGGAGCTGAGGGAGGAGGACATCGAGGGCTTCATCGACTGGATGGTCACCAGCGGACGGCGGCGTGGCGGGAAACCGGGCAGCGGTCTCGGGATCCGGGCCGTGCGTCTGACGTTGGGAAGGCTGCGGGCGGCGCTGACCCTCGCCGTGCGGCGCGGGCTGGTCGTGCGAAATGTCGCCGAGCACGTCACCGTCTCGCGTGAGGCGAGGCTCAAGGCGACCGCCCTCAAGGTGTCCTGTCCCCCGTGGAACGAAGTGGAGGTCAAGGCGTTCCTGGAGGCGATCAAGGACGATCGGCTGTTCGCCGCCATGATGCTGGCACTGATCGCCGAGCGCCCCGCGGAGGTGTGCGGAGCGCGTTGGGCCGAGGACGTCGATCTCGATGACGCCGAGACCATCTCCGTCGGCAACACCCGGACCATCGTCTACGACCGGAGCCTGGCGAAGGGCGAGCGCAACAAGGTGGTGGAGAAATCCACCAAGACGGAGGCGGGCAAGCGGACGCTTCCGTTGCCGGCGCCCGTCCTGAAAGCCCTCAAGGCGTTCCGTGATCTGCAGGCCAAGGAGAAGGCTGCGGCCGGCGCCACTTACGAGGACAGCGGCTACGTCCTCGTGGACGAGTTGGGGCGCCCGTGGAAGACGGACAAGCTCCGGCGGGAGGCGTACCGGTTGATGAAGCAGGCGGGCGTGCGCAAGGTCCGGCTGTACGACGCGCGGCACGCGTGTCTGTCGTGGATGGCGAACAACGGCGTGCCCGACACGGTGGTCTCGGCCTGGGCCGGGCACAGCGACCTGTCGTTCACGAAGAGGTTCTACGTGCATCCCGATCCGCAGAGCCTCAAGGCAGGTTCGGAAAAGCTGGTCGAACTGCTGGGCTGATGCCGGCGGAAAACGGATGTGAGAAGTTGTGAGACGCACGCCCTTGAAAACGATCAAGGGCCCCGTCTCACCGAAGTGAAACAGGGCCCTGACCTGGGCTTGAAGCCCGCATGCACCGTCGGGACGACAGGATTTGAACCTGCGACCCCTTGACCCCCAGTCAAGTGCGCTACCAAGCTGCGCCACGTCCCGGTGCTCGGTCGTTCTGGGGTTGTTTCCCCGGGCTGACCGCGCATGAGAACAATACCGCACTTGGGGCGGTGTCTGCTCACGCCTTTGGGTCGGTGGGGCGATCTTGGTGGGGAGGGGGGTGGGGGGAAGTTTGAGTAGGTGTACTCATGTGGCGTGGGCCACAGTTGTTCAGGCTGGGGGCATGACGAATCCGATTCAGCAGCAGACGACGGCGGCGTACTTCGCGCAGGCGGCCATTTCGTTCGGGATCGCGCTGGGGAGCATGGGGCTGGGGGTGGCGTACCTGCCGGTCGGGGCTTGGGTGCGGGCGTTTCTGGGGGTGGGGCTGATGTATTTGGTGACCTCGGCGTTCACGCTGGCCAAGTGTGTGCGGGACCGGCAGGAGGTGGGGCAGGTGGTCAGCCGGGTGGATCAGGCGCGGCTGGACAAGCTGCTCGCGGAGCATGATCCGTTCCGGGTGGACGGTGTCTGAGGCCGGGCCGCCGCGGGCGGGCGGGCGTTTCCGGGGTGGGGGCCGGGGCAGACGCCCGTCCGACGAGGGAGGTCGGGCGTGGATGCTTCGATACGGCGGGCCAGGACTGCGGGCCGGGCCGCGGCAGGCGGTAGTGCGGTCGAGTGGGCGGCACGGTGGGGGATCGCCACGCGCGGCGTGATCTACGTACTGATCGGCGCGCTGGCGATCCAGGTCGCCTTGGGTGGGAACGGGAAGCAGGCCGACCGCGGCGGCGCCGTCGAGCAGATCGCCGGGCAGCCGTTCGGCAAGGTCATGGTGTGGGTGGTCGGGCTCGGGCTGGTGGGCATGGCGCTGTGGCGGCTGTCCGAGGCGCTCTTCGGGGCCGCCGGGCCCGACGGGCACAAGACGTCGAAGCGGCTCGCCTCGGGCGGGCGCTTCGTGTTCTACGGGCTGGCCGCGTATTCGGTGATCGCTTTCGCGCTGGCGAGGACCGCCTCCGAGGGCGCAAGCCAGGGCGGATCGAGCGACCGGCAGTCGAAGGACTGGACGGCGAAGGTGCTGGACCTGCCCCTGGGCCAGTGGCTGGTGGGCATCGCCGGGGTGGCGCTCGCCGCGGCCGGTCTGTGGATCGTGGTCCGGGCCTGGCAGCGGAAGTTCCGTAAGCATCTGAAGGTCGGCGAGATGTCCCGGCGGACGCGTCAGGTGGTCGAGTTCCTGGGGGTCGCCGGCGGGGTCTGCCGGGGCGTCGTCTTCGCGACGGCCGGCGGGTTCGCCGTGGCGGCGGCCGTGAAGTACGACCCGGACCAGGCCAAGGGGCTCGACGACACGCTGCGGTCCTTCCGGGAGACGCCGGCCGGGCCCTGGCTCCTGGTGGCCATCGCGGTGGGGCTCGCCCTCTTCGGCGCGTTCTCGTTCGCCATGGCGCGGTGGCGCAAGCTCTGACGAATGTCCTAGAGATATCGGACAGGCGTCCGGCCGATCTCCGATCGGCCTTCGCAGGTCTCTGAACTGCTGTGATCTGTATTCGGCCCCTGGCTGCGACCCGGTGCGGGCTTCCGCACCGGGTCGCTTCTGCGTTCGCCGCCTGACCAAGGTGTACCTCTCGTGGCTGACGACCGTCAGTCTCAAGAGGGGGGTTCCAACCCTTCTCGCGGGCGATCCGTTGGCGGTTCGCGGCCGCCAGGATGGGCAGGAAGAGCCCGATACCCAGGGCGTCACCCAGGGAAGGACCCCGCCGCATGGCCACCAAGAAGCCCGTCGTCCTCGGACTCGCCGTCGGCGGCCTCGGCCTCCTCGTGGCGGCGGCGCTCACCATGCCGCAGGTTGTGGACTGGTACCAGGGGCGCCACCTGGCGGAGGCCGAGTACTCCTCGGGCAGCGAGGCCAAGAAGTCCCGGGACTCGGTTCCGCGCTGGCTGCCGGACGAGGCGACGGCCGTGAAGTACCGGATGTCGACCACGGGCGGCGACCGGCTGCTGAAGGCGACGCTCGCCGACGGGAAGCTGCCGGCGGGCTGCAAGCAAGGCGCGGGCAGCGGGCGGGCGCACCTCAGGGCCGACTGGTTCCCGAAGGGCACGGACAAGGAGGGGACCGCGGCGTGCGGGGCCTACAACGTGGTGCTCAAGGGCACCGATCTGTATGCCTGGCAGGACCACGCCGATTGGGTGAAGGCGAACCAGGCGGGCACCGACGCGCCGTAATCAGACCGTATAGGGCGGAGACTTTCTGTTTGCGTCGGTATGTTCCGGGCCATGCGGCCGCTGCCGGGACGGCTGCAACACCCGAGGCGTTCCCGACGAGACGCGCACTGGCCGTGGGTCGGGTGAGCTGGACTTCGCCGGTGGCAGCAATGACGAGGACGACGGCGGACTACTGATGCCCGGCACCATCACCTGCACCAACACCTGCCCGGCCCTCCCACCGTGGATGCGGGGGCGGCGGCGGTGACGATGACGGTGGCGGAGACACCTGCTCAGGGTGTTTCCCGTGGGGCCGGGACCGGCGTACCTCCCGGCTCCGTCAGCACCTTCGGATCGGGTGCGCCAGGCGGAGCGGGCGCGACCGGCGGCTCCGGGGCGGGCGGGCGGACGTCGTCGCCGGTCTGCGGGCCGGCCGGGTCCGCGGGCCGGGCTCGCGTGCGGTTCGCGCGGCGGACGGCGTCGTCGGCGCTGTTCTGGGCGCCGAGCGAGCCGAAGTAGAAGCCTGCGACGGTGGCGAGCACCGTCATCAGCGACGTGACGATGGTCTTGCGCAGGTCGCCGGAGTCGCCGCCCGAGGAGAGCATCGCGACCGCCAGGGCGAAGCTGACGAGGGCGAGGATCAGTACGGCGATGATGCTGCGGGTCAGACCGCGCACCCCGCGCGGTTCGCGCAGGTCGCGCAGCAGTTCACGGACGTCGCTGCTCGTGGCCGCCTGGCCGATCAGCTCGTCGGTGAGCTGCTGGCGCCACGCGGTGGCCCGGCGGACGTCGATGATCAGGGGCAGCACCGCGATCACGGCGATGATGATGACGACCACCGCGATGAGAACGAAGGCCCATGGCCCCTTGAGGCCCGGAATCGGTTCGGCGGCAACAAATCCCACGCCCGTAAGTCCGTTCATCCGCATACCCGTTGCCCCTATACCCACCGTGACCGATCCAGTACCCCTGGTTCCCGGTGGGGGATGATCCCAGCGGCCGACATCAATCGTCAAGCACCGCAAGGGAGTTGGTTCTCGGGGGCTGGTCTGGACCGGTCCGGTATGGACGGGACTGGTGCGCGGCGAAGTACGCGGCCAGGTCGGCGTCGAGCGGCGGGACGGTGCGCGGGGTGCCGCCGTCGCGGAGCGAGGCGGTGGCCTGGGCTCCGGCGGCGACCGCCATACGAGCCGCGACGGGTGAGGTGTCGGTGGGTCCGCCGTCGCGCGCGAAGCGCAGGAATTCGTCGATGAGGAGCGGGTCGGCGCCGCCGTGGAAGGCGTTGTCCTGGAGATCCGGGACGGGGTGGACGGCGTCGGCCTCCGGGCGGTGCCCGGAGCGGCGCGCGTTCCAGACCTTGACCACCGCTCCGGGCCCGTCGCCGAAATTCTCCAGACGGCCGGCATCGCCGATGACGGTGTAGTTGCGCCAGTAGTCGGGGGTGAAGTGGCACTGCTGGTAGGCGGCGAGGACGCCGTTGTCGAGGCGCAGATTGACGAGCGAGACGTCCTCGACGTCGATCACGGGGTTGAGATCCCGCTGGGAGCGCGGCGGCCAGTTGTCGTCGTCGAGCCAGCCGGCGGCCTTGGGCTCGCCAGGGGCGCGGCGGTCGGCGTCCGGCGCGCCGTAGACCATGAGGTCGCCGAGCGCCTGGACCTGGCGGGTGTACCCGCCGGCGAGCCAGTGCAGGACGTCGAGGTCGTGCGCGGCCTTCTGCAGCAGCAGACCGGTGGTGTACCGGCGCTCGGCGTGCCAGTCCTTGAAGTAGAAGTCGCCGCCGTGACCGACGAAGTGCCGTACCCAGACGGTCTTGACCTCGCCGATGTCCCCGCGGGTGATGAGGTCGCGCATGAGCCGGACGACGGGCATGTGCCGCATGTTGTGGCCGACATAGAGGCGGGTGCCGGTCTCGTACGCCGCGCGCAGGATCGCGTCGCAGCGCTCGACGGTGATGTCCAGCGGCTTCTCGACGAGGACGGGCTTGCCGGCGCGCAGCGCCTCGCAGGCGAGGTCGGCGTGGGTGTGGTCGGGCGTGAGGACGAGGACCGCGTCGATGTCGGCGGAGCCGAGGATCGCACGGTGGTCGTCCGTCACGGCCGCGCCCGGGAAGCGGGTTGCCGCCTCGGCGCGGACGGCGGGGTCGAGGTCGGCGACGGCGGTGACGCGCGCTCCCGCCCCGGGCCGGTGCGCGGTTTCGGCGAGGCTGCCGCGCAGGCCCAGTCCGATGACGCCGATGCGGAGGTCGTCGTCCGGCCGCTGGGGCAGCGTAGGAGCGTTTGCGGGATGCGGGGCGCCGGCGCCCGGGGCGCTTGCAGGATGCATGGCGGGAGCCGGGGCGTTCGCGGGATGCGCGCCGCAGGCCGGACCGCCCGGCGGCTGGGAACTGGTCATGGGCGGTCCCTTCGGAAGGCGCCCCGCGCGAGCCGGGCAGGAACGGGAGCGACGGGAGGAGCGAGAACGGAAGGACAGACGAAGGACAGACCCACTTTCCGACCGCGATCCGCAGTCGGTGAATAGGGTTGGCCTCAACCTAGTAACCGCTTACTATCTCGGTCAACACCTCACCTCGGAGCTGATGTGACCTTGCCCCCGTTCCTCACGCTGCCCCCCACCGACCGCGTGCGTTCACCCCGCACCGGCTGGACCCGCGCGCACTGGGAGGCGGTGGCGGACCGGATGCTCGACGGGCTGGTGCCGTACGCCTCCCCCGGCTTCGCGCAGTACCGGCTGCCCGGCCGCAACAGCTGGTCGGGGGTGGTGTCCGACGGGCTGGAGGGCTATGCGCGCTCCTTCCTGCTGGCCGCGTTCCGGATCGCGGGGGCCGGCGGGGAGGTGGATACGCGGCTCATCGAGCGGTACGCCGCCGGGCTCACGGCCGGTACCGATCCGGACAGCGGTGAGACCTGGCCCGCGCTGACCGACTGCTCGCAGCAGATGGTCGAGGCGGCGTCGGTGGCGATCGCGCTGCACGAGACGCGGCCGTGGATATGGGACCGGCTCGACGAACGGGTCCAGGCGCGGGTCGTCGACTGGTTCTCCGGTTTCGTCGGGCGCCGCACCCACGACAACAACTGGCGGCTCTTCCAGGTGGTGTCCGAGCAGTTCCTGGCTTCCGTCGGCGCGCCGTTCAGCCAGTCCGACATCGACGGCGGGCTGGACCGTATCGAGGACTGGTACGTCGGCGACGGCTGGTACAGCGACGGGGACGGCCGCAACTTCGACTACTACATCGGCTGGGCGATGCATCTGTACCCACTGCTGTGGGCGCGGATCGCGGGTGAACCGGACGGCGGGCGCGCCAAGGTCTACAAGGAACGGCTGTCCCAGTTCCTGGCGACCTACCCGCACTTCTTCAGCGGCGACGGCGCCCCGGTCCACCAGGGACGTTCGCTGACGTACCGATTCGCCTCCGTCGCCCCGGTGTGGATGGGGGCGCTCACCGACGCGACCCCGCTGGAGCCGGGGGTGACGCGGCGGCTCGCCTCCGGGGTGCTGCGGCACTTCGTGGAGCGCGGGGTGCCCGACGAGCGCGGGCTGCTGTCGCTCGGCTGGCACGAGCCGTTCCTTCCCAGCACGCAGGGGTACTCGGGCCCCGGGTCCCCGTACTGGGCGAGCAAGGGCTTCCTAGGACTGCTGCTGCCCGCCGACCACCCCGTGTGGACCGAGCGGGAGCTCGCGCTCCCGGTCGAGGAGGCCGACCAGTACACGGCGCTGCCCGCACCCGGCTGGCTGCTGCACGGCACGAAGCACGACGGGATCGTCCGGCTGGTCAACCACGGCAGCGACCACTACGGCTTCGAACCGTCCGGCGGCGCGGACGACCCGCACTACGCCCAGCTCGGCTACACCACGCACACCGCGCCGAACGCCGCCCCGCACGCCTGGCGGCACCGTGTCGACAGCCACCTCGCGCTGGTCTCCCCCGACGGCACGCCCTCCCACCGGGGACGGATCCACCCGCTGACGGCGGCGGGCCGGACCGCGTCCTCCTGGCACACCGTCACTTTCCCGGCGGGCGACGGCGCCCCGGCCGACGGCGGGTCCGGAACCGGGTCCGGAACCGGTTCTGCCGCCCACGATCCCGGAACGGACCCGGGTACCGCGGAGTACCGGATCGAGACGACGAGCGTTCTGCACGGGCCGTGGGAAGTGCGCGTGCACCGCGTCGAAGCCCCGGCCGGGGTGACGGTCCGGGAGGGCGGTTACGCGGTCGCGGGGACCGAGCCGCCACGGGGCGAGAGCGGCCGGGGGTGGGCGTGTGCCCGTACCGCGGACGGCCTCTCCAGCGCGCTGGTCGGTCTGTACGGCTGGGACGAGGACGGCGACGGGTCCGCCGCGGTGCACCGTGAGGTGGAGGCGAACGCGTTCGGCCCGCACTCGGCCGCCCCGTGCCTGAGCTCCCGACCGCACCCCGGCGGGAGCAGCGTCCACGTCACCCTCGTCGCGCTGTCGGGCGACACGGTCCATCCGCGGGCGCTGCGCGAAGCGGTCGCCGTGACCGTCCTCGAGGGTGACGGCGGCGACGGCGTACGTGTCTCGTTCCCCGACGGAACGGCGCTCACGGTCTGACCCGCCATCCACCCCGTCCGGCTCGGCCGCCCGGCCCGCCGATTTCACCATCGGGTTCCGCTGCCGCCGACCGAGGGGGCAGGCTGGCCCTGTGCCCTCGGTTCGGCGGTCGGCGGTCGGCGGTCGGCGGTCGGCGGTCGGCGGTCGGCGGTCGGCGGGGGCCATGCCGGTCGGCGCGGGGGTCCATGCCCCGGGTCGTGCATGTCCGTTGTCATTGATGTCGATAATGTCGAAGTCCGGTGTCGTCCAGGTGAGGAGCAACTCCCATGCACGAGGCGCTGCGTCCCGCGGCTGTCCCCTACTACGAGGACCCCTCCCCCGGCAGCGGCGCGTTGCCGCCGCGGGCCTGGTGGAGTACGTCGGACGCGCGGTACGTGAGTCTGAACGGGGCGTGGCGGTTCCGGCTGTCGGGGACCGCCGACGCGCACGGTGACGACTTCGCCCGGCCGGAGTTCGACGCCACCCGCTGGGATCTGCTGCCGGTGCCCGCGCACTGGCCGCTGCAGGGACAGGGTTCGCCCGCGTACACGAACGTGGTGTACCCGTTCCCCGTCGATCCGCCGCGGGTTCCGACCGAGAACCCGACGGGCGACCACCGACGCTCCTTCGATCTGCCGGACGACTGGCCGGGCGGGGCGGCGCTGCTGCGCTTCGACGGTGTGGAGTCGTGCGCGCGGGTGTGGCTCAACGGTGCGGAGCTGGGCACGTTCAAGGGCAGCCGGCTGCCGGTGGAGTTCGAGGTCGGGGAGCTGCTGCGACCGCGCGGGAACGTACTGGCGGTGCGCGTCCACCAGTGGTCGTCCGGCAGTTATCTGGAGGACCAGGACATGTGGTGGCTCCCGGGGATC
Organism: Streptomyces fildesensis; assembly: GCF_016107395.1. Classification (GTDB taxonomy): domain Bacteria; phylum Actinomycetota; class Actinomycetes; order Streptomycetales; family Streptomycetaceae; genus Actinacidiphila; species Actinacidiphila fildesensis. The sequence goes on from NZ_JAAIKO010000049.1 coordinate 13,756, forward strand.
TTCCGGGAGGTGACGCTGATCGAGCGGCCGGAGGGATCGGTCGCGGACTTCTTCGTGCATGCCGACTACGACCACACCACCGGCACCGGAACGCTGCGCGTCGACTGCGAGCCCGGCGGCAGCGTCAGCGTCCCGGAGCTCGGCCTGGATCTGGCGACCGGGGAGAACGCGACCGTGCCCGTCGAGCCGTGGTCCGCCGAGATACCGCGCCTGTACGACGCCGAACTGGCCACGGAGGGCGAGCGGATCCCGCTCAGGATCGGCTTCCGGACGGTGGCCGTCGAGGACGGGGTGTTCAAGGTCAACGGCCGCCGGATCCTCCTGCGGGGCGTCAACCGGCACGAGTTCCACCCCGACCACGGCCGGGTGCTGGATCTGGAGACGATGCGGCAGGACCTGGTGCTGATGAAGCGGCACAACATCAACGCCGTCCGCACCAGCCACTACCCGCCGCATCCGGCTTTTCTGGACCTCTGCGACGAGTTGGGGATGTGGATCGTCGACGAGTGCGATCTGGAGACCCACGGCTTCGAAGTGATCGGCTGGCGCGGCAATCCGGTCGACGACGAGCGCTGGACGCCCGCGCTGCTGGACCGGGCCGCGCGCATGGTCGAGCGCGACAAGAACCATCCGTCCGTCGTGATGTGGTCGCTGGGCAACGAGTGCGGGACCGGTCGCGGTCTGTCGGCGATGGCGTCGTGGATCCGCGACCGCGATCCGGACCGTCCGATCCACTACGAGGGCGATCCGTCCTGCGCGGACACCGATGTGTACTCACGGATGTACGCCGACCACGCCGAAGTCGAACTCATCGGGCGCCGCACCGAACTCCCCCTTCCTGATGCCCAGTTGGATGCGAAGCGCCGCGCCCTGCCGTTCCTTCTGTGCGAGTACGCGCACGCCATGGGCAACGGTCCCGGCGGGCTGAGCGAGTACCAGCGGCTCTTCGAGGCGCACGAGCGCTGCCAGGGCGGATTCGTCTGGGAGTGGATCGACCACGGGCTGCGGCAGCGCACCCGCTCCGGTGTGGAGTTCTTCGCCTACGGCGGCGACTTCGGCGAGGAACTGCACGACGGCAACTTCGTCTGCGACGGGCTGGTGTTCCCCGACCGCACTCCCTCTCCCGGTCTGATCGAGTACAAGAAGGTCATCGAGCCGGTCAGGATCGACGGGGACGGCGCGGCCGGCATCGTCCGGATCACCAACGGGTACGACTTCGCCGATCTGTCGTCGCTGTCCTTCCGGTGGACGTACGAGGTGGAGGGCGAGGCAGTCGACTCCGGTGATCTGGAGGTCCCGGTGCTCGCACCCGGCGCGACTGCGGAGCTGAAGCTGCCCCGGGCACCCGGCGGCGGGTCCGGCTCACCGGCAGGTGAAGGTGAAGCCTGGTGGACGGTGCGGGCGGCGCTGGCCGACGACACCGGCTGGGCACCGGCCGGGCACGAGGTGGCCTGGGGCCAGTTCGCCGCAGCGGCACCCGCGGCCCCCACAACCCCGACCACCGAGGTCCCGACCACCGAGGCCCCGACCTCAGCGGCCCCGGCCGAAGCCGCCCATAGAGAAGCCGCACGCATCAAGGCGCCGCGCCGTGCCGAGGGCGGCGTCGTGCTGCTCGGGCCCGGCACGTTCGACGCCGTCACCGGCGCGCTCAAGTACCTGGAGCACTTCCAGATCGCCGGAGCGCCGCGGCTGGACGTGTGGCGTGCACCGACCGACAACGACGCGGGTTCCGGCCGGCACCCCGACATCCAGCTGGACCGGCGGTGGCGGGAGGCGGGCCTGCACCGGATGCGACACCGGCTCGACGGGGTCACCATCGGCGCCGACGCACTGACCGTCACCACCCGGGTCGCACCGGCGGCCGGGGACCTGGGCCTGCGCACCGTCTTCACCTGGACCGCGACAGACGATCGGCTGCGGCTCACCGTGGACGTCACCCCGGAGGGCGAGTGGACCGTCCCGCTGCCGCGGATCGGGCTGCGCCTGGGCGTCTGCGGCAGCCTCAACGGCGTCGAATGGTTCGGCGGCGGTCCCGGCGAGGCGTATCCCGACACCCGGGCCGCGTCCCGGATCGGGCGGTACACGAGCACCGTCGACGCGCTGCAGACGCCCTACGTCAGGCCGCAGGAGAACGGCGCGCGGGCCGATGTCCGCTGGGCGCGGCTGCGCCGCGAGGACGGGCAGGGGCTGCTGATCACCGGCGACCCGGACTTCTGGTTCACCGCGCGGCGCTGGACCGGGGAGCAGCTCGACACGGCCGAGCACACCTACGACCTCACGCCGTCCGAGACGATCTGGCTCAATCTGGACCATGGGCAGCAAGGCATCGGCAGCGGGTCCTGCGGGCCCGGGGCCCTGCCGCAGTACTGGCTCACCGCTGCCCCGGTGACCTTCTCCTTCACGTTCGGCGCCCTGGAGACCACATGATCCGGCCCTACCGCCCCACGGACCTGCCCGCGCTCTACGACATCTGCGTACGCACCGGCCAGGAGGGCGAGGACGCCCGGCCGTACTATCCCGACCACGATCTGCTGGGGACGATCTTCGCGGCCCCGTACGCGCGGCTGGAGCCGGAGCTGACCTTCGTGGTCGACGACGGGCAGGGCAGCGCGGTCGGCTACATCCTGGGGACGGCCGACACCGCCGCCTTCGTGAAACGGTTCCGCAGCGAATGGCTGCCGGAGGTGGCGGACCGCTACCCGGAGCTCACCGGTCCGGTGCCGGCCACCCCGCACGGAACGATGGTCGACCTGCTGCACCGGCCGGAGCGGATGCTCGTGCCGGAGCTGGCGCCGTATCCGGCACATCTGCACATCGATCTGCTCCCCGGCCACCAGGGGGCGGGCCACGGGCGGGCGCTGATGGAGACGTTCCTCGGAGCGCTGGCCGCGGCGGGCGTCGGGTCGGTCCATCTGGGGATGGCCACGGCGAACGTCCGGGCCCGGTACTTCTACGACCGCATGGGCTTCCATGAGATCGCGGTACCGGACCCGGGGCCGCTCACCTACCTGGGACGCGCCACCTCGTAGTCCTCGGCACCGTCGGCACCGCCCGTGTCGTCAGCACCATTGGTCGCGGTGTCCGAGGCCTCGGATACGGCATCCGAGGCGTCCGGTGCCGCGTCGGCGGCCGGAGTCGCGTACTGCGGCCAGCCGCCCGCCGGCGGTACGGCGACCGAGCGCCACCACCAGTCGTCCGGGAGGTCGGCCGAGGGCTCGAACGGCGCGCCGGGACGCGGGGTGGCGATCTTCGCACCCAGCTCCCTGGCCGCCGCGAGCGTGCCCTCGGCGGGGTCGGCCCACGGGTGCGGGGCGAGGTTGAACGTGCCCCAGTGGATGGGCAGCATCGCTCCGTGGGGCGTGCCGCCGGACAGGTCCACGTGCGCCTGCATGCCTTCCGCGGGCGTCATGTGGATGTCGGGCCAGAACTCGCTGTAGGCGCCGATCTGGATCATCGTCGCGTCGAACGGGCCGTGCTGCGCGCCGATCTCGGCGAAGCCGGGGAAGTACCCCGTGTCGCCGCTGTGATAGATCCGGTGGTCACCGCTCGCCACCACCCAGGACGCCCACAGGGTCTGCTGGCGGCCGCGCAGGCCGCGGCCGCAGAAGTGCCGGGCCGGGGTCGCGGTCAGGGTCAGACCGTCCACCTCGGTCGACTCGTTCCAGTCCAGTTCGTGCAGCCGCTTGGGGTCGATGCCCCAGTGCTCCAGGTGGGCGCCGACGCCGAGCGGAACGGCGAAGACGGTGTCCGTGCCGACCAGCGCCTGGATGGTGGGCATGTCGAGGTGGTCGTAGTGGTCGTGCGAGATGACCACCACGTCCACCGTGCCGAGCGACTTCAACGGGACCGGCACCGGGTGCACCCGCTTGGGCCCGGCGAAGGCGAACGGCGAGCAGCGGTCACCCCACACCGGGTCGAAGAGCACACGGCGGCCGTCGATCTCCGCCAGCACCGTCGAGTGGCCCATCCAGGTCAGCCGCAGCCCCGACGCCGGCGGCGCCGCAAGGTCGGCGAGCGTCGTCGGATGGACCGGCACGGGGGCGGCGGGCCTGCGCAGCGCCCGCGCCTCCTTGCGCATGTTGCCGGGCAGCGCCTTGAGCAGACCCCCGCTGGGCGTGGAGCGGGCACCCACCGGGTTCTGGAAGACGCCGTCGGCGTAGTTGGGTGACGCGAGGATCCGCTCCAGTCGCGCGCCGACCGGATCGGCGCCGAAAGCAGCAGGTCGCAGTGCGGTGAGGCGGGAACCGGTCACGGCACCTCCAGCAGGTGGGCGGTCAGTCGATGTCACCCTGCCAATTCTGCCTTGTCAGGCGTCCGTCCCGAAGCGGCGGCTCCCGCTCACCGACCACACATCGGTGATCAGGCCGTCGGAAACGGCCAGAGTGTCGATGCCGCTCACCGTGATCTCACCCGCGCCGTCCGGATCGGGACGGGTGGCGCTCCAGCGGCAGCAGACCTGGCCCGCCGGACCGCCGCCGGCCGTGGCGGTGAGGTCCACGAGCGGAACGCCGTGCATGCGGTAGACCAAGCCTGGCTTGGCCTCGCGGTGGGCGACGACGAACGGGACGAGTCCTCCGGGGCCGCGCAGGGCGTCGGTGTCCGCCTGCGGAATGGCGTTGCCGAAGTGGATACGGAAACCGGGGGTGAGGATGCGGTCGGCGATGGCGAGGTCGCCGTTCCACACGTCCGTCCAGTCCTCGAAGAGTCCGGTGCCGAGCTGACGGAAATCGGTGCCGGTGGTGTCGATGGTTCCATTGGTGCCGGCGGTCTCAGTGGTGCTGGTGTGCAGGTCGACGGTCATGTCCGTGCCTTCCTTCTCGGTGTGATCACCATCTTCGAAGGGGCCGGCGACACCATCCTGTCGGTGTTTACGACGTGCGTCTACGACGTGCGTTGACGAGGTTGCGCTGACGAAGTGCCGCCGGACTGGACTTGCCGGGAAGAGCGTCGACCAGGTCCGCGAAGCCCTCGAGACCGATCAGCTCCCAGCCCAGCGCATCCAGCTCGGTGCGGTCGATCCGGCGCGGCGGCGCCGTCTCGTCCAGCGCCCGCACCGCCTGGATCCGGTCCATCCGGAACCCGCGCACCGCCTCACGCAGCCGGCACCAGGCGATGAGGTACCACTGCTCGCCGCCGAGGAACCCGAGCGGCTCCACCAGCCGCTCGCTGGCCACGCCCTCCCGGTCCTCGTACGCGAGCCGCAGCACGCGGCGGCTGGCGAGCGCGTCCTGCAGGACGCGCGGAACGGTGGCGCGCCGTTCGTCCCGGGCCAGTACGTGCACGCGGTCGGCGAACTCGCCGGTCGCGGCGCGCTCCCGGGCGGGCATGACGGCCAGCACCTTCTGCAGCGCGCTGCGCGCGGCTCCGGCGAAGGGCGTGCCGTCCAGCGCGTGCAGACCCACCGCGAGGGCGGTCGCCTCCGCCGGGGTGATGGTCAGCGGCGGGAGCGTCTGCTCCTTGTCCAGGACGTATCCGCCGGTGCGGCCCGGTTCCGCGTAGATCGGCACGCCGGACTGCTGCAGCGCGCTCAGGTCGCGTTCGATGGTGCGGCTGCTCACCTCGAAGCGCTCCGCGAGCCACCGGGCGCTGCGCGGGCGGGGTGCGACCGCGCGCAACTCCTCGACCAGGGCGTACAGCCGGTCGGTCCGGTTCACAGCGTGCCGCCTCGGCTCGGAGGTGTCATTCCACCACCGGACCGTAGGTCAGCGCGACATGGTCCTGCACCGGCAGGTAGCCGAGCCGCCGGTAGAGCGCGTTGCTGGTGGGGTTGGCGAGGTCGGTGAAGAGCAGCACCTCGTCCACTCCCGCGTCGCGAGCTGCCCCGCTGACCGCGGCGGTCACCCCGGCCGCGTAGCCGCGGCCCCGGTGCCCCGGCGGGGTGTAGACGGCGACGACGCGGACCATCCCCGCGAGCGGACGGGTGATTCCGGCCATCGCCACGGGAGCGCCGTCGACCTCCCACACCGTGACGCCGCCATGGCTGAGGCGGTCGTCGACGAACGTGTCGGCGTTCAGGCCCTGCTCCTCGATCTCGGCGGCGAAGGCCTCGTACCACTCCGCCAACAGCTCCCGGTCGCCCGTACCCGCGGTTCTGGCGCGGCCGGCCGGGGCGGGTTCCGGCGGTGCCAGCTCTCCGAGCCGGAACAGCCGCAGGTTCTTGTCGAGTTCGGCCGCCGCTCCGGTACGGGACCGCCAGGCATCGGCGAAGGCCACGGCCGTGTCCCGTTCCCCCCGGATGCCGGTCAGCGCGCGCCCCATCCCGTCCCACACGCCCGCCAGTTCCGCGAGGGCCTGCGGCGGCGCCTCGGTCAGGAGCGGCGGCATCGGCGAGGTCTGCAGGAAGGCGGCGGCGACGGTCCCGCCGGCGTCCTGCCACCAGCCGAACAGCGGCGGGGTCTCCCCGTACGCGTCGAGGCCGCGGTGCCGCAGCCCTTCGGCGACGGTGATCAGTACGGTGTTCTCGACCGCGCGTGCCCGCAGGAAGCCGCTCGCGGCCGTCAGGAACGCGTCGAGATCGTGTGTCGTGTGCCAGCTCATGCCGCATCCTGCCCCGCGTGCCACCTCCCCCGCACCCCGTTTTCATTGCGCCGCGCGGTGGCAGATCTTCCGCCACGACTATCAAACGTGCAGGTCAAGGGCGTTCACACCGGCCGATTGGTGGCGCAACACAACGGCAGCACCACTTCGACCCGACCCTCGGTATGGTCCCTGGGAACGCGGCGCACCGACGCCACGGCCACCGAACCGCAGACCCCAGACCGCAAACCGGACCAGCCCGCAAACCTCAGACCGGAGAGCCCGATGCCCGCCGAGCGCACCCGTGAGCACACCGCACCGGTGGCCGCCGCGCGCCGCCGCCGGCTACGGGCGGACCAACGTTGCGCTGTTCGGCGGCACGCTGGACGACCCGGACATCGAGGTGCGGATCGAGACCGTCCGCGCCCTGCTGTCGGTCGACGCCGTCGACGTCCTGGCGCGCGCCGCCGCCGATCCCTCCCGCGAGGTGCGGGTCGCGGTGGCCAAGGGCCCGGGGACGGCCGACGGGCCGCTGCCCACGCTGAAGGGGCTGATCCAGGACGGGGATCCGCTGGTACGGGCCGCCGCCCTGGAGGCGCTGGCGGGGGCGTGCTGCCCGCCGCCGCTGGACTCGGCGGCGGCGGCCGCCCTCGATGACCCGGCCTGGCAGGTCCGCCGGGGCGCCGCCGCCGCGCTGGGCGCCGCGGATCCCGCGCTCGCGCTGCCCGCCCTGCTGGCCGCCGTCCGCGACCCGCACGCCGACGTCCGCAAGGCCGTCGTCCTGGCGCTGCTCCCGCACGGCGGCGGCCCGGGACCTGTCCTTGCGGCCCTGGCCGCCGCCGCGGACGACACCGACGCCGACGTACGCGCCTACGCCCGGCGGGCGACGGGAGCGGCCGTCTGACGGCGACCGCGGGCCCTAGGCGGGCAGCAGCCCCCGGCGCACCAGCAGCGGCTCGATCTTCGGGTCGCGGCCGCGGAAGTTGCGGTAGGTGGTGAGGGAGTCCACGCTGCCGCCCTTGGAGAGCAGTTCCCGCCGGAAGGCGTCACCGTTCGCCCGGCGCATGCCGCCGTTCTCCTCGAACCAGTCGACGGTGTCCGCGTCCAGGACCTCGCTCCAGATGTAGGAGTAGTAGCCCGCGCTGTAGCCGTTCGAGAAGACGTGGGAGAAGTACGTCGACCGGTAGCGCGGCGGGATCGCGGGGACGGCGATCCCGGCCGCCTTGAGCGCCTCGGCCTCGAACGCCTGGGCGTCGCCCGGGTCGCTGCCGGCCGCGATCGTGTGCCAGGCCCAGTCGAGCAGCGCGGCGCCCAGGTACTCGACGGTCCTGAAGCCCTGGCCGAACGCGTCGGCCTCCGCCATCCGCTCGATGAGCTCGGCCGGCAGCGGCTCGCCGGTCTCGTGGTGCTTGGCGTAGTTGGCGAGCACCTCGGGCCGCAGCGCCCACATCTCGTTGACCTGGGACGGGTACTCGACGAAGTCCCTGGGGACCGCGGTCCCGGCGAAGAACGGGTACTGGACGTCGGAGAACAGCCCGTGCAGCGCGTGCCCGAACTCGTGGAAGAGCGTGTTGACCTCGGCGAAGGTCAGGAGCGCCGGCTCACCGGGGGCGGGCTTGGCGATGTTGAGGTTGTTCACCACGACCGGGCGGGTGCCGAACAGTCCCGACTGGCCGACCAGCGCGTTCATCCAGGCCCCGCCGCGCTTGGAACCGCGCGCGAAGAGGTCGGCGAGGTAGAGGCCCAGCGGCGTCCCGTCCTCCTCGGACACCTCGAAGACCCGGACGTCGGGGTGGTAGCCGACGAGGTCGGTGCGCTCGGTGAATCGCAGCCCGTAGACCTGCGAGGCGGCGAAGAACACCCCGTCGTGCAGGACCCGGTCGGCCTCGAAGTAGGGGCGCATGACGGCGGCGTCGAAGGCGTACCGCTCCTTGCGCACCTGCTGTGAGCGGTAAGCCCAGTCCCAGGCCTGGATGGGGCCGGTGTCGCTCACCGCGGCCAGTGCGGCGGCCTCCCGCTCGGCCATGGCGACGGCCGGCGGGACGAGCCGGTGCAACATGCCGGTGACGGCGTCGGTGGTCAGCGCCGTCTGGTCGGCGACGACGTACGCGGCGTGGCTGTCGTACCCGAGCAGCGCGGCCCGTTCGGCGCGGAGCGTCGCCATGCGGACGGCGAGCTTGCCGTTGCCCTTGGCGCCGCGGCCCAGCGAGCGCTCCAGGAGCCGCTCGCGGACCTCGCGGTTGTCGAGGGAGGCGAGCTCCGTCTGGTTGGAGAAGTTCTTCAGGCTGATGACGTACTTGCCGTCGTGCCCGCGGGCCCGGCCGTTCTCGGCGGCGGTCGAGATGGCGTCCTCCGACAGCCCGGCGAGCTCCTCCGGGCCGTCCAGCACCAGGGCCGCGTCGCGGGTGTCGTCGAAGACGTTCTGCTGGAAGGAGGTGGCGGCGGTGGCGAGTTCGGCGTTCAGCTCACGCAGCCGCTGCTGGTCCTCGGGGGAGAGCTGGGCGCCGGCCCGCAGGAAGGTGGTGTGATACCGCTCCAGCAGCCGCAACGACTCCGCGTCCAGACCGAGTTCGGCGCGGTCGTCGTGGAGCGACGCGACGCGGGCGAACAGTCCGGCGTCCAGGTGGATCGCATCGCTGTGCGCGGCGAGCCGCGGGTTGAGCTGCGCTTCCAGTTCCTGCACGGCCGGGTTGGTGTCGGCCGAGGACTGGTTGAAGAACACGTTTCTGACGCGCCGCAGCAGGGCCCCGGATCGCTCCAGCGCCACGATGGTGTTCTCGAAGGTGGGCGGCTCCTGGCTGCCCGCCACCGCCGCGACCTCTTCCAGCTGCTCCGCGAGACCTCGCTCGAACGCCGGGAGATAGTGCTCGTCGCGGATCTCGGCGAACGGCGGCAGCTCGTACGGAAGCGGGCTCGGGCTGAAGAATGGATTCGTCGTCACCCGCCCGACCCTACGCCGCCCGCCTGCTTCCCCCGGAGGACGAGGGGGATCGTCCGGACATCCCTGTCAGGCACATCCCCGACGGCCGCGGGGCAGGCTCGGGAAGCCGAGCCCGCCCTGCGGCCGTGGGCAAGGAGGGGTACGGGTCGTACGGATCAGCCACCGCTCTTGCGGCGGAACTCGCGCTGTCCGCCGGCTCGCCCGTGGGCACCGTGGATCTTCGAGCTGTCCGGTCCGCCGCCGGCGGCAGCGGCGCTCTGGTTGCCTCCGCGCTTCCGCTCCAGGGCTTCACGGAACTTGCGCTTGACCTCGTCCTCGGCCGGCTCGGCCGCGGCGGACGCGTCCGCAGCGCCGGGCACCTCGGTCGCCTCGGTCGCCTCTTGGTCTGATGCCTCGGCAGTCATGGGGGCCTCCTGGTTTCGTTCGGTTACGGGCCAAGCCTCGCATGCCCGGCCACGTACGACACACTGCAATACCGGCGGCGGGACGCCGGACCGCTCTCAGGAAGGACGTGTTCCATGACCTGGATGCTGTACGGCGCCACCGGATATACCGGACGCCTGATCGCCCGGCGGGCCGCGGCCCGTGGTGAACGGGTGGTACTGGCCGGCCGCAGCATCGCCAAGGTAGCGCCGCTGGCGGCGGAACTCGGTCTCGAGCACCGCATTTTCGGCCTTTCCGATCCGGTCGCGCTGCGGCGGGCGCTGGAGGGCGTCGAGTCGGTCGCCCACTGCGCGGGGCCGTTCTCGGCGACGGCGCTGCCGATGGCGCTCGCCTGCATCGAGACCGGCACGCACTATCTGGACATCACCGGCGAGATCGATGTCTTCGAGCAGCTGCACGCCCTTGACGGGCAGGCCCGCGCCGCCCAGGTCGTCCTGCTGCCGGGCGCCGGCTTCGACGTCGTGCCGACCGACTGCCTGGCCGCCACCGTCGCCGCGGCCCTGCCCGCCGCGAACCGTCTCGACCTGGCGATCCTGGTCGGCGGGACCGCCAGCCCGGGCACCGCCAGGACCGCGATCGAGGGGCTGCCCGACGGTGGGCGGGCCCGTATCGACGGCACGATCAGCGCGGTGCCGATGGGCTGGCGCCGGACCAGGGCGGCGTTCCCCTCGGGACCGCGGATGGTCACCTCCATCCCCTGGGGTGACGTCAGTACCGCCTTCCACTCGACGGCCATCCCCAACATCACCACCTACATGCCGCTGCCGCCCGGTGCCGCGGCCTTCAGCAAGGTGATGCGGCTGCGACCGGCGCGGATCCTGGCCCACGCCGCCGTCGGCGCGCTGGTGCGCGGACCCAGCGCGAAAGCGCTGGCCGGAACGCGTTCCGAGGCGTGGGCGCGGGCGAGCGACCCGGAGGGGCGCAGCGCGCAGGCGACGGTGACGATGCCGAACAGCTACGAGCTGACCGTCGAGTCGGTGCTGCGGATCATGCCCCGGCTCGCCGGTCTGCCGCACGGGTCGCAGACGCCGTCCCGGGCCCTCGGCGCCGGTTTCATCACCGAGTTCAGCGGCGTCACGCTCACGGAGTCGGGAGCCAAGCGCGGCTGGTGACGGTGCGGCTCAGTTGCCGTGCGCGCCGAGTACGAACAGCAGCCAGACGAATCCGGCCAGCAGGTGGGCGACGACGACGTAGACCAGAACGCGCAGGACCACGGCCCGTTCCTTGCGCCGCTCGCTGCCCTCGCTGGTACGCAGCTCCGGGGCGAGCGGTTCGTGGCGCGGGCGGCCGGTGGCGGTGTTGGTGACGGCGGCACGGACCGGGGTGGTGCCGGTGCCGTCAGTGCCGCTGGGGGTGGCTTCGGTGGGGGCGGTGTCGTTCATTTCGGGGTATCCGCTCTCTTCGGGTCCTGCGTGTCCTGCGGGGTGACGCACAGGCCGGCCGCCTCGCTCTGCATGAGGGTGTGCAGGAAGAGCAGGTCGACCCCTTCGGGGGAGGCGGCGGCGAGGCGGTGCGGCACCAGCGAGTCGAAGTGCGCCGCGTCGCCGGTGTCCAGCAGATGGGTGTTCTCCCCGAGGGTGAGCCGCAGCCGGCCGCCGGTGACGTAGAGCCACTCCTCACCGGGGTGCACGCGGACCAGCCGGTCCTGCGCCTCGGGCGGTACATGGACCCGCAGCGCCTGCATGGCCCGGCCGGTGCCGCCGGCCCGCCAGTACGTCCAGCCTCCGGCGGGCACCGGTGCCATGCTGTCGCCGCGTACGATGGGGAACGGTTCGGCGGTCGTCTCCCCCAGCAGGTCCGAGACGGTCGTGCCGTACAGCCGGGCCAGCCCGAGCAGTACGGGAAGCGACGGCTGCCGGAGCCCGGATTCCATCCGCGACAGATGCGCGGCGGAGAGTTCGAGCCGCCGGGCGGCGGCCTCCAGGGTGAGGCCGGTACGGCGGCGCTGTTCCTTCAGCCGGGGGGCGAGGACCAGCGTCTCCGCGGACGCGATATCGGTGTCCATGCCCTTGATGGAACAGCATCCCTTGCCTCTCGGGCAAATGTTTTGTCTGAGAGGCAAATCACCCGGCCTCTCCTCACCCGCTCAGGTCTGCCGCTCGGGCAGATAGCTGTCCGCGTCCAGCCCGAAGGTCCAGGCGACGCCCTCCCGGGCGGTCCTGGTCCGCGGCGGGACGCGCAGCCAGTACGTCCGGTGGGTGCCGTCCGGCTCCGGGGTGGAATTGACCACCTCGACCATCACCACCGCCTCGTCGTCGTCCAGCTCGATGCGCCACAGGATCCCGGTCTCGTCCCGGGCCACCGGCTTGGCACCTGACTCCGCGAGGTAGCGGTCGTAGCCGTAGTACTCCAGCATCACGCGGCGCAGCTCCGCGTTCTCCTCGGTCCGTATCCGGGCCGGGGTGAGGTCCGCGAGGCCGGCGAGGAACGCGGCAGGCACCGGCATACCGCGCCAGGCGTGCAGGGCGAAGCCGTCGGGGAAGGCGAGCGCGGGCCCGTCGCCCCGGTCCAGCCGGCCCGCCTCGTCCCGGTGCAGTTCCACCGGCCGCTCCGCTATCACCACGACCCGCTCGTACGGCCACCACCAGCCGGCGGCGCGGGCCACCGCCGAGACGCCTTCGAGCGTCCCGGCCTCCTCGTCGAAGGCGGCCAGCCACGCCGCGTCCTGCTGGCCGAGCACCGCGTCCAGCAGCACCAGGCGGACGGCGGCCGCGTCCGCGGGCTCCTCGCTGAGCGCCTCCACCACACCCACGCGGATCCGGTCGGCGAGCGAAGCCGTCGAGTCCCACAGCTGGCCGCCCGTCAGTGCCCACCGCTCGGCCCAGCCCGCGGGTCCGAGCGCCGCATGCCGGCGCTGCCGCTCCGCCGCCCATGGGCGGGTGCGCACCGCGTCCCGCACGCAGCGCCCCGTTCCGTCCTCAGCCACCAGCCGCATCGCGGTCGCGGCGGCCTCCAGCGGCGAGCCGGTCCACACCACGCGCTCCGGTGCCGGGAGTCCGGCCTGCCAGTACGCGAGCTGTATCCCCGCCTCCGCCGCGGCGCGGTCCGCCGCCCCGGTCTCCGCCGCGATCGCCCGCCACCGCGCCGCCGTCTCCAGTGCCGTCGTCATTCCGTCCGTCCCCGCCCCTCGTCCTCGGTCACTTGAACTCCCCCCGCCGGTCGCGCGGCACCGCCGCGCACCTCAGTCCGCCACGACGCGCACGGCGCCGGGCGCGTACTCGCGCTGCCGCACCACCCGGAACCAGCCCTTGGGCAGCGGTATGGCCGCGTGCTCCTCGTGCACCACCCGCCCGCCGTCCGGGAGATGGAGGAACGCGTCACCGAACGGACCGGGCTCGCGGACCAGGGTGCCGGGCCCGACGACCGCGTGCGCGTGACCGGTCACCTCGCCCAGCGCGAGCACCAGCCGTCCCCGTCCGTCCCGTGGCTGGCGCGCCAACGCCTCGACTCCGCGCGGCGGTTCCCCCGCCTCCAACGGCATGATCAACACGTCCCCCTGCCGGTACACAGCACGCTCCCCTCCGCCGTCCGCACCCTGCGGCCGCCGATGTCCAGAAGCTACGTGGCCGGTCTGACAACGCCCGCCGTCCGCGTTGTCAGTGCGGCTTGGTAGAACTTTGCCCAGATCAGTCGTCAGGCCAGTCCCGCCCGTGTCAGGAGACCAGCGTCATGTCAGCCGTAGAGCATCTGCAGGAGTTGCACGGCCTTCCTGCCTTCGACTTCCCCGGGCCCGACAGCAAGGACGAACTGCCCGCGCCGGAGACCGTCGCCTGGCGGCTCGCCGCGGATCCCTACGACGACGACTCCGACGAGGAGTTCGGGGATGTCTGGGACCGGTTCCTGGACACGGTGGATCCTTCCCGGGTGCGGGCGATCATCATCGGCCAGTGGGGCGAGGCCTACGAGGACGACTCCACCGGGATCGTCGAGGACCTCGTCGACGCCAAGGACCAGCTGACCGCACTGGAGGCCGTGTTCATCGGCGACCTGGAGCAGGAGCAGGCCGAGATCTCCTGGATCGAGCAGTCCGACGTCACTCCCGTCCTGGCGGCCTATCCGGAGCTGCGGGAGTTCGGCGCCCGTGGCGGCACCGGCCTGCTGTTCCCGGCGGTGCGGCACGAGCACCTGCGCACCCTGACGTTCGAGGCCGGCGGTCTGCCCGCCGAGGTCGTCCGAGGCATCGCGGCGAGCGAGCTGCCCGCGCTGGAATATCTGGAACTGTGGCTCGGCGTCGAGGAGTACAGCGGCACCGCCACCCTCGCCGATCTCGCCCCGATCCTGGCCGGCGGCGGCTTCCCCGCGCTGCACCATCTGGGCCTGCGCAACAGCGAGATCCAGGACGAGATCGCCGCCGCGGTCGCCGCCGCTCCGGTGGTGGCCCGGCTCAGCTCCCTCGACCTGTCCCTGGGCGTTCTCACCGACGAGGGTGCGACCGCGCTGCTGGAAGGCCAGCCGCTCACCCATCTGCAGTGGCTCGACCTGCACCACCACTTCCTCAGCGACCCGATCGCCGCACGCCTGCGCGACACGCTGGTGCCCGCCGGCGTCGAGGTCGACCTGTCGGAACCGGGCCGCAGCTGGAACAACGACGGTGTCGTGCACCGCTTCACGGCGGTGGCGGAATGAGGGACACCTTCGCCGGCCTGCCGGTTCACACGCTGACGCATCCGGTCGGCGCCGCATCCGGCCTCCCGGCCGCGGACAGCGTCGCCTGGGGGCTGGAATGCGGCTACGGCGCCGACGCGGCGTTCCCCGAACTGTGGCGCGGCTTCCTGGACACGGTGGACACCGAGCGGGTCACCGCCCTGGTGATCGGATCATGGTGGGACGGCGACTACACGAGTCTGGGCCCGGTGGTGGAGCTGATCGTCGCCGACGCGGCCCGGCTGCCCGGTCTGCGCGCGCTGTTCCTCGCCGATGTGGAGGGCGAGTCCTGCGAGATCTCCTGGCTGCTGATGGCCGACATCACGCCCGTGCTGGAGGCCTTCCCGCTCCTGGAGGAGCTGGGCGTGCGTGGCGGCAACACCGGGGACGACGCCCTGGTCCTGGCCCCCGTGCGGCACACCGCGCTGCGCGTGCTGCGGTTCGAGTCCGGCGGGCTGCCGGGAAACGTCGTGCGCGCGGTGGCCGCGAGCGAGCTCCCCGCCCTGGAACACCTGGAGTTGTGGCTGGGCGTCGAGGAGTACGGCGGGGACTCCACGGTCGCGGACCTCGCCCCGTTGCTGGCCGGCGGCCGCTTCCCGGCCCTGCGCCATCTCGGGCTGCAGAACAGCGAACTGCAGGACGAGATCGCCGCGGCCGTGGCCGCCGCCCCGGTCGTCGCCCAGCTCACCTCGCTCGATCTCTCGATGGGTGTGCTCAGCGACGAAGGTGCTGCCGCCCTGCTCGGCGGTCAGCCGCTCACCCATCTGACCCGTCTCGACCTGAGTCACCACTACCTGAGCGACGCGGTCATGGAGCGCGTCAGCAGTGAACTGGGCGCCGCCGGGGTGACGGTGGACCTCTCCGAGCAGGAGAGCCCGGAGGATGAGGGCGATGACGAGGAGTGGCGCTATGTCGCCGTCTCCGAGTAGCTCCGCTGTCCGCTCCGAAGTCCGTTTCGCCGTCGTCGGGAATCCCGGCAACCGCCGGGTGACGATGTTCGCCGACGCCGTGCGGGCCGCTGGGCTCCCCGCGCCCCGGATCGTGGCCTGGCGCGATGTGCTGCGCGGGGCGTACGGGTTCACGCCGGGCGAGGTCGTGCGGGTGGACTCCCCCGGCGAGGACCCCGAGGTCGACCGAGCACTGCGCGGCGGCGGCGATCCGACCCGAGTCGAGGGCAGTGCCGTCTGGTACCGGCGGTTCACCGACGCGGTACGGGAGGTGGCGCGGGCCGCGGTGGAGGCGGGCGCCACCCTGCTCGACGATCCGCAGGACGTCGCCGTGCTGTTCGACAAGCGGCGCTGCCACGCCCGGCTGCTGGCGGCCTGCGTTCCGGTACCGCCGGCGCTCACCGCGCCCGTGCACGGCTGGGACGACCTCAGGGAGCAGTTGCGCGCGGCGCGCATGCCGCGCGCCTTCGTCAAGCCCGCGCACGGCTCGTCCGCGTCGGGCGTGATCGCCCTCGAGTTCGGCGGGCCCGGCCGGCTCAGGGCGACGACGTCGGTGGAGCGGACCACCGACGGACGGCTCTTCAACTCGCTGCGCGTACGTCGCTACGAGGACGAGCGCGAGGTCGCCCCCATGGTGGACACGCTGGCCGGGGACGGTCTGCAGGTGGAGCGCTGGCTGCCCAAGGCCGCGCAGCACGGCAGGGCCGCCGATCTGCGGGTCGTCGTGGTGGACGGCAGGGCGACCCACGCGGTGGTGCGCACCAGCCGCTCCCCGATGACCAATCTCCATCTCGGCGGCGCCCGCGGGGACCTCGCGGCGGCGCGCGCCGCCACCGAAGCGGCCGGACTCGGCTGGGAAACGGTGACGGGCATCGCCGAACAGGCCGCGGCCTGCTTCCCCGGGACACTCTGCGTCGGGGTCGACGTACTGCCCGGCACCGGCTGGCGGCGCTTCGCCGTCGGCGAGGTCAACGCCTTCGGCGACCTGCTGCCGCGTCTGACGGGCCTGCCCGGCAGCGGTGCCGAGGAGCAGGACACCTACGCCGCCCAGGTGGCCGCCGTTCTACGCAGGGAGCGCCACCGTGCCACAGCCGCCGCTTGAGATGAACGAGATCGTGGGCAGTCGCGACCTGCTGCTCGTCACCCTGGACACGCTGCGCTACGACGTGGCCCAGGAGCTGGCGGCCGCGGGCCGGATCCCGCATCTCGCCGCCCATCTGCCCACCGGCGGCTGGGAGCGGCGGCATGCGCCGGGTAGCTTCACCTACGCCTCCCACCAGGCCATCTTCGCCGGTTTCCTGCCGACTCCGGCCACCCCGGGACCGCATCCGCGGCTCTTCGCGGCCCGCTTCGCCGGCAGTGAGACGACAGCGGACGGCACCTATGTGTTCGACACACCGGACCTGGTGTCGGGTCTGGCGGCGGCCGGGTACCGGACGGTGTGCATCGGCGGCGTCGGCTTCTTCAACAAACAGGCGCCACTGGGTTCCGTGCTGCCCGGGATGTTCCAGGAGAGCCACTGGGAGCCGGAGTTCGGCGTGCCCTCCCCCACCTCCTTCGAGGCGCAGATCGCCCGCGCCGAGGAGGTCGTCGCCGGGCTGCCCGACGAGCAGCGGCTCTTCCTCTTCGTGAACGTCTCGGCACTGCACCAGCCCAACTGGTTCCATCTGCCCGGCGCCACCCGCGAGGCGGGCGACTCCCGCGCGACGCACGCCGCCGCGCTGGAGTACGTGGACCGGCACATCGGCCGGCTGTTCACGGCGGCGAGCAGCCGCCGCCGCTGCTTCGCGATCGTCTGCTCCGACCATGGCACCACGTACGGCGACGACGGCTTCACCGGCCACCGGCTCGGCCATGAGGCCGTCTGGACCGTCCCCTACGCCCACTTCTTCCTTGAGGCCGAGGCACAGCGATGAGCACCACGACGATCGACCCCGCGACCTCCATCGACACAGGCACAGGCACAGGCACCCGGCCGTACGAGAGCTACGTCTATGCCTACCCGCACAAGACCGCGTACCGGAAGCTGGAGGACCGCCCACCACTGCGTGACCTGTGGGCGGGCGAACCGGTGGGCACGCTCTCCCTGTACGCCCACATACCGTTCTGCGAGGTGCGGTGCGGTTTCTGCAACCTCTTCACCCGGATCGGCGCCCCCGAGGGGTTGACCACCCGCTATCTCGACGCCCTGGAGCGCCAGGCGGGCGCGGTCCGTGAGGCGCTCGACGCGGCCGGCGGCGAACCGCGCTTCGCGGCGGCGGCCTTCGGCGGCGGGACACCGACGTTCCTGGACGCCGGCGAGCTGCAGCGGCTCTGCGACATCGCCGAACTGCGCATGGGCGCCGACCTGCGGGCGATCCCGTTGTCGGTCGAGGCGTCGCCGGCCACGGCGACCGCCGACCGGCTGGCGGTCCTCGCCGACCGCGGCACGACCCGCCTGAGCCTCGGAGTGCAGAGCTTCGATGACACCGAGGCGCGCGCGGCGGTCCGCCCGCAGCGGCGCGCCGACGTCGAGGCGGCGCTGTCCCGGATCCGCGACGCCCGCATCCCCGTCCTCAACATCGACCTGATCTACGGCATCGACGGTCAGACCGAGCGCAGTTGGCAACGGTCCCTGGACGCCGCGCTCGCCTGGCAGCCCGAGGAGCTGTACCTCTATCCGCTCTACGTACGCCCGCTGACCGGCCTCGGCCGCCTCGGCGGCAGCACGGACACCGGCACCGGCGCGGGAACGGCCGACGCGGAGACGGCCTGGGACGAGCAGCGGCTGCGCCTGTACCGGTTCGGCCGTGACCACCTCCTCGACCGGGGCTACGAGCAGGTGTCGATGCGGATGTTCCGCCGCCGGGGCGCGCCCGCCACCGGCGGAGAGGACTACGCGTGCCAGACCGACGGCATGATCGGCCTCGGCTGCGGCGCCCGCTCGTACACCTCCGCACTGCACTACTCGTTCGACTACGCGGTCGGCATGAGTGAGATCCGGTCGATCATCGACGACTACACCACCCGTTCCGCCCAGCAGTTCGCCGTCGCCGAGTTCGGCCGGCGGATGAACGGGGACGAGCCCCGCCGCCGCCATCTGCTGCAGTCGCTGCTCCAGGCCGAGGGCATGCCGGTGGACGACTACCGGGCACGTTTCGGCACCGGCCCCGAGCAGGACTTCCCCGTCGAACTCGGCCGGTTCGCCGCCGCGGGCTGGCTCGACGGTGCGGCCGCCCCCGAGCGGCTGCGGCTGTCCGCGGAAGGGCTGGCGCACTCCGACGCGGTCGGCCCCGCGCTGTTCTCGGACCCCGTCCGCGCCCTCATGGCCGAGTACGACGCGAAATGAAGCCCCAACCGGACAACCCAGATGTCTCGCAGACCCCGATGGATCTGTCGATCCTCTACCGCGGCCCGCTCGCGAGCTGCGACTACGACTGCCCCTACTGCCCGTTCGCCAAGCGCCGCGACAGCCGCGAGCAGTTGCGCGCCGACCGCGCCGCCCTGGAGCGCTTCGCCGGCTGGGCCACGGCACAGACGGGTGACCGGCTGTCGCTGCTCTTCACGCCCTGGGGCGAGGGCCTGGTGCGCTCCTGGTACCGGCGCACCCTCGCGGAGCTGAGCCACCTGCCGCACATCCGGCGGGTGGCGATCCAGACCAACCTCAGCTGCCGCACCGACTGGCTGGAGGACGCCGACCCCGGCACCCTCGCCCTGTGGTGCACGTACCACCCCGGCCAGACGCCGTACGACCGGTTCCTCGGCAAGTGCCGGGATCTGGCGGACCGCTCGGTCCGGCACAGCGTGGGCGTCGTCGGCCTCCCCGAGCACCTCGTCGAGGCCCGGCGGCTGCGCGCCGATCTCCCCGCGCATGTCTACCTGTGGATCAACGCGGCCGAGGGTCACACGTACACCGACGCCGAGGCGGACGAGTGGACGGCCATCGACCCGCTCTTCCCCTACAGCCGCCATCCGCACCGCAGCGCGGGGCTGCCCTGCCGCACCGGCGAGTCGGTGATCTCGGTGGACGGCGAAGGCACCGTCCGCCGCTGTCACTTCGTCCCCGCCGAGCTCGGCAGTCTCTACGACGGCTCGTACCGCAGGGCGCTGCGGCCGCGGGCGTGCCCGCTCGCCGTCTGCGAGTGCCACATCGGCTACGTCCATCTGGAGTCGCTGCCGCTGTACGACACGTTCGCGGGCGGCGTTCTGGAGCGGATCCCGGCCGACCCGGCCCCACGTGTCCGGCCCGCCCTGACCCTCGTACCTGCTCAGCCCTTGCGGCCGACCCCGCCGTAGAAGCCGATCCGGCTCAGCTCCGCCGGTTCCGGGAGCGGGGTGTCCGGGCGCCACAAGGGCACCTGCACCAGGCCCGGTTCCAGGAGCGTGAAGCCGTCGAAGAACGGCTCGATCTCCTTGTGCGGCCGCACGTTCATGGTCGCGGTGGCCTTGTTGTAGATCTTGCTGACCTCGGGGAAGCTGCCGCCGTGGAAGTCGGCCGTGGCGTGCGACAGCACCAGGTAGCTGCCGTCCGGCAGCGCGTCGCGCAGGGTGGCGACGATGGCGGCCGGGTCCTCCGCGTCGGTGATGAAGTGCAGTACGGCGACGAGGAGCACGGCGACCGGCTGGTCGAAGTCGATCAGCTCACTGATGGTCGGGTGGTCCAGGATGCTGCGCGGCCGGCGCACGTCGCCCAGGAAGAAGCCGGTGTTCCCCGAACCGGTCAGCCGGGCTCCGGCGTGGGTCGCGACGATGGGGTCGTTGTCGACGTAGGCGACCCGCACGTCGGAGGAGAGACCCTGCGCGACCTCATGGGTGTTCGGCGAGGTGGGGATGCCGGTGCCGATGTCGATGATCTGGCGGATGCCGTTGTCCACCAGGAAGCCGACGGCCCGCCGGAGGAAGTCCCGGTTCGCGCGGGCGCTGGGGATGATGTCGGGGACGGCGTCGATGACGCGCTGCGCGGCCTCCCGGTCGACCTCGTAGTTGTCCCAGCCCCCGAGGTAGAAGTCGTACATGCGGGCGGGGTGGGGCCGGCCCGTGTCTATCTTCTCGGCGGGGAATCCCTGATCGGTCACGCCGTCCTCCGGTTCGGTTCTGTTCGCTCGGCCGCGACAACGGCGGCGTTACTCGGCACGGTCGGGGCAGTCACAGCAGGAAGTCCGCTTCGCCGGCCTTCGCGCCCCGGATGAATGTGGAGATCTCAAGATCGGTGTAGATCAGCGCCGGGCCGTCGGGGTCGGTGGACTGGCGCAGCGCCACCCGGCCGTCGTTCAGTTTCTTGGCCTCGACGCAGCTGCCGCCGTTGCCGCCGCTCCACGGCTTCCGCCAGCCCTCGTGACCGAGGTCCTTCGCGGGCATGCCGTTGTATATGCGACCCATGGGTCAGATCTCCTTGCGAATGCCACCGAGGATGGCCTTGGTGCTCTGTGCCGGCGCGGCCTGCGCGCACATCCGGTCCAGCGCCTCCAGGAAGGCCGACACGTCGTCGCGTTCGTCGAAGTACGCGCCGCCGATCAGGCTCTCGGTGTAGGCGATGTCCGGGAGTTCCTGGATCTCGAACCGGAAGATGTGGAAGGGCCCGTACATCGCGGAGTGCGGGCCGGCCGTGAACGGCATGACCTGCAGCCGGACGTTGGGGAGCTCGGTGAGGTCGGCCAGGTGCGCGATCTGGGCGCGCATGACGTCCACGCCGCCGATGGGACGGCGCAGCACCGTCTCGTCCATCACGACCCACAGCAGGGGTGCCTTCTCCCGCGTGAGCAGCGCCTGGCGCTCCAGGCGCAGTGCCACCAGGCGGTCGATCTCGTCGACGGAGGCGTGCGGCAGGCCGGCCCACAGCACCGCACGCGTGTACTCCTCGGTCTGCAGCAGCCCGGGCACGTAGTGCGGCTCGTAGGCGCGGATGATGCTGGCCTCGCCCTCCAGGCTGACGAAGGCGCTGAACCACTCCGGCAGGACGTCACGGAAGCGGTGCCACCAGCCGGGCCGGTTCGCCTCGCGGGTGAGCGCGAGAAAGCCGCTGACCTCGGTGGGAGACGTGACTCCGTAGGTCTGCAGCAGCTTCTCGACGTAGGGCAGTTTGAGGCCGACCTCGGCCTTCTCCATCCTGCGGATCGTGGCATGAGTGACATCGAGAGCCAGGCCGGCCTGCTCGTAGGAGAGGCCCGCCTTCTCCCGCAGGTCCTGGAGTCGTTTGCCGAGCACCACCCGCAGTACGGTCGGGGCGCCTCCCGGCCGTGCTTCCGCCACGAGCCTCCTCCTCCAACTTCCCTCGGTGGTAGGCAGTGTGCCATGCCGTCAGTGGACCGAACAGACCGTACAGACGATTGTGTAATTTACAGATCGGACCTTGCCATGTGTTCGGCGCGACCCTCATAGTTGCGGAGTGGCTGCTTCCCAAGACGCTCTCCGGGTAGCGCGTCATGACGGCCCGACCCATCCCGGCCGCTATGACGTCTTCCGGCTTCCCGCGCAGAACGCCTCCGTGGCGGATGCGCGCGGCCGCGTCCGCGCGCGTCTGCGGGACTGGGGTGTGGATCTCGAAGTCACCGACGACGCGGGACTGGTGGTGACGGAGCTGTTCACCAACGCCGTCCGCCACACGGACAGCGAGAAGATCACCTGTTCACTGCTGGCGCTGGGCCGGGTGCTACGCGTCGAGGTCACCGACCAGGGGCACGGGCGGACCGAGCCGCGCACCCGCACCGCCGATGTCGACGAGGAGTGCGGTCGCGGACTGCTGCTCGTCAGCGTCCTGGCGCAGTCCTGGGGAGTGGGCCCGGCCGAGGACGGCGAGGGGCGCGTGGTCTGGGCCGAGCTGCCCTGCTTGCCCGCCCTCCGCCACCCCTGACCGTCCCCGCACCGCCGCCGCCGGCCGGCCTACGGACGACGGCCCGCAGGCCGAGGCCGAGGGCCCGCAACTCCCGCCCGCTGCCTACAGCGGCAGCAGGTCGGGCCGCTTGGGCTCGACGTGGTCGCCGGAGGATTCGCCGCGCAACCGGCGGCCGATCCACGGCACCAGGTGCTCGCGGGCCCAGTGGATGTTGTCGCGCCGTACCTCGCCCGGAGCCCGTACCGGCTCCGGCTCCCAGGCCTGCTCGGGGTCGGCGCACACGGGAAGGCCGAGCACCTGCGCCGCGCGCAGCGCGACCAGGGTGTGGCCTTCCGGGGACAGATGCAGCCGGTCGCCGCTCCACGCCCGCCGGTCCTGCACCGAGCGCAGCGACCACAGGTCGAGCACCGGGCAGTCCTGGCGGTCCGCGATCGACCGGACGTGCGCCGTGTACGTCGCGATCTTGCCGCGGAGATGGCGCAGCACCGGGACGTCACGGGTGTCGAAGCCGGTGCAGATCAGCACCGTGCCGACCGAGGAGGTGAGGTCGGCGACCGCCGCCTCCAGCCGCTCGGCCACGTCGTCCGGGTCGCTGCCCGGCCGGAGGATGTCGTTGCCGCCCGCGCAGAACGTCACCAGGTCCGGTGCGAGCTCCCTGGCGCGCGGTACCTGCTCGGCCACGATCTGGTCGAGCAGCCGGCCGCGCACGGCGAGGTTGGCATAGCGGAAGTCGTGTTCGGGGCGCCGATCGGCGAGTTGAACGGCCAGGCGGTCGGCCCAGCCGACGAAAGCGCCGTCAGGACCCGGGTCGCCGACGCCCTCGGTGAAGCTGTCCCCCACCGCGGTGTACGACCCGATCGCGCCACTGTTGTTTGTTTTCGAATCGTCAGCCACGGCAGCCCATACTCCCCTTCCGGAAGTGACCTACGCCATCGTAACCGGGGGTTGACGTGGCGTGATTTAGAACACGAGGTCATATTCCGCGCAGCCGGAATACGGCCGCGTCCAGGTCGCCGACCAGCCCCGTCCGCAGTCCGCGGGTGGCCAGCACGGCGCCGCGGTGCACGGTTCCGGTGGCGGGATCCCGGTAGGCGGACGCCGGGTCGAGGCCGCGCAGCCGCAGCGGCGGCTGGGGTTCGCCGAAGGACTGGGAGTGCAGCCAGGCGAGGACGACGATCTCGTCGCCGCGCACGTACTGCACGGCGCTGAGCCCGCCGTCTCCGGGCGCGCGCAGCCGGTACAGGTCGCCGTACTGCACGACGGGCCGGATCGCCTTGTAGAGCTCGACCCAGTCCTTGGCCTCGGCCAGTTCCTCCTCGCTCCACGCCGTCAGGTCGCCGCCGACGCCGAGCACCCCGGCCATGGCGCTCACGAAGCGGAAGCGCAGGCTGCTGGCACGGTGGTTGAGCATGCTGTTGGGGCTGTCGGTGACCCAGGCGGCCATCACCCGGGCGGGGTGCAGCTGACTGAATCCGTGCTGGATCGGCAGCCGGTCCAGCGGGTCGGTGTTGTCCGAGGTCCACACCTGGTCGGTACGGGACAGGATCCCGAGGTCCACCCGGCCGCCGCCGCCCGAGCAGGATTCGAAGGCGACGCCGGGGTGTGCGGCCCGCAGCCGGTCGAGCAGCCCGTACAGCCCCTGCACATGGTCGACCCACAGCCGCTGCGGGTACGGCTCACCGGGCCAGCCGGCGTCGGTGAAGCACCGGTTGAAGTCCCACTTCACGTAGTCGACGGGGGCGCTGTGCAGCAGCGCGTCCAACTGCTCCCACAGGTACTCGCGCACGTCCTCGCGGGCGAGGTTGAGGATCAGCTGGTTGCGGAACTCGGTGCGCCGTCGTCCGGTGTGGTGCTGCACCCAGTCCGGATGCGCTCGGTACAGGTCGCTGTCGGGGTTGACCATCTCCGGTTCCACCCAGATGCCGAACCGCATGCCGAGGGCGTGCACATCGTCGGCGAGCGGCTTGAGCCCGTTCGGGAACCGGTCGGGGTTGGCGGTCCAGTCGCCCAGTCCGGCGCGGTCGCTGGTCCTGGCACCGAACCAGCCGTCGTCGACGACGAAGAGCTCGACGCCCATCGCCGCGGCCCGGCGGGCGAGTTCGCGCTGCTGCTCCTCGCCGACGTCGAAGCGGGTCGCCTCCCACGAGTTGTAGAGCACCGGCCGCGGCTGCCCGGCGTCCGGGATCACATGGGCCAGCTGGTAGGCGTGCCAGGCGCGGCTGGCGGCGCCGAAGCCGCCGTCCGTGTGGAGCCCGGCGAAGACCGGGGTGGTGAAGGACTCCCCCGGCTCGAGCAGCACCAGTCCCGCGTCGTCGTGCCCGGCGCCACCGGTGGCCTGCACCCGGCCGTCGGGCAGCTGCTGCACGGCGATGCGCCAGGAGCCGGACCAGGCCAGCGCGGCGGTCCACACCTCGCCCTGCTCCTCGCCCGCGTCGCCCGCGTCGAGGCCGATCCACGGCAGGTGGTGGTGGCCGGTGTGGCCGCGCCGGCTGCCGATCACCTTCTCACCGGCGGTGAGTGCGGTCCTCGCCAGCCGGGTCTCGGCCGCCCAGCGGCCGTGCAGGTGCGACAGCCGCCAGCCGTCGCGTTCCGGCAGGGTCCAGGCGGCGGAATCGGCGCGCAGCAACTCGACGGCGCCGGTGTGTCCGTTGGCCACATGGGTGGCGGTGGTCCAGCGCTCGACGACGTCGGATCCCGCGCGGACCCGGTAGTGCAGCGTCAGGTCGAGATGGTGGACGGAGTCGTGGAAGTGCAGCCGCAGCTCGTCGTCCTCGGTCTCGGCCTCCTCGAAGCACCATTCGGTACCGCGCGCCGTGGCGTCACGGACCGAGAGCGCGGGCCGGACGAAGCGCGGGCCGCCTTCGACGGGGTACTCCTCGTGGCCGTCGAGCGCCGACTCGAAGGAGCTCCCGTCAGGGAGCGGTTCCGCGGCCAGCGCCTCGGCGTCGGCGAGCTGGATGCGGGCGCCCCAGTGCAGATGAAGCAGCTCGTCGCGCTCGGTCAGATGCACGGCGTAGCTGCTGCCGGGACCCGAGAGCAGCCACAGCCGCCCGGTTCCGCCCGTCTCGATCATCAGAACTCCCCTTTTCCGATCACGTCCGAACATCGTTACGCGGGCGGAACCCGAAGGCAATGGCGCGGCGGACACATACCGGCCGGTACGTCGGTGGAGCCGGTGTCGTATCGTCGGCTGAGGTTCAGCCCCGAGCTCTGAGCCGTGACCCGAAGGAGCGCCGGTGACCCAGCAGCTGCCGCAGACCCCCGCCACCGACACCGAAGCAGGGACCGGCACCGCGACCTGTGCCGAGCCGGTACTGACCGGTGTCCGAAACTTCCGTGACGTGGGCGGTCTCCGCGCCGCCGACGGTCGCCGGGTCCGGCCGGGGAAGCTGTTCCGCAGCGGTCACCTCGCGCACACCACCGACGAGGACGCGGCCTTCCTGGCCACCCTCGGTCTGCACACGATCTTCGACTTCCGCAACGCCGACGACATCAGGATGGAAGGCCCCGACGTCGATCTGCCAGGCGTCCAGAACATCAACATGCCGCTCAGCGACCCGGCTCACGGAGCCGACTTCTGGCACACCGTGCGCGACGGCGACCTGGACGCGCTGCGCGACGCCCTCGGCGACGGCAAGGGCGCCGAGCGGATGACCACCGCCTACCGGCAGCTCATCCTGGACCGCACCGCCCAGCACAGCCGCATGCTGGAACTGCTCGCCGAGGAGCCCGCCGTCCCGGCCCTGCTGCACTGCGCCGCGGGCAAGGACCGGGCCGGTACGTCGATGGCGATCATCCTGCTCGCCCTCGGCGTGGACCGCGCCGATATCGAGGCCGACTACCTGGAGAGCAACGCGGCCCACCGCCGCTACAAGGTCCAGCGCGGTGACGGCGCCACCGGCTCCGCCATCGACCCGGAGATCATGAAGCTCCTCAGCCCGCTCTTCGAGGCCCGGCTGGAATACCTGACCGCCGCCTTCGACACCATCGACGAGCACTGGGGCTCCGTCGACCGCTATCTCTCCGAGGGCCTGGGCTGTACGGAGGAGCGGCGCGCGCGACTGCGCGAGCTGCTCCTCACGGACGCCTGAGACACGCCCGCCGGGTCACCAGCTCCACCGCTCGTCGACGACCGCGTCGTGCGGGTCGGTGACCCAGCCCGCGGCCAGCACCAGCCCGGTGGCGCGGTGCACGGCGAGGAAGCCGAAGGGGCGGTCGAAGGTCACGGCCACGAACTTCGCCTTCTTCTGCGGTGCCGCGCCCGCGGTCATGGCGAAGGCGGTCACGGCCGCGGCCTGGAATCCCTCCGCGCTGAACGAGGCCGTGATCGACTGCCGGGCGCCGGCCACCGCCAGCGGCACCTCGCTGACCCCCGGGAAGTGACCGCGGCTCGTGTCGCGGGCCGCGTCGAGGCCGAACAACTCCGCTCGCTGCAGCAGGTCGTGGTCGTCGCTGACGGTGAAGGCCGCGGTCGTCGTGTACAGCTGCGGGTCGGAGCTGAAGCTGGTGATCTTCTGGATCGCGATCCCGGGACCCGGGATGCCCTCGGCCAGCCGCCCGCCGGGTACCACCTCGTGCGCCCCGGCCAGCACCTCAGTACCCGCCCGGAGCACGTCACCGGCCCCGGCAGTCTCCTCGCCGAGCAGCAGCCGGACGTCGATGCCGTTCGCACCCTGGACGTCCAGGACGGTGAGCGCTCCGGCCGGGGTCGCCGCGAGGCCCAGCAAAGCCAGGTCGGAGCCGGACCTGGACAGCCCCGCGACCTTGCGCTCCGCCCAGGGGCCGCGCTTTGGCTGCAGAGTGGTCGGCGTGAACGGCTGCTGCCACCTGGTCTGCACGCACAGCGCGCTCGCGAGCACCATCAGCGTGGAGGCTTCCAGTTCGACGGGCATCTCCTCGATCAAACCGCCGGTGTTGCGTGCGGCCCAGGCGTCGAGTTCCTTGCGGTCCATGGCCGCGTCGCCGGTCAGCCGGCCGGCGACGGTGGGCGGAAGGCGCTCCACCCAGTCCTCGCGCAGCGGCACCTCCCGCTTCGTCCAGACGCCCAGTGCCGTGTCGATGCCGTCGGCCGCGCCCAGCGCCTCCAGCAGCGCGCGGCCGTGCTCGATGGCGCGGTGCGCGGGCACACCGAGCGCCTGCTCGAGCTCAGCGCGGGCCGGGCCGTCCGCCGCACCGCCGAGGAAGGCCAGCAACGGCCAGACGCCGACCGCGCTGAACGCGGTGCCCTTTCCCGGCGTGACCGCCACCCCCGCCCACCGCGCCGTCAACGCGTTGACCGCCCGCACCGTCGCCGTGTCCATCACTCGCCACCCCGTTCTCACCGATTGGCGACCGCCTGCTTGACCAGCGTCCGCCCGAAGTCCCACATCAGCCCGCCGCCACCGTGCGCGTCGTCCATCACGGCGGTGAACGCCTCGACGAAGCGGTCCACGTCCGACTCGTCGATGATCAGCGGAGGGATCAGCTTAATGACTTCGAGGTGATCGCCCGAGACCTGAGTGAGGATCCGGTGCCGCTGCAGCAGCGGCACCACCACCATCTGCGCGAACAGGCCCTTGCGGGCGGCCTGGAGCATCGCCCAGCGGCTGCGCAGGCCCAGGGAGGTCGGCTTGCCGAACTCGATACCGATCATCAGCCCGCGCCCGCGCACCTCGCGCAGCAGCTCGTAGCGGTCGACGAGGGCGGCCAGCCGGGTGCGCAACAGGTCGCCGGTGTGCCGGGCGTTGGCGACGACGCCCTCGTCGTCCATGACGGACAGGGTGGCCAACCCCGCCGCCATCGCCTGGGCGTTGGAACCGAAGCTGGCGGAGTGCACCAGGACCCGGTCCATCGAGGAGTAGACCTTCTTGAAGATCCAGTCCTTGCCGAGCGTGGCGCTGACCGGCACATAGCCGCCCGACAGCGCCTTGGAAACGCACAACAGATCGGGCTCGACCCCGGCCTCGTGCTGGTAGGCGTAGAAGTCGCCGGTCCGTCCGAGGCCGGTCTGCACCTCGTCGGCGATCAGCAGCGCCTTGTGCTTGTGCAGCAGTTCCTGCGCGGCGCGGAGGTAGCCGGGCGGGGTCTCATGGACGCCCTTGCCCTGGATGGGCTCCACGATCAGTGCGGCCACGTCACCGCGCTTCAACTCCCGTTCCAGCGCCTCCAGATCGCCGAGCGGGATCGCGGTGTCGGGCAGCAGCGGGGCGAAGCCGTCGCGGAAGCCGTCCTCGCCGTTGACGGACAGCGACCCCGTCGTCAGCCCGTGGAAGGCGTGCGAGCAGTACAGGATCCGCGGCCTGCCGGTGGCGTAGCGGGCGAACTTCAGCGCGGTCTCGACGGCCTCGGTGCCGCTGTTGCCGAAGAACACCCGGTCCAGGTGCGGGCTGTAGGTGAGCAGCTTCTCGGCGAGCAGTCCGGGCAGCGGCTGGCAGTCGAAGCGGGTCAGGTCGGCGAGACCCGCGTCCAGGACGTCGTGCAGCGCCTTGCGGACGACGGGGTGGTGCCGGCCCAGGCCCATCACCCCGAAGCCGGCGAGCATGTCGAGATAGTCCTGGCCCTCGGCGTCCCAGAAGTGCGCGCCCTC
This sequence comes from Streptomyces fildesensis, assembly GCF_016107395.1. Taxonomy (GTDB): domain Bacteria; phylum Actinomycetota; class Actinomycetes; order Streptomycetales; family Streptomycetaceae; genus Actinacidiphila; species Actinacidiphila fildesensis. The sequence continues at coordinate 42,624 of NZ_JAAIKO010000049.1, forward strand.
GGCCCGCTCGTAGACCTTGTCGAAGCCGATGGTGTGCAGCATGCGCGGCAGTTGGTGGTTGAGGTGCCGGGTGTGCAGGTCGTAGCGCTCGCCGCCGCGTTCGGCGAGGAGGGTCGCGAGGTCGAAGCCCTTGGCCACGGATGGTGGTCCGACGGGCTGCGACTCAGACGGTGTCATCGGGTGCCAGCTCCTTGATTGCGTCGCCCACGTCGCCGGCCCCGTTGCGGCGGGCGAGTGTGGCACTGATCCGGCCGGCGATCTCGGCCGGGGTGAGTCCGATGTCGGCGAGCACTTCGCCGCGTTTGGCATGGGCCAGGAAGTCCTGCGGGATGCCGAAGTCGCGCAGCGGTACGTCGACGTCCGCGTCCCGCAGTGCCTGCGCGACGGCCGAACCGACGCCGCCGGTACGGCTGTTGTCCTCGACGACCGCCACCATGCGGAACCCGGCGGCGAGCGGTGGCAGCGCGGCGTCGACCGGTTTGACCCAGCGGGGGTCGACGACCGTGACGCCGAGGCCGCGTTCGTCCAGCAGGTCCGCGACCGCCAGGCAGGTGCCGGCGAGGGCGCCGACCGATACCAGCAGCACGTCCTGGCGAAGGTCGCGGCGCAGGACGTCGAGCCCGCCGATCCGCTCCAGGGACGGCACCGCCGCACCGACCGTCTCCTTGGGGAACCGGACGACGGTGGGCGCGTCGTCGACCTCGACGGCCTCGCGCAGCTGGGCGCACAGCTGGTCGGCGTCGCGCGGGGCGGCGATCCGCAGCCCGGGCACGACCTGGAGGATCGACATGTCCCACATGCCGTTGTGCGAAGCGCCGTCCACACCGGTGACGCCCGCCCGGTCCAGCACGAACGTCACACCGCACTTGTGCAGCGCCACATCCATCAGCACCTGGTCGAACGCGCGGTTCAGGAACGTCGCGTACACCGCGACCACCGGGTGCAGCCCGCCGGTGGCCAGGCCCGCCGCCGAGACGGCGGCATGCTGCTCGGCGATACCGACGTCGTAGATCCGGTCCGGGAACGCGGCGGCGAAGGCGCCTAGCCCGACGGGTTGCAGCATGGCGGCGGTGATGGCGACGACGTCCGGGCGCTCCGCGCCGATCCGCAGCATCTCGGCGCCGAAGACCGACGTCCACGAGGGGCCGTTGGACGGCGCGAGCGGCTCGCAGGTGAGCGGGTCCATGGCGCCGACGGTGTGGAAGCGGTCGGCCTCGTCCTGCTCCGCCGCCGCGTAACCGCGGCCCTTCTGGGTCAGGCAGTGCACGAGCACCGGTCCGTGGAAGCGCGCGGCGCGGCGCAGCGCGGACTCGACGGCCGCGATGTTGTGGCCGTCGATCGGTCCGACGTACTTCAGCCCCAGGTCCTCGAACATGCCCTGCGGGGCGAAGGCGTCCTTGAAGCCCTTCTTCGCGCCGTGCAGGGACTCGTACAGCGGCTGGCCCACGACCGGGGTCCGCTGCAGGAGGTCCTTGCCCCAGGCGAGGAAGCGCTCGTAGCCGTCGGTGGTGCGCAGCGTCGCCAGGTGGTTGGCGAGGCCGCCGATCGTCGGCCCGTAGGAGCGCTCGTTGTCGTTGACGACGATGATCAGCGGCCGGTCCTTGGCCGCGGCGATGTTGTTCAGCGCCTCCCAGGCCATACCGCCGGTCAGCGCGCCGTCACCGATGACCGCGACCACGTGGTCCTGTTTGCCGAGCACCTGGTTGGCCTTGGCGAGGCCGTCGGCCCACCCCAGCACCGTCGAGGCATGGCTGTTCTCGATGACGTCGTGCTCGGACTCGGCGCGCGACGGATAGCCGGACAGGCCGCCCTTGCCGCGCAGCTTCGAGAAGTCCTGCCGCCCGGTGAGCAGCTTGTGGACGTAGGACTGGTGACCGGTGTCCCACAGGACACGGTCGGCGGGCGAGTCGAAGACCCGGTGCAGGGCGATGGTCAGCTCGACCACGCCCAGGTTGGGTCCGAGATGGCCGCCGGTTCTCGCCACCGCCTGCACGAGGAAGTGGCGGATATCGGCGGCGAGTTCGTCGAGTCGGGATTCGGGCAGTGCCTTCAGGTCGCGCGGGCCCCGGATGTTCTCCAGTATCGACACGATGGACCTCGTTCCCCCCTACCGGGATTGCTGCGGTCAGCCGACAGTGACTTCCGGTACCCCGGAGAACGCGCCGTCGGATTCCATCTGCTCGGCGATCTTCATCGCCTCTTCGATCAGGGTCTCCACGATCTTCGACTCCGGCACGGTCTTGATGACCTCGCCCTTGACGAAGATCTGGCCCTTGCCGTTGCCGGACGCGACACCGAGATCCGCTTCCCGGGCCTCCCCCGGACCGTTGACGACGCACCCCATGACGGCGACGCGCAACGGCACCTCCATCCCCTCCAGACCGGCCGAGACCTGGTTCGCGAGCGTGTAGACGTCGACCTGCGCCCGCCCGCACGACGGACAGGACACGATCTCCAGCCGCCGCTGCCGCAGATTCAGCGACTCCAGGATCTGGATGCCGACCTTCACCTCCTCGACCGGCGGGGCGGAGAGCGAGACGCGGATGGTGTCGCCGATGCCCTCGGACAGCAGCGCGCCGAACGCGACGGCGGACTTGATGGTGCCCTGGAACGCGGGACCGGCCTCGGTGACACCGAGGTGGAGGGGGTAGTCGCACTTGCCGGCGAGCAGCCGGTAGGCGTTGACCATCACGACCGGGTCGTTGTGCTTCACCGAGATCTTGATGTCACGGAAACCGTGCTCCTCGAACAGCGAGCACTCCCACAGCGCCGACTCCACCAGCGCCTCAGGAGTCGCCTTGCCGTACTTCTCCATCAGCCGGCGGTCCAGCGAACCCGCGTTGACACCGATCCGGATCGGGGTGCCGACCGAAGCCGCCGCCTTCGCGATCTCCTTGACCTTGTCGTCGAACTGCCGGATGTTCCCGGGATTCACCCGCACCGCCGCACAGCCGGCGTCGAGCGCCGCGAAGACGTACTTCGGCTGGAAGTGAATGTCCGCGATCACCGGGATCTGCGACTTCCTCGCGATCGCCGCCAGCGCGTCCGCGTCGTCCTGCGAAGGGCAGGCCACCCGGACGATCTGGCAGCCGGCGGCCGTCAGCTCCGCGATCTGCTGCAGCGTCGCGTTCACGTCCGCGGTCACCGTCGTCGTCATCGACTGGACCGACACCGGGGCGTCCCCGCCCACCGGGACCGACCCGACCTCGATGCGCCGCGAGGGGCGGCGCACCGAGAGCGGGCGGGACGGTACGGCGGGCAGGCCGAGCGCTACCGGCTCGATTCCCGACATCGCGCTCGTCACTTCCCGCGGTTTCCGGCCACCGTCTCACGGGCGGCGCGGAGCGACTCCTTGAGGGAGCCCATCGTGGCGAGTACGGCGGTCGGCTCGTAGCCGCAGTGCGCCATGCAGTTGGAGCAGCGCGGGTCCTTGCCGCGGCCGTACTTGTCCCAGTCGGTCTCCTCGACGAGCTCCCGGTACGTCGGCACATACCCGTCGCTCATCAGGTAGCAGGGGCGCTGCCAGCCGAAGAGCGAGTAGTTGGGGATGCCCCAGGCGGTGCACGGGAAGTCCACCTTGCCTTCCAGGAAGTCCAGGAAAAGCGGGCTGTGGTTGAGCCGCCACTTCCTGCGGTTGCCGTTCGCGAAGGACTTCTTGAACAGCTCCCTGGTCTGCTCGACGCCGAGGAAGTGCTCCTGGTCGGGCGCCTTCTCGTAGGCGTAGGCGGGCGAGATCATCATCTCGTCGACCTTCAGATCGTCATTGAGGTAGTCGAGGACCTCGATGATGCTCTGCGGGGTGTCGGTGTTGAAGAAGGTCGAGTTGGTGGTGACCCGGAAGCCGCGCTTCTTGGCCTCCTTGATCGCCTCGACCGCTTCCTCGAAGACACCCTCCTTGGCGACCGACTCGTCGTGCCGCTCCTTCAGCCCGTCGATGTGGACCGTGAAGGCGAAGTACGGGGACGGCGTGAACTTGTCCATCTTCTTGCGCATCAGCAGCGCGTTGGTGCAGAGGAAGACGTACTTCCGCTTGGCCACCAACTGACGCACGATCTCGTGGATCTGAGGGTGCATCAAGGGCTCACCACCGGCGATGGACACCATCGGGGCACCGGATTCGAGCACCGCGCCGACCGCCTGGGCGACCGGCATGCGCTGCTTGAGAACTCCCGCCGGGTGCTGGATCTTTCCACAGCCCTCGCAGGCCAGGTTGCAGGCGAACAGCGGCTCCAGTTCCACGATCAAGGGGAACTTGTCACGGCGTCGGAGCTTCTGTTCCATGAGGTACGTTCCGACCCGGATGGACTGGCGGAGCGGCATAGCCATCTAGCTCACCTCCAGGAGAGCACAGCGGTAGTACGGTGCCATTCGAAAAAGGCAGGAAGAATAGCCCTTAGCACGCGGAATGCGGTAATTCCGGTGCGCAGCGTGCCGACACGGAGCAATTCATGCTCGGGAGTGTCGACAACAACGCGGACGGCGGCGACAGGCCGCGGTCCGCGCGCCAGGGCGGCGTGGAGTATTGCGGTGGATTCCATATCGACCGCGATCGCTCCTGTCGACCGCAGAACGGAGCGTTCCGCGCCCCGTACGACATGGTCGGACCCGGCCAGGCGTCCGGTGTGAACGGTGTGCCCCGCCGCTTCGAGCGCGGCGGCCAGTTGTCCGGCCCCGTGGGTCTCGTCCGAGACCACCAGGTCGCCGGGGCGCATGCCGGGGCTGAGCCCGGCGCAGAATCCGGTGGCGAGCACCGCCGCGTCCCGCAGCTCCGGGGCGCGCAGTGCTTCGGTGACGGCCCGGTCGGCGGCCTGCGGTCCCATGCCGGTACGCAGCAGGGCGACGGGCCCCGCGGCGCCGGTCCGGTCCCCGCCCCGCAGGGCGAACCGTTCGACGCCGAGAGCGCAGACGACCAGCAGAGCCGTCATCCGGCCGCCTTCCCCTTCGTCACGTTGCCGATGACTCCGAGCGGTTCACTCCGCGCATAGCGCCCGAGCGCCGTGAGCGGGAAGACCATCCGGTACAGGTGGTAGTTGATCGAGAAGTCCCGGGGGAACCCGGTCCCGGTGAAGTACGGCTCGTCCCAGGATCCGTCGGCCTTCTGGGTGTCGACGAGCCAGCGCACCCCGCGCTCCACCGCGTCGCTGTCGCGCTCGCCCGCCGACAGCAGGGCGAGCAGCGCCCAGGCGGTCTGCGAGGCGGTCGAGACACCGCGGCCGATCCACTCCTGGTCGGAGTAGGAGCGCAGGTCCTCGCCCCAGCCGCCGTCCTGGTTCTGGACGCTCTCCAGCCAGCCGACGGCCCGCCGGACGGCGGGGTGGCTCACCGGGAGACCGGCGGCCACCAGCGCGGGCACCGCCGAGCCGGTGCCGTAGATGTAGTTGACGCCCCAGCGGCCGAACCAGGCCCCGCTGTCCTCCTGTTCGGCCAGCAGCCAGTCGATGCCGCGCCGGGTGTGGGTGTCGTCCTCCAGGCCGAGTGAGGCGAGCATCTCCACCACGTGCGCGGTGACATCGGCGGACGGCGGGTCGATGACCTCACCGAAGTCGCAGAACGGCAGCCGGTTGGGGAACGCGCTGGTGTTGTCGGCGTCGAACGCACCCCACGCGCCGTTCTTCGACTGCATGCCGATGTTCCAGCGGACGGCCTTCTCCACGGCGGCGTCGACCCGTCCCGGATCGGGGTGCTGGACCCGCAGCAGGGCCAGCACGACCTCGGCGGTGTCGTCGATGTCCGGGTAGTTGTCGTTGTGGAACTCGAACGCCCAGCCGCCCGGCTGCAGCCCCGGCCGCTGGACCGCCCAGTCGCCCGGCTTGGTGATCTGCTCGTCGAGCATCCAGTCGACCGCCTTGACCAGCGCCGGGTGGTCGGTCGCCACCCCCGCGTCGGCCAGCGCGATGGTGGCGAGACAGGTGTCCCAGACCGGGGACTGACAGGCCTCGATCATGCGGGTGTCCTCGTCCGGCCACACGGCGAAACGATCCAGCGAGTCGAGCCCGGCCCGCACGACCGGATGGTCGAGTTCATAGCCGAGCAGATGCAGGGCGATCACCGAGTACACGGCGGGCGGCTGGATCCCGCCCCAGCAGCCGTCGTCCTCCTGGCGCTCGATGATCCAGCGCGCGCAGGCCTTGAGCGCGGTACGGCGCAGCGGCCGGACGCCGACCTTGCGGTACAGGTGCAGGGCCCGGTCCAGCCGCTGGAACAGGCCGTCCCAGCTGGCGAGCGGTGCGGGCGGGCGCGGCGGATTGGGCTGCGCGGGGTCCTTGTGCAGTTCGCTGATCCCGAAGGGCGCCGGCCGGACCGGCCGGTGGGCGGCGACGACGGTGAGCGGGACGATGGTCTGCCGGGCCCAGCAGCCGAAGGCGTAGATGTTGAGCGGGAACCACTTGGGAAGGTAGATGATCTCCGGCGGCAGCTCGGGGAGGTCCTCCCACCGCCACCAGCCGAACAGGGCCAGCCAGATCCTGGTGAAGACCCGGGCCCCGACGACACCACCGGCCTCGCGCACCCACGCCGAGGCGTTCGCCATGTGCGGCGCCTCCGGCGTGTCGCCCGCCAGCCGCAGCGCGACATACGCCTCGACCGTCGCGGACAGGTCCCCCGGCCCGCTGTGGAAGGTGGGCCAGGAACCGTCGTCACGCTGCAGCGAGCGGATCCAGCGGGCGGCGGCCTGCGTGGTCCGCTCGTCCTGGATACCCAGGAACTGACGGAGCAGCAGATCCTCGGAGTCCATCGTCACGTTGGTCTCGAGGTCGCCCTTCCACCACCCGTCGGGATGCTGGGCTGCCAGGAGGTTGGCGGCGGCGCGCCGCGCGGCGCGCTCCGCCGCCGCCTCGGCACCACCGACGTGTACGGGGTGCGGTGCCGAGGTGGTGCTGGCCGAAGGTGCCTGGGGGGCTGGGGCCCCCGGACTGCCGTCGGTCGTCGCTGTCATGGCTTCCCCTTTGCAGTTGAGACTTCTGCGGTGTTGGGGCTGCCGTCGACCGTTACACGTGCTTGGTCGGCGACGTGCTGCGCTCCACGTTAGATCGTTATTTCTCGCGAACCACCACAAAATCCGCCAGGCCTACGAGCTTACGTTGAATTTCGTCCGGCATGTCCATTTTATCCAGCGCGGCGATTGCAGTGGCGTATTGCCGGCGGGCTTCCTGGGATGTCCACTCCCGGCCTCCCGCCTCTTCGATCAACGCCGCCCGCAGGGCGAACTCTTCCTCACTGAACGCACCTGTTTCAGGATTCTTGGCATCTGCCGCGAGCAGTTCCCCGAGTTGTTCCGAGGCGCTGCCGCCCGCCGCCAGCGCGGCGACCACGGGCAGTGACTTCTTGCGCTGCCGCAGATCGCTCCAGGTCTGCTTGCCGGTCGCGGCCGGGTCGCCCCAGATCCCGAGCAGATCGTCGATCGCCTGGAAGGCCAGCCCGAGGTGATAGCCGTACTCCTCCAGCGCGTCGGCGTCGGAGTCCGACGCGCCGCCGAGCACCGCGCCGATGGAGGAGGCGCAGGCCAGCAGGGCGCCGGTCTTGTTGCCCTCCATCTCCAGGCACTCCTCGACGGTGACCCGCTCGCGGTGCTCGAAGGAGATGTCCTGGGCCTGGCCGTCGATCAGCTTGCGGGTCGCGACGGTGAGCCGCCGGGTGGCGCGGCCCGCGTCCACGGTGCACTGTTCCAGCAGCACCTCGTTGGCAAGCGCGAACAGCGCGTCACCGACCAGGATCGCCTGGGCGGGACCGTGCACCTTCCATACGGTGTCGCGGTGCCGGCGCTGCTCGTCGCCGTCCATCAGGTCGTCGTGCAGCAGTGAGAAGTTGTGCACCAGCTCGACGGCGACCGCGCCGGGGATGCCGACCTCGGGCGGCACTCCCGCCGCCTCGGCGGACAGCAGGGCCAGCGCGGGGCGCACGGCCTTGCCGCCGTCGCCGTCGGCCGGCCGGCCGGCCGCGTCGATCCACCCGAAGTGGTAGGCGGCGACGGTGTCCATCGGTGGCGCGAGCCGTTCCACGGCCGAGCGGAGCACCGGTGTGGACAGGGTGCGGCCGCGCTCCAGCAGCTCAAGGACGCCGGCAGCGGTCACGTTTACTCCTCTGGTTGCACTGGCTGTGCTCATACGGCCCTCACAACATCGTTCTCGAACGGAAGGCCTAGTGCGGTCAAAGCTTCTCGGGAGGCGTGCAGTCCGCTGCGCACGGCGCTCTCCATGGTCGCGGGCCAGCCGGTGTCGGTCCACGCGCCGGCCAGGTACAGACCGGGGGCGCGGGTGGCCGCTCCCGGCCGCAGCCGGCCGACGCCGGGAGCCGGGGCGAAGGTCGCCGTGCGCTCCCGGGTGACGAAGAAGTCCGTCACACCGGCGCCCCTGGCCGCGGGCAGCAGGCGTTCCAGCTCCGGCAGATAGCGCTCCCGCAGTTCCGCGACCGGCAGATCGATCTCGTCCTCGACGGCGGACTGCGAGACGGCCAGGTACTGGCCGGGACCGGTCATTCCCGAGCTCGCGGTCCGGTCGAAGACCCACTGGACGGGACTGCCGAGCGCGGCGAAGAACGGCTGTCGCAGCACCTGGCGGTCGTAGACGACGTGCACGTTCAGGATCGGCGCCGTGCCGATCCCCAGCAGTGCGTCCGGGTCGTCCAGCGCGCCCTCGGGCAGCAGCCCGTGGGTCTCGCGCTGCGGCAGGGCCATGACGACGGTGCCGGCGTCGAGCTGCTCGCCGCGACCCGGCCCGGTCTCGGCGTCGACCAGCCAGCCGCCCCCGGCGGCCGGCTTGATGCCGGTCACCCGGGACCGCAGCATGATCCGTACGCCCGCCGCGTCCAGGGCCTTGCGGGCCCGGTCGTCGTGCAGCTCGCCGAGCGGCGCGGCCGCCCAGCCGATGTCGGCGGCGCCGGCCTCGGACAGCAGCCCGGTCTTGAAGACCATGGCGGCCAGCCCCAGCGAGGCGTTCGCCGCGGTGGCGTTGAGCGTGGCGACGCCCACCAGGTCCCACAGCGCCTCGATGGTGCGCGGGGACTGGCCCCGGTCCCGCAGCCAGCTGGCGAAGTCGGTGTCGTCGAGCGCCGGGTCCGCCAGGTCCAGGGCGCGCAGCGCCAGCGCGGCGCGGCCGACCGTGGCCCGCTCCCTGAGCGACAGGTGCGGATACGTCGCGAGGCTCGCCGCCAGGTGCAGCGGTACGGGCAGCGCGGCACGGCGCAGCCGGCCCAGCCGCATGTTCGCCGCGTCCAGGACGGGCACGTCGAGCCGGTCCTGGAGAGTGACCAGGTCGCGGGCCGCGATCCGGTCGACGAACCACTGGTAGGCGGTGCAGCAGCGCAGGAAGACATGCTGTCCGTTGTCGACGGTCAGCTCACCGCGCTGGAACGAGAACGCCAGTCCGCCCAGCCGGGGACGTGATTCGATCAGGGTCACCCGGAGCCCGGCGTCGGCGAGCGCCAGTGCCGCCGTGGTGCCGGCCAGCCCGCCGCCCACGACCACCGCGGCCGCCTCCGGAGGACGTCCGGAAACCTCGGACCCGGTCATCGGCACTCCCCCCTTCCGCTGGCGCCCGACGCGACGCGACGCTCCGTCACCGGCACTGACGCGCTGGGGACCTGACTGGTTGCTAGGAACGTCACCCGCGCCCCCGTGCCGAGCGGCGGGCGTCGAGACCGGCCAGACCGCGTACGGCGACGTACGCCTTCTGGTGACCCGGAAGCGATACCCGGCCGCGCAGCACCGCCTCGGGATCCGCGGCGATCCGGTCCAGCAGTCTGCGGTAGATACCCGCCATCGCGGCCACACAGGCGCCGCTGCGGCGGTCGAGCATAGGTAGCAATTGGTAGCCGGTCGCGAACAGGGCGCGGGCCCGGCGTACTTCGTACTCGATCAGGCCGGCGAAGTCCGAGCCGGGCGGCGGGGTGTCGGTGTGGAACCCCTCCGAGCAGCCGAACTTGGCGAGGTCCTGGGCGGGCAGATAGGTCCGGCCGTTGCTGGCGTCCTCCCGGACGTCCCGCAGGATGTTGGTGAGTTGCAGGGCGAGGCCGAGGGTGTCGGCGTATCCGGCGGCGCGCTCCATGTCGCCGGTGCCCCGTCCGCCGGGGCCGACCGTGCCGAAGACGCCCAGCGAGAGCCGTCCGATGGCGCCCGCGACGCAGCGGCAGTACGCCGCGAGGTCGTCCCAGGTCTCGTACGTCTCGCCGTGCACGTCCATCAGCACGCCGTCGATCAGCTCGTCGAGTCCGCCGAGCGGCAGCGGAAACCGGCGTGACGCGTCGGTGAGCGCCACCGCGACCGGATCGGTGTCGTCCTCGCGGATCTCACCCGCGCGGATCCGGGCCAGCAGGGCCCGGGTCTCGTCGAGCCGGATCTGCTTGACCGCGGGGTCGAGGTCGCCGTCGCCGATGTCGTCGACGCGGCGGGAGAAGGCATAGAGGGCCGACATGGCCTGCCGCTTGGGGAGGGGCAGCAGGCGGATGCCGTAGGCGAAGTTGCGGGCCTCGTGCCCGGTCACGCTCTCGCAGTAACGGTAGGCGGCGAGAACCGGCCCGGACGTGTGGGCAGAACCGTTCACGGTCCGCCTCACCCCTTTCTTCGCAATGTCGACCCCACTTCGCGCAGCAGGCTTGGTCTGGTGGCTTTCGGCGGTCCCGGGAGCACGTCGTAGCCCGCGCTCTCGACCGCCTTCAGCGCGGCACGCCCGCCGCCGACGAAGCCGGCGAGCAGAAGCCTGAGCCTGCCACGGACGCTACCCACCAATGGGGTGCCTTCATTCAAAAGGTCCCGGGCGCGTTCCGCTTCGAATGCCACCAGTGCGCGCACCTGTGCGCCAGCGGTGGGGGCGGCGAGGTCCGCTTCGGTGACTCCGAAGCGTTTCATGTCCTGTGCCGGCAGGTAGATACGGTCGCGACCGAGGTCCTCGGCCACGTCCTGCAAGTGCTCGACGATCTGCAGCGCGGTGCAGACGGCGTCGGAGAGCCGGTTCCGCTCGGGTGTCGAGGTGCCTGTGATCCCCAGAACGAGCCGGCCCACCGGGTTGGCGGACAGCTCGCAGTAGGCGAGCAGATCCTCGTACGTGTCGTAGCGCCGGACCCGCTGGTCCTGGCGGTTGGCCTCGATCAGACCCTCGAAGGGGCCGGGGGTCAGCCCGTGCCGGCGGACGGTGGGCTGCAGTGCCAGGAGCAGCGGATGGCGGGGGGTTCCGTCGAACACCTTCCGCAGATCGGCCTCGAACGCGTCGAGCATGACGATCCGGTCCTCGGCCGCGTCCTGCGGAAGGCCGAGCCGGGCGGCGTCGTCCCGGCCGCCGTTGGCCAGATCGCCGTCGCCGATGTCGTCGACGAGCCGGGCGAAGCCGTAGACGGCCATCAGATCGCCACGCCACGCCTTCGGCACGAAGAACGGTGCGACGGGGAAGTTCTCGCGGGCGGCCTTGTCGAGGACGGCGCGCGACTGCGCGTCGGCGGTCACCGCGGGCTTCCCGTCCCACGCGCGACCGGCGCGCTGTGGAGCTGGATGGTCCCGATCTTCATGGCCGCCACACTCCCCGTTCTACACCGCTGGGAAGAATCTTCCCATTTCGGACACGCCGCACCCACCCCGGAGCACCGCTACAGCTTACGTCGGGCAGGTCACCGGCGTACGCCGGGGGCGCGAGCGACAGGCGGGATTCCGTTCGGATTCCCCCCGTCCGCCGGCAATCGGGCTCCCGGCAGCGCCGGTTGGCGTCCCCGGAGAGGGGCGCACGGGATGTGCCCGGGCCCTGGCGGCGGATCACGCGGGAACCGGACGGGCCCCCGCCGGTTCTGCCCGGCGGGGGCCCGATCGTCGGTGCGGCGGCGTGGACCGCTGTTCCGGTCCGCCGGCTACTTGTTGCTGGCCTCTTCGTAGGCCTTCAGCACGTCGTCCGTCGGGCCGTCCATGAGGAGCTCGCCCTTCTCCAGCCACAGCACCCGGTCACAGGTGT
>NZ_JAAIKO010000004.1 GCF_016107395.1 Streptomyces fildesensis
CGGCGGGGACTGGAAACGGAGCGTCAGCCACCGCGCCAGTCCCCGACCCTACTCAGCCCGTGGTACTAATTCCGACCACTGGCCGGGACGCCATCCCTGTTCCGCCAGGCGCTGAGCCGGCCGATCGCCGGCTCGCAACTCCACTGTCCGGGGGGATATGGAGAAAGGCGCACCACCACCATGCCGACGGAACACACCGGGCACCACGACGACGCGGCCGCCGCGCCCGTCAGCGAAGAGGGCTACCAGCGAGGGCTCGGCAGCCGGCAGATCCAGATGATCGCCATCGGCGGTGCCATCGGCACCGGCCTCTTCCTGGGCGCCGGCAAGGCCATCCATCAGGCCGGACCGAGCCTGATCATGATGTACGCCATCGCCGGCGTCATCATCTTCTTCATCATGCGGGCCCTGGGCGAACTGCTCACCTACCGCCCCGTGTCCGGCTCCTTCGCCGACTACGCCCGCGAGTTCCTGGGCCCGTTCTGGGGGTTCGTCACCGGCTGGACGTACTGGCTGATGTGGGTGGTAACCGGCATGGCCGAGGTCACCGCCGCCTCGGTGTACATCACCTACTGGTGGAAGGACATCCCCCAGTGGATCTCCGCCCTGATCTTCCTGCTGGTGCTCTTCGGAGTGAACCTCATCTCGGTGAAGGTCTTCGGCGAGGTCGAGTTCTGGTTCTCGATGATCAAGGTCACCGCGATCATCGGCATGATCCTCATCGGGATCGGCGTTCTGACCATCGGGTTCTCCGCCGCCGGCGACACCGCCTCGCTCAGCCATCTGTGGGGTGACGGCGGGGTCTTCCCCAACGGCGTCGGCAAGTCCCTCATGACGCTGCAGATCGTGATGTTCGCCTACCTCGCCGTCGAACTCGTCGGCGTCACCGCCGGTGAGGCCGAGAACCCCCGCGAGACGCTCCCCAAGGCCATCAACACGCTGCCCTGGCGGATCGGCGTCTTCTACGTCGGCGCGCTCATCGTGATCCTCGGCGTCGTCTCCTGGACCGAGTTCCAGCCGGGCGTCAGCCCGTTCGTGGCCGCCTTCGCCAAGATCGGCATCCCGTTCGGCGCGGCCATCGTGAACTTCGTGGTCCTCACCGCCGCCCTGTCGTCCTGCAACTCCGGCATGTACTCCACCGGCCGCATGCTGCGCGACCTGGCCGTCAACGGGCAGGGCCCCAGGGCCTTCGCCAAGCTCAACTCACGCCAGACCCCGGCCACCGGCATCCTCGTCTCCGTCGCCCTGATGGGCATCGGCGTCTGGATCAACTACGTCGACCCGGACGGCGCCTTCACCTACATCACCGCCTTCGCCACCGTCGCCGGCGTCTGGACCTGGGCGATGATCCTCATCTCCCATCTGCGCTACCGCGCGGCGGTCAAGGCCGGCCGCGCCGCCGAAGCCTGGTTCAAGGCGCCGGGCGCCCCGTACACCAGCTGGATCGCGCTGATCTTCCTGGCCGGCGTGATGGTCCTGATCGGCATCGACAAGGACGCCCGGATTTCGCTCTACAGCGCTCCCGTGTGGTTCGCGATCCTCGGCATCGGGTACGCCTGGCTCAAGCGGAAGAACCCGGAGGCGTTCGCCCCCAAGCCGCACGTCGCCCCGGAACCCGCACTGGCCGACGCCGCGAGCTGAACCACCGCGCGCCGAAGCCACCACCTGCCGCGAAGGCCCGCCCCCGCACCCCTGGGGCGGGCCTTCGTACGCTTCGCGCGCTGTTACTTTTCCCGCCCGTCGCCCACCCCCACCCTTGCAGTGGGCGCTTCGCGCGCTGTTACTTTTTCCCAATGCTCACCATCACGCAGGAGATCCACGACGCGATCGTCGCCCACGCCCGCGCCGACCACCCCGACGAGGCGTGCGGCATCGTCGCGGGACCTGAGGGCAGCGGCCGCCCCGAGCGCTTCATCCCCATGCTGAACGCGGCCCGCTCACCCACGTTCTACGAGTTCGACTCCACCGACCTGCTCAAGCTCTACCGCGACCTGGACGACCGCGACGAGGAGCCGGTGATCGTCTACCACTCGCACACCGCCACCGAGGCGTACCCGTCCCGTACCGACATCACCTACGCGAACGAGCCTGGCGCGCACTACGTCCTGGTCTCGACCGCGGAGGAGTTCCAGTTCCGCTCGTTCCGCATTGTGGACGGGGTCGTGACCGAAGAAGACGTGCGGGTAGTGGCCTCCGGCGCCTGAGGTCCGAATCGTGGGACGCCTGTCTCGGACCGCGCCCGGGAATCGATACGATGAGCCCATGGTTCCCCACGACGTGAAGAACAACCCGCCGGGCATGCTGCTCGTCGCGCGGCTGCACGTCGACCTCTGCCGTGTCGCCAGCGCCGCCTGTCCGCGCGCCTGAGCACTGCCGCCACCCCCGGCACGCCGCACAGCACGCCCGCACGTCCCCCCGTCTGACGCCCGCATGTAACGGAGCCCACCCATGGCCATCGAGGTCCGCATTCCGACCATCCTCCGCACCTACACCGACGGCGCCAAGGCCGTCGACGGTGCGGGCAGCACGCTCGACGAACTCTTCGCGGACCTCGAGAGCCGGCACACCGGAATCCGCGAGCGCATCGTCGTCGACGGCGGCCTGCGCCGATTCGTCAACGTCTACCTCAACGACGAGGACGTCCGCTTCCTCGACGGCATCAGCACCAAGCTCACCGACGGTGACAGCGTCACGATCCTGCCGGCCGTCGCCGGCGGCTCCGGCTCCGCGGCGACCGAAACGAACGCTGTCTGATGCGCTACGACAGCCCGCTGGCGGCGGTGGGCAACACCCCGCTCGTCCGCCTCCCGCGCCTGTCCCCGTCCGACGCCGTCAGCGTCTGGGCCAAACTGGAGGACCGCAACCCCACCGGCTCGATCAAGGACCGCCCCGCGCTCCACATGATCGAGCAGGCCGAGGCGGACGGCCGGCTCACCCCCGGCTGCACCATCCTCGAACCCACCTCGGGCAACACCGGCATCTCGCTGGCCATGGCCGCGCGCCTCAAGGGCTACCGCATCGTCTGCGTCATGCCCGAGAACACCTCGTCGGAGCGGCGCGAACTGCTCGCGATGTGGGGCGCCGAGATCATCTCCTCACCGGCCGCGGGCGGCTCCAACACCGCCGTCCGGATGGCCAAGGAGATCTCCGCCGAACACCCCGACTGGGTGATGCTCTACCAGTACGGCAACCCCGCCAACGCGGGCGCCCACTACGCGACCACCGGCCCGGAGATCCTCACGGACCTCCCCACCATCACCCACTTCGTCGCCGGCCTGGGCACCACCGGCACCCTGATGGGCGTCGGCCGCTACCTGCGCGAGAAGGTCCCCGGAGTCGCCATCGTCGCCGCCGAGCCCCGCTACGACGACATCGTCTACGGACTGCGCAACCTCGACGAGGGCTTCGTCCCCGAGCTCTACGACGAGTCCGTCCTCACCACCCGCTTCTCCGTCGGATCCGAGGACGCCGTCCGCCGCACCCGCGAGCTCCTCCAGCAGGAGGGCATCTTCGCCGGCGTCTCCACCGGCGCTGCCCTGCACGCCGCACTCGGCGTCGCCGCCAAGGCCCACAAGGCGGGGGAGCGTGCCGACATCGTCTTCGTCGTCGCCGACGGCGGCTGGAAGTACCTCTCCACCGGCATCTACACCGCCCCCAGCACCGAAGCCGCGGTCCAACAGCTGCACGGCCAGCTCTGGGCCTGACCACCCCCGCGCACCCACGCGGCGCCGGCCGGCCCACCCGGGCGGCCGGCCGCGGTCAGCGCACCATCCGCCGCACCTGCTGCCACAGCGCCGCGTCCAGCACACCCGCCCGGCGGCGGAACGCCGCGGAGCGCACCTCCCGCAGCTCGTCGGTCTCCAGATAACTCGTACGGCCCTGCGCGTCGCCCACGGTTCCCGGCGGCAGGGCGATCACCCCCGGCAGCTCCTCGTGGTACTTGCTGGTGATCTTCGCGACGCGCACCGTGCCCCCCTTCACGGACAGCACCAGACACGGCCGGTCCTTCGCCCCCGACCCGTCCTCGAACGGCACGTCCGCCCACCAGATCTCCCCCGCGGCCGGCGCCCGCCGCCCGCCACGCCCGGGCCCCGGACGATCCGCCGCGCGCGGCGGCCGCACCGGACCACCGGGCCGCCGCCGCGCCGCCGACCGCGTCCACACCGAGAAAACAGCCAGTACGACCACGGCCGCGACCGCCACCAACCACCAGGTCATGTCCATATGGGCTCCCACAGTCGAAAATCTGTCGAAGAAGATCCTCAATCGGAACCGACCGTACCGGCCGCCCCTCGTACTGGTGATTCCGCCCACAACAGGGCACGGAGGAGGCGCGTCGGCCCGCCCCGCGCCTTACTCTCGTCAACACATGGCGGACCGCACCCGCCTAACCCCCCACTCCAACCGGTATGGGGGCGATCTGTGGCGCGCCCACGGAGGTTTCACGGCATGAAGCTCACCGTCGTCGGCTGCTCGGGTTCGTTCCCGTCCGCGGAATCGGCCTGCTCGAGCTACCTCGTCGAGGCCGACGGTTTCCGGCTGCTGCTCGACATGGGCAACGGAGCCCTGGGCGAACTGCAGCGCCACTGCGGCCTCTACGACCTGGACGCGGTCCTGCTCAGCCATCTGCACGCCGATCACTGCATCGACATGTGCGGCTACTTCGTGGCCCGTTACTACCGCCACGACGGCGGCCCCGCCGACGCCATCCCCGTCTACGGCCCCGAAGGCACCGAGCGCCGGCTCTCCACCGCCTACGGCGACATGCCCGACGAGAAGTGCATGAGCGAGGTCTTCGACTTCCGCACCCTGGAACCCGGCAGCTTCACGCTCGGCCCCTTCACCATCACCACCGACCGGGTCAGCCACCCCGTCGAAGCGTTCGGCTTCCGCATCGAACACGACGGCCGGACCCTGACGTACTCCGGTGACACCGGCCCCTGCGACGCGCTGCTCGGCCTCGCCGACGGCACCGACCTCTTCCTGTGCGAAGCCTCCTTCACCCACGGCAAGGAAGACATCCCCGAGCTGCACCTCAACGGTCGCCAGGCCGGCGAACACGCCGACCGCGCCGGCGCCGGGCGCCTCGTCCTCACCCACATCCCGCCGTGGACCGACCCCGCCCGCAACCTCACCGACGCCCGCGCCGTCTTCGACGGCCCGGTGGAACTCGCCACGTCGGGCGCGGTGTACGAGATCTGAGCCGCGTCAGTCGATGACGTCGACGGTGCAGCGCAGGCCGGAAGCGCGCGCCAGGCGGCCATCCGTGGTCACCAGGGTGCACCGGTACGCCTCGGCGGCCGCCACATACGCCGCGTCATAGGCGGTGACGTTGCCCCGGAGTTCCCACATCCGGGGCAGTAACACCCTGGTGAGTGGCACGACCGGATCGATCCGGGCCAGCGCGTCAACAGCGTCGGCCGCGTGTCGCGCGCTGATCTTCCCTCCCAGCAGGTTGCCCCTCACCACCGAGAGCACCTCGACCATCCAGTGTTCAGGGGCGATCCACCGGTCGTCGGCGGCGAGTGCCGCTCGGCAGCGGTCGCCCGTCGGCCCCTCGTCGAGCAGGGAGAAGGCGAAGACCGAGGCATCGACAACGATCATCCGGTGCCACCGGGCAGGCCCATGGTCGTGTCACGCTCAGTCCGTTCGGCGCCCAGCGTGCCGAGGACGTCGTCCCGGGTGAGCCGGGTCCCGTAGGAGTGCCTGGAGAAACGCTGCAGCTCGGCCACGTTGTCCCGGCGCCTGACTTCGTCATTGACGACGTCGAGCAGGTAGTTCTGCAGCGACTGCCCGCGTTCCTGCGCTATGGCGGCGAGTTTGTTGCGCAGTTCGTCGGGGACGTCACGAATCTGGAGAGCGACCATGACTCCAGGCTACACCGGTTGCATGCATCTTTGCATGCGCGAGGCCCCCGGAACCGTACGGTTCCGGGGGCCTCGCGCCGTTCTCAACGAGCGGGGTTCACCCGGCTCACGCCTTGGTGAGGTCCTCGATCTCCTCCTCGGGCTCGCGGCCCGGGGTGATGAGGTTGAACTTGGTGATCGCGAAGCGGAAGACCACGTAGTAGATCACCGCGAAGCAGAGCCCGATCGGGATGATCAGCCACGGCTTGGTGGCGAGGTTCCAGTTCAGGAAGTAGTCGATGAAGCCGGCCGAGAAGGTGAAGCCGGCGTGCACGCCCAGCGCCCAGGTGACGGCCATCGAGACGGCGGTCAGCAGCGCGTGGATCACGTAGAGCACCGGGGCGATGAACATGAACGAGAACTCGATCGGCTCGGTGATGCCGGTGACGAACGAGGTCAGCGCGAGCGAGATCATCATGCCCATGACGGCCTTGCGGCGCTCGGGGCGGGCGCAGTGCGCGATGGCGATGGCGGCGGCCGGCAGGCCGAACATCATGATCGGGAAGAAGCCCGACATGAACTGTCCAGCGGTGGGGTCACCGGCGAAGAACCGGGTCAGGTCGCCGTGCACGACCTCGCCCGCGGAGTTCTTGAAGTCACCGAGCTGGAACCAGGAGACCGAGTTCACGAACTGGTGCATGCCGACCGGGATCAGCGCGCGGTTGATGAGGCCGAACAGACCGGCGCCCACGGCGCCCAGACCGGTCATCCACTCACCGAAGTTGCTGATGACCTTGCCGACCGGCTCCCAGCCGAGGCCGAATACGACACCGACGAGCGTGCCGACGAAGGCCATGATGATCGGCACCAGGCGGCGGCCGTTGAAGAAGCCGAGCCAGTCGACCAGCTGCTTGCGGTGGTAGCGCTGCCACAGGACCGCGGCGAGCAGACCCATGATGATGCCGCCGAGGACGCCGGGGTTGTTGTAGACCGCCGGGTCGTCCTTGCCCGCCTTGATGACGGCGTCGGTGACCGGGAACGCCTTCAGGACGTTGCTGTAGACCAGGAAGCCGACCAGCGCGGCGAGCGCGGTCGAGCCGTCGGCCTTCTTGGCGAAGCCGATCGCCACACCGATACAGAACAGCATCGGCAGGTTGTCGAAGACCGCGCCGCCGGCGGTCGCGAAGACCGCCGCGACCTTGTGCCAGCCGAGGCCCTTGTCGCCGAAGACATCGTCCTGGCCGAGGCGGAGCAGGATGCCCGCGGCCGGCAGAACGGCGATCGGCAGCTGGAGGCTGCGACCGACCTTCTGCAGACCGGAAAAGAGACCGGAGCCCCGCTTCTTCGCGGGGGCCGCCGTAGCGGTGGCCGTACTCATCAGATTCCTCCTGGTGAGGCGGGCACTTCAAGGGGGACGGCCCGCCGCTATGGTCTATACCACTGAGTGGTGTAGACCAGTTTTAACACGTCGGGGCGGGATAAAGGAATCCCCAGTTCCGGTGGTCTAAACCACATGCCGAACGGCCCCCGGGTCCAAGGACTCGGGGGCCGTTCGGGGCGGGACTTCATGCCCGGATTTCTCCGGGTGGCCATCGCGCTACTTGATGTTCTCCTGCACCAGTTCCTCCTCGACGTCCTCCGGCTCCCGGCCGGGCGTCGCGAGGTTGAACTTGGTGATCACGAAGCGGAAGAGGGCGTAGTACACCACCGCGAAGGCGAGCCCGATCGGAATGATCAACCAGGGCTTGGTGGCCAGCCCCCAGTTGAGGCCGTAGTCGATCAGACCCGCCGAGAAACTGAAGCCGTCATGCACGCCGAGGCCCCAGGTGACGGCCAGCGAGACACCGGTCAGTACCGCATGGATCGCGTACAGCACCGGTGCGATGAAGAGGAACGAGTACTCGATCGGCTCGGTGATACCGGTGACCAGCGACGTCAGACCGATCGACACCATCATGCCGGTGATCTCCTTGCGGCGGTGCGGCTTGGCGCAGTGCGCCATCGCCAGCGCCGCGGCAGGCAGGGCGAACATCATGATCGGGAAGAAGCCCGAGGTGAACTGGCCGGCCGTCGGGTCGCCCGCCAGGAAGCGGGGGATGTCACCGTGCACGACCGCGCCGTCCGGCTTGGTGAAGTCGCCGAACTGGAAGAACACGAACACGTTCAGGAACTGGTGCAGGCCGATGACGAGCAGCGCGCGGTTGGCCACACCGAAGATGCCGGACCCGACCGAGCCCAGGTCGACCAGCCACTTGCTGAAGCTGGTGAGCGCGTCGCCGATCGGCGGCCAGACCCACAGGCAGATCACCGCGAAGACGATCGCCACGAAGGCCATGATGATCGGGACCAGCCGGCGCCCGTTGAAGAAGCCGAGCCAGTCCACCAGCTTCGTCCGGTGATAGCGCATCCAGAAGTAGGACGTCGCCAGGCCGATCACGATGCCGCCGAAGACCCCCGGGTTCTGGAAGGCGGCCGCGGTGACCGTCGTACCCTCCAGGCAGACCCCGGTGGAGAACTTGGCGGCGCCGCCGCAGTCCACCGGGAACTGGCGCAGCACGTTGAAGTAGACGAGGAAGCCCACCACCGCGGCCAGCGCGGTCGAGCCGTCCGCCTTCTTGGCCATGCCAATCGCCACACCCACGGCGAACAGCATCGGCAGGCCCAACGAGCCGTCCAGCAGCGCACCTCCGGCGCCGTTGAAGACTTTGGCGACCTTGTCCCAGCCCAGCCCGTCCGCGCCGAAGACATCCGGCTGGCCGAGCCGGTTCAGGATGCCCGCCGCCGGAAGCACCGCGATCGGCAACTGCAGGCTGCGGCCCATCTTCTGCAGCCCCTGGAAGAGGACACTGGTCCACTTCTTCCGGGGCTGCTGCCCGACGGCGGCGTTGTCCGAACTCATCGGTGGCCTCCTGGTGGCTGCCGGTCAGGCGGCTGTCGTGTCGCCTCTGTTTTGTCGCCTGGCCCAAAGTGGTGTAGACCATTTACGACGTGGGTGGCACTACGCCCCCGAGGGCACGGCACCAGTGATCGTTATCTTTCGTCACAAACCGGAACCCTGCCCGCGAAGATGGGCCAAACGTGCGTTACCGTTTGAAACCGGGCCGGGCCGCCGGGCCGAGACACTCAGGAGTGAGCAATGGCCACCAAGGCTGAGCAGATCGTCGCCGGACTCGGCGGACTCGACAACATCGAAGAGGTCGAGGGCTGCATCACCCGCCTCCGCACCGAGGTGAAGGACCCCGGCCTCGTCGACGAGGCCGCCCTCAAGAAGGCCGGCGCCCACGGCGTCGTCAAGATGGGCACCGCGATCCAGGTCGTCATCGGCACCGACGCCGACCCCATCGCCGCCGACATCGAAGACATGATGGACAACTGAGCTCACCGGACAACTGAGCCCAGCGCACAACTGAGCCGACCGCACAACTGAGCTCACCGCACAACTGAGCTCACCCCTCAGCGCACCACCGACACCCGCGGGGGCCCGTTCCGACCGGAACGGGCCCCCGCCGTTTGTCGATAGGGTCGAACCATGTCTCGATTCGATGGCCGCACCCCCGAACAGCTCCGCCCCGTCACCATCCAGCGCGGATGGAGCAAGCACGCCGAGGGCTCGGTCCTCGTCTCCTTCGGCGACACCAAAGTCCTCTGCACCGCCAGCGCCACCCAAGGCGTACCCCGCTGGCGCAAGGGCAGCGGCGAAGGCTGGGTCACCGCCGAATACTCCATGCTCCCGCGCGCCACCAACACCCGCGGCGACCGCGAATCCGTCCGCGGCAAGATCGGCGGCCGCACCCACGAGATCTCCCGCCTCATCGGCCGCTCACTGCGCGCCGTCATCGACTACAAGGCCCTCGGCGAGAACACCATCGTCCTCGACTGCGACGTCCTCCAGGCCGACGGCGGCACCCGCACCGCCGCCATCACCGGCGCCTACGTCGCCCTCGCCGACGCCGTCACCTGGATGCAGCAGAAGAAGCTCATCCGCGCCACCGCCAAACCCCTCACCGGCACCGTCGCCGCCGTCAGCGTCGGCATCGTCGACGGCGTACCCCTCCTCGACCTCGCCTACGAGGAAGACGTCAAGGCCGAGACCGACATGAACGTCGTCTGCACCGGCGACGGCCGCTTCATCGAGGTCCAGGGCACCGCGGAAGGCGCCCCCTTCGACCGCACCGAACTCAACGCCCTCCTCGACCTCGCCGTCGGCGGCTGCGCCGAACTGACAGCAGCTCAGCTCGCCGTACTGGGCTAGTACTCACCGCTGATACCGACCGCTGATACCCATCGCGAAACCTGTCACTTTCGCGCAACCAGGCAACTGGGGCGCCACGCGGCGCGTGTCTACCGATACAGATCTCACACGGAGATCCCCGGGGGAGGAACCCACCCATGGCCACGCGCCGCCGCATCACCGTCGCCGCCCTCGCCGCGGCCGCCGCCCTGACGCTCCCGGCCGCCGCCGGCTGCAGCGCCATCGACAAGGCACTCGACTGCGCCCACGTGGCCGCCGTGGTCGCGGGCGACGTCCAGAACCTGCAGAACGCCGTCAGCAACGCCGGCAACAGCCCGCAGGACGCCGTCAACGCCCTCGACCAGATCTCCCGCGACCTCAAGGACGTCGGCAACAAGACCGGCAACGCCGACGTCAGCAAGGCCGTCAACGACCTCAACACCGCGGTCAAGAACGCCCGCACAGCCGCCAACAACGGAACCACCCCGGACGTGACGCCGGTCGCGGACGCGGCCGGCGAACTCACCAAGGTCTGCACCCCGGGCTGACGGCCGGGCCGCGCTTCCCGCCAGGAGATAATCGACGCCATGCAGCGCCTTGTCCTCGCGACCCGAAACGCCCACAAAGTCACCGAACTCCGCGCCATCCTCGCCGACACAGGTCTCGCCGTGGACCTCGTCGGCGCGGACGCCTACCCCGAGATCCCCGACGTCAAGGAAACCGGCGTCACCTTCGCCGAGAACGCCCTCCTCAAGGCCCACGCCCTGGCCCAGGCCACCGGCCTGCCCGCCGTCGCCGACGACTCCGGCCTCTGCGTCGACGTCCTCGGCGGCGCCCCCGGCATCTTCTCCGCCCGCTGGGCCGGCACCCACGGCGACGACGCCGCCAACCTCGCCCTCCTGCTCGCCCAGCTCTCCGACATCGACGACACCCACCGCGCCGCGCACTTCGCCTGCGCGGCAGCCCTCGCCCTCCCCGACGGCACCGAACGCGTCGTGGAAGGCCGCCTCCCCGGCACCCTCCGCCACACGCCTACGGGAACCGGCGGCTTCGGCTACGACCCGATCCTCCAACCGCTCGGTGACACCCGCACTTGCGCGGAACTGACTCCGTCGGAGAAGAACGCGATCAGCCACCGGGGGGAAGCGTTCCGGGCGCTGGCACCGATCGTGGCCGAACTTCTTGGCTGAGAACAGCGATATGGCCATTCCCTTGTGCAAGGGAATGGCCATATTCATGTGGGCCCGGTGGGATTCGAACCCACGACACACCGGACCTAAACCGGCGCCCTCTAGCCACTGGGGTACAGGCCCTACGGTTTAAGTATATCACTAAGTGGTCAGCCTGGCAAGCTGATCATCGCGCGTGGATCTCGCCTGCCGAACGTCACCGTCTGACTGTGGCAGGACGGACAGAGGTATCGCAGGTTCTCCGACCGGTTGTCCAGCCGGTCGCCGTTGATGTGGTCGATCTCCAACACGAGCCGCTTACCCCGCCAGGTGTCCCCGACGCCGCATGCTCCGCATGTGTGAGGAACCCCGATCTCGTCGAGTGCGCGCCGCAACATGACGGTCTTGGCGCGTGCGGAACCGGATTCGAGACGCCGCAGGATGTCCGACGCCGACTGGCGGTTCGGGGACGGCCTACCCCGGCGGTGCCCCTGCCCTGTGAAGTGCGCGGACGACAGGCCGTGCACGCCGATGCTGCGCTTGACGTGTGCGCGAGCTGCCCCGTTGTCGGCCAGGCCGAGGTGCTTGAGTACTCCGGCAAGGCTCCTGGACTCCGCAACTGCGGCGCTCAGTCGGTCGAGAGGTAGCGGACTCCCGCCGTATCTGCGCCCGCTGGTGAAGTGCGAGGTGTCGATGCCGAAGCGGTCGAGCTTCTTTCTGATGTGGCCGTACGGGCTGTCGTCCGGCGGGTAGCCCATGAACTCGAGCATCTCGCGGATGCTGTGGGAGCAGGCAGCTGCCTCCTCGAGCAGAGCCCTCGGGTACGCCCGGCGCTCCCGCTCGGGAAGAGGCTCGTCGACGAAGTGCGACGTGTCGATGCCGTAGTGCCGCAGACGGTCACGCAGGTACCTGTACGGACCGCTTCCCAGCGGCGCGCCCAGCCTGCGCAGAAGGTCCACGAGGCTGGTGGAGATGGTTGCCGTTCGGGCCAGGAGATCGCGGGGGTAGGAGACGGATCCGCTCATGCCGTGGCCCTCCGCTTGCGGCCGCGATAAGTGTCTGTCACGGCATGGCAGTTGGGGCAGAGCAGGCGCAGGTTCTCCCGGCGGTTGTCCCACCAGTCGCCGTTGATGTGGTCGACCTCGAGGCGGAGGGGTCTGGCATTCCATTCCGTGCCGGTGCCGCACATCGCGCATGTCTCCTGCACCCCGCTGCGCAGCAGCTCGCGGCGTAAGCGCTCGCCCGGAATCCTGCCGTCCGCCGGTGTTCCCAGGACGAGACGGTCGCCGGTCGGCCGTTTCGGACGGCTCCTGCCGAGCGCCGAGAAGTGCGACGTGTCGAGGCCCAACGCGGTGATGCGGCGGCCGATGTGGGCCTGGTTGCCGCCGACCGGGTTGATCCCGAGGCGGCGGACGACCTCGGCGACGCTGCGCGAGCAGGCGACGAGTTCGCGCAGGATCGGTTCGGTGTGCCGCACCCGCCCGGTGGCGAAGTGCGAGATGTCGATGCCCGCTTCCGCCATCTTGGTGCGGAGATAGCTTCGGCTACCCGGGGTCGGATCACCTCCGCACCACCGGACGGCCTCGTCGAGGTTCGTCGTTTCGCGGGCGGCTTCGGTGAGGAGTTCGCGGGTGTATCTGATGGACATGGGGATCCCCCTCCGGATCGGGTCGGTGGGAGGGGGATTCCGTGCAGCCGCGACCGGGGGAATCCCTCGCTCACCGGTGGTGGCTGCAGAGCCCTGGGTGCGGCCGCGTGTCGCAGCCTCGTACGTATTAACGAGGCATTCGGGTGACGGTCACGCCGGGCGGGTCAGAAGCGGGGGGACGGGGACCGGGCGGCGCAGAGTTCTGCGGCTTCGGCGTCGGTGGGCGGGTCCGCACAGGGGGTCCTCTCGTTCGATGGTTCTCGTCCGAGGGGGTCTTCTGCGCGATGGGTGCGGGAGTAGACCAAAGCCCCCGTTCTCCGGACTTTGGTCACTCCGCCGCTGGTCCGCTCAGACCTTGAGGTCCTTGATGAGCTTGGCGACGTGGCCGGTGGCCTTGACGTTGTAGAAGGCGTGTTCGACCTTGCCGTCGGCGCCGACGATGACGGTGGAGCGGATGACGCCGGTGACGGTCTTGCCGTAGAGCTTCTTCTCGCCGAAGGCGGCGTAGGCCTCGAGGACCTTCTTGTCGGGATCGCCCACCAGGGTGACCTTGAGGTTTTCCTTTTCGCGGAACTTGGCGAGCTTCTCGGGCTTGTCGGGGGAGACGCCGATCACGTCGTAGCCGGCGGCGGCGAGCAGGTCGAGGTTGTCGGTGAAGTCGCAGGCCTGCTTGGTGCAGCCGGGGGTGAGGGCGGCCGGGTAGAAGTACACGATGACTTTGCGGCCCGCGTGGTCGGCGAGGGAGACGGGCTTTCCGTCGGCGTCCGGGAGGGTGAAGGCGGGGGCGGTGTCGCCGGGCTGGAGGCGTTCGGTCATGGGTGGTGGCTCCTTACGCGGTACACGCGGGGTACTCCCGGGTACGCAAACGGGGTGCCGACGGGGCGCGGTCCGCGTCGGGCTGACAGACTGTCCGTCACGGTACCGGTCTAGGCGTTGGAGGCAGTGCGGTGTCGGAAGGCAGGACTCCCGCTCAGATTGAGGCGGAGATCTCCCGTAGGCGGCAGGATCTGGCCGCGACGCTGGACGAGATCGCGGTAAGGGTGCATCCGAGTACGGTCGCGCGGGACATGAAGGCGAAGGCCTTCTCCGCTGTGGACCGCACGGCGGGCCGGGCCTTCGTGGGGGTGAATCGCGCGGTGAGTGACGCGCGCGGGCACTTCGTGTCCGAGGACGGTGTGCTGCGGGTGGACCGGGTGGTGCCGGTGGCGGTGGCCGCGGTGGCGCTGGTCGCCGTGGTGGCCGGGCTCTCGGTCCGCCGGCGTCGCCGGTAACGTCGTCGCCGTGAGTTCCAAGAATGAGCACGACAAGCTGCCCATCCGGATGCTGCATGACCGGGTGCTGGTCAGGGCCGAAGGTTCCGAGGGGGAGCGCCGCTCGGGTGGCGGCATCCTCATCCCCGCCACGGCCGCGGTGGGCCGGCGGCTGGCGTGGGCCGCGGTGGTCGCGGTGGGCCAGAACGTGCGGACCGTGGAGGTCGGGGACCGGGTGCTGTACGACCCGGAGGACCGGGCCGAGGTCGAGGTGCGGGGTGTCGCGTACGTGCTGATGCGCGAGCGGGATCTGCACGCGGTCGCGGCGGAGCGGCTGCAGGGGTCGGAGGACTCCACGGGCCTTTATCTGTAGTTTGCTATGGTCGGAGAGAGCCCGACGAGACGCGCCGTACCGGGACCCATGCAAAGACGACGCACCCCCTGGAAGCAAGTAACCATGGAGGTGCCGTCATGGCATGGGTCCTTTTGTGCGTCGCGGGTCTGGTCGAGGTCGCCTGGTCGATCGGTATGAAGTACACCGAGGGGTTCACCCGGCTGTGGCCGAGTGTGTTCACGGGTGCGGGCATCGTGGTGAGCATGGTGCTGCTGGCGCAGGCGGCGAAGACGCTGCCGATCGGTACGGCGTACGGCGTGTGGGTGGGCATCGGTGCTGCCGGGGCGGCGGTCCTGGGCATGGTGGTGCTGGGTGAGCCGGCGACCGCCGCCCGGATCTTCTTCATCTGTCTGCTGCTGGTGGCTGTCGTGGGCCTGAAGGCCACTTCGGGCCACTAACCCCGGCCTGGGCCTAGCCCCCGTCCGGGCCGCCGCCCCCGCCGTTCCCGCCGCCTCCGCCGACCGCTCCGCCGCTGGGCAGCAGGGTCGGGGGTCCGCTGGTCTCGGGCGGGGTCTCGGTGGGGGTTTCCGTCGGGGTTTCCGACGGCGTCTCGGACGGGGTCTGGGACGGTGTCTGCGACGGGGTCCGGGAGGGCGTCTGCGACGGGGTCTCCGACGGTGTCGCTGACGTGGGCGGTGTGCTGGGGGCCTCGGTCGGGGCGGTGGCGCCGTCCTGCGGTTCGAGGTCGAAGTCGATGTCCTCGGTGCCGCTGAGGGCGGCCTCGGTGTAGGCGGCCCAGACCTCGCCGGGCGCGCCGCCGCCGTTGACGCGGGGTACTCCGAGTGCGCCATTGAGCGATTCGAGTTTGCCGGTGTCGGAGTTCTGGCCCATCACGGCGACGACGGTGACGAGGTTCGGGGTGTAGCCGGCGAACCAGGCGGCTTTGTCGTCGTCGATGGTGCCGGTCTTGGCGGCGGAGGTCCGGCCGGACTCCTGGGCGACGGAGGCGGTGCCGCCGTCGACGACGCTCTGCAGGATGGAGGTGGTGGTGTCGGCGGCCTCACGGGAGACGGCCTGCTTGGCGTCGCGCTTGGGGAGACTGAGGTCGCCGCCGTCCTTGGTGATCTTCTCGACGAGGGTGTACGGGATGTACTTGCCGTGGTTGGCGAGGGTCGCGTAGCCCTGGGCCATGGCGAGGGGGCTGGCTTCCATGGTGCCGAGCGCCATCGAGGGCAAGGCGTTGAGCGTTTTGGTGGCCGGCAGGCCCAGCGCGTGCACGGTGTTGACGACGTTGTCGGGACCGACGTCCTGGGCCATCTGCGCGTAGACCGCGTTGACCGAGTTGTCCATGGCCTTGGTGACGGTGATGTCGCCGTAGTCCCGCTGGTCCTCGTTGGGCGGCGCGTAGCCGACGGGGCCGTTGGGGCCGATCACCGGGCGGCGGTTGTCGCCGTCGTAGATGGTGCGCGGGGTGATCGTGCGGCCGTCCTGCGTCTGGGAGTTGTTCTGGACGGCGGAGGCGAAGATGTAGGGCTTGAACGTCGAGCCGACCTGGTAGTCGCTCCGGGTGGCGTTGTTGACGTACTGCTTGGTGTAGTCGATGCCGCCGTACATGGCGACGACCTTGCCGGTGGCGGGGTCGATGGAGGCGCCGCCGGCGCGGACGTAGCTGTCGGCCTTGGTGGTGCCGAGCTTGTCGTAGACCTTCTTCTTGGTGGCGGCGACGAAGGCGTCCTCCTTGTCCTTCTGGATCGTGGTGACGATCCGGTAGCCGCCGGCGCGCAGGGTTTCCGCGTCGATGATGTTGTTGTCGTCGAGGTAGTCGTTGACGGCCTCGATGAGGTAGCCGCGCTGGCCGGTCTTGCTGGCGGCGGGCTTGGGCTTGCCGGGGGTGGGGAACTTGATGACGGCGCGTTCGGCGGCGTTGAGCCAGCCTTCCTTCACCATGCCGTCGAGGACGTAGTTCCACCGGGCCTGGGCCTTGGGGAGGTTCTGCGGGTGGGCGACGACGTCGTACTCGCTGGGGGCGTTGAGGAGAGTGGCGAGGTAGGCGCCTTCGGCGGTGGTGAGTTTGTCGGCGTCCTTGCTGAAGTAGGCCTGGGAGGCGGCCTGGATGCCGTAGGAGTTGCGGCCGAAGTAGCTGGTGTTCAGATACCCCTCAAGGATTTCGTCCTTGGTTTCATTGCGGTCGAGTTTGATCGCGATGAAGAATTCCTTGACCTTGCGAAGTGCGGTCTGCTCCTGGTTGAGGTAATAGTTCTTCACGTACTGCTGGGTGATCGTGGAGCCGGACTGTTTGCCCTTGCCGGTGACGGTGTTCCAGGCGGCGCGGATCATCGCTTTCGGGCTGACGGCGGACTCGTGGTAGAAGCCGCGGTCCTCGGCGGAGAGCGCCGCGTACTGGGCGGTCCTGGCGATCTGGGCGAGGCTGACGCTCTCGCGGTTGATCTCGCCGTCGCGGGCCAGTTCGGTCTTGCCGTCGGCGTAGAAATAGACGTTGCTCTGCGCGGTGGCGGCGGCGTTGGGGTTCGGGATCGGCACCAGGGCGTAGCCGATGAAGAACCCGCCGACGAGGATGAGCAGGACGATGATGACCGTGCTGGTCACCATCCGCCAGGTCGGGATGAGCCGGCCGAGGCCGGTCCGCTTGGGCCGTCCCCTCCGGTTGAGGACCGGCGGTCGGGGCTCCCAGCCTGGCGAAGCGTTACTGCTTTTCTGCTGCTCCGGCTCGTCGCTCATGTCTGTTAGGACTCCTCCGCCGCCGCCGGGGTTGGTCCGCGACGGAACATCTTGGGTCAATCGTTACGTACGCCCCGTTGAACACTGTCGCATCATCCGTGCTTGTGCGATCAACGCCGCGCACCCGTGACAGGGCTGTGACAGGCCGAATGGCTGATCCGGTGCACTCGAAAGGGTG
Organism: Streptomyces fildesensis; assembly: GCF_016107395.1. Lineage (GTDB taxonomy): Bacteria > Actinomycetota > Actinomycetes > Streptomycetales > Streptomycetaceae > Actinacidiphila > Actinacidiphila fildesensis. The sequence goes on from NZ_JAAIKO010000004.1 coordinate 17,396, forward strand.
GAAAACCATTGGCAGGTCCTCCCGATGGGCGATTAAGCTCGGCAGCTTTGGCGCGAACGGCGGGTGCGGGACCAGGCCCTGACGGAGGGGACGTGGGGGAGTGGGGGGCATCCGGCTGTACGCGGCGGTCGCGCTGAGCGGGTTCCGGCGGTTCGCGACGTACCGGGTGGCGACGGCCGCCGGTGTCTTCACCAACACGGTCTTCGGTTTCATCCTCGCCTACACCTATATCGCGCTGTGGGACGCGCGTCCGGGGCTGGGCGGCTACGACCGGTCGCAGGCGCTGACGTATGTGTGGGTGGGCCAGGCGCTGCTGATGACCACGGCGATGATGGGCGGCGGTTTCCAGGACGAGTTGATCGAGCGGATCCGTACCGGGGACGTGGCGATCGATCTGTACCGGCCCGCCGACCTGCAGGTGTGGTGGCTCGCGACCGACCTGGGCCGGGCGGCCTTCCATCTGCTGGGGCGGGGCGTCGTCCCGATGCTGATCGGCGCGCTCGCCTTCGAGCTGACGCTGCCCGCGAGCGCGCTGACCTGGCTGTTGTTCCTGGTGTCGGTGACGCTGGGGGTCGTCGTCAGTTTCGCGCTGCGCTATCTCGTCGTGCTGAGCGCGTTCTGGCTGCTCGACGGTGCCGGGGTGAGCCAGATCGCCGGGCTGGCCAGCATGTTCTTCTCCGGCGCGCTGCTGCCGCTGACGCTGTTCCCCGGCTGGCTGGGGGAGCTGGCGCGGGCCCTGCCGTGGGCGGCGCTGCAGCAGATCCCCGCCGATGTCTTCCTCGGCCGGCACACCGGCACCGGTCTGCTGCGGGTGTTCGCCTTCCAGGCCGGCTGGGCGCTGGCGCTGCTCGCGGCCGGGCGGGCGCTGCAGTCCGTGGCGACCAGGAAGGTGGTGGTGCAGGGTGGCTGAGGGCGGAGCGGCCGAGCGGGTGGTGGCCGGCGGCGGTGCGGCCGGGCTCGGTGCGGTCGAGGACAGCGGGTTCGGAGCGGCCGGGTTCGAAGCGGCCGGGTTCGAAGCGGTCGACAACAGCGCGCCCGAGCGCCGGGTGGTCGACGGGCTGCGGGCGTACGGGCTGATCGTCGCGATGTGGGTGCGGTCGACGATGGCGTACCGGGCGTCGTTCCTGATGACCGCGTTCGGGAACTTCGCGACCACCGGACTGGACTTCGCCACGATCCTGCTGATGTTCTCGCACGTCACGACGCTGGGCGGGTTCACGCTTCCCGAGGTGGCGTTCCTGTACGGGACGACCAGCACCGCGTTCGGGCTGGCCGATCTGACGATGGGCAGCATGGACCGGCTCGGGCGCCGGGTACGGGACGGCACGCTGGACACACTGCTGCTGCGCCCGGTGCCGGTGCTCGCGCAGGTGGCCGCCGACCGGTTCGCGCTGCGGCGGCTGGGGCGGATCACCCAGGGCTCGCTGGTGCTGGGCTGGTCGCTGAGCCGCCTCGACATCGACTGGACGGTGCTGAAGGTGCTGATGATGCCGATGATGCTGCTCAGCGGAGGCGCGATCTTCGGGGCGGTGTTCGTGGCCGGGGCGGCCTTCCAGTTCTGGGCGGGTGACGCCTCGGAGGTGCAGAACTCCTTCACGTACGGCGGGAACACGCTGCTGCAGTACCCGCCGTCGATCTTCGCCAAGGACCTGGTGCGCGGCGTCACCTTCATCGTGCCGCTGGCCTTCGTCAACTGGCTGCCCGCGCTGCGGATCCTGGGCCGCGACGATCCGCTGGCGCTGCCGGGGTGGCTGGACTTCGCGTCACCGCTGGTGGCGGTGGCGTGCTGCGCGGTGGCGGGGCTGGCGTGGCGGACGGGTCTGCGGTCGTACCGGAGCACGGGAAGCTGAGGGGCGGATGGTGGGGACAGTGGACGGCAACGGCGCGCACATCGAACTCGACGCGGTGGAGAAGGTCTTCGACGTCCGCCGCAAGGCCGGGCGGTGGCGGCGGGAGCGGCATCAGGTGCGGGCGGTCGACGGGATCTCGTTCTCGGTGCCGCGCGGCGAGATGGTCGGGTACATCGGGCCGAACGGGGCCGGGAAGTCCACCACCATCAAGATGCTGACGGGCATCCTGATGCCCAGCGGCGGGCGGGTGCGGGTCGCGGGGATCGACCCGTCGCGGGACCGGACGAAGCTGGCGCGGCGGATCGGTGTGGTCTTCGGGCAGCGCACCACCCTGTGGTGGGACCTGCCACTGAAGGACTCGTACCAGCTGGTGCGGCGCCTGTACCGGATCGAGGACGGGCGGTACGCGAAGAACCTCGCGCGCTGCGTCGACCTCCTCGACCTCGGCCCGCTGCTGGACGTGCCGGTGCGCCAGCTGTCGCTGGGGCAGCGGATGCGCGGTGACATCGCGGCGGCGCTGCTGCACGATCCGGAGGTGCTGTACCTGGACGAGCCGACCATCGGCCTCGACGTGGTCAGCAAGGCGAAGGTGCGGGAGTTCCTGCGGACGGTCAACGCCGAGCAGGGCACGACCGTGCTGCTGACCACGCACGATCTGACGGACATCGAGCAGCTCTGCGAGCGGGTGATGGTCATCGACCACGGGCGGCTGATGTACGACGGCGGGCTGAGCGGGCTGCACGCGGTGGGGGAGAGCGAGCGCACGCTCGTCGTCGACTTCGAACGGGAGCTGCCGGCGGTGGTGGTGGCGGGCGCGCGCTGTGTGAAGGTCGAGGGGCCGCGCCAGTGGCTGGCGTTCCCCGCGGCGGCCAGCGCGGCTCCGCTGGTCGCCGAGCTGGCGGCGCGTTATCCGCTGGTGGACCTGTCGGTGCGGGAGCCGGCGATCGAGGACGTCATCGCGCGGATGTACTCGTCGTCGCCGGTGCCGGCCCAGACAGCGGTCCCGGCGGCGGGACGTTCGGCGCGGTGAGGACGTTCAGCGCAGTGAGGCGAGGGCCGCGTGCACGCGGTCGACGGCGGCCAGCGGGGTCGAGGCGTGCGCCGACAGGCGCAGGGAGTCCGCGCGGACCGTCGGGGTGACCTCGTACCCGTGCAGCGCCTTGGCGACGAGCCGCGGATCGGTTCCGGGGATGCGGAAGGAGACGATGCCGGCGCGCTGCTCCGGGGCGACGGGGGACAGCACCTCGCCGCCGCAGGCCAGAACGGTGTCGATGAGTTGGGCCACCCGGGTGGTGATGTGCTCCTCGATGGCGGGCACCCCGGACCGTTCGACGAGTTCCAGGGCGGCGGCGAAGGCGGCCGCGGTGACGGGGCTCAGGTTGGTGATGCTCCACCGCTGGGCGCCGGCGGCGGGCGGGTGCTCGCGGTCGTCGAAGAGGCCCGCGTCCTCGACGCCGGTCCAGCCGGTGAGGACGGGCTCCAGCCGCTCCAGCGCCCGGTCGGACAGCGCGGCGAAACCGGTGCCCCAGCCGGCCCGCAGCCACTTCTGGCCGCCGGTGACGACGACGTCCGCGGCCTGCCAGGGCAGGTCGGCGACGCCGAAGCCCTGGATGGCGTCCACGACGAGCAGCCGGTCGCCGATCACCTCGCGGATCGCGGCCAGGTCGGCGCGGTGGCCGGTGCGGAAGTCCACGGCGCTCAGCGCAACGGCCACCACGTCACCGGCGCCGGGTCCGGTGAGGGCGTCGCGGACGGTGTCGGGGGTGATCAGGCCCCGCTGGTCGGGCTCCAGCAGGCGCGGTACGGCCCTGCCGAGCTCCGCGGCACGCTGCCACGGGTACCGGTTGGAGGGGAATTCCCCGGACGGGACGAGCACGGTGCCGCCGGTGATGCCGAAGGCGGCGTGGAACAGTCCGGTGGACGTGTTCGGCAGCAGCACGATGTGGCCGGGGTCGGTCCCGGCCAGCCGGGCGGCGGCCTCCCGGGCCCGGGGCTCGGCGCGCATCAGGGCGTCCACCGTGCTGTGGGTGGCACGGGCGGAGTCGGCCAGCGCCTGCGCGGTGGCGTCCAGGACGTCGCGGGACGGCGGGCCGTAGCGGGCGAAGTCCAGGTACCCCTCGGGCTCCTCGAAGTGTCCGGCGTAGCCGGGCAGCCCTCCGGTCCTGTCCTGCGCTGTCATGGCGGCTCGCTCCCTCGGTGCGGGGTCCCCGGACGGCGTTCGCGGCCGTCCGCCGTTCCTGGCGTGACTTCCCGGGACGCGGGGAACCTGTTGTTCGTTCCCAGGTTGGCAGTGGCGGTGACAATACGCGGGTGGAGCGGATGGAAGCAGCGGTAGTGAGCGATCCAGGCGGCGGTCCCGACGACGGTCCACGCGGCGGTCCACCGGCCGGTCCGGGTACGGCGCCGAGCGCGGCGGAGGCCGCCGACGCGGGGCGGCGTCGCGGGGTCCGCCGGATGAAGGTGATCGCGACCGGGCTGCTGCTCGCCGCGACGGTCGTCTACGCCTTGGCGAAGTGGGCGGACTCGGCCGGCGCCGGTCCCTGGGCGGGGTACGTCGCGGCCGCCGCGGAGGCGGGCATGGTCGGTGCGATGGCGGACTGGTTCGCCGTCACGGCGCTGTTCCGCCGCCCGCTGGGACTGCCGATCCCGCACACCGCGATCATCCCGACGAAGAAGGACGCCCTCGGCCACAGCCTGGGCGATTTCGTCGGCGAGAACTTCCTGTCGGCCGACGTCGTCAGGACCCGGCTGCGGGCCGTCGGCATCGGCTCACGGCTCGGCACCTGGCTCGCCGACCCCGAGCACGCCGACAAGGTGACGGAGCAGGCCGCGGCGGCGCTGCGCGGGGTGCTGAAGGTGCTGCGGGACTCCGACGTCCAGGCGGTGGTCGGTGAGGCGATCACCCGGCGCGCGGAGGGTCAGGAGGTGGCGCCGGGCGTCGGCAGGATGCTGGAGCGGGTCGTCGCGGACGGTGGCCACCGCCGGGTGGTCGACCTGGTCTGTGTGCGGGCGCACGACTGGCTGGTGGAGCACGGCGACTCGGTGATGGACGCGGTGCAGGGCGGCGCGCCGGGGTGGACGCCCCGGTTCGTGGACCGCAAGGTCGGCGAGCGGGTCTACAAGGAACTGGTGCGCTTCACCGCCGAGATGCGCGACATGCCGGACCACCCGGCGCGCGGGGCGGTGGACCGGTTCCTCGGGGACTTCGCCGTCGAGCTGCAGTCCGACCCGGACACCCGTGAGCGCGTCGAGCGGCTGAAGAAGGACCTGCTGGCGCGCGGCGAGGTGCAGGATCTGATCGAGTCGGCCTGGACCGCGGTCCGCGGCATGGTCGTGGCCGCCGCCGAGGACGAGCGCAGCGAGCTGCGGCTGCGGACCCGCGCGTCGCTGCTGTCGCTGGGCGCCCGGATGGCGACCGACCCCGCCCTGCAGGCGAAGGTGGACGGCTGGCTGGAGGACGCCGCCACGTATGTGGTGACGACCTACCGGGACGAGATCACCTCCCTGATCACCGAGACGGTGGCGGGCTGGGACGCCGACCAGACGTCCCGCAAGATCGAGGCGCATGTGGGGCGTGACCTGCAGTTCATCCGGATCAACGGCACGGTCGTCGGAGCGCTGGCGGGGCTCGCCATCTACTCGGCGTCCCGGCTCTTCGCCGGCTAGGAACGTTCCGCCGGACAGGCCCCTGTCCGGCGGGCCGGGAACGGCCGTATCGTCACCCGTATGACGGTGCGTCAGAAGTCCAGGCCGGTCCGGGTCGTCGTCCAGGGCCAGGGGCGGCTGCTGCGGCGCGGCGGCGCGCGGCGCACTCCGCTGGGGCGGACGCTGTGGGGCGCCGCCGAACTCGCCGTGACGTTCGGGGTCGTCGTGCTGCTGCTGGTGGCGCACCAGTTGTGGTGGACGAACCTGCGGGCGCACGAGTCCGCGCGGCGCGAGGTCGCGGCGCTGGAACAGCAGTGGAACGCGGCCCCCGCACCGGCTCCCGCATCCGACCCGGCGCAGGCTCCCGGCGATACGCCGACGATGGATACATCCGATGAAACGGCGTCCGCCGGGCCCTCGCAGCGGGAGGTGACGGCACCGGAACGGGACGATCTGGCCTACGCCGTGATCCGCATCCCCGCGATCGGGGTGACCGCCCCGGTCGCCCAGGGCATCAGCAAGTCCGCCATCCTCAACCATGGCTACGTCGGCCACTACCCGCAGACCGCCCAGCCCGGCCAGGCCGGGAACTTCGCCGTCGCCGGGCACCGCAACACCCACGGAGAGCCGTTCCGCTACATCAACCGGCTGCGGGCCGGCGACACGGTCACCGTCGAGACGGCCACCGGCCGCTTCGTCTACGTCGTGGAGAAGACCGTGCCGCAGACGAATCCCTCCGACGGGTCCGTGATCGCCCCGGTGCCGTTCAGCTCCGTGCACCCGGACGCCCGGATGACCGGCGCCGGCGCGTACATCACGCTCACCACCTGCACACCCGAATACACCTCCAAGTACCGGCTGGTGGTGTGGGGGCGGCTGAAGTCGGCGCGGGCGCGCTAGGGTCGGGCCGCGTGTCCAAGGTGCCCAGGGTGTTCCGAGGCCGACGCCATCTGCTGTGGCTGCTCGTGCCGTACGTGCTGTACCTCGGCGCGCTGCCGCTGGTGAATCGGGTGCACCCCGTGGTGTTCGGGATTCCCTTCCTCTTCTTCTGGATGCTGGCCGCCACGCTGGCCACCCCGCTCGCGGTGTGGCTGGCCTACCGCGGCGACCGGCGGAGGCGTACGTGAACGCCGCGGTCGCCACCTCGGTCTTCGGCGTTTTCATGGTGGCGACCGTCGCACTGGGGCTGCTCGCCGTCCGCGGGCGCGGCTCGCAGGGCGGCCTCACCGAGTGGTCGGTGGGCGGCCGCAGCCTCGGCCCGGTCTTCATCTGGGTGCTGATGGCCGGTGAGAGCTACACCAGCTTCAGCTACCTGGGCGCGGCCGGCTGGGGCTACAACTTCGGCGCGCCCGTGCTCTACGTCCTGGCGTACCTGTCGTGCGGCTACGCGGTCGGCTACGTCGTCGGCCCCATGCTGTGGGCCTACGCGCGCCGCCACGACCTGGTCGGCATCACCGACATGATCGCCCACCGCTACGCCAGCCCACGGCTCGGCGCGCTCGTCGCCGTCCTCGCCACCGTCTGCCTGCTGCCGTACATCCAGCTGCAGATCACCGGCATGGGCGTCGTCGTCTCGACGATCTCCTACGGGGCGATCAGCCTCTACTGGGCGTACTTCCTCGGCTTCGCCGTCACCACCGGATTCGTCGTGGTCAGCGGGCTGCGCGGCAGCGCCTGGGTGTCGGTCCTCAAGGACGTCCTCGTCATCGGGACCCTCGGCTTCCTCGCCTGCTACGTCCCCTTCCACTACTTCGGCGGCTACGGCGAGCTGTTCCGGCGGCTGACCGAGGAGAAGGCGCAGTGGCTGACGTTCCCCGGGCACACGTCCGGCGGTCTCGGCGAGAGCTGGTTCATCACCACGAGCCTGCTCAACTCGCTCACCGTGGTGATCTTCCCGACGACGGTCGCCGGCTATCTCAGCGCGCGCGACGCGGACGCGCTGCGCCGCAACGCCATCGCGCTGCCCTTCTACCAGGTGCTCCTCCTCGTCCCGATCCTGCTGGGCATGGCGGCGCTGTTCGTCGTGCCGGGCCTGACCGGCGCCGGCTCCAACCTCGCCCTGTTCCAGCTGATCACCGACTCGCTGCCGGCCTGGGCCGTCGGGATCATCGGAGTGGCCGCGGCCCTGTCGTCCATCGTGCCCATGGCGGTGTTCATGCTCGTCATCGGCACCATGTGGGGCCGCAGCGTGCTCGGCGCGGTCCCGCGGCTGGCCGGCCGGCAGAAGCTGTGGTCGCAGGTGGTCGTGGTGGCCGCCGGCTCGCTCGCGCTGCTGCTGACGTACACCCTCCCCAACACCCTGGTGCGGCTGTCGCTGATCTCCTACGAGGGCATGGCGCAGCTCGTCCCGATGCTGCTGCTCGGCCTGCTGTGGCGCCGGCTGACCCTCGCGGGCGCGCTCAGCGGGCTGCTGGCGGGGGGTGCGGTCGTGTGCTGGCTCGTCTTCACCGACCGCGATCCCCTGTGGGGCGTGAACGCGGGGCTGCTCGCGCTCGCCCTGAACGTGGCCGTCGCCCTCGCCGTGACGTACGCCCTGCCCGCGCCGGCCGACACACGGCCGGACGACGAGGTCCTCGCGCAGGAGGCACTGCCCGCCGCCTAGACCGTGGGGCTACCATCGGAATCCGGACCGACTGGAGGAGGCGAGCTCGTGCGACGTGACACCGCCGCGTTCCGCCTCTTCGTGGGCGCGCTCTTCCTCGCCCTGTCCGGGGTGCTGCTGACCCAGACCGGCCTGGTGTCCAGCGCGGCCGCCGCCGCGACCACGGTCGCCGCCGCACTGCTGTGCCGCGCCTTCGTCGTCACCGCCGCCTGGCCCGGGCCCGTGGTGCCCGGCCGGATCCGGACCGCGATCCGGGACCGCGAACGCCGTACCGCCTTCCTCGTACAGCGCGATCCCGATGCCTCGGGCCGACCGCGCCCCCGAGCGCCCGGCCGTCTCGTCCCGACGGCCGCGTAGGCGCTACCGCACCGGTACCCACCGGTTCCCGCTGCGCCCCGCGCGGCTCGTCACGCCGACTTCTTCCGGCCCGACGAGACCCCGTGGAGGGCTCACCCCATGTCCGTATTCGCTCATTTCGTCATGTCCGTCGCCTCGCTGCTCGGCCCGCTCCTGGGCGCTTCGGCGACCGCGGCCGCCATCGTCGCGATCACCGTCGCCGTCCGCCTGGCCCTCCATCCGCTGGCGCGGGCCGCCGCCCGCGGTGAGAAGGCGCGGGCCGCCCTGGCGCCGCGGGTGGCCGAACTGAACCGCAAGCACAAGAAGAACCCGGAACGGCTCCGGAAGGCACTCGCCGACCTCTACGCGAAGGAGGGCGCCTCGCCGTTCGCCGGCTTCGTCCCGATGCTCGTGCAGCTGCCGGTCTTCTTCCTCATGTACCGAGTCTTCTCCTCCTCGGGCGGCGACCTTCTCGACCACACCCTCTTCGGCGCACCCCTCGGCGGCCGGTGGAAGGACGCACTCGCCGACGGCGGGGTGGCCGGGCCGCACGGCGCCGTCTTCCTCGGGCTCTTCGCGGTGATCGCGGCCGTCGCGGGCTGGACGTATCTGCGGGCCCGGAAGGCCGCCGCGACCGCTGCCATGCCCGCGGCACCCGGTGCCGCTCCCGGCGCCGCCGCGATGGCGAAGATCCTTCCGCTGCTCTCCTTCGGCACCCTGCTGACCGCCGCCTACGTCCCGCTGGCGGCCGGGCTGTATCTGGCCACCACCACCGCCTGGAGCGCCGCGGAACGCGCCTGGCTGCAGCGTGCCCCACATGTGGCACTGAATGCCGCGAAGTCCACTTCGTGAAAGGGGGTTGCGTGACGGCCGCGACTACTTGGAGGATCTGCCAAGACATCCGATGACCACCCTCGCCCAACAGGAGTACGTCTGTGAAACTGCTGCGTGTCGGACCCGCCGGAGCGGAAGCTCCGGCCCTGCTGGACGGCGACGGAATCCTGCGCGACCTGTCCGGCGTCGTGCCCGACATCGACGGCGCCCTCCTCGCCGACGATGCCGCGCTCGCGCGGATAGCCGCGGCCGCGGCGGACGGATCCCTGCCCCGGCTGGACGCCGCCCTGCGCGTCGGCCCGCCGCTCGCCCGCATCGGCAAGATCGTCTGCATCGGTCTCAACTACCACGACCACGCGGCGGAGACCGGCGCAGCGATCCCGGCCGAGCCGATCGTCTTCATGAAGGCCCCGGACACGGTCGTCGGTCCCGACGACACCGTCCTGGTGCCGCGCGGCAGCGTGAAGACCGACTGGGAGGTCGAGCTCGCCATCGTCATCGGCCGCGAGCTCCGGTACGCCGCGTCCCACGAGGAAGCGCTGGCCGCGGTGGCCGGCTACGCCCTCTCCCACGACGTCTCGGAGCGCGAGTTCCAGATCGAGCGCGGCGGCCAGTGGGACAAGGGCAAGAACTGCGAGACCTTCAACCCCATCGGCCCCTGGTTCGTCACCGCCGACGAAGTCCCCGACCCCCAGGCCCTGGGCCTGCGCCTCTGGGTCAACGGCGAACCGAAGCAGGCCGGTTCCACCGCGGACCAGATCTTCCCGGTGGCAGAGGTCGTCCGCTACCTGAGCCAGTTCATGGCGCTGTACCCGGGCGACGTGATCAACACGGGGACACCGGCGGGGGTGGCGATGGGCCAGCCGGATCCCAAGCCGTATTTGAGGGCGGGGGATGTGGTGGAACTGGAGATCGACGGCTTGGGCCGCCAACGCCAGGTCCTGGCGGACGCGTAACGCCTGCCGGCGGGGGTGCGGGTACGGGTACGCCGGCCGGCGTGGGTGCGGGTACGTCGGCGCCCGCAGCGCCGTTGCGCCTGCGGCGGGCTTTCGCCCACCCACGCGCCCTTGTGCCCTCCGGCACGGGGTGCGGCCCGCGCGGGCCGGTTTGTGCCTGCGGCGGGGGTGCGGGTACGTCGGCGCCCGCGCCACCGTTGCGCCTGCGGCGGGCTTTCGCCCACCCACGCGCCCTTGTGCCCTCCGGCACGGGGTGCGGCCCGCGCGGGCCGGTTTGTGCCTGCGGCGGGGGTGCGGGTACGTCGGCGCCCGCGCCACCGTTGCGCCCGCGGCGGGCTTTCTCCACCCACCCGCCCAATGCCGTCACAGATGCACGCGCGTCGGCACCCGCGGACGTGAGGGGGCGGGGCCGGAGGGTCGGGGACGGATGCGCGGCGTCGGCACCGCGGGCGTATGGGGGGACGGGAGACCGATGTGCGTGCGTCGGCACCCCTGGGGGAGGGCGGGGGACGGATGCAGGCGTGTTGGCACCCGCTGCGCCCCCGCGCCGGGCGTTGCCCACGACTCGCTCTCCCGCGGACGGGTGTCCGTGACGGGAGGGGGACGGGGCCGCAGGGGGAGGGGTCCGAAATGCTGCCGTGTATGTGTGAGCCGCTGGGGGCACCCCCGGCCGAAGGTTGGGGGATCGTAAATATACGATTTCGGACCCCTCCCCCGGAGGGCCCGGCCCCCGACCGACCCACGACGAACCGCCCGCTACCCCCGCACCATGCGCGACAACGCCTCCACCACCAGCGCATGATCCTCCGACTGCGGCAACCCCGACACCGCCGCCGTCCCGACGATCCCCACCCCCGCCACACGCAGCGGCACCGCGCCCCCGTGGGCGGCGTACAGGTCCGGGTCCAGGCGGGAGGATTCCTCGAAGGTGGTGCCCTTGGCGCGGAAGCGGGCGCCGACGAGGTACGACGACGCGCCGTAGCGCTCCGCGACGCGGGACTTGCGGGCGAGCCAGGCGTCGTTGTCCGGGGAGGTGCCGTCCAGCGCGTAGTGGAAGAGTTGCTGGCTACCGCGACGGATGTCGATCGTCACGGGGGCGTTGCGCTCCCGCGCCAGCTCCACCAGCAGCGACCCCAGCCGCCACGCGTCGTCGTTGCTGAACCCCTGAAGGACGAGGTCGCGTTCCTGCGCTTCGAGCTCAGCGACGAGATCACTGGGAGTGCTCATGAGCGCGCCTCCAGTTCCACCGTGCGGCCCTCGCGGGCGGAGAGCCGGGCCGCCTCCAGGACTTCGAGGGCGGCGGCCGCCTCCAGGGCGGTGACCGGCGGGGCCGAACCGTCGCGGAGGGCCGCGGCGACCGCCGCGTAGTAGGCGGGGTAGTCGCCCGGCAGGGTCGGGACGGGGCGAACGGAGTCGCCGGCCCCGAGGGTGCCCCAGTCGGACTCCGGCTCGACGCCCCAGTCGCCGTCGGCGGTGCCGGGCCGCAGGCCGTCGCGGAGGGCGGCCTCCTGCGGGTCGAGGCCGTACTTGACGTAGCCGGCGGTGCTGCCGAGTGCCCGGAAGCGGGGGCCGAGCTGGGCGGTGGTGGCGCTGGCCCACAGGTGGGAGCGGACGCCGCCGGCGTGGGTGATCGCGATGAACGTGTCGTCGTCGACCTCGGCGCCGGGGCGGCGGACGTCGGACTCGGCGTAGACGCGGACGGCCGGGCCGAAGAGCGTCAGGGCCTGGTCGACGAGGTGGCTGCCGAGGTCGTAGAGGAGCCCGCCGATCTCGGCGGGGTCGCCCGACTCGCGCCAGCCGCCCTTGGGCTGCGGCCGCCACCGCTCGAAGCGGGACTCGAAGCGCTGCACGGTGCCGAGCTCGCCGCTGTCCACGAGGTGGCGCAGGGTGCGGAAGTCGTTGTCCCAGCGGCGGTTCTGGAAGACGGAGAGCAGCAGGCCGCGGTCCTTGGCGAGGGCGGCCAGTTCGTAGGCCTCGGCGGCGGTGCCGGCGAGCGGCTTGTCGACGACGACGGGCACCCCGGCCTGGAGGGCGGCGGTCGCGAGCGGCACGTGGGTGCGGTTGGGGGAGGCGAGCACCACGAGGTCGACGGGGTCGCCGGTCCACAGTTCGTCGGGGGAGGCGGCGAACCGGACGTCGGGGTGCTCGGCGCGGGCCTGCTCGCGGCGCTCGGGGTTCGAGGTGACGACCGTGTCGAGGACCAGGCCGTCGGTGGCGGCGATGAGCGGGGCGTGGAAGACGGAGCCGGCCAGGCCGTAGCCGACCAGTCCGACGCGGAGGGGGGTGGCGGGACTACTCATGCCCTCCACTTTCGCAACAGTGTTGCCAAAGAGCAAGCACCGGGGACAATGGAGGGGTGAACAGGGGAATCTCAGGGGCGAATCTGCCCGCGCTGCGGCACCACAACGCCGCTCTGGTGCTCGATCTGCTGCGCGCCGCCACCCGGCACGGGACCGGCGGCATCAGCCGGCTGGAGCTCGCCGAGCGCACCGGGCTCACCCCGCAGGCGGTCAGCAAGATCACCGCGCGGCTGCGGGCCGAGGGGCTGGCCGAGGAGTCGGGGCGGCAGGCGTCGACCGGCGGCAAGCCGCGGACCGAGCTGCGGCTGGTGCGCCGGGCGCGGTACGCGGCCGGGGTGCATCTGGACCGTGACGAGCTGACCGTCGTCCTCGCCGACCTGTCGGGCGAGCGGATGCGGGCCCGCACCTCCCGGCTCGACTTCGGCCGCCCCGCCGGGGAGGTGCTGGAGGCGGTGGCGCGCGAGGTGCGGGCGCTGGACGCCGGCCCCGCCATCCTCGGCGTCGGCGTCGCGGCTCCCGGGCCGCTCGACCACGCCTCGGGCGTCCTGCACCGTGTCACCGGCTTCCCGGACTGGGACGGCTTCCCGCTGCGCGACGCGCTGGAGCGGCGGCTCGGGCTGCGGGTCGTCGTCGACAAGGACACCAACGCGGCGGCGCTCGCGGTCCTCGGCCAGGACGCGGGGGACGGATCGTTCGCGTATCTGCATCTGGGGACCGGGCTGGGCGCCGGGCTGGTGCTGGACGGCGCCGTCTTCCGCGGCGAGCGCACCGGCGCGGGCGAATTCGGGCACCAGGTCGTGCAGTTGGACGGTCCGGTGTGCGGTTGCGGCAACCGCGGCTGCATCGAGGCGATGTGCCTGGCCGCGGTCGACCGCGGTGACTCGGCGGGCGCCGCGTACCTGCTGGGCGTCGGTGCGGCCAACCTCGTCTCGCTGCTGGACATCGACCGGGTGGTGCTCGGCGGGCGCACCGTACTGGCCGACGAGACGCTGTTCCGGCAGGAGGTCGCGGCGGTGCTGACCGAGCGCACGGCTCGTTCCGCGGGGCGCACGGTGCCGGTCTCGGTGGCCCCCGGCGGGACGCGGGTGGTGGCCGACGGCGCGGCGCTGCTCGTGCTGGCCTCGGTGTTCGGCGGCGCCGCACTCGGCTGACGGGCAGGCGGACCGCCACTGTTCTGCGAGGATCGGTCCCGTGACAGATCCACATGCCCCGATCCGGTCCGGCATTCCCGAGCACGGCCGGGTGCCCAAGTACTACGCTGTGAAGACCCGGCTGGAGGCCGTGCTCGACGAGCTCGGCGAGGGCGGACTGCTGCCGACCGAGCGGGAGTTGGCGGCCACGTTCGAGGTGGCGCGGGAGACCGTGCGGCAGGCGCTGCGCGAGCTGCTGATCCAGGGCCGGGTGCGGCGCAAGGGGCGGGGCACGGTGGTGGCCGGGCCGAAGCTGGAGCAGCCGCTGTCGCTGGCGAGCTACACCGAGGGCGTCCGGCGGCAGGGCCGGGTCCCGAGCCGCCATCTGATCACTCTGGAGCGGTTGGCGGCGGACGCGGTGCTGGCGCGCGAGTTGCAGATCGCGGCCGGTGACGAGGTCTGGCACATGGAGCGGGTGCTGCTCGCCGACGAGGAACGGGTCGGCCTGGAGAGCACCTATCTGTCGGTGGCCCGACTGCCACACCTGGAACGGGACTTCGCCCCCGACTCGTCCTTCTACGTGTATCTGCGCGACAAGGCCGGACTGGAACTGATGTCGGCCGACGAGCGGATCGAGACGGTGCTCGCGACGCCGCGCGAGGCGCTGCTGATCGGTACGCCGCCCGCGCTGCCGATGCTGCTGCTGCACCGGACGAGCCGGGACGGCGGGGGAGTGCCGGTCGAGCGGGTGCGCTCGCTCTACCGCGGCGACCGGTTCAGTTTCACCACGCAGATGTCCAAGAAGTAGCCGGGCCGACGGGAGGCTGTGCGAAGGATTTCGATCACGAAACGGTAACGGGTCTAGTCCAAGCGTTGCTGGGCTGTTCACCATCGGTTCATGCATGAGATACGTACGCTTCCGAAGGCCCGAGCACCTTTGGGCCCCATGAGAGTCCTGATCGTCGGCGCCGGTGCGCTCGGCACGATGCACGCCTGGCAAGCCGTCCACCGCGGCCATGAGGTCGTCCACCTGGAGCGCGAGCGGGAGGCCCGCGGCGCCTCCGTACGCAACTTCGGCCTGGTGTGGGTCGGTGGCCGGTCGGCCGGCGAGGAGCTGGAGACCGCGCTGCGGGCCCGTGAGCTGTGGGAGGACATCGGTGCCCGGGTGCCGGGCACCGGCTTCCGCGCCAACGGCTCGCTCACCGTGGTCCGCACCGCGGCCGAGAAGGCCGTCGTGGACGAGGTCATCGCCCGCCCCGACGCCGCCGAGCGCGGCTTCAAGTGGCTGGACGCCGCGGCCGCCCGGGACCACAACCCGGCGCTGCGCGGCGACATCACCGGGGCGCTGCTGTGCGAGCGGGACGCCGCCGTCGAGTCCCGGGTCGCGCTGCCCGCGCTGCGCGAGTACCTGGCGGCGACCGGCCGGTACACGTTCCTCCCCGGCCGCGAGGTCCGGGAGGTCGGGCCCGGCACGGTCCGCGACGACCACGGCGAGGTGCACCGGGGCGACAGCGTCGTCCTGGCCACCGGGGCCTGGCTGTCCGGGCTGGTGCGCGAGCTCGCCCCCGAACTGCCGGTCCGCCGGGTGCGGTTGCAGATGGCGCAGACCGATCCGCTCGGCGAGCCGCTGACCACCTCGGTCGCCGACGCCGACAGCTTCCGCTACTACCCGGCCTACGAGGGCGACGCGCTCGACGCGCTGCGCGCCGGACAGCCGCAGCCGCCGGTGGCCGCCGCGCACAAGATGCAGCTGCTGATGGTCCAGCGCCTCGACGGCGGACTGACCATCGGCGACACCCACGAGTACGACGAGACGTTCAACTTCGACGTCGTCGAGGACCCGTACGACCACCTGCTGGAGCGGGCCGGGCAGCTGCTCGGCCGGCCGCTGCCGCGCATCAGGCGCCGCTGGGCCGGGGTGTACGCGCAGTGCGTGGACACCGCACATGTGGTGCACCGGCAGGAAGTACTGGACGGAGTGTGGCTGGTCACCGGGCCCGGCGGGCGCGGCATGACCTGTTCCCCGGCGATCGGTGAGACGACCGCCGACGCGCTGGGCTGGTGAGGGAAACGATGACCGACAGGACGGACACCATGACGGACGGCAGCATCAAACTGGTCGTGCTCGACATGGCCGGGACCACGGTCGCCGACGGCGGGCTCGTGGAACAGGCCTTCTCCCGCGCCGCCGAACGGCTCGGGGTGGAGCCGGGCAGCGACGACCACGCGAAGAAGCTCGACTACGTCCGCGCGACGATGGGCGAGTCGAAGATCACCGTCTTCCGCGCGCTCTTCGGCGACGAGGACATCGCCCAGCGCGGCAACGCGGCGTTCGAGAGCGCCTACGCGGAACTCGTCGACGGCGGCCGCTGCGCGCCGCTGCCCGGCGCCGCCGAGACGATCGGGAAGCTGCGGGACGAGGGCCGCACGGTCGTGCTGACCACCGGCTTCTCGCGCGTCACCCAGGACGCGATCCTGGACGCGCTCGGCTGGCAGGACATCGCCGACCTCACCCTGTGCCCGGCCGACGCCGGGCGCGGGCGCCCGTTCCCCGACCTGGTGCTCGCCGCACTGCTGCGCACCGGGGCGGCCGACGACGTACGGGAGATCGCCGTCGCGGGCGACACCTCGTACGACATGCTCTGCGGCCGCCGCTCCGGCGCCTCGGTGGTCGCCGGCGTGCTGACCGGCGCGCACGACGAGGCCGCGCTGCGCGGCGCCGGGGCGACCCATGTCCTGGCCTCCGTCGCGGAACTCCCGCGGACGATCACCGGGTTCACCGGGTTCACCGGGTTCGCCGCGGCCGACGGGTTCGGCGCGGCCGCCGGGGCGGGGCAGCAGCGATGAGTACGGAGCCGGGCGGGCCCGAGGCGGTCCCGACGTCGCGCGCGGTGCGCAGCGGCATTCGTTTCGACCACGTGAGCGTCACGTACGGGGACCTGACGGTGCTCGACGCGCTCGACCTCACCGTCGAGCCGGGCGAGGTCCTCGCCCTCCTCGGCCCGTCCGGCTCCGGCAAGACCACCGCGCTGCGGGCGGTCGCCGGCTTCGTGCGGCCGTCCGGCGGGCGGGTGCTGATCGGCGGGCAGGACGTCACCGATCTGCCGCCGCACCGGCGCGGCATCGGGATGGTCGTCCAGCAGTACGCCCTCTTCCCGCACCTGCGCGTCGACCAGAACGTCGCGTTCGGCCTCAAGGCGCAGCGCACGCCACGCGCCGCGATACCCGGCCGGGTCGCGGAAGCGCTGGAGATGACGGGGATGGCCGGCTACGCCCGGCGCTATCCGCGCGAACTCTCCGGCGGTCAGCAGCAGCGCGTCGCGATCGCCCGCGCACTGGCCATCCGGCCCGGCGTCCTGCTGCTCGACGAGCCGCTGTCGGCGCTCGACGCGCAGCTGCGCTCGGGCATGCTCGCCGAGCTGGCGCGGCTGCACCGCGAACTGCCCGACGTCTCCATCCTGTACGTCACCCACGACCAGATCGAGGCGCTCACCCTCGCCGACCGGATCGCGGTCATGGACAAGGCGCGGCTGCAGGACTGCGGCACCCCGCAGGACCTCTACCGCCGCCCGCGCACCGAGTTCACCGCCTCCTTCGTCGGCAGCGCGAACCTGCTGCCGGTCCGGGTCGCGGGGGAGGGGGCGCTGCACTTCGGCGACGCGGTGGTGCGCGCCGCCGAGCTCCCGAAGGGCGCGGTCGAGGGTGCCGAGGCCACGATGTGCGTCCGCCCGCACGCCCTGCGGCTGGCCGCAGCGGGAGCGGCCGGCGGCGCGGCCAACTCGCTGCGCGGCACGGTGACGGGCGTGCAGTGGCGCGGTTCGACCCACCGGCTGCTCGTCGACGCCGGCGGCCACGAGATCCGCGCGGACGTCGGCGACCTGCGGCAGCCGCCTGCGGTCGGGGCGACGGTGACGCTCGCCTTCGACCCCGAGGACACGGTGCTCCTGCCGGCCGGTGTCGGCACGGAGCGACCGCTCCTGGAGCGGGTATGAGTACCGGGACCGTGCGGACGCCGGACCTCGCGGCACCCGTGCCCCGTCCGGCACGGACACCGCGCGCGGTGCCCCGCTGGGTCTGGGCGCTGCCGCCCGTGGCCGGGCTGGCGCTGGCGTTCCTGTACCCGCTCGTGCTGGTCGTCCAGCAGTCGTTCACCCCGGACACCGGCGGGCACGATCTGTCCGCGTACCGCGAGGTGTTCGCCTCGACGGGTTTCCGCGAGGCGCTGTGGACGACGGTCTGGATCGCGGTCGGCTCCACCGTGGGCTGCCTGGTGCTGGGCTTCGCGCTGGCCCTCGTGATCGCCTTCGTACCGTTCCCCGGCGGGAAGGCGCTCAGCCGGTTCATCGACATCTTCCTCGCCTTCCCGTCCTTCCTGATCACGCTCGCGCTGCTCTTCGTCTACGGCACGGTCGGCATGGCGAACGGCCTGTGGACGGATGCGACGGGCGCGGCGGGCGGACCCGTCGACTTCCTGCACACGCCCTGGGGCGTGCTGCTCGCGGAGATCACGTACTTCACACCGTTCGTGATGCGGCCGCTGCTCGCCGCCTTCTCGCAGGTGGACACCGCGCAGATCGAGGTCGCGTCCTCGCTGGGCGCGAAGGCGCCGCGGATCGTCCGGCAGGTGATCCTGCCGGAGGCGCTGCCGTCGCTCGCGGCGGGCGGCAGCCTGGTGCTGGTGATGTGCCTGAACGAGTTCGGCATCGTGCTCTTCACCGGTGCGAAGGACGTCACCACGCTGCCGATGCTCGTCTACAGCAAGGCGATCCTGGAGTCGGACTACACCGGCGCCTGTGTCGTCGCGGTCGTGAACATCGCCCTGTCGGTCGCCCTCTACGGGCTGTACCGCGCCGTCGTCGCCCGAACAGCCGCCGGAGGCCGTCGTGCTGGTGCATAGCCGCAGTGGCCGCTGGGCCGTGTGGACCGTCTTCTTCGTCCTGTTCCTGCCGCTGTTCGCGCTGCCGTTCGCGGTGATCGCGCTGGCGTCCTTCGCTACGCACTGGAGCGGGGCCTTCCCCTCCGGCGCGACCCTCACCCACTACCAGGACATCACCCGCGGCGAGTCGCTGGACGCGCTCACCACCAGCCTGGTCACCGCGCTGGCCGCGAGCGTGCTGGCCCTGGTGGTCGGCGGCTGGGCGGCGCTGGCCGCCGACGCGCTGCGCGGTCGCGGCCGCAGGCTGCTGGACGCGCTGTTCATGCTGCCGGTGGCGGTGCCGTCGGTGGTGGTCGGGCTGTCCCTGCTGGTGGCGTTCTCGAAGCCGCCGCTGCTGCTCAACGGCACCCGCGGCATCGTCGTCCTGGCCCATACGGTGCTGGTCACGGCCTTCGCGTACCAGTCCGTCGCGGCGGCCGTCGCCCGGCTCGACCCGGCCTACGAGCAGAGCGCCGCGAGCCTGGGCGCCCGCCCCGCGTATGTGCTGTGGCGGGTGAAACTGCCGTTGCTGCTGCCGTCCCTGACCGCGGCGGCCGGCCTCTGCTTCGCCCTGTCCATGGGCGAGTTGAGCGCCACGATGATGCTCTACCCACCCGACTGGCTCCCGCTGCCGGTCAAGATCTTCGGTGCCACCGACCGGGGCTCGCTCTTCTCCGGAGCCGCCCTCGCCGTGGTGCTGATGGTGACGACGCTCGTCGTCCTGCTCGGCGTGAGCCGGATCCGCACCAGGGCCGCCTACCGCTGACGTCCCGCACCACCCCCCGCGATTCCGTTACCCAGCAAGGAGATCGATCTGCCATGCCCGCACACAGTCTCAAGCCGCTCGCCGCCGTCGCCGGCGCCCTGGTCCTCGCCGGTTCGCTCACCGCCTGCGGCGGTTCCTCGGCCGCGAGCGACGCCAAGGAGATCACCGTCTACAGCGCCGACGGCCTCAAGGCCGACGACGGCTCCGGCTTCTACGACAAGGTCTTCAAGGACTTCACCGCGAAGACCGGCATCAAGGTGAAGTACGTCGAGGGCGGCTCCGGCGAGATGGTGCAGCGGCTGGCCCGGGAGAAGTCCAACACCCAGGCTGACGTCGTCGTCACCCTGCCGCCGTTCATCCAGCAGGCCGACAGCAAGGGACTGCTGGACACCTACAAGCCGGCCGGCTCCGACCAGGTCGCCGCCGCCGACAAGGACGCCGGCGGCAAGTGGACCTCGGTCGTCAACAACTACTTCTGCTTCATCTACAACACCAAGGAACTGAAGCAGGCCCCCAAGACCTGGGACGACCTGCTCGGCGCCCAGTACAAGGGCAAGCTGCAGTACTCCACGCCGGGCGTCGCCGGCGACGGCACGGCCGTCGTCATCAAGGCGATCCACGACTTCGGCGGCCTGGAGCCGGCGATGGCGTACCTGAAGAAGCTGCAGACCAACAACGTCGGACCGTCGAAGTCGACGGGCGCGCTCGCGCCCAAGGTCGACAAGGGTGAACTGGTCGTCGCCAACGGCGATGTGCAGATGAACTACGCCGACATGAAGTCCATGCCGAACCAGGGCATCTTCTTCCCCGCCGCGAACGCCACCGGCAAGCCCACCAGCTTCGCGCTCCCGTACGCGGCCGGCCTGGTCAAGGACGCCCCGCACACGGAGAACGGCAAGAAGCTGCTGGACTTCCTGCTCACCCCCGAGGCGCAGCAGGAGGTGTCCTCGGTCGGCGGCGGCTTCCCGGCCCGCACCGATGTGACGGCGACGGACGCGAACGCGGCGAAGCTGAAGGCGATCATGTCCGGCGTCGAGATCTTCACGCCCGACTGGGCCACCGTGAACACCGACCTGGCCTCGTACGTCGACGCCTGGAAGAAGGCGACCGGCAGCTGATCAGCGGATGAGACGGCCGGGGCGTACACGGTGCGCCCCGGCTACGCTGGGCAGCGCAGAGCCGCTCACCAGGACAGGAGAACACGCCCGTGTCGACACGCAAGCCGATCGAATCCTGGCTCACCGACATGGACGGGGTGCTGATCCACGAGGGCACGCCGATCCCCGGCGCCGACGCCTTCATCAAGCGGCTGCGGGAGTCCGGCAAGCCGTTCCTGGTGCTGACGAACAACTCCATCTACACCGCCCGTGACCTGCACGCCAGGCTGTCGCGGATGGGTCTCGACGTTCCGGTCGAGAACATCTGGACCTCGGCGCTGGCCACCGCGAAGTTCCTCGACGACCAGCGCCCCGGCGGTACGGCGTACGCGATCGGCGAGGCCGGTCTGACCACCGCGCTGCACGACGTCGGCTACATCCTCACCGACGTCGAGCCCGACTACGTGGTGCTGGGCGAGACCCGCACCTACAGCTTCGAGGCGCTCACCAAGGCGATCCGGCTCATCAACGGCGGTGCGCGCTTCATCTGCACCAACCCGGACGAGACCGGCCCGTCGGCCGAGGGCCCGCTGCCCGCCACCGGCTCGGTGGCCGCGCTGATCACCAAGGCCACCGGCAAGGATCCGTACTTCGTCGGCAAGCCCAACCCGCTGATGATGCGCGCCGGGCTGAACGCGATCGGTGTGCACTCCGAGACCAGCGCGATGATCGGCGACCGGATGGACACCGATGTGCTCGCCGGGCTGGAGTCCGGCATGGAGACCTTCCTGGTGCTGACCGGTCTGACGTCGAAGGCCGACATCGACAAGTACCCGTTCCGGCCGTCGCGGGTCGTGAACTCGATCGCGGACCTCGTCGACGAGATCTGAGCGCTCGCACTGTGTGTGACCGGCACCCCCTGATGGCGTAACCAAACGCCGTCCGGGGTGCGGCGGAACCCTCCTGGATGGATGTTCGAAGCACCGGGTACCGCTGGCCGTACCCGGCCGAGCGGAGGTTCCCCCGATGCTAGATATCCGACGACCGGCTGCTGCCGGTGCGGCCGTACTGTTCCTGCTCAGTGGCGCTGTCCCGGCATTCGCCGACAACGAGAGTTCGGCGTCGGCCTCGGGAACGGTGACCGTCACCCCCGGCAAGACCTGGGCGGGCGCGGTCATCACACTGCACGTGAAGAGCGCCTGCCGGTCGGCGAAGGCCAAGGCCAGCGCCGAGGTCTTCGTGAGCCCGGTGACGCTGGCACCGCCGGTCGACGGCCAGGACGGACTGGTCAGTGACGCGTCCATCCGGTCCGACGCGGTGGCGGGCACCTACTCCGTCTCCGTCGAGTGCGACGGCAACACCCACGCCGCCCAGGGCACCGTGGTCATCATCAACCAGGTCGCGCCCGTCACCCCCGTGAAGCCCGAACCGCTCTGGCCGACGGCCCCGGTTCCGGCGGGCGGCGGTGGAACCGCGCAACTGGCGGCCGGCCCGGCCGAGGCCGGTCCCGGCACCGACTCGGTGCTGGCGGTCGGCGGCGCGGCGGCGGCATCGCTCGCGGCCGTGGCGGTGTACCGCCGACGCCGCCACGGTTAGGCCGCGGTGCCCGACGAGGAACGCACGTCCGTCAGCGGCCGCACCTGGGCCGCGGTGGCGATGGGGCTGGTGCTCTTCGCCGCCTGGCTGATGGGCCACCCCGGCGACGGGGTGGACCCGGCCGGCCCCGGCGGACAGCCGGCGGCCGGCTCCGCCGACCGGCCGCCGCAGGTCTACGCCCCGCACCTCCCGCTGCCGGACTCCAAACCGGTGCGGGTGGACATCGCGTCGATCGGGCTGCACGCCGGGATCGTCGAACGGGGCCTGCTGAACGGTGCGGTGGACCCGCCGCCGTACAGCACCCCGGACGTCGCCGGCTGGTTCCGCGGCGGTCCGGCGCCGGGCGCGGCGGGCGCGGCGCTGCTCGTCGGCCATGTCGACACCGAGACCAGGCCCGCGGTCTTCTACGGGCTGAGCACGGTGACGCCGGGCGCGGAGGTGGAGATCCAGCGGGCGGACGGCTCCGTCGCGGAGTTCACCGTCGAAGGCGTCGAGGTCGTCGACAAGGACCACTTCTCCGCGGACCGGGTCTATGGGGCGGGCACCCGGCCGGAGCTGCGGCTGATCACCTGCGGCGGCACGTTCGACCAGGAGAAGCGCGCGTACTCGGCGAACGTGGTCGTCTTCGCGGCGCTGACCGGATCACATCAGGACTGACCGCCGCCGCACGTTTTTTGGCGCCCGGCCGGCGACCCGCTCCCCCCGGAGCCGCCGGCCGGGCGCACCTCACCCTCGGGCGCCTGGACTGCGGGAGTGGTCCGGCGCGGCCGGGGGAGGCTGGGGGAGCCCTGGGGCGGAGTCGTCGGCGGCATCGGCCGCGGCGGCGGGAAGCAGGGCACGGAAGCGGATCAGGACCGCTCCGTCGGTGGCGTGGTGCACCTGCACACCGTCGATCCGCGCCCCGTTCTCGGTGGGGTGGGCGAGTTGCTGGCACAGGGCGGTCGCGGCGTACGAATGCGGTGGGTCGGGCGGGACCGTGAGCGGTTTGTCGTAGCCGTAATCGGTCACCGAGACCGTGCACCGCGCCCCGTCCACGCCCAGGGTCACGCGGTACCGGTGCGCGAGCCCGTGGTCGACGACATAACCGCACGCCAAGGTGATCGCGGCGGCCAGTTGCGCGCTGACCTGCCCGTACGGCCCCAGGGTGTCGAGCGCGGCGCACGTCATCCTGGCGGCCAGCTCATCGCTCCCCGGGGTGCGGTGCAGCGAGAACGTCCAGGAGACATCGAGGGTCGATCGCCGCGGGTCGGAGAGGGGGAGTCGCGAGATCGCCGCAAGCTTCGCCATGACGCCGGTCCACGTCCTGCAGAGTTGGAGGCACTTGAGCCCAGCCGGGCTCCGCCTGGAGCGGGGCCGGGGTCCAGGGCCACGTAGTAACCCTAGAACAGGCGAACGCCTTGCCGCTAGGGCCACTTGACGACACGTCATGGAGTGGGTACTCAGTGCGATGCTTCCAGCCACGCGAGGGGGAGGCGCCGGCGGTGTCCCCGGTAGCGCCTCAGAGCGGCTGCGTCGGGGGCCGGGCGGGCGCGAGCAGCAGGAGGACCACGTCGTCGCCGAGGGAGCCGCCCGCGTGCCGCAGCAGGTCGGCGTAGACGCGCTCGACGGCCGCCTCCAGGTTCTGGGCCAGACCCGCCACCAGTGACCCGACCCGTTCGGCGAGGGGGTAGAAGGAGCCGTCCACCGGGCTGCGGGCCTCGATCACCCCGTCCGTGCAGAGCACGAGCACGTCCTCGCCGCCGAGCGGTGCCCGCCAGGGCACGGCCGCCCCCTTGACCAGCCGGCCCAGGCCCAGCGGCACCCAGGGGTCCGGCGGGTTCAGCGTCGTCACCGTTCCGTCCGGGGAGATGCGCAGCGGTGCCACATGGCCGTAGTGCAGGAACTCGACGGAGCCGGGGCCGTCGAACTCGGCGAAGAGGGCGGTGGCGAACTCGCCGGAGACGACATGGCGCTGCACGCTCGCCTCGACGCGCTGCGCGACGCGGGTCAGTCCACCCTCGTCGTAGGCGGCCTCGCGGAAGGCGCCGAGCACGACCGCCGAGGTCTGGACGGCGTCCAGACCCTTGCCGCGGACGTCGCCGATGAGCGCGCGCACGCCGTGCGGGGTGTCCAGGACGGAGTACAGGTCGCCGCCGATCTGGGCCGCGTCCGCCGCCGAGACGTACCGGACGGCGAGCCGGACGTCACCGACCCGGTCCCCGGGGGGCCGCAGCAGGGCGCGCTGGGCGGCCTCGGCGACCGAGGTGATCGCGGTGAAGGCCCGCTGGCCGGTCTCGCGCCGCCAGGCGATGTAGGCGCTGAACAGGCTGACCACCACATAGGTGGCGAGCTGGCCGGTGAGCAGCACCCAGTCGCGGCCCTGGACGACTCCGTTGTACGGCGCGAGCGCCGTCTGCGCGGCGAGGCCGAGGACGGCGATGAGCAGGGTGCGCCGCCAGGTCGTCGTGATGGAGGCCAGCGCCGGGGCCACCACCATTCCGGGCCCGATGTAGTGGTCCCGGCCGGCCGCCAGGTCCGCCGCCGAGACGACCGCGATGGCCAGCAGGGGCAGCCCCATGCCCTGGCGGGCGAGGACGGCGGATTCCAGGGACCGCAGTGCTCCGACGATCCGAGCATTTGTCACATATCGAACTTACCGGTTGGACTCAGTCGGGGCCGGATCGGGTCAGATGGTCGTCCAGCTCGTCGAGGACCAGCTGATCGCCGCGCACCTGACCGGTGCGGTACGCGGCCCGCCCCACCATGTGCGCCGCCACCGGGACGGTCATCAGCTGAAACGCCCCGATCAGCACCAGGGTGCCCACGTCCACCCAGGACCGCAGCCGCAGGGCCACCCCCACCAGCACCAGCAGCAGACCCAGGACCTGCGGCTTGGTCGCCGCGTGCATCCGGGTGAGGGTGTCGGGCAGCCGCAGCAGTCCGACCCCGGCCACGAAGCAGAGCGCGGCGCCGAGCAGCAGGAAGACCGCGGCGGTCCAGTCGCACACGGAACCCCAGTCCAGGACGGTCATGACGAGTCCTTGTCCCGGAGAGCGATGAAGCGGGCGATCGCGACCGAGCCGGTGAAGCCGAGGAAGGCCAGCACCAGCAGGACCGGGAGCGCGTACGGGGTGCGGTCGGCCGCCGCCTGCGCGCCGAGGCCGGCGACGACCACGGCCAGCAGCGCGTCCACCGCCACCGCCCGGTCGAGCATCGACGGACCGCGCACCAGCCGGACGAAGACCATCACACCGGCCGCGATCAGCAGCCCCAGGACGGCAGCGGTGACCCATCTCACGACGTGCCCCCCGCATCGAGCGACGCGATCTCCGCGCGGGTGCCGAAGGCGCGCACCACCAGCGTCTCCAGCCGGCGTACCCCGTCCCTGGCCTCCTCGATGTCCGAGCCCATGACGTGCACGAACAGCGTCGCGGTGGACCGCTGGACCTCCAGCACGGCGCTGCCCGGCACCGCCGAGACGGCGATCGCGGTGGCCGCCAGCATCAGGTCGCCCGAGCAGCGCAGCCGGACCGCCAGCACCGCGCAGGGCAGCGGGGCGGGGGTCAGGGTCTGCCAGGCCGTGCGCAGCCCCGAGACGGTCAGATCGACGAGGAAGAGCGCGGCGAACCGCACTAGGCCGACCGGGTGAATCCGCAGCCCCAGGTTGAGCGGCGGCAGCGGGAAGACCAGGCACAGCACGACCGCCACGACCAGGCCGGTGACGACGTTCGCGGCGGTGAGGCTGCCCCACAGCAGCACCCAGACGACGACGAGCCAGCCGACCAGCGGCCACTCGATCCCTCGCAGGGTGCGCACGGTCGAGATCCTCACAGAGCGGGGCCGTTCCGTGCGGGAGCCGCGACCTGTGAGGAACCTGTGCTCACCCGCCGGAACCAACGAATCCCCCTGGAACGTTCTTGCAAGGGATGAACAAGACCATCAGGCGTGCGTCGGTCTTCAGCCTCCTGCTCGTCCTCGCGGTCATGGTGCGGGTGACGTGGATGCAGGCGGTGGACGGCCGGGCGCTCGCGGACGACAAGCACAACCGGCGGAACATCATCGCGCAGTACGCGAACCCGCTCGGCGACATCGTCGTGGGCGGAAAGCCGGTGACCGGTTCCACCACCACCAGCGGCGGCGACCTGCGCTACAAGCGCACGTACACCGGCGGCGGGCTGTACTCGGCGGTCACCGGCTACAGCTCGCAGGTCTACGGCGCCACCCAGCTCGAAGGCATCTACCGCGGCATCCTGGGCGGCACCGACCCGCGGCTGAAGAGCCTGCCCGACTCGCTCACCGGCAAGGCCACCGAGCCGGGCGATGTGATCACCACCATCGACCCCGCCGTGCAGCAGGCCGCCTTCAAGGGGCTCGGCGACAAGAAGGGCGCGGCCGTCGCCATCGACCCGGCGACCGGCCGGATCCTCGGCATGGTCAGCACCCCCAGCTACGACCCGTCGAAGATCTCGGGCGGTTCGAAGGCCGACGGCGCGGCGTGGAGCGCCCTGCAGGCCGACAAGGACCAGCCCATGCTCAACCGGGCGCTGCGCGCCGCGTACCCGCCGGGGTCGACGTTCAAGCTCGTCGTCGCCGCGGCGGCCCTGGAGAACGGGCTGTACTCGTCGATCGACGAGAAGACCGCCAGCCCGAACCCGTACCCGCTGCCCGGCACCTCGCGGGTGCTGGTCAACGAGTCGGCGTCCGCGCCCTGCGAGAACGCGAGCATCAACACCGCGCTCCAGTACAGCTGCAACAACGTCTTCGGCAAGATGGCCGTCGACCTCGGCCAGGACAAGGTGCGCGCCGCCGCCGAGAAGTTCGGCTTCAACACCGACAGCCTCGACATCCCGGTGCGCGCGGCCAAGAGCGTCTACCCGAAGGGCATGGACAAGGCGCAGACCGCCCTGTCCGGCATCGGGCAGTTCGACGACACCGCGACCCCGCTGCAGATGGCGATGGTCGTCGCGGCCCTCGCCAACGGCGGCGAGCTGGCGAGCCCGCACATGGTCTCGCAGGTCACCGACGGCAACGGCACCGTGCTGCAGTCCTACCCGGACGGCGAGAGCACCCGCGCGGTCAGCGCGGACACCGCGGCGAAGCTGCGCAAGGCGATGGTCAACGTCGTCGACAACGGCACCGGCAGCAACGCGAAGATCAGCGGTGTCGAGGTCGGCGGCAAGACCGGCACCGCCCAGCACGGCGAGAACAACAGCGGGACGCCGTACGCCTGGTTCGTCTCCTACGCCGACGACGGCAAGGGCCACCAGGTCGCGGTCGCCGTGGTCGTCGAGCAGTCGGACGCGGCCCGCTCGGAGGTCAGCGGGAACGGGCTGGCGGCGCCGATCGCGCGGGCGATGATGAAGGCGGCATTGAAGACAGGTTGAGCCGGGGTCACGGCGGGCGGGCGCCGCACGGTGTTTTGAGACGTTGTGTTGCGCACGGTGAAGGTCTTGAGACAGCAGTGGGTGCAGGGGTAGCTGGGACACACAGCTGGTTCCTAGGGTCGGGGTGTCCGAACTCACCCCGCGCTGGAGGACCCCTGTGCGTAAGAGAGCGATCGTTTCCGCCGTGAGCGCTGCCGGCCTGTTGCTGGCGATCCCGGCATCCGCCGCCGACGCCGGACCGGGCGCGCCCGGCATCGGCGACCCGTACTACCCGACGTACGGGAACGGGGGTTATGACGTCTCCCACTACGACCTGCGGCTGAAGTACCAGCCCGCGACCGACGAGCTGGAGGGCACCGCGACCCTGCTGGCCACCGCCACCCAGGGACTGACCCGCTTCAACCTCGACTTCGCGCTGGACGTCAGCGAGGTCCGGGTCAACGGCCGGGTCGCGAAGTTCGCCACCAGCGGTGAGCAGGAGCTGGAGATCACCCCGGCCACCCCGCTCGCCAAGGGCCAGCAGGCCACCGTCGTCGTCCGCTACTCCGGGGTCCCGGGCAAGGTGAAGCGCTACGGCTTCACGTCCTGGCAGCGCACCCCCGACGGCGGCGTCGCCGCCAACGAGCCGGAATCCGCCTGGTGGTGGTTCCCCAGCAACGACCACCCGCTGGACAAGGCCACCTACGACGTCTCGGTGCTCGTCCCCGACGGCTCGGCCGCGATCAGCAACGGTGTGCTGGTCTCGCAGAGTTCGAAGCTCGGCTGGACGCGCTACAACTGGCGGCAGAACAAGCCGCAGGCCACGTACCTGGCCACCCTCGCGGTCGGGAAGTTCGACATCACGCGGAACACCACCGCCAACGGCCTGCCCGTCATCAACGCCTACAGCAAGGACCTGGGCGACAACGACGGCGCCGCCCGCGCCAGCATCGAGCGCACCGGCGAGATCATCGACTGGGAGAGCACCTACTTCGGCCCGTACCCGTTCAGCGCCGCCGGCGGCTATGCCCCCAACGTGCCCACCCACTACGCCGTGGAGACGCAGGGCCGGGTCTTCTACAGCCCCGCGCAGTTCGCCGGCGGGGCGAACCCCTCGGTCGTCGTCCACGAGCTGGCGCACCAGTGGTGGGGCGACAGCGTCTCGCTCTCCCGCTGGTCGGACATCTGGCTCAACGAGGGCTTCGCCAGCTACGCCCAGTGGCTGTGGTCCGAGCACGAGGGCGAGGGCACCGCGCAGGAACTCGCCGACTGGGTCTACAGCCAGCACCCGGCCGACGACCCGTTCTGGACCGTCAAGCCCGGCGACCCCGGCGCGGCGAACCAGTTCGACGGCGCCGTCTACGACCGGGGCGCCGTCGCCATCCAGGTGCTGCGCAACAAGATCGGCGACAAGGCGTTCTTCGCCCTGCTGAAGGCCTGGCCCGCCCAGCACCAGTACGGCAACGGCTCCATCGCCGAGTTCCAGAAGCTCGCCGAGAAGATCTCCGGGAAGAAGCTCGGCCCGCTCTTCGAGACCTGGCTCTTCACCGCGGCCAAGCCCGCGGCGCCGCCGGCCGCCCCGAAGGCCGGCGCGCTCCGCGCCGCCCCGGCCGCACCGCAGGCGGAGCCGAAGTCCTGGAAGCAGATCGCGGCGACGCACACGGTTCACGACCGCTGACCCGACGAGCGGTCCCTGCGTCAGTGCGCCAGAACCGCCTGGACGTAGGGCGTTCGTGACAGGAGCTCGCCGGCCGCCCGGTCGGCGAGCCCCGTCAGCGGTCCGGCCAGCACGGTGTAGGCCAGCCCGAGGGCGACCAGGGCCATGGTGGCGGCGAGCATCGTGCGGGGGAGTGCGGCGGTGGTGGTGATCGAACGGCCGCTGAGGGACGCCGACTCGGGGCGCCCGGCGGGCATCAGGGTCTCCTCGTCGGAGTCGTCCTGATCGGCGTCGTCGTCCGTCTCCAGCACGGTGCCGTCGGCACACAGGTCGGGCGGCGCGGCCCGCCAGAAGGCCAGGTTCCAGACCTTGATCAGCGCGTAGAGCGTCAGCAGGCTGGTCACGACACCACCGCCGACCAGCACGTACGCCCAGGCGCCGCCGTCGGCGACGCCCGCGCGCAGCAGCCCGAGCTTGCCGAGGAACCCCGACAGCGGCGGGATCCCGGCGAGGTTCATCGCGGGCACGAAGAAGACGGCGGCGAGCAGCGGGGAGATCCTGGCGAGCCCGCCGAGCCGCTGCAGGTCGGTGGTGCCGCCCCGGCGTTCCACCAGCCCCGTGACCAGGAAGAGCGTGGTCTGCACGGTGATGTGGTGGGCGACGTAGAAGACCGCGCCCGCGACACCACCACGGGAGGCCAGCGCGATGCCGAAGACCATGTACCCGATATGGCTGACGAGGGTGAAGGACAGCAACCGTTTGAGGTCGGTCTGCGCGACCGCGCCCAGGATCCCGACGACCATCGACAGCAGGGCGATCAGCATCAGCGGCTCGGCGAGCCGGGTGCCGGGGAAGAGCAGCGTCTGGGTGCGCAGTATCGAGTACACGCCGACCTTGGTGAGCAGCCCGGCGAAGACGGCGGTGACGGGCGCCGGCGCGGTCGGGTAGGAGTCGGGGAGCCAGGCGGCGAGCGGGAAGACGGCCGCCTTGATCCCGAAGACGGTGAGCAGGGCGAGTTGCAGCACCAGCCGGATCCCGGCGGGCAGATCGGCCAGCCGCACGGAGAGCTCCGCGAGGTTCATGGTGCCGGTGGCCGCGTAGACCATGCCGATCGCCACCAGGAAGAGCACCGAGGACAGCAGCGACACCACGATGTACGTGGCTCCGGCCCGGATCCTGGCCGCCGTGCCGCCGAGCGTCAGCAGGACATAGCTGGCGGTCAGCATGATCTCGAAGCCGACGTAGAGGTTGAACAGGTCGCCGGACAGGAACGTGTCGGAGACCCCGGCGACGAGGATCAGATACGCGGGGTGGAAGACCGACAGCGGAGTCGCCTCGTCGCGGTCGGCCATGCCCTGGCCGATGGAGTACACCAGCACGCACAGCGTCACCGCGGACGAGACGACCAGCATCAGCGCCGACAGCCGGTCGGCGACCAGCGCGATGCCGATCGGGACCGGCCAGCCGCCCGCGTGCATCACCTGCGGGCCGTCCCGGTCGGCCGCCACCAACAGGGTGACGGAGGCGGCCAGCACGACGCTGAGGACGGCAGCGCTGATGAACCGCTGGATCCGGGGGAGTCGCAGTCCGACGGCGAGTTTGAGGCCCGCGGCGAAGAGCGGGAGGACGACGGGCAGCGGCAGCAGTGCGGTCGCGTTCATCGGTCGGCCCCCAGCACGTTGTCCCACAGTTCGTCGTCGAGGTCCTCGGAGTCCTCGGCACGCGCCTGCCGGGCCCGGTCCGCGCGGATCACCGTCCTCAACTCGGCGCGCGTCCCCTCGTGTTCGGCCCGCAGCGCGACCCGGATGTCCTCGACGTCGTCCTGTACGTCGTCGCTGCCGGTCAACTGCCAGCTGCGGTACGCCATCGCGAGCAGGAACGCGGTCAGCGCCAGGGTGATCACGATCGCGGTCAGCGCCATCGCCTGCGGGAACGGGTCGGAGACCGCCGCCGGATCGGTGCCGGGGGACAGCAGCGGCGCCTTCCCGGAACGGCCCGAGGTGGCCAGCACCAGCAGGTTCACCCCGTTGCCGAGCAGGACGGCGCCGAGCAGGATGCGGGTCAGCGGGCGGGCGAGCAGCAGCACCGTCCCGCAGGCGAACAGCACCCCGCCGGCGGCGATCAGGGCGACGGTGGCGTTCATGCCTTCCTCCGGGCTTCTTCGCGCTCGATCTGCTGGTCGATCTTCGCGCCGAGGCTCCGCAGCACATCGAGGACGACCCCGAGGACCAGGAGGTACACACCGAAGTCGAACAGCACGGAGCTGGGGACGTGCACCTCGCCGAAGAGCGGCAGCCGGGTGTGGAACACCGCGCTGTCCAGGACGTCCGAGCCGAGCACCAGCCCGCCGAGACCCGTACCGACGGAGATCATCAGGCCGGTGCCGAGCAGGAATCCGGCGTCGACGGGGGCCGCCTCGGCCAACTCGTAGCGCCCGCCCGCCAGATACCGCACGACCAGCGCCAGCCCCGCGACCAGCCCGGCCGTGAAGCCGCCGCCCGGCAGGTTCTCCGCGCAGAACAGCAGATACAGCGAGAGCACGAGGATGGGGTGGAAGACCAGCCGCGCGACCACCTCGAAGACCACCGAGCGCCGGTCGGGGTCGAGGGTGTCGCCCGCCGCCAGCCAGGTGCGTTCCGGGGCCGCGCGCGGCCCGGCGCGCACCTCCGACGCCCACACGCCCGCGGTGCTGCCGTCCTCCTGCGCGCGCGGCAGCGCGCCGGCCCGGCGGCGCAGATAGACCAGGCTCGTCACGCCGACGGCCGCGACCGCCAGCACCGCCGACTCGCCCATCGTGTCCCAGGCCCGCAGGTCGACGAGGATCGTCGCGACCACGTTCTTCAGCCCGTCGTGCGCGGTCTCGGCCACCATGGCGGCGCCCGCGGCCGGATGCCGGCGGGCCGCCACCGCCAGATACGTCAGACCTGCCGCCAGCGTCCCGGTGGTGACGCCGAGCGCGGCGTGCAGGGCACGGCGCCAGGCCGTCGCCGTCGGCGGGAAGCGGTGCGGGAGGCGGCGCAGCACCAGGACGAACACGACGATGCTGGTCGTCTCCACCGTGAACTGCGTCAGCGCGAGGTCCGGCGCCCCCTGCAGCACGAACAGCACGCCGGTGCCGTACCCGGTCGTGCCGGCCAGCACCACGGCTTTCATCCGCTGCCGGGTCGGCAGGCACAGCACGCCCGCCGCCGCCACGGCCGCCGCCACCGCGATCTGCCCCGCGTCGTCCCACAGGTGCGGCGAGCCGCCCCAGGCCCACGGCCGGTCGGTGAACAGCGCCGCCGCCTCGGCGCCGGAGAAGACCAGCAGCGCCGTGCCGAGATAGACCGGCAGCGAACCGCGCTGGATGCTGCCGGTCAGCTGCAGCGCGAAGCGCTCCGTCTGCCACAGGATCTGGGCGAACGCCGCCTCGGCGCTCGGCAGCGCCAGCCGCTTGCCCCAGCGCACCAGGTGGTTCCGTACGACGAACAGCGCCGCACCGGCCGCCCACGCGATCTCCGACAGGATGAGCGGGAGGCCGGTGCCGTGCCACAGAGCCAGGTGGTACGCGGTTCCCCGGGACGGGAACGCGGCCGCGTAACGCTCCATCAGCGGCGCCAGCAGGCCCACCCCCGGGCCCAGCACCAGGCCCGCCAGCGCCAGCAGCGCCGTCGGAGCCCACAGGGCCGCCTTCGTCCGCCCGCCGTGCGCGGTCGCCCGCGGCAGGTCGGGCGACGTGGCCGGGCCGAACGCGCCGTACAGGAAGCGCAGGGTGTACGCCGTGGTCAGGGCCGATCCGGCGACGGTGGCGTACAGGGTGAGGCGGTCGGCGGTGCCGCCGGCCCAGAGCGCCGCGAACGAGGCCTCCTTGGCGGCGAAGCCGAGGAAGGGCGGCAGGCCCGCCATGGAGGCACCGGCGAGACAGGCGGTGCCGCAGACCACCGGCATCGCGCGCGCCAGACCGGCGAGCCGGCGGATGTCCCGGCTCCCGGTGGCATGGTCGACGATGCCGACCACGAGGAACAGCGGCGCCTTGAACAGCGCGTGCGTCAGCAGCATGGTGGCGCCGGCCAGCGCGGTGTACCGGGACCCGGCCCCCACCAGCGCGGTGAGGAAGCCGAGTTGGCTCACCGTCCCGTAGGCGAGGATCCGCTTCAGGTCGGTCTCGCGCAGCGCCCGCCACCCGCCGAGCAGCATCGTGGCGGCACCGAGCGTCAGCGTCACACCCCGCCAGGGCGCGACCGCGGCGAAGGCGGGGGAGAACCGGGCGACGAGATAGATGCCGCCCTTCACCATGGCCGCCGCGTGCAGATAGGCGCTGACCGGCGTCGGCGCCGCCATGGCACCGGGCAGCCACAGACTGAACGGCCAGATCGCGGACTTCGACAGCGCCCCCGCGAGCACCAGCAACAGCGCGACCGGCACCGCCGTACCGCCCGATGGCGGCGGATGCGCGACGAGGACGGAGATCCGGTACGTATCCGCCGCCTGACCGAGCATCAACAGCCCGACCAGCATGGCCAGGCCGCCGACCGTGGTGACGAGCAGCGCCTGCAGCGCGGAGCGCCGGTTGGCCTTCTTCACCGACAGATGGCCGATGAGCAGGAACGAGAAGACGGTGGTCAGTTCCCAGAAGACGTACAGCAGGATCAGGTCGTCGGCGAGGACGAGCCCCAGCATCGCCCCGGCGAACGCGGTCAGGGTGCCCGCGAAGTTCGCCAGTCCCGGCTCGTCGTCGCCGAAGTAGCCGGTGCAGTAGACGAGTACGAGCGCGCCGACGCCACCGGCCAGCACGGTCAGCAGCAGCCCGAGGGCGTCGAGCCGCAGCGCGATGCTCAGATCGAGGGCGGGCGCCCACCGCCACTGCTCGGTGCGCACCGCGCCGTCGGCGACGGCAGCCCACTGGGTGAACGCCCACACCGTCGTGGCGGCCGGTGCCAGCGCGAGGACGAGGAAGGCTCGCCGGCCGAGCCACCGCACCAGAGGGGTGGCGCAGGCGGCGAGCACGAAGTGGGCGGCGATCAGGGCGAGCACGCGGCGAACACTTCCGCCGCCCGGGCGGCACGGGGGACCGGCGCGCCCGGCGTACGCCAGGATCACCCATTGGGCGGGGTACCGCCCGTGCCCGGATCCGCCTACCGTCTGCATATGCCGGATGGAAAACTCTGGGGGATCAGCGACCTGCATGTGGCGTTCGCGGAGAACCGGAAGATCGTCGAGGGCCTGCGCCCCGGGTCGGACACCGACTGGCTGATCGTCGCGGGTGACGTGGGCGAGCTGACGGACGGCATCGAGTGGGCGCTGACCCTGCTCAGCAGCAGATACGCCCGGGTGGTGTGGGCGCCGGGCAACCACGACCTGTGGACCCCGGCCGAGGATCCGGTCCAGTTACGCGGCGAGGCGCGCTACCGCCATCTGGTCGAGATGTGCCGCTCGCTGGGCGTGCTCACCCCGGAGGACCCGTACCCGGTCTGGGAGGGCGCGGGCGGCCCGGCCGTCGTGGCGCCGCTGTTCGTCCTCTACGACTACACGTTCCGCACCGACACCGCCGCGAACAAGGAGGAGTCGCTCGCCCAGGCGTACAAGTCCGGGATCGTGTGCAGTGACGAGTTCCTGCTGCATCCCGATCCGTACCCGAGCCGCGACGCCTGGTGCCGGGCCCGGCTGAAGGAGTCCGAGCGGCGGCTGCGGGACTGCGATCCAGCCCTCCCGCTGGTCCTGGTCAACCACTTCCCGCTGGTCCGCCAGCCCACCCGGATCCTGCACCACCCGGAGTTCGCCCAGTGGTGCGGCACCGAGCGGACGGCCGACTGGCACCGGCGGTTCACGGTGAGCGCGGTGGTCTACGGCCATCTGCACATTCCCCGGACCGCCTGGTACGACGGGGTGCGCTTCGAGGAGGTCTCCGTCGGCTACCCCCGCGAATGGAACCGCCCCGGCCACCCCAGGACCGTCCCCCGCCAGATCCTGCCCGAGCCGGCGCGCTGAGGTCTGCGGCCCCGCGGCTCCGTGGAACCGGGAAGCCCCCCGCTTCCGCGAGGGGCCTTCGATCCGGATGCCGGGACCACGGGGTCACCAGGTTGAACACCGGGTAGTCGGCGGAGCGCGGCGCGCCCCTGCCCACCGGGTGGTCCGGCGGCCCGCCCGGTGAGAGGGTGAATACATCAGCCTCTATCCCTGCCTGTCCAGGAAGGTGGCGAAATGCCATGGCTGAACATCCGAACGCCGCGCTGATTCGTAAGGGCTACGAGGCGTTCTCACAGGGCGACATGGACACACTCGGCGGCATGATGACGGCCGACTGCGCGCACCACGTCCCCGGGAGTCACCAGCTTTCCGGTGACTTCAAGGGACTGGAGGCGGTGCTCGGCTACTACGGCCAGCTCGCCGCGCAGACGAACGGCACTCTGCGGGTCGAACTGCGGAGCGTCTTCGTCGACGGCCGGGGCCATGTGATGGCGGTGCACCAGATCAGCGCCGAGCGGGCCGGCAAGAAGATCGACATGGCGGGCGGCATCGTGTTCCGCGTCATCGGCGAGAAGATCACCGACCTCGACGAGTACGTGGAGGACATGGCGGTGGCGGACGACTTCTGGGCCTGATCCTTCCGGGCCCGATCCCGCGCGGCGGCCCGTCCCGACCGGCCGGAAACGACCAAGGGCGCTCTTCCTGGAGGAAGAACGCCCTTGGTGTTCTGCTGTGCGCCGTCAGGGACTCGAACCCCGGACCCGCTGATTAAGAGTCAGCTGCTCTAACCAACTGAGCTAACGGCGCCTACGGGTCAATCATACGGGGCCGGAGGGGGTGCTGATGACCATCCTCCCCTCCGGCCCCGCGTCATGATCGGCGTGGGACGACCACGCCGGGCCACACCGGGATCAGCGCAGGCCGAAGGCCCGGATGATCTCCTGGCTGACGGTGCCGCCCTTGCCGTCCTGCGCGGTGGCCTTGAGCGAGACCGAGCCGCCGGGCTTGTTCGGCGTCCTGACGAGCGTGGTCCAGGAACCGTCTCCCGTCCTGATCAGGAGGGTCGGAGCCCAGGTTCTGCCGTCGTCGTACGAGACCGACAGCGTCGCCCTGGTGGCCTTCGTCACACCGGCCAGCCACTGCTGCGTGGCGGACGACAGACCGATCCGCGTCCACTGCCCGGCCTTGACGTCACCCGCGGTGTCGGTGGCCACGTCGTAGTCGAGCTGCAGCAGCTTGACGTCCTCCTGCCAGGGTCCGTCCTGCGGAATCGCGCCGGAGACGAAGCCCCACTCGGTGTGCGTGCGGATCGAGCTCTTCCACTCCTTCGCGTCCCGCGCGGAATCCAGCACCAGGCGGTAGGGGAGGGTCTGCGGGGAGACGCTCCACAGTCCGCCGGCCCGGCCGGTGCCCTTGGTGATCAGGGTGTCGCCCTGGTAGGCGGCGTACGTGGTGGCGCCGTTGTACTCGTCCGACGGCATCGAGCCGGAGTGGCCCGCTCCCGCGTCCGTCCACGGAGTGATGTTGAACTGGATGTCGTTGTAGACGCTGCGGTTCGGGCCCCAGAACGCCTGGCCCAGACGCGGCCGCTGGACCCCGCCGAACCACTCGGTGGAGTAGTGCCGACCCGCGGTGAAGTGGTCGTTGCCGCCGCGCATCTCGAACAGCTCGTCCGAGTAGTCCGGCTGGTAGACCGCGTGGTCCTCGTACCAGAAGCCGGCGCCGTGCTGCGGCGAGACGTACTCGGTGCGCACGCCGGGGTAGGACTCCTTCTCGGTGAAGCCGATGCCCGGCCCCCAGGCGGGGATGTCGTAGCGGAAGCCGCCGCCGGCGCGCTGCCGGTCGCCGTCGTATTTCGCGTCGATCCGGGCGAGGTCCCGCTTGGGGTCGGGGGTGTAGGCCAGGGACCGGTCGGGGATCGTGCCGTCCTGCTGCGAGAGCAGGTCGTAGAGGTAGCGCGGGTCGGTGCGCTGCGTGACGTCGAGGGTGAGTCTGCCGCCCTTGGCGTCGGCGACGAGCCGGGCGCCCGCGTCGCGCATGATCGAGACGACACTCAGGGAGGTTTTGGTGCCCGCGTCGTCCGCGTAGTAGTCGGAGAGCCGGCCGGTGCCGTCGTTGACGACGATCAGCAGCTCGGCGCCCGCCTTGACGGCGTTCGCGGCGCGGTCGGCGGGAGGGACGTCATCGCTGCGGGTGACGACGACCGCCTTGCCCTTGGCGTCCAGGCCCTGGTAGTCGGCCGCGGCGCCCTTGCCCGCGGTGACGACGCGCAGCTTGGCCGAGCCGTCGTTGACGGTCGCGCCGGCCTGCGGCAGCAGTTCGAGGTCCCGGCCGTGCGCCGAGGCGTCGACCTGCTTCTCGCCGAGCCGCCAGCGGGTCACGAAGGAGAAGGTGCCGTCGGTGACCTTCCGGGTGGGCGCGGCGTAGACGGTGTCGAACGCCGGCGGCACGATGTACGCGTCGCGGATGAGATTGCCGTTGGAGAAGGTGCGGGCGATGTCCAGGTGCAGCTGCCGCTGCTCGGTCTCCTGCGGGACGCGGGCGCTGACCTTGTGCGCCGTGCTCGCGTCGAGCGCCACCGTGGTGTTCTTCGTGAGCACCGTCTCTGGACTGGTGAGCACCGCCAGGCCGCGGGAGTCCGGGGTGTCACCGGTGACCTCCAGCTCCGCGTACGCCATGTACGTGCCCGGCGGGAGCCGCAGGGTGCGCTCGCCGGCCACGGCGAGCGGCGACGGGTACGGGTTGTCCTTCTCGGCGAGGACGACGGTGCCGGCGGCCGGCTTCCCGTCGCGTCCGGTCAGCTTGATCGTGTAGTCGTAGAGCTCCTGCTCCTTGGTGAGCGCGAAGCCGGTGTGCGCGACGGCCTTGCCCGCGGCCGCGTCGGTCGCGGTGACCTGGCCGGAGAAGGTGGTCGCGGACGGGACGGTGGTGGGGTCGAGGGTGAGGGTGACCGTGGCGGTGCCGCCCGCCGGGACGGCCACCGTCCTCGCGGACAGCGTGTAGGCGCCGGCCGCCTGGGCGGCCGGGTCCAGCGCGAGGTTCAGCGTGACGGCCGCCGCGCCGTTGTTGCGGTAGGTGAGGGTGCGCGTGGTGCTCGTGGCGCCGGCGTGCGGCCACTTGTAGACGGCGGCGTCGACCGAGCCGGTGGCCTGGACCGTGGAGTCCACGGCGGCGAGCACATCGAGCCGTCCGGTGCCCATCTCGTACGGCGTGAAGGCGGTGAGCTGCTGGGACGAGCTCATCAGCGCGTCCTTGAGCTGCTGTCCGCTCCAGTCGGGGTGCCGCTGCTTGAGGATCGCGGCGGCGCCGGCCACGTGCGGCGTGGCCATCGAGGTGCCGGACATGGTCTGGTACATGCCGCTGCCGGAGGCGAGCGCCTGCGAGCGGGCGGCGGTGATGTCGACGCCGGGCGCCGAGATGTCCGGCTTCAGCGCGTACGAGCCGCTCAGCGGACCCATGCTGGAGAAGTCGGCGCGGCCGTCCTGCTTGTCCACGGCGGCGACGGTCAGCGCCGCGGCCGCCGAGCCGGGAGAGCCGATGGAGCCGGCTTCGTATGCGTTTCCGGCGGCGATGACGAAGAGCGGTCCGCCGTTCGCGGAGAGGTTGTCGACCGCCTGCGACATCGGGTCGGTGCCGTCGTCGGGGAGCGGCGAGCCGAGGCTCATGCTGACCACGTCGGCGCCCTGGGCCCTGGCCCACTCCATGCCGGCGATGATCCAGGAGTCCTCGCCCGAGCCCTCGTTGGAGAGCACCTTGCCGATCAGCAGCTTGGCGCCGGGCGCGACGCCCTTGTAGTCGCCGTTGGAGGCGGCTCCGGTGCCCGCGATCGTCGAGGCGACGTGCGTGCCGTGACCGTTCCGGTCGGTGACCGGCTGGTCGGGGACGAAGCTCTGCTCGGCCGAGACCTGGTCCTTCAGGTCCGGGTGGGTGTCGTCGATCCCGGTGTCCAGGATGGCGACCTTCCGGCCCTTGCCGTCGTAGCCCTGCGCCCAGGCCTGCGGCGCGTTGATCTGCGGTACCGACTCCTTCAGGCTCGCCTCGACCCGGCCGTCCAGCCACAGCTTGTCGATGCCGTCGTCGAGCGAGCGGGCCTTCGCCGCGGCGGCCGGTGCGGCCACCACGTCCTGCCAGAAGGCGCGGGTGTCCTTCTTCCGCGCCTTGAGCGCGGCGCCGCCGATGCTCGGCAGCTGCCGGGTGGTGGTGCTGCCGGCGGGGGCGGCGGGCAGCGAACGGGCGGCGCGGGCGGCGGCGGTGTAGGTGGCGATCATCGGGACGCCGCCGGAGCGGGCGTCGTCGTAGCCCATCTTCACCAGCGCGGTGAGGTCGAACAGCCGGCGGTCGAGCTTGCCGGCGGCGAGCAGCGGCAGCGCCTCGTCCGGCAGGACGTAGGTCTCACCGCCCGCCTGCTGGACGTGCACGCCGCCGGGGGCGCCGTGCGGGCGGTCCACGGTGACGGTGTCCTGGTTGCCGGCCCCGTCGGCGAAGTGCACGACGTCCCCGGTGACCAGGGTGATGTCGTACGTGGTGGCCTGCTGCGGTGCCGCTTTGCGCGGGGTGGCGCCGGGGGCGGCGGTCGCGGGGGTCGTGGGGAGGAGGAGTCCGGTACTGAGCGCGAGCGCGAGCGCGGTGGCGCTGGCGAGCAGGGAGGCACGGCGTCTTATCGGCGTCATGCACATGATCTATCGGCCTGGAGCCGCGCCGGGCACCGGCACAGCCTGGCAGGATCCCGCCTGGCGGAGATCCGCCGCCGGTTTTTAAGCACCCCGGAGGATCGGGTACGATCTTCCATGTCAGCACGCGCCGTTAGCTCAGTTGGTTAGAGCAGCTGACTCTTAATCAGCGGGTCCGGGGTTCGAGTCCCTGACGGCGCACCGACGGTCGAAGGCCCCTCGCGGAAGCGGGGGGCCTTCTTCGTGTCCCGGTCCCGGTGTCCTCCGGCCACGTGGTGGCCGGCCCTGGTGGGTCCCGGTGGGTCAGAAGCTGAGGGAGAGCAGCACCGGCGCCGCGCGTTCGTTCAGGGTGTCGACGGCCGGTTTGAGGCGGTGCGCCTGTGAGGTGGGCATCGACAGCGCGAGGCACGCGACCGTCTTCCCGATGGTGACCGGTACCGCGGCGCAGACCGTGCCGACCGCGTATTCCTGCAGGTCGAGCATGGGATGGCTGGCCGGCCGGCTTTCCAGTTCCGACAGCAGGGCCTTCTCGTTGACGACCGTGCGCGAGGTGAGGCGCGCGGTCCGGTGCCGGGACAGGTGTTCGCGGCGGCCGCGGTGGTCGAGCTGCGCGAGCAGGCACTTGCCGACCGCGCTGGCGTGGGCGGAGGAGCGGAAGTCCACCCATTCGTTGACCCGTGGGGTGGTCGGCCCGTCCGCCACGTCGACCACCGTCACCTCGCCGTCGTCGTAACGGCCGAAATAGACGGCGGCGCCGACCTCGTCGCG
The DNA here is from genome assembly GCF_016107395.1 of Streptomyces fildesensis. Taxonomy (GTDB): domain Bacteria; phylum Actinomycetota; class Actinomycetes; order Streptomycetales; family Streptomycetaceae; genus Actinacidiphila; species Actinacidiphila fildesensis. The sequence goes on from NZ_JAAIKO010000004.1 coordinate 57,806, forward strand.
CAGCTCGTTGAGGACGCTGTTGAGCTTGTCGGCGAGCGCCTGCTCGCGGTCGGCGGCGGCCAGCAGCACGAGGGATTCGCCGGTCACGTAACCGCCGCCGGGCAGGAACGAGAGATAGCGCTCGCGCTTGAGCATGGCCAGCAGTTGCGAGAGGTAGCCGATGGGCACGCCGATCTCGCGGGCCAGCTGCTCGGCCGTCACGCCGTGCCGGTGGTGGTCGACGGCCTCCAGTACGCGCAGCGCGTACTGGACCGCGTACACCGGCGCGATCTGTCGGTACTCAAGCGCCACGGAATCCCCCTGCAGGTGTGCCGTTCGCGTCCGGTGCGGCGTGCCGTACGTCACGGCTGTAGCTGCTGGTCACGGCCGATGGGCGTACCGATCGGACCCGACAGCCGAGCCGCTCCCCACGATAGCCGCAACGGCCTTGAAGGTAGAGGCCGTTGACCGGCCGATTGGTGGGCTTCGTGCGTATATGCAGGAAAGCGCCGCATCGGCATATGCCATGGGCCTTGTCGAGGGGGGTCGGGGTGAAGAGCGGCGCGAAGATCGGGGCGATGGTCGGCCGGGAATAACCGGAGTACGTCTCCGGTTCCAGTTGCCGCAGGCGAATACATGACCGAGGAGGCGCCCCCCGTGGGAGACGAACCGCAGACCACCGATGACATCCGCGGAGCAGCCCGTGGCAGCGCGCCCGTGCCGCTGTCCGTGCTCGACCTGGCGACCGTGGGAAGCGGGCTGACCGCCACCCACGCCCTGCGCGCCAGTGTCGAACTGGCCAAGCTCGCCGAGGCCCGCGGATTCCACCGGATGTGGGTCGCCGAGCACCACTCGATGCCGGGTGTGGCCAGTTCCTCCCCGGCGGTGATCCTCGCCCACCTCGCCGCGTTCACCCGCACGCTCCGGCTCGGCTCCGGCGGAGTGATGCTCCCCAATCACGCCCCGCTGGTGATCGCCGAGCAGTTCGGCACCCTGGAGGCGCTCGCCCCCGGCCGGATCGACCTCGGTCTGGGCCGCGCGCCCGGCACCGACGGCGCCACCGCGGCCGCGCTGCGCCGCACCGACCGCCCGGACGGCGCCGACGACTTCCCGCAGCAGCTCGCCGAGCTGACCCGGTTCCTGGACGACGACTTCCCGGACGGGCACCGCTACGCGCGCATCCACGCGATCCCCGGACCGGTGCAGGGCTCCGTCGCCGGCGGGGTGCAGTCCGCGTCGCGTCCGTCGGTCTGGCTGCTCGGCTCCTCCGGCTTCAGCGCCCGGCTGGCCGGCGCACTGGGCCTGCCGTTCTCCTTCGCGCACCACTTCTCGGCGGCCAACACCGTTCCCGCGCTGGAGCTCTACCGCGAATCGTTCCGCCCGTCCGCGGTCCTGGACCGCCCGTACGCCGCGATCGGTGTCTCCGCCCTCGCGGCCGACGACCCCGCCGAGGCGCGCCGCCAGGTGCTCACCGGCGCGCTCGGCATGCTGCGGCTGCGCACCGGGCGGCCGGGGCTCATCCCGTCGCCCGAGGAGGCCGAGGCATACGAATTCAGCGCCCTGGAGCGGGAGTTCATCGACTCCTGGCTCGTGAACGTGGTGCACGGCGGCGCGGAGGAGGTCCGCGACGGGCTCGACGCCCTGGTGAAGCGGACCGGCGCGGACGAGCTGATCATCACGGCCAACGCGCATACGCCGGCGGCCCGTCTGCGGTCCTACGCGTTGATCGCGGACGCGTACGGGCTGCCCGGCGGCGAGTCGTAGGGCCTCGGAACGAACCTGGCGGGGCGACCCCGAGCCCGCCCTCCTGATCGCTCCGGCGGTTAAAAGCGGGTTTCCCGAAGGGGCGTGGTTCGTCCCCCGGAAGGACATCTTCCGGATCCTTAACTCAGGCTAAAGCCGCTTGTCAGCACCTGCGACAGGCGGCTTTTCGCTGGCCGGAGGGGGTTTCCGGCGGGTAGGCGTGGCGTCAATTGGTCTAGTCCTAAGTCTGGTTCAGACCATTGACCGGAGCATCTCAAGGGCGCTATTCATGGCGCAGCCCCCTGCTCCTCCCTCTCCCCCCGGAGGTCTTTCGTGCAGCTCCAGAAAAGATCACTCGTGGCTGCCGCCACCAGTGCGGCCCTCGCTCTCGGCGCGATCACCGCGCTCGTCGGCGGGCTCGCCCCGGCGAGCGCCGCGGGTACCGACGCTCAGCCGGCCGCCGCGGCCGCGAGCAGCGGCGGGGTGAAGATCGCCTACTACGACCAGTGGAGCGTGTACGGCAACGCCTTCTACCCCAAGGACCTCGACACCCGGGGGATCGCGAGCAAGCTCGACGTCATCAACTACTCGTTCGGGAACATCCACCCGACCGACCTCACCTGTTTCGAGGCCAACAAGGCCGCCTCGCAGGACGAGAACAACCCCAGCGCCGGTGACGGCGCGGGCGACTCCTTCGCGGACTACCAGAAGTCCTTCGGCGCGGCCGACAGCGTCGACGGGGTGGCCGACACCTGGAACCAGCCGATCACCGGCGCGTTCAACCAGCTGCGGAAGCTCAAGGCGAAGTACCCGAAGCTGAAGGTGGACATCTCCATCGGCGGCTGGACGTACTCCAAGTACTTCTCGGACGCGGCGAAGACCGACGCGAGCCGCAAGAAGCTCGTGACGTCCTGCATCGACCAGTACATCAAGGGCAACCTGCCCGTCGACGGCGGCTTCGGCGGCCCCGGCTCCGCGGCCGGCGTGTTCGACGGCATCGACCTCGACTGGGAGTACCCGGGCTCGACGGGCGGCCACCTCGGCAACCACGTGGACGCGGCCGACAAGCAGAACTTCACGCTGCTGCTCGCCGAGTTCCGCAAGCAGCTCGACGCGTACGGCGCCGCCAACGGCGGCAAGAAGATGCTGCTGACCGCCGCGCTGCCGGCCGGCCAGGACAAGATCGCGCACATCGAGACCAACAAGGTCGGGCAGTACCTCGACTACGCGAACATCATGACCTACGACATGCACGGCGCCTGGGACACCGACGGACCGGTCTACCACCAGTCGCCGCTCGTCCCGTCGGCCGGCGACCCGACCGACCCGATCGCGCCGGGCACCGAGAAGTACAACGTCACCAACGCGGTGAACGCCTGGCTCGACGGCAACGCCGCATACGGCATCGCCGGCGGCTTTCCCGCCAACAAGCTGACGCTGGGCTACGAGCTGTACTACCGCGGCTGGACGGGCGTCCCCGCCGGTGCCAACCACGGTCTGGGGCAGCCCGCCACCGGTCCCGCCCCGGCCCGCAGCCTGAGCGCGACGGCCGGTATCGCGTACTACAAGGAACTCGGCGGCATCGTCGACAACCCCGCGACCACCTTCTGGGACGACGCGTCGAAGTCCTCGTACTTCTACAACGGCACGGAGTTCTGGACCGGTCTCAACGCCCAGTCGATCCAGGCCCGCGCGGACTACGCGCACTGCCGCGGACTCGGCGGCGCGATGATGTACTCGCTGCTGGACCTCGACACCGGCACCACGCTGCTCAACAAGATCAACACCGCGGTGGGCGGCTCCGCGAGCGGCTGTGGCACCACCACCACGCCGCCGACGACCCCGCCCACGACTCCTCCGACCACTCCGCCCACGACGCCTCCGACCACGCCTCCCACCACCCCGCCCACCGGCACCTGCGCCGCGGCCGCCTGGAGCTCCTCCGCGGTCTACACCAGCGCCAGCGGAACGGTCTCCTGGAAGGGCCACAACTGGAAGGCCAAGTGGTGGACGACGGGCGAGGAGCCCGGCACCACCGGCGAATGGGGCGTGTGGCAGGACCTCGGCGCCTGCTGACCTGACCGCCCCATCCGGAGCCCGCGTCCCTTCCCCCCACGGACGCGGGCTCCGGCATGTGCCGGTCCGGGGCCCGCTCCGGCCTGGGAGCAGCCGGCCGGCGTCAGCCCGCGAGCAGTTCGGAGATCCGCTCGGCGGCGACGGGGCGGGAGTAGTGCCAGCCCTGGCCGGTGTCGCAGCCGATCCGCCGCAGCCGCTCGGCCTGTTCGGCGTTCTCGACGCACTCCGCGGTGACGGTGAGACCCAGCCGGTGGGCGAGCTCCACCAGGGCCTCGACGATGGTCTCGTCGGCGGGGTTGGGGTGTTCGGCGGAGCGGAAGCCCTGGACGAAGGAGCCGTCGAGCTTGAGCGCGGAGACCGGCAGCCGGCTCATGTAGGCGAGGTTGGAGTAGCCGGTGCCGAAGTCGTCGATGGCGATCCGCACGCCCATCTCGCTCAGCGCGTGAAGGGCCTGCAGCGGCCGGCCGGCCGAGCCCATGACGGCGGACTCGGTGAGCTCCAGCTGCAGCAGCTCCGGCGGCAGCCCGGTCTCCTCCAGGATGGCGGCGACATCGGCGACGAGGTCCGAGTCCCAGACCTGGCGGACCGCGACGTTGACGCTGATGAAGATCGGGTCGTCCGGGTGGTCCTTCTGCCAGACCCGCGCCTGACGGCACGATTCGGCCAGCACCCAGCGGCCGAGCTGGACGATGGAGCCGTTCTCCTCGGCGAGCCCGATGAAGCGGTCCGGCGCCAGCCGCCCGAAGTGCGGGTGCTGCCAGCGGACCAGAGCCTCGACGCCGCGCAGCACACCGCTGTCGAGCCCGACGAGCGGCTGGTACTCCAGGATGAACTCACCGCGTTCCACGGCCTGTCGCAGCGTGCTGGACAGCGCCTGCCGGGTCATGCGGTGGGCGTTGCGCTCGGGGTCGAAGAGCGTCCAGCGGGCCTTGCCGTCGGCCTTGGCCCAGTAGAGCGTGGTGTCGGCGGCCTGCATCAGACCGGTGGCGGAGCTGCCGGCGACTTCGCGCTCGACCACGCCGATGCTCGCCGACACGGCGAGCCGCTGACCGTCCACGTCGAACGGCCGCTGCAGTGAGGTGAGTACGGACTCGGCGAGCACGGTGGCCTGTCCCGTGCCGGTGGAGTCCCGGACGAGCAGGGCGAATTCATCGCCGCCGAGCCGGGCGACCAGGTTGCCGCCGGGCTCCGCGCAGGTCAGCAGCCGCTGGGCGACGGCGGCGAGCAGCTGGTCGCCGATCCGGTGCCCGAGGGTGTCGTTGATGGCCTTGAAGCCGTCGAGGTCGAGGTAGCACAGCCCGATCCGGCCGGTCCTGCTGCCGGCGCCGTCGAGGGCGGCGGAGAGCCGCTCGAAGAACAGCGCCCGGTTGGGCAGCCGGGTGACGGAGTCGTGCATCTGCAGATGGCGCAACTGCTCGCGCAGGCTGTGGCGTTCGCCGATGTCCTCGACGGAGAGCAGCGCGGTGCCGCAGGCGCTTCCGGTGCCGGCGAGCGTCACCTCGGCCCACAGGGAGCCGCCGCCGCGGCGCTTGATGCGGCGGGTGCAGCGCAGTTGGTCGCGGCGGCCGGCGAGCACCTCGCGGTAGGCGATGCGCACCGGGTCGTCCTCGGCCAGGCCCAGCAGTCCGGTGGCGACGCGCGCGGCGAGCCCGGCTGCGCTGGTGCCGAGGAGCGCGCCGAGCGCCTGGTTGGCCTCCAGTACCCAGCCGTCGCGGTCCACCAGCGCCATGGGCAGCCGGGCCGCGGTGAAGGCGGCGCGGTAGTCGCGCGGTTCACCGGCCGTGGGGCCGAGCGGTCCCGGAGGGGAACCGTTACTCAGCGTGAGGATTACCGGTGTGATGTCGGGTTCGGCACTGGGGCCGCCCGAGGGTCCGCCCATTGCCCGCTCCCCGTGTCGCGCTGGTCTCGGTGGCGATCATAGGCGCTGGCGGAGCGGCGGATCCAGCGCCGTCGTGGTGATTCTTGGCACGCAAGCTGACGGATTGATCGTTTCTGCACGAATGCGACGAGCAACTGACCGATTCGGATAGGCCATTACGCACAGTAATGAAGCCGGAATCACCCCGTGCGGAGCAACTCAACAGGACATAACGCCGCAATTCATAGCAACGTGGTGAAGGTGCCCCGAACGGGCTCACGATTCCTCCCCGGAGGTCCATGTGCGGCGGTCAGGCATCCTCATACGGGCGCGGCGGCGACCCCTGCGCGCGATGGCGGCGGCGGCGAGTGTCTTCGCCGCCGTCGTCGCCTGGACGCTCGTCGCGGGGCCCGCCGCGGCCGCCGCTCCCGGCGGGGACTGCGCCCTGCCGCGCACCACGGCCCACCACTCCGAAGGAGTGGATACGTGGAACGCCTCGTACCCCCGGCCGACCACGGCCCTGGACGCCGTGATGATCTTCCTCTCGTTCCCCGACGCCGCGCCGGCCCTGACCCCCCAAGAGGTCGCCGCCGACCACTTCCCGGAGACCTCGCGCTTCTACGACCGTGCCTCGTACGGGCAGTTCCAGCTGCGCGCCCACCCCGTCGACCACTGGTTCAAGATGCCGCGGAACTCCACCGACTACGGGATCCGGCGCGACTGGGACCCGGACCTGCGCACCGGGTACCTGCGGGACGCGATCGCCGTGGCCGACCCCTCGGTGGACTTCTCCGCGTTCGACTTCGTCTACCTGGTCGCGGACCCGGACGCCCCCGGCGTCGACGCGGACGCCACCAAGGTCGTGAACCTCGCCACCCCGATGCGGGCGGACGGCACCGATCTGCGGCGGCTGGTCACGGTGTTCGAGCAGCACCCCCCGGACCACAACGTGCTGGCCCACGAGACCGGCCATGTCTTCGACCTGCCCGACCTGTACTCCCGGCCGGCCATCGGCAGCGACGCCGACTGGGACACCCATGTCGGCGACTGGGACCTCATGGGCAGCCAATTCGGCCTCGCCCCCGAGCCGTTCGCCTGGCACAAGTGGAAGTTCGGCTGGCTGCGGGACAGCCAGGTCCAGTGCGTGTCCCGGACGGGCACCACCTGGCACGAACTGACACCGCTGGAGACCGCGGGCGGCACCAAGCTCGTCGTGGTCCGCACCGGGCAGCGCACCGCGCTCGCCATCGAGGTGCGCACCGCGGCCGGCAACGACGTGGGGCTGTGCCGGGAGGGCGTGCTGCTCTACAAGGTGCGCTCCGGCACCGAGTCCGGCGAAGGCCCCGTCGACGTCCTCGACGGCCACCCCGCCACCTCCGCCTGCCACGACGGCTCCGCCTACCCGCAGCTCGCCGACGCGCCGCTCGGCGTGGGCGAGTCCTACTCCTACGACGCGGGCCTGGTCCACGTCACGGTCGCCTCCCGCTCCCTGGACGGTTCCTGGGCCGTCAAGGTCAGCGAGGGATAGCGCCGTGGCGACGGACGGGCGAATACCGTGGATACCCGGAGCGGGCCTGAAGGCCGCCGCCATCGGGACGGTCGCGCTGCTCGCGGTGGCCAGCACGGCCGCCACCGGGCCGCAGGCCGCCTACTCCCCGCCGACGGCCTCCAGGCCGTGCGCGCTGCGCGCGACGCCGGGCACCGCGATGTCCGAGGGCTTCCCCGACCGCGCCGCGCGCGGGGTGGGCAGTGAGTTCGCCCCGTCGACCGGCCGGGTCCGGGCCCTGACGCTGTTCATCGACTTCTCCGACGCGCCCGCGCCCTACAGCGCCGCCGAGCGGTACGCGGAGTTCTTCCCCGCCGTCCAGCAGTGGTTCGACCGCGGCTCCTACGGAAAGCTGCACTACGAGTCGACGCCCGTGATGCGCTACATCCGCATGCCGCGGCCCTTCTCCGCGTACGGGATCGGCCGCGGCTACGGCTGGGACGCGCACACCGAGATGATGCGCGACCTGCTCTCGGTCGCCGACCGGGACATCGACTTCCGCGGCTACGACCTGGTCAACATCCTCGTCACCCCGAACGCGGGCCCGCCCGCCGACGAGGCCGTCCTGTCGGTCACCTGGACCGGCGCCTCGGCCGCCACCACCGACGACGGCGCCCGGCTCGACCGGGTCTCGCTGATCTACGGCCACGACCAGTCGGGATCCCGCGTCCTCGGCCACGAGAACGGCCACGCGTTCGGCCTGCCCGACCTCTACGCCTCCGACGACTTCCAGCGCACCGACACCCTCGCGGGCCAGTGGGACAGCATGTCCCTGGACTGGGGCCTGGGCGGCGACCTGCTCGCCTGGCACAAGTGGCGGCTCGGCTGGCTGGACGACACCCAGATCGCCTGCGCCCCGGTGCGCGGCGAATGGACGTACGCGCTGCGCGCCGTCTCACTGGCCGGTGGCCGCAAGGCCGTTGTCGTCCCGTACGGGCGGACCCGCGCCTATGTGATCGAGGCCCGGCAGGCGTCGGGCAACGACAGCGAGGCCTGCCGCGAGGGCGTACTCGTCTACCAGGTCCGTACCGACATCGACTCCGGCGCCGGCCCGGTGACCGTACGGGACGCCCATCCGACCACCAGCGCCTGCGACTTCAGCAGCGGATCGTTCAACTCCCTCAACGACGCCCCCTTCCGGGTGGGCGAGGTCTTCAACGACCCGGCGGCGGGCCTGACGGTCCGGGTGCTGGGCCGTGACCCCGCCGGTGAATGGGAGGTCAGGGTGACCCGCCGCTGACCCCGGGACCGGCTCCGGCGCGGCGCACCGGCTCTCGGGAGGGGGAGAGCCGGCGCACCGCGCCGGGGCGGTCGGGCGGAGAGCCGGTGTCAGGAGAGGAGTTCGGCCTTGAGGGTGATGTTCTTCACCGCGGCAAGGGCCTGGCTGACCGGGCAGTTGGCCTTCGCTTCCTGGGCAAGGGCTTCGAACGCCTCGGCGGTGATGCCGGGGACGGTGCCCTTGACGGACAGGACGACGCCGGTGATGCCCTCGCCCGGCTGGAAGGTGACGTCGGCCTGCGTCTGGAGCAGCTCCGCCGGGGTACCGGCGCCGGCGAGTGCGTGCGAGAAGGCCATCGAGAAGCAGGACGAGTGCGCGGCCGCGATGAGCTCCTCGGGGCTCGTCTTGCCGTTGGCCACCTCGGCGCGCGAGGCCCAGGAGACGTCGTAGGTGCCGACACCGGAGGTGTCGAGGGAGACGGTGCCGGAGCCGTCGAGGAGGGCGCCCTTCCACTGGGTGGTCGCGGTGCGGGTGGTTGCCATGGTCACAAACCTCCAAGAGAGAGCGGGAAACGCCTCTCGAACGCTACCGCGCCACCGGGTCCCCGGCGGGGAACGTCGGCGGGAACGCAGCGGGAAGGTCAGCGGGAGGGTCAGCGGCCCGGGAAGCTGTACGTGTAGTGCTGCGCGTCGAGCTGGTCCAGCAGTTGGGACAGCGCCTGCACCGTCTGGGTGCGGTCGCCGCCGCCGTCGTGCATCAGCACGATCGCGCCGGGCCGGAGGTTGGCGTTGATGTGGTGCATGATCGCGGCCGTGCCGGGGCGCTTCCAGTCGTCGGAGTCGGAGGTCCAGCCCAGCGGGCGCATGCCGTGGCCGGCGGCTATCTCCCGTATCCATGGCTTGAAGTCGCCGCCGGGCGCCCGGTAGTACGGCACTTCGGCGCCGGGCCCTGCCGCGTCGGCGATCTCCTGGCGCGCGTCCAGGATCTCGTGCGTGTTGTAGTCGGCGGACTTGGCGCTCTGGTGCTCGTCGTGGTGCACCGAGTGGTCGCACAGCCGGTGCCCGGCCGCGGTGATCTGCCGGACGACGGCGGGGTGGGCCTGGGCGTTCGGGCCGATCTCGCAGAAGGTGGCCTTCGCGTGGTGCCGGGCGAGCAGCGCCAGTATCTGCGGCGTCCAGCGCGGGTCGGGGCCGTCGTCGAAGGTGAGGGCCACGGCCTTGCCGCCGTCCTCCAGCCCGTGCTGTATCTCCCGGCTGACGCGGGTGCCGCCGGGCGCGTCGTCGGACCGGGTGGTCGCCGAGGACGAGGCGGGCGGCGAGGCGGGCCGCGAGGACGTGGCGGGTGGCGTGCCCGTCCGGGTCTGATGGGGGACCGTGGCGGAGGGCGGGGCAGGCGACGGGGCGGAGACGGGCGCCGTACGCGTGCCCTGCTGGGCGCCGCAGGCCGCCAGGGCGGCTCCGGCGAGCGTCACCCCCAGAGCGGTGGCGGTCGTCTTCTTCGCGCTGCTCAGCGCCACGGTTGTACCTCCATCGATGCCGGGCCCCCGTACCGCTTTGTCCGAATTGCAGAAAATAGGGGGATTGTTATGATTTTTGAAGAGTGGGGAGAAGTTGGTTCGAGTCCAGCCGGCTCCACGCACGGGGCCGTAGCTCATCGGTAGAGCGACCCACTCGCAGGCCTGAAGGGGCCGGTCCGCACACCGGACCGGCCCTTCGTTCGTCCCGTGCTCCCACCGTAAGGGCAGCCCCCGGCAGGCGCCCTCGTCCGTTCGGCCAATGTCCGGCCGTCCGGTATCCCCCTAGGGACGGTATATCCGCAGATCAGCGGCGACGGACCAGCGGGAACGGCAGGGTCTCGCGGATCGACCGGCCGGTAAGGAACATCACCAGGCGGTCGACACCGATGCCCAGCCCGCCGGTCGGCGGCATCGCGTACTCCAGGGCGGTCAGGAAGTCCTCGTCGAGCTCCATCGCCTCGGGGTCACCGCCCGCCGCCAGCAGCGACTGCTCGGTGAGCCGGCGGCGCTGCTCGACCGGGTCGGTGAGCTCCGTGTAGGCGGTGCCCAGTTCGGTGCCGTACGCGACCAGGTCCCAGCGCTCCGCGAGCCGGGGGTCGACGCGGTGCTGCCGGGTGAGCGGGGAGACGTCCAGCGGGAAGTCCTTGTAGAAGGTCGGGACGGTGGTGCGCTCCTCGACCAGCCGCTCGTACATCTCCAGCACGATGTCACCGCGACCGTCGGCGGGGGTGTGCGGGACGCCCGCGCGGTCGCAGAGCCGCCGCAGCACCTCGGGAGGGGTGTCGGCGGTGACCTCCTCGCCGAGCGCCTGCGAGATCGCGTCGTTGACGGTCCGCACCGGCCACAGCCCGGACAGGCCGACCTCACCGCCGTCCCGGCGGGCGGTCTGCGAGCCGTTGGCGGCGGTCGCGGCCTGCTGGATCAGTTCGCGGGTCAGATCCAGCATCGAGTCGTAGTCGGCATAGGCCTGGTACGCCTCCAGCATCGTGAACTCGGGGTTGTGCTTGTACGACACGCCCTCGTTGCGGAAGGTGCGGCCGAGTTCGAAGACCTTCTCGACACCACCGACACAGAGCCGTTTGAGATACAGCTCCGGGGCGATGCGCAGATACAGGTCCAGGTCGTAGGCGTTGATGTGGGTGGTGAACGGGCGGGCGTTGGCGCCGCCATGCACCGGCTGCAGCATCGGCGTCTCGACCTCCAGGAAGCCGCGGGCCACCAGCGACTCGCGCACCGAGTGCACCGCGGCGCTGCGGGCCCGCAGCACGTCGCGGGCCTCGGGCCGGACCACCAGGTCGAGATAGCGCTGCCGGACCCGTGCCTCCGGGTCGGTCAGGCCGCGCCGCTTGTCGGGCAGCGGGTGCAGGCACTTGGCGCTCAGCCGCCAGGTGTTCGCGTCGGCGGTCACCTCACCGGCCCGGCTCACGCCCATCACCGCTTCGAAGTCCAGCAGGTCGCCCAGGTCGACGTCGGATGCGAACGCCCGCATCCCCTCGGCGGTGAAGTGGTCGCGGCCCAGCAGGATCTGCAGATCGCCCGACCAGTCCCGCAGCGTCACGAACACCACGCCGCCGTGGTCGCGCAGCCGCAACACCCGCCCGGACAGCCGGACATCGGTGCCGGCGGGCGCCGCCGCCGCGGCGGCCAGGGTGTGGGTGGGCACGATGCCGGGCGGGTACGGGTCGGTCTCCGCCCCCCGCAGCCGTTCCAGCTTCCGCATCCTGACGCGTACCTGCTCCGGGCGTCCGGAACCGGCCGTCCGGTCCGGTCCTGCCGCTGCCGCCGACAGGTCAGCGGCGGCGGCCGAGGCCTCCTCCAGCTCGACGAACGCGGGCAGCGCGGCCGGTCCCTGCCCCACGTTCCGGTCCCGCCAGAAGCGCAGCCGCGGCATCTCCACGAAGCCCTCGGCGATACCGGAGGCCAGGCCGATACGGGCCAGGTCCTTCGCCTCGGAGTAGCAGAGGAAGCGTGGATACCACTCGGGCTGGTACTTGACGTTCGACCGGTACAGGGCCTCCAGCTGCCACCACCGGGAGAAGAAGAGCAACAGCCGCCGCCACAGCCGCAGCACCGGGCCGGCGCCGATCCTGGCGCCCTCCTCGAAGACCGAGCGGAAGACCGCGAAGTTCAACGAGATCTGCCGGATGCCGAGCCGGGGCGACTGCGCCGCCAGCTCCGTCACCATGAACTCCATGATCCCGTTGGGGGCGGCGGGATCGCGCCGCATCACGTCCAGCGAGACCCCGGCCCGGCCCCAGGGCGCGAACGACAGCAGCGCGATGACCTGTCCCGCGTCGTCCAGCGCCTCGACGAGCAGACAGTCGCCGTCCTCCGGGTCGCCGAGCCGGCCCAGCGCCATCGAGAAGCCGCGCTCGGTATCGGTGCCGCGCCAGGCGTCGGCCCGTGCCACGACCTCGTTCAACTCCTCGGGCGACAGCTCGCGGTGCCGGCGGATCCGGCTCGTCGCACCGGTGCGCCGCACCCGGTTGACGGCCTGCCGGGTGCCGCGCATCTCGCGGCCCCCCAGATCGAAGCCGCCGACCTCGAGGACCGCCTCGTCGCCCAGTTCCAGCGCGCCGAGCCCGGCCCGGGAGTACGCCTTCGCGCCCTCCTCACCCGCGCCCATCACCGCCGGCACCCAGCCGTACTGCGCCGCGTGCTCCAGCCACGCCTCGATGGCGGGCCCCCACGCCTCGGTGTCACCCAGCGGATCACCACTGGCCAGACAGACGCCCACCTCGACGCGGAAGGTCACGGCGGCCTTCCCGCTGGGCGAGAAGACCACCGACTTGTCCCGCCGGGTGGCGAAGTAGCCGAGCGAGTCCTGCTCCCCGTACTTCGCCAGCAGGGCGCGGATCCGCGGCTCGTCGTCGCCGTGCAGCGCCGCCTCGACCTTCTGCGAGCGGAACAGCGTGGCGGCGGCGGCGAGCAGCGCGAGCGCGCCGAACAGACCGAGCCAGAAGTTGGTCCAGAAGGGCGGATGACCGATGCCGTCCGGCAGGTCGTTGACGCCACCGACCACCCGGTTGATTGCCCACCGCAGCCGGTCCTTCCCGACCAGTGTGCCGGGGAACACCGACAGCAGTGCCCAGCCGGCGAGGACGCCGATCACCAGGCCCACCAGCAGCACCAGCAGCGCCCGCCAGAACGCGCCCTTGCGCACCCGGGCGGAGAACTCGCCGCGCGACACCACCAGGACGGCGAGCGCCGTGCCGGTGATGGCCAGCGCCGGGATGGCGCTCCACTCCGATTCGAAGGCGATCAGCACCACGTTGGCCAGGACCGACAGCCCGAGGAACACCACGACGATCCAGTACGCCACCCGCTTGCGCGCCGCCAGCGCGCCGGCCAGCAGCATCAGGAACGCCGCGTAGGCGAGGTTCGCGGACGCCGGCACCGTCAGGATCTCCACCCAGCGGCGCACGGGTTCGAGGAGACGGTGCAGGGGGCCGACTACGGCGAGGACGGCGCAGAAGATGGCGAGTGAGGCGAAGAACTCCCCGAACCACCCCGGTACCGAGCGCTTCCAGCGGGGTTCCTCCATACGACCATGCTGTCCGCCCCCCGGCTTTCCGCAACCGGGACGCCCCGGCCGGAGCCCGGCCCGGCAGCGGGCTTCCCCCACCCGCCCGCCCTGTGCCCTCAATCGCCGGGCGGGCTGGTGGAGGGGAACGGGCGTCGGGCGTCGGCCGGGCTGGGTGGGTCTCAGGCGGCGGGTTCGGCCGGGGGTTGGGGTTTGTGCCTGGCTTCGCCCGGCGTGCGGGGCTTCGTGGGGGCGTTTAGGTTGGCGGGATGGGGTTCGGGTTGTGGTTGGCGGTGGGGTCCACGACGGCGTTGGTGCTGGTCGGAGGCCCGGCGCAGCCGGATCTGACGCGGTTCTACGCGCAGCGGATCACCTGGGCCGAATGCGCGGCCGACGGCATGCAGTGCGGCAGCATCGTGGTGCCGCTGGACTACGCGACACCCTCCCGCGGCACCGCCGACATCGCGCTGACGCGCTACCCCGCCACCGGTCCCGGCGACCGCATCGGCTCCCTGTCGGTGAACTTCGGCGGCCCCGGGGTCTCCGGGATCGACACGCTCGCCGACCGGGCCGGTACGGACCTGGCGGTCCTCAACACCCGGTACGACCTGATCGGGTTCGATCCGCGCGGGGTGGGCCGCAGTGTGCCGGTGGACTGCGGCGACCCGCCGCCCGCGGAGGGGGAGCTGATCGAGCAGGTGCGGAGGCTCGCCGGGCAGTGCGGGCAGCGGTCGGGCAGGATCCTGCCGTGGATCGGGACGACGAACGTGTCGCGCGATCTGGACGTCATGCGGGCGGCGCTGGGTGACGAGAAGCTCGACTACCTGGGCTTCTCGTACGGGACCAAGCTGGGTGCGGTGTACGCGCACCAGTTCCCCGACCGCGCCGGACGGCTGGTGCTGGACGGGGTGGAGGATCCGGCGTCCGACAGCGAGCGGGTGGCGCTGGGTCAGGCGGCCGCGTTCCAGCGCGCGCTGGAGGCGTTCGTGAAGGACTGCGCGAAGCAGGGGAAGGCGTGCCCGATCGCCGGCGCGGACCAGCGAGCCCGGATGGCCGGACTTGCGGACCTGGGCGACCGGCTCGCGGACGACCCGGTGCGGACCGCCGTCGGGGACCTCGGCCAGGACGAGTACCTGGAGGCGCTGCAGACGGCCATGTACAGCGCGGACTCCTGGCCGGCGCTGAGCGAGGCGCTGGCCGCGCTGCGGGCCGGCGACGGTGAGCTGATGCTGCTGCTCGCGCAGGACGGGGGCTCGGACGTCCGGCGGCGGACCCGGTCCGACGGGAGCGATCCGGGGCGGACCAACTACGCGGTGGCGAAGCTGGCCGTGGACTGCCGGGACACCTCCGACCGGTACACGGCCGGTCAGGTGGCGGCGGCCGGGGCGGCGTTCGCCGCCGCGTCTCCGGTGTTCGGCCGGTCCATCGTCAATTCGATGCTGGCCTGTGCCGGCTGGCCGTCCGCCGGGGACAACACCTCCCGCGACGTCCGGGCCGTGGATGCCCCCAAGGCGCTGCTGGTCTCCACCAAGGGCGATCCGGCGACGCCGTACGCGAACGCCCGGCGGATGAGCGACGCGCTGGGCAACGGGAGCCCGGTCCTGACGTTCAACGGGCAGGGCCACGGCGCCTACTTCGCGCACAGCACCTGCGTGACGGACGCCGTCGACGGCTTCCTGCTGGACGGCAGGCTGCCGGCGGCGGGCACCGTCTGCGACTGACAGGCACCGACATCGAGCAGCCGATGCCACCGCTCAGGCGGCTCCGCTCAGTTGTCGCTGTCGCGGGCCCGTCGACGGCCCAGGACGATCGTGCCGGTGAGAGCCGCGGCCACCAGCGCCGCGCCCAGCGCGGTCTCGGCCGGGTCCATGCCGATGCCGCCGCCGAGGCCGGTCTGTACCCCGCCCTTGGGCGTGCGGGACGAGACGGTCAGGGTGCCGGTGAACGGGCCCTGTTTGCCGGTGCCGCCGTTCTGGCACGACACCGAGACCTCGTACTGGCCCGGCTCGGTGCCCGCCGGGACCGTACCGACCCCGCCGAGCTGGTTGCTGAGGGTGGAGAGGTTGACCGCGGGGATGGACGAGCCGCCCGAGGCGGACCTGAACGTGGCGACGCCGCTCGTGCCGGTGCAGTTGCCGCCGTCGAACACGGAGAACTGACCGCCGGGGGCCACCGGGTTCGGCTGGACGATGACGGGATTGGCGGGCCCCACCGGCGTGAGGGGCACAGCGGGCGAGGAGAGCTCGCTGGGCACCGCGGGCGAGGTGAGGTCCGCCGGCACGTCGGGGGAGGAGAGCTCGGCGGGCGCCGAGGGCGCCGCGGACTCGACGGGGGCGATGGGCTCGGTCGAGGCGGCTGACGCGGCTCCCACCGCGCTCAGCGCGATGACCGCGGCAAGGGCGGAGCCGGTGAGTAGGTGCTGTGAGCGCATCGGGTTTCTCCCAGGGCGGGGTCACGGACGGTGTTCCGCGGGGCAGACAGGAATCTGCCCACCCTCCGAGGACACCCGGACGGCGCTCCCGGTGCCTGTTGACGATCGGTCAGAACTACGCCGAACGGACCAACGGAGGAACAGGGCCGACGCGGCAGGCGCAGGTCAGGGAGCCGGTCGGGACGCGTCAGGATCGGATGACCGCGCCACGGCCGGTCGGGTGACACGGGTCCGGCCGGCGCCCCCGCACCCGGTCCGCCTCAGCGCGGGCCAGGAGCCGGATCGTCCGGCGCGGGGTCCGGCGGGGAGTCCTCCGGCCCGGAACCGTCCGGTTCCGAAGCCAGTGCCGTCGCGGGCGCCGCCGGGTACGGCGCCCCGCCGAGCCGGGGCAGCCGCGGCGCCGTCAGGAAGCCCTCGGCCATGGCGGTGGCGGCGGCGATACGGGGCAGCTCGGCGGACCGCTCGTACAGCAGGTGGCGCGGGCGCCACTCCGGCAGGTAGGCGGCGTAGGAGCGGTAGCGGGCCTCCAGGTGCCAGCGGCGGGAGAGCAGCCGGAGGACCTTGCGCCACAGCCGCAGCAGCGGGCCCGCACCGGCCTTGCCGTCCTCCTCGAAGACCGAGCGGAAGACCGCGAAGTTGAGGGACACCCGCTCGACGCCGCGCACGGGCTCGGCGTCCGCCCGGGCCAGCAGCAGCAGTTCGGTGATCAGGTAGTCGATCAGCGCGCTGCCGGACTCGCGGTCGCGGCGCATCAGGTCGAGGCAGAGGCCGCGCCGGCCCCACGGCACGAAGCTCAGCAGCGCCGACGTGCGCCCCTGCGGGTCGCGGCACTCCACCATCACGCACTCGCCGTCCGCGGGGTCGCCCAGCCGGCCCAGGGCCACCGAGAAGCCGCGCTCACTGGCGTGCCGTCGCCAGGCGTCGGCGAGATGGGCGAGATCCGCCATCTCGTCGCGGGGGATGTCGCGGTGGCGGCGTACGACGGCGGTGTAGCCGGCGTCGCGGATCAGCCCGTGGGCCTCGCGCAGCGGACGCAGCGCCTCGCCGCCGTCCGGGCCGTGCGCTCCTGTCGTGGACGTGCCCAGGTACGTTCCGGCGAACGCGGCGACGTCGACCACCGCCTCGTCGCCGAAGTCCAGCGACTTCAGCCCGGCCCGTTCGTAGACCGCGGCGGCGCCCCCGCCGGTCCCGGTGACCCCCGGGATCCAGGCGTGCTGACGGGCGTCGGCCAGCCAGCCGTCGATCGCCGCCGGCCACTCCTCGCGGTCACCGATCGGATCGCCGGAGGCCAGCGCGACCCCGTTCACCACCCGGTACAGCACGGCGGCCCGGCCGCCGGGTGACCAGCTCACCGACTTGTCGCGGCGCAGGGCGAAGTACCCGACCGGATCGTGTTCGCCGTGCGCGGCGAGCAGTTCGCGCAGTCGCTGCTCGTCCGCCGGCTGGAGCCGGGCGCGGCCGCGCGGGGAGCGGAAGAAGGCGAGCAGCACCATCAGCATCAGCGTGACGCTCAGCAGGTTGATCGCGAGGTCGGTCCAGGCGGGCACGGCGATCTCGGGCAGGTCGAACAGGCTGGAGACGGTGAGCACACGCAGCACGGCGTAGTGCAGGCAGGCGCGCCAGCTCGCGGGCGGCGGGGCGTCGGTGGCGTGCACCAGGACGGTGCCCAGGCCCACCGTGACGACGCTGCCGATCAGCAGCGACACCAGTCCGAGGGCGACGTTGCCGCGCTCGCCCCGCACGTTGAACGCCCGGCGGGACACCGCCAGCGCGAGGGCCAGCAGCACGGTGAGCCCGAGGGAGATCCAGTTGAAGGGGTGTGCGCGGGCCTCCGGCAGCAGATCCAGCGCCAGCAGGCACAGCGCCAGGTACCCCCAGACCAGCGTGACGGCGACGATCCAGGACGCGCGCTTGCGGCGGCGCAGCGTCACCGCGAGCAGGAAGGCCAGGACGGCGCCGGTGAAGCCCGGGCTCAGCAGGAAGGCGGTGAAGAACTCCCCGTTGGTGGCCCGGTGCACCCGCTCGCGGAACGGCGCGATCAGCCCGGTCAGCACGTTGACCACGGCGGCGGTCCGCAGGTACCAGACGGCGACCGCCGCGCCCGGCTGCTGCAGCGGCCGCAGCCACACCTCGATCCGGGACGGCGGGATGTCGACGACCGTCGGGCGGGGCACGGGGACGCTCTCGGACTTCGACTTCAGGTGCGGGGCGCCCGCGACGGCGTCCATCAGCCTGGTCTTGAACGCCACCAGCCGCCGGTGGACCCGGTCCTCGCGGCGCTCGGAGCGGGCCAGCCGCCGGGGCCGGGAGTGGTAGCGCCAGCGGGACCAGGGGCTGGCCGGGCGGGCCAGCCGCAGCGCCCCGATGATCGCGACCGGCGGCATCATCACGCCGATCAGCCCCGTCCACACCTTGCCCTTGATCAGGCAGATGACCACGAAGCCCAGCAGGACCGCCGCGACACCGATCTGCTCGCCGTTGATCCCGCCGACGAAGCCGCCCAGCGGGGCCTCCCCGATGAGCAGCAGACCGATCACCGCGACAGCGAGGATCACCGCGTCCACGGACTTGCGGCCCTGCTCGCTCCAGTAGACGTCCTCCAGGTGCAGGACGAGGGCGAACTCGTCGAGCACCAGCCCGCAGCCGATGCCGAACAGCACGGCCAGCAGGTTGTGCGCGAGGACGCCGCCGCGTACCGCGAAGGAGCCGATGCCGCCGATGAGCATCATGGCCTGGCCGAAGACGACATGGTGGATGTGCAGTCCGCCCGGGTTGACGTTCCCCGGCCACCAGCTCACGCCGCGGCGGATCATCCGCACGCTGAAGCGGATGAAGAGGAACGAGCCGATCAACCCGACGAGGAGCAGGAACAGCGGTTCGCGACCGTTGTCGACGATCCGCGTCCGGTAGGCGTCGGCCAACCAGTCCCACATGGCGTCACCTCAAACCGGAGTCGGACCCCGGCTCAGGAGCCGGACAGCTGGCGGACCAGCCGTACGCCCTGAGCCGCCGTCATGTGCGGAAGGTACGCCTTGCCGATGGCGCGGGTGATGGTCGGCAGAGCGGCCGGATCGGGGTAGCACATGTACATAGGGTGGTAGTCGGGCTGGAATTTTGCCTTGAACGCGAGCAATGAACGGAAACCGTACACCGGTTCCAGTAGTCGCCCCGACACATCGACCAGCCGCTGGAGCGGCGCCGGGGCCTCGCCGCGGTCCACCCGGGCCATCGGCGCCCCGGACAGGCTGATGAACTCCGCGCCCTCCTCCTTCAGTCCGAGCGCGGAGGAGGCGATCAGGAACTCCATGACGCCGCGGAAGCCGGTGGAGCGGCGCCGCATGAAGTCCAGTGTCCAGCCGATCGGCTCGCCGTCCCGGTAGACCGGCATCCAGCTGGTGATGCCGTGGATGGTCCGGTCGGCGTCCAGCGCGATCAGACAGCGCACCTCGGGGTCGTCGAGTTCGTCGAGGCCGCCGAGGGTGAAGCCCATCTCGGGCAGGCCCTTGTCGGCGACCCACTCCTCGGAGATGGCCCGGATCTGCTCGGTGAGCGCCAGCGGCGCGTCCGGGAAGCGCCACCACTCGGCGGTGATGCCGGCCTTGCCCGCCTTGTTGAGCGCGGTGCGGACGTCCTGCCACTTCTTGCCCTTGAACTCCAGACCGGCCAGCGGTACGACGGTGTCCTCGGCGACCTGCAGGGACTTCCAGCCGAGCGCCTCGGCGGCCTGCCGGGACTCCTCGTTGACGCTGTAGAAGCACGGTGACCAGCCGCGCGCGTCGCAGAACGCGGCGAACTCGCCCACCGCGCGCTGCCGGGCCGACGGCTCCCCGAAGGGGTCACCGGTGGTCAGCGCGATGGTGGAGAGCACCCGGTAGGCCACGCCCGCGTCGCCGCCGGGGGACGTCCAGTAGTGGTTGCCCTCCCAGGTGGACAGGTACGAGAGCGTCGAGCCGCCGTGCTCGGTGAGGATCGAACGGGCCCGCCGGGCCTGCTCGTCGGAGGCCCGCAGCCGGTTGCTGCGGAAGACCACCAGCAGGGAGACGAGCGCGACCAGCCAGGGCACCAGACCGCAGTACTCGTACAGCCAGTGGGCGCCCGAGCCGACCGGGATGGGGCCCTGGTCGGCGAGGTCGCTGTAGATGGGCGGCAGGAAGACGGAGACGAGCCCCTGGCACAGGAAGGAGACGGTGGCGACGGGGTAGAACTGGTCGCGGATCGCGTAGGCGGTGCCCACGTAGACGGCCGCGACGGCCAGCACGCTGCCGCCGACGGCCAGTGCGATCCTGCGGACCGAGGTGCGCGGCAATCGCAGTTGGAAGCGGCTCCTGGTGACGACCAGCAGGACGATCGAGGCGGCGGGCAGCAGGAGCTGCTCGATGCAGGCGCGGATCAGCCAGCTCCGGTCGTCCCGGCCCTCCGGGGTGCTGAGGTCCAGCGAACCGAGGAAGTCCACCATCTCGTAGAGAACGATCGCCATCAGCGCCAGGTTGACCACGATGGCGAGGATCCAGGCCAGCCGCCGGCCGCGCCGTAGTCCTTCGGCGAGGACGAGCAGCAGCAGTGCGGGCATGACCGTCATCAGGATCGCGGGGGAGTCGTAGAAGTGCTCCTCGGCGTGGATCTGATGGCAGGCCCGCACCGATTCGGCGCAGGCGTCCTGGACGGCCTGGGCGTCGGGGTGCGAGGTGACGAGCAGATCGCGGAAGGTGGCCAGCGGGCCGAGCGCGTCGGGCGAGAGCATCGTCAGCGCCGGGCCGATCGCGGCGGCGGCGATGAACAGCCCGACCAGCACCCGGGTTTCGGAGTGCGAAGCACCGGTCGGCCGGTGCGGCAGCCGGTGCCAGAACACCGCTCCGACGGCCAGGCCGATCACCCCGCCGGTGACCTGCAGGACGTCCAGCAGGGTGCCCAGGTACAGCGCGAGGACCAGCACCACCGCGGCCAGCAGCAGGCGCACCCGGCGCCGCCACAGCGCCGTCATCGTTCCGCTCACCGTGAAGGCCACCCCCGCCACGGCGACCGTGGGGCCGACCGCCGCCTCCAGGGAGAGCAGTTCGAGCCAGTCGTCGCCGGCCAGGTCGCCGAGCTTGGCCAGGCCCACCCCGAGCAGGGTGCCGGCCACCTGGGCGGCAACCAGTGCCAGCACGGTGCGGGCGGAGCCCATCCGGCGCTCCGCCAGGGTGCCGAGCACGGCGAGCGCCACGGTGCTGATCAGATACATGTCGAGGCTGGAGCACCACAGGCCGGAGCTGAGCGGGGTCCACCAGTGGCCCTCGGCGAGGGTCTCCCAGCCGACGCCGACGGCGTCGAACAGCTGGTCGTCCGGGCCCCTGCGCAGCGATCCGGTGGCCGCGCCGGTGATCCACAGGGCGGCGATCAGGGTCACGGTGACGGGTGCGTGCCGTAGTTGCCCGGCGCCGCGCCGGATGGTGGCCGCCCAGGATCGCCACCGGCCGGGCGGCTTCGGCGTACTGGGCCCGGCCGGCTCCGGGCCGTCGGGGAGTTCCCGCGCCTGCGCCTGCGTTTCGGTCATCGGTGCAGTCCCGTCAGCCGCTGGATGGGGAGGTCAGATGGGTGACGCCGCCGAGCCAGGCCAGCCCCACGCCGAGGGCGGGCCGCCAGACCGCCCAGCTGTGGCCGCCGGGCAGCTCCTTGTAGGTGACGTTCATCCCGGCCTTGCGGGCCGCCGCGTACGCGTCCCGCTGCTGCGGCCGGTAGGTGCCGTCGGAGGAGCCGACGATGAACAGGCCGTTGGTGCCGGGGAAGGACTTCTTCCGCATGATCTTCAGCGGGCTGATGGCGTCGTAGGCGGCCGAGCTGCCGCCGAACAGCTCGTCGACGGTGTGCTGGTGGCCGCCCAGGGTCGGTTCGCGCTGCCCCGAGATGTCGACGAACGACCCGAAGAGTTCCGGGGCGGTGACGGCCAGCTGCAGCGAGCAGGTGCCGCCGAGCGAATAGCCGCCCGCCGCCCAGGACCCGGGTGCGGCCGCGACCTGGAGGTTGGCCCTGATCCACGCCGGTACGTCCTGGGTGAGGTAGGTGTGCACCTTGCCGCGTTCGGAGTCCACGCAGATGGTGTTGTTCAGCGGCGAGTGCAGGGTGTCGACGGAGACCGCGACCGGCGCCAGCCCGTGGTGCTCGGCGGCGTACGCGTCCATGGTCTCGGCCAGCTGCCCGGAGTCGAGCCAGTCCTGCGGCGATCCGGGCTGACCGGGCATCAGGACGATGACGGGGAGCAGCGCGCGCGGATTGGTCCGGTAGGCGGGCGGCAGATAGACCCAGGCGTCGCGCGCGTCGAAGCCGGAGACGGTGCCGGGGATCCGCACCTTCGACAGCGATCCCTTGCCGGGCATGTCCGCCGGCGGTTTCCACACCGATTCGAGCGTGCCGCCCACCGGGGTGCGGACGGTGGTGTTCTCCTTGCCGCCGCCGCTGGCCGTCCTGAGGTCGGTGCTCTCCCGGGTCAGCGCGGTCACCAGGGTGCGGAGCCGGGGGTACTGGTCGTAGAACACGTTCACTTGGGAGCACGCGGCGAGCAGGACGAGCAGGCCCGCCAGCAGCGCGGCCAGCCTGATCCGCCAGTGCGGGGTGTAGAAGCAGCGGGCCACGGCCAGGGCGACGCCGAACACCCCGACCCCGATCCACACCAGGACGCCGATCGGCAGTTCGTCGGCGATCAGCCGCCAGGAGTTGTCCTCCAGGTACTGCACGACGAACACCGCGACGGCGGTGCCGAGGGCGATCAGCGGGACGGTGAGGGTCCACCAGGAGCGTTGGCGGACCACGAGCAGCCAGCCGAGCGACAGCAGGCCGATCACGAGCACGATCCAGGGCACGGCGCCGTTGGTCAGCGGCCAGTCCATCGGCCCGCTCATGGCCAGCGGCTGTCGCACAGGGACCTCCCCGGTGACGCGCAGATTCATAAATGACATCAGAAATACCTAAACTAGGACATACTGCATTCACCTGCCAGTGGTGTGCCCCCGGTTCGGCCAACCGGCCGTTCCGGGGGTGGGCGCGCCGGTGGAAGGGGTGGGGGCAACGGGGTGCCGGTGCGTCAGGAGGGTGCGCCGGTTGGGCCGGTCGGCGGGGCCGCCGGGACTCCGTCAGGACGGTTCGGTGGAGCCGGTGAGCCGGGCGTAGACCACGACGTTGCCCAGGTATCCCGCCGCCTTGCTGAACACTCCGCCGCAGGTGATCACGCGCAGTTCGGCGTCCGGTGTCGCGCCGTAGACCCGGTCGGTGGGGAAGTCCTGCTTCTCGTAGACCTCGATGCCGTAGACCGTGAACACGGCGGTACGGCGGTCCGCGCGGTCGATCTCGATCCGGTCGCCCTTGTGCAGCCCGCCCAGCTCGTAGAAGACCGCGGGGCCCTCGCGGGTGTCCACATGCCCGGCCAGTACGGCGGCGCCCGCGGCGCCGGGCGCGGCCCCGCCCGCGTACCAGCCGGCCAGCCCGCGCTCGGACTCCGGCGGGGTCTGCAGATGGCCGGTGGTGTCGAGCCCGAGCCGCATGAGGGGCGCGTCGACCCCGATGGCCGGGACGCGGATCCGTTCGGGGGCGGCGGCGGTCATCGGGGCCGCGCGCGGCGGCAGTGCGACCTCCGTCTGCCCGCCGGCGGCCGGGTTCCGCCCGGCCGCGGAGACCGCCTCGGCCGGGGTGGGCAGCGGCGGTTCCCGCTCCTGCGTGCCGTCGCGCAGCAGCCAGGCGCCGGTCACCACCGTGACCGCGAGGATGCCCGCCGCCATCCGGCCGACGCGGCGCGGCGGCGGACGCCACGCGTCCTCGCGCGCGCCGTCGGGCGCGTCCGGGGGACGGTAGTGCGGCAGCGGCATGCGGGGCCTCCTGGAGACGGTCTCTCCCTGGCCTTGTTACCGCGCCGGGCCGCTCCCGTACCGCTCTCGCACTGCTCCCGTGCCGGCTCGGTACTGGCTCCGTACTGGCCCCGTACATGACGAAAGGCGCCCCTCCCGAAGGAGGAACGCCCAGGTCAACGGTTTCCCGTAGGTGCGCCGCCAGGGACTCGAACCCCGGACCCGCTGATTAAGAGTCAGCTGCTCTAACCAACTGAGCTAGCGGCGCGTGCTGCGAGACAGACATTAGCATCCGCTTCCGGCGGAGTGAAAATCGATATCCCGTTCAGGCCGGGGAGGCCGAGGGAGCCACCGCGGGAGCGGTCGTACGGGCGGCGGCGCGGGCCGCGCGGATGCAGGCCCACAGCAGCACGTCGGGGCCGGGGAGCCAGGGATGACGGGTGTCGGGGGCCACCACCCAGCGCGACGATCCGCCCTCGGTGTCCAGGCCGGTCTCGTCGCCGTACAGCGGAGGCACGGTCACCGCGTCGCCCAGGCCGTGGCACATCAGCGGCGGCACCGAGCGGCTCCACTCCTCCCAGCCCAGCAGCGACGGCAGCCGCTGGGCGGATCCGGGGGCGACCAGCAGCAGCACCCGGCCGCGGTGCACGGCGACCGGCCCGCTTCCGGGACCGGCGGCCCATAACTGCTCCAGCACCCGGCGGCCGAAGAGCGCGGGGAGGTTCACCACGTCGAAGACGGTGCCGCACGGCAGCACGCTGGGCGCGGTCGGGCGGGCGCTCCACAGCGCCTGGACGCTGCGCGGGAAGGCGCTGGCGGAGGCGAGCCAGGCGGCTCCCGCCGGGGTGACGTACGCGGTGTGCGACTGCCGTTCAGGGTCCGTCGGGTCGCCGGCCACGGTGATGTCCGGGTGCCTCCAGGTCTCCCACTGCCATTCGCTCATACACCTAGAGGTACCGGCCGCTCGCGCTGCGTCCATGTGAATCGGACGAATACGGGACAGGAACACCGGTCGTCCGGTACCTTGCGCATCCTGCATATGCCAAAGGGCCGTGGTCGCTTGACACAATCACCCGCGCAGGGCATTGGTTTCGGTCACCGCTCCTGCAGGCGTGTCCCGAACTCGACCATCTTCTTCGCGTAGTCCTCGGTCCAGCCGGACTGCTCCGCGATCGCGGCATACGTCAGCCGGTCGAAGCGCCGGGGATCCGCCAGCTGGGCCGCGGCTATCGCCTGGTACTCCGTCGCCCGGTCGGCGGCGGCGCGGAAGGCCAGCGCCAGCTCCGTGGAGCGCGCCAGCAGCTGCCGGGGATCGTCGAGCGACTCCAGGTCGAAGAAGTGCTCCTCGTCGGCGAGGGCCTGGGCGGGCTCGAAGAGCAGCTCCGCCGGGCGCAGGCGCCGTGCGGGAGCCGGCGGGACAGCGTCGCGCCGGTCGTGAGCCGACTGCGGCTCGGACATGTACCTACCTCCAAGGGATTCGCGCGTTCCATTGTCCCGCGCCCGCGCAAGTGGGCCTCCGGGCCGTCCGAAGTGCCGCCTGAAGTGCGGTTCCGCACCCGTTCCGCACCCGTTCCGCACCGTTCCGCACCGGGCTATGTCCGGTACGGGACCCGGTGCTCGTCCAGGTGCGCCAGGACCGCGTGGTTGGCCTCCCAGCCGTCCGGGAACTTCACCGTCACGCCCAGCTGCACCGGTTCCGTCGACGGGTGCTCGTCCAGCAGCCGGGCCACGCCCGCCCGGCACACCACGATGCAGGCGTGCCGGTGCCGGGAGGCGAGCACGCAGAGCCGGCCCGTCTCCAGATGGAACGCCGTCGCGTCCGGGCGGCCGGACAGCGGGTGCAGGAAGACCGTCACGTCGAACTCCCGGCCCTGCAGCCGGTTCGCGGTGTCCACGGCGACACCGGTCACGCCCAGCGCGGTGAGTGCCGACCGCACCGCCGCCGCCTGGTCGCGGTGCGCCGTGCCGACGGCGATCCGGTCCGCGGTCAGCGGCGCCGGCTCCTGCGAGCGCTCGCTGAACGTCACCCCGCCCCGGTCCAGCAGCCGCCGCACCACCTGGGCCACCGCGTGCACCGCCTCCGGATCCGTCCGGGGAGTGTGCCGGGCAGGCAGCTCCAACAGCCCCCAGCCCGACGCGGCCGCCTCGTCCAGCACCTCGTCGGGCCCGGTGCCCTGCGAGGGCACCCCGAACGACAGCCGCCGGACGCCGGGCCCGGTGCCGCTGCGGAACGGCGTGTACGGGTAGAACGCCCGCGACACCAGCGGCGCCGCCGACGCGGGCAGCCGCCACGACACCGGCAGCCGGTGCTGCGGGAGGCCCGGATTGTGCGCCAGCAGCGTCACCACCGCGCTCGCCGACGGGTCGTAGCTCAGCCCCGCCCACTGGTCGGCGCCCACCACGCTGAACGGGTCCAGCTGCCCCGGGTCACCGACGAAGAGCGCCCGCTCGAAGAGCCCGGCGACCTGCAGCAGCGCGTCCGAGCGCATCTGGTACGCCTCGTCGACGATCGCGTGCCGCCAGGGCGACGTCAGATCGGTGGTCTTGACGTACGCCCACTTCGCGGAGGTCGCGATCACCACCTTCTGCTGGGCGAGATCGGCGACCTTCGCGGACTTCACGATCGACGGATGCCGGTCGAGCAGCGGATCGGGCGGTGACTCGCTGCCGTGCAGCCGGCCGATCGCGAGCCCCGGATCGGCGGTCGCCAGCCGGTCCGCGAGATCGTCCACCTGCGCGTTCGTCTGCGCCACTACCATCAACGACTCGCCCGCCGCGGTCAGTTCCCGGGCGGCGCGCACCACGAGCGTCGACTTGCCCGCGCCCGGCGGGGAGTCGACGACGACACCGCGCGACGAGCCGTGCAGCGTGTCGCGCAGGATCGCCTCGGTGACCGCCGCCGCCTCGGCGGCGGGGTCGCGCGGGGCGGGGCGGGCCGGGCCGTGGGGCGGAGAGTCCTCCGTCGTGCGGCTCACAGGAAGTCCTCCACGGTGACGGGATCGGGTGCGGGTGCGGCCGGCGCGGCGGCGGTCTCCGGCGGGCCGCCGTGCGTCCACGGGGTGTCCTCCGGGTCGGGCAACTCCGGTCCGCCGCGCGGCGCGTGCTCGAACAGGGTCCAGCACACGCGGTCGCCGGCCGCGGGCACCGACCCCTCGTCCGGGACCTTGCCCCGGCCCATGCCGTTCAGCAGTCGCACCGTGACCTCACCGGGCGCCGGCCATTCGACGAAGCGCGCCTCCTGGGTCTTCCCCCCGGGAAGCGCGCGGTAGAGCTTCGCGTCGGCGTCGAAATGCGGTACGTCGGCGGTCGCGACGGTTACCAGCGGGCGCGGGCGCGGCACCTTCGCCTCGCTGTACGCCATCACCACGTCGGTGACCTCGCCCGCGAACGCCTCGCCGGACAGCCGCCGCCCGGCCATCACCAGCGGATCGTCCAGCGCCTCCTGCGCCTCCAGCCGCACCTGGGCCGTCTCGCGGCCCATCAGCTTCTGCGCGGCCGCGATGGCGTCGTCACGCTTCGGCTGCGGCGGCTCACCGGCCCGCACCCGGTCCCGGTGGCCGGTGTACGACCAGCGGTCCCGCTTCCAGCGCTCCTCGACATGCCCGCCCTCGGGCAGCGCCCGCAGCAGATCGAGCCCGCGCCACACATCGTCCCAGGTAGGCCGCAACTGGCTCTCGACGAGCGCCCGCACCTCGGCCTCGGCGGCGGACGTCGCGGCGGACCGTTCCTCGCCGGCCGCCCGCGCCGCCGCCCGGGCCGCGTCGAAGCGGGACATCGCGGGGGCCAGCACCGTGTTGTCGAAGGCGGGGTCGGTCGCCGGGCCGGCGGGCGGGCTCAGCAACAGGCCGTCCGGTCCGCGTCCGGTCTCCGCGCGACGGGCCGCGTCCGCGCCGGTCATGCCCTTCGGAGGGGCGATCCAGCCGAGCAGCGCGCCCAGGTGCTGGTCCTCCAGATTGCTCTGGCCGGTCGCCCAGTGCCGCGACAGCAGCTCCGTCATCGACAGCAGCAGCGAGGCGCCGGGGGTGCGGGCGCGCTCCCCGTAGTGCGTCAGCCAGCGGCCGGAGAGCGGCACCCGTGACGGCACCGGATAGGGCTCGTCAGGATTCTCCTCCGCCGTGCGGCGGAACCGGGTGGAGCGGCCGAGCAGCCGGACGTAGTCCGCCGCCGCCGCGTTCGGCACGATGATCTGCGGGGCGTCCGCGCAGACCTCGGACTCCTCGCGGTTCCGCGTCGCCGGTTCGGTCTCCACGTCGTCCGCGTACCGGTCCATGTGCGCGATGACCGTGGTCGCCAGCGCCGCGAGGAAGTCGAACCGCAGGTCCCGGTCACGCGGCTGCGTCACCACCAGCAGGCTCGGTGCCTCCCGGTCGCGGCCCACCAGCGCGCCCAGTGGTGCGCCGACCTCGCCCGCCGTCGTCAGCGGCACGAACACCAGCGGATGCTGCGACAGGTACCGGTGCCGGACCGTCGCCACCGGCTGCGCCCGGCCCGCGACCACGGCCTCGGCCCGCGCCAGGGTCCCGATCAGTGACATGAGGCACCCCCAGCGGTGAGCGCCTCGGCGCGCAGCACGGCGGCGCGGCGCAGCGCGGCGACGGCGGGGTCCGCCGTCTCGGCGCCGGCGGCGTCCGTGCCGAGGGCGGCGGACAGCACGGCCTCGACCGTGGTGAGGGTGCCCAGTTCGCCGCGCAGGCCGCGGCCCAGGGACTCGACGGAGCCGCAGGCACGGGAGCGGTCACGGCAGTGGAAGGACAGCTCGCAGGCGGCCAGGCACTCGGGGGAGTACGCGGCCGGGACCGCCTCGACGGCGGCGGCCAGCTCGGGGGCCGGCCGGGTCGGGGTGCGGCCGTCCTCGGACCAGCGCAGGTCGAACGTGGTGCCGTCCGGCAGTTCGGCGGCGATCTCCTCGATACGGGTCAGCCGGGTCAGCTGCCGCCGGGTCACCGACAGCTGTTTGCGCACATCGACGAACTGGGCCGTCGGCAGGTTCGAGAAGTCCTTGGGGCAGACCAGCAGCACATCGTGCGACACCCGCACGGGGCCCGTGGTCTCCTCCAGCAGCCCGGCCAGCCGCTCCAGCGCCAGCACGTACACCGCGGCCTGGCGGGCGGCGGCGCCCACCTTCACCGGGTCCGCGCTGCCGTCCAGGATCGGGAAGGACTTGACCTCGACGACCGTCCAGGAGCCGTCCGGCGCGACGACCACCGCGTCCGGCTCCAGGTAGGCGGCGGAGCCCGCGACGTCGAGCGCCAGCAGCGGGTGGTCCAGCAGCGTCCAGCGGCCGGCGGAGGTCGCCTCCGCCAGGGCCAGCCGGGTCCTGGCGGTACGGCCCTCAGGGCCGGCGGCCGACAGGTCCGGCAGCAGCGCGCCGCTGTCCTCGGGGGCGCCCAGCAGGCGCAGCAGCTCGGCGCACTCCTCCGCCTTGACCCGGGCCTCGAAGGCATGGCCGCGGGCGAAGGCGAACTGGGACTGCCCGAACGGGGCGGGCGCGCCCAGCACCTGCGCGACCGCGCCCTTGTCGATCCCGGCGGCGTCGAGCAGGGCCCGGCGGCGGCAGCCGGGGTTCGCGGCCAGGGCCGCGAGGGCCCGCGCGTCGAGCGGACGTGGTGACGTGGCCGGTCCGCGCAACTCGGCCAGCCGCTCCCGCAGATAGTGCGTAGTGCTCACCCGCGGAAGTCTCGCACCCGGCTACGACATTCGGCCCTGACCCACGGAAGACCTGCCCGAGGGATCCGATCTGTGCTCGTCCCGGTGGTCGTCGTGAGATCCCGTCCGCGGGGTCGCGACGCCGCTGGGGACGGCGCCGTGCGGCGCCGTTCTGGGAGCCGCCGAGGCCGGGGCCGTCGTCCCGGGGCCGGCAGCGGACGCGGAGGCCGCCACGACCGGGCTGTGGCCCTCCGCGGAGGTGGTGGCACCGGACCGGACGGCCCACCGGGCGCGCAGCGCGTCGACGGCGAGAAGGACCCGCGGGGCCAGCAGGTAGCCGATGCCCATGACGGCCGCACCGGCGACCGCGTCCAGCAGGTAGTGGTTGGCGGTGCCCATCACCACGAACGTGGTGATCAGCGGGTACAGGATGCCCAGCGCGCGCACCAGTGGGGTCCGCCCGTAGCGCCACAGCATGATCCCGCACCACAGCGACCAGCCGACGTGCAGGCTCGGCATCGCCGCGTACTGGTTGGTCAGCCCGCCGAGGCCGCGCGGGGCGCTGGCGTCCTGGCCCCACCAGCCGTAGGAGCCGTACTGCGCCATGGTGTCGATGAAGCCGTGGCTGGAGTCCAGCAGCCGGGGCGGCGCCGTGGGCATGAGGGTGAAGCCGATCAGCCCGATCAGGGTGGAGAGCATCAGCCATGTGCGGGCCGCGCGGTAGTGGGTGGGCCGCCGCCGCCACAGCCACACCAGGATCACGGGCGTCACGAGATAGTGCAGCGAGGCGTACGCGAAGTCCGCGGGGACGCCGATCGCGGCGTACTTCGTACAGATGCCGTTGAGCCAGCGCTCCGGATCGATCCGCATCAGCTCTTCGAGATGCAGGATGTCGATCCCGCTCTCGACGGCGTTGTCCACGTCGCCGCGGACCAGCAGGCGGCCGCACGAGTAGAGGGCGTACACGACGGCGATGAGCGGCAGCTCGGTCCACCAGCGCAGCCGGCCCCGGTAGGCCGAGGCGCGAGGCGCTGTGGCGGTGATCGTCATGCGGCCGTTCTCCCCGTTCTGCGGATGTGGCTCGTTGCGGACCATGTCGTAGGCTCTACCGTACGTCGTACGCTAGACAGCCCGCACATCGCCCCGGAAATTCCTGGCCACACTGCGTTCGTTCCGTGTTCAACATCTCTTGGTCGGGTATGCGTGCGGGAAGACGCCCGGGGCGCCCTCCCAGGTTGCTCTCCGCGAGAAGTTAGAGAATGGCATGACCGTCACCCAGTCGGCCCGCGCCCCCCGGCGCCGCGCTCCGCGCAACACGCTCAATCCGGACAGAATCCTTGACGCAGCGGTCGTCCTGCTCGACCGTGACGGCGCCGAGGCGTTCACCATGCGCGCCCTCGCCGCGCAGCTCGGCGTCGGCACGATGGCCGTCTACTCGCACTTCCGCAGCAAGGAAGAGATCAGCGACGCCGTCGCCCAGCGGCTGCTCAGCGAGGTCGAGCTGCCCGCCGTGGGCGAGGCCGCGGGCGTCGCGGACGCCCGCGAGCAACTGCGTGAAGTATGCCGCAGTGTCTTCCGGCTCTTCGCGGAGCACCCGTCGGCCCTGCAGCTGCTGACCACCCGGCCCATGCGCGGCGACGAGGCCATCGCCGTCATCGACCGGATGCTGGGCCTGCTGCGCGCCGCCGGCCTCGACCGGGTCGACGCCGCGCGCGCCCACGTCGCCCTCATGCAGTACACGGTCGGCTCCGCGCTGTGGAACGTCCGCCGGGACCGCGCCCTGTGCGAGGACGGTCTGCGCGACCGGGTACGCGCCCGGCTCGCCGACCTCCCCGCCGACCGCTACCCCGCGCTCACCGAGCTCGTCCCCGAGCTCGCCATCGCGCAGGACGCGGGCATGGCCCAGTACGAGCTCGGCCTCGACGGACTGCTGACCGGCCTCATCGGGCCGGGCGCCCGGAGTGCGCGATGATGGAGTGATCTCCATTACGTAGTGAAAGGTCCCTCCGCATGGCTCCGCGCATCCTTCTGGTCCGTCACGGCCAGACGGAGTGGTCCCTCTCCGGCCGCCACACCGGCCGCACCGACATCCCCCTCACCGACGAGGGCCGCCGCACCGCCCGGCTCCTCGCCGAACGGCTGCACGGCGCCCCCTGGGACGGACTCCCCGGCCTCGAGGTCCGCACCAGCCCCCTCGTCCGCGCGAGCGAGACCGGCGAACTCACCGGCTTCGGCGACCGCGCCAAGCCGTGGGACGCCCTCATGGAGTGGGACTACGGCGCCTACGAAGGGCTCGTCCCCGACGAGATCGCCGAGCGCGAGCGCGCGGCGGGCCGGCCCGAGTGGAACATCTGGCGGGACGGGGTGGTGGGCGGCGAGTCCCTCGCGGAGGTCGCGGAGCGGGCGGACGAGGTGGTGGCGTGGGCGCGGTCGGCGGAGCGGGATGTGCTCGTCTTCGCCCACGGGCACTTCTTGCGGACGCTGGGGGCGCGGTGGTTGGGGTTGGACCCGTCGTTCGGGGCTTCCATCCGGCTGGATCCGGCGTCGCTGTCGATTCTGGGGTGGGCGTACGGGGACCCGGCGGTGGAACGCTGGAACGACACGGGGCACCTCGGGTGACGTGGGAACTGCCCCGCCGCAGGCACTGACGTACCCGCACTCCGACCGCAGGTGGGTCCTGGAACCTCCGCCGGAGGCGGTCAGCGCTGGCGGTTGAGGAAGTCGGCTACCGCCGTCGTCCGGTGGTGGGGGCGGAGGCGGGTGGCTGTGGTGTCCAGGAGGGCTCGTACGCGGGAGGACTGGACGCGGCCGAGGAGGTCGAGGACGCGGGAGCCCGCGGCGGCGGCCTCGTCGGGGCGGTCGCCGGCGGCCAGGTTTGCGGACAACTCGGCGCCGTAGAGGGCGATGTTGCGGGTGAAGTGCGGGTCCTGGAGGCTGACCGCGCGGCGGGCGGAGTCCGCGGCGCGGCGGTGGTCGCCGAGCGCGGACCAGGACTGGGCCTCCAGGCCCGCGAGTTCGGCCTCGCCGAAGAACGTCATCCACTGCGGGTCGGCGTCGGACGGGCCGCGCCCGAAGAGTGACTGGGCGCGGGACAGCGCGCGTTCGCATCCGGAGCGGTCGCCGAGTCCCGCGCGGCCGCCCGCTTCGCGCAGCGCGAGCAGGGAGAGCAGCCGCGGTGAGGCGAGGCGCCGGGCGGCGGCCTGGGCGGCCTGCGCGGCCCGGACGGCCTCGTGCGGCCGGCCCGCGTCGCGGGCGAGGAAGGCGGTGTTGCAGAACGCGTGGGCCTCCAGGGCAGCGTCGCCCGACACGCGGGCCGTGGCGAGCGCCTCGGCGTAGTAGGAGCGGGCGTCGGTGAACCGGCCGGAGTCGTGGGCCAGCCATCCGACGGAGACGGCGAGTTCACCCGCTCCGGCGTACAACCCGTCGGCCACGGACTGGCTGTAGGCGCCCTCGTCGAGCAGCCGGTAGGCGGTGCGCAGGGCCTGGCCCGCCTGTTCGTACAGGCCGTCCGCGCCGTGCCGGTCGTCGTGCAGCCGGATGTGCCGCACGGCTTCCTCGACGGCGTGGACCTCGCCGACGCCGACCCGGCCGGCGGGTGGGTGCACGGCGGAGCCGGACACCAGGGCGGTCGCGATGACGGCGGGGCCGCCGGTCATGAACACGCGACGCAGCACGTCGCTCTCCTCGAACTCGAATTCGTACGTATCCAGCGGTGGCGCGCCGCCGCGTCTGCCCCGTACCGCTTCGCGCGGGGCGAAGCCCAGGTCGCCCAGCGAGCGGCCGGGGAACATATGGCGGAACACCCGCTCGTAGGCGTAGTTGGGGCACCGGATCTCCCCGGCCTCCACCCGCCCGATGTACCGGGCGTCGCAGCTGACCTGCTCGCCGATCTCGCGGGCGGAACGGCGTACCGCCGCAGCGAACTCGTTGGGGGAACGGTCTCCGCGCAACTGCCGGAAGGCCGCGTTGGCCATGGTGGCGGTTCGGGCTGGATCGGGGCTTGAGGACGGTGAAGCCATGGCGGACTCCTGGTGCGGACGGCGCGACGACGGTACCCGCTGTGACGGGGCAGATACCGAGGGTTTGCCTACAAAACGGATATCTCACCCGTGATCCGCCATGAAATGCCACCCCTTGCGGCGTTAGCGGGGCGTAGCTGTTGACAGGGAGGCGCGTTGTACTCCTCGTAAGGGCGGTGCTGCGTCCGCCCGCGAGGAGGGTTCCCCTTGTTGGACACCGATCGGCACGAACCGAGCCCGGAGCGGAGCGAGATGCCGCCGGCGACGCCGCCGTGCGATCTCGTCACCGTCCCGACCCAGCAGGGCCTGGAGGCCGTCGACATCCTGCGGCTGCGGACCGGCGTCGGGCCGGTGCTGCACGACGACGCGGGGGACGGCATCGGGTTCCTGGTGCCGCAGGGCACCGCGGACGGCTGGGACCTGCCCGGCAGTTCCTGTACGCGGAGCAACGGCCGCGGCTTCTCGATCGGCGCGGAGCCGTCGGAGGCCGGTTCCGGCTGGCTGGTGCCGCCGGACAGCGGGCCCGGCCGGATCACCGCCACCGACCCGGCCGTCCTGCGGGCGGCGCTCGGTGAGGCGGCCCGCACGATCAGGCTGGCCGGCGGCGTCTGACGCCGGCTGCTTGCTGGCCGATACTGGTCGGGTGGCAGGTAAGAAGCAGGGCGGAAGGGCGCAGGCCCGCGAAGCGGTCGGCGCCGTGGTCGACGGCGGGCAGGCCGAGCTGGTCCCGGACCGGGAAAGGCCGCACGGCTGGACGCTGCTCATCGACGGCGCACCGCAGTCGCACGTCGACCTCGACGACCCGTCGTACCTGGACTTCTCGTACCAGCGCAGGCTGGGCCACATCATCGACCTGGTCGCGCCCCCGGGGCGCCCGCTGCAGGTGCTGCACCTGGGCGGCGGCGCGCTCACCCTGGCCCGGTACACCGCCGCGACCCGGCCGCGCTCCACCCAGCAGGCCGTCGAGATCGACGGTCCGCTCGTCGAGCTGGTCCGCCGTGAACTGCCGTGGGACCGGACCTGGCGGATCAAGGTGCGGGGCGGGGACGCCCGGGCGGGGCTGGGGAAGGTCCCGGACGGCTGGGCCGACCTGGTCATCGCCGATGTCTTCGGCGGCGCCCGCACTCCCGCGCATCTGACCAGCGCCGAATTCCTGCACGAGGTCAGGCGCGCGCTGCGGCCCGGCGGTTTCTACGCGGCCAACCTCGCCGACGGCGGCGCCCTCGGCTTCCTGCGCGCCCAGATCGCCACCGCGCGGTCGGCGTTCGCCGAGGTCTGTGTGTCCGCCGACCCGGCGGTGCTGCGCGGCCGCCGTTTCGGCAACGCCATCCTGCTCGCCGCCGACGTCGAGCTGCCGCTCGCCGAGCTGACCCGGCGGGTCGCCTCCGACCCGCACCCCGGCCGCGTCGAACACGGCCGCCCGCTGGCCGACTTCGCCGGCGGCGCGGCCCCGGTCACCGACGCGACGGCCGCCCCGTCCCCGGCCCCGCCGGAGTCGGTCTTCCGCTGAACCGGAGATCCGGACGACAGGCCCTAATTCTTGTACATCTCCACCACGGGCGGGTGGCCGTTCCAGGTGCAGAAGACCGACGAGGTGGTGGTTCCGCTGGTGAAGTCCACCCGGATCCATTCGTCCAGCTTCCAGACCTTCATCTCCCAGCCCTCGTCGGGGGTGGCCGAGACGAGGGTGGCCGAGGCCGGCCCGAGGTCGAGCACGACGCGGCCGCCGGTGACCTTGTAGGCGTGCACATTGCCGGTGGTGTTGCTGGTGGAGGCGTCGTGCGAGGTGCCCGGGGGCTTCTCCGGCGGCGGGGACGGCGCCTTCGTCGCGGGCTTGGTGGTGGGCGGCACGGTCGGTGCGGGGGACGTCGTGGACGGCACCGGCTTCGGCCGGTGCGTGGAGGAGGCCACCGGCCGCGCCGAGGAGCCGGCGACGGCATCGGAGACCGGGAGCGCGCGCGGTGGATCGTAGGCGGTACCGGCGAGCACGGAGTGCACTCCGAACCACGACATCGTCACCGCGGCTGTGGTCGCGAGCGTCCAGGCCCCGGCGTGAAGCAATCCTCGTTGCATCGGCACATCCTGCCGTACGCGCGGCAGGTCCGGGCGCGGAGGGCGGTAAACGGACGGAGGGGTACCGGGTCCCCCGGATGGGCTACCGTGCGGGCCATGGCAAGTGTGCTCGTGGTCGAGGACGACCAGTTCGTGCGCTCCGCCCTCATCCGGCACCTCACCGAGGCGGCCCACACCGTACGCAGTGTGGGCACGGCTCTTGAGGCGCTGCGCGAGGTGGCGCAGGTCGGTTTCGACGTCGTGATCCTCGATCTCGGCCTCCCGGATCTGGACGGGTCGGAGGCGCTGAAGATGCTGCGCGGGATCACCGATGTCCCGGTGATCATCGCCACCGCCCGTGACGACGAGGCGGAGGTGGTCAGGCTGCTCAACGCGGGCGCCGACGACTATCTCGTCAAGCCGTTCTCGGTCGAGCATCTGTCCGCCCGGATGGCCGCCGTGCTGCGCCGGGCGCGCGGCCGGGAGGCCGCGCCTGACGAGACCGCGCGGCTCGCGGTCGGCGGGCTGCGGATCGATGTGCGCAGGCGGCAGGCGGAGCTCGACGGGATGACGCTGGACCTGACCCGCCGCGAGTTCGACCTGCTGGCCTTTCTCGCGTCGCGCCCCGGTGTCGTCGTGGCCCGCAAGGAACTGCTCGCCGAGGTGTGGCAGCAGTCCTACGGCGACGACCAGACCATCGACGTCCATCTGTCCTGGCTCCGTCGCAAACTGGGCGAAACGGCCGCCCGGCCGCGGTATCTGCACACGCTGCGCGGCGTCGGGGTGAAGCTGGAGCCACCGGCATGAGATGGCTGCTCGTCAAGGTGTGCCTGGCGGTGACCGCGATGGTCGTCGTCGCGTTCGCCGTACCGCTGGGCCTGGTGGTCAAGGAACTGGCCCGCGACCGGGCCTTCTCCAACGCCGAACGGCAGGCCGCCGCGATCGGTCCCGCGCTGGCCATCACCACCGACCGCGTCCAGCTGGAACGGGCGCTCGCCTCCACCCAGGCGGGCGCGGACGGCCGGATGGCGCTGCATGTGCCGGCCACCGCCGGCACCGCCCCGGTGGAGATCGGCAGGCACCGCTCCTCCGCCGCCGCGATGGACGCCGCGTCCAGCCGCGGCCGGGCCTCCACCGTCGCGGTCGGCGGCGGGTACGCGCTGCTGCAGCCGAACGCGGTCAGCTCGGGCACGGTCGCGGTCGTCGAGGTCTTCGTCCCGGACAGCGACATCACCCGGGGCGTCGCCACCGCGTGGATCGTGCTGGCGGCGGTCGGCATCGGCCTGATCGTCGGCTCGGTGGCCATCGCCGACCGGCTCGGCACCCGGATGGTGCGGCCCGCCGGCCGGCTGGCGAACGCGGCGAACGCGCTCGGCCGCGGCGACCTCGGCGTACGGGTCTCGGAGGCCGGGCCGTCGGAACTGCGCTCGGTCGCGGTCGCGTTCAACGCCATGGCCGACCAGGTCGTCCAACTGCTCGCCAACGAGCGCGAACTGGCCGCCGACCTCTCGCACCGGCTGCGCACCCCGCTCACCGTGCTCCGGCTCAACGCCGCCTCGCTCGGGAACGGGCCCGTCGCCGAGCAGACCCGCGAGGCCGTCGCGCAGCTGGAGCGCGAGGTCGACACGATCATCCGTACCGCGCGCGAACAGCAGATCACCGCACCGGTCATGGCCGGCTGCGACGCCGCCGAGGTGATCCGTGAACGGATGGCGTTCTGGTCCGCCCTCGCGGAGGACCAGGGGCGTGAGGCGCGCACGGCGGGCGTGGACCGGCCGGTCCGGGTGCCGGTGGCGCGCGGTGAGCTGGCCGCCGCGCTCGACGCGATGCTCGGCAACGTCTTCCGGCACACCCCGGAGGGCACCGCCTTCGCCGTGGACGTGCACAACGGCGAGGACGCCGTGATCGTGCTGGTCTCCGACGCCGGTACCGGCATCCGGGACCCCGCGGCCGCGCTGCGCCGCGGTCAGGGCGACGGCGGGCCGGGCTCGACGGGCCTTGGCCTGGACATCGTGCGCCGGGTCGCCGAGTCCACCGGCGGCGACATCGCCATCGGCCACTCCGTGCTCGGCGGCACCGAGGTCCGGGTCTGGCTGGCGCTGCGCCCCGGCTCCGGCGCATCCGGCCGGGGTCACCGTGTGCCACGCCGCCGTCGCAGACCGGGACAGAAGTCCACCGCCAGTGGTCTGAACCTTTAACCCGCTCCGATGCCGTCCTTAAGGGCGCCATAAGAACCCCAACCCCCGCTGTGGTCAGGGCTTTTGTCCGTTCCGCCCGCGCTAGCGTCGTGCCGCACCCCGCCCCCCACGAAAGGCAGGCCGGTATGGCCAGCACGCATCGCCGTCGACCCGGGTTCACGACCAAAGCGATCGGTGGCCTCGTCGCCGCGGGTGTCGTGGCGGGAGGCGCCTTCGCGCTGGCCGGGTCAGCGAGTGCCGCCCCGGTCGGCGCCGCCTACACCAAGACGAGCGGCTGGACCGGTGGCTACACCGGGCAGTACGAGATCACGAACTCCTCGGACAAGGCGTTGTCCGGCTGGACCCTGTCGTTCGACCTGCCGGCCGGCACCACGCTGAGCTCGCTGTGGAACGGCAGGTTCACCGCGAACGGCCAGCACATCACCGTGAAGCCGGAGGGCTGGAACGCCACCGTGGCGCCCGGCGCGAAGGTCGACGTCGGCTTCGTGGCGGCGTCCGGCGGCACCGCCGCGGACCCGGTCAACTGCCTGATCAACGACGCCAAGTGTTCGGTGGACTCCGGCCCGACCGCCACCCCCAGCGGCCGTCCGACCGTGACCGCGAGCCCGACCGCCTCGCCCACCCCGACGAAGACCGCGTCGCCGACCCCCACGAAGACCAGCACGCCGACCCCCACCCCCACCAAGACCGGCGGCACCACCCCGGTCGCCGGCGCGGGCTTCTCGCCGTACATCGACACCTCGCTGTACCCGGCCTTCGACATGGTCGGCTCCGCGAAGAGCACCGGCGTCAAGCAGTACAACCTCGCCTTCATCACCTCCGGCGGCGGCTGCACCCCCAAGTGGGGCGGTGTGACGGACCTCGGCTCCGACGCGGTGGCTGGCCGGATAGGCGCGCTGCGGGCGGCGGGCGGCGATGTCCGCGTCTCGTTCGGCGGGGCCTCGGGCTCCGAACTGGGCACGGCCTGCACCTCGGTCGGCGATCTGACGGCCGCGTACGGCAAGGCCGTCGACCAGTTCAAGCTGACCAAGGTCGACTTCGACATCGAGGGTGGCGCGCTCCCGGACACCGCGTCCAACAGCCGCCGCGCGCAGGCCATCGCCGCGCTCCAGAAGAGCCACAGCGGACTGGACGTCTCGTACACCCTCCCGGCGATGCCGACCGGTCTGACGCAGGACGGCATCAACCTGCTGGCCGACGCCAAGAAGAACGGCGTGAAGATCTCGGCCGTCAACATCATGGCGATGGACTACGGGCCCGCGTTCAACGGCGACATGGGCCAGTACGCGATCGATGGCGCCACGGCGACGCAGGCTCAGGTGAAGAGCGTGCTCGGCCTGTCGGACGCGGCCGCCTGGAAGGCGGTGGCGGTCACCCCGATGATCGGTGTGAACGACGTCAACACCGAGATCTTCACGGTGGACGACGCAACGCAGCTGGTGGACTTCGCCAAGTCGAAGGGCCTGGGCTGGCTGTCGATGTGGTCCTCGACGCGTGACAAGCAGTGCCCCGGCGGTGCGAAGAACTTCGCCGATGCGAGCTGCAGCTCGATCGTCCAGGGCGATCTGGCCTTCACCAAGGCGTTCGCCTCCTTCGGCTGATCGCACGGCCGACCGCAGGACGCAGCGGCCCACCGGCGGGGGTTCCCGCCGGTGGGCCGCTGCCGCGTGAAGTGGTGTCGACGGCACCCTCGAACCCCCGCACCACCCCGCGTCTCTTACGGAGCGTCAGGCTCCGTGATCTCACCCGTGCGCGCGACCTGGGCGTACCAGTGGGCGCTGGATTTCGGGATGCGGTTTTGGGTGGCGTAGTCGACGTAGACGGCGCCGAATCGTTTGCTGTAGCCGTAGGACCATTCGAAGTTGTCCATGAGTGACCACAGGAAGTAGCCGCGGACGTCGGCGCCGTCGGCCATCGCGCGGTGTACGGCCGCGAGGTGTCCGCGCAGGTAGTCGATGCGCCGTGGGTCGTTGACGGTGCCTTCGGGGGAGACGTAGTCGTCGAAGGCGGCGCCGTTCTCGGTGACCATCAGTGGCAGGCCGGGGTTCTCCTGGGCGGTGCGGCGCAGCAGGTCGTACAGTCCGCTGGCGTCGACGGCCCAGCTCATCGCGGTGGTTTCGCCGGGTGGGAGGTGGAAGGCGACCTGTTCGGAGCCGGGCCAGGGGGAGTGCGCGCTGGCGCCGTGGCCGTCGAAGCGGGCGGCCTCGGTCCCGTCGGGGGCGGGCTGCGGGCCCGAAACGACGGTGGGCGTGTAGTAGTTGATGCCCAGCAGGTCGATGGGGCGGGAGATCTCGGCGAGGTCGCCGTCCCGTACCAGGGTCTGCCAGTCGACGAGGTGCGCGGTGTCGTCCAGCAGGTCCTCCGGGTACCCGCCGTGCAGGATCGGGCCGGTGAAGATCCGGTTGCCGACGGCGTCGATCCGGCGTGCCGCGTCCAGTGCCGCCGTCGAGCCGTCGAGCGGGCGCACCTGGTGGAGGTTGAGGGTGATCGAGGTCCGCGCGGTGGCGGGGAGTGTGGAGCGCAGGACCCCGATCGCCCGGCCGTGGGCGAGATTGAGATGGTGGGCCGCCTTCAGCGCGGCGTCCGGTTCGGTGCGGCCGGGGGCGTGGACGCCGGATCCGTAGCCGAGGAAGGCGGAGCACCAGGGTTCGTTGAGGGTGGTCCAGTACGGGATGCGGTCGCCGAGTGCGCCGGCCATGATCGCGGCGTAGTCGGCGAAGCGTTCGGCGGTGTCGCGCACCGTCCAGCCGCCGACGTCCTCCAGATCCTGCGGCAGATCCCAGTGGTAGAGGGTCGCGACCGGGGTGATGCCCTTGTCGAGGAGCTCGTCGGCCAGCGCGCGGTAGAAGTCCAGGCCGCGTTGGACGGCGGGGCCGCGGCCGGTGGGCTGGACCCGCGACCAGGAGATGGAGAAGCGGTAGGCGCCCAGGTGGAGGCCGGACATCAGGGCGACATCGTCGCGGAACCGGTGGTAGTGGTCGGCCGCGATGTCGCCGGTGTCGCCGTTGTGGACCCGGCCCGGAGTGTGGCTGAAGGTGTCCCAGATGGAGGGGGTGCGGCCGTCTTCGGCCACGGCGCCCTCGATCTGGTACGCGGCGGTGGCCGCGCCCCAGACGAAGCCGGGCGGGAAACGGAGCAGACCGGCCGGTGCGGCCTCGGTCTCGGTCTCGGATCGGACAGCGGTCATACGGGGGCACTCCCAAAAGGTGAGCGGGACAGGTGCGGGCGTAGGGCTTCGGGAGGTCAGCTCTTGACGGCGCCGGCGGTGATGCCGCCCACGATGTGTTTGCCGAGCAGCGCGAAGACCAGCAGCAGCGGCACGGTCGCGATCAGCGCGCCGGTCAGCACCACCGCGTGGTCGATGGTGTGGTCACCGGAACCGAGCCCGGCCAGCGCCACCTGCACGGTGGGGTTCTGTTGGTTCAGTGCGATGAACGGCCAGAAGAAGTCGTTCCAGGACTGGACGAAGACCAGCATCCCCAGCACCGCCATGGCCGGCCGCGCGATCGGGAAGACCACGTGCCACACGATCCGCAGGCTGTGCGCCCCGTCCACCCGGGCCGCCTCGATCAGCTCGATGGGCAGCGCCTCGGCCAGGAACTGCCGCATGAAGAACACCCCGAACGCCGCCACCAGCGACGGCAGGATCACCGACTGCAGCCGGCCCACCCAGCCCAGATCGGTGATGATCTGGTAGAGCGGGATCACGCTGAGCTGCGGCGGGATCGTCATCGTCGCCACCACCAGGGTCAGCAGCCCGTTGCGGCCCCGGAAGCGCAGCTTCGCGAAGGCGAAGCCGGCCAGCGTGGCGAACAGCACCGTGCTGAGCGAGACGAACCCGGCCACGATGGTGGAGTTGATCAGCGCCTGGCCCATGTGGACCTGGTCCCAGGCGATCTTCAGGTTGTCGATCAGATGGGAGCCGGGCAGCAGCTCGGTCGGCGGCTGCACGATCTGGGTGTCGGTGCTGGAGGCCGCGACCACGGTCCAGTACAGCGGGAAGAGCGAGACCAGCGCCGCGACCACCAGGACCACGTACGTGACGGGCCCGGCGTGGTCCTGCCGTCCGGCGCGGGCCGAGAAGCGCCGCCGTTTGGGCGGGGCGGGAGTGGGCCCTGACCGGTGCGCGGCCCGTTCCGCGACTGCGTGTGCCATGAGGTCAGCCCCCCAGCTTCCTGCGGTTGACCCGCGTGATGATCAGTTGGACGGCGCCCACGAGCAGCAGGATCAGGAGCATCACCCACGCGACGGCCGACGCCTGTCCCAGCGCCCCGTTCTGCCAGCCCTTCTCGTACATGTAGAGGCTGAGCGTCTGGTACTGGTGCGCCGATCCGCCGCTGACGCCCAACCCGCCGCCGAACAACATCGGTTCGCCGAACAGCTGGGTCGCCCCGATCGTCGAGACGATGATCGTGAACAGGATCGTGGGACGGATCGAGGGGATGGTCACGCTGAGGAACTGCCGCCAGCGCGACGCCCCGTCCAGCGCTGCCGCCTCGTACAGATCACCCGGCACGGCCTGCATCGCGGCCAGGTAGATCAGCGCGTTGTACCCCGTCCACCGCCAGGTCACGATCGTGGAGATGGCGATCTGGGACGGCCACTTGTCGGCCTCCCACTGGATGTGGTGCACCCCGAAGTGGCCGAGCAGCTGGTTGACCATCCCGTAGTCGGGGTTGAAGAGCTGGACGAAGACCAGCGAGGCCGCCGCGATCGACGTCGCGTACGGGGCCAGCACCGCGACCCGGAAGAACCCGCGCGCCCGGAGCTTGTAGTTCAGGAGATGGGCCAGCCCCAGCGCCATCAGCAGCTGCGGGACGGTGGAGATCACCCCCAGCGAGAACGTGTTGCGCAGCGCGTTCCAGAAGAACTCGCTGTCCCACAACCGGGTGTAGTTGTCGAACCCGCGCCACTGCGCGGTACCGCCCAACTCCACCTGATGGAACGAGAGCCAACCCGTGTAGATCAGCGGGAAGAGCCCGAACGCGGCGAAGCAGACGAAGAACGGGGCGATGTACGCGTACGGCGTCGCCTTCAGATCCAGGCGGTACAGCCGCGAGCGCCAGGAGTGGCCGGCGGGCGTGCCGGGGGTGCCCGGTGGTGCGGGGGCGGGGGCGGGGACGGGCCGGGCCGGCGGCGGACTGCCGTCGGCCGACGCCCTGACGGAGGTGGCCACGAGTGGCGTCCTTCCCGGTCGGGTCAGTCGGTCGGTCTCGGTCGGGACGGTCGGTCACGGCCGGATCAGCGTCGTGGGGCGGGCCGCCCGGCAGGAGT
Source organism: Streptomyces fildesensis (assembly GCF_016107395.1). GTDB lineage: Bacteria > Actinomycetota > Actinomycetes > Streptomycetales > Streptomycetaceae > Actinacidiphila > Actinacidiphila fildesensis. Next base: position 100,700 of record NZ_JAAIKO010000004.1, read on the forward strand.
GGGCACTGCGGGGCGGCCCCGCCGGCTACTGGTCGATCTTGTCCTTGACCAGCGCCTGCACGGTGGACCACGCCTTGTCCTTGGACGTGCCGTGCTGCTCGATGTCGAGCAGCCCGTTGTCGGTGATGTACGTCTTCACCTGGCCGTCGTAGCGGCCGATCGGCGCCGGGGTGACGCCCTTGGCAATGGCCGTGTAGACCTTCCCGATCGGCGCGGTGCCGAAGTACGGGTTCGTCGCGTCCGTCACGGTCGGCGAGTCGAGACCGGCCTTGGTGGACGGGATGTTGCCGTTCTTGGCGAACACCTTCGCCTGCTGCTCGGGCGCGGTCAGCCAGGCGGCCAGCGCGGTCGCCTCAGCGGTGTGCTTGCCCGCCTTGGGCACGGACAGGAACGCACCGCCCCAGTTGCCGGACTCCGGCGCCGCGGCGATGTCCCACTTCGCCGTATTGGCCGGACCCGCCTGCTCCTTGATGATGCCGGTCATCCAGCTGGGGCAGGCGATCGTGGCGAACGTCGAGTTCTTGAACGCCGCGTTCCAGGTGCCCTTGTCGTCGAACTGCCGCAGCTTGGCGCTCAGACCCTGCTGCGCCGACTCCACCGCCAGGTCCCACGCCTTCTTCACACCCGGGCTGGTGTCGTAGATCAGTTTGCCCTGGTCGTCGGAGTACTGCTGCGCCTGACTGGAGACCACCGCGTTGAAGACACCGCTGGCGGAGTCGGTGAAGGACACCCCGGCCGGCGCCTTGGCCTTGAACTGCTGACCAACAGCGATGTACTTGGCCCAGTCGCCCGCCCACAGCGCGGCGACCGCCTCACGGTCGGTCGGCAGACCGGCCTTCTGGAACAGGTCCTTGCGGTAGCAGACCGCCATCGGGCCGACGTCGGTGCCGAGTCCGATCACCTGGCCGCTCTTCGTGGTGGCCTGCTTCTCCTTCCAGTCCAGCCACTTGGTGGTGTCGACCCCGGTGGCCTTGCCCAGGTCGACGAACCGGTCGCCGAGCGTGGCGGTCGCCTCGGCGATGAAGCCGACCTCGATCGCCTGGACGTCGGCCAGCCCGCTGCCCTGCGACAGGTGCAGCTTCAGCGCGTCCCAGTACTTCTGGCCGTCGGCGACGTTGTCCTCGACGATCGTGATGTTCGGGTGCAGCTGGTGGTACTCCGCGAACAGGGCCGCGCCCGTCTTGTCGTCGTAGCCGAACGAGCCGAAGTCGCCGACGTGCAGCGTGATGTTCTCGGTTCCGGTGCTGCCCTTCTTCCCCGAGTCCGAGCTGCTGTCGCTGCTGCAGCCGGTGATCAGGGTCGCGCAGGTCGCGAGCCCCGCGACCGCTATCAGTGCGGTCCGACGGGCGCGAGTGCCGCTGGAAGTGCGCATTCCACTCTCCTTGTCCAGGGTGGGTCTGGCGTTCGTTCTGACGTCCGGGCGTGCGACGAGGTGTGGGAGCGCTCCCACGAAGGCTTGCCGGAACAGTCCTGCCTCGGAGGGGGAAGTGTCAAGGCATGAAGTCGTTTTCGTTGCCGGAACGTGTCCGGACCGGACCTTCGATCACTTCTTGAACGAAACCGGCACCGCACGGCCGCTATCGTGAGAGATCGTGGGAGCGCTCTCACGCACGGTGCGTCCGAGCGCCTAGGATGGCGCGTCAGCCATGTCGGGAGGCGGAAGTGACCGTGAACGGTCGGCACAGCGGACGGCCCACGCTCGAAGAGGTCGCCGCACGCGCCGGGGTGGGCCGCGGCACGGTCTCCCGGGTCATCAACGGCTCCCCCCGGGTGAGCGACCGGGCCAAGGCCGCCGTCGAGGTCGCCGTCGCCGAGCTGGGGTACGTCCCCAACCGCGCCGCCCGCGCCCTCGCGGGCAACCGGACGGACGCCATCGCGCTCGTCATCCCCGAACCCGAGACCCGGCTCTTCGCCGAGCCGTACTTCTCCGACATCATCCGCGGTGTCGGCGCCGAGCTCGCCGACACCGACATGCAGCTGCTGCTGACGCTGATCCGAACCCCCAAGGAACGCTCCCGCTTCGCCCAGTACCTCAGCGCCCACCGGGTCGACGGCGTTCTGCTCGTCTCCGTGCACGAGGACGACCCGCTGCCGGACCTGCTGGAACAGCTGGACATGCCCGCCGTCCTGAACGGCCGGCGCTCCGACCTGGAGTCCGTGTCCTACGTGGACTCCGACAACGTCGGCGGCGCCCGGTCCGCCGTCGGCTATCTGCTCGGCCGCGGCCGCCGTGCCGTCGCCACCATCACCGGCCCCGTCGACATGTACGTCGCCCGCTGCCGTCTCGACGGCTACCGCCAGGCCGTCGGCGCGGCGGGCCTGGGCGACGACGCCTCGCTCGTCGCCCGCGGCGACTTCACCGAGGAGGGCGGCCGGCGCGCGATGCGCGAGCTGCTCGCCCGGCGGCCCGACGTGGACGCCGTCTTCGCGGCCTCCGACGTCATGGCCTCCGGCGCGCTCCAGGTCCTGCGGGAGGCCGGCCGGCGGGTCCCCGACGACGTGGCGCTCATCGGCTTCGACGACTCCGTCATCGCCCGCCATACGGACCCCGCCCTCACGAGTGTCCGGCAGCCCATCGAGGAGATGGGCCGCACCATGGCCCGCGTCCTCCTGGAGGAGATCGCGGAACGCACCTCGGTGCGGCGGCATGTGGTGCTCGCCACGGAGCTGGTACGGCGGGACTCGGCGTAGCGGGGTCCGCGTTCACCGGAAAGTGTGACGTCGGACACAGGGCGAACGGCGCCGCCCCGACCCCCACCGGGCCCCCGGGACCCAGGACATGACGAAGGCCCGGTCTGTTCTCACAGACCGGGCCTTCGTCGTTCAGGGTGAGTGACGGGACTTGAACCCGCGGCCACCTGGACCACAACCAGGTGCTCTACCAACTGAGCTACACCCACCATGTCCGGCGCTTCTCGGCGCCGACCTGAAGAAGCATACAGGGTCCGGGAGGGTGCTCGCCTCAGGCTATTCGGCAGCCAGGACGTGCTTGGCCGCGATGGCCCGGGCGGTGTCGGTGTCCGGGCCGGGCTGCGGCACGAAGACGGCCTCGCGGTAGTAGCGCAGCTCCGCGATGGACTCGCGGATGTCGGCCAGGGCGCGGTGGTTGCCGTTCTTCTCCGGGCTGTTGAAGTACGCCCGGGGGTACCACCGGCGGGACAGCTCCTTGATGGAGGAGACGTCCACGATCCGGTAGTGGAGGTGCTGTTCGAGGGCCGGCATGTCCCGGGCGAGGAAGCCGCGGTCAGTGCTGACCGAGTTTCCGCACAGCGGGGCCTTGCGCGGTTCCGACACGTGCTCGCGCACGTAGTCGAGCACCAGCTTCTCGGCCTCCTCGAGCGTCACACCGCCCTCGAGCTCCTCCAGGAGCCCGGAGGCGGTGTGCATCTCGCGTACGACGTCGGGCATGGTCGTCAAGGACTCGGCGGGCGGGCGGATGACGATCTCCACCCCCTCGCCGAGAATGTTCAGCTCGGAGTCGGTGACCAGTGCGGCCACCTCGACGAGCGCGTCATGGGCCAGGGACAGCCCGGTCATCTCGCAGTCGATCCACACCATGCGGTCGTTCATGGGTCTCACCCTAAGGGGCGATCGCGTGGACCAGGCATAGCCGGGTTGCGGCCGCGTGCGATGCGCTCCGCGCGCAGCCGCCCCCTGATGATGCCGTCGGAGCCGTCCATGCGGCTCTGCTCGGGCACCCGAGGGGCGTACACGTCGGAGTCGGGCTTGCCCGGCACCGTCAGGAGCTGTGGCGTGCCCCGGCGGGGCGGCAGGTGCTCGGCCGGCGCGGGTGGCCGCTCCGGGTCGTCCTGCGGGCGCCGGGCCCGGTACGCGGCCCGGTAGGAGGCGGGCGACGACCCGAGCTGGCGGCGGAAGTGCCCGCGCAGCGCGACGGGGGAGCGGAAGCCGCAGCGGCCCGCCACCTCGTCTACCGAGAAGTCGGACGTCTCCAGCAGCCGCTGCGCCTGCAGCACCCGCTGAGTGATCAGCCACTGCAGCGGGGCACTGCCGGTGAGCGACCGGAACCGCCGGTCGAAGGTCCTGCGGCTCATATAGGCGCGAGCCGCGAGGGCCTCCACGTCGAACTGCTCGTGCAGATGCTCCAGCGCCCAGGCGACGACCTCGGCCAGCGGGTCACCGCCGATCTCTTCTGGTAATGACCTGTCGAGGTGGCGCTGGCTGGAGGGCCAGTCACTGCGGCGCGGCGGCACGACGAGCCGCCGGGCGAGCGCGTTCGCCGCCTCGGCGCCGTGGTCGGTGCGTACGACATGCAGGCAGAGGTCGATTCCGGCCGCGGTGCCGGCCGAGGTCAGTACGTCTCCGTCGTCCACGAAAAGCTCCCGGGGGTCCACATGCACGGAGGGATAGCGCTTGGCCAAGGTGGGCGCGTACATCCAGTGGGTGGTCGCGGGGCGGCCGTCCAGAAGCCCCGCGGCGGCCAGTACGAACGCCCCTGTGCACAGGCCGATGATCCGGGCGCCCTCCTCATGGGCCCGGCGCAGCGCGTCGAGGGCCTCGGGAGGTGGTGGTTGGGAGATCGAGCGCCAGGCGGGCACCACTACGGTGCCGGCCCGTGACAGCGCTTCGAGTCCGTACGGGGCGCTGAGTTCCAGGCCCCCTGTGGTGCGAAGTGGCCCGTCCTCGCCGGCGCAGACCAGCAGCCGGTAGCGGGGCACGCCCGCGTCCTGCCGGTCGATGCCGAACACGGAGAGCGGGATGGAACTTTCGAAGATCGGCCCGCCGCTGAACAGCAGCACGGCGACAACTTCGGCACGCCGCCGCGCGGACAGTTTGCGAGTGGCGCGGGACGACGCTGACGGTGCTGAGGATCCGGCTGATGGCGACAGGTTCTCCATCGCCGTACCGGTCCTGGACTCCTGGCTCATCATGGAGCTCAAGCCCCCCTCGATCGACGCGGCCCCTCGGTCCTGCACGTTTCCCCCGCCGTATTTCCCAAGATCGAATCTACTGTGTTTGGTGTGTCAGATGAGGCAGTTGTGAATACTTCACCACCTGGCGCTAAGTCGACTTGACCACGTGGCGTGAAGCATTCGATCACGAAGCGTTCCACTCACCGGGCCTGCTGGGAAGTACGCCTCTGGCTCCCGCGGTGGCCTACGACGCTCCTCGCGCCCCCTGGAGCCGTTTCATTGCAGGTGGCAGACGTGTCAGCAAGCGCTTTGACCAACAGGGGTACTGCGGCCAGAAGTTGGCTGAAAAACATACGCACCGATGTGCACGCCCCTGGACGGCACCCCGGTGTGCGCCCCCTGGCCAGCCAACCGCCCCGGTGCGCCCCTCACGGCCGCCGGCGTCATCGGGGCGTTATCGGGCCATTTGCCGGTCCCTCGCCGGACCGGTGTCTTGTTCACGCCGGTGCCGCGGAGAATTTGGTTTGCGCGGGGGGCGATGTTCGTGCGGTGCCCCCCCGGCAAGGCGTCCCGCGCAGGTCTGGGGTGCTCCGCACATCGCTCCGGGGTGTCTCCAGGGGAGCCCTCGGGCCGCTCCGGAAGACCCCTTGAGCCGTTCTGGAGCCGCCCTGGACCCGTTCTGGAGCCGGCCCGCCCGCGACGGCCGCTCCCGCCGCGCGGATTCGTCCGGCCGGATGACGGCACGACGTTGCGCTCACGGCCGGGCTCCGGCATTCTCCTGGAAACTCCGGGTACGTAATGCCTGCGAAGGCTCGACGAGTCTGTGCAGGGATGCGTCTCCGCCGTACTCTGGAGTGACCAGGGTCGGAAGCCTCGAACTGGCCGAAACCGGTCAGCCTCGCGGCCCCCGTCAGGGTATTACCGAAGACGCAGCGAAGCTCGCTGTGACGACTGCAGCACCGCCGTTGTCCGCCGGTCGGCGTCCCCACGCCGCCCTTGTCGAGAAACCGCATCATGGCCGGTTATGAGCTCCCTGAGCCCGCTGAAGGCAAGCCGCTCGCCGAATCGGCGGCGCTCCCCGAAGCGGCCCCCGAGCTGCGCTCGTCCTGCGACCCGGCCTTCCGGCACGGTGTCGTGGTGGGATTCGACGGTTCGGTCTCCAGCGAGCGGGCGCTCGCCTACTCGATCGGCATGGCCCGGCGACTGGGCTCGGCTCTGATCATCGTCCACGTGGCCAACCGCCTCCCGGCCACGGTCTGGGCGGGCTGCGAACCACCGGTCTTCGTCGACGTCCCCGACCACAGAACCGAGGTCCTGGGGCTGGAACTCGCCTGCGCCGACCACCTCGCCGAGGTCCCCTGGATCCTCGTCGAACGCGGCGGCGACATCTGCCACGAACTGGAGGAGGTCGGCCGCGAGTACGAGGCCGACGCCATCGTCGTGGGCGGCACCCAGGGCATCATCGGCCGCATCTTCGGCTCGGTAGCAGGCCGCCTGGCGCGCCGGGCGCAACGCCCGGTCATCGTCATCCCGTAGAACGCCCACGGGAGAGCACCCAGGGGAGCGCCACCACAGCCACACCCACCACCGGCCGTCACCTGGCTCGCAGACCCATCCCGCAAACCGTCGGGGCATCAGGCCGACGCCCCGGACCCTGTGCGCTGTGATCCCTTACGGCCCACGTTCCCGCAGGTCGGAGGGGACGCGAGGGAGCCGGGGCCGCAGGGGTGGGTTTCGAAATGCTGCCGAGCTATTTGTGGGCCGCCAGGCCCGTAAATAGTCGATTTCGAAACCCACCCCGGAGGACCCGGCCCCCGCACCCACCACCAACCCGCAGGCCTACTCCACCGTCACGGACTTCGCCAGGTTCCGCGGCTTGTCGATGTCACGCCCCATCGCCTTCGCCGTGTGGTAAGCGAACAACTGCAGCGGAATCCCCATCAGAATCGGATCCAGCTCGACCTCGTTCTTCGGCACCACGATCGTGTGGTCCGCCTTCTCCTGCACCTGGTGCGCCACCGCCAGAATCCGCCCGCTCCGCGCCTTGATCTCCTCCAGTGCCGCCCGGTTCTTCTCCAGCAGATCGTCGTCCGGCACGATCGCCACCGTCGGCAGCGCCGGCTCGATCAGCGCCAGCGGACCGTGCTTCAACTCGGAGGCCGGGTACGCCTCCGCGTGGATGTAGCTGATCTCCTTGAGCTTCAACGAGGCCTCACGCGCCACCGGATAGCCCCGCACGCGCCCGATGAACATCATCGACTTGGCGCCCGCGTACTCGGCGGCCAGCTTCTCGATCTCCGCCTCGCCCTCCAGCATCTCGGCGATCTGAGCGGGCAGCTTCCGCAGCCCCGCGATGATCCGCTTGCCGTCCGCGACCGACAGGTCGCGGATCCGGCCCAGGTGCAGCGCGAGCAGCGCGAACGCGACGACGGTGTTGGTGAAGCACTTGGTGGAGACGACGCAGACCTCGGGGCCGGCGTGCACGTACACGCCGCCGTCCGTCTCGCGGGCGATCGCCGAGCCGACGACGTTCACCACACCCAGCACCCGCGCGCCCTTGCGCTTGAGCTCCTGGACGGCGGCGAGCACGTCGTAGGTCTCGCCGGACTGGGAGACCGCGATGTAGAGGGTGTCGGGGTCGACGACCGGGTTGCGGTAGCGGAACTCGGAGGCGGGCTCGGCGTCCGAGGGGATGCGGGCCAGCTCCTCGATCATCTGCGCGCCGATCTGGCCCGCGTGGTACGACGTGCCGCAGCCGAGGATCTTGATCCGGCGGACGCTCCGCGCCTCGCGCGGGTCGAGGTTCAGCCCGCCCAGGTGCACGGTGGAGAACCGGTCGTCGATACGGCCGCGCAGCACGCGGTCGACCGCGTCGGGCTGCTCGGAGATCTCCTTGTGCATGTACGTGTCGTGGCCGCCCATGTCGTACGACTCGGCCTCCCACTCCACGGTGGTCGGCGTGGCCGAGGTGCTGGAACCCTCGGTGGTGTACGTGCGGAAGTCGTCGGCCTTGAGGGTGGCCATCTCGCCGTCGTCGAGGGTGACGACCTGGCGGGTGTGGCTGACCAGCGCGGCGACGTCCGAGGCGACGAACATCTCCTTGTCGCCGATGCCGAGCACGACGGGCGAGCCGTTGCGGGCGACGACGATGCGGTCGGGGAAGTCCTGGTGCATGACGGCGATGCCGTAGGTGCCCTCGACGCGGCGCAGCGCTTCCTGGACCTTGGCCTCCAGGGTGTCGGCCTGCGAGCGGCCGATGAGGTGCACGACGACCTCGGAGTCGGTCTCGGAGGTGAACTCGACGCCGTCGGCGATCAGTTTGGCGCGCAGATCGTCGGCGTTGTCGATGATGCCGTTGTGGACGAGGGCGACTTTGCCCTCCGCGTCAAGGTGGGGGTGCGCGTTCTCGTCGTTCGGAGCGCCGTGCGTGGCCCAGCGGGTGTGCGCGATACCGGTGGTGCCGGCGAAGCGCTTGGGGATACGGGCCTCCAGCTCGCGGACCCGGCCCTTGGCCTTGACCGTCTTGAGGACCCCGGACTTTCCGGTGATGACGACGCCCGCCGAGTCGTAGCCCCGGTACTCCAGCCGCTGCAGGCCTTCCAGCAGCAGTGGAGCCACGTCGCGCTTACCGATGTATCCGACGATCCCGCACATATGGTCGTCCCTCTCCGTCGTGAGTCAGTCGTACGTCAGCAGGTGGTGCCGCACCCGCACGCGGGCACCAGGTGTTTCCGGTGTGTCAGCCTGTGTCAGCCGTAGACGATGCGGCGCAGTTGCCGCAGGGAGAGCTCCGGCGGAGCCACCGCGCGGTACGGCAGCTCCTCGGTGATCCGCTCGAAGATCACCGCGTTGACCAGGCCCTTGGCCTGGAGCTCGCGGTGCCGGCGGCGGACGAACAGCTCTGTCGTCTCGTCGAAGTACGCCAGCACGTCCTGGATCACCCGGACCGCCTCACCGCGGTGCAGCGGTGTGGTGCGGACCAGGTGGTCGACAAGGTCCTCATGGGACGTCTGGCGGTCGGGCATCCGTCGATACTGGTGTGATCATCGCCCGTTTGCAAGAATCCTGCCCGATTTCGGGCAGGAGGTGGATCCGGGTGAGCCAAAAGCGTGGGGAATTGGTCTACACCTTGACCACTCCGGGGGCGCACGGTACCCAAGTGGCATCGGTACTCTCCGCCGCCCGCTGAAGGGAATCCCCCTGTGAGACGACCCAGCGTTCGGAACAATCTGCCCCAGATCCTGTGCTCGTTGCTGCTGATCAGCGCCACTGCCTGGGCCACCGCCCCGGCCGCGCCGGCCGCCTCGGCCGCCTCCGCCTCCGGAGCCGACGCCTCGTCGGCCGTCCTGGAGCGGGTCGTCCCCGCCCCGGCCTCCGTACAGTCCGGCGGCGCCTCCTATGCCATCGGCGCCGGCACCCGCATCCACGTGCCCGGGAACTCCGACGAGGTGCGGAAGGTCGGCGACTACCTCGCGGGCGTGCTGCGGCCGTCCACCGGATACCCGCTGCCCGTCGTCGCGGACGACGGAGGCAGCGACGGCATCGTGCTCAGGCTGGGAGCGACGATCAGTGGTGCGGGCAGCTACAACGCTGCCGGCGCCAGGTCGGACGGGGCCAAGGCGGACGGCGCCGAGGCGCCCCACGACACGGTCGTGGCACTCGGAGCGGAGGGGTACCGGCTCGTCGTCTCCGGGCAGTCGGTGACCATCGGCGCCGAGCAGGCCGCCGGGCTGTTCCACGGTGTGCAGACGCTGCGCCAGCTGCTCCCCGCCACGGTCGAGAAGCGCACCGTGCAGAGCGGCCCCTGGAACGTGCCGGGCGGCACCATCACGGACGCGCCGCGCTACGCCTACCGCGGTGGCATGCTCGACGTCTCGCGGCACTTCTTCTCCGTCGCGCAGGTCGAGCGGTACATCGACCAGCTCGCCCTCTACAAGATCAACCAGCTGCATCTGCATCTGTCGGACGACCAGGGGTGGCGGATCGCCATCGACTCCTGGCCGCGGCTGGCCGCCTACGGTGGCAGCACCCAGGTCGGCGGGGGACCCGGCGGCTCGTACTCGAAGGCCGACTACCGCGAGATCGTGCGCTACGCCGCGAGCCGCTATCTGACGGTGGTGCCGGAGATCGACATGCCCGGCCACACCAACGCGGCCCTCGCCTCCTACGCGGAGCTGAACTGCAACGGCATCGCCCCGCCGCTCTACACGGGCACCAACGTCGGCTTCAGCTCGCTGTGCGCCGCCAAGGACGTCACCTACCGGTTCGCGGACCAGGTGCTGGGGGAGCTGGCCGCCCTCACCCCGGGCCCGTATCTGCACATCGGCGGCGACGAGGCGCACTCCACCAGCCACGCCGACTACGTGACGTTCATGGACAAGGTCCAGCCGATCGTCACCAAGTACGGCAAGACCGTGATCGGCTGGCACCAGCTGGCGGGCGCGCACCCGGTCGCCGGGGCCGTCGGCCAGTACTGGGGCACGAAGGGCAGTGAGAAGGAGGTCGCGGACGCGGCCAAGGCCGGAATGCGGCTGATCCTCTCGCCCGCCAACCGCGCCTACCTGGACATGAAGTACAACGCCTCCACCCCGCTGGGCCAGGCCTGGGCCGGCCTGGTCGAGGTGAAGGACTCCTACAACTGGGACCCCGCCACCTTCATCAAGGGCGCACCCGCCTCCGCCGTCCTCGGCGTGGAGGCGCCGCTGTGGACGGAGACCATCGTGACCAGCGCGGACTCCGACTACATGACCTTCCCGAGACTGCCGGGAATCGCCGAGATCGGCTGGTCCCCGGCAGCCACCCACCAGTGGGATGCCTACAAGGTGCGGCTCGCCGCCCAGGGCCCGCGCTGGACGGCGCTGGGCATCGGCTACTACCGGTCGCCCCAGGTGCCCTGGCCGAGCAGCTGACGGCCGGCCGGCGGCGGACGGTCACCCACGACCGCCCGCCGCCGGCTCGTCAGCCCCTCAGCCCGTGAGCCCCAGCTCGCGGGCGATGAGCATCCGCTGGACCTCGCTGGTGCCCTCGCCGATCTCCAGGATCTTGGAGTCCCGCCACATACGGGCCACCGGGTACTCGTTCATGAAGCCGTATCCGCCGTGGATCTGGGTGGCCTCACGGGCGTTGTCCACGGCGACCGTCGAGGAGTAGAGCTTGGCGATCGCCGCCTCGTTCTTGAACGGCTCGCCGCGCACCAGCCGGGAGGCCGCGTCGCGCCAGCCGACACGGGCCATGTGGGCGCGCATCTCCATGTCGGCGAGCTTGAACTGGATCGCCTGGTTCGCACCGATCGGCCGGCCGAACGCCTCCCGGGTCTTCGCGTACGCCAGGGACTCGTCGACGCAGCCCTGGGCCAGCCCGGTGGCCAGCGCCGAGATCGCGATCCGGCCCTCGTCGAGGATCCGCAGGAACTGCGCGTAGCCGCGGCCCTCCTCGCCGAGCAGGTTAGCGGCCGGGACCCGGCAGTCGGAGAACGACAGCTCACGGGTGTCCGAGGCGTTCCAGCCGACCTTGGAGTACGGAGCCGCGACACCGAAGCCCGGCGTGCCCGAGGGCACGATGATCGACGAGATCAGCGGTCGTCCGTCGTCCTTGCGGCCGGTGACGGCGGTGACCGTGACCAGACCCGTGATGTCGGTACCGGAGTTGGTGATGAAGCACTTGGTGCCGTTGATCACCCATTCGTTCGTCGCCTCGTCCAGCCGGGCGGTGGTGCGCGTGCCGCCGGCGTCGGAACCGCACTCGGGCTCGGTCAGCCCGAACGCGCCCAGGATCTCCCCGGAACACATCCGCGGCAGCCACTCGCGCTTCTGCTCCTCGGTGCCGAAGCGGAAGATCGGCATCGCGCCCAGCGAGACGCCCGCTTCGAGGGTGATGGCGACGGACGAGTCCACCCGCGCGAGTTCCTCGAGGACGATGCCGAGGGCGAGATAGTCGCCGCCCATGCCGCCGTACTCCTCGGGGAAGGGCAGGCCGAACAGGCCCATCCGGCCCATCTCACGGATGATCTCGTACGGGAACTCATGGTTCTCGTAGAACTCCCCGATCTTCGGCGCGATCACGTCGTGCGCGAACGCCTCGACGGTGCGGCGCAGTTCCTCGTGCTCGGGGGCGAGGCGGTGATCGATCGACATGACTACGGCTCCTGGTGGGAGAGGGCGCGGACGGTGCGGGAGGGGCTTGGCCTCCCGAGCTGCTCCGCCATCCACACGCTTGTGGCGGTGAGGCGGTCGAGGTCGACCCCGGTGTCGATACCGAGGCCGTTCAGCATCCAGACGAGGTCTTCTGTGGCGAGGTTTCCGGTGGCGCTCTTCGCGTACGGGCAGCCGCCGAGGCCGCCCGCGGAGGCGTCGACGACGGTCACCCCCCGCTGGAGGGCGGCCAGGGTGTTGGACAGCGCCTGGCCGTAGGTGTCGTGGAAGTGCACGGCGAGCCGGTCCGTCGGGACCCCCTGCTCCACCAGCGCGGCGAGCAGCGCGGTGACATGGCCGGGGGTGGCGACCCCGATCGTGTCGCCCAGGCTCAGCTCGGTGCATCCCAGGTCGTACAGCCGGCGGGCGACGGCGGCCACCTGCTCCACCGGGACCGGGCCCTCCCACGGGTCGCCGAAGCACATGGAGAGATAGCCGCGCACGGTGGCCCCGGCCTCCCGGGCCTTGGCGACGACCGGCTCGAACATGGCGAGGGACTCGTCGACGGTCCGGTTGAGATTGGCCTTGGCGAACGACTCGGTCGCGCTGCCGAAAACCGCGATCTCCGAGACGCCGAGCGCCAGGGCGCGTTCCAGACCGCGTTCGTTGGGGACCAGCACCGGCAGATGCGCGTCCACATCGGCAAGCAGCGGCATCAGCTCGGCGGCGTCGGCCAGTTGGGGCACCCACTTGGGGTGCACGAAGCTGGTCGCCTCGATCGTGCCGAGGCCCGCGGCGGCCAGCCGGTGGATGAACTCGGCCTTCACCGCCGTCGGGACGGTCGTCTTCTCGTTCTGCAGCCCGTCGCGCGCGCCGACCTCGTGGATCCTGACCCGCGCGGGCAGTCCGGACGCCGGTACGGACATGGGCAGACCGTTGGTCATGACTCCTCCCGGGGAGCGACGACGGCGAGCACCTGGTCCATGGCGACGGTGCTGCCGGGGGTGACGTCGATCTCGGTGACCGTGCCGTCGTGGGGAGCGGTGATGACGTGCTCCATCTTCATCGCCTCGACGACCAGCAGGCTCTGGCCCGCGGTCACCTCGTCCCCGGTCGCGACCTTGACGACGGTCACGGTGCCGGGCATCGGCGCGGTGAGCGCGCCGGTGCCACCGGCGCCCGCGCTGCCGCTCAGGGCGGCCGCGACGGGGTCGTGGTCCGCGACGTGCCAGCTGTCCCCGTCACGGCCCAGCCAGGCGCCCGCGTGGTGGAAGGAATGGGTGGCGCCGTCCCAGTGCAGGACGCCGCGTCCGCCGTCGGTGACCAGGCGCGCGGGGACCGCCGGGGCGTCGCCCACCCGGACCTCGTTCCCGCGGACCCGGACGGCCAGCGGTTCGTGTCCGGGCACCCGCAGATGGTGGGTGGTCCAGGCCGGCTCGCCGCCCAGCCGCCAGCCGTCGGCAGCCGAGAACGGATCGGTCCAGGTGGTGGCGTCCGACGTGGGGAGCAGGGCGGCCTGGCGCAGCAGCGCCGCGGCCGCGTAGACCTCGGGCGGGACGTCCGGTGAGATCAGCGAGCCGACCTCGCGCTCGACCAGTCCGGTGTCGAGGACTCCGGAGACCACCTCCGGGTGGGCCAGCAGCCGCCGCAGGAAGCCCGCGTTGGTGGAGACACCCAGGGTGACGGTGCTGGCCAGCGCCGCGCGCAGCTTGCGCAGCGCGGTGGCGCGGTCGGGCCCGTACGCGATGACCTTGGACAGCATCGGGTCGTACAGGCTGCCGATCTCGGTGCCCTCGGCGAGCCCGGAGTCGGTGCGGACCCCGTCGCCCTGCGGTTCGTGGAGCGACAGCACGGTCCCGCCGGAGGGCAGGAAGCCGCGGGCCGGGTCCTCGGCACAGATCCGGGCCTCGACGGCGTGGCCGGTGAGGGTGACGCCCTCCTGCCCGAACGGCAGGTGCTCGCCGGCGGCGACGCGCAGCTGCCACTCGACGAGGTCCAGGCCGGTGATCAGTTCGGTGACGGGATGCTCGACCTGGAGGCGGGTGTTCATCTCCATGAAGCAGTACGCGGAGGGGTCCGCGCCCGGGACGATGAACTCGACGGTGCCCGCGCCGACATAGCCGCAGGAGCGGGCGGCCTGCACGGCGGCCTCGCCCATCGCCGCACGGGTGGCCTCGTCCAGGAGCACGCTGGGCGCCTCCTCGATCACCTTCTGGTGCCGGCGCTGCAGCGAGCACTCCCGCTCGCCCAGGTGGACGACATTGCCGTGGGCGTCGGCCAGCACCTGGATCTCGATGTGCCGCGGCCGGTCGATCCAGCGCTCGACGAGGAGGGTGTCGTCGCCGAAGGAACCACGGGCCTCGCGCCGGGCGGCGGCGATCTCGTCGCCGAGCAGCGTCTCGTCCCGCACCAGCCGCATGCCCTTGCCGCCGCCGCCCGCGGACGGCTTGAGCAGGACCGGCATGCCGATCTTCTGTGCCTCGCCGATGAGTTGGGTGTCGGTGAGACCGCTGCCGGACGAGCCCGGGACGACCGGGACACCGGCCTCCAGGACGGTCGCCTTGGCGCGGATCTTGTCACCCATCAGCTGGATCGCCGAGGCCGGCGGTCCGATGAAGACGAGCCCCGCGTCGGTGCAGGCCTGAGCGAAGGCGGCGTTCTCCGCGAGGAAGCCGTAGCCGGGGTGGACGGCCTGCGCCCCGGTTCGGGCGGCCGCGCGCAACTGCTCGTCGATGGAGAGGTAGTTCTCGATGCGGACCGCGGTGTCGGCCTCGCGGACGTGCCGGGCGTCGGCGTCGGCGTCGCTGAACACGGCGGCCGAGCGCACGCCGAGGCGCCGCAGCGTGCGGATCACCCGGACGGCGATCTCGCCGCGGTTGGCGATGAGGACGGTGTCGAACATGGTCATCTCTGTCCTCACATCCGGAAGACGCCGTAGCCGGGCTCACCCAGCGGCGCGTTGGCGCAGGCGGTGAGCGCGAGGCCCAGGACCGTGCGGGTCTCCAGCGGGTCGATCACGCCGTCGTCCCAGAGCCGGGCGGTCGCGTAGTAGGCGTTGCCCTGGGTGTCGTACTGGGCCCTGATCGGGTCCTTGAACGCGGTCTCCTCATCGGGAGCCCACTCACCGCCCGCCGCCTCGATCTGGTCGCGCTTGACGGTGGCGAGCACGGACGCGGCCTGTTCGCCGCCCATCACGGAGATCTTGGCGTTGGGCCACATCCACAGGAAGCGCGGTGAATAGGCCCGTCCGCACATCGAGTAGTTGCCGGCGCCGTACGAGCCGCCGATGACGACCGTCAGCTTGGGCACCCGGGCGCAGGCCACCGCGGTGACCATCTTGGCGCCGTGCTTGGCGATGCCGCCCGCCTCGTACTGGCGGCCCACCATGAACCCGGAGATGTTCTGCAGGAAGAGCAGCGGGATGCCGCGCTGGTCGCACAGCTCGATGAAGTGCGCGCCCTTCATGGCGGATTCGGCGAAGAGGATGCCGTTGTTCGCGATGATGCCCACCGGGTGGCCGTGCACATGGGCGAAGCCGGTGACGAGCGTCGTGCCGTACTCCGCCTTGAACTCGGCGAAACGGCTGCCGTCGACGATCCTGGCGATGACCTCGCGCACGTCGTACGGGGTGCGGGAGTCGACGGGCACCGCGCCGGTGAGCCCTGCGGGGTCGACGGCGGGTTCCTCGACCGGGTCGAGGTCCCAGGGGCGGGGGACCCGCGGGCCGAGGGTGGACACGATGTTCCGCACGATGCGCAGCGCGTGGGCGTCGTCCTCGGCCAGGTGGTCGGTGACGCCGGAGATCCTGGAGTGCACCTCGCCGCCGCCGAGCTCCTCGGCGGTGACGACCTCGCCGGTCGCGGCCTTCACCAGCGGCGGCCCGCCCAGGAAGATCGTGCCCTGGTTGCGGACGATCACCGCTTCGTCGCTCATGGCGGGGACGTACGCGCCGCCGGCCGTGCACGAGCCCATCACCGCGGCGATCTGCGGGATGCCGCGGGCCGACATCGTCGCCTGGTTGTAGAAGATCCGACCGAAGTGGTCGCGGTCCGGGAAGACCTCGTCCTGCCGGGGCAGGAAGGCGCCGCCGGAGTCGACCAGATAGACGCACGGCAGCCGGTTGTCGAGCGCGATCTCCTGCGCCCGCAGGTGCTTCTTCACCGTCATGGGGTAGTACGTGCCGCCCTTGACCGTGGCGTCGTTGGCGACGACCACGACCTCACGGCCGGAGACCCTGCCGATACCGGCGACGACGCCGGCGGCCGGGGCCTGGCCCTCGTACATCCCGTCGGCGGCCAGCGGGGCGAGCTCCAGGAAGGGCGAGCCGGGGTCGAGCAGCCCGTCCACCCGGTCGCGGGGCAGGAGCTTGCCGCGCGCGGTGTGCCGGGCGCGGGCCTTCTCGCCGCCGCCGAGCCGGGCGGCGGCGAGCTTGTCGCGCAGCCGCGCACTCAGTTCGGCGTGCGCCGCCGCATTGGCGCGGTAGGTCTCCGACGCCGGATCGGCGGCGCTGGAGAGGACGGGTGCTGCCATGTGTCGGGCCCCCGGAAGTTAGCGAGCGTTAACGTGGTGACCTTCACGTTAACGCTCGCTAACGGGATTGTCTAGACTCGTTCCATGCACCCCACGAAGGCGACCGAGAACCGCCGCGACCAGATCCTCCGGGAGGCCGCCCGGCTCTTCGCCGAACGCGGATTCCATGGCGTCGGTGTGGACGAGATAGGGGCCGCGGTCGGCATCAGCGGACCCGGCCTCTACCGGCACTTCGCGGGCAAGGACGCGATGCTCGCCGAGCTGCTCGTCGGTATCAGCGGCCGGCTGCTCACGGCCGGGAAGGCCCGGGTCGCCGAGGCCAACGACCCGGCCGGGGCACTGGACGCGCTGGTCCGCGGCCATATCGACTTCGCGCTCGACGACCGCCCGCTGATCACCCTGCACGACCGCGAACTGGACCGGCTGCGCGACTCCGACCGCAAGCTGGTGCGCCAGCTCCAGCGGCAGTACGTCGAGCAGTGGGTGGAGGTCGTCCGGCAGGTGCGTCCTGCCGCGCCCGAGCCGCAGGTGCGGGCCGCCGTGCACGCGGTCTTCGGACTGCTCAACTCCACCCCGCACCTGGGCGCGCACAGCGGGCTCCCGGACCGGAACGACACGGCGGCGCTGCTGCGCCGGCTGGCACTGGGCGCACTGACGGCTCTGGACAGCATGGACGACCGGCGAGTAACTTACTGAGCGCTTGCTTATTTTTCCGGACCCCGTCCCGGATCCCATGTCTCAGGCCCAGAGGAGGCGCGAAGTGCGTCGTACGGTGTTCAACGAGGACCACGAAGCGTTCCGCGAGACGATCCGGGACTTCATCGCCGCCGAGGTCGTTCCCGTCTTCGACGAGTGGCTGGCGGCCGGCCAGGCCCCCCGCGACTTCTACCGCAAGCTCGGTGAGCTGGGCGTCTTCGGTATCGAAGTGCCCGAGGAATTCGGCGGCGCCGGCGAGACCAGCTTCAAGTTCCAGGCCGTCATCACCGAGGAGTGCGCCCGCGCGGGCGTCAGCTTCGGCGGCAGTGGCGTGCACACCGGCCTCTGCCTCCCGTACCTGCTGGCCTACTGCAACGACGAGCAGAAGAAGCGCTGGCTCCCGGACTTCGTCTCCGGCGACATGATGACCGCCATCGCGATGACCGAGCCGGGCACCGGTTCCGACCTGGCCGGCATGAAGACCACCGCCAAGCTCTCCGAGGACGGCACGCACTACGTCCTCAACGGCGCCAAGACCTTCATCACCGGCGGCGTGCACGCCGACCGTGTCATCGTCTGCGCCAGGACCGCCCCGGCCACCCCCGAGGACCGCCGCGCGGGCATATCGCTGCTGGTCGTCGACACGAAGTCCGAGGGCTACGCCGTCGGCCGCAAGCTGGAGAAGCTCGGCCTCAAGACCTCCGACACCGCCGAGCTGTCCTTCACCGACGTGAAGGTGCCCGTCGAGGACCTGCTCGGCGAGGAGGGCAAGGGCTTCTCCTACCTCGGCCAGAACCTGCCGCAGGAGCGGATCGCCATCGCCGTGGGCGCGTACGCGCAGGCCTCCGCGGCCATCGGCTTCGCCAAGGCGTACGTCCAGGACCGCACCGTCTTCGGCCAGTCCGTCGCCTCGTTCCAGAACACCAAGTTCGTGCTCGCCGACTGCAAGGCCGAGGTGGACGCGGCCCAGGCCGTCGTCGACCGCGCCCTGGACGCGCACGACGCCGGTGAGCTGACCGCCGCCGACGCCGCCTCCGCCAAGCTGTTCTGCACCGACGTCGCGGCCCGCGTCATCGACAAGTGCCTGCAGCTGCACGGCGGCTACGGCTACATGCTGGAGTACCCCATCGCCCGCCTGTACGCGGACAACCGCGTCAACCGCATCTACGGCGGCACCAGCGAGGTCATGCGCTCCATCATCGCCAAGTCGATGGGCCTGTGAGCGCGACCCTGTGAACACAGCGCTGACGTCCCTGCTCGATCTGCTCGATCTGGAGCGGATCGAGCAGGACATCTTCCGCGGCATCAGCAGGTCGGCGGTCGTGCCACGGGTGTTCGGCGGCCAGGTCGCCGCCCAGGCGCTGGTCGCGGCGGGCCGCACCGTCCCCGAGGACCGGGCCGCGCACTCCCTGCACGCGTACTTCCTGCGGCCGGGCGACCCCGGCGCGCCGATCGTCTACCAGGTGGACCGGATCCGGGACGGCCGCTCCTTCACCACCCGAAGGGTGGTGGCCGTTCAGCACGGGCAGCCGATCTTCCATCTGTCGGCGTCCTTCCAGGAGCACGAGGAAGGGCTCGAGCACCAGGAGCCCATGCCGCCGGCGCCGGACCCCGAGTCGCTGCCCACCGCCGAGGAACTGCTGCCCGCCCACGCGGACAAGTTCCCCGACCCCAAGGTCATCGACCGTCTCCTGGAAGCGCGGGCCGCCGTCGACCTGCGGTACGCGGAGGACCCGCCGTTCCTGGTCGCCGGGCAGGGCCCGCGCGAACCGCGCTCCCAGGTGTGGTTCCGCACCCGGGGCAAGCTCGCGGACGACCCGCTGCTGCACGTCTGCCTGGCCACGTACGTCTCGGACATGACGCTGCTGGACTCGGTGCTCCTCGCCCACGGGCGCGGCGGCTGGGCCGTCGGCGACGTGGTCGGCGCCAGCCTGGACCACGCCATGTGGTTCCACCGGCCCTTCCGCGCCGACGAATGGCTGCTGTACGACCAGCAGAGCCCGTCGGCGTCCGGCGGCCGGGGACTGGGCACCGCCCGGATCTACACCCAGGACGGGCGCCTCGTGGTGTCCGTGATCCAGGAGGGCGTGGTCCGCGTCCCGGTCTAGGGCGTGTGTCGAAAGTAGCGCTGTTCGCCCGGAGGGCGTGGCCCACGGCGTCTGGTGCGTGCGCTCGCAAGGCGGAGGGTCGTCCTCGTACTGGTCGTACGTGGACGAGCCCGACAACGCGGCGAGGGCGCGTGCCAGGCGGGGCTTTCGAAACACGCCCTAGCTGCAGCCTTACGCGGCGGGGAGGACGGCCCGCACCAGGAAGCCGCCGTCGGGTTGCGCGCCCGCGTCGAGGGTGCCGCCCAGCTGGGCGGCACGTTCGCGCAGGCCGGCGAGGCCGTGGCCGCCGGAGGGCAGCAGCGGACCGGGCCGCTCACCTGGCGGGCCGTTGCGGACGCTGACCAGGAGCCGCCCCCCGGTCAGCCGTACGTCGACTTCCGTCTCCGCGCCCGTCGCGTGCTTGCGCACGTTGGTCAGCGACTCCTGCACGATCCGGTAGGCGGCGTGCCCGACGGGCGCCGGGCAGCCTCCCGCGTCGACCCGGCCCCGCACCGTGGGGCCCGCCGTCGCCAGCAGCGCCGGCAACTCGGCCAGTCCGGGTCCGGCCGGCGCCGCCCGGCCCGCCGTGTCCGCCGGGTCCGACGAGCCGGACGCGTTCGTCACGGGAAGCCGCAGCAGGCCGACCATGCGACGCAGTTCGTCCAGCGCGTCCCGGCTCAGCTCGCGCACCGCTCCGGCCGCGTCGCGGGCCTCCTGGCTCCGCGCGGTGACCTCCAGCGCGCCGGACTGCACCGCGATGAGGCTGATGTGGTGCGCGACCGTGTCGTGCATCTCGCGGGCGAGCCGGGCGCGCTCCTGGACGACGGCCTGCTCGGCGGCGAGCCGCGCTTCGCGTTCCCGGCTCGCGGCCAGCTCGGCGAGCCGGGCCGCCAGCTCCCGCCGGGAGGAGCTGAGCAGCCCGAGGGCCGTGGGGGCGGTGGCCAGCAGGGCGGAGAGCAGCAGCGCCAGGATCGTGGGCGCCGGCTCCCAGTCGATCGTGCCGAGCCACGGCCAGGGGACGAAGGAGACCACGGCCACGGCCGCGGCGCAGCCGCCGATGACCCACATGCGGGGCGTGACACGGGGGCGGGACCTGGTGCTGCCGTTTGCGTCCGGCGCCGTGCGGCCCGTCCCGCCGGAGGCGACCTGGTAGAGCGCGGCCATCGGCGCCAGCCACACGTACCCGAGCGAGAGCGCGGGCAGTGTCGCCGCGAAGGCGAGCAGCGGAAACCGCCGGCGCACCAGGAGAGCGGCCGTCGCGGTGCACGCGACGGCGAGCGAGAGGGAGCCGCCCATCGACCGCGTCGCCCACACCTCGGTCGCGGAGAGGGCGATCAGGGCGGCATCGAGGACGGCCGGCCGCAGTCTCACGTCCGCTCCACGGCCGGGGCGAGTCCCGCGCGGTGGGCGAGCACGGCCGCGGCGACCCGGTTGGGCGCGTCCAGCTTCCGCAGCACCGCGCGCACATGGTCCTTGACGGTGGCGACCGTGATCCCCAGCCGTGCGGCGATGTCGGAGTTCGGCAGACCCGCCGCCACGAGGACGAGGACTTCGCGCTCGCGGGTGGTGAGCAGGCCCAGGGCGACGGCGTCCGCACCGCCGGGGTTGTCGAGGCCCGTCCCGGCCCCTGCCCCGAGGTAGCCGTGCACGACCGTACGGCTGACGGTCGGCGTGAAGACCGTCCCGCCGGAGGCGAGCACCCGCACGGCGTCGATCAGCGTGCCCACGGCCGTGTCCTTGAGGAGGAAGCCGGTGGCGCCCTCCCGCATCGCGGCACTGATGTACGCGCTGGTGTCGAACGCCGTGAGCATCGCGACGGCGGGCGGCCGCGGCAGGGCGCGCAGCTCCCGCAGGACCGTGAGCCCGTCCGGTGCCGGCATCACGGCGTCCAGCAGCACGAGGTCGGGTCCGGCCGCCTCGATGGTGGCCACCGCGTCCCGGCCGTCGCAGTCGACGACCACCGCGATGTCTCCCGCGGTCTCCAGAATCCGCCGCAGGGCGACCCTGACCAGCGCCTCGTCGTCGACGATCGCTACATGGATCAACTTGCGCCTGCCTTCTGAAGCCCCTCTGCGATCGTAACCAGAGACTCCGGATCCGCAGAGTCCGGATCCGCTGCGCGGAGGTAGGCCGCGTGCCCGCGCCGGGCTCAGATCCGTGCTTCGAGGCCTGCGGCGGCCAGCAGGTAGGCGGTGAGCGGGTCGTACAGGTGGGGCGGCACGTTGTCGTCCAGGGGGACCGTCACCGTCAGGTCGCCCTCGGCCTCACCGACGAACAGCGCGGGATCGTTGCAGTCCGCGAACCCGACCGTGTCGATGCCCTGGCTGCCTGCGAAGCCCGCCCACCCGTGGTCGGCGACGACGAGATCGGGCTCCTGGCCCTCGTGCTCCATGGCGTCCAGCACCTCCCGCATGGGGTCGGGGGAGTGGGTGTGCATGAGGTTTCCGCCGCGGTGCAGGACGGACACGCCACCGATGTGCCGGATCTCGCCGTTGTCGGCGTACAGCCGGTCCGCGGGCAGCAGGATCTCGCAGCCCGCGTCGCGCAGCGCGGCGGCGAGCGCCTGGTGGACGGCGAACATGCCGGCCGGGTGACCGGTGGCGAACAGCACGCGGGCCCGGGATTCCGCCGCCTTGCGCAGCTCGACGGCCATCCGGTCCAGCGCGTCGATCGTCAGTTCCGCGTCGATGGTGTCCTGGCCCCTGCGGTGCTTCGGGTTGGCGACGACCCCGCAGCGTTCCACCATCAGCTCCAGCACGGCCCGCGGATCCGTCCAGCGCTCGCCGAGTTCCAGGCCCAACCAGTAGTAGCGGTTCCCCTCGGCGAGCTCACGGTAGTGATCCAGGTTGTTCTCGCGGCTCGTGGCCACGTCACCCGCGATGCGGGTGCGTATGA
The DNA here is from genome assembly GCF_016107395.1 of Streptomyces fildesensis. Taxonomy (GTDB): domain Bacteria; phylum Actinomycetota; class Actinomycetes; order Streptomycetales; family Streptomycetaceae; genus Actinacidiphila; species Actinacidiphila fildesensis. The sequence continues at coordinate 122,909 of NZ_JAAIKO010000004.1, forward strand.
GGTGCTCGGCGAGGGACTGGCGGGACGGCGTCGTGTCATGGGGCATGTGTCTCATTGTCGCGCCTGGCCGCACGGGCGTAGGGGGCGAGGGTGATCGGCACCGATGTGTGACCCTCGGAGGGATCCTGGACCGGCTTTCCGCCGGCTGTCGACGACGCTCCTCCGGGCACCGGTTCCAGCCTCGGCACGGGCCCGGCCGTGTGTCGGTCCCGGCGTGGGCCCGATGCCGCTGACAGCGTCGCCGCCGACGTCGTCGCTGCTCAGAGCCAGCGCAGGGCGAACCAGAGGTCCATGCGGGTATCGGGGTCGTCCAGGTCCGCGTCGAGCAGCGCGGCGGTCCGCGCGATGCGCTGCCGGACCGTGTTGCGATGCACTTCCAGTGCCACGGCGCTGCGGTCCCAGCTGCCGTGCAGCGCCAGCCAGGCGCGCAGGGTCTCCACGAGGGCGGGGGAGTCCAGTAGCGGTTCCAGCAGGGCGCGGGCCTGGGCGCGCGCCTCCTCGGGCGCCACGAGCGCCGTCATGCCCGCGCCGCCGCCGCGGTGCCGGGCCAGCTCGGAGCGGTTCGCGACGGCCCGGCGCAGCGCACCCGCCGCCTGGGCGTCGGCGGCGGCGAGTTCCGCCGTGGACGCCGGGGCGCTGACCCCGAGCGTCCAGCCCGGCTGCGCGGAGATCCGGCGGTCGGCGGGCAGCAGGGCCCGGACGGCGGCGACCCCGTCCGCGTCGACCAGCGCGGTGCCGAGCGCGGCCGCCAGAGCGGCGGCGGCCAGCGGTGCCGCCTCGCCGCGGGTGGGGCCGGAGCCGCGGTGGTGCCCGTGCACCACGATCCAGCGCGGCCCGGTCGCCGCGACGGCTTCCGCCTCGCCGCCGGTCTCGGCGGCAGGCCGGGTGGGAGCGGTCAGCAGGGGCGCGACGTCCTCGGGGCGCGCGCCGAGCAGCAGCCGCACCAGGGCGGCGGAGCGGTCGGTGTCGGCCGTGCCCTGGTAAGGGCCGGTGAGCAACGAGAGCAGCACGGTGGCGACCCCGGTGAGCGCGTTGTCGGCCGGATCGCGCCGCCCCGCCGCGACCGCCAGCACCAGGCCCTCGCCGGGAGCGCTCCCGGCCAGCGCGTAGGCCGCCAGATGCGCGCCGGCGACGGTGTCGGTGGCCGAGGACGGAGCCTGGACGGTCTGCGCCCGGTCGCCCGGCAGCGGCCTGACCACCTGCGCCAGCCGGCCGAGCGCCGTGCGGACCGGCGGCCCGGGGCGGGTGCCCGCCCCGTACAGCTCCCCGCCGCCGGGGCCGAGGAGGGCCGCCCAGCCGCCCAGATGGTGGGCGAGCTGACGCAGCACGGCGGGCACCGGCTCGGGGCGGGCGGCGGCGGAGGCCAGGGACTGCTGGGCCTCGGTGACCCGGCGCAGCTCGCGATGGCGGGCCTCGGCCATCGCCTGCCAGACAGCCCGGGCGACCGCGGTGAACGGGGTTTGCGGCGGAACCTCCACCAAAGGCAGGCCGTACCGGTCGCACGCCTCCACGAGGGCGCGGGGCGTCTCCTCGTAGACGGGTGCGAGCCCGAAGCCGAGCGCCGCGGCACCTGCCTCCACGGCGCGTGCCACGTAGTGGTCGAGATAGGCGTCGTCGACACCGCCACCGGCCTGGTCGACGCCGAGGTCATCGGTGGGGCCGCCGTCGGCGTCGGCCGGGCGCGTTTCCCGTCGCCTCGTGGTGTCGCCCGCCGATGGGAAGTGCACCCCGGCGGTCAGCAGCAGCTCGCCGCCCAGCAGATACGGAACCGGGTCTTCCATCTCACTGGTGTGCACCCAGTGGACGGGGATGTCCTCGCGCGGACCCGCGACCTGCCGAAGTCCCAGGTCCGCGCGGGCCAGCAGATCGGCGAGCGGTACTGGGGGAGTGGGCGGCGCCAGACTCGGCATGTGCGGTCCATCCACTGGAGTGACGTCGAATGGAGGAAACGTACACTTCAGCGACATCTTTCAGCCACCTAGGGTCATCCCCGGAATCGCCCGCATTCAGTGAAGCGCTTCGGACGGAGGAGAGCCCATGGCTGTCGACTACGGCCTGCTGGCCTCGCTCGCCACGTACGCCGTGGTGAGCCTGGCCACGAAGCCGACCGACGCGGCCGTCCTGGCGGCCTGGCGCGAGCGGCTCGCGGGCCGCGGCGCCACCGTCCCGGCCGTCGCGGAACCGGTGCCCGCACAGGGCTGAACCGGTCCCGGCACAGGGTCGTCCCGGTCCCCGGACCGGGCCGAACCGAAGTTATCCACAGCCCCGGCCCGCTTGTCAGCGAGCCGGGGGACACTCGAATCACACCGAAGCACCACGAGTAACGCGAAAGAAGGCACCCCGATGAGCAGCAACGAACCGCGTGGACCGATCGACTCGTCCCGCATCCCGCGGTACGCCGGCCCCGCCACGTTCGCCCGGCTGCCCCGGCTGGACGAGGTCGGCACCGCGGACGTCGCCGTGGTCGGTGTGCCGTTCGACAGCGGGGTCTCGTACCGTCCCGGCGCCCGCTTCGGCGGCAACGCCATCCGTGAGGCCTCCCGGCTGCTGCGCCCGTACAACCCGGCGCAGGACGCCTCGCCGTTCGCGCTCGCCCAGGTCGCGGACGCGGGCGACATCGCCGCCAACCCGTTCAACATCAACGAGGCCGTCGAAACCATCCAGGCCGCCGCCGACGATCTGCTCGACACCGGCGCCCGCCTGATGACCCTCGGTGGCGACCACACCATCGCGCTGCCGCTGCTGCGCTCGGTCGCCCGCAAGCACGGGCCTGTCGCCCTGCTCCACTTCGACGCGCACCTGGACACGTGGGACACGTACTTCGGCGCCGAGTACACCCACGGCACCCCGTTCCGCCGCGCCGTCGAGGAGGGCATCCTCGACACCGAGGCGCTCTCCCACGTCGGCACCCGCGGCCCGCTGTACGGCAAGAAGGACCTGGACGACGACGAGAAGATGGGCTTCGGCATCGTCACCTCGGCGGACGTCATGCGCCGCGGTGTCGACGAGGTCGCGCAGCAGCTGCGCGAGCGCATCGGCGACCGGCCGCTGTACATCTCCATCGACATCGACGTCCTGGACCCGGCGCACGCCCCGGGCACCGGCACCCCGGAGGCCGGCGGCCTCACCTCCCGTGAACTGCTGGAGATCATCCGCGGGCTCTCCTCCTGCCACCTGGTCTCCGCCGACGTGGTCGAGGTCGCCCCCGCGTACGACCACGCGGAGATCACCTCCGTCGCGGCCTCCCACACGGCGTACGAGCTGACCACGATCATGTCCCGGCAGATCTCCGCGGCCCGCCAGAGCGCCAAGTGACGGCCCGCAACGGCGGCGACCTCGTCGTCGAATCCCTGGCCGCGCTCGGCGCGACCACGGTCTTCGGGCTGCCCGGGCAGCACGCCCTCGGCACCTTCGACGCGCTGCGCCGCTCGACGCTCAGCTACGTGGGGCTGCGCGTCGAGAACAACGCGGGCTTCGCCGCCGACGCGTACGCCCGGGTCACCGGCGGCGTCGCCCCACTGCTGGTCTCCACCGGCCCCGGCGCGCTGATGACGCTCGCCGCGCTCCAGGAGTCCGCCGCCGCCTCCGCGCCCGTGCTGGCCATCAGCAGCCAGGTCCCGACCGCCGGACTCGGCGGCGGACGCCACGGGTACCTGCATGAACTGCGCGACCAGAAGGCGTCGTTCCGCTACGTGGTCAAGTCCGTGCACACGGTCCGCACCGCCTCGCAGATCCCCTCGGCGCTCGCCGAGGCCTGGGAGTCCGCGCTCACCGCGCCGTACGGACCGGTGTGGGTGGAGATCCCGCAGGACGTGCTGCTCGCCGGCACCGGCGTCCCGCTCGTCACCGCGCTGCGTGCGGTGCCCCGCCCGCTGGAGCCGCGCGCCGAACTGATCACCGAGGCGGCCCGGCTGCTGTCCGGGGCACAGCGGCCGGCCATCCTGGCCGGCGGCGGCGTCGTACGGTCCGGCGCGGCCGGGGAGCTTCTCGCGCTGGCCGAGCAGCTCGACGCCCCGGTCGCCTCGACGTTCGGCGGCAAGGGCGCGTTCCCCTGGGAGCACCCGCTGTCGCTGCAGTCCTGGATCGAGGACCGGCACACCACCGACTTCCTCGAAGCTGCCGACGTGCTGCTCGTCGTCGGCTCCGGCCTCGGCGAACTCTCCTCGAACTATCACACGTTCCGCCCCCGCGGCCGGGTGATCCAGATCGAGGCGGACCTCGGGAAGCTGGAGTCCAACCACCCGGCCCTCGGCATTCACGGCGACGCCCGGCTCTCGCTGGCCGCCCTGTGCGACCTGACGGTGCCGCGCCCGGACGAGGAGGCCGCCAAGGCCGTCGCCGAAGTCCTGGCGCTCGTCGGTGACCGGATCGCCGGCCAGGACCTGGGCCTGGAGCAGCAGTTGCTGGCCGCGGTCCGCGACGCCCTGCCCGACACCTCGCCCAGCTGCTGGGACATGACGATCCTCGGTTACTGGGCCTGGTCCGCCTTCGACGCCCGGCACCCGAACACCATGCACTCGGCGCAGGGTGCCGGCGGCCTCGGCTACGGCTTTCCCGCCGCCCTCGGCGCGGCCGCCGCCGATCCCACGCGGCCGGTCCTGGCCGTCTCGGGGGACGGCGGAGCCATGTACTCCATCGCCGAGCTGGCCACCGCGCGGCAGTACGGCCTGCCCGTCACCTGGCTCATCGTGGACGACGGCGGTTACGGCATCCTGCGCGAGTACATGACCGACGCCTTCGGCCAGGCCACCGCCACCGAGCTGGCCCGCCCGGACTTCGTCGCCCTCGCCGAGTCCTTCGGGGTCCCGGCCACCGCCACCACGCCCGACACCCTCCGCGACGACCTCGCGGCGGCGCTGGCCACCCCGGGCCCCTCCGTCGTCGTCCTCCCGGCGCACCTGCGGATGTTCGCCCCCACCCATCTCATAGGGAGCTGACCGGCCGCCCGCTCCGCCGGGAGCGGGCCGCCCGGCTCCGGCAAGGCTTAGGTCCATCGCCCGAGAGGAGTGAGACCTTGGCCCCTCTTTGGCTGCGGTTTGTTGCAGCAGGATGAAATTCGCACGCCAGCGCGTTGCAGCGTCGGGTAGTCGTGGATCAGTGGGAGGACCCGGGTGACATCGGCGAAGGTTGAGCCGGAGCAGGGCTGGTTGCGGCGGTTGGTCGGCTATTGCTGGCGGTACCGCCGCAACGTACTGCTGGCGTTGGGCGCGTCACTGGGCGGGATGGCCGTCACCGCGCTCGTCCCACTGGTGCCGAAGCTGATCATCGACGACGTGGTGCTCGCGCACGACCGTCCGCTGCTGCCCTGGGCGATCGTGCTGGTGGTCGCGGCCGTCGCCGTCTACGTCCTGACGTATGTGCGGCGCTTCTACGGCGGCCGGCTCGCCCTCGATGTGCAGCACGACCTGCGCAGCGACATGTTCCGCTCGCTGACCCGGCTGGACGGCCGGCGGCAGGACGAGCTGGACACCGGCCAGGTGGTCGGCAGGGCCACCAGCGACCTGCAGCTCATCCAGGGCCTGCTCTTCATGCTGCCGATGATGATCGGCAACGTGCTGCTGTTCGTGCTGTCCCTGATCGTGATGCTCACGCTCTCCCCGCTCCTCACCCTCGTCGCGCTGGCCGTCGCCCCCGCCTTGTGGTTCATCGCCGACCGCAGCCGTAAGCGGCTCTTCCCCGCCACCTGGTACGCCCAGGGGCAGGCTGCCGCCGTCGCGGGCATCGTCGACGGGTCCGTCACCGGCGTCCGCGTGGTGAAGGGCTTCGGCCAGGAGCAGCAGGAGATGGACAAGCTGGAGGGCGTCAGCAAGAAGCTGTTCGCCGGCCGGCTCCGCACGATCCGGCTGAACGCGCGCTACAGCCCGGCCCTCCAGGCCGTGCCCTCGATCGGCCAGGTGGGCATGCTGGCGCTCGGCGGATGGATGGCGACCCGCGGGCAGATCACGCTCGGCACGTTCGTCGCGTTCTCCACGTACCTCGCGCAGCTCACCGGCCCGGTGCGGATGCTGACCATGATGCTGACCGTCGGACAGCAGGCACGGGCCGGCGTCGAGCGCGTCCTGGAGCTGATCGACACCGAGCCGACGCTGGAGGAGGGCACCCGGACGCTGCCCGAGGGCGCGGCCACCGTCGAGTTCGACCACGTCACCTTCGGCTACGACCCCGAGCGGCCGGTGCTGGCCGACTTCTCGCTGCGCGTCGAGCCCGGTGAGACCGTCGCCGTCGTCGGTGCCTCGGGCTCCGGGAAGTCCACCGTCTCGCTGCTGCTGCCGCGCTTCTACGACGCCACCGGCGGCGCGGTGCGGATCGGCGGCGAGGACGTCCGCGACCTCACCTTCGACTCGCTGCGCGGCGCCATCGGCATGGTGCCCGAGGACAGCTTCCTGTTCTCCGACACCGTGCGCTCCAACATCGCCTACGGACACCCGGACGCCACCGATGAGCAGGTGCTCGCCGCGACCCGCGCGGCGCAGGCCCACGAGTTCATCGAGGCGCTCCCCGAGGGCTACGACACCGTGGTCGGCGAACAGGGCCTGACCCTGTCCGGCGGCCAGCGGCAGCGCGTCGCCCTCGCCCGCGCGATCCTGACCGACCCGCGGTTGCTGCTCCTGGACGACGCGACCTCGGCGGTCGACGCCCAGGTCGAGGCGGAGATCTTCGACGCGCTGCGCGAGGTCGTGACCGGCCGGACGACGCTGCTGATCGCCCACCGCCGCTCGACGCTGGCGCTCGCCGACCGGATCGCCGTCCTGGAGGACGGCCGGCTGGCGGACATCGGCACCCATGACGAGCTGGAGGAGCGCTCCGCGCTCTTCCGCAAGCTGTTGACCGACCCGGACGCGCTCGGCGCGGACGTCGTCACCGCCGACCCGGCCGGTGTGCTCGCCGCCGCCTGGTCGGGCGAGGGCGCCGCGACCGGACTTGCGGAGCGCACCGCCACCGCACCCGGATCCGAAGAGGCTCACGGGTCCGAGAGGCTCAACGGGTCCGACCGGTTCAACGGAACGGGCAGGATCAACGGATCCACAGTGTCCGACAGCGTGACGGCAGAGCTGTGGCCCAGGGAACCGCACCCCGCTGACGGGCCCGCTACGGGGAAGGCACGGGAGAACGGAGCCGCCCCGGCTCCCATCGTTCCGGCGGCGGGTGGACCCGCCGGCATGGCCGCCGCGATGGCCGGGATGCCGGCCTCGCCCGATCTGCTCGCGAAGGTGGCAGCGCTGCCACCCGCCACCGACACACCCGACGTGGACGAGGCGCAGGCCCGCATCGTCGACGAGGAGTTCGGGCTGCGCAGCCTGCTGCGCGGCTTCCGCACCCCGCTGCTGTTCAGCCTGCTGCTGGTGGCGGCGGACGCCATCGCCGGACTGATGCTGCCGGTGCTGATCAGGCACGGCATCGACTCCGGTGTCCGGGAGGCCGCGCTCGGCGCGGTCTGGGCGGCCTCGGCCGCCGGCCTGGTGATCGTCGTCGTGCAGTGGGCGGCGCAGTGGGGATCGGCGCGGCTGACCGGCAGGACCGGCGAGCGCGTCCTCTACACGCTGCGGGTGAAGATCTTCTCGCATCTGCACCGGCTCGGGCTCGACTACTACGAGCGTGAGCTGACCGGCCGGATCATGACGCGGATGACCACGGATGTCGACGCCCTGTCGACATTCCTGCAGACCGGACTGGTCACCGCCCTGGTCAGCGTGCTCACCTTCTTCGGCATCCTGGTCGCGCTGCTCGCCCTGGACGTCCAGCTGGCGCTGCTGGTGTTCGCGACGCTCCCGCCGCTCGTCCTGGCCACCTGGGTGTTCCGGCGCAAGTCCGTCCGGGCGTACGAACTGGCCCGTGAACGCGTCGGCGTCGTCAACGCGGACCTGCAGGAGAACGTCGCCGGGCTGCGTATCGTGCAGGCGTTCCGCCGTGAGCGCGTCGGCGCCGTCCGGTTCGCGGAGCGCAGCAGCGCGTACCGCGAAGCCCGGGTGCGCGGACAGTTCCTGATCTCGGTGTACTTCCCGTTCGTCCAGCTGCTGTCCAGCGGCGCGGCCGCGCTGGTGCTGATCGTCGGCGCCCAGCGGGTCGGCGCGGGCACCCTGACCGCGGGCGCGCTCGTCGCGTACCTGCTCTACATCGATCTGTTCTTCGCGCCGGTGCAGCAGCTGTCGCAGGTCTTCGACGGCTACCAGCAGGCGTCGGTGTCGCTCGGCCGGATCCGTGAACTGCTGCGGGTGCCGAGCACCACCCCGGCCGCGGCCCGGCCGCTGGCCGTCCCGTCGCTGCGCGGTGAGATCACCTTCAAGGACGTGCACTTCCGGTACGGGGACGGCGCCGAGGCGCTGAGCGGCGTGGACCTGCACATCCCGGCCGGGCAGACGGTCGCCTTCGTCGGCGAGACGGGCGCGGGCAAGTCCACGCTGGTCAAGCTGGTCGCCCGGTTCTACGACCCGACCGGCGGCGGTGTCCTTGTCGACGGCACCGACATCCGCGAACTGGACATGACGGCCTACCGGCAGCGGCTGGGCGTCGTACCGCAGGAGCCCTACCTGTTCGCCGGAACGGTGCGCGACTCCATCGCGTACGGACGGATGGACGCGACGGACGCGGAGGTCGAGGCCGCGGCCCGGTCGGTCGGCGCGCACGAGATGATCGCGACGCTCGACGGCGGCTATCTGCACCTGGTCAGCGAACGCGGCCGCAACCTGTCCGCAGGGCAGCGGCAGCTGATAGCGCTGGCCCGGGCCGAGCTCGTCGATCCCGACATCCTGCTGCTGGACGAGGCGACGGCCGCGCTCGACCTGGCCACGGAAGGGCTGGTCAACCAGGCCGCCGACCGGCTGGCGGTGCGGCGCACCACGCTCGTCGTCGCGCACCGGCTGACCACGGCCTCGCGCGCCGACCGTGTCGTCCTGCTCGACCACGGCCGTGTCATCGAGGACGGCACCCATGACGAACTGCTTGCCGCGGACGGGCGATACGCCCGGTTGTGGCGCACATTCGTCGGTGAAGTACGGGCCGCCGCCTGATATTTCACTGTCCCAAGGCCCTCTGGTGGTAAGACCGTTGCTCCCCTAGGTTCGCGGCAACGTCCGTGAACCCAGGGGAGGGTGCATGCGTAAGGCGCTCAGATGGCTGCTGTCACTGATGCTGCTCGTCGGCGCGACCGGTGCGGTCGGGGCCGGTGCGACGGGGACGGCCACCGCCGCGGATTCAGCGAGTGTCGATTCGGCGAGTGCGGATATCAAGGACCGCATTCTGGCGATACCCGGGATGACCCTCATCGAGGAGAAGCCGGTCACCGGCTACCGCTACTTCGTTCTCCATTACACCCAGCCGATCGACCACCTCCGCCCCTGGAAGGGCACCTTCCAGCAGCGGCTGACGGTGCTCCACAAGGCGACCGACCGCCCGACGGTCTTCTTCACCTCCGGCTACGGGCTCTCCACCAACGCGAGCCGCTCGGAGCCGACCCGGCTCATCGACGGCAACCAGGTCTCCATGGAGTACCGGTTCTTCACGCCGTCCCGCCCCGCCGAGCCGGCCGACTGGTCCAAGCTCGACATCTGGCAGGCGGCCAGCGACCAGCACCGGATCTTCCAGGCGCTGGACCGGATCTACCACCGGAACTGGATCGACACCGGCGGCAGCAAGGGCGGCATGACCGCCACCTACTTCCGCCGCTTCTACCCGAACGACATGGACGGCACGGTCGCCTATGTCGCGCCCAATGACGTGGTCAACAAGGAGGACTCGGCCTACACGGAGTTCTTCAAGACCGTCGGCAACGCCGACTGCCGTGCCGCGCTCAACGCCGTGCAGCGCGAGGCGCTGGTACGCCGGGACGAGATCGTCGCCCGCTACCAGAAGTACGCCGACGACAACGCGCTGACCTTCACCACCGTGGGCAGTGCCGACAAGGCGTACGAGAACGTCGTGCTGGACCTGGTGTGGGCGTTCTGGCAGTACCACCTGGAGTCGGAGTGCCCGACCGTCCCCAAGCCGACCGCGACCACCGATGAGCTGTACACCTTCATCGACACCATCTCCGGCTTCGACTTCTACACCGACCAGGGCCTGGAGTACTACACGCCGTACTACTACCAGGCCGGCACCCAGCTCGGCGCGCCCACCTTCGCGACCCCGCACCTCAAGGGGCTGCTGCGCTACCCGGGCATCTACCAGCCGCGCTCGTACGTGCCGCGGTCCATCCCGATGACCTTCAAGCCGTCGGCGATGCCGGATGTGGACAACTGGGTGCAGCACCACGCCCAGCGGATGCTGTTCGTTTACGGAACGAACGACCCATGGGGTGCAGAACCGTTCCGTCTCGGGAAGGGCGCGAAGGACTCCTTCGTGATGTGGGCGCCGGGCGCGAACCACGGCGCGAACATCGCCGCGCTCAAGCCCGCGGACAACGCCAAGGCGACCGCCAAGGTGCTGAAGTGGGCGGGCGTCACCCCGGCCACGACGCTCGCCCCCTCGTTCGACGCGAAGCTCGACGTACCGAACGACGTCATGGACCGCCACCCGCTGTAGCGCCGGACCCGGCCCTGGTCCCGGGTTCGGAGATCAGGGCGTGATCCGAGCAAGGACGTGGTTCACAGCCGGCGGGCGCATCCGACGCCCGCCGGCCCGACGTTCACGAACAGCGCCGTTCCCGGCGGGCATTGGGCGCGCTCAGCTGCGATCGCGTCCACCCGGTACCCGGGCTTGTTCCGGCTGGAACGGTCACAGGCCGTCTCCTTCACCTGGCCGGCACCCGCTGTGTAGACGCAGTCGCCGACGATGGTGCGCGGACCACCGCCCGCCCCCGGGTCACCGGGGTGCGGGCCGTCGCGTTTGCGCATGCAGGCGTACCCCGGCGACCGGCCGGACGACACCGACAGGACGAAGTCCGTCGTCTCCGGACAGCGGTCTCCCGCCCGCACCGTGGGGGCTGTCGAGGCGGCCTGTCCGGCGGCCGGCGATGACGCCGGTGCTGACGCATCCGGCAGCAGACCGTAGAACCGGACCGTGACCTCGGCGATGGCGTTCGGGTCCGAGCACGCCACCTCCCGGTACGAGCCCAGCGGATCGCTCTGCGCACACGCGCCTTCCGCGAGGAACGCCGTATCCGTGCCCGCGGGCTTCAGGGTGGGTGAGGGGGCGGCCGTTCCCGCCCCCGAACCGCCGCCCGCCGTCCCCCGGAACGGTGTGCAGGCCGCGAGCGCGGCGAGGAGGGCGAGTGCGAACAGGACGGCGGCCGATACCACCGCGGCGTGCAGAAACGATCCCAAATGGCCGTACCCGCGCATGAAGGCCCCCCTAGGCTTCCCCCGGGCAACATGCACCCATACGTCAGGGTAGGGGGTGGAACCGGCGGAGGGGAGGGCCCGCCGGCTCCGGGTTGGCCCGGCACCTTCCCGGACGGTCCGACACCCGACCCGATGTGTTTCCCGGGAGCCCCGACTACCGGTATTTCAGGCCGTGTCCGATCGGATAGAGCGCCTTTTCAGGATCGTCCGCGCGGGGCACCGCGACCGGCAGCCGGCCCGTCGGAGCCGCTCTGCCGGCGATGACCCGGGCCACCGCGCGCATCGACACATCGGTCCAGCCGTACACGGCGAGCCCGGCCGCGACGCCGCCGAGCCACGCGATGTCGTACGGATTGCGGAGGGCGATCTGAACGACCGGGATGCCGGTCGCCACCAGTGCCTTCACCAGGGCGATCTGGCCGGCCGCGGCCGCCGTGACGTTGTACGTGCCGATGACGACGCCGTCCTTGCCGCGGGCGGCCGCGACGGCCTCGTCGATGACGGCCTGGCCGGGCGCGGTACCGGTGGGCAGCGCCTGCGCTCGGTGGCCGAGGTCCGTGAGCGCCTTGGCGAGAACCGAGGTCGGCGGGCCACCCGTGCCGGACGGCGCGGCCGGATCCGCGCCGACCACGAGCAGATTCCGGTGGGCGCGGCGCGGCAGCGGCAGGACCCGGGAGGGGTTGGAGAGCAGGGTGACGGTACGGTCGGTGATCCGGTCGGCGGTCGCGAGGTGCGAACGGATGCCGACCGCCCGGTCGACGCCCTGATGCGTGACATAGGGATTGCGGAACAGGCCTTTGCGGGTCTTGAGTTCCAGGATCCGGACCAGGGACTCGTCGATCCGCTGCTCGGTGATCTCCCCGGACGTCAGCGCGTCGAGCACCGCCTTCCAGGCGACGTCGAGGAGCGGCGGGTTCAGCAGCTGGTCGGCGCCGGCCTTGAGGGCGAGCACCGGCACCCGGTCGTCGCCGTACTTCTGCCGCACACCGGCCATGCCGAGCGAATCGGTGATCACGACGCCGTCGTAGCCGAGTTCCTCCCGGAGGATCCCGGTGAGGATGGGGCGGGAGAGGGTGGCGGGGTCCCCCGAGTCGTCGAGCGCGGGAACCAGGATGTGGGCCGTCATGATCGAGTCGATCCCGGCGGCGATCGCGGCGCGGAACGGCGGGGCGTCGATCCGCCGCCACTCGTCCAGCGAGTGGGTGATGACCGGCAGTTCGAAATGGCTGTCGGTGCCGGTGTCGCCATGGCCGGGGAAATGCTTGGCGGTGGAGGCGATCCCGGCCCCCTGGTACCCCTTGACCTGGGCTGCCGCCAGAGCGGCGACGGCCTGCGGATCGGCGCCGAAGGACCGTACGCCGATCACGGGGTTGGCCGGATTGATGTTCACGTCGGAGACCGGGGAGAAGTTCTGGTTGACGCCCATGGCGCCGAGCTCGGTGCCCACGACATGGGCCGCGGCGCGGGCGTCGTGCGGATCACCGTCGGCGCCGAGCGCCATCCCGCCGGGGAAGAGCGTGGCGGGTGAGCCGATCCGGGCGACCGCGCCCTGCTCCTGATCGGTGGAGATCAGCAGTGGGATCGGAGTCCCATGGGCCAGCGCGGCGCGCTGGATGCCGTTGGAGAGGTCGGCGATCTGGTGCGGGTCCCGGGTGTTGTGCGCCCAGCTGAAGTAGATGATGCCGCCGAGGTGGTACTTGGCGATCAGTTCGGCGGCGTCGGAGACGCCCATCTCGCTCTGGTTGGAGGCGACGTCCGCAGGGTCGGGGGCGGTGGCGGAATGGCCGTAGACCCGCATCACGAAGAGCTGGCCGACCTTCTCCGCACGGCTCATCCGCGCGATGATCGCGCGGATGAGCCTGCGGTCCGGGGCGGCGGCCTGGGCGGACGGGACGCCGGCGGCGAAGGCGCCCGCTGTGACGGCGGTGGCGGCCGCGGTGGCGAGAACGGTGCGGCGGGATGGTTGGTGGTGCATGTCGAACTCCTTCCGGCTGGAGGAGATGAGCACGCTGAAAGTTTTCTTCAGTTGAAACGGATAGCCGGAAAGTTTTCGTCAGTCAATGGCTGTGACGCGAGTCGGCAGCACATTCACCGGGACGGCCAGCACCGCCGCGTAGATCTCGGGCCGGATACAGCGGATGTTCTCGCCTCCGGTCGGCGACGCCGATACCCGCCCCTCGGGAGTGATGAGCAGTGCGGCGCCGGTGGACCGGCAGCCGGACAGCTTGAATCCGAAGCGCCGTTCACCGCTTTTCGGCGAATGCGCGGCCAGCTGTGTGCGTACGGCCGAGGCGCCGGCGGCGGGCAGACCCGCCAGATAGGCGTTCAGCTGGGCGGGCTGGGTCACTTCCGAGCCCTTGAGCCCCTGGCCCTGGGCGGTCGCGCCATTGAGGTACGTGAACGCCACCGTCGTACCGGGGCTGGGCGCGGTGGCCGCCGCACCTCCGGTCCCGAACACCGGATGCTTCGGCATACGGTCGCGCGGCACCTCGAAGACCACCGTGACCTGATAGGCGACCAGGCACTCCGGCTTGGGCTTCGGCTGGCTGACCCCGAGCGTCAGCCGGTCGCCACTGGCGAGCAGCGCGGCCCCGGTGGCCTGGCTGCAGCCGGTGGTCTCCACCCAGCCCACCAGCACATTGCGCGAGAAGTCCGTCTTCTGGGTGCGCTGGGCGATCTCGCGGGCCGCCGCCGGATCGGACCCCGCGAACCAGCTCGGGAAGCGGGACAGCTCGAGTTCGCTGTTGATCACCGAGTGGACCGCGGGCGGCCTGCGCACCCCGGCGGAGAGGTACACGACCCGGGACTCGATCCCGTGGGCCCCGGACTGGACGGGGGTGGTCGCGGTGCCGGCGGACGACGGACTGCCCGACGGAGAACCACCGGTCGACGGTGGAACCCCCGTCCCCGAGGTGCTGGGGCTGTGGTCGCCCCCGGCACTGTCGGAAGGCGGCGCACCGGTGGCGGACCGGTCCTGACCGCAGCCGGTGGACAGGGCTGTCAGTGACGCGGCCAGCACCGCGACCGACACGGCTCTACGGAGCTTTATCAGCAGCATGTGGCTTGGACGGGCGGATTCCACGACCGGTTCCGTGCGGTGGCTGAACATGGCTCCATCGTCGGGCCGGCCGAGGTCACCGGGCAGTGTGTGATGCGCCGTTTGGCCGAAAGCGCACGGACCGCCCCTGGCATCGACCGGTCCCGCACGGGCTCTGCGCGGCATGGACCGACCTTCCCAAGGACCCCCAACGACCACCCCGCGACCGGCGCACGGCCGGCCCCGGTGTCATGCCGAGTTGGCGAGCAGCCGGGACAGATGCTGCCGGGCCGGTGACAGCAGCTCCGGCAGGTCCGCGACCTGCGGGTACCAGCGCTTCTCGTACTCCCAGCAGAGCCAGCCGTCCCAGTCCCCCCGGCTCAGCACCTCCACGGTCTCGGCCAGCGGCAGCACACCCTCCCCGAGCGGCAGCGGGGTGGTGTCCTCGGCCGAGGCGATGTCCTTGACCTGCACGTACCCCAGGTGCGGGGCGAGTACGGGGTAGGTCTCGGACGGCTGCTCACCACCGCGCCAGGTGTGCATCACATCCCAGATCACACCCACGCTGCCGTGCCCGACCAGCCCCATGATCCGGGCCGCGTCCGCTCCGGTCGGGTGCGAGTCGTGCGTCTCGAGCAGCACCTTCACCCCGAGGCGGGCGGCGTCCGGCGCGACCGCCGCAAGGCGCCGTGCGGCGTACAGGTCCGCCTCCGCCGCCGGCAGTTCCCCACCGCCGGGGAAGACCCGCACGAACGGAGCCCCCAGATCGGCTGCGAGGGCCAGGTTTGCCCGCAGGTCCGTCAGTACCGGCTCGTCGTCACCCGGCGCGGCGACCTTGGCGTAAGCCGCCACCGTCAGGATCTCCACCCCCGACTTCTCGAACTCGGCCACGACCGCGCTCCGTTCCGCCGCGGACAGGCCGGTGTGGACGGGTTCCTCGGCGTTGGCCCGGATCTCCACACCGTGGAAACCATGCTCAGCGGCGAGGCGGACGACCTGCTCGATGGGGAGTGCGGGGACGCCGAGTGTGGAGAACGCGAGCTTCATCCGGCGGACACTAGGCACCACGCAGGGCATGGTCAACCTCCCACGGCGCTCTCGGCGCGCGCCGCCGCGATCCGGCCTAAAGCACCAGGCGCCAGTCCTGTCCCACGAGGTCCTTGCCGAAGCTGTGATGCGGCTTCTCCGCGACGAGCTCGAAGCCGGCCCGCTGGTAGATCTTCCGGGCCGCCCCCAGCACATCGTTCGTCCACAGCACCAGCTCGCGGTAGCCGGCCCCGCGGGCGAAGGATATGCACCGCTCCACCAGCCGGTCGCCTATGCGATGACCGCGCGCACCCGGCTCGACCAGCAGCAGCCGCAGCCGCGCGACGCCGGGTACCTCGTCGCGGACGCAGAACACACAGCCGGCCGGCACACCGTCCAGCTCCGCCATCCACAGCGCCTCGCGCCCGGGATCCGGATCGGCGGCGAAGTCCGCCACGATCCGTGCCACCAGTGCTTCGTACTCGCTGTTCCAACCGAACTCGGCCGCGTACACCGCCGCGTTCCGCTGGATCACCCAGCCCAGGTCGCCGGGCCGGGGTCCGCGCAGTTCGATCCGGGCCGGGGCAGGCGGGCGGTCGTCGCGCAGTATCTCCCGGACGGTGCGCATGGCCTCGGCCAGCCGCGGGCGGTCCTCCTCGGGCACATCGCTGAGCAGCGACCCGACGGCCTCCTCCGCCCGTTTCTCCAGCAGCGTGGCCGCCTCCCGGCCCCGCGGGGTCAGCTCTATGCGCTGCCGCCGGGCGTCCTGTTCGGACGGCGCACGGGTGACCAGCTGGTCCTGTTCGAACTTCGACAGCATGCGGCTCAAGTGCCCGGCGTCGAGCGAGAGTTCCACCCGGAGGTCGGCGGCGTCTGTCCGCCGGGAGTGCGCCAGCTCGTACAGCACCCGCGCTTCGGTCAGCGTGTAGGGAGTATGCAGATGGCGGCTGTAGTCCAGCGCGCCGATGAGGTTGGTGTAGAAGCGGTTGAACGCGCGGATCTCTTGCACGGCCATGGGGGCACCTCGGCATTCACCGTCGAAATTCCTTTGCCTGAGTCAAAGGTAAGCCCGCGACGGCACCGTGAAAAGGCCTGTGGATAACTTCCGGGCGCCCCTGCGGACACCCCGTGACGCCCTGGTGGACGGCCTCCCGGACGGCCTCCCGGGCGTCCCGTGAACCCCTCGGCCTCGTTTCAGGCGGACCCGGCCCGCGGCGGTGCCGTGGACGCCCGCACCATCAGCTCGGTGCGGATCGTCGCGAGGCCGCCGGGCGGCGCGGTCTGCCGCCCCATGACGAGGCGGCCGGCCCGGGCGCCCGCCTCCTGCAGCGGGATGCGGACCGTTGTCAGGGCCGGCGCGGTGTCCACGCTGAACGGGAGATCGTCGAAGCCCGCCACCGAGACGTCGTCCGGAATGCTCAACCCCTGGTCGCGCAGGGCCGCGCAGACGCCGAGCGCGACGGTGTCGTTGGCGGCGATGACGGCGGTCAGCGTGGGTTCCCTGCGCAGGAGTTCCAGCGCCGCGTCGTAGCCGGAGGAGCGGTCGTACGAGCCGTGCACCGTGAGTCGGTCGACGGCGGGACCGGTGGCCGGCAGGCCGTGGTCCGCCAGTGCCGCCCGGTGGCCCTCCAGCCGGTGCCGGGTGGTGGTGCGGTCGGCGGGACCCGCGACGTACCCGATCCGGCGGTGGCCGAGGGAGAGCAGGTGCTCGGTGAGCCGCCGCGCGCCGCCCCGGTTGTCGAACGCGACGGTCGCGACGGGGATCTGCGTGGCCGGCTGTTCCAGCGGAGGCCGTCCGCACAGCACGATCCGCGTGCCGGACTCCGCGAGCCGGGCGAGCCGGGCGGCGACCGCCGCACTGTGCTCCGCGCCCTCGACCGCGCCGCCGGTGATCACCACTCCGGCCGCACGCTGGCGTTCCAGCAAGGTGAGATAGGTGAGTTCGGCCTCGGGGGAGCCGCCGGTGTTGCAGACCACCGCGAGCTTGCCGCCGCCGGGTGCGGATGCGTCGCTGATCTCGGCCTGGACGGCGCTCGCGATCAGTCCGAAGAACGGGTCCGCGACGTCGTTGACGAGTACTCCGACCAGGTCGGAGGTGGCGGCCGCGAGGCCTCTGGCCTGCCCGTTGACCACATAGTCCAGGTCTTCGACGGCCCGCTGGACGCGGTCGCGCGTGCTGCCCGCGACCGGGTAGTTGCCATTGAGGACGCGCGAGACGGTCGCGGACGACACCCCGGCGCGCGCCGCGACATCGGCGAGGGTCACTGCCATCTGCGTCCGTACCTCCTGCTGGCCGTCCCGGGACCGCACCGCCCGTTGCCGGACATGTTCTCACCTTGTCGGATCGGCCCGCTTCCGGCTAGCGTGCCAGAGAAGAAAGCGCTTGCTATCGCTTGACCGGCGGTAGCGGCCGAAGGGGAGGACCCAACGTGACACGCAGGACAGTGCGGATCGCCATGAACGGCGTCACGGGCCGCATGGGCTACCGCCAGCACCTCGTCCGCTCGATCCTGAGCTTGCGCGAGCAGGGCGGACTCGACCTCGGGGACGGCACGACGCTGTGGCCCGAGCCGGTCCTCGTCGGCCGTCGGGAGCACGCGCTGCGCGCGATGGCGGACCGGCACGGGCTGGAGCACATCTCCACCGACCTCGACGCCGTCCTGGCCGACCCGACGGTCGAGATCTACTTCGACGCGCAGGTCACCTCGGCCCGCGAGGAGTCGGTGCGCAAGGCCATCGCCGCCGGAAAGCACATCTACTGCGAGAAGCCCACCGCCACGTCCCTGGACAGCGCCCTGGAGCTGGCCAGGCTCGCCACCGCCGCCGGCGTCAAGCACGGCGTGGTCCAGGACAAGCTCTTCCTCCCCGGCCTGCTGAAGCTCAAGCGGCTCATCGACGGCGGCTTCTTCGGGCAGATCCTCTCCATCCGCGGCGAGTTCGGCTACTGGGTCTTCGAGGGCGACTGGCAGAGCGCCCAGCGGCCCTCCTGGAACTACCGTTCACAGGACGGCGGCGGCATCGTCGTCGACATGTTCCCGCACTGGGAGTACGTGCTCCACGAGCTGTTCGGGCAGGTCCGCACCGTCCAGGCGCTGACCGCCACCCACATCCCGCGGCGCTGGGACGAGCACGGCAAGCCGTACGACGCGACCGCCGACGACGCCGCGTACGGCATCTTCCAGCTCGACGGCGGCGCCATCGCCCAGATCAACTCCTCCTGGACGGTGCGCGTCAACCGCGACGAACTGGTGGAGTTCCAGGTCGACGGCACGCACGGCTCGGCCGTCGCGGGCCTGCGGGACTGCCGGGTGCAGCACCGCTCCGCCACCCCCAAGCCGGTCTGGAACCCGGACCTCCCGGTCACCGAGCCCTTCCGTGACCAGTGGCAGTCGGTCCCCGACAACGGTGAGTTCACCAACGGATTCAAGAGCCAGTGGGAGCTGTTCCTCCGGCATGTCGTCCTCGACGAGCCCTGGCATTGGGACCTGCTGGCCGGCGCGCGCGGCGTCCAGCTCGCCGAACTGGGCCTGAAATCCACCGCCGAGGGCCGGCGCCTCGACGTCCCGGAGCTGTCCCTGTGAGCGGCCGGGCGGCCATCGAGCTCCCCAGTGCCACCGGTGAACTACGTTCCTATGTGCCGCGTACCGAGCCCGTTGTCCATGCCCTGGGCGGTGAACTGCGCAGCCGGGTCGTCTACTCGGCCGCGCACGTCGTCGCCGACCCCTGGCGCAGCGCCGCTGACGAACCGGCGGCCATCGACTGGGACGCCACTCTCGCCTTCCGCCGCCACCTGTGGTCACAGGGTCTGGGTGTCGCCGAGGCGATGGACACTGCCCAGCGCGGCATGGGTCTGGACTGGGCGGCCGCGGCCGAGCTGATCCGCCGCTCCTCCGCCGAGGCACGGGCCACCGGAGGCCGCATCGCCTGCGGCGTCGGCACGGACCAACTCGTCGCGCCGGCCCGGACACTCACCGAGGTGACCGCTGCCTACGAGGAGCAGCTCGCGGTCGTGGAGGAGTCCGGATCGCAGGCCGTCCTCATGGCGTCCCGCGCGCTGGCGGCCCTGGCCAGCAGCCCTGACGACTACGTCGAGGTCTACAGCCACCTGCTGCGCCAGTCCGCGGAACCGGTCGTTCTGCACTGGCTCGGTCCGATGTTCGACCCCGCGCTGGCCGGCTACTGGGGCAGCGAGGATCTCGACGCGGCCACGGAGACGTTCCTGGACGTCATTGCCGCCCACCCCGACAAGGTCGACGGGATCAAGGTGTCGCTGCTCGACGCCCGGCGCGAGGTGGAACTGCGCCGCAGGCTGCCCAAGGGCGTGCGCTGCTACACCGGCGATGACTTCAACTATCCCGAGCTGATCGAGGGTGACGAGCAGGGCTTCAGCCATGCGCTGCTCGGCATCTTCGACCCGCTGGCGCCGCTCGCCGCCGCCGCCGTCCGCACCCTGGACACCGGGGACGCGGCCGGCTTCCGGGCACTTCTCGACCCGACCGTCGAGTTGTCCCGGCACCTGTTCGGCGCTCCGACGCGCTACTACAAGACCGGTGTGGTGTTCCTGGCCTGGCTGGCGGGCCACCAGTCGCACTTCACGATGGTGGGCGGTCTGCAGTCGGCACGCTCCCTCCCGCATCTCGCCCGTGCCTACGAGCTGGCCGACGGTCTCGGCCTGTTCCCCGACCCGGCGCTGGCCGAGGCGCGGATGCGGCAGCTGCTCGTCATCCACGGGGTGACCGCATGAGCGCGGACCGTAAGACCGCCGACAGCGGACGCCCCGACCGTACGACCGCCGGCCCCGTGCCCGCTGCCGGCCCCATGAGCTCTGTCCGCGCGACGGCCGGCGATCTGGCGCGGCTGAGTATCAACCAGGAGACCGTCAAGCAGTGGTCGCTGCCCGAGCTGGCGGCGGGTTGCGCCGGGCTCGGAGTGCCTGGTGTGGGCCTCTGGCGTGCGCCGGTGCAGGAGTACGGCGTCGAGCGGGCCGCCCGTCTGATGCGGGAAACCGGCCTCCAGGTGACGTCCTTGTGCCGCGGCGGCTTCTTCACCGCGAGCGATCCGGCCGCCCGGCGCGCGGCGATGGACGACAACCGGGCCGCGATCGACGAGGCGGCCGTCCTGGAAACCGGCACCTTGGTGCTGGTTTCGGGCGGACTGCCATCAGGAGAGCGCGATATCGGGGCCGCACGGGAGCGGGTCGCCGACGCGCTGGCCGAGCTGGCTCCGTACGCCGCCGAGCGGTCGGTGCGCCTGGCGATCGAGCCGCTGCACCCGATGTACGCGTCGGACCGCTGCGTCGTCTCCACGCTCGGCCAGGCACTGGACATCGCCGAGCGATTTCCCGCCGAGCGGGTCGGGGTCGTCGTGGACACCTACCACCTGTGGTGGGACGACCGGGTTCCGGCGCAGATCGCCCGCGCCGGCGCGGGCGGCCGGATCGCGGCCTTCCAGCTCGCGGACTGGGTCACCCCGCTGCCCGAGGGCGTGCTGCTGGGGCGGGGCCAGCTCGGTGACGGCTGCGTTGACCTGCGCGGATTCCGTGAGCAGGTCGATGCGGCGGGGTATTCCGGCGCCGTGGAGGTGGAGATCTTCAACCCCGCCCTGTGGGCGCGGGACGGCGCCGAAGTGGTCGCGGAGATCGCCCGCCGGTACCGCGAACACGTGCTCTGAAGAATCTTCAAATTATTTCTGTCCGGCGTACAACCCTTCTGGGGGGTGGTCGGTCTTATAGGCATCAAGGTTCCCGGGAGGGGTTCGGGGAACTGAGGTAGTGATATGCGCCCGAGGGGGGCTTCGGGGGTACTGGGGGGAAACGCAAAGGGGTCCGGCTCACGCCGGACCCCTTTCGTCTGTCCCGGGACGGGGACGGGTCACCGCCCCCAAGTGCCCCCAGGGCTCATCTCTTGGAGCGGGCCCGCTTGGCGAGCACGGTCGCCACCACGGGGATGACGAGTTCGAGCGCTCCGGCGACGGCTGTGACCGGCAGACCCGTCTTCTTCGCCACCGCTCGGGCGGTCGGCGCCGTCACCTTGCGGAGTACGGCGACCAGCATGCCGCCGCCCGCCACCGAAGCCGGTCCGCCGAGTCCGGCGAAGCCGACGGCCCCGGCCGGCGGCTCGGGTTCCGTGGCGGCCTGCTCCAGCGCCTGGCTGAGTTCCGCGGTGCCGCCCGGGGTGACCGCGTCGTCGGTGAGGACGCCGGTCAGCGAGGTGACCGAGGTCCCCACGAGCTTCCGGGCCGATTCCGGATCGGTGCCCAGCACTCCGGCGATCTCCTGGATCTGGTCGTCGCCGAGCTCGGACAGCACTTCGTTCTGCAGCGGTTGGTCGCTCATACTCCGGACGCTACGCGCGAAGGCGGTCCGGGGCCCGTGGTGGTCGGCCGAACGCGTCAGGCCAGGTCCGGGCGCTGCGCGGGCCTATCGCAGGGACGCGTAGACGATGAGGTTGTCCACGGGGTGCACTGCGGCGTCCAGGGCGCCGTCACAGGTCACCGGCCGCAGTACGGGGTCGGGGTCCGGGCCGTAGACCTTCTCGGTCGGGACGGTGTTCTTGTTCACCGTCTGGGTGCCGGTCACCGTGTAGTGCACGTTCTTCCCGGCGGGGTCGCGGACGGCGATGTCCGCGCCCTTCTTCACCTTTGTTCGGGGCCTCGGGAGAACGGCCATGAGCCCATCGGCCGAAAAGACGAGAAGTGCCGTGGCGGGGTCAGCCCAGCGGCGTACGCGGCGGTGCGCCGCGGTTGTCCACAGGCGTACCCGGAGTGTCGGGGGCAGGCGGTACCTTCGGACCAGATCGCCGACGAGCAGCAGTCGGGCAGCCGCTGGACCGTCGCGGAGGCCGCTGGGGGAGGGGAGGCAGGGCCATGGGGGACGCGCGACTCGCCGTGCTCGAAGCCGTCCTGGAGCGGATCACCTACGCCAACGAGGACAACGGCTACACGGTCGCGCGGGTCGACACGGGCCGCGGCGCCGGCGATCTGCTGACCGTGGTCGGCGCCCTGTTGGGCGCGCAGCCGGGCGAATCGCTGCGCATGGAGGGCCGTTGGGGCTCCCATCCGCAGTACGGCAAGCAGTTCACCGTGGAGAACTACACCACCGTCCTGCCCGCGACGATCCAGGGCATCCGCCGATACCTCGGTTCGGGGCTGATCAAGGGGATCGGGCCCAAGATCGCCGACCGGATCGTGGAGCACTTCGGCACCGACACCCTGGATGTCATCGAAGGGGCGCCGAAACGGCTGATCGAAGTGCCGGGGCTCGGGCCGAAGCGGACCAGGATGATCGCCGTCGCCTGGGAGGAGCAGAAGGCGATCAAGGAGGTGATGGTCTTCCTCCAGGGAGTGGGGGTGTCCACGTCCATCGCGGTGCGCATCTACAAGAACTACGGCGACGCGTCGATCTCCGTGGTGAAGAACCAGCCCTACCGGCTGGCCGCCGATGTGTGGGGCATCGGATTCCTGACCGCCGACCGGATCGCCCAGGCGGTGGGGATACCCCACGACAGCCCGGAGCGGGTCAAGGCGGGGCTCCAGTACGCGCTGTCGCAGGCCACCGACAGCGGGAACTGCTTCCTGCCCGAGGAACAGCTGCTCTCCGACTCCGTCAAGCTGCTGCAGGTGGACGCCGGACTGGTGATCGACTGCCTCGCGGAGCTGGTGGGCGAGGAGGGCGTGGTCCGGGAGTCGGTACCGGATCCGGAGGGCGGCGATCCGGTGCGGGCCGTGTACCTGGTGCCGTTCCACCGAGCGGAGATCTCGCTGGCCGGCCAACTGCTCAGACTGCTGCGCGGGCCGGAGGACCGGCTGCCGCTGTTCCAGGACGTCCAGTGGGACAAGGCCCTGTCCTGGCTGGCCGGCCGCACGGGAGCCGATCTGGCGCCCGAGCAGCAGCAGGCGGTGCGGTTGGCGCTGACCGAAAGGGTCGCGGTGCTCACCGGTGGCCCCGGCTGCGGCAAGTCGTTCACGGTGCGTTCGGTGGTGACTCTGGCGCAGGCGAAGAAGGCCAAGGTGGTGCTGGCCGCGCCGACCGGCCGCGCCGCCAAACGGCTGGCCGAGCTGACCGGCATGGAGGCGTCGACCGTGCACCGGCTGCTGGAGCTCAAGCCGGGCGGGGACGCGGCCTACGACAAGGACCGACCGCTGGACGCGGACCTGGTGGTCGTGGACGAGGCCTCGATGCTGGACCTGCTGCTCGCGAACAAGCTGGCCAAGGCGGTGCCGCCGGGCGCGCACCTGTTGTTCGTCGGGGATGTGGACCAGCTGCCGAGCGTCGGCGCGGGCGAGGTGCTGCGGGATCTGCTGGCCCCGGGCAGCCCGGTCCCGGCGGTGCGGCTCACCCGGATCTTCCGCCAGGCCCAGCAGTCGGGCGTGGTGACCAACGCCCACCGGATCAATTCGGGAGTCCCGCCGATCACCCAGGGGCTCCCCGACTTCTTCCTCTTCCCCGAGGAGGACACCGAGGAGGCGGGTCGGCTGACGGTGGAGGTGGCGGCCCGGCGGATCCCTGCCAAGTTCGGCCTCGACCCGCGCCGCGACATCCAGGTGCTCGCGCCCATGCACCGGGGCCCGGCAGGCGCCGGCGCGCTGAACGGCCTCCTTCAGCAGGCCATCACCCCGGCCCGGCCGGATCTCCCGGAGCGCAGGTTCGGCGGCCGCACGTTCCGTGTCGGCGACAAGGTCACCCAGATCCGCAACAACTACGAGAAGGGGGAGAACGGCGTCTTCAACGGCACGGTCGGGGTGGTCACCGCGCTCGACACCGTCGAACAGAAGCTCACCGTGCTCACGGATGAGGACGAAGAGATTCCGTACGACTTCGACGAGCTGGACGAGCTGGCCCACGCGTACGCCGTCACGATCCACCGCTCCCAGGGCAGCGAGTACCCGGCCGTGGTGATCCCGGTCACCACGGGGGCATGGATGATGTTGCAGCGGAATCTGTTGTATACGGCTGTTACCAGGGCGAAACGCCTGGTGGTTCTGGTCGGGTCGCGCAAGGCGATAGCCCAGGCGGTACGCACCGTCTCGGCCGGTCGGCGCTTCACCGCCCTCGATCACCGGCTCGCTCAGGGCGCGAAATAGGCACTCCGTGCCATGTTTCGGCCCTATGGCCGACCCCGAGTGCACGCGCCAGTGCCAAATGGGGGACAGTGGACCTAGTCAGGGCACCTCGAAGAAGAGGCAAAACCGTCGGTGAGGGAATGACGTGAGCGACAACTCTGTAGTACTGCGGTACGGGGACAGCGAGCACAGCTACCCGGTGGTCGACAGCACTGTCGGCGACAAGGGCTTCGACATCAGCAAGCTGCGCGCCGACACCGGTCTGGTCACCCTGGACAGCGGATACGGCAACACCGCGGCCTACAAGTCCGCGATCACTTTCCTTGACGGTGAAGAGGGCATCCTTCGCTACCGCGGTTACCCCATCGAACAGCTCGCCGAACGTGGCAGCTTTATCGAGACCGCGTATCTGTTGATCAACGGTGAGCTCCCGACCGTCGATGAACTTTCCACCTTCAAGGGTGAAATTACTCAGCACACGCTGCTGCACGAGGACGTCAAACGGTTCTACGACGGCTTCCCGCGCGACGCCCACCCGATGGCGATGCTGTCGTCCGTGGTCAGCGCGCTGTCGACGTTCTACCAGGACAGCCACAACCCGTTCGACCCGGAGCAGCGCCACCTGTCCACGATCCGGCTGCTCGCCAAGCTGCCGACCATCGCGGCCTACGCGTTCAAGAAGTCGGTCGGCCAGCCGGTCGTCTACCCGCGCAACGATCTCGGCTACGTCGAGAACTTCCTGCGCATGACCTTCTCGGTTCCGGCCGAGGAGTACGAGCTCAACCCGGTCGTGGTGGGTGCGCTCGACAAGCTCCTGATCCTGCACGCGGACCACGAGCAGAACTGTTCGACCTCGACGGTCCGGCTGGTCGGCTCCTCGCAGGCGAACCAGTTCGCCTCGATCTCGGCCGGCATCAGCGCCCTGTGGGGCCCGCTGCACGGCGGCGCCAACCAGTCGGTGCTGGAGATGCTCGAGGGCATCAAGAACGACGGCGGCGACGTCGACGCCTTCATCCGCAAGGTGAAGAACAAGGAAGACGGCGTGAAGCTCATGGGCTTCGGGCACCGCGTCTACAAGAACTTCGACCCCCGGGCGAAGATCATCAAGGCCGCGGCGCACGACGTCCTCTCCGCTCTCGGCAAGTCCGACGAGCTGCTGGACATCGCGCTCAAGCTCGAGGAGCACGCGCTCAGCGACGACTACTTCGTCTCGCGCAAGCTCTACCCGAACGTGGACTTCTACACGGGCCTGATCTACCGGGCCATGGGCTTCCCGACCACCATGTTCACGGTGCTCTTCGCGCTCGGCCGGCTTCCCGGCTGGATCGCGCAGTGGCACGAGATGATCAAGGAGCCCGGATCCCGTATCGGCCGCCCGCGCCAGATCTACACGGGCATCGAGCTGCGGGACTACCTTCCGGTCGAGTCCCGCTGACCGAAGGCCGCCGACCGCGCGGCAGGCGGCGGTGCACGCCGCCGCCGACGCCGCGGCGCACAACCCGCGGAGCATGAAGAAGCGCCCCGCGCTAGATCCCCCCACGGGTCCGGCGCGGGGCGCTCCCGTCCCCCGGATCGGATCCCCCCACGGGTCCGTACCGGGTGCTGGGTGACGCGCTATGCCGGGACGAGAAAGTCCGAGAGGGCCGCTCAAGCTCTCCGGGCACTTTCGCCCCGGCGACGCGATTGGGCCGTCCCCCAAGACGACCCGCTCTTTCATCCCACCAACGCTCCCCGGGAGCGTGGTGTTCCCCTCCATAGACCCACGAGTGGCGGTAATGGTTACGTTCCATTCGGTGTGATCTACGTCTCTTTACGGACGCCCGCCCCACTCGCAGACCGAAACGGTCCATCCCGTAGCGTGCTGTCACTTCTCGAGGGGCGGAGCGCATGGCACAGAACGAGGCAGTGGGCCGGAACATCGTCGTGACCGGTGGCGGTACGGGCATCGGCCGGGCCATCGCGACCCGGCTCGCCGGGTCGGGGGACCGGGTCACGATCGTCGGCCGCCGCCGGGACGTGCTCAGGGCCACCGCCGAGGAGCTGCGCGGCGAACACGGTCTCGACGTCACCCCTGTCGACTGCGACCTCGCCGACCCCGACGAGGTCGAGACGGCGCTCACCCGGCTTCCGGACCGGGTCGACGTGCTGGTGAACAACGCCGGCAGCCGGGAGCCGGCGACCGGGCCGGGGCCGCACGGGGTGCGGGCCCGATGGCGCGGAGACTTCGAGCGCAATGTGCTCACCGCGGTGCTGCTGACCGAATCGCTGCGCGACCGGCTCACCACGGACGGCGGCCGGGTGATCACCGTGACCTCGGTCGCGGCGTTGCGCGGCGGCGGCTCGTACGGCGCGTCCAAGGCCGCCCTGCACGCCTGGAACCACTCGCTGGCGGCCCAGCTGGGCCCGCAGGGCGTCACCTGCAACATCGTCGCCCCGGGCACCGTCGCCGGCACCGAGTTCTTCGGCGCCCGGCTCGATGACGCGGAGCTGACGCGCCGGGCCGGCCGTACCCTCGTCGGCCGGGTGGGCAGGGCCGCCGATGTGGCGGCCGCCGTGGTGTTCCTGGCCTCGCCCGAAGCGGGCTTCATCACGGGCGAGATCCTGCAGTGCAACGGTGGCGAGCTGCTCGGCCGGTAGCGGGCGCATGGCCGGTGGGCAAGGCCCGCACGGTGCCCTGCGGTACCCCGGGCCCCCTGCTCCCCGGGTCTGCGACCACAGGTGGAGCCGGACCGGTCCCTGAGGATGACCTGTTCCTGGCAATCCCCTGGGAATCCCCCTATCAGGACGAAACTCTCTTGCAGCGCTCCGGTCGCCCCTGCCAGCTTGGGGATACGGGAGGGAAGAGGGGCAGCCACATGGACGTTGGACACTTCGTGTCGTCACTCGACTTCACCGCGGGTCTCGTCGAGCACCTGCGGGGTGGAAACGTTGTGTGGGCGTACGCGCTGCTGGCCGCGACCACGCTGCCGCCGCTCGTGCCCAATGCGGTGCTGCTCGTCACCGGCGGAGTACTGGCCGCCCAGGGCCGGCTGGACCTCACCCTCGTGCTCATGGTCGTCGCGCTGAGCGCGCTGGCCGGGGACATGCTGATCCACCGCACCGGACGGGCCGTGAGCGGCCGCGTCGTATCCCGTATCCACCGCAGGCCGCGGCAAGCAGCCCTGTTGCGATGGGCCGCGCTGCGCATACAGCGGCATGGGGTGCCCTTCGTCATCGCGGTGCGTTTCCTGCCGAGCGGACGCCTGATCGGCGGTCTCGCCGCGGGCGTGGTCCGCTATCCGGCACGCCGTTACCTGGCCGGAGCGGGGGTGGCCGAGGCGGTGTGGGCCACGTACTCCGTCGGCGTCGGCTACTTCAGCGGCCGCGCGGCCTCCAACTCCCTGTACGCCGTCGGCCTCGGCCTCGGCGTCTCCCTGCTGGTGGCGGCCGTGGGAGTACTGGCCCAATGGGCGTCCAGGACCCGGGAACGCCGCCAGGTTCCGATGGCAGTTCCCACGGCACTTCCGGCCGGTTTCCCGGCCCCGGCCCCGGCGCTCGTTCCGGCTTCGGCTGTCAGGCCCGAGAGCGTCCTGGACAAGGACTTCTGCGAGTCCGCCGGGCGGGGCCTCTAACCGTGCGGGCGGCCGTACCCGTTGCGGCTCAGTGGTGGCCGAGCGGGGGGCGGGACTCGGTGCCGACGTACGGGGCCAGATAGCGGTACAGCAGGCCCTTCAACTCCTTGATGTACGCGGCCTGTTCCGCGCCCTCCTGGGCGAGGACGAGCTCCAGGCCCGTCTTGAACATGGCGAACGCGATCTCGGCGATGCGGGCGCGGTCCGCGGCCGAGAGCAACGGGGCGCGCAGCTCGATCAGCCGGTCGACGCGTTCCAGTAGCGAGGCGTGCAGCTGATCGTGCTCGTCGGTGACCTTGCCCGGCGTGTCGGGGCCCTTGATCAGGGCGAGGAAGGCCGGATTGGCGCAGTTGAAGTCGATGAACGGATCGACGATCCGGTCGATCATCTCGGAGAGCGGGAGTGCGGCGTTCTCCGGAGTGAAGACCAGGCCGTGGGCCTGCTGCATCTGCTGGATGAGCCGGCCGCCGAGTTCGACCGCGATGGCTTCCTTGTTGGGGAAGAACTGGTAGAGCGTGCCCGGGGAGACGCCGGCTTCGCGGGCGATGGCGTTCGTGCTCGCCGCCCGGTAGCCGGACGTGCAGAACACGCTCGCGGCCGCTTCCAGCAGCTGCGTCACCCTGCGCTCTCCGCGCGCCTGGCGACGGCGCGGCTTCTCCTCCACCTCGGACACGTGTAGGCCCCAATCATGATTGACAAATACGAGTGGTCGCTCGCATTCTTGAAAACGCGAGTGGCTACTCGTGTTTTTCATTCTATGCTCGTTCTACGGGGAGGGGACACCTCAGTGATGCCCGATGTCAACCGCGAGCACGCCGTCGGGGGCTGGACCCGGGCGGTCACCGCCCGGCCCAGGCTCACGCTGCTGCTCGCGCTGCTCTTCACCGCCCTCGCCGTGGTCGCCGGCAGCGGTGTGGCGGACCGGCTGAGCGGCGGCGGGTGGGAGGCCCCGGACTCGGAGTCGTCCTATGCCACCAAGGCCCTGGAGGAGCACTTCCCCGCCTCGCAGCCCAATCTCGTCCTGCTGGTGGACAGTCGCGGAGCGGGCGTCGACAGCCCGCAGGTGGCCGCCGCCGGACGTGACCTGGCCCGCAGGCTCGCCGCCGACCCGTCGATCGCCGGCGTCACGTCGTACTGGGCCACCGGAGCACCCGAGTTGCGGGCGAAGGACCGCGGCGAAGCCATGATCGCGGCCCGGATCGTGGGCGGCGACGATGCGGTGGGCGCCGCCGTCGAGCGCATAGCGCCCGCCTGCCGGGGCGCTCAGGGGGTGGTGGACGTGCGGATCGGCGGATTGGCCGCGGTCCGGCACGAGCTGCAGAGCACCATCGAGGAGGACCTGCTGCGCGCCGAGATGATCGCGCTGCCGGTCACGCTCGTGCTGCTCGTGATGGTCTTCGGCAGCGCGGTGGCCGCCCTGCTTCCCCTCGGCGTGGGCATCATCGCGATCCTGGGGACCAACGCGGTGCTACGCCTCATCACGTCCTTCACCGATGTCTCCCTCTTCGCCCAGAGCCTGACCACCGTGCTCGGGCTGGGGCTGGGGATCGACTACGCGCTGTTCATCGTGCGCCGCTTCCGTGAGGAACTGGCGGACCGGGACGACCCCTTGAAGGCGGTGGGCGCGACGCTGCGCACCGCCGGCCGTACGGTGCTGTTCTCGGCGCTCACGGTCGCCGCCGCGCTCGCGGCGATGCTGGTCTTCCCGCAGTACTTCCTGCGCTCCTTCGCCTACGCCGGTATCGCGGTCGTGCTGCTGGCGGCCGGTGCCGCACTGATCGTGCTGCCCGCCGCCCTGGTGCTGCTCGGGCACCGGGTCAACGCCCTGGACCTGCGCAGGCTGTGGCGGCGACGGGTTCCCGCCGCGGAGCCGCGCGAGCCCGGAGCCGGCTACGCGGCGCTCGCCCGGCTGGTGATGCGGCGTGCTCCGCTCTTCGCCATAGGTGCCACCGCGGGCCTGCTCCTGCTCGGACTGCCCTTCCTGCAGATCCAGTTCGGCACGGCCGACGATCGCCAGCTCCCGGCAGGCGCCGAGTCGCACGCCGTCCAACAGCACATACGCGAGGCGTTCCCCGGCAATCCGGGCGGCGGAATCACGGTGCTCGCCGAGGGGAACCCCGGTCGGGACGCGCTCGCTGGATACAAGGGAAAGCTGGCCGCGCTGCCCGGAGTCGTCACGGTCGAAGGCCCGTTCGCCGCTCCTTCCGGCGGCCCGGCGTACCTCACCGTGCTGCCCCGGACCGAGGCCGTGGACGCGGCCACCCAGGACCTGGTGGGGGAGATCCGAGCGGTGGACGCCCCGTTCGGGACCGCGGCCACCGGCCAGGCCGCCGTGCTGGTCGATGCGCAGAAGGCCATCGCCGACCGCTTGCCCTGGGCGATCGGAATGATCGCCGTCGTCACTCTCCTTCTGGTGTTCCTGTTGACCGGCAGCGTGGTGATACCGCTCCAGGCGGTGCTGCTCAACGCGCTGAGCCTGACCGCGATGTTCGGGGCGGTGGTCTGGGTGTTCCAGGACGGACATCTGTCCGGGCTCCTGGGATTCACGGCGACCGGCAGCATCGAGACCACCCTCCCGGTGCTGATGTTCTGCCTGGCCTTCGGCCTGTCCATGGACTACGGGGTCTTCCTGCTGTCACGTATCAAGGAGGAGTACGACCGCAGCGGTGACCATCAGGGAGCGATCGTCTTCGGTGTGCGGCGTACCGGCGGACTCATCACCGCGGCCGCAGTGATCCTCGCCGTCGTCATGGTGGCCATCGGTACCTCACGGGTGGCCAACACCAAGATGCTCGGCCTCGGCATCGCCCTGGCCGTCCTGATGGACGCCATGGTGGTCCGTACCCTGCTTGTCCCGGCCGTCATGCGACTGACCGGTAAGGCCACGTGGTGGGCGCCGCCCGCGCTGCGCCGGTTCCATGACCGGTTCGGCATAAGCGAGGGCGGCGGCGGGGGAGTGGCGCCGGAGGCGGCTCGTGCCCCGCAGCGTGATCAGGAGCGGGACCCCGAGCCGGTCCGGTAGCTGTTCGCCGGTCAGGAGCCGGTCGTTGTGGGGTGTCGGTCAGAGTCCCGGCGGCCCGGGCATGGGTGTCAGTCGGGATCCCGGCGGCCCCGATTACCGGGCCGCCGGGCACTCCAAGCTCGAATGGTGTCGGCATACCAGAAGGGTTTGCCGCTCTCCACGACGTCCGGAGCGGGCAGGTGCCCGTGCTTGCGATACGAGCGCACGGTATCGACCTGGACCCGGATATGTGCGGCGATCTCTGCGTACGACCACAGGGTTCGGTCGGTCATGTCACGCACCTCCCTACAGTGGGGTGGCTGTTGATCAGTAACCCTTGTCCTGTGAACGACATGTACTGACAGCCGCATGGGCCTGTAGATCGTTTGTGACACGGAACCCGCGTAACAGTGACAAACGTGGCAGATAGGTGACGATCAGCACCAGGGTGAGGCTAACCCCCGTAGTGACTAGCGGGGCGCCGCCAGTGCACAAGTGAGTGTGCACAAACCATTGTGTACACATGCCGAAGCAACGACGCATCAAGGAGATCGGCGATCTCGGGGCGCTCAAGGCGCTCGCGCACCCACGCCGTCAGCAGATCCTCGACCATCTGGCGCTGCACGGGCCGGCCACCTCGGCGACCCTCGCCCGTGCCCTGGACCTGAACACCGGAGCCACCAGCTACCACCTGCGGGAGCTGGACCGGCACGGCTTCGTCGAGGAGGCCGAAGGGACGGGACGGGGGCGCGAGCGCTGGTGGCGAGCCGCCCCGGCGGACCTGCGCTTCCCGCAGCGCTCCGAGCAGAGCGACGAGATGCGGCCGGTCGTCGACGAGATGAACCGTCTCGCGTTCGCCGCCGACCTCGCGCTCTTCGAGCGGTCCCAGCGCGAGATCGAGGGCGTATGGGCGGACAGCCAGCCCTACTCCCGGGGCTCCATCCAGGTGACCCTCCCCGAACTGCGCGATTTCTTCGAGGAGTACATCGCCCTGGTCAACCGGTACAAGCGCGCCGACGACGAACTGCCGGAGGGCGCACGAAACGTGCTCACGCGATTCCTCGCCTTCCCGGCACCGGCCGACGCCCCGGAGGTCCAGTCGGCAGCAGGTTCGGCCGCCGATGAGCCGACCGATCCCCTGCCCGCCGAAGCGAAGACCCAGAACCTGCCCGATGAGCAGACCGAGGACCTGGCCGAAGCGAAGTACGACGACACCACGAACGGGGCCCCTTCATGAACACGTTCGCCATGGACACCGACCGCATCGCGCTCGCGCCGGCCGTACGACTGGCGGCCGTCACCAAGATCTACGGCCGGGGTCCCCGCGCGGTACGCGCCCTGGACGAGGTCAGCGCCAGTATTCCGCGCGGCTCCTTCACCGCGGTGATGGGGCCGTCCGGCTCCGGCAAATCGACCTTCCTGCACTGCGCGGCCGGGCTGGACACGCCCACCAGCGGAACGTCCCACCTCGGGGACACCGAGCTGACCGGGATGAACGAGACCCGGCTCACCCAACTGCGGCGCAGCCGGGTCGGCTTCGTCTTCCAGGCGTTCAACCTCGTCCCCGCACTGACCGCCCGTCAGAACATCGCGCTTCCGCTCAGACTCGCGAAACAACGGCTCGACCCGGCCAGGCTGGCGGAGATCCTGCGGCGCGTCGGACTGGCCGGCCGTGCGGACCACCGCCCCGCGGAACTGTCCGGGGGACAGCAGCAGAGGGTGGCCATCGCCCGTGCGCTGATCACCCGCCCTGACGTGGTCTTCGGCGATGAACCGACCGGCGCCCTGGACACGGTCACCGCCAAGGAGATCCTCGGCCTCCTGCGCGGCTGCGTGGACGACACCGGCCAGACCGTCGTCATGGTCACCCACGATCCCGTCGCCGCTTCGTACGCCGACACCGTGCTCTACCTCGCCGACGGCCGCATCGCGGGCCGTGACGACGAGCCCACCGCCGACCGGGTGGCCGAGCGCATGACGCACCTGGGGGCGTGGTCCTGATGCTGCGCTACGCACTGCAGACCCTGCGGGCCCGCAAGGGCGGCTTCGCGGGAGCCTTTCTCGCCCTGTTCTGTGCCGCGGCGCTCGTCACCGCGTGCGGGGTGCTGCTGGAGACCGGTCTCCGGGGCGAGATCGCGACCGAGCGGTACGCGGCCGCACCGATCGTCGTCGGAGCCGACCAGAACGTGCACCAGACCACCGTCAAGGAGAAGAAGGGCAAGACCAAGGTCAAGAACAAGGCCAAACCGCTCGCGGAGCGGGTCTGGCTGCCGGACACCACCGTGCGGACCGTCCGCCAGGTGCCAGGAGTACGGGCCGCCGTCCCCGAAGTCACCTTCCCCGCCTATGCGGTGGGCCGGGGTGCGGACCGGAGCGGCCCGCTGAGCGGAAAGCCGTCCTTCGGCCACGACTGGGCCTCCGCCGTACTCACGCCCTTCACCCTCACCGAGGGCCGCGCCCCGCAGACG
This sequence comes from Streptomyces fildesensis, assembly GCF_016107395.1. GTDB lineage: Bacteria > Actinomycetota > Actinomycetes > Streptomycetales > Streptomycetaceae > Actinacidiphila > Actinacidiphila fildesensis. The sequence continues at coordinate 156,388 of NZ_JAAIKO010000004.1, forward strand.
GACGGCGATCTCGTCATCGATCGCGAACTCGCCGGGCGGATGGGCCTGAAGCCCGGCAGCAGCGTCACCGTCCAGTCCACCCGGGCCCCGCGCAGCTATCGCGTCACCGGCATCGCCGCCGCCCAGGACGGTGATCTGCGGCAGCAGACCTCGCTGTTCTTCACCACCGCCGAGGCCGGACGGCTGGCCGGCCACCCCGGGCAGATCACCGCGATAGGAGTCCTGCCGGAGCCCGGCGCGGACACCGGCGCCCTCGCCACGAACCTCGCCACCGCGCTGCAGGGCACGAAGGTCCAGGTGCACACCGGAGCCGACCGCGGACCGGTGGAGTTCCCCGACGCGGCCAAGGCCCGGATCAAACTCGTCAGCATGGGTGGCGCGATCGGCGGCACCTCACTCCTCGTCGCGGTCCTCGTGGTCGTCGGCACCTTCGCTCTGACCATCCAGCAGCGCTACCGGGAGATAGCCCTGCTGCGCGCCATCGCCGCCACCCCGAGGCAGATCCGCCGGCTGATCGGCAGGGAGGCGCTGCTGGTAGGCCTGGCGGCGGGCGCTCTCGGTTCCGTCGCGGGCCTGCCGGTCGCGTACTGGCTGCACGCCGAGTTCGTCGGTTTCGGCGCCGTGCCGGACACGCTGCGGATCGCGTGGAGCCCCTTCCCGATGTTCGCGGCCGTGGGTGCCGCGCTGCTCGGCGGCTGGTCCGCGGCCCGGATATCCGCCCGCAGGGCGTCCAGGATCCGGCCTGCCGAGGCGCTCTCGGAAGCCGCCATGGAGACCCGTACGTCCCCCTGGGGGCGGCTGCTCGCCGGCGGCCTGTTCCTCGCGGGTGGCATCGTCCTGCTCGTCGTGCTCAGCGGTCTGCGGACCGAACCCGCGTCCACGCCGGTCACCTTCCTGACCGTGGTGGTCCTCGCCGTCGCGGTGTCCCTGCTCGGGCCGCTGCTGGCCCGGATCGCCGCCGCGGTACTGGCCGTTCCGCTCCGCGCCTCCCGCATCGGCGGCCACCTCGCCGCCGCCAACGTCCGTACCAACTCCAAGCGCCTCTCGGCGGCGGTCACTCCGCTCGCGCTGCTCGTCGGGATGACCTGCACCGTGATCTTCGTGCAGACGACGATGGGTCACGCCGCTCAACAGCAGGCCTCGGCGGGCAACCGCGCCCAGTGGGTACTCGGCGCCGCCGCGCCCGGTGTGCCCGGCGAAGCCGCCGCGGCGGTGCGCCAGGTACCCGGCGTCACCGCGGTCACCGAGGTCGTACGGACCAGCGTCCGGGTCGGCCTCTCGAAGTACACGGCGCAGGGCGTGACCCCCGCAGGACTGACGACGACCTGGGATCCCGACGTCACCCGGGGCACGCTCCGGGGGTTCGGCGACGGTGACATCGCGCTCAGCGAGGTCGCCGCCGACGGGCTGGGAGTCCGGCCGGGCAGCACCGTACGGCTCACCCTCGGCGACGGAACTCCCGCCGCTCTCAAGGTGGCCGCCGTCTACGCTCGCGGTCTCGGATTCGGCGACCTGACGATGTCCCACGACCTGGTCGCACGACATGTCGACAATCCGCTGGCATCGGCCGTCCTCGTCGCCACCGACGGCCGCGCGGACCGTGCGGCGCTCGGCGCGGCGGTCAAGGACTTCCCGGGTGTCGCCGTTCTCGACCACGATCAGGCGGGAGCGGTCCAGGCCGAGGTCCAGCAGTCCAACGCCGAGGTCAACTACCTCGCGATGGGCCTGGTGCTCGCCTTCACCGCGATCGCGGTCGTCAACACCCTCGCGATGTCCACCGCCGACCGGTCCAGAGAGTTCGCGCTGCTGCGGCTCGTGGGCACCACCCGCCGGCAGGTGCTGCGGATGCTGCGGCTGGAGGCGCTGGCGGTCGTGCTCGTCGGGGCGGTGCTCGGCACCGCGATAGCCCTGGCCACCCTGACCGCGTTCAGCCTCGGGATGACGGGAGCGGCGGCCCCGCGGCTCGACCCCGCCGGATACCTGCTGATCGTGGCCCTGGCGGCGGGTCTCGCCCTGCTCGCCACCGCACTCCCGGCCCGGCTCGCGCTGCGGGTCCGGCCCGCCGAGGCGATCGGCTGACCGCGAAGAAGTCCAGGAAGAAGTCCGGTTCGAACACTTGCCCCTGTGATTGCTACCGGACAGTATCGGCAGCCATCCGTACGGAGCCCGAGCCTGAGAGGTGGGCCATGCGCCTGCGCCGTACCGCTACCGCACTCGCCGTCAGCGCTGCCCTCCTGGGCGCCGGAAGCCTCCCCGCCGCCGCTCAGGCCGGCCAGAACGCTCCGGCCCAGGCCGCCCGGAGCCACCAGGCAGCCCCGGTTGCCGCCGCCCCCCACCGGGCGGCGGCACCGGTGGCGGCCGGCACCGTCACCACCCCCGACGGCCGGACCTATCTCGCCGACCGCCAGGGCCGCGCCCTCCAGTTGCACGGCCTCAACCTCGGCAAGACCGACACGGTCACCGAGGCGGGGATCGCCGAGCTCGCCACGAGCGGCTTCAACCTTGTCCGGCTCAACATCCAGTGGCAGAAGGTCGAACCGCGGCGCGGCCACTACGACACCGCCTATCTGCGCTACCTCGGCCGGGTCATGGACTGGGCGGACCGGTACGGCGTCCTGGTCCTCGTCGACTGGCACCAGGACGTCTTCGGGCCGGCCTTCGGCTTCAACGGCATCCCCGCCTGGGCCACCCGCACCGACGGCATCCCTTACGAACCGCTGCCCGGCGACGACTGGTTCGCCAACTACTTCCAGCCCGCGGTCGGTGCGGCCTTCCGGCACCTCTACGACGACGCGGATCTGCGGGCCGCCCAGGCCGCCGCGTACACCAAGGTCGCCGCGACGCTGCGCGGCCACCGGTCCCTCCTGGGCTACGACCTGTTCAACGAGCCGTTCGGCCCGTTCACCGGTGACCCCACCGACCCGGCCACCCAGATCGAGAACTCCGCCGCGATGGAACGGGGCCGGCTCGCCGGCCTCTACCGGCGGCTGATCGCCGCCGTCCGCACGGCCGATCAGGACGCCTGGCTGTTCGTCGAGCCCACCGTCCTCATCGGCCAGGGCGTCCCCACTCAACTGCCCGGCTTCAACGACCCCCGGCACGGCTCCGACCGCATCGGCTACGCCCCGCACTACTACGACACCGCCGTGGAGAACGGCGCCGACTGGGATCCCGCCGACGGGTTCATCGAAGCTTACGAAGCCGTCATCCGCGCCTATCCGGCCGCTCACAGGATGCCGGTCCTGGTGGGCGAATGGGGGCCCGCGAAGGCCACCGGCAGCGGCAACGCCGAGCTGATACGCCGCCAGACAGCGTCCATGCGCGGCTTCGCCACCGGCTGGGCCCTGTGGTACGACTGCCACGCCGCCGAAGGCGGTGGCTACTGCGCCTACGACGCCGACGGCCGACCCGCGCCCGGCAAGGAGCCGGTGTTCGCCGCCTACGCGCCGGCGATCGCCGGGACACCCGGTGCGGAGTTCTACGACCCCGCGACCCACACGTACACCCTCGCCCTGACCACCACCGCGGTCTCGCGGCGCGCCTGGACGGAACTGCGGCTGCCCGCCACGGCGTTCCCGCACGGCGCCAGGGTGTCCGTCACCGGCGCCCGCGGTGCCCTCGTCCACCAGGTCGCGGGAGAGGCGCGGATCCTGCTTCCGGCGACCCCGCCGGGCAGGCACGTGACGCTGACGGTCACGGCCCGCTAGAGCCCTGCGGCCCCCGGAAGGCTCCTAGTCGGCGCGGATCGCCGCCGCCAGCGCTCCGGCCTTGGCCGCACCCAGCTTGCGGGCGACATCGGCCTCGCTGATCATGCCGACGAGCGAGTCGCCGTCCAGCACGGGGATCCGGCGGACGCGCTTGGCGGCCATCGCGGCGACGACGCTGTCCGTGTCGTCGTCGGCCTTGGCCGTCAGGGGCTTCCCGTTCATCAGCTCTGCGGCCCGTATGGCCGACGGGTCGTGCCCGATGGCCACACACCGCAGAACGATGTCCCGGTCGGTGAGCACGCCCCGCAGTCCGCCGTCCGAATCGGTGATGGCCAGCGCGCCGATGCCCGCATCCCGCATCCGCTTGGCCGCCACGTCCAGCGTCTCGTGTTCGGAGATGCTCTCCACACCCTTGTGCATGATGTCGCGTGCAGTCGCCACGGAAACTCCGTCCATCGCAGGTAAGCCCCCGCATCGACGCTAGGCGAGCCCGCCCCGCCCTGCATCCGGAGCCGCCCCCTGCTCGCCCACCAGGCTGGCGAACCGGTCACCCACCCCGAAAGTCTCTTCGGCCCGCCGCTCGCCAATCACTGGGCCGAACGGGTGCCGAACGGACACCGGCCGTGTTCCTGCCAGAAATGTCGACACGGATGAGGTACACCCGCCGGGAACGAGCCGGCGACGCCGTACGCACTCGGGGGCAGCGACTCACGTGAGTCGCTGCCCCCGAGTGCATGAGCAGGGCGCCGTACCGGCACGACCTGCGGAAAGGTTTCCCCGGAACGGGTGAAGCGGTGGTGCCCCCAGCAGGACTCGAACCTGCGGCCAAGTGCTTAGAAGGCACCTGCTCTATCCACTGAGCTATGGGGGCCGGACAGTGGCCGCGGCTGTCTCCGCCCCTGGGTGGTTCCGTGACCTGGCCGGGGTCAAGGATAGGGCGCGGTGGACCTTCTACCGGTTGCTTCACCTCCGTGACACGTTGTGGAGGTTCAGTGAAGCGGTCCGATAATCGCAGGCGGGTACGAATGCTGCACCGCTTTTTCCGCCTCAGTCGGTGGCCGTTGTGCACTCGTTATGCCCGGGTCTCGTCCGGCTCGCTTACCGCCGTATCGGGTGCGTGCGGGCCAAAAAGGCGTGAACTGGGCGGTATACGCTTCAAAAATGCGCCAAAATGGGGCATTCTGCCACTGTGGCGATCTTGGACGTACGGCCCGATCTGCTAGACGCGCTGTCCGCGCTGCGCGACCGCGTCGACGTCGCGCGCTTTCCGTTCCCACTTCCTGGAGCCGCGCGGGCCCGCCGTACCCGCCAGGAGCTGATCGCGCAGCTCGACGACTATCTGGTGCCCCGGCTGCGGACCCCCGAAGCGCCGCTGCTGGCGGTGGTCGGTGGATCGACGGGGGCCGGGAAGTCCACGCTGGTCAACTCGCTGGTGGGGCGGCGGGTCAGCGAGGCGGGGGTGCTGCGTCCCACGACGCGGACGCCGGTGCTGGTGTGCCACCCCGCGGACCGGGCCTGGTTCTCCGATCCGCGGATCCTGCCGGGTCTGGCACGGGCCTGGTCCGCGCGGCCCGGGACGCAGGACGAGGACGGGGCCGCGGAGGGCGAACTGCTGCGGCTGGAGATCGATGACGCGCTGCCCAGGGGGCTCGCGCTGCTCGACGCCCCGGACATCGACTCGCTGGTCGCGCGCAACCGTGAGCTGGCCGCGGAGCTGATCTGCGCGGCGGACATCTGGATCCTGGTCACCACCGCGTCGCGGTACGCCGACGCGCTGCCCTGGCATCTGCTGCGCACCGCCAAGGAGTACAACGTCACGCTGGCCACCGTGCTGGACCGGGTGCCGCACCAGATCGCCGAGGACGTCGCCCGGCACTACGCGGCGCTGCTGACGAAGGCCGGGCTCGGGGACGTACCGCGCTTCACCGTTCCGGAGCTGCCCGAATCCGCGGGCGGCGGCGGGCTGCTGCCGCAGACCGCGGTCGCCGCCCTCCGCCAGTGGCTGGCGCACAACGCCGAGGACCCGGCCGCCCGCCAGCAGGCGGCGCAGCGCACCGTGGTCGGCGTCCTGGACTCGATGCGCGCCAGGATGCCGGCGCTGGCCTCGGCCTCGGCCGTCCAGCACGCGGCGGCGGTACGGCTGGCCCGTGGCGCGGAGGACGCGTACGCGGAGGCCGCCGAACGGATCGACGGCGCGGTGACGGCCGGGGTGCCGTTGGCCGGCGAAGCCCTGGCGCGCTGGCTGGAGTACCCGCACTGCGGGCGGGAGGCGCTGCAGTCCGCGCTCGCCGAAGGGCTCGCGACGCTGCTGCGCTCCGAGGTCGACGCGGCCGACGAACGTATTGCCGCCGGATGGCAGCGGGACCGCGCGGGGGCCGCGCTGCTCGCGGAGCCGGACGGGCGCCCGGACCGGGCGGCCGCCGCGGACCGGATCGACGCCGGGGTGGCGCGGTGGCGCGAGGGTCTCACCGACCTCGCGTACGCCGAGGTGCGGGCCGCCCGCGCCGCGGATCGCGCCCCCGCCGACCCGGAGGACGCGGCGGCGCTGCTGGCCACCGTCCTGCTCGGCGGCCGGCGCGGGAGCGCCGCCGGCGAACGGCTCGCGGAGACCGTCGGCGCGCAGGCCGCGCTGCGGATGCGCGACCGGGCGCGGGAGCAGCTGGAGGACGGCGTCGCTGGGCTGCTGCGCGGTGAGTGCGAGCGTCGACTGGCGCCCGTGGATGGCCTCGATGTGACCGCGCAGCAGCAGTCCTCGTTGATCGCCGCACTGTCCCTACTGCAGAAGGAAAGGTGATCGCGGTGGCTTCCACGGCAGGAACCGGCACGGGCGCCACCAGAGGAACGGGTGCCACCAGAGGAACGGGTGCCACCAGAGGAACGGGTGCCGGCGGAGGACGGGGTGTGGGCGGAGGATCACGCGCCGCCACAGGCGCGGGTGCCGGCGGAGGATCGGACTCCGCCAGAGGATCTGGTTTCGGCGGAGGAACGCGCGCGGCTCGGGGTAGCGGAGCGCGTTCTTCCGGGGGCTCGTACGGGGCCTCGCGTTCCCCTGACCCGCTCGCGGCCCGGGTCGACGCGCTCGGGGAGTTGCTGGGGCTGTCCCGGACGCGCGTCAGCCCGGACGAACTCGCCGAGGCCGGAGCGCTGTTGGAACGGCTCGGAGAGCGTCGGCGGCTGTCGCTCGATCACACGGTCGTAGCGCTGGCCGGTGCCACCGGGAGCGGCAAGTCGACGCTGTTCAACGCGCTCGCGGGACTGGAACTGTCGGCGACGGGCGTCCGCCGGCCGACGACCGCCGCGCCGGTCTCCTGCTCCTGGGACCCCGAGGGCGCGGCCGGACTGCTGGACCGGCTCGGCATCGCCCCGCAGGATCGTTACGCCAGAAGGAGCGTGCTGGACGGCGCCGACCGCGTTCCGGGGACGGACGAGCGGCTGGCCGGGCTCGTGCTGCTGGACATGCCGGACCACGACTCGGCCGCGCCCGGCCACCGCGACCAGGTGGACCGGCTGCTGCAGCTGGTGGACGTGGTGGTGTGGGTGCTGGACCCGGAGAAGTACGCGGACGCCGCGCTGCACGAACGCTATCTGCGGCCGCTGGCCGGCCACGCGGACGTCACGCTGCTGGTGTTGAACCAGGTGGACCGGCTGCCCGGCGACGCCGCCGACCAGGTGCTCGACGATCTGCGGCGGCTGCTCGACGAGGACGGCCTCGCCGTCGGCGAGCACGGCGACGCCGGCGCGGTGGTGCTCGCGGTCTCGGCGCTCAACGGGGTCGGGGTGCCCGATCTGCGGGCCTGTCTCGGGCAGATCGTGGCCGAACGGGGGTCGGCGAACCGGCGGCTCGCGGCCGATGTGGACCGTACCGCCGGCCGCTTGCAGTCGCTGTACGTGGGCGAGGGCGCGGTGGGCCTGACGGATCCCGCGCGTGAGGACTTCGTCGACCGGTTGGCCGACGCGGTGGGTGTCGCGGGCGCCGGCGAGGCGGCGGAACGGGACTGGGCGCGTGCCGCGGAGGCTGCCTGCGGCACTCCGTGGGGGCGGCTGACCGGCGAACGCCAGGGCGGGGCGGACCGGGTGGCCCGTGGGCCGGCCGGGCTCGCCGCGTCCCGCCCCGCGGTGGACGAGGCGGTGCGGGCGCTCGCGGACGACGCGGCCCAGGGGCTGCCCGTCCCGTGGGCGCAGGCGGTGCGGGACGCGGCGCGGCGCGGCGGCGAGGGACTGCCGGCGGCGCTCGACACGGCGGCGGCCCGCGCGGAGCCGGGGCAGCCGGAACGGCCCACCTGGTGGTCGGCGGTGGGCGCCGCCCAGTGGCTGCTGATGAGCCTCGCGGTGGCCGGGGTGGTGTGCCTGGTCGCGATCGCGGTGGGTTCGCTGGACGCTTCGTGGTGGCTGCCGGTGGTCCTGCTCGCGGTCGGCGCCCTCGGCGGCCGGGCGCTCGCCTGGGCCTGCCGTATCGCCGCGCGCGGTCCGGCCCACCGGTACGGGCAGGCGGCCGAGCGCCGGCTGCGGGCCGCCGCGGCGGACTGCGGCCGGGCGCGGGTGCTGGAGCCGGTCGCGGCGGAACTGCTGCGCTATCGCGAGGTGCGGGAGCAGTACGCGGTGGTGGCCGGGGGCTGAGCTGTCCGGCGCCCCTGCTCGGCCTCGCGAGCCGGCACCCCCACCCTGCGCCCTGCCCGGCGCCTCTGCTCGGCCTCGCGAGCCAGCACCCCGCCTCCCGCCCTGCGCCCCTGCTCGGCCCTGCGGGCCGGTACCCGAGCCCGGCACCCGGGCCGGGATTTCACCCTCAGGAGTGACGGAGATATCCACAACCGGCCGGTAATCCACAGATTCGGTCCGTTTTTTCCACGCTCCGTCCGGCTCGTGCACGATGTTCTCAGGGCATTCGGGAGCGGGAATTCGGCGGCGGGGGGAGAGCGGGCGCATGAATGAGACGTCGGTGACGGTGGTGGGGAATGTCGTGACGCAGCCCGAATTCCGGGAGACCGAGACAGGAGTGCCGGTCATCCGGTTCCGGCTGGAGACGACGGCGCGCCGCTGGGTCGCGGAGCGGCGGGCCTGGAGCGAGGGCAGTACGAGCTTCTTCATGGTGCGCGCGTGGCGGACGTTGGCGGCCAATGTGCGGACGTCCGTCCAGGTCGGCGAACCGTTGGTCGTGCGGGGCCGGTTGAGGGTCCGCGAGGAGGAGTACGACGGACGGTGGTATGTCGCCGCGGACATCGACGCGGTGGCGATCGGACACGATTTGTCCCGGGGGACGGCGGCGTTCCGGCGGGTGTCGGTGGTCCGGCCGGAACTCATTTCGCCCGGGCCGGTCGAGATGTCCTGAGAGGCCCGTTTGTGCAGCTTTATACGGGCGAGTGACATCGGTGACTTATCGACATTCTCATGACCATCCCTTAATCGCATAACGATTGCGATTCGAAACGGTTATGGGAGGGGATTGTTGGTGGCCGCGATACCTGTGGTTCCTAGGATTCCTTCGGTACTGCGGGGGCCCGGATGCTCTCGGAGCCGCAGGCGAGGCCACCCTCACGACCCGGCTTCGCCCGAAGGGGAGTTCCATGTTCAAGATTCAGAGGCGCGGCGTTGCCCGCCTCGCCGCCGCGGGCCTGGCCACGGGTCTGCTCGCAGCCGGCGCGATATCCGGCGCGGGAGCCGCTTTCGCGGACGGCGGTGCCACCGCGGTACTGGGCGGTCTGCAGGCCGACAAGTCGGACGGCGTCGTCATCCACGAGGGTGGCAAGAACAAGCCCGTCAACGCCGGTCTGTTCACCATGGACGTCGGCGGCGGCACCATCCAGACGTACTGCATCGACATCCACAACCCGACGCAGAAGCACGCGAAGTACCAGGAGGTCCCGTGGGACTCCTCTTCGCTGCACAACAACCCTGACGCGGGCAAGATCAACTGGATCCTGCAGCACTCCTACCCGCAGGTGGCCGACCTCAGCGCGCTGGCCAAGGCCGCCGGCTCCGGTCCGCTGACCGAGAAGACCGCCGCGGCCGGTACCCAGGTCGCTATCTGGCGCTTCTCGGACAAGGCGAACGTCGACGCGAACGACCCGGCCGCCGAGAAGCTCGCCGAGTACCTGGGCAAGACGGCGACGGACACCCCCGAGCCCAAGGCGACCCTGACGCTCGACCCGCCGGCCGTCTCCGGCAAGTCCGGCGACAAGCTCGGCCCGGTCACGGTGCACACCACCTCCACCACGCCCGTGCAGATCGTGCCCGCCTCGGACATCCCGGCCGGCGTGAAGATCGTCAACAAGTCGGGCAAGGCCGTCACCTCCGCGAGCAACGGTGACCAGCTCTTCTTCGCCATCCCGGCGGGTGCCGCCGACGGCACCACGTCGGTGACGGCCACGGCCGTCACCCAGGTTCCGGTCGGCCGCGCGTTCACTGGCGTCGACAGCAAGAGCCAGGTCCAGATCCTGGCTGGCTCCAGCGCGACCACCGCCACGGCCACGGCCACGGGCACCTGGGCCAAGAAGGGCCCGATCCCGGCGGTCTCCGCCACGGTCAACTGCGCCAAGAACGGCGTCGACGTCACCGCCAGCAACAAGGGCGACGAGGCGTTCACCTTCGAGCTCGCCGGCAAGAAGTTCTCCATCGAGGCCGGCAAGTCGAAGACCATCACCGTCCCGGTGAAGGAAGACCAGAAGTACGAGATCACGATCTCCGGCCCGAACGGCTTCACCAAGACGTTCAAGGGTGTTCTGGACTGCAAGACGACCGGTACGCCCACCCCGGCGCCGAGCACCCCCACCACCCAGCCCAGCCCGGCCTCGGCCGGCTCCACCACCGGCACCACCGGCGGTGACCTCGCTCAGACGGGTGGCAGCAGCGCCACCCCGATGATCGCGGGCATCGCCGTCGCGCTCGTCGCGGTCGGTGGCGGCGCTGTCTTCTTCCTCCGCCGGAAGAAGTCGGCCGCAACTCCCGCTGGCCAGTAGCAGCGGGCAGTAGCCGCAGGCAGAAGTAACGGAAACAACGGGGGCGGGACTCTTGGAGTCCCGTCCCCGCTCCGTCCCCGCCCGGCCACCGCAACCAAGCGGCGACCGGGCGGCGGCCGTCCCAGGCCTTGCCCGGGCCGGTCCCGGGCCGTCCCTGGGCCGTGGCGCCCTCCGCAGGGATCGGCTGAGAGTGCGCAGGCCGGGGTTTCTGACCTACCCGTTCGCCCGTCGGGGTGGACGTGCGGCAAGATGGGGTGTATCTGCCCACACATCGATTGCCGGACGGTTTCTCTTGGCTGAGTACATCTACACGATGCGCAAGACGCGCAAGGCACACGGCGACAAGGTGATCCTTGACGACGTGACGCTGAGCTTCCTGCCCGGCGCGAAGATCGGTGTGGTGGGTCCCAACGGTGCCGGTAAGTCCACGGTGCTGAAGATCATGGCGGGTCTCGAGCAGCCCTCCAACGGTGACGCGTTCCTGTCGCCCGGCTTCACCGTCGGCATCCTCATGCAGGAGCCGAAGCTCGACGAGTCCAAGACGGTCCTGGAGAACGTCCAGGACGGCGCCGCCGAGATCATGGGGAAGCTCAAGCGCTTCAACGAGGTCGCCGAGCTCATGGCGACCGACTACTCGGACGCGCTGCTGGACGAGATGGGCAAGCTCCAGGAGGACCTGGACCACGCCAACGCGTGGGACCTCGACGCGCAGCTGGAGCAGGCCATGGACGCGCTGGGCTGCCCGCCCGGCGATTGGCCGGTCACCACCCTCTCCGGTGGCGAGAAGCGCCGTGTCGCGCTCTGCAAGCTGCTGATCGAGGCCCCGGACCTGCTCCTCCTCGACGAGCCCACCAACCACCTCGACGCCGAGTCGGTGAACTGGCTGGAGCAGCACCTCTCGAAGTACGCGGGCGCCGTCGTCGCCGTCACTCACGACCGGTACTTCCTGAACAACGTCGCCGAGTGGATCCTCGAACTCGACCGCGGCCGCGCGATCCCCTACGAGGGCAACTACTCCACGTACCTGGAGAAGAAGGCCACCCGCCTCAAGGTCGAGGGCCGCAAGGACGAGAAGCGCGCCAAGCGCCTCAAGGAAGAGCTGGAGTGGGTCCGCTCCAACGCCAAGGGCCGTCAGGTCAAGTCCAAGGCGCGCCTGGCCCGTTACGAGGAGATGGCGGCCGAGGCCGACAAGGTGCGGAAGCTGGACTTCGAGGAGATCCAGATCCCGCCGGGCCCGCGTCTGGGCTCCATCGTCGTCGAGGTCAACAACCTCTCGAAGGCGTTCGGCGACAAGGTCCTGGTCGACGACCTCTCCTTCACCCTGCCGCGCAACGGCATCGTCGGCATCATCGGCCCCAACGGTGCGGGCAAGACCACGCTGTTCAAGATGATCCAGGGCCTCGAGCCCGCGGACTCGGGCTCGGTCAAGATCGGCGACACGGTCAAGATCAGCTACGTCGACCAGAGCCGCGCCAACATCGACCCCAAGAAGACCCTCTGGGCGGTCGTGTCGGACGAGCTGGACTACATCAACGTCGGCCAGGTCGAGATGCCGTCGCGGGCCTACGTCTCCGCCTTCGGCTTCAAGGGGCCGGACCAGCAGAAGCCCGCCGGCGTCCTCTCCGGTGGTGAGCGCAACCGCCTCAACCTGGCGCTGACGCTCAAGGAGGGCGGCAACCTGCTGCTCCTCGACGAGCCCACCAACGACCTCGACGTCGAGACCCTGTCCTCGCTGGAGAACGCCCTGCTCGAGTTCCCGGGCGCGGCCGTGGTCATCTCCCACGACCGCTGGTTCCTGGACCGGGTCGCGACCCATATCCTCGCGTACGAGGGTGAGTCCAAGTGGTACTGGTTCGAGGGCAACTTCGAGTCGTACGAGAAGAACAAGGTCGAGCGGCTCGGCGCCGACGCGGCCCGCCCGCACCGCGCCACCTACAAGAAGCTGACCCGCGGCTGATGGCCCGGCATATCTACAGCTGCCCGCTGCGCTGGTCGGACATGGATGCCTTCGGGCACGTCAACAACGTGGTCTTCCTGCGGTACCTGGAAGAGGCGCGGATCGACTTCATGTTCCGGCTGGCGCCCGGTGAGGGCAGCACGTCGTTCACGGGCGGGTCCGTCGTGGCCCGGCACGAGATCGACTATCTGCGACCGCTGGTGCACCGGCACGCGCCGGTGACCATCGAGTCGTGGGTGACGAAGATCGGTGCGGCCTCGATGACCGTCGCGTACGAGATCAAGGACGAGGAGGCCGTGTACGTACGGGCCTCCACGATCGTGGTCCCGTACGACCTCGCGGAAGCGCGGCCGCGGCGGATCAGCCCGGAGGAACGGTCGTTCCTCGAGGCGTACCGCGACGAACCGCCGTCGACGGCGGAGGCCGTGGCGGAAGAGGCCGTCGCCGCATGACGCGGCTGCTTCTCGCCGGTGCCGGGGAGGCGGCGGGCCTCGCCGCCTTCCTGGGCCGGCTGGTCCGCTGGGACAAGGCCGCCGTGGTGCGGCTGCGCTCCGCGGAGGGGGTGCTGGCGGTCTTCGGCCAGCCGCCCTTCGGCGGCGTGCTCGCCATTCGCACGGCCTCGCTCCGCGACGTTCTCGACCTCGATGCCACGGTCTCGGCGGGGCAGCTGCTGGAAGGCATCGAGGAACGGATCGAGGCAGGCGCCGGGGAAGCCCCCGACGGGAGCGGCGACGCCGTCGTGGTCCCGCCGTCCGTCACCGGCCCCGCATGGGCCGGGCTGCTGCCGCCGCGCGGTGGCTGGCAGCGGGTCGCGGAGTTCGCGCCCGAGGACGTACGGGCCGCCGCGGAGCGGCTGGTGGGGGAGTTCCGCTCGCGTACCGAAGTGCTGGTGCCGGAACGGCGGACGCGGGCCGAGCTCGACGCGCTCGCCGAGGAGGTCTGGTCCCGGCCGGTCGGGGACACGGCGCTGCCGATGCGCGCCGTGCACGCGGCGCAGGCGCTGGGTTTCCTGCGGGGTGGCCGCGACGAGCCGTTCACGCTGCTGACGGCAGGGGCCTGGCTGCGGCTGCGTACGCCCTACGGATCGATCGCCGTACGGCGCACCGCCCTCGGCTCCGGCCTGACGGTCACGCCCGCCTGACGGTCAAGGCCAGGCCCGCCTCGGACGCGTGCCAAAGCAGACAACGACGCACCACAACGCCGCACCACAACGCCGCACCCAACGACGCCACAACGCCGCCGGATCAGTCCTCCTCCGGCGGCGTCGGCCGGTCCGGCCAGACGCCGATGTGGTCGGATTCCAGTTCCAGCAGGACCCGGTTCTCGATGGAGAGCGCCGCGGTGTAGTCGCGGGGCAGCTGCAGCCGTCCGGCGCGGTCGACGGTGGCGTACTCGCGGGCGACGACCGACTCCTGGCCGTGTTCGTCGATCTCGGTGTGGCGCAGCACCTCGGACGCCGTCCTGCCGTCCCGGATCGCGACCGTGCGGCGTACGGCGTCGGCCACGGCGTGGTCGTGGGTGACGACGACAACGGTGGTGCCGAGCTCCTCGTTGGCGGTCCTGAACGCGGCGAAGACCTGCTCGCCGGTGGCGGAGTCCAGTTCGCCGGTCGGCTCGTCGGCCAGCACCAGGGACGGGGAGTTGGCGAGTGCCACGGCGATGGCCGTGCGCTGCTGCTCGCCGCCGGACATCTGCCCGGGGTGCCGGTCGTGGCAGTAGCCGACGCCGAGCATGGTGAGGAGCTCCGTGGCGCGGGCGGCGTGCAGCCGCTTGGCGCGGAACCCGTCACGCCCCGACAACTGCATCGGCAGCACGACATTCTGAGCTGCCGTCAGATAGGGCAGCAGGTTGCGGGCGGTCTGCTGCCAGACGAAGCCGACGACCTCCCGGCGGTAGCGCAGCCGGGACTTGGCGTCCATGTCGAGCAGGTCGTAGCCGCCGACGGAGGCAGCGCCCGCGGTCGGGACGTCAAGGCCGGCGAGGATGTTCAGCAGGGTGGACTTGCCGCTGCCCGAGGCGCCGACCAGGGCCATCAGCTCACCCTTGGCGACGAGCAGGTCCAGGCCCTGCAGCGCCTGGACCTCGACGCCGTCGGCCGTGAAGATCCGTACCAGCCGGTCGCAGCTGATGAGCGCGTCCTGCCCGTAGGCGGGCTGCTCGCGGCGGGCCGCCGCCCGCTGTTCCAGATCGGCCAGGGTGGTCGTGGCGCCGCCGGCGCCGCCCTCGGTGGTATGGGTCATGAGCGGTCTCCTACTCTCAGGTCCGTACTCTCACGGCGCAGTCCGGTCACCCAGACCTGCGCCAGCAGCACCACACAGGCCAGCGCCAGCAGTCCGGCCGAAGGCAGCGCCAGCGAGAGCGGGTCGGCGCGCAGCCCGAGGCCGGCGGGTACGTTCGTGCCGGGGTCGCTGCCGAACGCGAGTGCGGTGATGTCCACGCCGGGCCCGAGCAGCGGGATCACCGCGAGGCCGACGAGCACGCCGCCGATCGCCGCCAGCAGTGCCTGCGGCAGCATTTCCAGGAACACCAGCCGTCGCCCGTCGCGCCGCCCCATGCCCATCGTCCGCAGCCGGGCGAGCAGCGCGGCGCGTTGGGGGGCGGCCTGGAGCAGGGACAGCAGCAGCGCGAGCGCACTGTAACCGGCGCCGCCCGCGACCGCGGCGAGATAGATGCCCCGCGCCCCGGACTGCAGGGCCGAGTCGGCGAGTACGCCGCGCTCCTCGCTCAGCAGGGCGACGAACATGTTGGAGCCGGACGCGGCGGTGGCGGCGCGCAGCGCCTTGCCGTCGATGGGACCGTTCGCGGTGATCATCAGCACCGTGGGGCCGGTGTATTGGCTGTAGTTCATGTCCGGGTGGCGCTTGGCGAGTTGCGCGGACGAGACGATCACGAAATCGGTGTTGGGTGCCGCCGGAGTGAGGTCCAGCACCGCTGCGGCCTTGATCTCGGTCGTTCCGATGGCGGGCTGCACCGAGAGGGTGCTGCCCGCGAGCTTCGCGGCGACCTTGCGGGAGACGACGGCCGGCATCGGGCCGGTGCCGTCGTCGTGCAGGAGTGCGTCGGCGGGGAAGTCGGGGAGCCCGATGGAGCGGGTCAGCGCGGCGTAGGCGACCGGGTCGACGCTGAGCACGCTGTAGGGCATCCCGAATCCGGAGGTGGGGGCGCTGGGCTCGACCCGGACGCCGGTGGTCCCGGCGACGCCGGGCACCTGCCGGATGTTCGCCGCGAGTTTCTCGGGCAGGACGAAGTTGGCGTCGATCCTGGCGTCCGCGCCGATGGCCGCGCGGGCCGCCTCGTCACGGCCGTCCGCGACCCCGGCGAGCACCGATCCACCGAACGAGGCCACCGTCAGCGACATCAGCAGGGCGAGCAGCGGCAGTTGGGCGCTGGCCGGGGAGCGGCCGGCGCGGGCCAGGCCGAGGTGGGTGACGGCGCCGGTCAGCCGGGCCGCGGGCCGGGCCAGCAGCCGCAGCGGCAGCGGGTACAGGCGCAGCAGGATCAGGGCGGCGGCGATGGCGACGAGGACGGGTGCGGCCGCGAGAAACGGGTCGGCGCCGCTGACGGTGCCCCGCCGGCGCAGGGCGACGACCGCGCCGATGACCAGGACGGTGACCGTCAGCTCGGCCACCGTACGGCGCCGGGAGGGCCGGGCGGCGGCCACGTCCTCGCGTGCGGCCGGGCGCGGCCTGCGGTGGACGGCGACGGCCCGCAATGGCAGGGCGAGCGAGGCGGTCACGGCCACTGCGGAGCCGAGCAGCACGGACAGCAGGTACCGGTCGGTCGGCAGCAGGACCAGGGCGAGCACGGTTCCGGCGAGCGCGGCCGGCACGGCGGCCGCCGTGGTCTCGCCGAGCAGCCGTCCGACCATGCCGCGCAGGGAGCCGCCGCGCGAGCGCAGCAGGGCGAGTTCGCCGCGCCGCCGCTCGGCCGCGAGCCCGCCGGCCATGAGCAGGACGGCGAACGCGGTGGCGCCGACACCGATCGCGGCGACCAGGACCAGCGGCAGCGCCGCCGCCCGGTCGCGTTCGTAGGCGGTGAGCAGCCGGCCGAGCCCGGTCGTGATGTGGATGTAACTCCCGGTGCCCTCCTGCAGCGCGGTCGCGGCCGGGCCGCTGTCGAGCGAGGCCAGCTGCGCCTGGAGCGGGGCCACGTCCTGGGCCGTGAGCCGGCCGGCGTCGGCGGGGTGGTGCCAGTAGAAGGACGCGCCCTTGCCCAGGCTGAGCAGGGCCGGTGCCGCCTCCGGCGCGATCAGCACGGTGAAGTGCCAGTAGAACGTGGGGTATTCGCCGGGCCGCGGGGGAGGTGACGTCAACTGGGGAGCGAGGACGTCGGGTTCCTCGTTCCAGTACGCGCCTCCCGGCTCGGTGGGTGAGACGATGCCGGTCACATGGACGGTGAACGCCGTGCGCAGGGTGCTGAGGTGGATCTCGGAGCCGGGACGCAGGCCCATCACCTTGGCGGTCTGTTCGGTGACCGCCGCATCGACGCGGTTCGACCCGCCCGACGCGTCGGCGGGAGCGGGACCGCGCGGCATGCTGCCGGCCACCAGCCGGGAGTGCTGCTCCAGACCCTGCTGGGCGACGAGGTCGGCCATCGGGTTCAGCACCTTGGTCGGCCGGGGCAGTCCGGGATCCAGCGCCGCGGAGTCGCTGCCGGTCCTGACCCCGATCACGGACTGACCCGGCAGCAGGCGCAGAGGCGGTCGTACGAGCTTCTGGAACTCCGACTCCACGCCGGCGATCCACTCCGGCGCGAACCGCGACGCTCCGGAGGCGCCCTCGGTGTCCGGACCCGACGAGGTGTCGCTGAGGGACAGCGTGCGGTCGCGCAGCTTGGCGTCGGCGAGCGAACCGCGCAGCGCCTTGACCTCGTAGCGGTCCACCGCCCGCGGCAGCGCGGCCGCGAGGAAGGCGGTGACCAGCACGAGCAGGGCCATCGCGATGGCGGCGGCCGGAGCGGCGCGCAGCCGGACCCGCACCCAGGAGAGCGCGGCGGCCCGTGGAGCCGCCGGGAGACCTTCGGTCCCGTTCGTCATGTCAGTCCTCCCCTTGCCTGCGCAGCGCGGTGACCGGGTCGCCGCGCCGGACCGCCGTCAGGACGACCACCAGCAGCGGTACGACCAGCACGATGGCGATCAGCTGGGCCAGCGGCCCCACCGGCAGGGTGACCAGCAGTCCCGGAACGGGCTGGGACGCCTGCGCCGTCAGAACGATCAGTGGTACGACCAGCCGGGTCAGCAGCGCGCCCAGCGCCACCCCGACCACCAGGGCCAGCAGCACCAGCAGGCCCTGCTCCGCGGCCATCATCCGGGCCAGCTTGCGGCGGGGCGCCCCCAGCGCCCGCAGCACCGCGAACTCCCCGCTGCGCTCGCGGATCGCGCCGGCCGAACTGACCGCGAAGCCCACCGCCGCCAGCACCGCGGCGGCGATCACGGCGGCCGGCAGCACCGACTGCGGCCCGGCGCCAAGCGGGTCGGCCCGCAGCTCCGACGCGGTCTCGTCACGCACCAGCAGGGAATCGATGTCGGCCCGGTCGCGCAGCGCGGCGGCGATCTTCCCGGTGGCGCCCGGCCGGGCGGCCAGCCACCACTCGCTGGGCTCCATGCCGCGGCCGCCCGTCGCGTTGAGCGTCCGGTTCACGGCGCGCAGGTCCAGCAGCAGCGCTCCGCCGTCCTTCAGGGAGGACGGCGGTGCGGTGGTGCCGGGCAGCGCGCGGATCGCGGAGGTGATGCGCACGGTCGTCTCGATGCCGTTCAGTTCGACGCGGACATCGCCGCCCACCTTGCTGCCGGTGGCCAGCAGGAAGGCGTCGGTGGCGACCCCGGCGAGCGGCGGGGCGGCCGGTTCTGCGACACGTACGGAGAGGTGGGCGCCCTTGGAGTCCGCCAGGGTCGGGTCGGTGGCCCCGGTCGAGTAGTCCACGGTCAGCGCGGCCCCGGCCTGGGTGCTGGTGACGGTGCCGGCGTTCGGCTGGAGGGCGGGGTCACTGCCGAGCGTGGTGTCGGCCCGCTGCATCTGCGCCTTCGCGGCCCAGGACGAGCCGGCGGCGGCCGTCAGCGGGCGGACGGCGCCGTCCGCGGTGACGGTCGCCGGGGCGAGGGTGAGCCGGTGCTTCTCGACGAACTCGGGGGCCGCGTAGTCGACTTCGACGCGGGTGAGCCGCAGCGGTCCCGCCGGGGACCCGCCCGTCCGGCCCGCCGCGTCGGCGAGGTCCAGGACCAGGAGGTGCGGCTTTCCGTCGGCCGGGACATCGCCGAGCGGGAACGCGTATGTGATGCCGTTGCCGTCCTTGAGGACCGCGGTGAGCGAGTCGACGACCCCGCCCTGCCCGTCCGAGTCGAGCCGCGCGGTGAAGCGCAACTGCTGGGCGGTGGCGTCGACGGGGAAGCCCGCGGTCTCCTTCGCTCCGCCGGACGGATCGGCCCGCAGCGGCCGGAGCAGCTCCGGCAGCGGACGGTCGGCGAGATCCTGGCGGAACTGCATCACCTCGCCGGCCTTCGCCGTGTCGATCATGAGGACGGAGGCCACGCGCTGTTCGGGCAGCGTCAGTTGGGACCGCGCCGCGGGGGCGGCGGTGGCGATGCCGGGAGTGTGTTCGTACACCCCCGCCTGTCCGAACGGCGGGGTGGTGGCGCCGGTCACCCGCAGGTCCGCGCCCACCGCGAAGTCGGCCTGGTCGCGCTGGGACCGGTCCCAGCTGGCGCCCTGTCCGATCGCGAACATGCCCATGGCGACGGCCAGTACGAGCAGCAGCACGGCTCCGGCGCCGCGCCGCGGTCGCCGGGAGAGCTGCCAGCCCGCGAGGGCGAGCGCCAGCCCGCTGCCCCGCGCCGCCCTGCGCTCACCGAGCCGGGCGGCCAGCGGCAGCAGCCGCAGGATCAGGACGGTGCCGGCCAGCAGGCACAGCGCGGGCGCGGCGACCAGCACCGGGTCCACGCCGAGGCTGCCGCCGGTGTCGGCGCTCAGCACCCCGGTGTCCGAGGCGCGGCTCGACAACTGCCAGTAGGCGATGCCGGCGAGCAGCAGCAGTCCGAGGTCGGCCCCGGCCTGTACCGCGGCGGGCAGCGCCCCGCGCCGGGCGCGTGCCGAGCGCTCCTCGACATAGCTCCCGGCGCTCCGCAGGGCCGGCACGATGACGGCGAAGGCGCAGGCCAGCGCGGTTCCGGCGGCCACCCACCAGGCGGCCGCACCGATCGCGCCGCCCAGGTCGGTGCCGGACCTGGCCAGCGCACCCTGCCCGGCCAGCAGCCGGATGACCGGCCCGGCGAGCAGCGGCGCGGCCAGTCCCGCGGGCACCGCGAGCAGCAGTGACTCCGTGGCGGCCAGCCGGGCGACGCGGCCGCGCGAGCCGCCGCGGGCCCGCAGCAGCGCGGTCTCGCCGGCCCGTTCCTCGGACAGCAGCTGGGCGACGAGCAGCAGGGCGAAACCGGCCAGGATCAGCAGCTGCAGTGCGCCGATCAGCAGCGTGGAGCGGGTCACCAGCAGGGTGCGCTGCACCCCGGTGAGCAGGTCGGGCAGCTCGGAGGAGATCTGGATGCCGGAATTCGCCGGGTCCTTGGCGGTGGCGTCGATGGTCCGCCGCACGTCGTCCCGCACCCCGGGGATCCCGGCCACGTCCAGGTTCCGGAAGTCGGCGGTGCTCTGCCAGGACATCTCGGCGGGCGTGAGGCGGTCGGAGGCGAAGACGCTCGGGTCGGCGAGCAGCGGCCCGTAGGTGGTGAAGGACACGGTGCGGATGCCGTGGCCGCCCATCGGGTCGAGCTGCCAGTACGGGTCGGTCCGGTCGGTCGGGCGGTAGGTGCCGGTGACCCGGATGTGGAGCACCGGGCCGCCGAGCCGGCTGGTCAGGTCGACCAGGGTGCCGGGCCGCACGCCCAGGGAGCGGGCCACGGGCTCGGGGACCGCCACCGGCACGACGCCGGTGCCGCGGTCGACCGCGGTGGGCCAGCCGCCCTGGACCAGCGTCACGTGCGCCCGGTCGAAGGTGGCCAGCAGCGTCAGGTCCGGGTCGGCGCCCTTGGGGGCGCCGGACGCGGCACCGCCCAGCGTGGCCGGCAGCGCGTACGGCCCGGACCGGGTGCTGGACCGCACCTCCGCGGGCAGCCCGTCGTACGCGCTCCCCAGGTTCTTGCGGATCCCGGCGTCCGAGGTCCGCCAGGCGTCGGCCGTGACGGTCATCTGGACGTTGACGGTGGTCCGCGCCGCCGACTGGTGTTCGAGTGTGCGGCGCAGCCCGGCATCGCCGATGGCGCTGGTGAACGCGGCGAGGGTGGCCAGCACGCTGGTGGTGAGAACCACGGTGAGGAGGGCGGCGGTCAGCAGCAATCGGTGCGCGCGGACACGCAGAAACACAAACCCCGTCACGCTTATCCCCCGTTCGACCGCTGTTCGGATGCTCTCAAACAGATCGGGCGTGAGGAAGTGTAGAAGATTGTCGCAATACGATCGTGACCCGTTGTCCGTTGTCCGATGTCCGGTCAGCGGACGGTCGCAGCACGGTCAGACGGTAACGGCGGTCCGCTCAGCCCGCGGTGTTCACCATCGACGCGGCGGCGTACACCAGGTAGTCCCACAACTGCCGCTCGTGCTCAGGCGCGAGGGCCAGATCGTCGACCGCGTCCCGCATGTGGCGCAGCCACGCGTCGTGCGCGGCCTGGTCGACCTGGAAGGGCGCGTGGCGCATCCGCAGCCGCGGGTGGCCGCGGTTGTCGCTGTAGGTGCGCGGGCCGCCCCAGTACTGCATGAGAAAGAGCGTCAGGCGCTCCTCGGCCGGGCCGAGGTCCTCCTCCGGGTACATCGCCCGCAGTTCGGGGTCGGCCGCGACACCCTCGTAGAAGCGGTGCACCAGCCGCCGGAACGTCTGCTCGCCGCCGACGGCGTCGTAGAACGTCTGCTGCGGCGCCGTGTCCTGCGGGGTCTCGTTCACTCAGCTCCACCTCAAGATGTCGCACCGGCCCGGCGCCGGTCGACGTGGTGCGCGCACGGGGCACCGGGGTCGCCCCCGGGAAGCGCGCGGCACTCCTCCATGGTCTCAGACGACCCGGCGGAGGACCTGGGACCTACGACCCGGTGCGCGACGGGGGCGGGACGAGGGCGCGACGGGGGGGCGGGAACGGTCTCCGGCCGCCCGGTGCGGGCGCGGGGCGTCGCGGATCGGGCCCGGCCGCCGCACAGTGGAGCTATGGAGGACGCGGACCGGAAGGATCACCGCACCGAGGCGGCGGACGCGCTGCGCGACCTGCTGGTACGCCGGATCGTCGCGGCCGGCGGGCTGGCCGACCCCGGGTGGCGGGCGGCCTTCGAGCAGGTGCCGCGCCATCTGTTCGTCCCCGAGTACTACAGTCCGCGGCCCGGCGGATACGAACGGCTCACCGCGGACGACCCCGATCCGAAGGAGCGCGCCCGCTGGCTGACCGGCGCCTACGAGGACGTTCCGCTGGTCACGCACGTACAGGACGGAAGGCTGATCTCGTCCAGCAGCCAGCCGTCGCTGATGGCCTCGATGGCCGAGGCACTGGAGGTACGGGAGGGGCGGACGGTGCTGGAGATCGGCGCAGGCACCGGCTACAACGCGGCGCTGCTCGCCCACCGCCTCGGCGACGACGCCGTCACCACCGTCGACCTGGACCCGGAGATCACCGACGCGGCCCGCGCGCACCTCGCGACGGCGGGCGCCGCACCGGCCGTCGTCACCGGCGACGGAGCCCTCGGCCACCCGGACCGGGCGCCCTACGACCGGATCGTCGCGACCTGCGAGCTGCCGTCCGTGCCGGTCGAGTGGCTGCGCCAGTGCCGCCCCGGCGGCCGGATCCTCGCGCCGTTCGCGGGCGGGCTGATCCGGCTGACCGTCACCGGTCCCGACCGTGCGGAGGGCCGTTTCCTGCACACCGCGGCCTACTTCGTCCCGCTGCGCGGAGCGGCCGCCTCCCACCGGCGGGATCCCGTACCGGACGGGCCGGACGACGGGTCACCGGACGCGCCGCCGGACGAGGCCCCGGAGACGGTCCGCTGGTCCGGCACGCCGCCGCGGGTCCTGGAGGACGATCTCTTCCGCTTCCTGCTGACCCTCCGGACGGGCGCGCTGGAGGTCCGCTGGGCCTCCGGCGACCGCGGCGTCGCCATCACCGCCCCTGACGGCTCCAGCGCCCGCGCCGACCGCGACGGCAGGGTCCTGCTGGCCGGGCCCCGCGATCTGTGGGCGATCGCGGAGGACGCCCACGAGCTGTGGCTGCGCGCGTCCCGGCCGGCGCGTGACCGCTACGGCCTCTCCGTCGACGGAGACCGCCAGTGGACCTGGCTGGACGCTCCTGACGGGGCGCACGTCTGGGACGTCCCGGCCGCCTGAAGGGCTCGGGGCAACAGGGGCAGCGAGAGGGCAACGAGAAGGGCAGCGAGAAGGCCCCGCACCCGGCGGAACTGCCGGGTGCGGGGCCTGCCTCGTGTTGCCTCGTGTTGCTGCGAGAGCCGGAGTCCGGGTTACCGGACCGCCGGGATCAGCTGTAGTAGCCGAACAGGTCGGCGATGACCTGGACGGTGCCCGGGCTGGTGCTCCCGAAGTCGATCTTGCCGTTGACCACGGGGACCGTGACCAGGTTGGGGATCGTCTGTCCGGGGACCCAGTTGATGTTGGAGGCGTTGGGACGGGTCGTCCCGTCGGGCCACACGGTGAGGAACCCGAGGCCGGTGCCGCCGGTGACGGTGACGTTCAGGACGACGGCCTTGGCGTTGGCCAGGACATTGCCGTCGTTCAGGCTCAGCGCCAGCTGGGAGTTGGGCGCCATCGCACCGCCGTTGCCGGTCGAGCCGACTCCGGAACGGGTGTCGAGCAGCCGGGTCGGACCCGCGGTGTGGAACGTCCTGCCGGTCCCCGAGTCGGTGAAGTAACCGAAGACGTCGGCGATGATGTGGGCCGTTCCGGCGCTGCCGTTGTACAGATCCACCGAACCGTCGGCGCCGACCGGGACGATCACCGAGTTGGCGATCGTCTGGCCCTTCGCCCAGTTGAGGTTGGAGGAGGCCGGCCGGGTCGTGCCGTGCGGCCACGCGGTCAGGAAGCCGCCCTGCGCGGTGGCGGTGACGGTGGTGTTGAGGACCACCGCGGTGACGCCGGTCGCCGGGATGCCCTGGGCGCCCGCGACCTTGAAGTTCACCGTGCCCTTGCTCGCGGCCGGCGTCGTGGTGGGAACGCCGATCGAGGTCCGGGTGTCCAGCAGTCGCGCCGGACCCGCGGAGGCGTAGGTGGAACCCGACGGGTTCGTCGAGTAGTAGCCGAAGACGTCGGCGATGAGGTGCGTCGTTCCGCTGGTGACGTTGCCCAGGTCGACCGAGCCGTCGGCGCCGACCGGAACCGTCACCAGGTTCGCGACGGTGTCGCCCTTCACCCAGTTGAGGTTGGACGAGGTCGGCCGGGTCGCACCGTGCGGCCAGGCGGTCACGTAGCCGGGCTGCGTGGTCGCGGTGACCGTGACGTTGAGGACCACCGCGGTCACACCGCTGGCCGGGGCACCCGGAGCGCCCTTGATCTTCAGGTTCACCGTGGTGTTACCGGGGACCGGCGTGGTGGTGGGGACGCCGATGGCGGACCGGGTGTCGAGCAGACGGGCCGGGTTCGCCGGGGTGAAGGTGCCGGCCGGCTTCTCCGGCAGCGCCTTGCACAGGCCGGTGGCGATGGCCCGGCCGTGCGGGGCGCCGAGGCCGGTGGCGAGGTCGTAGCCGGAGCCGGCCTGGTAGAGGCCGCCGGTGTAACCGGAGCTCAGCAGGTCGTTGTTGCCGGTGACGACGTCACGGAACGAGGACGCCGGGAGCTTGTAGAGCGCCGGGTTCACGAAGCCGAGCGGGCCGTCGGCGGCGCACGCCAGGTCCATGTCGGCCTGGGCGATCAGCGCGGCCCAGGTCGGCGCGGACGCGCTGGTGCCGCCGAACATGTGCCAGATCGGGTAGCCCTGGGAGTCACGGCCCCAGGTGATCGGGTAACCCGTGTTCGGGTCGCCCAGAGCCGCCACGTCCGGTACCTGGCGGCAGGTCTCGCCCGCGGCTGCGCCGCAGGCGTTGTTGTAGCCGGGGCCGGTGAAGCCGTTCTGGTAGCCGGCAGCGGTGGCCGACTTCCAGATGGAGGAGACGCCGCCGCCTGTGGCGCCGTCGCCGTCGTTCCAGACCGACTCGTTGGCGCCGACCATGTTGGTGCCGCCCACGGCGAGCACGTACGGCTGGCTGGAGGGGTCGTCCGTCCCGACGGTGGGGTCGGGCGCGCCCGGACGCGAGCAGTCGGTGGAACCGCTGTCACCTGCGGAGGATGTGACCGTCTGGCCCTGTGCCGCCGCCTGCTGGAAGATCACGTTCTCGGCGGCCATGACCGCGGAGGGAGTGCCGATCTCGCAGGAGCCCCAGCTGGTGGAGATCACCTGGGCGCGGTTGTCCGTGACGATCCGCTGGTAGGTGTCGAGCACCTGGTTCCAGGTCGCCTTGTTGGCGTCCGGGCCCTGGTAGACCAGGATCGAGGCTTCCGGCACCAGGCCGATGAGGTCCTCGATGTCGAGGGCCGCCTCCCCGCCGATGTTCTTGGTGGAGTCGGCCGGAGCCGTCGGACCGCCGTCGACATTGATCGCGGTAACGGGGACCTTCGTGCCGTAGCACGCCTGGTAGGCGGCGATGTCCTTCGGGTCGTAGCTCTCCAGCTCGAAGAGCGCCACGGACACGCCGGTGGTCGGAATCGGCCGGTTGTTCATCCCGTAGGCCTTGGAGAGCTCGCCGGCGCTCCAGTACTGCTGGGTGTCCGTGAGGAAGTTGTCGCTGAACAGCGACTTGGCGTCAGCGCACAGCTGCGGGGACTTGCCCGCGGCGTGCGGGGCGACCGTGGCCGCCGAGGCCTTCGACTTCGCGGTGAACTGCCCCTTGGAGGTGACGTGCTTCGGCTTCACGGTGGTCAGGGTGTTCAGCCCCACGACACCGGTGATCGCCGACGCGATGTCGGCCCGCACGGCCGGCGCCGCGTTGTTCGTCAGGCCGGTGCGGCCGTCCGCCAGCCGGTAGTCCGAGAAGCTGGTCCCGAACGCCTTGGCGGCCGCGCTCACGGTGGTGTGCACCGGAATGGAGAAGCCGTCCGCCGAGACCTCGCCCGGGTCGAGACCCTGGGCGGTGAGGGCGGCGCGCACCCGGTCGACGGTGGCTCGCGTCGGGCCGAAGGCCGGGCCGAACTCACCGGTCTTGAGGTAGTGGTGGTACTGCGGCGAGGCGGGGTCGGACACCGCCGCGATGAAGCTCTTCAGGCCGGCCGGGTCGCGCGGGCTGAGCGACACGCTCAGGTCCAGCGCCGCGTCCCCGTCGGGAGTACCGGTGCGCAAGGCGCCGTGCGGAGCGACCGGGGCGGACCCGATCCGCTTCGGTGCCGGAGCCGGGGTGGTGTCGGCCAGGGCGGCGGGCGCCGCGGTGGCGATCATGGCGACCGCGGTGGCGGTCACCATGCCTATGCGAAAAACCTTTTCACGGGCTGCAATGCCCATGCGTCAACTCCCTCAAGATCTGCGTCGAACGGCCGTGCGGCCACGGCGATACCGCGAGAGGGCGCCCCCGGCACCGCGCGGAGCGCGGCGGACGGCGGCAGAGAAGAGTTGGTCCCCCCTGGTACGGGCACGACCCGTACCGGACCTGCGAAAGAGCCCCCCCGGCGGATCACCGGGCGAAGGGTGACCGAACCCCTTCACCGGATGAGAACAGCCAGCAAGGCTTTCTATCAGCTGTGCGAACGCGAGCGTCGTTCAGGTGTACGAAGTTTGCTCATCCTTGGTAAAGGTGGTGCGGGAGTGACATCAGCCGCGGCTGACCGTGATCGTCGTCCAGGCGCCGACGTGGACGCGGTCGCCGTCCTTCAGCGGTACCGGGAGGTAGGGCTGGATCGGGTCAGCGGCCCCATTGACCGTGGTGCCGTTCGTCGAGTCCTGGTCGACGACGGACCAGCCGCCGTCGGGCTGTTGCACCAGAACGGCGTGCTGGTGCGAGACGCCCGGGTCCTCGGGGGCGCGGGACAGGTCGATGTCGGGAGCCTCGCCCGTGCTGTGCCGGCGGCGGCCGATGGTGATCTGGTTGCCGACCAGCGGCAGCCGCAGTTCGGGGGAGTACGACGGGAAGTACAGACCGGTGGCGTCGGGTCCGCTGCGGGCCATCATCGCGGTGAAGTAGTCACGGTCGGCGGCGACGGTGGCGGTCCAGGCCGTCACCTCGGGCACGACCGGGGCCACGGCCGGCTCCGGCACGACGGCCTCGGGCCGGGACGGCGCCGACGGGGTGGAGGGCGCGCTCGGCGGCGTGAGCAGGAAGTCGCCCGAGCCGCCCGGGATGATCGCCTCGGGAGCCAGCGGCTCCGCCGGGCGGTTCATCTGGGACGGGCGCGAGCGCTGCGACTCGTACCGCTGGTAGGGCGGGAACCCCGGCGAGGGAGGGGACGGCGGCGCGACGAAGGTGGTGGCGGTGTGCGTCTGGAAGTTGTAGCGGCACTCCTCGCAGAACAGCGCCAGCCCCTCCCGCGGCGTACCGCAGGTCGGGCACGGCTCGGCCGCAGCCGTGGCGTCCGGATCGTAGCCGGAGACCACCGGCCCGGCGGGCCCGGAGGCCGCGGAGGAGGACGGCACGGCGGGTGCGGACATGCGGTGGCCGCACACCTCGCACCAGTCGTCGGTTCCCGACTGGTGACCGTTCGGACAAGTCGACATACGGCTGGCTCCCCCTCCGCCTGCGAGCGCGGTTACTTCTTGACGCGTACGGTTTTCGTCGACCGCGTCTCCAAGGTCATCTCGTCGGCGTCCGCGACCCGCGCCTTCAGCCGTACGGTACCGCTCGGCGCGTCGACCACGTCGACCACCTTGGCCAGCAGCTTCGCGGTGTCGTCATTGCCCGAGGCGCTCGCGAGCTGAACGGCGCGGCCCAGCTTCGCGGTCGCCCCGTCGATGTCGCCTGACTTGCGTGCTTCCAGGCCCTCCTGGATGACGGAGGCGAGCTCCGCCTGGCCGGTGTAGTGCGCGACCTGCGGGTTGATCCGGGTCGAGGCGGCCATGTCGTCCGTCCACACCGCCCGCACCAGCCCCTGGGAGAGCACCTGGGAGGTGCCGTCCGGCTGCGGCAGGACCAGCGAGAGCCGGGCGGCGAGCATCTCCTGGCCGACACCGGCGTTCGGCACCTGGACGCACACGTGGTAGTCGCGGGACTCGTCGCCCCAGGAGCCGGTGGGGTAGTCGCCGGCCCGCGGACCGGCCTCCGTACGGCGTGCCGTCAGATCCTCGACGGTCGGCGCGACCTGCTTCACGAACTTGATCTCGGAGCCCTGCGGGGTCCACAGCCGCAGCCCCACGTCCGCGACCTCCTTGCCCATCGCGGTCTCCATCATCGCCTGGAAGTCCGCCTTCAGCCCGGCCGGGTCGGCGACGATGTCGACGGAGCCGAGCATCGCGGAGGCGATCCCGGTCAGCTCCTTGACCTCCCAGTCCGTCCCCACGCCCCGCGCGTCACAGGTGAAGCGGCCGGCGCATGCCTCCAGAGTGGCCCGCAGGTCCTCCGGCTTCTCGTGCTCGTTGCGGCCGTCGGTCAGCAGGATGCCGTGCCGGATCGGCACATCGGCGGTCGCCAGCAGCCGGTCGGCGAGCCGCAGCCAGGTGCCGATCGCGGTGCCGCCGCCCGCGGTGAGCTTGCGCAGCGCCTGCTTGGCCTGGCCGCGGGTCTGCGCATCGGCCACCGCGAGACCGCCGTTGGCGGGGTAGACCTCGCGGGCCTGATGGGTGCCGCCGACCACCGCGAAGGCCACCCCGTCGCGGATCGTGTCGATCGCGGCGGCGGTCGCGTCACGGGCGTTGCGCATCTTCGTGGGCGGGTAGTCCATCGAACCGGAGCAGTCCACCATGATCACCACAGCTCCGCCCGGGGCGCCGTCGGTGGCGTAACCGGGAGCCGCCAGCGGGTGACCGCCGGAGGTGCCGCCGCCGGTCGACGTCACCGTGACGATGGCATTGACCTCGCGGCCGCCCTCGGGCAGGTACTCGTTCTGATAGATGTCGACCGAAAACTGCGGCACGTTCGACTTGGAGAAATTGGCCATCGCGTGAGCTCCTCGCGCTCCTCAGTCCACAAAGACATCCCCCGGAGAGGGACCGGTTCTACGCAGGTTCGGATCCTGCCCGCCCCACCGTGGCCGGGAACGGAAGTACGGCGACTGTTACGTTGTCGTGGCCCCCGCCGTCGAGCGCCACCCCCACCAGCGTCTGCGCGCAGTGCAGCGGCCGGGTGCGGGCGTCGGCCGGTACCACCGCCGCCAGTTCGGCCGCGGACTCGGCGTAGTTCCACAGCCCGTCGGTGCACACGACCACTACACCCGTTCCCTCCGGCTGGAAGGAAGCGGTGTGCGGATCGATGTCGACGGCGTCGGCGCCGAGCCAGCCGGTGATCGCGTGGGCGCGCTCGTCCGCGTACGCCTCGGCCTCGGACATCAGCCCCGCCGACACCATCCGGGCCGCCCACGAGTCGTCCTCGGTGAGGCGGGCGGACGGGGTGCTCCGGTCGTCCGGGACCCAGTACGCGCGGCTGTCGCCGATCCAGCCGACGGTGAAGACCGGGCCCGCGGCGACGGCGCTCACGCAGGTGCAGGCCGGGGCGTTGTGGTGCGGGCCCTGCCGGACGTCGTCCTCCTCGGCGAGCACCGCCACCGCGTGGGCCGCCGCCAGCAGGGCGTCGTGCATGGCCTGTTCCGGCGGACTGCCGTGTTCCAGCGCGTCGAGCAGCTTCTCGCTGCCCACCGCGGCGGCCGCCGCCGAGGCGTCGTCCGGGCGGTACGCCGACGAGACGCCGTCGCACACCACCGCGATGACCGCGGGTGTCCCGTCCGGCAGCGAGGTCGCCGCCACGGCGAACGCGTCCTCGTTGCGGTGGTGCCGCAGACCGCGGTCGCTGACCGCGGCCACGCCTTCGAGTTCGCGCTCCTGGTGGTCGCGCAGCCGCGGCTGCGCGTGCCCGCAGTGCTCGCAGTACCCGTCGGCGTCGACCCCGCCGACCCCGCACGCCACACAGGTCCGCCCCTGCGGCGCCGGTCCGGCGAGCAGTTCCTCGCGCGGGTCGGTGACCTCCGCGGCGGGCTGCGGCGGAGCGGGTGCGTCGGCGCTCGCCGGCGGCTGCCCCGGTGCGGTCTGCCCGGGGGCCGCAGCGGGGCTTCGGGGCGGAGCGAGCGCGAAGGGATCGGTGAACTCACCGTTCCCCGTGCCCGCCGCCGAGCCGTTGCCGGAGGGCCCGGTTCCGGGCAGGTCGGCGCCCGCGGCGGGGAGCGGCGCGGTCACGTCCGCGCCGCATACGCCGCAGAACTTGTCGCCCTCCTCCAGCGGTTCCGCGCAGCTGGGGCAGCTGATCGACTGAGCTGACTGGGCCGACTCCGGCAGTCCTGGCATTCGGTTACACCCACGTCCGGGGGCGGAAACGGTTGGCCCGCTCCACCAGTTCGATCCTTGTGCGGTCCTTCTGGGCCAGCCGGGCCAACACCCGGTACGAGCGCTCCAGGCCGAAGCGCAGCCCGCGTTCGTCCAGGGCGCTGCCCAGCAGCACCGGATGGGCGGCGGCGGGCTGCGCACCCTGGCCACCCGCCAGCACCCAGTCGAGCGCGCTGCCGAGCACCTCGGCGGACAACTGCTCGCGCCGGTCGGCGTCGAGGCCCTGCTGCTGCAACTGCTCGACCTGCCGGCCCGCGGCCGTCAGATCGTCCAGCAACGGTTCGTGCGGGGACCGGTCGCGCAGCCGGGCCCTGATCGCCGCGACCCGTGCCGCGGTGAAGTGGATGGACGACTCGGGCACCGACTCCAGGACCTGTACGGCGCCGGGCCGGTCGCCCGCCGCCAGCCGCACCCGGGCCAGGCCGAAGGCGGCGCTGACGTAGCTCTGGTCGGTGGTCCACACCAGGCGGTAGTACTCGGTCGCGTTGTCCAGCTGGCCCAGCACCTCGGCGCAGATGCCCAGCGCGAGCTTCGGCGCGGACTCGCCGGGGAACGCGTCGTAGACCGCGTCGAAGGAGAGCGCGGCCGTCTCGTGGTCGCCGGTGGTCAGCGCGGTGAGGCCGCGGTGCCAGACGACGCGCCAGTCCTCCAGGTCGTCGTCGGCCAGGCCCTGCAGGACGAGCAGCGCGGCGCCGCCGTCGCCCAGTTCGAGCCGGGCCCGCAGATCGCGCAGCCGCCGCTCGACCGACTCGACGGGGGAGGACTGCAGCGCGGAGATCAGTTCGGAGGGCGCCGCCGACGACAGACCCGCCAGGAAACCGGCGTTGGGGTCGGACGGGTCCACATGCGGCACGGGCAGCGCCAGTACGGCGGCGGGTGCGTCGAGCCGGGTGACCGACGGGAAGCCGAATCCGGTGCCGTCCCCCGCCGGTCCTGCCGCACCCGGCAGGGCGGCCGGGGCGATGGGCACCGTGCCGACGACGGTCGCGCTGTACGGGAGGGGCGCGCCGGGCGGCAGGGCGGGTGCGCCCGGAGTGCCCGCCAGGGCTCCCTGCTGTGCGCCGCCCTGCGGCGGGATGAACGCGGGCGGCGCGCCGTTCAAGCTGTTGGCAGCGCCCGCGGCGACCGCGCCGGGCTTGCGGCGGCGGTCCGCGCCGAGCCGGGACGCGTCGCCGGGCAGCGGGTGCACCAACTCCGTGTCCACCACCCGGATCTCCGGCCCGAAGAGGGTGGAGAGCGCGGGCCGCGGCTTGCCGGTCTCGAGTGCGACGACCTCGCGCAGCACGCCCAGCAGCTGGTCCGACATCTCCTCCGCGGACGCGAAGCGCTTGTCCGGGTCCGGGTCGGTGGCGCGCACCAGCAGCCGGTAGAAGGACTCGTAGCGGGAGAAGACCTCGATGTTGTCGGGGTCGGGCAGGCTGTCGGCGAAGACGTTGGTGTAGCCCTGGAAGTCGAAGGTCAGCACGGCCAGGGTGCGCGCGACGGTGTACAGGTCGGAGGCGACGGACGGGCCCAGCTCGGCGACCTCCGGGGCCTGGTAGCCGACCGTGCCGTAGATCGCGCTGTCGTTGTCGTCCATCCGGCGGACCGCGCCCATGTCGATCAGTTCGAGGCGGTCCTCCTGCTGGATGGCGTTGTCGACCTTGAAGTCGCAGTACAGCAGGTTGCGGCTGTGCAGATAACCGAGCGCGTCCAGCGCCTCGATGGCGTACGCGATGGCCGTCGCCACCGGCAGCGGCGCGCGCTTGCCGTCGGGACCGCGCCGGTCGTTGGCGATCTCCTTGAGCGACTTGCCGCCGACGTAGGCCATCACGATGTAACCGTCGAGAGTGCCGGACCGCTGGTCCAGGTGCTCCACGAAGTTGTAGATGCGGACGATGTTCGGGTGCTCGATCTCGGCGAGGAACCGCCGTTCGGAGACGGCCGCGGCCAGCGCGTCCTCGTCCCCGGTGTCCAGCAGGCCCTTGAGCACCACCCAGCGGTCGGAGACCGCGCGGTCCACCGCGAGATAGATCCAGCCGAGCCCGCCGTGCGCCAGGCAGCCCACGACCTCGTACTGGCCGCGCACGACATCGCCGGCCCGCAGCTTCGGCGAGAAGGAGTACGGGTGCCCGCACTTGGTGCAGAAGCCCTCCGTGCGGCCGGCCTTGTCACCGCGGCTGCGGCCCACCGGCGCCCCGCAGTCGCCCTTGCTGCAGAACCGCTTGCGCTCGGGGACCTGCGGGTTGTCCAGGACGGCCGCGGCCGGATCCGGGCGCGGGATGGGCGGTACGGAGACCAGCCCGGCGCCCAGCTTGCCGCGGGTGGAGCCGCTGCCCGTGCTCCGGGAGCTGCGCACCGACACCGAACGTCCGGTGGTGGAGCCGCTGAGGGCGCGGGACAGCCGCCCGGACACCGAACGGCGCGAGGACCGCGAGGACGACTTCGACGAACGGGAGGAGTGCGCCGACGAGCGCCCCGAGTCCAGGCCGCCGCCGGCGGCCGACCGTGCCGAACTGCTCGCCGCCGCGACGGCCACGGGAGCCAGCCCGCAGGTGTCGCAGTACAGCTCGCCGCCGCCCATGTCCTCCAGAGCCCCGCCGCAGCCGGGCCGTTGGCACTTGCTCACGGTGTCCCCCCTCGTTCCATCGTGCGGCCGGCCCGTAGCCGTCCAGCCCTCTTCCATCCAACCCTCTTCTGTGGTCCCACCGGCAGATGGTTCCGCATCAGGATTCCCGCCTGTCCGCGGGTTGCGACTGCCTCGGCCCGAGCACCTCGGCCACCGCCTGCTGGTAGCGCAGCACCGTCGACTCCGCGGCCCGCAGATCGCAGGGCGCGCTCCACAGCATGCGGCGCGCCTGGTCGTACCGTTCGATCAGCAGCGGGTCCTCCGCCATGCCGTGCCGCGCCACCTTCGCGCGGTAGGCGTCCAGCCGGCCGCGCAGCTCGGCGCGGACCGCGAGCGGCGCCGTCACCGCCGTCAGGGAGTCGCGGGCCCGCAGCAACTCCTCGTCGGCGCGCTGCTCCAGGCCGTCCAGCAGCGGGGACAGCCGGTGCCACTGACCGGTCCTGCGGTAGTCGTCGGCCGCCGCGAGCCGCTCGTGCAGCGCGGACGACGGGCCGCTGACCGCCGGGACCTCCGACGCCGCTATTTTCGCCAGCACCTCGACGCGTGCGCTGCGCGCCTCGGTGAGCGTACGGTCCGCCCGGGACAGCACGTCCCGCAGGTGCAGCAGCCGCTGGTCGGCGTCGTCGCGCACGTGCAGCACGGCGTCGACCTCACGGCGCAGCTCCTCCAGCCGGCGGCCGGCCTGCTCGTAGCGGGCGGTGTCCGCGCGGCCCGGCTTCGGCTCCGGCAGCCAGAACGCCAGCGGGTCGGAGACCACCTGGGCGCGCAGCGCGGCCAGGTCGGTGATGAGCCGCTCCAGCTCGTCCCCCGAGGGGTGGGCGCCGGGGCGTACCCCCACCGAGTGGGCCAGCGAGCGGACCCGTTGCACGTCCGCGGCGAGCAGATCGATACGGGCGGGCAGCGCGGACCAGACGGAGTCGGCGCCGGCGACCATCGCCATGGCCTGCTCGTACCAGCCGTTCATCCGGTCCAGCAGCTGCTCCAGGCTGAACCGTTCGGTGAGCACGGCGGGGCCGGTCAGACTGCGGGCCGCGTCCGGGACCGCGCCGCCGGACACCGTGACGCCGGTGCCGCGCAGCAGTTCGGTGAGCGTGTTCAGATCGGTCTGGGTGGGCCAGCGGCGGCGGCCGCGCAGCTCGCGCGCGGAGTTCAGGGCAGCGGTGTAGGCCTCGAAGTGCGACCACAGCAGGGTGATCGCCGAATCCGTCTCGGCCCAGCGCTCCTTGGTGACACCAGCCAGCTCGGCGCCTTCGAGCAGCCGGCGGCCGGAGTGGTCCTGGAGGGCGAGCAGCGAGGACTCGATCGCCTCGTGGTCCGCGCCGATCCGCGCCAGGGCACGGTCGACCTCCTCCCGGCCCATCACCGGCCCGGACGGTCCCTCCACCGACCTCCGGCCGGGAGGTGCCCCCTCCGCCATCGAACCTTCTTTCCCGTAACCGGCACGTCGTGTGCGGAGCTCAGTCCTGCTGGTCGGCCCTGGTGTTCCGGCCCCGGGGGCCAGGTGGTTCAGTTCTTGTAGAGCGGTGCGGGCGGTCCGGTCACATCCGGCAGCTTGGCGGCCAGCCAATGACGGTACGCCTGCATCCAGGGGCTGTTGACGCCACCGCTGCGGTAATCCTCCAGCACCTTGTTGACGCGGGCCACCAGATCGGTGTCCCTGAGGTTCATGGCCACCCCGTACGGCTCCGTGGTGACCTTCTGGCCGATGAGGTGGACCGAGGGGTCCTGCGCGGCCTGGCCGGCCGCCAGCGCGTTGTCGGTGAACACCGCGTCCACCAGGTTCAGCTGCAGCCGCACGAGGCAGTCCAGCTGGTTCGGTACGAGGACGACCTTGGCGCCGTGCGAGTCCTCCTTGAGCTTGGTCTCGCCCGTGGAGCCCTTCGCGGTGCAGACCGTCCGGCCGTTGAGGGAGGTGTCCAAGCCGGTGATGGGGGTGCCCTGCAGCGGCACGAGCAGCTGCTGCCCGGCCTCGAAGTACGCGGTGGAGAACGCCACGTCCTTCAGCCGTGAGCAGTTGATGGTCATGGTGCGCACCACCATGTCCACCTTCCCTGCCTTGATCATCGGGATGCGCTGGTCGGTCGGCACCGTCAGGAACTGGACCTTCTCCGGGTCGCCGAGGATGTCCTTGGCTATGGCGCGCACCAGGTCGATGTCGAAGCCGGTGATCTGGCCGGTGGCCGGATCGCGGAAGCCCCACAGATAGCTGTTCTGGTCCACGCCGACGATGAGCTTGCCGTGCTCCTTGATCCGCCGCACGGCGTCACCGTCCACCGTCGACGGCCGCTGACCGCTGGCCTCCGGGTGGTCGCAGGTGTCGTCCGTGGAGGCGTACTTGGCGCTCAGCACGCCGCCGGGCGTCGCCGACCGCGCGCCGTCCGCCGCGCCGGCACCGCGCAGCGGGACCGCCACCGCGGTGACGACCAGCGCGCAGGCGGCCGCCATCCCCGCGACTCCGCCCCAGCCGCGCCAACTGCGGCGCGTCCGCCGCGTCCGTGGCGTGTCCTCGCGCATGGTCCGCTTCCCTCCACCGGCCTGGCCGGTCACCCCGGTCACCGGTACTCCGACAGCCGGCGTCCGATGCCGAGCGCGGCGCCGGCCGCGGCCAGCACGGCCAGCAGCGCGGCACCCGCCGGAAGCCCGGTCAGCGCCCCGCGGCCGTCGTTCGCGGCCTGTACGAATTCCTGCTGCTCATGGTCGACGGCCTTGCGCAGGCTGGCGTCCACCACGTCGAAGCACTGGCCGGTGGTCGCGGTGACCACCTCGCCCTGTTGGTTCTTGCCGCCGATCACCTGAGCGACGGCGTCCGCGTAGTTGCCCTCGTTGTCGCTGGCGCGGGCCGCGGTGTGCCGGCCCCGCCAGGCCTGTACGCCCTTGATCGCGTCGTTGACCGGGCTGCGGCCCGCCTCGTCGTCCGCGAGCGCCAGGGCCTGCGCCATCTCGCCGCCGACGCCCTTGGGGTCCTTGCCGGCCAGGGTCGACATGCCGCCCTGGAAGTTGGTCTCGTACGAGGCGCCGGAGCCGCGGGCGACCAGCGTCAGGTTCTCGTCGCCGCGGGCCTGCAGCACGCCGATCCGGGCGCTGTTGAGCACCTGCAGCGACTTCGCCCCGTGGTCGTACGACGTGTCGAGCTGGGAGGCGGCGACCGTGTGGCCGACCACCGCCCACAGCAGCACCACCACCGAGGCCGCGCTGGCGGCCAGCATCCCCTGGTTGAAGACGCGGTTGGTGCGCCGGTACGAGCGGCGCTGGGCCCACAGCAGGGCGCCGAGCGCGATCGCTCCGAGGGACCAGGCGAGCCACGGCAGCGCCTTGGCGGAGCCGTAGTCCTCGCCGAGCCGGGCCGTCTCGGCCTTGTACAGCTTGTCGGCGGTGTCCAACAGGCCGCCGTCCTGGCGCATCAGCTCGTTGGCGTACCGCAGATGGGCGCCACCGACGGGGAAGCCCTGCCGGTTGTTGACGCCGGCCCGCGCCACCTCTTCGGTGTACCCCTTGAGCTGCTGGTTGAGCAGCGAGATCTGCTCCAGGGTCGTCGCGGACCCCTGGGCGTTCCCGGCCGCCTCGGCGATCAGCTTCGACGCCGTCCGCAGGTCGTTGTCGTACCGGTCCGTGACGGACTTCGGCTGCTGGCCGCCGATGAGGAAGCCGCCGGAGGCGGTGGTGTCCGCGTCCGCCAGCGACCGGTAGATCTCGGCGGCCTTGGCGCTGAGCGGGGCGCTGTGGTTGACCACGTCGCTCGCCGCCGACGCGCGGTCGGTGATCTGCCACGCCGTCACCGCCCCGAACGCCACGACCAGCACGGCCAGTACCGCGCCGATGATCCGCAGCCGGCCGGGCTCGGTCGTCGCGGCGGCCCGCAGCCGGTCCGCGCCCTCGCTCCAGGCCCGCCGCCGTGGCGGCGGGGGCGGCGGTACGGCCGGCGGCCTCGCGGGCGGCTGGGGAACGCGCGGCGCGGGCGGGGCACCATAGCCCTGCGCGGCCGGGATTCCGCTCCCCGTCGGCGTTTGTGTCACTGAACCCTCCCCCGGAACAACTCCCCTGCGCACGGCAGTCAAGCTCTTGGCCAGCAGTATGGCCGTACGCGGTGTCATCCACCTAGGGATTGCGTGGATCTTGCGCGAACTGCCCGCTATGCGGCCCTGCCGTACGAACTTCACCCGTATCCCATCACGCCCGGGACCCGCGCCCGGTTCCGGGGGCACCCGTGAAAAGCCGGACGGGCCCGTGGAACGGGCCCGTCCGGCGTTCGGGTACGGCACTACGCGTAGTGCGCGCGCAGCCTGGCGTGCACCGCGGGTTCCGCGGCGACGTGGTCCAGGCCGAGAAGCGCCGCGCCCAGCACCGGGGCGGCGCTCACCACACGGGTGACGGCCTTCGGCGCGCGGGCGGTGAGGCGCTCCGTGATGGCGTCCATCAGGGTCGGATTCCCGGCCGCCATGACACCGCCGCCGAGCACCACGTCGGCCTCCTCGTCGAGCAGTCCGAGCCGCCCCAGCGCCACGCTCGCCAGCGCGACGATCTCGTCGGCCTGCCGGCTGACGATCTTCCGGGCCACCGGATCGCCCCCGTCCGCGGTGCGGAACAGCACGGGCGTC
This sequence comes from Streptomyces fildesensis, assembly GCF_016107395.1. GTDB lineage: Bacteria > Actinomycetota > Actinomycetes > Streptomycetales > Streptomycetaceae > Actinacidiphila > Actinacidiphila fildesensis. The sequence continues at coordinate 193,663 of NZ_JAAIKO010000004.1, forward strand.
AGCTCGTACTTGCGGGACGGCGGGATGTGCTCCAGGTGCAGCGCCTCGATCAGCGCGTACATCGAGGTGAGGCCGAAGTGCGCGGGCAGCGAGACGGCCAGTTCGGTGGGGCCGCCGCGGCCGTCCTCGGCCCGTGCGGCATGGAACAGGGCCTCCTCCGCCAGACCCGATCCGCCTCCCCAGTCGCCGGATATCTTGCCGATCGCCGGGAAGCGGGCCGTCCGGCCGTCCGGCAGCATGCCGACGCAGTTGATGCCCGCGCCGCACACCACCGCGACGCCGCGCGGCTCGTCGACGCCCGCGCGCAGTATCGCGAACGTGTCGTTGGCGACCCGGGTGCTCAGGCTCCAGCCCTGCGCGTGCACGGCCAGTTCGAGCTGCTGTTCCTCCACGGGCAGGTCGGCGTTGGCCAGACAGGCCGAGGTGTGCTCGGTCAGCGGGCGCTCGCCGAGGGTCAGGCCGGCCTCGGCGGCGGCCCGGCCGACGATGGCCGCCAGGGCCGCGACGGCCGCGTCGACACCGACGACCGGCGGCTGGAAGCCGCCGCCGCGGGCGGTGCCGAGCACCGTCCCGTCGGCGGCCACGATCGCCACGTCGGTCTTGCTGTTGCCCGCGTCGATGGCGAGGACGCCACCCGGCACGAGCGGTTCGTTCAGGCCCACGCGAGGTGCTCCCGGTTGTGCGCGACGAGACTGTCGGTCAGCGCTTCGGCGTACTCGTACTGGCCGATGAGCGGGTGCGACAGCAGTGCCTTGAACACCCGGTCCCGGCCGCCGTGGATCGCGGCCTCCAGGGCGAGGTCCTCGTAGGCGGTGACGTTGGCGATCAGGCCCGCGTACAGCGGGTCCAGCGGGGCGACGGGCAGCGGCTTGGTGCCGGAGCCGTCCACCGTCGCCGGTACCTCGATCACCGCGTCGTCCGGGAGGAACGGCAGGGTCCCGTTGTTGTACGTGTTCACGACCTGGATGTCGCCGGTGTTCCGCAGCAGGGAGGAGGCCAGGGCCACCGCCGCCTCGGAGTAGAAGGCGCCGCCGCGCTTCGAGAGCAGCTCCGGCTTCTCGTCCAGCGTCGGGTCGCCGTACATCTCCAGCAGCTGCTTCTCCATCGCCGCGACCTCGGAGGCCCGCGACGGCTTGATCTTCTGCTCGCGCACCACCTCGTCGTGCGCGTAGAAGTACCGCAGGTAGTACGAGGGGACGACGCCGAGCCGGTCCAGGATCACCCGCGGCAGGCGGAGGTCCTCGGCGATGGCGTCGCCGTGCTCGGCGAGCAGCTTGGGCAGCAGGTCCTCGCCGGTGGGGCCGCCGAGGCGCACCCCGCGCTCCCAGGTGAGGTGGTTGAGGCCGACGTGGTCCAGGTGGACGGCGTCGGGGGCCACGTCGAGGAAGGCGGCGAACTTCCGCTGGAAGCCGATCGCGACGTTGCACAGCCCGACGGCCTTGTGGCCGGCCTGCAGCAGGGCGCGGGTCACGATGCCGACCGGGTTGGTGAAGTCGATGATCCAGGCGTCGGGCGCCGCCCTGCGGACCCGCTCGGCGATGTCGAGCACGACCGGGACGGTGCGCAGCGCCTTGGCGAGACCGCCGGCCCCGGTGGTCTCCTGGCCGACGCAGCCGCACTCCAGCGGCCAGGTCTCGTCCTGGTTGCGCGCGGCCTGTCCGCCGATGCGCAGCTGCAGCAGTACCGCGTCGGCGCCGGCGACGCCGGCCTCCAGGTTCGCGGTGGTGGTGACCTTTCCGGGATGTCCCTGCTTGGCGAAGATCCGCCGGGCGAGTCCGCCGACGAGTTCGAGGCGCTCGGCGGCCGGGTCGACCAGCACCAGCTCCTCGATCGGCAGCGTGTCGCGCAACCGCGCGAAACCGTCGATGAGTTCGGGGGTGTAGGTCGAGCCACCGCCGACAACTGCCAGTTTCATCCCTTGACTCCAGTCAGGGTCACGCCTTCGATGAAGGCCTTTTGGGCGAAGAAGAAGACCACGATCACGGGAGCCATCACCAGAACGGTGGCGGCCATCGTGAGATTCCAGTTGGTGTGGTGGGCGCCCTTGAACGATTCCAGGCCGTAGCTGAGGGTCCAGGCGGCCGAGTTGGAGCTGGCGTAGATCTGCGGGCCGAAGTAGTCGTTCCAGCAGTAGAAGAACTGGAACAGCCCCACGGCGGCGATCGCCGGCTTGATCATCGGCACGATCACGGTGAGGAGCGTGCGCAGCTCGCCGCAGCCGTCGACCTTGGCGGCCTCCGTGTACTCCTTCGGGATCGTCAGCAGGAACTGCCGCAGCAGGAAGATGGTGAACGCGTCACCGAACGCCATCGGGATGATGAGCGGGTAGAGCGTCCCGTCCATGCCCAGCTGCCGGGTCCAGAACAGGTACATCGGAATGATGATGACCTGGGGCGGCAGCATCATCGTCGAGATGACCAGCACCATCACCAGATTGCGGCCGCGGAAGCGGAACTTCGCGAGCGCGTAGGCGACGGGCAGGCTGGACACGACGGTCAGCACCGTGCCGGACACCGCGTACACCAGGGTGTTGCGCCACCAGGTGAGGAAGCCCGGGGTGTCCCAGACCTGCCGGAAGTTGCTCCACTGCCAGTCGTGCGGCCACAGGTCGCGGCTGAGCGCCTGGTTGTCGCTCATCACGGCCGTCAGGAAGACGAAGACGAACGGCAGGACGAAGAACAGCGCCGCCGCGAGGCCGAGCGAGTGCACCGCGATCCAGTGCAGTACGTCCTTGCGCTTCGCGGTCCGTCTGGCCGCCACCGCGGTGGCGTGCGGGGCCGGCGCCTGGGCCGGCGGGGCGAGAGTTGCGTGGGTCATGGTGATCAGTCCTCCGCCGACAGGAAGCCGTTGCGGCGTCGCATGAGCAGCGCCGTGAACGCCATCGCCAGGACGAAGAGCACCAGCGCGATCACGCAGGCGGAGCCGTAGTCGAAGCGCTGGAAGCCCAGGTTGTACACGAGCTGGGGCAGGGTCAGGGTCGACTTGTCCGGGTAACCGGGCTCGAGCTGCTGGCCCGAGTTGCCGATGATGCCGGACGCGATCTTCCCCGCGACCAGTGGCTGTGTGTAGTACTGCATGGTCTGGATGACGCCGGTGACCACCGCGAACATGATGATCGGCGAGATGTTGGGCAACGTGACGAAGCGGAACCGAGCCCACGCGCCCGCGCCGTCCAGCTCGGCCGCCTCGTACTGGTCCTTCGGTACGTCGAGCAGCGCGGCCATGAAGATGACCATGAGGTCACCGATGCCCCACACGGCCAGGATGGTCAGCGCCGGCTTGGACCACGCCGGATCGGTGAACCAGCCCGTGGTCGGGATGCCCACCGAGTCCAGGATGTGGTTGACCGGTCCGGTGCCCGGGTTGAGCAGGAAGACGAACGCCATGGTGGCGGCGACCGGCGGGGCCAGGTAGGGCAGGTAGAACGCCGTGCGGAAGAAGCCCGCGCCGGTCTTGATCTTGGTGATCAGCAGACCGATGCCGAGTCCGAAGACCACTCGCAGCGTCACCATGACGATGACCAGCCACAGGGTGTTCCGCAGCGACGGCCAGAACAGGGGGTAGTCGTTGAAGACGTACGACCAGTTCTTGAATCCCGCGAACGTCGGGGGGTTGAACCCGTCGTACTGCATGAAGGAGAAGTAGACGGTCGACAGCAGCGGGTAGACGAAGAAGACGGTGAAGCCGATCAGCCACGGCGAGAGGAAGCCGAGGGTGCGGAGGGTCGATTTCCTGCGCTTCGCCTTGAGCAGGGGATGGATGGTTGTCATCACTTGGCCTGCGCGATGTCCTTGTCGACCTGAGCGTCGACACCCTGCAGACCGGCCTGGACATCCGTCTTCTTACCGGACTCGAAGGCGTATCCGAAGTCCTGCAGCGTCACCTGGTAGGCGCCGCCGTTGAGGCTGGCCGGGGTGGTGTTGCTGTACTGGTTCTGGGCGATGTCGAGGAAGACCTTCGGGACACCGGTCAGCTCGGGGGACTTCTGCGCCTCGAACGTCGACGGCACGTTGTGGATGGCGTTGGCGAACGACACGACGGCCTGGGTGTCGGTGGTCATGAACTTGACCAGCTCCCACGAGGCGTTCTTCTTCGAGCTGGTGTTGGCGACGCCGACGATGGTGCCGGAGAGGTAGCCGCGGCCGTAGGTGTCGGCCTGGTCGTCCGGGACCGGGAACGGCGCCACGGCGAGGTCGGAGGTCGCGTTGGCTTCCTTGGCCATGCCCAGCCGCCACTCGCCGTCGATGCCCATCGCGACCTGGCCGGTGTGCAGCGGGTTCTTGGCGCCGAACTCGTCACCGAAGGTGTTGCGGTACTTCTCCAGCTTGTCGAAGCCGCCGAGGGACTTCACCATGTCCCGCTGCCAGGTGAGCATCTCCGCGAAGCCCTTGTCCTTGGCGAGCTGGGCCTTGCCACTGGCGTCGAAGTACTTGGCGCCCCACTGGGCGGCGAAGTGGCCGGGAGTGGACTCGTAGCCGTGGAAGTTGGGCATGAAGCCCAGCTGGGAGTACGAGGCACCGCTGGACTTCGTCAGCTTCACCGCGTCGGCCTTGAACTCCGACAGGGTCTTCGGCGGGCCGGCGATGCCGGCCTCCCTGAAGGCCTTCTGGCTGTAGTAGAGGGCGTAGACGTCGCCGAGCAGCGGCAGCGTGCAGCGCTTGCCCTGGAACTGGGTGTACTCGAGCATCGGCTTCGGGAAGACCTTCGCCGGGTCGATGTTGTCCTTCTTCAGGAACGGCGCCAGGTCGGCGAACGCGCCCGAGGAGCAGAACTTGCCGACGTTGTCGGTGGTGAAGGACGACACGACGTCGGGGGCGGTGGCGCCGCCGGCCCGCACCGCCTGGTTGATCTTGTCGTCGGTGATGTTGGCCTGCACCTTGACGTGGATGTTCGGGTGCGCCTTCTCGAAGCGGGCGACGTTGTCGTTGATCGCCTTGAGCTCGTTGGGAGCGGTCCACCCGTGCCAGAAGGTGATGGTGACGTCCTTGGTGGCGTCATCGTTCGCCTGGGTGGTGCTCTGGCTGGTACAGGCGCTCGCGAACAGCGTTATCGCGGCCGTGGCCGCGACGGCGGCGGCCACCTTCTTGGTACGGGACACTGCGCTTCCTCCGGGGGATGAGAGGGGTCGTTGACGGGCGGGCGAAGGGTGTGCGAAGCCAACGGGCCGGCTGTCGGGGCCGGTCCGGAACGGTGACGCTGTGGTGTGTGGGTGCGGGGTGTGGTGCGTCGAGGGGTGGTCGGCGGGGGAGCGGGGGTCAGCGCGAGGTGTCGAACACCTCGTCGCGTGTGGTGGCGAGGGCGCTCTGCAGCGCCCCGCACAGGACGGGGTGTTCCTGCACCGCGCCGATCACCAACCGGGGCCTGGGCACGGCGAGTTCCGCCAGTTCGGCCTGGATGAGGGCACGGAGGTGCTCCCCGCCGGCGACGATCACGCTGCCGGTGAGGACGATGAGTTCCGGGTCGAGGACGGCGACCATCGAGGCCAGGCCGGTGGCCAGCCCGGTGGCGATCCGCGCCAGCAGCTCGGCGTGCGGCCCGGTGTCCGGGGTGCCGTCGCGTTCGGCCGTCTCCGCGGACCGCACCGCCTCGGCGAGCAGCGTGGCGGCCAGATCCGCGAGCGGGGCCCCGCTGACCGGGGTGAGGCCGAGTTCCCGCGCGACGCGCACTACCGCGTCGCAGCCGGCCAGTTCCTGGAAGCCGCCGTTGTTGGCCTTGGTCACGTGCCGTACGAGGGGCGTGCCCGGCACCGGCAGGAAGCCGACCTCGCCGGCGCCGCCGGTCCAGCCGCGGTGCAGCCGGCCGCCGATGACGATGGCGGCGCCGATGCCCTCCTCGTTCCACAGCAGGACGAAGTCCTCGTGGTCACGGGCGGCGCCGACCCGCTGCTCGGCGACCGCGGCGAGATTCACGTCGTTGTCGTACTCCAGCGGTACGGCGAGCGCGGCGGCCAGTTCGTCGAGCAGCGTGGTGGAGTGCCAGCCCGGGAGATGGCTGGCGTAGCGCAGCCGGCCGGTGCTCGGGTCGAAGGCGCCGGGCGTGCCGATCACGACCCGGTGCAGGTCCGAGCGGTTCAGCCCGGCGGCCTTGGCCGCCTCGTCCACCGCCTGTACGACCTGCTCGACGGTGCCCTGCGCGCGGCGGCCCGGGGTCGGCAGCTCGAACTCGCCGACGGTACGGCCGGTGATGTCCGCGACGGCTGCCTTGATCCGTATCGGTGTCACGTCCAGCCCCGCGACATGCGCCGCGGCCGGGTTCACCGAGTACAGCTGGGCGTTGGGCCCGGGCCGGCCGGCCGTGGTGCCGGTCGCCAGTACCAGTCCGGCCGCTTCGAGCCGCGCCAGCAGCTGGGAGGCGGTCGGCTTGGAGAGGCCGGTGAGCTTACCGATCCGGGTTCGCGACAGGGGCCCGTGCTCCAGCAGGAGATCGAGCGCCGCGCGGTCGTTCATGGCGCGCAGTACGCGCGGGGTTCCAGGGGTGCCAGCCATGCGCGCCATCCTCCCTCAGTTCACTGTTAGGAAACTTTCCTATTGGTGAAACGAAAGGTAGGCCCGCTTTCGGCGGAGCGTCAAGGGGGCTCGGCCACAGGTCGACCAAAGCGTTACCTCCATGAAAGCGGCCTCCGGCGCAGTGCGCCAGAGGCCGGAGGCGGCAGTTGTCAAGACCGCCGAAAGGAGGAGACCCAAGGGGCGCCTGGCTACTTGGCGCCTTCCGCCCCCTGTGAGGGCACCGGGCGGGCCGCCAGCGCCTGCGGTGAATCCGGGTTGGAGTGCGCCGAAGGGGCCGCCACCGCCACCATCGGGTCGGCCGGCACACCCGTGTCGTCCACGGCCGCGGTCGGGGTCCCGCCGACGATCGTGATGCCCGCCTCGTCGAAGGCCCGCTTGATCCGCCAGCGAAGCTCCCGCGCGACCGCCGTGGCCTTGCCCGGCATCGTCCTGGCCTGCGCCTGGATCACCACCGAGTCCGCGCTCACCGACTCCAGGCCCAGCACCTGCACCGGCTCCCACAGCGCCTCGTCCCACGGATCGGTCTTCGCCATGTCCTCGGCGGCGGCCTCGATCACCGCGCGTGCCCGGTCCAGATCCTGCGCGTAGCCGACCTGCACATCCACCACGGCCGTCGCCCAGCCCTGGCTCAGGTTGCCGATCCGCTTGACCTCGCCGTTGCGGACGTACCAGATCTCACCGTTGTCGCCGCGCAGCTTCGTCACCCGCAGCCCGACCTCGATCACCGTGCCGCTGGCCACCCCGGCGTCGATGACGTCACCCACGCCGTACTGGTCCTCAAGGATCATGAAAACGCCGGACAGGAAGTCCGTCACCAGGTTCCTGGCACCGAAACCGATCGCGACACCCGCGACCCCGGCGCTCGCCAGCAGCGGCGCCAGGTTGATCTGCAGCACCGACAGCACGGTCAGCGCCGCGGTGCCCAGGATGGTGAACGAGGCGATGCTGCGCAGCACCGACCCGATGGCCTCGCTGCGCTGCTTGCGCCGCTCCGCGTTGACGACCAGCAGCCCGCCCAGGGTGGTGCCCTGCGCGACTTCCACGCCCCGGTTCATGCGGTCGATCAGCTTGCTGATGGTCCGCCGGACCAGACCGCGCAGCACCAGCGCGATGACGATGATCAGCAGAATTCTCAGGCCCGCGCCGAGCCAGTCCGCCCAGTTGGCCTCGACCCAGCCCGCGGCCTCGGTCGCGGATTTCTGGGCGTCGTCGAAGCTGGTTGCAGGAGCACTCGGGGACGGTGCGGGGGTGGACACGGTGGAAAACCTCCGTTGTGGGACAGACCCTCCACACTAACGGGCTAACGGATATGCCTCGTTGCCATGTTCGAGGGCCAACAGCCCGAAAGGTGGGGAAGTAAAGGAGTGTGGTCGAAAACACCCTGAGTCCGTTACCTGGTCATGGTGGCGCCGCCACCCGGCTTCCGGAGAGACTGAGGGCAGATCGTCCCGGCGCGAGCCACGCGCCGCCGGCGTATAAGGAGGCACCCGTGCCGCATGTCCTGGTCCTCAACGCGTCGTACGAGCCGCTCGGCGTCGTACCGCTCCGCCGTGCGCTTGTCCTCGTACTGAACAAGAAGGCCGTGTGCCTCGAGGAAACCGGCGCCTATCTGCACAGCGAGTCCTGCGCTCTTCCGGCGCCCAGTGTCGTCAAACTCACCAAATTTGTGCGAGTCCCCTTTCGAGGCACCGTCCCGCTGACCCGTAGGGCACTCTTCGCCCGCGACGGCGGCAAGTGCGCGTACTGCGGAGCCGCCGCAACCAGCGTCGACCACGTCATCCCGCGCAGCCGCGGCGGTCAGCACGCCTGGGAGAACGTCGTCGCCGCGTGCAGACGCTGCAACCACGTCAAGGCGGACCGCCATGTCGCGGAGCTGGGGTGGCGGCTGCGCCATACACCCGCACCACCGGCGGGCCTGGCCTGGCGGATCATCGGAACGGGACACAGAGACCCGCGCTGGCTGCCGTACCTGCAACCATTCGGCGCGGACGACGCCCTGGCCCGGATTGACGGCATCTCCGCCTGATATCCGGGCTTTCGTGTCTGCGGAGGCGGATGCGAGGCTGGTTGTTTCGGTGGTGGTGGTGCCGACCGGGCTCGGCCCGGCCGGCACCTTGCTGCGTCGTGGTCGTCGGCCCCCGGTCGTCGGGCGCCCGTCTCGCGTGGGCTGGTCACGGCAGGACGGCGTAGGCCTCCACCCCGAACGGGCTGTAGCTGTACTTCGTCGCGCGCTGCACGCCGTGGACCCGCAGGAACTTCGCCCCCGCCCAGGGGGCGGACGCGTCGTCCAGGCGGACCGACTCGGTACCGCCTTTGCCGTCGCGCACGGTCGCCGCGGTGTGCCATGTCACCCCATCGGCCGAGGTCCGCACCTCGTAGCGGGCGGCGTACGCGTCCTGCCAGTGCAGCACCACCCGGCCCACCCGGGCCGGCGCGGTCAGCTCCAGCTGGACCCAGGCATCGTCCTGCACCGGCGATGACCAGCGGGTTTCCGGGTCGCCGTCGGCGATCGCCGCGGCCGGGAAGTCCGGGGTCTCGTCCCCGGAGGACATCGCCCGCGCGCCCCTGACCAGGTCCGGGCCGCCGGTCCGCGGGCGGGCCCGTACGGTGATCCACTGCTCGGCCGAACGGCCGTCCACCGTGAAACGCACCGGGATGGAGTACCCGCCCGGCGCGGAACCCGGCGGCACGGACACGCGCACCGGCACGACCGGGGCCGCGCCGCGCCGCACCACGACGGAGGCGGGCACCTCCACGCGGGCGCCGCCCCACCCCGCCGGTAGGCGTAAAGCGCCGGCCACTGCCCCTCCGGTCGCCCCCCAGCCCGTCGGCCCACCGGCTCGCTGACCTGCGTGGTCCGGAGTACGCGGGCGCCGCCCTTCGGCACCGCCGGTAGGCGTAGACGGGGCGGGTGGGTGGGGAACAGCCCGCCGCAGGCGCAACGGTGCCGCTGGCGCCCGCGTACCCGCACCCCCGCCGGGTGCGTGGCGCAACGGCCGTCCCGGGGCGGCTGAGCCCCGCCGTGAGGCGAAGAGGGCGGGTGGGTGGAACAGCCCGCCGTAGGCGGAAGCGGCTCGCACGGGCCGGCGTACCCGTGCTTCCGCCGGTACCGAACTAACCTGCCCGGATGGGCGAACCTCATGAGTTGACGATGCTGCAGCAGGCCGCCGCGGTCCGGGACAGGATTCTCTCGCCAACGGAGTTGGCGCGGCATTACCTCGGGCGGATCGACCGGCTGAACGATGCCGTCGGGGCGTATGTGACCGTGACGCCCGAGCGTGCGCTCGAGGACGCGCGGCGGGCGGAGCGGCGGTTGGCGGAGGGTGGGGTGCTGCCGCCGTTGTTGGGGGTACCGGTGCCGGTGAAGGATCTGACGCCGGTGGCGGGGGTGCGGTGGACGGCGGGGTCGGCGGTGTTCGCGGACCAGGTCGCCGAGTCGGGGACGCACGTCGGGGATCTGCTGCGGGCCGCCGGGACCGTGCTGCTCGGGAAGACGAACACGCCCGAGTTCGGGCTGCCGGCGTACACCGAGGGCCGGGTGGCCCCTCCGGCGAGGAGCCCGTACGACACGGCGCTGATGGCCGGCGGGTCGAGCGGGGGAGCGGCGGCCGCCGTGGCCGCCGGGCTGGCGCCCGCCGCGCACGGGAGCGACGGCGGGGGGTCGATCCGCATCCCGGCGAGCTGCTGCGGGGTGGTGGGGCTGAAGCCGAGCCGGGGGCGGGTGAGCCCGGCGCCGTACGGGGATGTGACGGGGCTGGCGGAGACGGGGCCGATCGCGCGGAACGTGCGGGACACCGCGGCGCTGCTGGATGTGATGGCGGGGCCGGTGCCCGGGGATCCGGTGCCGCTGGCGGCGTCGGGGACGTCGTTCCTGGAGTGGTGCGAGCGGGAGCCGCGGCGGTTGCGGATCGGGCGGTGGGCGCGGCCCGATGTCGATGTGCCGGTGGATCCGGTGGTGCTGGCGGCGTACGAGCGGACGTCGGCGCTGCTGGCGGGGCTGGGCCACGAGGTGGTGGACGTCGAGCAGCCGCTCGGGCCCGGGGACCACGGGTCGTTCGATCCGGTGTGGGAGGTGATGGCGCTGCTGGCGCCGGTTCCCGCGGAGCGGGAGGGCGAGTTGATGCCGTTGACGCGGTGGCTGCGGGAGCGCGGCCGGATGGCTTCGGGGGAGCGGTTCGCGACGGCGCTGGGGGCGATGCAGGCGGTGGGGCGGAAGTTCGCGGCGGCGGTGGCGCCGTTCGACGCGGTGCTGACGCCGACGCTGGCCCAGTTGCCGCAGCCGGTGGGGGCGTTGCGCGACGACGCGGATCCGGCGGCGGATTTCGCGGCGCAGTACGCGTTCACGCCGTTCACGGGCGCGTGGAACATCGCGGGGCTGCCGGCGGTCTCGCTGCCGGTGGAGTGGACGGACGGCGGGCTGCCGGTCGGGATGATGCTCGGCGCGGCGCACGGTGCGGAGGGCCCGCTGCTGGCGCTCGCGGCCCAGGTGGAGGCGGCGGCGCCGTGGCGGGAGCGGCGGCCGGTGGTTTGGTAGCGCTGCCGGGCGGGGTGGCGGCGTCTGACGGGGTGTCCGGTGGGGTAAGGCTGGGGTGACCCCCACCCCGCACTGTGATCTTGGAGGCCCGATGGACCGGGAGCGGCTGGCCGCGCTGCACGGCGTGGACACGACGTACCGCCCTGGGCCCGACCGGGAGGTCCGGGTGCCGGAGGAGACGGTGGTGGCCGTGCTGGCCGCGCTGGGGGTGGACGCCTCGACGCCGCAGGCGGTGCGGGACGCGCTGGCCGCGTACGAGCACCGCGACCGGCAGCGGCTGCTGCCTCCGTGCACGGTGGTGCGGACCGGCCGGCCGCTGCCGCTCGGGCTCCCCGAGGGGACCCGGGTGCTGATCGAGGCGGAGTCGGGCGAGGTGTTCGACGCCGGTGACTGGGAGCGGATTCCGCTCGGCCGGCACGTGGTGCGGGCGACCGCGCTGGACGGGCGGACGGCGCGGGCCGATCTGGTGATCGCGCCCGAGCGGCTGCCGGGTCCGCCGGGGCGCACGTTCGGCTTCATGGCGCAGCTCTACTCGACGCTGTCGGAGCGCTCCTGGGGGATGGGCGATCTCGGCGATCTCGCGGATCTGGCGGCCTGGTCGGGGCGGGCGCTGGGGGCCGGGTTCCTGCAGATCAATCCGCTGCACATCGCGGTGCCGGGGCGGCCGACGGATCCCTCGCCGTACCGTCCGTCGTCCCGGCGGTTCCCCGATCCGGTGTATCTGCGGGTCGAGGACATCCCGGAGTACGCGTATCTGGCGCCGGACGACCGGGTGCAGGCCGTGGAGCTGGCCGGCCGGGCGGCGGCGCTGCGGGCGGGCGTGCTGTACAAGGACGCGCTGATCGACCGGGACGCGGTGTGGGAGCTGAAGCTGGAGGCGCTGGGGCTGGTGCGGAAGGTGCCGCTGCAGCCGGGGCGCCGGGCCGGGTACGCCGACTTCCTGGCCGAGCAGGGACAGTCGCTGGACGATCACGCCACCTGGTGCGCGCTCGCGGAGGTGCACGGTCCGGACTGGCACGCGTGGCCCGCCGGGCTGCGCGATCCGCGGTCCCCGCAGGTCGCGCGGGCACGCAGCGAGCTGCTCGACCGGGTGGACTTCTACTGCTGGCTCACCTGGCTGACGGATGATCAGCTGGGCGCGGCACAGGCGGCGGCGCGCGCCGCCGGGATGCCGATCGGGATCGTGCACGACCTGGCCGTCGGGGTGCATCCGTCGGGTTCGGACGCATGGGCGATGCAGGACGCGCTGGCGCGGGGCATGTCGGTGGGCGCACCGCCGGACGCGTTCAACTCGCGCGGCCAGGACTGGGGCCTGCCGCCCTGGCGGCCGGACGCGCTGGCGGCCACCGGGTACACCCCGTACCGGGATCTGCTGAGCCGGCTGCTGCGGCATGCGGGGGCGCTGCGGATCGACCATGTGATGGGGTTGTTCCGGCTGTGGTGGGTGCCGGAGGGCCGGCCGCCGACCGAGGGCGCCTATGTCCGGTACGACGCGGAGGCGATGCTCGGAGTGCTCGCCCTGGAGGCGCACCGGGCGGGCGCGGTGGTGATCGGCGAGGACCTGGGGACGGTGGAGAACGGGGTCAGGGAGGAGCTGTCCGACCGCGGCATCCTCGGCACGTCGGTGCTGTGGTTCGAGCGGAACCACGACGGGGACGGCAAGCCGCTGGCGCCGGAGGCGTGGCGGCCGGCCTGTCTGGCCACCGTCACCACGCACGATCTGCCCAGCACGGCCGCCCGGCTGACGGGCGAGCACGTCGAGCTGCGCTACCGGCTGGGGCTGCTGACCCGGCCGCTGGCCGAGGAGCAGGCGGAGGACGCGGCGGAGGTCGCGGAGTGGATCGCGCTGCTCGGCCGGCTGGGGCTGCTGCCGGAGGGGGCGGCCGACGAGGAGGCCGTCGTCAAGGCCGTCCACCGGTTCCTGGCGCGCACCCCGGCGGCGATGGTCGGCGTCTGGCTGCCGGACGCGGTCGGCGACCGCCGCCCGCAGAACCTGCCGGGCACCTGGGACCAGTACCCGAACTGGCGGCTGCCGGTGGCCGACGTCGCGGGCCGGCCGGTCACGCTGGAGCAGCTGGCCGGATCGCCGCGGCTGCACGCGCTGCTGGACGAGGTACGGGCCGCGCTGGCGGCCGGTCCGGAGACCGGCCCTGAGTAACGCTGTCTGCCGTTGCCGCAGGTCGCAGGGACATGGGCGCGTAAAGACATGGGCAAGGACCCCCATAAGGACACCCCGGGCGTGCGGGCCCGGAGGTCGTTCACTACATTGAGGGCGTGGACAAGAAGCTCAACAAGAAGGCCGTGCGCGCCGGGGTCATCACCGCCGGGACGACGCTGATGCTGCTGATGTCGTCCCCCGCGTTCGCGGTCTCCCGCGACGACGGCGACGACCCGGGTTCCGGCCTGAGTGTCGTACAGACCCTCGGCCTCTTCGTGCTCGCGCCGATCGCGCTGTTCGCGATCATCGCCGGCGTGGTGATGGCGACCGACAAGACCCGTAAGCAGCAGCAAGAGCGCGGCTGACGCCTTTCTCCTGCTGGCCCCCTGACCGCATGCGCGGCAGGGGGCTCAGTGCTGTTCCGACGAGCTGAGCAGCTGCCGCAGCAGACCGGAGAGCTGCGCCGCCTGCTCGTCGTCCATCGCGCCGAGAGCCGCCTTCTGCACGGCGAGCCCGGCGCCCACCGCCTCGTGCAGCAGCGTGAGGCCGCGTTCGGTGAGGGTGACCCGCAGGCCGCGCCGGTCGTGCGGGTCCGGGCTGCGCTCGACGAGGCCGGCGCGCTCCAGCTTGTCCAGCCGTCCCGTCATGCCGCCGGTGGTGAGCAGCAGCGTCGAGGAGAGCTCGCGCGGTGACAGGGTGTGCGGCTCACCGGCCCTGCGCAGCGTCGCCAGTACGTCGAACTCGCCGCGGCTGATGCCGAAGCGCCCGTACTCCTTCTCCATCCGGTCGCCGACCGCCCGCGCGATGCGGTAGATGCGGCCGAAGATCGCCATCGGCACGGTGTCGAGGTCGGGGCGGACCTCGTTCCACTGCGCGGTGATCCTGTCCAGGGGATCCGGATCCGGGGCGTTCGCGGGGTCCGGGGCGTCGGGGAGGTCCGGGGAGTCCGGGGCCGGGGTGGTCATACACATCAGTATCGGACGAAGAACAGTCGCTGGCAAGAAAGTAGCTTGACGGTAAGTCGCTTAGGAGTAAGCTACTTATCACCGAGCTACTTCGGGCGACGATCCCAGGAGCGGACATGGCCAGCACCTCGCGAACACGCACTTCACGGATACCCGGCGAGCGGTCCATGCTCGCCGCGATGACCGTCAACGCGGTCGGCTCCGGGATGTACCTCCCCTTCACCCTGATCTTCTTCCACCACGTCACGGGCCTGTCGTTCGCCGCCGTCGGCGCGGTGCTCACGGTGGCCGGGCTCATCGGGCTCACCACGCTGCCGCTGGCCGGCACCGCCGTCGACCGCTTCGGGGCGCGCCGCGTCCAGCTGGTGCTCTTCGGGGTGCGGGGGCTGGGCTTCGCGCTCTACCCGTTCGCGCAGTCGGTGCCCGCCTTCGCCGTCGTCGCCCTGGTCACGATCATCGGCGACGGCGCCTTCCCCGCCGTCCAGCAGTCCTTCCTCGGCGAGATCGCCCGCGGCGCCGACCGGGACCGGCTGCAGGCCGCCTCCCGGGCGCTGAGCAACGGCGGGATGGGCGCCGGCGCGCTGCTCGCCTCGCTCGTCGTCGGCTTCGGCGGCGACGCCGGCTTCACCGCGGCGGCCTGGCTCAACGCGGCCAGCTTCATCCTCTCGGCGCTGCTGATGTGGCGGGTTCGCCCGGTCATGGTGGTCAGGGACGCGGCCGCCGTCGCCCGTCAGAAGGCCGGCTACCGGCTGGTGCTCCGTGACCGCCCGTTCCTCGGTCTGACCGCGGCCAACTTCCTCATCGCCCTGGGCTACACCGCGCTGCCCGTCCTGTACCCGCTCTACATCTCCACCTGGCTGCACGGCCCCGAGTCCCTGACCGGCGCCGCCTTCACCGTCAACACCGTGCTGTGCGCCGCGGGCGGCGTCCTGGTCGCGTCCTTCGTCCGCCGCCGCGGCGCCCGCCGCAACCGGTCCGCGGCGCTCGGCGCGGTGCTCTTCGCGGTGGCCTTCGCCGGACAGATCGTGCTCGGCACGGTGCGCCCGCAGGCCGGCTGGGCGATCGGCGCCGGTCTCGCCGTGATCATCACGGTGCACACCATTGGCGAGATGGTGCACAACCCGTCGGCCGGCGCCCTGGCCATCGCCGCCGCCCCGGACGCGGTACGCGGCCGGTACATGGCCGCCTACCAGTTCTCCTGGCAGCTGGTGCGGGCCATCGCCCCGTCGCTCTTCACCGGCCTGATGGCCGTCGACGGCCGGCTCCCGTGGCTGCTGCTCATCGGCACCACGCTCGGCGCGGCGCTCCTCCTGGTGCGGCTGGAGCCGCACCTGGCATCGGACGCTGTCCACCCGGCGGCCCCGCGCCCGGTGGCCGCCTCCCCGAAGCCGGACCTTGTGCCGGCCGCCTGATCGCTGCGGGTTCGCCTGATGGCCCGCTCGCCTGATGGCCCGGCCGTCAGATCGCCTGTTCGGCTGACGGTCCGGTCGCCCGCTCGCCCGCCCTCCCGCTCGTCCGCTCGCTCGCCTGACCGCGTGACCGCTTCATCGCCTGGTCGTCGCCCGGCTTTCGTTCTCGCGGCCCCTGCCCTTGTGACCGCTGTGACCGCTGTTCCTGTGAGGAGTCCGCAGATGTCCCGTCTCTCCACCATCGCCCTCACCGCCCTCGCCCCGCTGGCCTGGGGCTCCACCTACGCGGTCACCACCCAGCTCCTTCCGCCGGACCGCCCGCTGTTCGCCGGGCTGATGCGGGCGCTGCCCGCCGGGCTCGTACTGCTCGCCGCCACCCGGGCGCTGCCGCGCGGGGCCTGGTGGTGGAAGTCGGCGGTGCTCGGCACCCTCAACATCGGCGCCTTCTTCCCGCTGCTGTTCCTCGCCGCCTACCGGCTGCCCGGCGGCGTCGCCTCCGTCGTCGGCTCGGTGGGCCCGCTGTTCGTGGCAGGCCTCGCGGCGGCCCTGCTCAGCGAACGCCCCAGCGCCCGTACGCTCACGGCCGCGGTCATCGGGGCGGTCGGCGTCAGCCTCGTCGTCCTGCGGGCCGGTGCCGGATTCGACGCCCTCGGCCTGCTCGCCGGCGTCGCCGGCTCCGCGAGCATGTCGGCCGGGACCGTCCTGACCAAGCGCTGGGGACGCCCGGAAGGCGTCGGCCCGCTCGCCTTCACCGGCTGGCAACTCACCGCCGGCGGCCTGCTGATCGCCCCGGTCGCCCTCCTCGTCGAGGGCCTCCCGCCCGCCCTCGACGCCCGCGCCGTCACCGGCTACGCGTACCTGGCCGTCGCCAACACCGCCGCCGCGTACTGGCTCTGGTTCCGCGGCATCGGCCGCCTCCCCGCAACCTCGGTCTCCCTCCTCGGCTTCCTGAGCCCGCTCTCCGCCGCCGCCATCGGCTGGGCGATCCTGGACCAGTCCCTGACTCCCGTCCAACTCCTCGGCATGGCCATCGCGTTCACCGGAACGCTGCTGGGACAGTTGCACTACCAGCGGCGGGTGGCGCCGGTGCCGGCGTCGGTGCCGGTGCTGGTCTCCGTGCCGATGTCGCACCAGACCAGCTTCCCGGAGACACCGAGGATCTCCTCGCCGACCAGGTAGTACCCCCAGTCCTCCGCCAGCTCCCGCACCAGATGCATCCCTCGCCCTCTCTCCGACTCGGCCGGGTCCACCGCCTCGTACACCGGTGGCTCGGCCGAGTCGTCGAATACGGCGAGCCGCAGCGTCTCTTCCCGCCAGTGCACGCGCAACGTCACGACTCCGTCGGAGTACTCGAGCGCGTTCCCGACGAGCTCGGACGCCAGCAGCTCGGCGACTTCGGTCAGCTCCGGCCGCCCATGGGCGGCGAGCATCGCCCGCAGAGCGACGCGGGCAACGCCCGCGCAGCGCAGGTTGTTCGGTAACTGGAGGGAGTAACTCCAGCCGGGGTCAGCCTTGGGGGCGAGTGCAGCGATCATGAGGGTCTCCCGTGGCGTCGGGTTCGACTGGGCAGCTGAGAGCCTTCAACTCCCTGAAGTGGGGGGGGGGGGGGTCGTTACCGACGGTAGGGCCCAACTTCGTTACGGCACAAGTCTGGTACGTGAATTTCGCCCCCACGAGTGCGCCCGTGACAGAGTTACGCTGCACTCCGCACTGATCGGACCGGAAGGGTCAGCGATGCCACCGAGGAGCTTCCCCACCGCCCGCCAGCAGCGCCTGGGCGCGGAGCTCCGCAAGCTCCGCGAGCGCGCCGGTATGACGGGCCGCGAGGCGGGTTCCACCCTCGGCGGCAACCAGATCCAGATCAGCCACATCGAGTCGGGCCGCTACGGCGTCAGCGGCACCCGAGTCCGCCAGCTCGCCGCGCACTACTCGGCTACGGATCAGGCTCTGGTCGAAGCGCTGGTGGCGATGGCGGAGGAGCGCGGGAAGGGTTGGTGGGAGGAGTACCGGGACTCCCTGGCCGCCGGGTTCCTCGATCTGGCCGAACTGGAACATCACGCGACGCGTATGCACACGGTTCAAATGCTCTACATGCCAGGCCTGCTGCAGACCGAGGCCTATGCTCGGGCGGTGTTCGCCGGTGGCGTGGCGGAACTCCCTCCCGCCGAAATCGACCTACGCGTGGATTTTCGTATGCGACGGCGAGAAGTCCTCGATCAGGCCGCGCTCAAGGAGTTCGAGCTGATCATTCATGAAGCAGCCCTCCGCATCCGCTACGGGAGCCGCGAGATCATGCGCGCCCAGCTCAGCTACCTCGCCGAGATGGCTGAGCGCTCGAACATCACCGTCCGCCTCATCCCCTTCGATGCTGACGAACTCAGTGGATCCGCACAGTCGATGTTCTACGCGTGCGGCCCGATCCCGCAGATGGACACAGTGCAGGTTGATGCCGTCATCGGCAGCGGGTTTCTTGACGCTGAGGCACAGCTGGCCAAGTATCGAGCGTTGCTCGCCGCCATGGAACAAGCCGCACTCAGCACGGAGTTGTCGAGGCAGAGAATCCGCGCAATCGTCCAAGAGATGTGAGGGGATCCCTGTGGTAGCCCAGCCAGCCTGGCGGAAGTCGTCCTTCTCCGGTGCCGACGAAGGCAACAACTGCGTAGAGCTAGCGCCCCTAGCCGGCGCGGTCCTCCTTCGTGAAAGCGACGATCCCCGGGTCATCGTCACCACCAACCCGGCGGCCGTCGGCGCCTTCCTCGACGCGCTCAAGGATGGGGCCTTCGACGATCTCCTGCTCACCTGAGGGGTCCTCATGATCGACCAGCTCGCCTGGCAGAAGTCGTCCTTCTCCGGCGCCGATGAGGGCAACAGCTGCGTCGAGCTCGCGTCCCTAGCCGGCGCGGTCCTCCTCCGGGAGAGCGACGATCCCGGCGTCATCGTCACCACAACCCCTGCCGCGCTCCGCGCGTTCCTGCGGGATGTCAGGGCCGGAGCGTTCGACATCCTGCGGTGAACCTGGTGGCTGGGGTCAGAGCAGTGCGAAGTGCCCTTCTGCGTCGCTTCGCGCCTTGACCGGGCGGAGGGGAGGGCCCCGGCGCTGCGCGCCTGCCAGTGGGGCCGGGTTCGCTGCGCGCCCCGGAGCGGAGTGGGGGCGGTCCGCTGCGCTCCCCTTGCCGGGTGGTGGGGTAGTTGGGGCCGGGGTGCCCTGCGGGTGGTGCTCTTGGGCAGGGGCGGAGCTTGAACCGCTCTCCAAGCCGGAATGTGGGGCGGGTGTGACGAGTGATGTCCAACGGGACGTGTGGGGCGGTCTACCGACAGACGTGGATCACTAACGACGGCCAGAACTCAAGATGGCGGAACTCCGCCCACACGGACTGATCCTTTGCGGGCGGCCAGGGGGTACGCCCCCACCCACCGGGCGCGGGAGCGTGCCCCGCCCGGAGAGCGAAGCGGACCGGCCTCACTTCGCGCCGGGGAGCGCAGCGGACCGGATTCCCTGCGCGACGCCGGGCCGCGCAGCGGGTCGGACTCACTGGCAGGCGCGCAGCGCCGGGGCCTCCCCCTCCGCCCGGTCAAGGCGCGAAGCGACGCAGAAAACCACTCCGTACTGCTCTGGCCCCAGCCACCACATGACCGCAAGAGGTCGAACCCGTTGCCGCAGGCCGCGCCCGCTACGGCGCCACCGCCACACCCAGTGCGGCGGCGCCCATGGGTTTGGGGGCGCCTTCTTCGTAGAAGGTGTCGACTTCTCTGATGGTGAAACCGGCGGTCGTCAGCATCTCGACGGTCGGGCGGGTGAGGTGGCAGCCGCCGAGGAGGCGTTTGTTCATCGGCTCCAGGCGGCGTTGCCAGCGGCGGACGTTCTCGTCCGTCTCCGGAGCCAGCCCGTGTTCGACGAAGTGCAGGGTTCCGCCGGGCTTGAGGACGCGGCGGACCTCGCGCAGGGCGGCGTCGGCGTCGGGGATGGTGCACAGGGTCCAGGTGGAGAGGGCGGCGTCGAAGCTGTCGTCGGCGAAGGGCAGGGACTGGCCGTCCAGGCCGGCGCGGCGTACCGGGACCGTTGCCGCCCTGACCCGGTCCGCGGCGAGCCGCCAGCCGACGTCGGAGGGCTCGATCGCGGTCACGCCGGTGACGGTCGCCGGGTAGTAGGGAACGTTGTGCCCCGTGCCGAATCCGATCTCTATGACTTCGCCCTCCAGGCCCTCGCAGACCCGCTGTCGCAGCGGCACGGCCACCTTCATCCCGCACGCGAAGTTGATGATCCGCGGCACGACCTGTTCGCCATAGATTCCCATCACGACCTCCGCGTCCTCTTCCAGGATGGCACCGGAGGGGGAGTGGTGCATTGTTTAGGTCTACTGAACGTATTCGTCAGAAACATTCGATGGACCTGATCGGTTGGCCGGGGTGACAGTGGGGACACCGCCCACCGAAGGAGCCACGTGACCGTCCTGGACCACTCCCGCACGAGCGCCACCCGCCCGACCCGCACCCCAGTCGGATCCGGATCCGGATCCGGATCCGGGCTCCTCCTCGCGGCCGTCGTCTGGTCCGGGAGCTTCGTCGTCTCCCGGGCGCTGCACGACAGTGTGCCGCCCGTGCAGGCGGCGTTCTGGCGGTGGGTGATCGCGCTGGTCGCGGTCGCGCCGTTCGCGGTGCGGCAGGCGTGGCGGGAACGGGCGCTGCTGAGACGTCACTTCGGGTACGTCGCGCTCGCCGCACTGCTCGGCATCACCGTGTACAACACGCTGGTCAACCAGGCCGGGGTCACCACCTCCGCGAGCAACATGGGCATGATCATGGCGGCCGCGCCGGTGCTGATCGCCGTCTTCGCCCGGCAGCGGATCGGCGGACGGCGGGCCGTGGGGCTGGTGATCGCGCTCGTGGGTGTGCTCACGCTGCTGTGCAAGGGCTCCCCGGCGGCGCTGCTCCGCCTCGACTTCACCACCGGCGATCTGTGGATGCTCGCCGCCGCCCTGTCGTTCGCCGGGTACAGCGCGCTGCTGCGCCGCAAGCCGGCCCGGATCGGCCAACTGCCGTTCCTGTTGGCCACCTTCGCGCTCGGGGCGACGCTCCTGGCGCCGGTGTACGTCGTCAGTCTCGTGACGCAGGGCGGCTTCGCGCTCTCCACCGGGACGGTGGGGCCGCTGCTCTACGTCGGGGTGTGTTCCTCGGCTGTCGCCTTCTTCGCCTGGAACAAGGCCATCGCGCTCATCGGCCCGGCCCGCGCGGGAATCGTCTACTACCTGCAGCCCGTCTGCGTCGCACTGCTCTCGTTCGCCCTGCTCGGCGAACGCACCGGCCCGCTGCAGATCCTCTGCATGGCGCTGATCCTGGCCGGTGTCGCGCTCGGCGCCTCCGGTCCGGTCACCGCCAGGCGGTGATCAGTTCCTCGGGCACCACGGCCTGGACGCCGTCCACCGACACGCCGCTGCGCGCCACCGCGATCAGCGGCGTCGAGGTGTCCGCGCCGGGCAGCCGGGAGCGATGGACGATCAGCTTCGCGAGGTCGTGCGCGTCGAAGGGCCGTTTCTCCAGCCACTTGACCGAGCCGACAGCCGTGATGCGCTTGGCGATCGGCCCCCGGTCGGCCGCGACGATGTCGATCTCGGGATCGTTGTTGCGGGTCCAGTAGCCGCCGACCGCGCCGGTGTCGTCCGGCACGCCGCCCACCCGCATGCGGAAGAGGGCGTCACGCACCACGGGTTCGATCGCCCGCCCGCGCCACGAGGTCCACGTCTGCAGGATGCGCGCGAACGTCAGATCGCCCCGGCCGCGTTCGATCTCGGACATGTACGGTCCGAGCAGAGCGAGCCAGAAGCGCAGGTGCGGGTCGGCGACGTAGTAGCGGGTCTCCTTGGAGGGGCGGGTCGACAGCGGGGTGATGGCCTCCACCACCCGCTTGGCGGTGAGCAGTTGGAGCGAACGGTTGAGACTGGTGGGGGGGAGGTCGCCGGCCGCCCGGCCGATCAGGGTGCGGGTCCGCTCACCCGAACCGATGGCCCCCAGGACCAATCGCGCCTGTGCGTCGGCCGGGAACTCGGCGGCCAGCGACCGCTCCCCGCTCACCAGCAGCGCCGACGTCGGGTCCTCGACGACCTCGGCGAGGTAGTCGAAGACCCCCGCGCCCCGGGGCCACTCCTCCAGGACGAGCGGCAGCCCGCCGGAGACGAGGAAGGCGTCGAAGGCGTCGGCGGGCGGCAGCTGCAGCATCTCGGCCACGTCGGCGGGGCTCAGCGCGGGAACCACCATCTCGGTGCCGCGCTGGTGGAACGGGCGGTCGTAGTCGTTGAGCCGCTCCATCATCGCCAGATCGGAGCCGACGCAGAGCAGCAGCACCGGCTTCCTGGACAGTTCCCGGTCGAAGAGCTTCTGGAGGGTGCCCTCGAAGCCGGCGTCGTTCTTTATCAGGTACGGCATCTCGTCGAGGACGACGGCGCTCGGCCGGTCGTCGGGCAGGGCGGCGACCAGCAGGCGCAGGGCGGCGTCCCAGTCCCTGGGCGACTGGCCGATCAGGGTGGCGGCGCCGGGCAGGTCGGATGCCGCGGCGGTCTCGACGAACATCCGCAGGTCCGCCTCCGGGTTGGACTGCTGCGAGGCGGTGAAGAAGACGCTCGGCAGCCCGGAGCGCTCGATGAACTCCTCGACCAGCCGTGACTTCCCCACCCGGCGGCGGCCGCGGATCAGCATCGCCTTGCCCGGCCGCCCGGTCCGCCCGCCGTCCGCGACGCGCCGCAGCATGCGGTTCAGCGCGGCGAGCTCCGGCTCCCGGCCGATGAAGTTGTCCATTGCGGCCACCTGATCAATAGGTCCATATGTGGTACAACCAAAATTGAACATACCAGAAATGGATGTGTTCTGCGTCACTCAGGACACGCGTGAGGCCCCGGACCTGGGGTCCGGGGCCTCACGCGGAGCCGGTACTACGCGGTGGCCGCCGCCGCGTCCGCCGCCTGGGCCTTCAGGGCGCGTTCCACACCCGAGCGGGACTCGATGACGAGCCGGCGCAGGGCCGGCACCGGGGTCGCCGAGGCGAGCCAGGCGTCGGTGGCGTCCAGGGTGTCCTGGGAGACCTGGAGGGCCGGGTAGAGACCGATCACGATCTGCTGGGCGATCTCGTGGCTGCGCGAGTCCCAGACGCCCTTGACCGCGCTGAAGTACCGCTCGGTGTAGGGCGCGAGGAGCTCACGCTGGTCGGTCTGGACGAAGCCGCCGATCGCGGACTCCTGCAGGGAGTTCGCGAGCTTGTCGTCCTCGACGACCGCGGCCCAGACCGCGGCCTTGGCGTCGGCGGTCGGACGGGCGGCGCGGGCGCCGGCCGCGTGCTCCTCGCCGGCCGAGGTCGGGTCGAGGGCGAGCTCCGCCGCGATGGCCGCCTCGTCCGCCTGACCGGTCGCCACGAGCCGGTGCAGCAGGGACCAGCGCAGCTCGGTGTCGACGGCCAGGCCGTCGATGACCTGCGTGCCGTCCAGCAGCCCGGCGAGCAGCCCGAGCTGCTCCGGGGTGCGGGCGGTCGCCGAGAAGGCGCGGGCCCACGCGAGCTGGTGGTCGCTGCCGGGGGCGGCGGCGCGCAGCTGCTCCAGCGCGGCCTCCGTCCAGCGGGCCAGGCCGGTGTCGCGCCAGGCCGGGTCCGCGTACAGGTCGAGCGCGAGCTTGAGCTGGCGGTGCAGCGACTGGACGACGCCGATGTCCGACTCCTTGGTGATGCCGGAGAGCACCAGTTCCAGGTAGTCGCGGGTGGCGAGCTCGCCGTCACGCGTCATGTCCCAGGCCGCGGACCAGATCAGGGCACGGGGGAGGGACTCGGTGAAGTCGCCGAGGTGGTCGCGGACGACGGCGAGGGACTCGTCGTCGAGGCGGACCTTGGCGTACGTCAGGTCGTCGTCGTTGAGCAGGATCACCGCGGGGCGCGCGGTGTTCTGCGGGAACGGCACCTCGGTCAGCTCGCCGTCGACGTCCAGCTCGATACGGCTGGTGCGGACCAGCTTGCCGTCCTGGAGGTCGTAGCAGCCGACGGCGATGCGGTGCGGCCGCAACACGGCCTCGCCCTTGGCGCCGGCCGGCAGTGCCGGGGCCTCCTGGCGGACCGCGAAGGACGTGATCGTGCCGTCCTCGGCGAGGGTGATCTCCGGGCGCAGGATGTTGATGCCCGCGGTCTCGAGCCACGCCTTCGACCAGCTCTTCAGGTCGCGGCCGGAGGTCTTCTCCAGCGCGCCGAGCAGGTCGGACAGCTGGGTGTTGCCCCAGGCGTGCTGCTTGAAGTACGCCTGCACGCCGGCGAAGAACTCGTCCATGCCGACGTAGGCGACGAGCTGCTTGAGCACCGAGGCGCCCTTGGCGTACGTGATGCCGTCGAAGTTGACCAGGACGTCGTCGAGGTCGTTGATCTCCGCCATGATCGGGTGGGTGGACGGCAGCTGGTCCTGCCGGTACGCCCAGGTCTTCATGGAGTTGGCGAACGTGGTCCACGACTGCGGGAACTTGCTGCCCGGCGCGTACGCCTGGCAGGCGATCGAGGTGTACGTGGCGAACGACTCGTTCAGCCAGAGGTCGTTCCACCACTCCATGGTGACCAGGTCGCCGAACCACATGTGGGCCAGCTCGTGCAGGATGGTCTCGGCGCGCGTCTCGTACGCCGCGTCCGTCACCTTGGAACGGAAGACGTACTGGTCACGGATGGTGACCGCGCCCGCGTTCTCCATCGCGCCGGCGTTGAACTCCGGTACGAAGAGCTGGTCGTACTTGGCGAACGGGTACGGGAAGTCGAACTTCTCCTCGAACCAGTCGAAGCCCTGCCGCGTGACCTCGAAGATCGCGTCCGCGTCCAGGAACTCGGCCAGCGACGGGCGGCAGTAGATCGCCAGCGGGACGCTGCGGCCCTCGCCCTCCCACGTGCTGTGCACGGCCGTGTACGGGCCGGCGATCAGCGCGGTGATGTACGAGGAGATGCGCGGCGTCGGCTCGAAGCGCCAGACGTTGTCCTTGACGTCCTCGGCCTTGGGCGTCGGGGAGTTGGAGATGACCGTCCAGCCCGCCGGGGCCTTCACCGTGAACCGGAAGGTGCCCTTGAGGTCGGGCTGCTCGAAGCTGGCGAAGACGCGGCGCGCGTCCGGCACCTCGAACTGGGTGTACAGGTATGCCTGCTTGTCGACCGGGTCGACGAAACGGTGCAGGCCCTCACCGGTGTTGGTGTAGGCGCAGTCCGCGAAGACCCGCAGCTCGTTACGGCCGGCCGGCAGCGACGGCAGGGCGATGCGCGAGTCCGCGAACACCTCCGCCGGGTCGAGCGCGGTGCCGTTCAGCACCACTTCGTGCAGGGTCGGGGCGACCAGGTCGATGAATGAGGAACCCGCCGTCGCGGCATCGAAACGCACCGTGGTCACCGAGCGGAAGGTGCCCCCGTCCTGCGCGCCGCTCAGGTCGAGGTCGATCTCGTACGCGTCCACGGTGAGAAGGCGAGCACGCTGCTGCGCCTCCTCGCGGGTGAGGTTCGTGCCAGGCACGGTAGGCCACTCCTTAATGAAGACTGACCGCCATCCTCGCACGCTGCGCGGGCCGGGATCAGGGTCTGCACCAGCTCCGGCCTCGGGTTTTCCCCACCCCCAAGACGCCGGGAACCGGCATGGTCCGGGACCCCGGGTGATCCGTAACTTCGGAAGGGTCGTCGGCAACCGAAACAGAGGACATCATGCGACTCCGGTCGAAGCACTCCAGCACCGCCCCCACGGCCCCCGCGGCGCCGCAGTACCCGCCGCGGACCAGCGGTGACACCGCGCCCGGCCGTAACGGGACGGGCTCAGGTGCCGCCGTCGAGCTGCGCTCGGTCCGCCGTACCTACGGCCGCGGCGACTCCACCGTGCACGCGCTGCGCGGCATCGACCTGGCGCTGCCGCGGGGCAGCTTCACCGCGGTGATGGGCCCCTCCGGTTCCGGCAAGAGCACCTTCCTGCAGTGCGCCGCCGGGCTCGACAAGCCGACGGCCGGCACCGTGCACCTCGGCGGCGCCGACATCACCGGTCTCAACGAGAACAAGCTCACCCAGCTGCGCCGCAGCCGCATCGGCTTCATCTTCCAGTCCTTCAACCTGTTGCCGTCGCTCACCGTGCAGCAGAACGTGCTGCTGCCGCAGCGGCTGGCCGGAGGCCGCCCCGACCGGCGGCGGGCGGCCCAGCTGCTCGCGCAGGTCGGCCTCGAAGGGTACGGAAGCCGGCGGCCCGGACAGCTGTCCGGCGGCCAGCAGCAGCGGGTGGCCATCGCCCGCGCCCTGATCACCGCGCCCGAGGTGGTGTTCGCCGACGAGCCGACCGGCGCCCTGGACACCAACACCGCCCGCGAGGTGCTGGGTCTGCTGCGGCACGCCGTGGACCGGCTCGGCGCCACCGTCGTCATGGTCACCCACGACCCGGTCGCCGCCTCCTTCGCGGACCGGGTGCTCTTCCTCGCCGACGGTTCGTTCGCCGGCCACCTGGAGCGCCCGGAGCCGACGGAGATCGCCGACCACATGGTCGCGCTGACCACCGGCGGCCGCCCGGAGCGCGTTGCGAGGGCCGCCGCGTGAACGGTCTCGCCCGCGCCTCCGTGCGCTTCCGGCCGGCGTCCTTCGCCGGCACGTTCATCGCCCTGCTCTTCGCCGCCGCCATCATGACCGCCTGCGGCACCCTGCTGCAGACCGGGATCGTGGCGCACCTCACGCCCGAGCGCTACGCCGGTGCCCCGGTGGTCGTCGCCGCCGACCAGCACGCCCGGATGACCGTCGGCCACGGCGAGGACCGCGACGAGGAGGCCGAGCCGCTGCCCGACCGGGCCCGCGTCGACGCCGGGCTCGCGGACCGTATCGCCCGTGAACCGGGCGTCGCCGCGGCCGTGCCCGACGTGGCCTTCCCCGTGCAGAGCAAGGCGCTGCCGGCGCTGACCGGCCGCGACTGGTCGGCCACCGCGATCGGCACCGCCCCGGCCGCGAAACCGCTCGCCGAGGGTCGCGCCCCGGCGGCGGGCGAGGTCGCCCTCGACGCCGCGACGGCGCACGCCGCGAAGCTCGGCACCGGCGACACCGTCACCCTCGTCACGCCCGCCGGCACCGGCGGTTACCGGATCTCCGGTCTGACGGCGGAGGGGTCGGGTTCCGCCACCGCCTGGTTCGAGGACGCGGCGGCGGGCCGGCTCGCCGGCCACCAGGGTCAGGCGGACGCCATCGCCGTCTACGCACGTACCGGTGTCAGCACCGAGCAGCTCGCCGGACAGGTCGAGCACGCCGTCGGCGGGCACGCCCTGGTGCAGACCGGGGACGACCGCGGTGAGGTCGAACACCCCGAACTCGCGGGGGGCAAGGAGATGCTGGTGGGACTGGGCGGCTCCTTCGGCGGCATCGCCGCCATGACCGCGATCTTCGTCGTCATGGGCACCGTCGCCCTCGCCATCGGCCAGCGCAGCCGGGAGATCGCCCTGCTGCGGGCGATCGGCGCGACCCCACGGCAGATCCGCCGCACCGTCGCCACCGAGGCGATGATCGTCGCCCCGCTCGCCGGCGCGGCCGGCATCCTGCCGGGACTGGCGCTCGCCCACTGGTGGTTCGGCCAGCTCGCCGACCGCGGCGCGGTGCCTGCCGGACTGGAGGTTTCCACCGGCTGGATCCCCATGGTCAGCGCGGTCGGCGCGGGCCTGCTCGGCTCGCTCGTCGCCGGTTATCTGGCCGCCCGCCGGCCCTCCAAGGCCCGGCCCAGCCAGGCGCTGGGCGAGGCGGCGGTGGAGCGGGGACGCCCCGGGCCCGTCCGTACGGTGCTCGGCGTGGCGGCCCTCGCCGGCGGCATCGTCACGGCGTCGCTCGCGGCCCACGCCACGGGGGAGGACGCGGCCAACATCGCGCTCGGCGTCGTGATGCTCTTCATGCTCAGCGTCGCGCTGCTCGGACCCGTCGTCGCCTGGCTCGCCGCCACCGTCCTCGGACTGCCGCTGCGAGCGGGGGCCGCGCCCGCTGCGCTCGCCGCCGCCAACGCCCGTGCCAACTCCCGCCGGCTGGCCTCCGCGATCACCCCGATCGTGCTGGTCATCGCCTTCTGCGGCACGTTGGTCTTCATGCAGAGCACCATCAAGCACGTCTCCGCGGAGCAGGTGCGCGACGGCGTGGTCGCCGACCAGATCGTCAGCGGCACCGGCGCGGGACTGCCGTCCACGACCGCCGCCGAGGCGGCGCGGGTGAAGGGCGTGGACGCGGCCGTCGGCGTCCTGCGCACCGGGGTCCTCTACCGCTCGGCCGGCTCCTTCATCGGCGCCTCCACGCTGGGGGTCTCCGGGAACCCGGCCGACCTGGCCAAGGTGCTCGACGTCGGCGTCAAGGAGGGCTCGCTGACCGGGCTGGCGGCGAACGACACCGTCGCGCTGAACAGCCTGCTCGCCGACACCGCCAAGGTCTCGGTCGGCGACCGTATGGAACTGCGGCTCGGCGACGGCACAACGGTGCACCCCCGGGTCGTCGCCCTCTATGAGCGCGGTCTGGGCCTCGGCGAGGTACTGATGCCGCGCGCCGCGGTCGCCGGACATGTGTCGGTCGCGTACGACAGCCAGGTGCTGGTCCGTGACATGGAGGGCGCCGACCGGGCCGCCGTCGCGAGTGCGCTGCAGCGGCTCGACGCCCCCGGCGTCGCGGTCACCGACCGGGCCGGCTACACCGCCCAGGTCGACAAGGACCTGGAGCTCAACGCCTGGGCCAACCGCGTGATGGCCGCGGTGCTCGGCGGGTTCGCCGCCGTCGCTGCCGCCAACACCCTGGTCATGACGGTCCTCGACCGGCGCCGCGAGGTCGCCCTGCTGCGGCTGGCGGGCACCACCCGCCGCCAGGTGCTCGGGATGATGCGCTGGGAGGCGCTGCTCGTCGGCACCGCGGGGCTGGTGATCGGAACGGCCATCGCCTGGGCGACGCTCAGCCCGATCGCCCGCGGGCTGACCGGCGGCGCCCCCTACGTACCGCCCACCGTGGCGGCCGCCATCGCCGGCGGTGTGCTCCTGCTGGGCCTGGCCGCCACCGGCCTGCCGGCCCGGGCGCTGCTCCGCACCCGCCCGATCGAGGCGGGCGCGGGCCGCGAGTAGCGGACGCCGGGGAACACGACGGGGCGGGTGCTCGTGGGAGCACCCGCCCCGAGGCGGTTCTACAGCTGATCAGCCGGCGGTCAGCCGGTGACCTTCTTGATGATGACGCTGCCGGTTCCGGCGATGGTGCCGCGGGAGTTCAGCAGCTGCACCTCACCGAAGAACTGACGTCCTTCGGGGGCTGGGGACGCGGCCACGACCTGCGCGGAGAAGGACGCCGAGGCGCCGTTCGCCAGCGAGACGGTCTTGGTCTCGTCGACCTTGACCTGGCCGAGCGAGGCGGCGAAGTACACGTCCTTGTAGTTGTACTCCGTGGTGCCCGCCGGGACCGAGTAGCCGGTCACGACGACGGTGTACGTACCGGCCGCCGGGTTGGCGACGCTGACCGCTTCCTCGGAGTCGCCGTCCGCGGACGAACCGACCTTGGTGGAACCGAGGTAGACCTCGAGGTCGAGGTCGGCGCCGGTGTCCGAGGTGGAACCGATCGCCACGTCGAGCCGGGAGGCGCCGGGGCCGACGACCAGCGTCGTCTCCTTCGTCTCGCCCTGCGCGATGGTCGGGCGGGCGGTCAGCGCGGAGCCGAGGGCGCCGCCCTTCAGCTTGCCGTCAAGGGCGGCGAAGCCGTTGGTGACCTTCCAGTTGACCGCGGCGGGGGTACCGACCGTGGCCTCGTCGAGGGTCTGCACGGCCGGGTCGAAGGACACACCCAGCACCGACGCCGTGACGGCGTACGGGTTGTTCAGCAGCGGCGAGGTACGGCGCGCCTCGACCTCGATCTCCCAGACGCCCGGCAGCGGGTCGGTGTACGACCGCAGGTCCGGACGGCACTTGTTGTTCGGGTTCACGTAGTTGAGGTAGCACGACGGGGTGGACGTGTCGTCCATCGGAACGCCGTACGGGTTGATCGCGATGAACCGGGTCTGGCTGGTCGCCTGGATGCCGCCGAGGGCGATCTCCAGGGACTTGGCGCCGGCCGGCACGTTCAGGAAGTACGAGGTGGTGCTGTTGCGCTGCACCACGCCCGACTCCTTGGTGGAGAAGGCGGGCTTGGCCAGCGGCTTCGAGACCACGACGGTGGCCAGGATCTGCTGGTCGGTGCCCTTGGTGCGCTTGTCGTCCACGGTCAGGATGACGCTGTGCAGACCGGTGGTCTTCGCCTTCGCGGTGACCTTGACGGTGACCGGCACGTTCAGCGGCAGCGAGACCTCGCTGCTGCCGGCGAGCTTGAAGGTGCCGTCGTTGTTCACCAGCGCCAGCGCGTGCTTGACCGGACGGTCGGAGCCGGTGGTGCGGGTGATCGTGACGTCGTACGTCCGGGTCTGGCCGGTCTTGAGGCCGCCCTCCCGGTCGTAGATGCCGGTGCCGAAGCCCGGGGTCTTCAGGAACGCCGACAGCGCGGTGTCGACCGGAGCCTTGACGGTGTACTCGTTGGCCGAGACACCCGCCTTGATCAGGTTCCAGGCGCCGTTGATGTCGATCAGACCGGAGCCCTCTTCGTACGCCTGCGTGCCCGCGATGTGCTTCGCGGAGCTCGTCAGCGCGGTCCGCAGGGCGGCCGGGTTCAGGGCGATGTTCTTCTGCTTCGCGGCGGAGATCAGCAGTGCGCTGGCCCCCGCGGCCTGCGGGGAGGCCATCGAGGTGCCCTGCAGCATCGCGTAGCCGGGCGGCAGGCTGTAGCCGGCCTCGGCGACCGGGCTGCCGGCCTCCCAGGTCGGGACCGTGTTGATCGACGCGCCGGGCGCGGTGATGGTCGGCGTGAAGCCACCGTCCTCACGCGGGCCGCGCGAGGAGAACGGCATCATCTGGTACGCCTTGTCCACCTGCGAGCCGTAGTTGGCCGCCCAGGTGTCCTTGGAGATCGACGCACCGACGCTCAGGACCTTGTCGGCCAGGCCGGGGTCACCGATGGTGTTGGCACCCGGGCCGCTGTTGCCGGCCGAGATGACCAGCTGGACGCCGTAGGTGTCGATGAGGCGCGTGTACAGCTCGGCGCGCGCGTTGTTGGCGTCGTTCAGCGCGGGCAGGCCGCCGATGGACATGTTGACGATGTCCACGCCGTGGTTCACGACGAGGTCGATCATGCCCTCGGTGAGCGCGACGTTGGTGCAGCCGCCGCTCCAGGTGCAGGCGCGCGAGGAGACGATCTTCGCGCCGGGAGCCGCACCGCTCATCTTGCCGCCGAACAGGCCGTTCGCGGAGGTGATGCCCGCGACGTGGGTGCCGTGCTCGGACTGGACGAGGCCGATGTTGACGAAGTCGGCCTTCTTGCCGACCCAGTCGCCGCCGTACGGGTCCGTCGGGACGTCCTTGCGGATCTGGACGACGAACGGGATCGACTCTGAGATGGCGGTCGCCGGGTTGTCCGTCCCGAAGTGCGCGATCTGGAAGCCGTTCTTGTACGGCTTGAGCGCCTCGTCGTCGCTGAAGTCACCGTTGTTGTTCAGGTCGACGCGCACGGTGCCGGCGGCGGCGTCGTAGAGCACGCCCCAGACATCGGTGGTGTCGCCGTCACGGTTGAGGTCGCCCGCCATGTCGCCGCCGACCGTCGCGGCCTCGGAGAACGTGTTGAACATGTACGAACCGGCCGGCGCGGTCCAGGTGCGGCCCGCGATGGTGAAGGTGGGGCCGGAGACCGCTGCCGTCATGCGGCGCCAGGTGGCGTCGCCGTCGGTTATCGGGTCGGTCGCGGTGACCCAGTCGACGATCTTGCGCTCGCCGGTGGTGGTCTTCTGCAGCGCCGGGTGACCGAGGTCGACACCGGAGTCCAGGATGCCGATGGTCACGCCGCGGCCGTCGGCCTTGGGCTGGTTCTTGACGAAGTCCACCGCGCCGGTCTCGAAAGCGGGCTGGTACGGGTTCTTCACCGGGGTGCTCGCGCTGGGACCGGGGTAGGTCTTCGCTGCGGCCTTGCCCTTGGCCTTCGCGCCCTTGGCGGTGTCCGCCACGGGCGTCGGGTCGTCGAGCGCGATCTCCTGCTTGAGGTCGATGCCGTGGACCGAGGTCAGCTTCTGCGCCTTGGCGATCGCCGCGTCCGCCTTGGCGGTCGGGACGGTCGCCCGCACGTAGCCGAGCTTGTCGTAGGTGCTCCCCACCGAGGCACCGGAGGCACCGAGCTGGTCGACGACCTGCTTGGTGGTGCCGGGAGCGGTGGCGATCATCATCGTCACGGTCTTGTCGCCGTCGGACTTGGCCTTGGCCAGGAGCTCCGCGTCGGCAGAACCGAGCTTGTCGGTGGAAGCCTTGACCGGGGCGGAAGCGGGGCCGCCGGTCGGAGTGCCGCTGGGGGTGTTGTCGGCGAACGCGGTGGCGGACCCGGTCGCGGCCAGTGCGGCCACCAGGCCCGCGGCGAGCGCGACGCGGGCCACGCGTCTCTTGGCGCGTATGTGATCGAGAGGCATGGGCATCCTTGTTCGGAAAACGGTGCCGGTTGACCGCTAAGAGTCACGTAAGCGACCGGTGTTTGTGGAGAGTTGTCCGAGGCAGGATGTGGACATGACGTATTTCCGCCATACGCCATGACCGGCAAAGCACGCGTAAAGGAGTAAAGCGCCGGTCAACTCGGGGTCACGACCACGTAAGCGGCCGGAGTCCGGTCCGACGAAGCCATCAGCGCGGTGCGCACGACGGTCGCCTGCTGCTCGAGAGCGTCCCGCAGTTTCTTCGGGGTGAGGTGGACGACGGTGATGCCGAGTCCCTCCAGGTGCTCGCGCTTCTGCGCGTACTGCGACCACAGGGCGTCGTCGTCCTGGCGGGGTCCGCGCGCGTCGATCTCCAGCGCCACCGCGTGCTCCGGCCAGTACGCGTCCACGCCGCCCAGCGACGGCCCGCCGGGCAGCCGCAGATCGACGTGCCACACCGGGTCCGGCAGGCCGTAGCAGGTCACCATCTCGTACAGCCGGCCCTCGGCGAGCGCCCGTCCCTCCGCCAGCAGCGCGTCCACCGCGTCCACCACGTGCGGCCGGGACAGCAGCCGGGCCCGGCTCAGCTCCCGGACCACCGCGGCGGCTTCGCAGTGCCCGCCGCGCACCGCCTCGGTCAGCAGCCGCCGTACGGTTTCGGCGTCGTCGAGGTCCGCCACCGCGTCGGCGAGCGCACGCGGCACCGGGGCGCACGGCAGTCCGGTCACCTGCTGCGGCCGGGGCAGCGTGTGCGCCCGGTGGATCGCCACGTCCCCGGCGTCCCGCAGCCGCCGCTGGCGCGGCACCAGGACGTCGATCCGGTCGATCCCCAGCAGCGGCGGCACCGAGGAGAACCGGTGCAGGGCCAGCGCCGCCAGCCCGGTGACCATCGCCTCGCCGTCGCCCGGACCGCCCGTGCCGCCCGGCTCGCAGCCCGCGTACAGCAGCGCCGCCCGCAGCCGTTCGTCACTGGTGGGCGGTCCGGCGTGCAGCAGGAACACCTGCGGCAGCAGCTGCTGCCACGGGCCGCCGGGCCGGCAGCGTTCCGCCAGGGTGCTCGCGGTCACGCCGTGCTCGCGCAGCTGACGTGTCGTCAAGATCCTTTGCTGGGTGCGGGAGAGGTGGTCCAGGGGGCGCGGGGTGTGCGGTGCGTTGTGGTTCATGTCGGGTTGGTTCCGCCGCCGGACCGCCCGCTAACCGCTGTTACACAGCCGTCGACAAACCGGGACAACTCCGCACTAAAGTTCAGGCGTTCGGATGCCGATGGGCGGTTTTCACCTATTCGGATGACGATCCCGCAGCCGTGCGGTGGGCGAGCGGTCGAAGTCTGCCCATGACACGGCGGAACCCCGCCGCGTCACCGTTCGATGGGGTGACGCGGCGGGGTCCGGGATGTGCGCCGGGATGGGGGTCAGCCGTCGGTCGCCTGGGCACGCAGCGCGCGGGACAGGTCGTCGCTGGCCTCCAGGACGAGCCGGCGCAGCGCGGGCGCCGCGTCCGCGTGCGCGTCGAGCCAGGCGCCGGCCGCGTCGACGGTCTCCTGGGCGATCCGGTACCTCGGGAAGAGGCCCCGCACGATCGCCATGCCGATCTCGATCGAACGCTGCGACCAGATCCGCTCGATCACGGCGAAGTACCGGTCGGCGTAGGGCGCGAGCAGCTCCTCCTGGCCCGGCTGGTCGAACCCGGCGATGCTCGCCTCGACCAGCGCGTTCGAGAGGGTGTCGGATTCCACGACCGACGCCCACACCTGTGCCTTGACCGCGGCCGACGGCCGGGCGGCGAGGCAGCGCACCTGGTGCCGTCGCCCGGAGGCGGTGTCGTCGCGCGCCAGTTCGGCCGCGATCACGGCCTCGTCGACCTCGCCCGCGGCGGCCAGCGGCTCCAGGAACGACCAGCGCAGCTCCTGGTCGACCTCCAGACCGTCGATCTTGGCGCTGCCTTCGAGCAGCCCGCTCAGCAGCTGGAGATCGGCCGCCGACGACGCCACCGAGGCGAAGAAGCGTGCCCAGGCGAGCTGGTGCCCGCTGCCCGGCTCGGCCTGCCGCAGCTCGGTCAGCGCCCCGTCGGCCAGCGCCTTGGCGCCCTCGGCGCGCCACTTCGGCGACGCGTACTGGTGCAGCGCGGTCTGCGCCTGCTGGTGCAGCGACTGCAGCACCCCGATGTCGGACTCCTGTCCGGCGAACCGCAGCACGAGCCCGAGGTAGTCACGGGCCGGCATCAGCGCGTCCCGGGTCATGTTCCACACCGCCGACCAGGCCAGCGCCCGCGCCATGGGGTCGGACAGGTCGCCCAGGTGCTTGCGCAGGGTGTCGAGGGAGTCCGGGTCGAAGCGGATCTTGCAGTACGTCAGGTCCTCGTCGTTGACCAGGATCAGATCGGGCCGCTCGGCGCCGGCCAGCTCCGTCACGATGGTGCGGGACCCCGTGACATCGGTCTCGGCGCGGGCGTAGCGCTCCAGCGCACCGCCCGCGGCCCGCCGGTACAGGCCGACGGCGACGCGGTGCGGCCGCAGCTCGGGGTGCGACGCGGCGGCGGTCTGCAGCACGGACAGCCGGGTGATCCGGTCCTCGGCGTCGTACACGGCCTCCGGCGTCAGCGAGTTCACCCCGGCGGTCTGCAGCCAGGCGCGGGACCACTGCGCCATGTCCCGGCCCGAGGTCTCCTCCAGCACCGCCAGCAGGTCCGCCAGCGTGGTGTTCCCGTACGCGTGCCGCTTGAAGTAGCGCCTGGCCGCCTCCAGGAAGGCGTCCGAGCCGACATAGGCGACGAGCTGCTTCAGCACGGACGCGCCCTTGGCGTACGTGATGCCGTCGAAGTTGAGCTTGGCGTCCTGCAGGTCGTGGATGTCCGCGGTGACGGGGTGCGTCGAGGGCAGCTGGTCGGCCCGGTACGCCCACGCCTTGCGGCGGTTGGCGAAGGTGATCCAGCTGTCCTTGAAGCGGGTCGCCTCGGCCTGCGAGTACGCGCCCATGAAGTCGGCGAACGACTCCTTGAGCCACAGGTCGTCCCACCACTGCATGGTGACCAGGTCGCCGAACCACATGTGCGCCATCTCGTGCAGGATGACGTTGGCCCGGCCCTCGTACGCCGCCTGCGTCACCTTGCCGCGGAACACGAACTCCTCGCGGAACGTGACACAGCCCGGGTTCTCCATCGCGCCGATGTTGTACTCGGGCACGAATGCCTGGTCGTACTTCCCGAAGGGGTACGGGTAGTCGAAGGTGTCGTGGAAGAAGTCCAGGCCCTGCTTGGTGACGGTGAAGATGTCGTCCGCGTCGAAGTGCGGCGCGAGCGAGGCCCGGCACAGCGCGCCGAGCGGGATGTCCAGCACGGTGCCGTCGTCGAAGGTCCGCGAGTAGTGGTCGCGCACCAGGTGGTACGGCCCGGCGACGACAGCCGTGATGTACGTCGAGATCGGCTTGGTGGGCGCGAAGTCCCAGGTCGCCGAGGAGGGGTCGGCGTCCCGCGCGGGGCCGGCCTGAGCCTCGTTGCTCAGTACGGTCCAGTGCGCGGGCGCGGTCACCGAGAAGGTGAAGGGCGCCTTGAGATCCGGCTGCTCGAAGTTGGCGAAGACCCGGCGGGCGTCGGCCGGCTCGTACTGCGTGTACAGATACGTCTCGCCGTCCTCCGGGTCGGCGAACCGGTGCAGCCCCTCGCCGGTGCGGCTGTACGCGCACCGCGCGTCGATGGTGAGGACGTTCTCGGCTTCGAGGCCGTCCAGGGCGACCCGCGTCCCGTCGAACACGGCCGCCGGGTCCAGCTCCCGTCCGTTCAGCACCACGGACTCGACGGACGGTGCCAGCAGATCCACGAAGGTGGCCGCGCCCGGCTGCGCGGACCGGAAGCGGATCGTGGTCACCGAGCGGAACGTGTCCTCGTCGGGCCGGGTGGCCGACCGCAGGTCGAGCGCGACCTCGTATCCGTCGACCGAAAGGATCCGCGCGCGTTCGCGGGCCTCGTCGCGGGACAGGTTCTCACCGGGCACTGATGACTCCTTTGTCAGCATCGTCGATCGATTCGCATACTCCCACGCCGCACCAATGGGCGACAGGCGGGAATGCCGCCCCCGATCCCGAGGTTTCCGAGGTACGAGCAGTCCCGTGCCGTGTTGTTTCTGTTCCTGAGGAGAAGAAGAAGTGACCACAGCCGAGAAGACCCCCGTCGACTTCTGGTTCGACCCGCTGTGCCCCTGGGCGTGGATGACCTCGCGCTGGATGCTGGAGGTCGAGAAGGTCCGGCCGGTCGAGGTCCGCTGGCACGTCATGAGCCTGGCCGTCCTCAACGAGCCCAAGCTCGACGAGCTGCCCGAGCAGTACCGCGAGCTGCTCGGCCCGAAGGGCTGGCGGCCGGTGCGCGTGGTCGTCGCGGCCCAGCAGAAGTTCGGTGACGAGGTCGTCGGAAAGCTCTACACCGCGCTCGGCACCCGCTTCCACAACCGCGGCGAGGGCGCGACCCTGGAGGCGATCGTGGGGGCGCTGGAGGACGCCGGCCTCCCGGCGGACCTGATCGACTACGCCGACAAGGACACCTACGACGCCGAGGTGCGCGCCTCCCACCAGGAAGGCATCGACAAGGTCGGCCAGGACGTCGGCACCCCGGTCATCGCCGTTCCCGGCGCAGACGGCGAGCAGGTCGCCTTCTTCGGCCCGGTCGTCACCCCCGCCCCCAAGGGCGAGGCCGCGGCCCGGCTCTGGGACGGCACGCTGCTGGTGGCCTCCACCCCCGGCTTCTACGAGATCAAGCGCACCCGGACCGCCGGGCCGATCTTCGACTGATGCCGCACCTCGGACTGGTGACCCTCGTCGTCCGCGACTACGACGAGGCCATCGCCTTCTACACCGGCGCTCTCGGTTTCGAGCTGCGCGAGGACACCGCGCGTGACGACGGCAGCCGCTGGGTGATCGTGGATCCTCGCGGGTCGCGGGGACAGGGGACGGGACTGCTCCTGGCGCGCGCCTCGACGCCCGAGCAGGAGGCGCGGATCGGCGGCCAGACCGGCGGCCGGGTCGGGCTGTTCCTGAACACCGACGACTTCGACCGCGACTACAAGCACATGGTCGCGGCCGGCGTCGTCTTCGAGGAGGAGCCCCGGCACGAGGCCTACGGTTCCGTCGTGGTCTTCCAGGACCTGTACGGCAACCGCTGGGACCTCATCGAACCCCGCTGACGCAGGTCTGCGGGAGAGGGTTCGGCAGCACAGGGTGAAGGCCCCCGCGCGACACCACCGCGCGGGGGCCTTCGGCCTTCGGGGCGCCCTACGGCGCCAGCAGCAGACCGCTCGTCCGCTCCTTGGCGGCGGCGAACCGCGCCTGGACGTCCTGCCAGTTCACGACGCGCCACATCGCCTCGACGAAGTCGACCTTCTGGTTGCGGTACTGAAGATAGAACGCGTGCTCCCAGGCGTCGAAGACGAGCAGCGGAACGCTGCCCTGGCCGACGTTCCCCTGGTGGTCGTAGATCTGCTCGACGATCAGCCGCTCGCTGAGCGGCTCGTACGCCAGCACGCCCCAGCCGGAGCCCTGCGTGGTGGCCGCGGCCTTGGAGAGCTGGGCCTTGAAGCGGTCGAACCCGCCGAAGTTCTCCGCGAGGGCGTCCGCGAGCTGCCCCGTGCCGTCCTTGTCCAGCGGCTCGCCGCCGCCGTCACCGGACATGTTCGACCAGTAGATGCTGTGCAGGATGTGGCCGGAGAGATGGAAGGCGAAGCTCTTCTCCAGCCCGTTGATGCCGCCCCACTGCTCCTTGTCACGGGCCTCGGCGAGCTGGTCGAGGGTGTCGTTCGCGCCCTTCACGTACGCCGCGTGGTGCTTGTCGTGGTGCAGCTCGATGATCTCGCCGCTGATCACGGGCTCCAGCGAGGCGTAGTCGTAGGGCAGTTCAGGAAGCGTGTACGTGGGCATGCGCGAGTTCCTCCGGCCGCTAGGTTATTGCAAGTCGTATGCAAGTGCACGCTAGCAGCAGAAGTGGGCCCGGCCCGGGTGCCCCTACCGGCCCTGTCGGCCCGGGTTCCGCAGGCGGTCCCGGCGGTCCCGCCACTCCCGTCCGAGCGCCACCGCGAGCACCACGCCCGTCGCCCCCGCCGACCACAGCACCTGCGGGCGCGCCGCGTCGTCGGTCAGCATCAGCACCAGGACCGCGGCCATCCCCGCCAGTGCCGCCCAGCTCAGCCAGGGGAAGCACCACATCCGCAGGGTGAGCGCCCCCGGCGCCGCGCGCTCCAGCCGCCGCCGCAACCGCAGCTGCGACGCGGCGATCAGGCTCCACACCACGAGCAGCACCGCGCCCACCGCGTTGAGCAGGTACTGGAAGACCGAGTCCGGCCACTTCAGATTGAGCAGCACCGACGCGAAGCCGAACGCGACGGACGCCAGCACCGCCAGGCGCGGCACCCCGCCGCGCGAGACCTTCGTCAGCGCGGCCGGCGCCTCGCCCCGTTCGGCGAGCGAGAAGATCATCCGTGACGAGCCGTACAGATTGGCGTTGAGCGCCGACAGCAGCGCGACGAACACCACGATGTTCATGATCTGCGCTGCCCCGGGAATGCCGATCCGGTCCAGCACCGCGACGTACGGGCTCTGCCCGGGCACGACGGATTTCCACGGCAGCAGGGTCACGATGACGAGCATCGAGCCCATGTAGAAGAGCAGGATCCGCCACACCGCACTGCGAACCGCGCGCCCCACCGCGCGCGCCGGATCGTCCGACTCGGCCGCCGCGATGGTCACGACCTCCAGGCCGCCGAACGCGAAGACGACCGCGAGCACCCCGGAGACCACCCCGTCCCAGCCGTTCGGCAGGAAGCCGCCGTGGCCGCTGAGGTTGGCCATGCCCACCGGGTCGGTGTCGGGCAGCAGCCCGAGGACCGCCAGCAGGCCGAGCACCAGGAAGAGCACGATCGCGCCGACCTTGAGGGCCGCGAACCAGAACTCGAACTCGCCGAAGTTGCCTACGGCGGCGAGGTTCGCGGCGGTGAACACCACCATGAACAGCAGCACCCACGCCCAGGTCGGCACCGACGGCAGCCAGCCGTTCGCGATCTTCGCCGCGCCGGTCGCCTCCACCGCCAGCACCACGACCAGCAGCAGCCAGTACAGCCAGCCCACCGTGAAACCGGCCCAGCGGCCGAAGGCCCGTTCCGCGTGCACCGAGAAGGACCCGGAGGCGGGCATCGCGGCCGACATCTCGCCGAGCATCCGCATCACCAGCATCGCGAGCAGACCCGCGATCAGATACGAGACGACGATCCCCGGCCCGGCGACCGCGATCCCGGCGCCCGAGCCGACGAACAGCCCCGCACCGATCACCCCGCCCAGGCCGAGCATGGTCAGATGGCGCTGCTTCAGCCCGGCCGACAACGGCTCGGCGGGGGGCGGTATCTCGTGCACGGTGCTCGAACTCTCACAGGATCGGGGGAGGGGGGACGGTGGAAGAATCGGTGGGCTTTGGTGGGACCCCACAGTGTCCCCGTGCCCGGGCACGCTCCGCAAAACCCGTCGGCGTCGGGCGGGGTCTCCCGCGCCGACCGTGACGAGCATCACGTGACCTGCTGAAACAAGCGAAACGCAAGCGCGGCGGCGAAAGCTGGCCGGTGCAGGGAACCTCCAAGACGCCGAGCGTGCCTTTGTCGTCTGCCGACGGTGATCTTGGGTTGTCCGCTGCGCTAGCGTCGCGGCGTCACCTGTACGAACCCGGCCCGGCCGACCTCTCACCCACGGAGTCCCGATGAGCACCGCTGTTGTCTCTGACACCCGGACCGGCACGGTCCTCGCCGATCTGCTCCCCGCGTCCTCCGCCGCCCGGGCCCGGGTGCGCGACGTGGCGCTGGTGCTCGGCGGCGCCGCGCTCACCGGTCTGGCCGCGCAGCTCTCGGTGCCGGTCCCCGGCTCCCCGGTCCCGGTCACCGGCCAGACCTTCGCCGCGCTGCTGGTCGGCACCGCGCTCGGCGCCCGCCGCGGATTCGCGGCCCTGGCGCTGTACGCCGTCGCGGGTGTCGCTGGCATGCCGTGGTTCGCGGAGGGTTCGTCGGGCTCCGCCATGCCGAGCTTCGGCTACATCCTCGGAATGCTGCTCGCCTCGGCCGCCGTCGGCGCGCTCGCCCGCCGCGGTGCGGACCGCACCGTGCTGCGGACGGCCGGTGCCATGGTGCTCGGCAGCGTGATCATCTACGCGGTCGGCGTGCCGTACCTGGCGCTGGCCGCCCATCTCTCCTTCGGCAAGGCCGTTTCGCTCGGCCTGACGCCGTACCTGCTCGGTGACGCCCTCAAGGCCGCGCTCGCGATGGGCGTGCTGCCCGCCGCCTGGCAGCTGGTGGGCCGCCGCGGCTGACCGCGGACAGCACGGCGGCCCGGCCCCTCAGGGACCGGGCCGCCGTCGTTCCACGGCTACGAGCCGACGACAGCGTCCTTGCGGTCGCGCTGCATCCGCTCACGGACCAGCGAGATCGCGATGACCACGGCCGCCACCAGCAGCGACAGCAGCACCTGCGGGCGGCCGTCCTTGTCGGTGAGCATGTAGACGAGCACGAACGAGATCATGCCGATCGTCGCCCACGTCAGGTACGGGAAGAGCCACATCCGCACAATGAGCTTCTCCGGTTCCTCCCGCTCGATGATGCGGCGCATCTTCAGCTGCGAGAAGCAGATGACCAGCCAGACGAACAGCGCGACCGCGCCGGACGAGTTGAGCAGGAACTTGAAGACGGTGTCCGGCCACTCGTAGTTGAAGAAGACCGCGACGAAGCCGAACAGCACCGACCCCAGGATCGCGTTCCGCGGCACCCCGCCCTTGCTGGTGCGCGCGAACTGCGCCGGCGCGTCGCCGCGCTGCCCGAGCGAGAAGGCCATCCGGGACGCGGTGTACAGGCCGGAGTTGAGGCAGGACAGCACGGCCGTCAGCACGATGACGTTCATGATCTCGCCGGCGTGCGCGATACCTATGGAGTCCAGGGCCGCGACGTACGAGCCCTTCTTGGTGATCGCCGGGTCGTCCCACTTCAGCAGGGAGACCACGATGAGGATCGAGCCCAGGTAGAAGACGCCGACGCGCCAGATGACGCTGTTGGTCGCCTTGGTGATCGCCTTGCGCGGGTTCTGGGACTCGCCCGCCGCGAGGGTGACGATCTCGCTGCCCATGAACGAGAACACCACCATCAGCACACCGGTGAGGATCGCGCCGGGCCCGTTCGGCAGGAAGCCGCCGTGCCCGGTGAGGTTCGCCATACCGACCGCTTCGTGGTCGGAGCCCGGCAGGATGCCGAAGGCGGCGAGCCCGCCGAGAACGATGAACGCGGCGATGGCGACGACCTTGATCCCGGCGAACCAGAACTCGAACTCGCCGTACGAGCCGACGGAGACCAGGTTGGTCGCGGTCAGCACCGCCATCACGATCAGCGCCCAGGCCCACTGCGGGACCGAGGACACCCAGCCGTGCAGGATCGTCGCGCCGGCCGTCGCCTCGACCGCCAGCACCACGACCCAGAAGAACCAGTAGAGCCAGCCGATGGAGAACCCGGCCCAGCGGCCGAGTGCCCGGTCCGCGTAGGCGGAGAACGAGCCGGACGTGGGGTTGGCCACCGCCATCTCGCCCAGCATCCGCATGACGAACACGACCATCGTGCCGACAAGGGCGTACGAGAGCAGGATGCCCGGGCCTGCCGCCGCGATACCGGAACCGGAGCCGACGAACAGGCCGGCGCCGATGACACCGCCGATCGCGATCATCGACAGATGACGGTTCTTGAGTCCGGCCTGGAGGCCGGACGACTGCTGTGGAGTCCTGTCTTCCTGTTGGGGGGCGTCGGTCACGACTGAGGGGGGAAGTGAGCTCATGGGGTCGCATCCAATACCCGGAACGACCACTTACGGAACAGCGGAGGACAGCTGAGGCCAATTCGTTGTTTTAACCTCAAATAACCCTCAAGCGCGCCCGACGCCCCCCTGACCTCTGCCCGCCTCCGGACATGCCACACTCGTCCGTATGCGCGTGTATCTCGGCTCCGACCATGCCGGCTTCGAACTCAAGAACCACCTCGTCGAGTGGCTCAAGGCCAACAACCACGAGGTGACGGACTGCGGTCCGCACATCTATGACGCCCAGGACGACTACCCGCCGTTCTGCCTGCGGGCCGCGGCGAGCACCGCCGCCGACCCCGGCAGCCTCGGCATCGTCATCGGTGGCTCCGGCAACGGCGAGCAGATCGCCGCGAACAAGGTCAAGGGCGTCCGCGCCGCACTCGCCTGGAGCGAGCAGACCGCCGCCCTCGGCCGTGAGCACAACGACGCCAACGTGATCAGCATCGGCGGCCGGATGCACACCGAGGACGAGGCGACCAAGTTCGTCGAGATCTTCCTCGCCACCCCGTACTCCGGCGAGGAGCGGCACACCCGCCGTATCGACATGCTCACCGCGTACGAGAACACCGGTGAGCTCCCCCCGATCCCGGCCCACCACCCGCAGGGCTGACCGCACCATGCCCGAAGGGCACACGATCCACCGGCTGGCCGCCGACCACTTCGAGAGGTTCGGCGGCCGTCCTGTGCGGGCGAGCAGCCCCCAGGGCAAGTTCTCCGACAGCGCCGCGCTGCTGGACGGCGCGGTCCTCGACCGCGTCGACGCGCACGGCAAGCACCTGTTCCTCGGCTTCGACGGGACGGGCTGGGTCCACATCCACCTGGGCCTGTTCGGCAAACTCGGCTTCGGCGACGGCAAGGCCCCACCGCCCACCGACACCGTCCGGCTGCGGCTCGCCAACCCGGACTCGTACGCCGACCTGCGCGGCCCCACCACCTGCGCGCTGATCACCGACGGCGAGAAGCACGCGATACACGCCCGCCTCGGCCCGGACCCGCTGCGCCCGGCGGACGACCCGGCCAAGGCATGGCACCGCATCACGCGCAGCCGCACCACTATCGCGGCACTCCTGATGGACCAGAAGATCATCGCCGGAGTGGGAAACGTCTACCGGGCCGAAGTCCTCTTCCGCCACGGCATCGACCCCTACCGCCCCGGCCGCGACATCACCCGCGCCCAATGGGACGCGATGTGGACCGACCTGGCAGCCCTCATGCGCGAAGGCGTCCGCAACAACCGCATCGACACCGTCCGCCCGGAACACGAGCCCGAAGCGATGGGCCGCCCGCCCCGCCAGGACGACCACGGCGGCGAGGTCTACGTCTACCGCCGCACCGGGCAGCCCTGTCTGATCTGCGGCGGAGAGATCCGCACGGCGGGCCTGGCAGCGAGAAACCTGTTCTGGTGCCCGCACTGCCAGGGGCCTTCGGCGGCAGGCTAGGGCGCGTGCCAGGCGTCGTGGGCCAGGCGGGACTTTCGCAACACGCCCTGGAACCGCCCGCCTCCGGCACTGCTCCTACGGCTCACGGTGGGCGATCGGGGAGTCCTGAGCCGGCGCGGAAGGGGCTCAGGTCCCGTCACGGGCGAGCCAGTCGGCGATCGCCGCGGTGATGGGCTGACCGGTCGCCAG
This sequence comes from Streptomyces fildesensis, assembly GCF_016107395.1. Taxonomy (GTDB): domain Bacteria; phylum Actinomycetota; class Actinomycetes; order Streptomycetales; family Streptomycetaceae; genus Actinacidiphila; species Actinacidiphila fildesensis. The sequence continues at coordinate 237,195 of NZ_JAAIKO010000004.1, forward strand.
CTCGACGAAGCCGAACTGGCCCGACTGGTTGCACTCCAGGAACCACCAGGTGCCGTCGCAGTCCTCCGCGAAGTCGAAGGCACCGTAGGCAAGTCCGGCCTCGTCCATGTAGTCCCGGACCGCCCGCGCGATCCGCGCGGGCGGTTCGACCGGGTACCACTGCGCGTCCTCGGGGCTGCCGAAGCGGCCGTCCACCTGGTCCGGGCCCGCCTTCTTGGCGGCGGCGAACTGCCGGACCCCCACGCAGGTCAGCCTGATGTCGGCGGTCTTGCGCACGTACTCCTGGAGCAGGGTGGGGCCCGCCGAGACCGATGAGAAGTCGGGGTCCGGCGGGACCACCGTGGTCGGCAGCACCATGGGCGGGTTCCCCGGATGGGTGCCGGAGACGGACTTGACCACCAGCTCCGGGTGCTGCTCGGCGAACTTCCGGGCGGCCTGCGGAAATGTCGTGATCAGGGTGGCGGGCACGGCGAAGCCCGCGCGGTGCGCGGCGAAGAGCTGCCAGGGCTTGTAGCGGGCCTGCTCGGCGGCGCCCGGATGGTTCATCCACGGTGCGGGCACACAGCGCAGTGCCCCGTACAGGGCCCGCTCCGCCTCGGTGGTCAGCCACTCCGGCTGCTCGGAGCGCCGGGTCGCATCCGCGCCCGGGGTGCCGGGGCGCCGGATCCACACCGAGCGCAGGCTGTTCATGCTCACCAGGCGCCCCTGTACGGACAGGAAGCCGTGCACGTCGCCGCTTATGTACTCGGCGGACATGGAGACCTCGCCGGGCAGTCCGGCCGGGTCCAGTCGCACCACCGGCACCGCGCGCTCGTGCAGGGCTGCCACCACCAGGTCCGCTGTCACGTCCTCCGGGACGGTCAGGATCAGGACGGTCATGGGCGTCTGGGGCTCAGTCGTCGAAGTGGGTCTTGGAGCCGGCGGTGGACGTGGTGGAGCCGGTGGCGAGCAGCATCACGGGGTCACTGATGACGGGTCGTCCGTCGGGCAGGACGTTGAGCTGCTGCGCGCAGTCGTAGGTGTACAGGGTGGTGAAGGCGTCCGGGGTGGTCGGCCGGGCATGAAACAGCGCGAATGCTCTCATGGCTTCTCCTCTGTCACTCCGGGCCGGGCGGTGTCCGGCACACGTGCCCAACTACGGCTCTACGTATGAGACTTGCTCAGCCGTCCCATGCGTTCCCGGCGCCGGTGTGACAAAGGTAACTATGCGTGTCCGAGTGCAGTGAGTTCGACACTCTCCGTCACTTTTTTGCCTCTGGTGAGTGTCCGGTGCCGCCACGCACGCTCAGAACCCGTGCGGCAACCACGGCTTGACGTCGGAACCGAACGCCGCCGACGCCTCGGCCAGCGCGCCGGGCCGCAACTCCGTCACCCGCCCCGCCGCCGCCAGGGCGCCGAGCGAGAAGCCGCCCAGATACGCCGCCCCCAACTCCCGCGCCGAGAGCGCCAGATCCGCCGCGTCGCCGGTCCGCGCGCACGTCGCCCCCTTCGCGTCGCCCGCCAGCCGCCAGCGCCCGGCGTTCCACGGACAGAACGCGTCCTCGACATCGAGCACCACGTCGACCGGAGCCGCGTACGTCCGTGCCTCCAGGGCCGCCCCGACGTCCACCGTCCGGACGAACAGCCCGTCGCGGAGCCCGATGCCGCACCGGCGGACGTCGGAGACCAGGTGGAGCACCGGGTCGTCGGCCGGCCGGTTGCGGATCCGTACCGAGGACGTCAGGTCGAGCCCGAACAGGAAGTTCCACAGCGCCGCGTAGGCCACCGGGTCGAGCGCCTCGACGTCGCGCAGCAGCACCGCGCCGTCGGGCCCGGTCGCCGGGCTCCAGATGGGCCGCACCGCGTACCGCGCGTAGCCGCGCACCTCGCCGTCCACCTCGGCGAGCACACACAGCAGCTCGCCGGCGCCGTCCCGGTTCGACTTCGGGTCGAGCAACGGCAGCCGGTCCCAGCCCGGTTGCCGGGCGAGCATCCCCGGCCGGGCGGCGACCCGCTGCGCGTAGACCGTCTCGCACACCTCGCGTGCCGCGGCGGGGGCCACGATCCGCAGCCGGACCCGGTCGGTCCCGGCGGGCAGGTTCAGCCGGACGCGGTTGGTGTCGATCTCCAGCCGCATCTGGTCCGTGGCCTGCCCGTAGCCGAAGCGGCCGTAGATCGCCGGCTCCGAGGCGGTGAGCACCGCCAACGGCTCGCCCGCCGCGCGCACATCGTCCAGCTGTCTGCGCATCATCGACGTCAGCACCCCGCGCCGGCGGTGCGTCGGCTGCACGCTCACCATCGTCACGCCCGCCGCCGGCACGAGCGCGCCGCCCGGCACCGACAGCCGGAACGAGAACGCCCCCGCGGTGCCGGCGATCTCGTCCCCGTCCCATGCCGCGAGCGACCGTTCGCAATCGGTCAGCTCCCGCCACAGCGCCCGTTCGTCCCGGGACTCGGCAGGGCCTCCGAAGGCGCGCTCCAACATCCCGTACCAGTCGTCCCACTGCTCGGCGTCAAGCACCCGCAATTCGGTCGTCATGGACCCTGCCTACCAGCCCTCTTACCGTGATGCGAGCCCATTTACCGCAGACAGCGACCCACCGTCCAGGGAATCGACGTGCCGCCGAAAGGGTGGGTAGGGTCGCCGGGACATGGGTAAGGACGCGGCAAGAGACAGTCTTGGCACCCGGTGGCGCCGGTCGCTGCACAGGGTCCGCCTCGGCCTGCGCAAGTCCGCCGTCGACTACTTCCGCGGGGACGCCTCGGACTGGCTGGCGCTGAGCGTGCTGATGCTCACGGTCCCGGCCCTCGCCTACACCACCGTCTGCATCCCCGTCTGGTGCCCGCCCAGCGCCCTCGTCCTGCCGATCCTCACCGGCGGCCTGCTGCTGCGCCCGGCGAGTCTCCTGGTGCTCTACACGAGCGCCGCGGTCGCGCTGGTCGTCGAGTCCGCGGTCCTCGGCCCGTACCAGGACGGCCCGTCCCGGGTGACCCCGGGCATCGTCCTGGTGGTCTCCGCCGTTGCCCTCTCCGGACTGCTCATCGCCCAGTTCCGCAGCCGGGTCGGCGTGCCCTGGCGGGGCGGCCACACGATGCTGTTCGACCTGCGGGAACGGATCCGGGTGCAGAGCCGGCTGCCCAGGCTCCCGGCGGGGTGGCACGCCGAGATGGCGCTGCGCCCGGCCGGCGGCCAGTCCTTCTCCGGCGACTTCGTGGTCGCCACCCGCACGCTCGGCGGCCGGGTGCTCGAAGCGGTGCTGACCGATGTGTCGGGAAAGGGCATGGACGCCGCGTCCCGTTCACTGCTGCTGTCCGGCGCCTTCGGCGGTCTGCTCGGCTCGCTGCCGCCGCACGCCTTCCTGACCGCCGCCAACGGCTATCTGCTGCGCCAGAACTGGGACGAGGGCTTCGCGACCTCCATCCATCTGGTGCTCGACCTCGAGAGCGGCGACTACGAGTTGCTGTCGGCCGGCCATCTGCCCGGCGTCCAGCTCAGCGCGGGAACCGGCCGCTGGGAGGAGATGGCGGCGGAGGGCCCGCTGCTGGGGGTCTACGACGGCGCCGAATTCCACGGCGTCAAGGGAACGTTGCGGTCGGGCGACGTTCTGCTGCTGTTCACCGACGGCCTGGTCGAGGCCGCGGACCGGGACATTACCGAGGGCATCGACCGGCTGATCGGCGAGGCCGACCGGTTCGTCGCCACGGGATTCCGCGGCGCCGCCTGGCGGTTGATCGAGGCGGTCGCCAAGGACGTCAACGACGACCGTGCGCTGCTGGTCGTGTGCCGTGACTGACGGCGCGGCGCCCCCTCCGGCACCACCGTCACCACGCCCCCCAACACCGGTGGTCCGCACGCCAGTTCGCCACCCCTGTTCTTGAGGCCGCCTGTTTGTGGCCGTGTTGTCGTGGAACGATGTGGTTCCCGGGTCCATAGTGTCGGTGCTTGGTGGCACGATGGATGTGGCGCGGGGGCGCGGCGACTCCCCGGACCGTTGCGGCGTACCGAAGAGGAAGTGATCCGCTGTGGCCATCTCCCTGTCCGTAGTCCTGTTGTTGGGCGTCATTCTGGTGGTCATGATCAGGGGGAAGTCGATCAAGGTCGGCCCCGCGATAGTGGCCGCCCTGTTCGGCTTCTTCATCGCGTCGACCAATATGGCGCCCTCGGTGAACCGTTTCCTTACCTCACTTGCCGACACCATCAACCAGATAAAGCTCTGACGACGAGTCCACGATCCGGCGCAGCGCGGCGGGGCGGTCCGCGCGGTCGGGTGTGGACAGCAGCGCGGACAGCACCGCGATGCGGGCCTGTCCCGCGCGCAGCGTGCCGGCCAGCACGGCGCCCGCCTCGACCAGGTCCACGGCTCCGCCGCCGGTGTAGATCGGCGCCACCGCGCCGGCCGCCACCCGGGTGCTGACCGCGACGAGGACGCCGGCCGCCACCGCCCGGCCGACCGCGGCTGCGAAGTCCGGGGTCGCGTTGCCGGCTCCGGTCCCGACCAGCACGATGCCCTCGGCGCCGGCGGCCAGCGCGGCGTCGAACAGCACCGGATCGGCGTCGCTGTGGTGCATCACGATGTCCACCCGCGGCGGCCGTACGCCCGCGGCGGGCACCGGCAGCGCCTCGGGCCGGGGGCGGTGCCGCCCCCAGGTGACCCGGCCGAACTGCACCCGGCCCAGTGGCAGCCCCGTCGGGTCGGCGAACGCCTGGACGTCGACGGTGTGCTTCTTCACCGTGCCGCGGGCCGCGTGCACCAGCCCGCCGAAGGCGATGACCGCGCCGATGTCCCGGCCGGTGGAGGCGGTCAGCAGCGCGTCGTAGAGGTTGCCCGCCGCGTCGCCGTCGGCCGCGTCCAGCGGCTTCTGCGCCCCGGTGAGCACGACCGGCCTGCGGTCCGCGTGGTGCAGGTCCAGCAGGAAGGCGGACTCCTCCAGGGTGTCCGTGCCGTGCGTGACGACCACGCCGTCGACGGCCGGGTCGGCCAGCACCTCGTGCACCGTACGCAGCAGTTCCAGCTGGTGGGCGGTGGTCAGCCGGGAGCTGTTGACGGTGAACAGGTCCACGACCCGTACGTCGACGCCCTCGGGGATCGCCCCCGCGGCCAGCACTTCCAGGCCGGCGGCCTCCGCCGCGTAACCGGCTCCCTGCCACCTGCTGGCTATCGTGCCCCCGGTGCTGATGACGACGATGTGCGGCACTGTGACCCGCTTCCGCGTGTTGTCTGATAAGTCCACAGCAAGGATATGCGGATATTGACAACATTTGATTGCTGATTACGGCGCGAAATGCGCACGACAGTGCTAGAAAATGTCACCATGGACGCTATCGACAGACGAATCTTGCGCGAGCTGCAGGCCGACGGCCGGCTGACCAACCAGGAGCTGGCCCAGCGGGTCGGCCTCACCCCTTCCCCCTGCCTGCGCCGGGTGCGCCAACTGGAGGACGACGGGGTGATCCGGAGCTACCGCGCCGTCGTCGAGCCGGCCGCCGTCGGACGCGGCTTCGAGGTCTTCGCCTCGGTGGAGGTCCGCCGCGACCGCGACTCCGTCGCCGCCTTCGAGGCCCAGCTCCAGTCCACCCCGGACGTGGTCGAGGCCTACCGCCTCTACGGCGCCCCCGGCTGCCTGCTCCGCATCGCCGTCGCCGACAGCGAGGCCTACGAGCGCTTCTGGACCGAGAAGCTGATCTCCCTCCCGGGCGTCAGCGACGTCAACTCCCAGATGATCATGAAACGCATCAAGGCCCCCCAGGGCGTCCCGGTCGACTGACCGCCACTGATCGCCGCGGGCCTCAGCCCGCCCCGCCGCGCGACAGCGCGTCGCGTACCGCGTCCTCGGTACGGGCGACCTGGGCCGTGCCGTCGTCCGAGGTGATGATCGGGCGCTGGATGAGGGAGGGGTGGGCGGCGAGGGCGTCGATCCAGCGGTCGCGGTCCCCGGGCCCGCGGCCCCACTCCTTCAGGCCCAGCCCGGCGGCGGCCGGCTCCTGGGTCCGCGCGATGTCCCACGGCTCCAGCCCCAGCCGCCCCAGCACCGCCCGCAGCTCGTCCGCGTCCGGCGGGTCCTCCAGATAACGGCGGACGGTGTACTCCGCGCCCTCGGCGTCCAGGGTGCTCAGCGCGGAGCGGCATTTCGAACAGGCGGGATTGATCCAGATCTCCATGCCCGGCAGCCTAGGGCGTGTTGCGAAAGGAGCGCCGTTCGCCCGGAGGGCGTGGTCCACGGCGTCCGGTGCGTGCGCTCGCAAGGCGGAGGGTCGTCCTCGTACTGGACGTACTCGGACGAGCCCGACAACGCGGCGAGGGCGCGTGCCAGGCGTCGTGGGCCAGGCGGGACTTTCGCAACACGCCCTAGAACGCACTGGCAGGAACGCGTCCGGCCCGTGACCGGGACGGAAGTCCTCGGGCACGGGCCGGAGCCGTACAGAGCGGGCGACGGGAATCGAACCCGCGTAGCTAGTTTGGAAGACTAGGGCTCTACCATTGAGCTACGCCCGCAGCGCCACAGATTCTGGCACACCGCATCGTAGCGGCTCGCACACCCCCGCCGCACACCGGTAAATCCGGGTGTGCGACCCGGCCGGGATTCAGTTGAAGTCGCGACGGAATATTGGCCGCCCGCGTGTACCAGGGCATGTACTCTACGTCTCGCACCAGCGGGGTGTGGCGCAGCTTGGTAGCGCGTCCGCTTTGGGAGCGGAAGGCCGTCGGTTCGAATCCGGCCACCCCGACCAGATGACTTTGCCGAGCGGGACGGGCGTGCCCGTCGTACCGGTACTATGCAATGGCGCCTGTATACGGGGCGACGTAGGGGCGCAGTCCCCGAGTAGTACGTCTCGTCGGCCGCCGGTTCCGCTCACATGGTGGGAACCGGGTGTTGGCGCGATTCTCTAAAGCCCCTGATGTCAGCCCCAAGGAGACCCAACCGTGAAGAGCGCCGTCGAGACTCTGAACCCGACCCGGGTTCGACTCACTGTCGAGGTGCCCTTCGAGGAGCTCAAGCCCAGCCTCGACGCGGCCTACAAGAAGATCAACCAGCAGGTCACGGTGCCGGGCTTCCGTAAGGGCAAGATCCCCGCGCGCGTCATCGACCAGCGGTTCGGTCGCGGCTCGGTCCTCGAAGAGGCCATCAACGACGCACTCCCGAAGTTCTACACGGAGGCTGTCAGCGAGGGCGAGCTGAACGTTCTCGGCCAGCCCGACGTCGACATCACCGAGTTCAACGACGGCCAGGACCTCAAGTTCACCGCCGAGGTCGACATCCGTCCGGCGATCGAGATCCCGGACTACTCCGGCATCGAGGTCACCGTCGACGCCCTTGAGGTGTCGGACGAGGACATCGACAAGTCGCTGGAGCAGCTCCGCGAGCGCTTCGCCTCGACCTCCCCGGTCGAGCGCGCCGCCGCCGAGGGCGATGTCGTGGTCCTGGACCTCGAAGCGTCCGTGGACGGCGAGGTCCTCGAGGACGGCGTCGCCAAGGGCGTCAGCTACACCATCGGCTCCGGCCAGCTGCTCGAGGGCATCGACGAGGCCGTCATCGGTCTCGAGGCCGGCGGCACCGCCACCTTCGACTCCGAGCTCAAGGGCGGCTCCGCCGCCGGCAAGACCTCGTCGGTCAAGGTGGACGTGACGTCCGTCCAGGCCCGTGAGCTGCCCGAGCTGGACGACGACTTCGCCCAGCTGGCGAGCGAGTTCGACACCCTCGAGGAGCTGCGCGCGGACAGCGTCAAGCGCCTCGAGAACATGAAGCGTTACGACCAGGCCACCCAGGCCCAGGAGAAGGTGCTCGACGCCCTCCTGGAGCTGGTCGAGGTCCCGATGCCGGAGAAGCTGCTGGCGGACGAGATCCAGACCCGCAAGCACAACCTGGAGCACCACCAGTTCCCGGCCATGGGCCTGGACTGGGACAGCTACCTGGAGCGCGAGGGCAAGACCGCCGAGGAGCACGACGCGGAGCTCGGCGCGCAGGCCACCAAGGGCATCAAGACCCAGTTCATCCTGGATGAGCTGGTCTCCAAGGAGCAGCTGTCGGTCAACCAGGAGGAGCTCACCGAGCACCTCATGCGCCGCGCCGCCTCCTCGGGCATGAGCCCGGACCAGTTCGCCCAGGCCGTCGTCGAAGGCGGCCAGGTGCCGATGCTCGTCGGCGAGGTCGCCCGCGGCAAGGCGCTCGCTGTGGTCGTCGAGGCCGCCAAGGTCACCGACACCAACGGTGAGACGGTCGACCTGGACGACGAGGTCGAGGACGAGGGTGCTGTGACGGTGGAGGCCGGCTCCGACGAGGAGACCGCCACCGAGGTCGAGGACGCCGTCGAGGCGACCTCCGACAAGGCCTGACCTGTTCGCACGACGGGCCCCGACGCGAAGCCGCGTTCGGGCCCGTTTTGCTTACCCGGGCGCCGAGCCTGCGCTCACAGCGAACAGTTTCGCGTAGGGGATTGCTGGGCCCCACCTGCGCGTTAGGGTCCAAGTAGGGATGCTGGGGGACTGACCCCCGAGCCGCCCGAGAACACCCGAAGACGCGAAGACGCGAAGACGAAGACGCTGAGACGGCCCCGGGCCGTCCGACAACGAGCAGGTGGATACGTGACGACTCCGATGCCTTCCGCCGCCGGCGAGCCGACCATCGGTGGACTCGGCGACCAGGTCTACAACCGACTGCTCAACGAGCGGATCATCTTCCTCGGCCAGGCGGTCGACGACGATATCGCCAACAAGATCACCGCGCAGCTGCTCCTTCTCGCCGCTGACCCGGACAAGGACATTTACCTCTACATCAACTCGCCCGGCGGCTCCGTGACGGCCGGCATGGCGATCTACGACACGATGCAGTTCATCAAGAACGACGTCGTGACGATCGCCATGGGCCTCGCCGCCTCGATGGGCCAGTTCCTGCTCACCGCGGGCACGCCCGGCAAGCGCTTCGCGCTGCCGAACACCCGGATCCTGATGCACCAGCCCTCCGCGGGTCTGGGTGGCTCCGCCACCGACATCAAGATCCAGGCCGAGCAGCTGCTGCACACCAAGCGGCGGATGGCCGAGCTCATCGCGCAGCACAGCGGCCAGAGCGTCGAGCAGATCACCAAGGACTCCGACCGCGACCGCTGGTTCTCGGCCGAGGAGGCCACCGCCTACGGCCTGCTGGACGGGGTCATGCTCACCGCCTCCGGCGTTCCGGGCGGTGGCGGCACCGGGGCTGTCTGAGCACCTCAGGCCCCCTCCGCCGAACCCGCCCAGCCCACTGCTCATCACCAGGACGGTGAAAGTGAACTCCCTGAATTTCCCCGGTAGCGGCCTCTACGAGCGCACGATGGCCGAGGCGCCAGGTGTGCTCGGCGCCGAGGCCCGCTACATCATTCCGCGCTTCGTCGAGCGCACCTCGCAGGGCGTGCGCGAGTACGACCCGTACGCGAAGCTCTTCGAGGAGCGCGTGATCTTCCTCGGTGTGCAGATCGACGACGCCTCGGCCAACGACGTCATGGCGCAGCTGCTGTGCCTGGAGTCGATGGACCCGGACCGCGACATCTCCGTCTACATCAACTCGCCCGGTGGCTCGTTCACGGCCCTCACGGCCATCTACGACACCATGCAGTTCGTGAAGCCGGACATCCAGACGGTCTGCATGGGCCAGGCGGCCTCCGCCGCGGCCGTGCTGCTCGCGGCCGGCAGCCCCGGCAAGCGGATGGCGCTGCCGAACGCGCGGATCCTGATCCACCAGCCGTACAGCGAGACCGGCCGGGGTCAGGTCTCCGACCTGGAGATCGCGGCCAACGAGATCATCCGGATGCGCGCGCAGCTGGAGGAGATGCTCTCCAAGCACTCCACCACGCCGATCGAGCAGATCCGCGAGGACATCGAGCGCGACAAGATCCTGACCGCCGAGGAAGCCCTCGCGTACGGTCTGGTCGACCAGATCGTCTCCACCCGTAAGACCTCCGCGTCGGTCTGACGGAGGGATCGCGGTACCCCCATGGGGGTACCGCAGTGCGGAAGCGTTACCGCCCTCCTTGGACTGAGTAGGTCCAAGGGGGGCCCGCACGGGGGGCGCGGCAAGGTACCGTCGATGAGAGAAGCACCAGGTTCCGTTGGACTAGGCGGATCCCAGGCGAAGGGGAAACACCTCGTGGCACGCATCGGTGACGGCGGCGACCTGCTCAAGTGCTCGTTCTGCGGCAAGAGCCAGAAGCAGGTGAAGAAGCTCATCGCAGGGCCTGGTGTGTACATCTGCGATGAGTGCATCGATCTCTGCAACGAGATCATCGAGGAGGAGCTGGCCGAGTCCTCCGAAGTGCGGTGGGAGGATCTGCCCAAGCCTCGGGAGATCTACGAGTTCCTGGAGAGCTACGTCGTCGGCCAGGAGCCGGCGAAGAAGGCTCTCTCGGTCGCGGTCTACAACCATTACAAGCGGGTGCAGGCCGGTGAGAACAACGGCCGGGGCCACGACGACGCGATCGAGCTCGCCAAGTCCAACATCCTGCTCCTCGGCCCCACCGGCTCCGGCAAGACGCTGCTCGCGCAGACCCTCGCCCGGATGCTGAACGTGCCGTTCGCCATCGCCGACGCCACCGCGCTCACCGAGGCGGGCTATGTCGGCGAGGACGTCGAGAACATCCTGCTCAAGCTGATCCAGGCGGCCGACTACGACGTCAAGAAGGCCGAGACCGGGATCATCTACATCGACGAGATCGACAAGGTCGCTCGCAAGAGTGAAAATCCTTCGATCACGCGGGATGTGTCCGGTGAGGGCGTTCAGCAGGCGCTGCTGAAGATCCTGGAAGGCACGACGGCCTCGGTGCCGCCGCAGGGCGGGCGCAAGCACCCGCACCAGGAGTTCATCCAGATCGACACCACGAATGTGCTGTTCATCGTGGGTGGTGCCTTCGCGGGCCTGGAGAAGATCATCGAATCGCGGGCCGGCGCCAAGGGCATCGGCTTCGGCGCGACGATCCGCTCCAAGCGCGAGATCCAGGCCGCGAACCAGTTCCAGGAGATCATGCCGGAGGACCTGGTGAAGTTCGGGATGATTCCCGAGTTCATCGGCCGGCTGCCGGTCATCACCTCCGTCCACAACCTGGACCGTGAGGCGCTGCTGCAGATCCTCGTGGAGCCGAAGAACGCCCTGGTGAAGCAGTACCAGAAGCTCTTCGAACTCGACGGTGTGGAGCTGGAGTTCGAGCACAGCGCGCTGGAAGCCATCGCCGACCAGGCGATCCTCCGCCAGACCGGCGCGCGCGGGTTGCGCGCCATCATGGAGGAGGTGCTGATGTCCGTGATGTACGAGGTGCCGTCCCGCAAGGACGTCGCCCGCGTCGTCATCACCGACGAGGTCGTGCACTCCAACGTCAACCCGACCCTGGTGCCGCGCGAGCCGCGCATCATCGGCAAGGGCGAGCAGAAGAGCGCATAGCGCTCACCGGCTGACATCGAAGGGGGCGCCCGGCAACTGCCGGGCGCCCCCTTCGCTTTGTACGGCTACCGCACGGGTGCGGCTACTTCTTGACGCGGATCTCGCTGCGGATCTTGGCCGTGGTGTTCGCCCACTCGGAGGCGGAGGGCGGCGTGGACGTACCGCTGAGGTCGATGTTGATGTACATCGAGATCATCACGGTGCTGTCGTCGCCCCAGACGCAGTAGGGCATGGACGAGCCGCCGCCGGCGCACTTCATCACGGCGCCGTCGAATCCGGCGGGGTGCTGCTCGGTGGCCTCGGCGCCGCTCTTGCTGAGACCGCTCGAAAGGATCTTGTCGACCGCGGCCTTGGGGTCCGTGACATTGCCCTCGCCGCCGGAGAGGGAGACCGTCTCCTTGTCCGACTTGTACGTGCCCCGCACGCTGGTCGGGTCGGTGATGCCGGCGTCCGACTTGCCCGTCTCGGGGGTGCCGATGTTCTCCGACGACTTGGTGTACTTGCCGTCGGCGATCTTCTCCGGGAAGGCGATCTTGTAGCCGCCGCCACTGCCGCTGGAACCGCCGCTGGTGGCGAAGTAGATGCCCCCGCCGATGGCGGCGAGCACCACGACACCGATGACCACGCCGACGGTCTTGCTCCTGCCCTGGGGCGGCTGCGGCGGGTAACCCGGCTGCTGGCCGGGCTGCTGGCCGTTCCAGCCCTGCTGCGGCTGCTGGGGCTGCTGCGGGTAACCCTGCTGCTGCGGCCAGCCCTGCTGGGGCTGCTGCGGCTGCTGGGGGTAGCCGCCGTATCCGGGCTGGGGCTGCGGCTGGCCGTAGGGCTGCTGAGGCGGCTGCTGCGGCTGGCCGTAACCCGGCGGCGGCTGGTTGTAGCTCATGTGTGGGTGATTCCCCTCGTGGAACGTACGTCTTGCTTCGTGTGACCGTGACCGCGTACCGCTAGGTGGTCACGGCCTGCTGCGTCGGTCTACTTGATCTCGACGCGGGCGTCCTTGCGCACCTTCGCTGTGGTGGCCGCGGTGTCGCTGATGCTGGGGCCGCTGCCGGTGAGGGCGGCGATCGGGTCGACGACCATGACCATGGCCACGGTGCTGCGGTCGGACCAGATGCACAGCGGCACATCCGCGCTCTTCACCGGTGAGGTGCTGGTGGTGGGCGCCTTGAACCTGACGATCTGGCACTTCATGACGGCGCCGCCGTCGAGCCCGTCCGGCGTGACCTTCTCCGGGGTCCCGACGAGCTCGGCGTCACCCTCCTTGGTGATGTCCTTCGTGCCGCTGACGAAGAGCGCGTCCACCTCCCGCCCGGGATCGGCGACCGTGCCCCACACGCCCCTGAACAGCATCTTCTTCTTGGTGCTGTTCTCGTAACTGCCGCCCGCCGGCTCCGGGTTGACGACTCCGGGCACGTCCCTCATCTCGGTCTTGCTGTCGTCGTCCAGCGGGTCCTTGAGCTGGAAGTCACCGGCGACGGTCTGCGGAGCGGTCAGCTTGTACTTCTTGCCGTCGTCGCTTCCGCTGCCCTTGTTGCCGCCGGTGGTGCCGCCGCTGCTGCTGACCGTGCCCTTGTCCGCGTCCCCGCCATGGAAGAGCGCGAAGGCGCCCCCACCGATCGCGGCGACGACGACCACGGCGGCGATGACGATCCACACCGTGTTCTTCTTGCCGGGCGGCGGCTGCGGCGGATAGCCGCCGAAGCCCTGCTGCGGCTGCTGTCCGTACGGGCCGGTCTGCGGGGGGACCTGCGCCGGGTAGCCGTACCCGGGCTGCTGAGGCTGCTGTCCGTAGCCGCCCTGCTGGGGCTGGCCGTATCCGCCGGGCTGCTGCGGCTGCTGCCCGTAGGGGTTCGGCTGCCCGCCGTAGCCGGGATCGGGCGGCGGTTGGTTGTAGCTCATGTGACTCGTCCCCTCCGTAAACGACCGTGCACCCATCCTTCCGGATGTCTTACCCGCCGCTTACGCCGGGCCCGCTACGGCTTCGTAACGAGCGGTGCGGGGCGCCCGTAGAATGACGGGGTGACCGACAACTCTCAGCGCAGCCCCCATGGCGGGCCGAACAGCACCCCCGAACTGCCGACCGCGTACGTGCCGGCCGAGGTAGAGGGGAAGCTGTACGAGCGCTGGGTGGAGCGTGGGTACTTCGAGGCCGACGCCAAGAGCGACAAGCCGCCCTACACGATCGTCATCCCGCCGCCGAACGTCACGGGCAGCCTGCACCTGGGGCACGCCTTCGAGCACACGATCATCGACTCGCTGACCCGCCGCAAGCGCATGCAGGGGTACGAGACGCTGTGGCAGCCCGGCATGGACCACGCCGGCATCGCCACCCAGAACGTCGTCGAGCGCGAGCTGGCCAAGGAGGGCAAGTCCCGCCACGACCTGGGCCGCGAGGCGTTCGTCGAGAAGGTCTGGCAGTGGAAGGAAGAGTCCGGCGGCCAGATCTCCGGCCAGATGCGCCGCCTCGGCGACGGCGTCGACTGGTCGCGTGAGCGCTTCACCATGGACGAAGGCCTCTCGCAGTCCGTCCAGACCATCTTCAAGAAGCTCTACGACGACGAGCTGATCTACCGCGCCGAGCGCATCATCAACTGGTGCCCGCGCTGTCTGACCGCCATCTCGGACATCGAGGTGGAGTACCAGGACGACGACGGCGAGCTCGTCTCGATCCGCTACGGCGAGGGCGACAACGCCATCGTCGTCGCCACCACCCGCGCCGAGACGATGCTCGGTGACACCGCCGTCGCCGTCCACCCGGACGACGAGCGCTACGCGCACCTGGTCGGCACCGAGATCGAACTGCCGCTCACCGGGCGCCGGATCCCGATCGTCGCGGACGAGCACGTGGACCCGGAGTTCGGCACCGGCGCCGTCAAGGTGACCCCGGCGCACGACCCGAACGACTTCGAGATCGGCCGCCGGCACGACCTGCCGAACCTCAGCGTCATGAACGAGCGGGCGATCATCACCGTCCCGGGCCCCTTCGAGGGCCTGGACCGGCTCGAAGCCCGCAGCGCCATCGTCGCGGCCCTGCGCGCCGAGGGCCGGATCGTCGCCGAGAAGCGCCCGTACTCGCACTCGGTGGGGCACTGCTCGCGCTGCAAGACGACCATCGAGCCCCGGCTGTCGCTGCAGTGGTGGGTCAAGGTCGGCCCGCTGGCCCAGGCCGCCGGTGACGCGGTCCGCGACGGCCGGGTGAAGATCCACCCCAAGGAGATGGAGTCCCGCTACTTCAGCTGGGTCGACAACCTCCACGACTGGTGCATCTCGCGCCAGCTCTGGTGGGGCCACCGCATCCCGGTCTGGTACGGCCCGGCCGGCGAGGTCGTCTGCGTCGGCCCCGACGAACTGCCGCCCACCGGTGAGGGCTGGACGCAGGACACCGACGTGCTCGACACGTGGTTCTCGTCGGGCCTGTGGCCGTTCTCCACGCTGGGCTGGCCCGAGCAGACCGAGTCGCTGGAGAAGTTCTATCCCAACTCGGTGCTGGTCACCGGCTACGACATCCTCTTCTTCTGGGTCGCCCGGATGATGATGTTCGGCCTGTACGCGATGGACGGCACCCCGCCGTTCCACACCATCGCCCTGCACGGCATGGTCCGCGACCAGTTCGGCAAGAAGATGTCGAAGTCCTTCGGCAACGCGGTCAACCCGCTGGAATGGATGGACAAGTACGGCTCCGACGCCGTCCGCTTCACCCTGGCCCGCGGCGCCAACCCCGGTGTGGACGTGCCGATCGGCGAGGACTGGGTCCAGGCCTCCGGCAAGTTCACCAACAAGATCTGGAACGCGACCCGCTTCGCGCTCATGAACGGCGCGACGGTCGAGGGTGAACTCCCGCCCGTCGAGGAGATGTCGGCCACCGACCGCTGGGTGCTGTCCCGGCTCAACGCGGTCGTCGCCGAAGTGGACGCGCTCTACGAGGACTACCAGTTCTCCAAGCTCTCCGAGGCGCTCTACCACTTCGCGTGGGACGAGGTCTTCGACTGGTACGTCGAGCTGTCGAAGACCACCTTCTTCGCGGGCGGCCGCGGCGCCGAGGTCTCCGGCCGGGTGCTCGGCGAGGTGCTGGACGTGCTGCTGCGGCTGCTGCACCCGGTGGTCCCGTTCGTCACCGAGACGCTGTGGACCACGCTCACCGGCGCCGAGTCGGTCGTCGTCGCCGACTGGCCGAAGGACAGCGGCTTCCGGGACGCGGCGGCCGAGAAGGAGATCGCCGGCGTTCAGCAGGTGGTCACCGAGGTCCGCAGGTTCCGCGCCGACCAGGGCCTGCAGCCCGGCCAGAAGGTCCCCGCGCAGCTCACGCTGCCGGGCGCGCTGGCGGCCCACGAGGCGCCGATCCGGCAGCTGCTGCGCCTGCAGCCGGCCGGTGCCGGCTTCAGCGCCACCGCGACCCTCCCGGTCGCCGGCGGCACCGTCGCGATGGACCTGTCCGGCACGATCGACGTCGAGGCCGAGCGCAAGCGGCTGACCAAGGACATCGGGCTGGCCGAGAAGGAGAAGGCGCAGGCGCTGGGCAAGCTCGGCAACGAGGCGTTCCTCGCCAAGGCGCCCGAGCACGTCGTGGACAAGCTCCGCACCCGGCTGGCGACGGCCGAGGCGGACATCGCCCGCATCACCGCCCAGCTGGACGGCCTGCCGCAGGGCTGACCCGCGGCACCACCCGGACCTCGGGACGCGGGGGCCGGCCCGTTCGCCACGGGCCGGCCCCCGCGTCCGTCGCGTTCTCCGGGGCGCGCGCGGTGCGCCGCCCGCTCACCCGGGCATGTGGACCCGCACCGGCTCCGTAGACTGGGCGGCGTGAGCGAGCACCCCCAGAACGACGACGCGGCAGCAAACCTGTTCGACGAGACCCCGGACGACGACGCCCCCGACGGCGGGCCCGTCCGGGAAGCCGACATGGCGGTGATCGAGGCAGGCAGCCGTACCCTGCGCACGCCCGTCCCGCTCACGCCGGACGACGGCGTACCGGCCCCGCCCAAGGACCCCGCGACCGAGCGTGAGCTGCGGGAGATCGAGGGGGAGCTGACCGGGCGCTGGCCCGAGACGAAGCTGGAGCCGTCGCTCGACCGGATGACCGCACTCATGGACATCCTGGGCGAGCCGCAGCGCACCTACCCGGCCATCCACATCACCGGGACCAACGGCAAGACCAGCACCGCCCGCATGGTCGAGCAGCTGCTGCTCGGCTTCCATCTGCGCACCGGCCGCTACACCAGCCCGCACGTGCAGGCGATGACCGAGCGGATCAGCCTGGACGGGCAGCCGATCAGCGCCGAGAAGTTCATCGAGACGTACCGCGACATCCAGCCGTACATCGAGATGACGGACGACGCGCAGCCGCACCGGCTGTCGTTCTTCGAGGTGCTCACCGCGATGGCCTACGCGGCCTTCGCCGATGCGCCCGTCGATGTCGCGGTCGTCGAGGTCGGCATGGGCGGCAGCTGGGACGCCACCAACGTGATCGACGGCTCGGTCGCCGTCGTCACCCCGATCGCGCTCGACCACACCGACCGGCTCGGCACGACGCCCGGCGAGATCGCCGTGGAGAAGTCCGGGATCATCAAGAAGGACGCGACCGTCGTGCTGTCCCAGCAGCCCGTCGACGCCGCGACCGTGCTGCTCAAGCACGCCGTCGAGGTCGACGCGACGGTGGCCCGCGAGGGCATGGAGTTCGGTGTCGTGCACCGCGAGATCGCGGTCGGCGGCCAGCTGCTGACACTGCGCGGCCTCGGTGGCGAGTACGAGCAGATCTTCCTGCCGCTGCACGGCGAGCACCAGGCGCAGAACGCCGCGGTCGCGCTGGCGGCCGTCGAGGCGTTCTTCGGCATCGGCACCACACGGGTCGGCTCGCTGGACATCGACACCATCCGCGGTGCCTTCGCGTCCGTCACGTCGCCGGGCCGTCTGGAGATCATCCGGCGCAGCCCGACCGTCGTCCTGGACGCCGCGCACAACCCGGCCGGCGCGCGGGCGGCGGCTGCCGCGGTCAGCGAGGTCTTCGATTTCACCCATCTGGTGGGGGTCGTCGGTCCGAGTGCGGAGAAGGACGTCCGCGGGCTGCTGGAGGCGTTCGAGCCGGTGCTCGCGGAGATCGTGGTGACCCGGAACTCGACCAGCCGGGCGATGGACGTGGACGCGCTGGCGGCGCTGGCCGTCGAGGTCTTCGGGGACGACCGGGTGCAGGTCGAGGCGCGGCTGGACGACGCCATCGAGGCCGCGATCACCCTCGCCGAGGACGAGGGCGCGTACTCGGGGGCGGGCGTGCTGGTCACCGGATCGGTGTTCACCGTGGGAGAGGCCCGGCTGCTGCTGGGCCGGAAGTGAGGCGGCACGATGCGGACCTTGTGCGCGAGCACCCTGATCGGTGAGTTCTTCGTGATCGGCTTCGCCGGTCTCGTCGCGATGAAGCAGGACGATCTGACGGCCGGCACGGTGTGGGCGGTGTGCGGCGCAGGGATGCTGCTGTGCGTGCTGCTGTGCGGCATGCTGTCCCGCCCCGGGGCCCTCGCGGTCGGCTGGGCGCTGCAGATCGCTCTGGTCGTGAGCGGCTACTGGGTCGGGACGATGTACTTCCTGGGCGTGGTCTTCGCGGCCCTGTGGTGGGCCTCCGTCCACTACGGCCGGAAGATCGACGAGGCCAAGGCGAGGCACTCGGCGCAGGTGGCCTGACCACGCCTTGTAATGTCGTCATACCCGTCACCGTCAGTAGGAGCCGTACCGTGAGCCAGCGCACCCTTGTCCTTCTCAAGCCGGACGCCGTCCGCCGCGGCCTGATCGGCGAGATCATCGGCCGGATCGAGCGCAAGGCAGGCTGGACGATCGGCGCCCTCGAACTGCGCACGCTCGATCTCGGCACCCTGGAGCAGCACTACGCCGAGCACGTCGGCCGCCCGTTCTACGAGCCGCTGATGGAGTTCATGGCCTCGGGCCCGTCCGTGGCGCTGGTCGTCGAGGGCGAGCGCGTCGTCGAGGGCGTACGGGCGCTGGCCGGCCCCACCGACCCGATCGCCGCCGCCCCCGGCTCCATTCGCGGGGATTTCGGCAGCATCGTGCGCGAGAACCTCATCCACGCCTCGGACTCCCCGGAGTCCGCCGAGCGGGAGATCAAGCTCTTCTTCCCGGGCCTGGTCTGAACAATCGGCCCGCCGTCCCGCTTCCGGGTGTATGCGCTGACCGGCTGTACCCCTTCTGACCTGCGGTGAAGGCTCGTCGACTGACGCCCAATCAGCTCAGAGGCGACCGGGGAAATCCGGTCGCCTCCGGCATATGCAACGCATTATCGGGAACCAATCTCTCCGACACGTCGTCACCATTACCAGCGGACGCTGTGTGTTCTGATGACAATGACGTCGGAACCCCGGACCCCGTGCCCCGTGGGGCGCGACTACGATGGAATCTCCGCTCAAGCTCGGGAAGGCCAGACGTATCCACATGGCGAACAACATGTCGTTCATCGGCCGTGACATGGCTGTCGACCTCGGGACTGCCAACACGCTGGTGTACGTCAGGGGTCGCGGGATCGTCCTCAACGAGCCCTCGGTCGTCGCCATCAACACGAACACCGGCGGCATCCTGGCGGTCGGCGCCGAGGCCAAGAAGATGATCGGCCGCACCCCGGGAAACATTGTCGCGGTCCGCCCGCTGAAGGACGGCGTCATCGCCGACTTCGAGATCACCGAGCGGATGCTGCGCTACTTCATTCTCAAGATCCACAAGCGTCGTTATCTGGCCCGCCCCCGCGTCGTCGTCTGCGTGCCCTCCGGCATCACCGGGGTCGAGCGACGCGCCGTCATCGAGGCCACCACCCAGGCCGGCGCCCGCCAGGTGCACATCATCGAGGAGCCGATGGCCGCCGCGATCGGCGCCGGGCTCCCGGTCCACGAGGCCACCGGCAACATGGTGGTCGACATCGGCGGCGGCACCACCGAGGTCGCCGTGATCTCACTCGGCGGCATCGTCACCGCGCAGTCCATCAGGGTCGCCGGCGACGAGCTGGACAGTTCGATCATCCAGCACATCAAGAAGGAGTACAGCCTCCTGCTCGGCGAACGCAGCGCGGAGCAGATCAAACTCACCATCGGGTCGGCCTTCGACCCGAAGCTGGAGAAGGACGAGCACACCGAGATCCGTGGCCGTGACCTGGTCAGTGGCCTGCCCAAGACGGTGGTGATCTCGGCCGCCGAGGTCCGCAAGGCCATCGAGGAGCCGGTCAACGCGATCGTCGACGCGGTCAAGACGACGCTCGACAAGTGCCCGCCCGAACTCTCCGGCGACATCATGGACCGTGGCATCGTGCTGGCCGGCGGAGGAGCGATGCTCCGCGGGCTGGACGAGCGACTGCGGTACGAGACCGGAATGCCGATCCACATCGCGGAATCCCCGCTGGACTGCGTGGCGCTCGGCGCCGGCAAGTGCGTCGAGGAGTTCGAGGCGTTGCAGCAGGTTCTGGACGCCCAGCCGCGCAGATGAGTTCGCAAGGTCCTGCGTGCGGGTGACTGCCCGCCGGCACGCGGGATCGTTCTCACTGCGTCACACACTTCGACCGGCCGGGGACCGCAGCCGACCGGTCCGTTCGAGGAAGGCACGGACTGGCGCCCGTGAGGGACACACGAGAGAGCCGGCTTCTGCTGGTGCTGTTGATCGCGATCGCGTTCGCACTGATCACCGTGGACATCCGCGGCGGCGAACAGTCACCGATGGACGGCCCCCGACAGGCGGCGGCCTCGGCCTTCGGACCTGTCGAAAAGGGTGTGGCGTCCGCCGTCGACCCGGTCGGCAACGCGATCTCCGCGGTGCGCGACTCCGGGGGGCGGCACAGCACGATCAGCCGCCTGGAACGCGAGAACGCGGAGCTCAAGCAGCAGCTCGGCAGCAAGGACATCACCCGCAACAAGGCCCGTGAACTGGACCAGCTCCTGAAGACCGCGGGAGCCGGCCAGTACGCGATCAAGGGCGCTCAGATCATCGCCATAGGAGCCGCCCAGGGATTTTCCTGGACGGTCACCATCGACGCCGGAAGCGCTGACGGCGTCCTCCGCGACCAGACCGTCATCAACGGCGAAGGCCTGGTCGGACGGGTCACCACCGTCGGACCCTCCACCTCCACCGTGCTGCTCGCCAACGACCCGGACTTCACCGTCGGGACCCGGATGGAGGGCTCGATGGAACTGGGCTTCGCGACCGGCCAGGGCGACCGGCCGATGCGCGTCCAGCTGCTCAACGGCAAGGCCAAGGTGAAGAAGGGCGACCGGCTGGTCACCTTCGGCTCGCAGGCCGGCAAGCCGTTCGTACCCGGCGTCCCGGTCGGCAGGGTCGTCGCGATCGACCCGTCCGCGGGCAGCCTCACCCGTACGGTCCAGGTCGAGCCGTACGTCGGCTTCTCCCGGCTCGACATCGTCGGCGTCGTCGTCGAGGGCCCGCGCACGGACCCGCGCGACAGTGTGCTGCCGCCGAAGCCCACGCCGTCGCCCACCGCGGCCAAGGTCGCCCCGCCGGCGCGGAAACCGGGCGCCACCCCTTCCGGTGCGCCCACCACCAGGAGCTGACCATGCGACTCAACCGGATCCTGCTCTCCACCGTCCTGGTCGTCGTCGCGATGGTCGTCCAGGTCAGCGTGCTCGCCAGGCTGCACCTGCCCGGCGCGGTACCCGACCTGCTGCTGCTCACCGTGCTCGGCCTCGCGCTGACCTACGGCCACGTCGGCGGCTCACTCGTCGGCTTCGGCGCCGGCATGCTCGCCGACCTGGCACCGCCCGCCGACCACGCCGTCGGCCGGTACGCGCTCGTGCTGTGCGTCATCGGCTATCTGGCGGGCCTCGCCAAGCCCGAGACCGGGCAGCTGCGGACCGCCGCCATGCCGATGCTCGTCGTCGTCGCGGCGGCCATCGGCGGCACCCTGCTCTACGCGGGCGTCGGCGCCCTGGTCGGCGACACCGCCGGGGCCCATGTGGGTCTCGCCAAGCTGATCTTCACCGCGGCCGTCTACGACCTGCTGCTCGCCCCGTTCATCGTCCCGCTGGTCATGGCACTGGCCAGACGCTTCGACCACGACCCGCTCGCCGAGGACGCGGCCGGCGGCTACGGCAGCCGCATCGGCAGCCAGCGCGCCGGCCTGCTCGGCCGGGTCGGCCGCGGCAGCCGGGTCGGCTCCATCGCCAAGGGAGGCCGCAGGCTGTGAGCGCCCGCCCTCCCCTGGCCTCCGGCACGGGGAACCCCACCGCCACGAATCCCGCGAGGAAGGCGCCGCGCGCCGATGTCTAACATTCCCGAGACCGGCCGCACCTCCCGCGTCACGATCCGCCTGGTCATCCTGCAGATCCTCGTCTTCTCCCTGCTGCTCACCCTCGGCGGACGCCTGTGGTACCTGCAGATCCGCAACGGTGACGAGTACACCGAGAAGGCCGCCAGCAACCACATCCAGCAGGTCGTGACCCCCGCGGTCCGCGGGGCGATCCTGGACGCGCGCGGTGTGCCCATCGCCGACAACGAGACCCGGCTGGTGGTATCCGCCAGCCGCACCGAGCTGCTCAAGCAGAAGGACGACGGCAAGGCCGTCCTCACCCGGCTCGCCGCGGTGCTGGCCATGCCGCCCGCCGACGTCATCGCCAAGGTCCGGCTCTGCGACGCCAAGACCCCCCAGCCCTGCTGGAACGGCTCGCCGTACCAGCCGATCCCGATCACCGACAAGGCCACCACCCAGCAGGCGCTGCAGATCATGGAGCGCCGCGAGGACTTCCCCGGTGTGACCGCGGAGCCGACCGCCGTCCGCCGCTACCCGGCGCCGAGCAAGGCCAACGCCGCACAGGTGCTCGGCTACCTCTCGCCCGTCACGGACGACGAGATCGCCTCCTCGCAGAAGAACGGCACGCCGCTGCTGCGCTCCGACCAGGTCGGCCGCTCCGGCCTGGAGCGCCAGTACGACGCGGCGCTGCGCGGTACGGCGGGCGTGACCCGCTACGAGGTGGACAACCTCGGCCGGGTGATCGGCCGGGCCGGTGACACGCCCGCGGAACCCGGCGCCAATCTGGTGACCAGCATCGACTCGCGCGTCCAGGCCGTCGCCGAGAAGGAGCTGAACGACGCGATGGTGGAGGCCCGCAAGACCTTCGACACCGTCACGGGCACCAACTACAAGGCCGACTCGGGCGCGGTCACGGTCATGGACGTGCACACCGGCCAGGTCATCGCGATGGCCAGCGCCCCGACGTACGACCCGAACGCGTGGGTCGGCGGCATCTCGCCGGCCGACTACAAGCAGCTGACCGGCAAGGACTCGAACTACCCGCTGCTGAACCGGGCCATCCAGGGCCTGTCGGCGCCCGGCTCGACCTTCAAGGTGATCTCCACGTCGGCCGCCGTCAACGCCGGATACCCGCTCGACGGCGCCTACCCCTGCACCTCGTCGATGACCATCGGCGGCCGTGTGTTCAAGAACTTCGAGGGCGAGAGCTTCGGCGCGATCAACCTCGGCAAGGCGCTGGAGATCTCCTGCGACACCGTCTTCTACGGGCTCTCGTACAACCAGTGGCTCGCGGACGGCGGCACCAAGCCCAAGAACCCCAAGGACTTCTTCTACAAGACCGCCCACCAGTTCGGCCTGGGCGCCAAGACCGGCATCGACCTGCCGGGCGAGGTCAAGGGCCGGGTCCCGGACCGCCAGTGGAAGCAGGCCTACTTCGAGGCCAACGTGGACTACTGGTGCCGGGAGGGGAAGACCAACAAGCAGGACTACGCGACCCAGATCGCCCGCGAGAACTGCGTCGACGGCAATGTGATGCGCGCCGGTGACTCGGTGAACTTCGCGATCGGCCAGGGTGACACCCTCGTCACCCCGGTCCAGATGGCGCGGATCTACTCGGCCCTCGCCAACGGCGGCACGCTCTACCAGCCGACCATAGGGAAGGCGATCGTCAGCGCGGACGGCAAGACGATCAAGCCGATCGCGCCCAAGGCCACCGGCAAGCTGCCGGACAGCGCCGAGACCCTGAAGTACATCAACCAGGCCACCGCCGGCGTCATCACCAGCGGTACCGCCGCCTGGCGCTTCTCCGGCTGGCCGCAGGACAAGATCCAGCTGCACGCCAAGACCGGTACCGCCGAGGTCGACGGCAAGCAGACGACGTCCTGGCTGACGACGTACACCAAGGACTACGCGATCGTCATGACGATCTCGCAGGGCGGCACCGGCTCCGGCGGTTCAGGACCCGCGATCCGCAAGATCTACGAGGCGATGTACGGCATCCAGGCCAACGGCTCGATCGACAGCAAGAAGGCGCTGCTGCCGACCCCCGAGACGAAGCTGCCGAAGTTCGCCGACGACGGCTCCGTCGTCCGTGCCGTGTCCGCCGTCACCACCCTCGCCCCGTCGTCCGGCGCACCCTCCGCGCCCGCCGGCGGCCCGGTGCTCGCCGCGCTCGCCCCCGGCCGCGACGACAAGCTCCTGCTGGGCCGGAGGTACGTCTCATGACCGCCAACGGCTACACGATCCGCCGCTTCACCCCGGAACGCAGCACCCTGGGCAAACTGCTCGCCCGGGACTCGATACTGCGCCGGATGGACTGGGTCCTGCTGGGCTCCGCACTCGCGCTGTCGGCGATCGGCACGCTGCTTGTCTACTCGGCGACCCGCGGGCGCACCAACCTCACCCACGGCGACCAGTACTACTTCCTGCTGCGCCATCTGATGAACACCGGCATCGGCCTCGGCCTCGCCGCGGGCGTCGTGGCGCTGGGACACCGCCGGCTGCGCGGTGTCGTGCCGGTGCTCTACGTGATCTCGGTGCTGCTGATCCTGTCGGTGCTCAGCCCGCTGGGCACCACGATCAACGGCGCGCACTCATGGATCGTGATCGGCGGCGGCTTCTCGCTGCAGCCGTCCGAGTTCGTGAAGATCACCATCATCCTGACCATGGCGATGCTGCTGTCGGCGCGGGTGGACGCGGGCGACCGCGTGCACCCCGACCACCGCACCGTCCTCCAGGCCCTGATCTGGGCCGCGCTGCCCATAGCGATCATCATGCTGATGCCGGACCTCGGCTCGGTGATGGTGATGGCGGTGATCATCCTCGGTGTGCTGCTCGCCTCCGGCGCCTCCAACCGCTGGGTGCTGGGCCTGATCTCGGCGGGCGCGGTGGGGGCCGCGCTGATCTGGCAGCTCGGCGTGCTCGACAAGTACCAGGTCGACCGGTTCGCGGCGTTCGCCAACCCCGCCCTGGACCCGGCCGGCGTCGGCTACAACACCCACCAGGCGCTCATCGCGATCGGCTCCGGCGGCCTGTTCGGCAAGGGGCTCTTCCACGGCAGCCAGACCACCGGCCAGTTCGTGCCCGAGCAGCAGACCGACTTCGTCTTCACCGTCGCCGGCGAGGAGCTCGGCTTCGCCGGGGCCGCCGCGATCATCGTCCTGCTCGGGCTGATCGTCTGGCGGGCCTGCGCGATCGCCCGCAGCGCCACCGACCTGTACGGCACGATCGTCGCGGCCGGCATCGTCGCCTGGTTCGCGTTCCAGGCGTTCGAGAACATCGGGATGACGCTCGGCATCATGCCGGTCGCCGGCCTGCCGCTGCCCTTCGTGTCGTACGGCGGCTCGTCGATGTTCGCGATCTGGATCGCCATCGGACTGCTCCAGGCGGTCCGGATACAGCGCCCGATGTCCGCCTGATCGCCGCCACCGGCCGGAACGAACCGGCCGGTGGCAAGGTACGCGCCATTGCCCGCAGCGGAACCCGCGACTACGTTCCCTTCATGGGTAAGCGTGTGCGGGAGACCGAGCGCAAGTACGAAGCGGACGGCCGGTTCGAGCAGCCCGATCTCAGCGGGCTGCCCAAGGTCGTCAGCAGCTGTGACCTGGATCCGGCGGAACTCGACGCCGTCTATTTCGACACCGAGGACCTGCGCCTCGCGGCCCGCAGGATCACCCTGCGCCGCCGCACCGGCGGGGACGACGCCGGCTGGCATCTGAAACTGCCGACCACCGAGGCCGACACCCGCACCGAGGTGCACGCCCCGCTCGGACGCGCGACCCGCACCGTCCCGAAGGACCTGGCCGCCGAGGTGGCCGTGCACACCCGGGGGCGGCGGCTGATCCCCGTCGTGCGGCTCAAGAACCACCGCGAGCGGCAGCATCTGCTGGACGCGGCGGGGGAGCCCCTGGCGGAGATCGCCCACGACCACGTCACCGCACAGCTGCTGGGAGCCGGCCCGGCGAGCAAGGCCCTGGCGATCACCTGGACCGAGTTCGAGGTCGAACTCGTCGGCGGCAAGCCCGCGCTCCTGGACGCCGTCGAGCAGCGGCTGGCCGCCGTGGGACTGCACCTTTCGGACTCGCCCTCCAAGCTCGCCCGCGCCCTCGGCGACCGGCTGACGGCGGCGATCGTCCCGCCGGGACCGCCCGCCGAGATCCTCACCGCCGGGGACGCCGCGCTGGCCTATCTGTACGAGCAGCTGCGGGCCCTCATCGCCCTCGACCCCGAGGTCCGGCGGGCCGAGCCCGACGCCGTGCACCAGATGCGGGTCGCGGCCCGGCGGGCGCGCAGCGCCCTGAAGACCTTCCGCCGGGAGCTGGACCGGGCCGTGACCGACCCGGTCGGCGAGGAGCTGAAGTGGCTCGGCGCGGTGCTGGGCACGGAGCGCGACCGTGAGGTGCTGGCCGAGCGGCTGCAGGAGCGGCTCACGGAGCTCGCCCCGGACCTGATCGACGAAACGCTGCGCAGCCGGCTGCTCGCGGAAGGCACCAAGGCGCACGGCGAGACGCACGCCGCCGTGCTGCGGGTGCTCGGCGGCCCGCACTACTTCCAGGTGCTGGACACGGTCGAGGCACTCCTCTCGGACCCGCCGTACCTGGAGGGCGCGAAGGCGGCCGCGACGCCCGCGCTGCAGAAGGCCGTACGCCGGGACCACCGGCGGCTGCGGAGGCTCGTCGAGGCCGCCATGGCCGTCGAACGCGGCCAGGAGCGCGATCTGGCGCTGCACGAGGCCCGCAAGGCGGCCAAGCGCGCCCGCTACTGCGCCGAGGCCGCCCGCCCGGTGCTCGGCTCCCCGGCGAAGGAGCACACCGCCCGGATGAAGTCCGTCCAGCAGCTGCTGGGCGAGCACCAGGACAGCGTGATGTGCCGGGTCGCGATCGCCCGGCTGGCCGGGGAGGCCGTCGCGGCGGGCGAGAGCGCCTTCCCGTACGGCGCGCTCAGCCAGCTGGAGCGGGCCCGCGCGATCGAGGTGGAGGAGCAGCTCCCGGAGCGCTGGCGCGAGGCCGATCTCCGGCCGTGATCCGGTGCGGCGCACGGCCGGGATTTCCACCGGGCGAAGGCGACTCCGAAGGCGCGCTAGTCTTGAGGGTCACCCCTGCCCGCTGATGAAAGACATCTCTGATGCCTGTCGAGTCGGTCTTCCCCCGTCTGGAAGCGCTTCTCCCGCACGTCCAGAAGCCCATCCAGTACGTCGGTGGGGAGCTGAACTCCACCGTCAAGGACTGGGACGCCTGCGATGTGCGCTGGGCGCTGATGTACCCGGACGCGTACGAGGTCGGCCTGCCCAACCAGGGCGTCATGATCCTTTACGAGGTGCTCAACGAGCGCGAGGGCGTCCTCGCCGAGCGCACGTACAGCGTGTGGCCCGACCTGGAGGCCCTGATGCGCGAGCACCAGGTTCCGCAGTTCACGGTCGACGCGCACCGTCCGGTCAAGGCGTTCGACGTGTTCGGCCTGAGCTTCTCCACCGAGCTCGGCTACACCAACATGCTCACCGCGCTGGACCTCGCCGGCATCCCGCTCAACGCCGCCGACCGCACGCTCGACGACCCGATCGTGCTCGCGGGCGGCCACGCGGCCTTCAACCCCGAGCCGATCGCGGAGTTCATCGACGCCGCGGTGATCGGCGACGGCGAGCAGGCGGTGCTGGCGATCACCGACATCGTCCGCGCCTGGAAGGCCGAGGGCCGTCCCGGTGGCCGTGACGAGGTGCTCTTCCGGCTCGCGAAGACCGGTGGGGTGTACGTCCCCAGGTTCTACGACGTCGAGTACCTGGAGGACGGCCGGATCTCCCGCGTCGTCCCCAACCGCTCGGGCGTGCCGTGGCGGGTCTCCAAGCACACCGTCATGGACCTCGACGAGTGGCCCTACCCGAAGCAGCCGCTGGTCCCGCTCGCGGAGACCGTCCACGAGCGGATGTCCGTCGAGATCTTCCGCGGCTGCACCCGCGGCTGCCGTTTCTGCCAGGCCGGCATGATCACGCGCCCCGTGCGGGAGCGAAGCATCACCGGCATCGGCGAGATGGTCGAGAAGGGCCTCAAGGCCACCGGCTTCGAGGAGGTCGGCCTCCTCTCGCTCTCCTCCGCGGACCACAGCGAGATCGGTGAGATCGCCAAGGGCCTCGCGGACCGCTACACGGAGGACAAGGTCGGCCTGTCGCTGCCCTCCACCCGGGTCGACGCCTTCAACATCGACCTCGCCAACGAGCTGACCCGCAACGGGCGCCGGTCCGGCCTCACGTTCGCCCCCGAGGGCGGCAGCGAGCGCATCCGCAAGGTCATCAACAAGATGGTCTCGGAGGAGGACCTGATCCGTACGGTCGCCACCGCGTACGGCAACGGCTGGCGCCAGGTGAAGCTGTACTTCATGGTCGGGCTCCCCACCGAGACCGACGAGGACGTCCTGCAGATCGCCGACATGGCGCGCAACGTCATCCAGAAGGGCCGCGAGGTCACCGGGCAGAACGACATCCGCTGCACGGTCTCCATCGGCGGTTTCGTCCCCAAGCCGCACACCCCCTTCCAGTGGGCGGGCCAGCTCGGCGTCGAAGAGACCGACGCCCGGCTCGCCAAGCTGCGGGACGCCATCCGCAACGACAAGAAGTACGGCCGCAACATCGGCTTCCGCTACCACGACGGCAAGCCGGGCATCGTCGAGGGCATGCTCTCCCGCGGCGACCGCCGGATCGGCGCGGTCATCCGCGCGGTGTACGAGGACGGCGGCCGCTTCGACGGCTGGCGCGAGCACTTCAGCTACGACCGCTGGATGCGCGCCGTCGACAAGGCGCTCCCCGGCACCGGCGTCGACCTGGACTGGTACACCACCCGCGAGCGCACCGAGGAAGAGGTCCTGCCCTGGGACCACCTGGACTCGGGCCTCGACAAGGACTGGCTGTGGCAGGACTGGCAGGAGTCGCTGGACGAGACCGAGGTCGAGGACTGCCGCTGGACCCCGTGTTTCGACTGCGGCGTCTGCCCCCAGCTCGACCTGGACATCCAGATCGGCCCGACGGGCAAGAAGTTGCTCCCGCTGACGGTCGTCAAGTAGCAACCGCAGCGGTCGGCATCGTCCTAGGACGATGCCGACCGCTGTTCGAACACCACATCCCGTGCTGTTCCCAGCGCGGTGGCCACCGCGCCCAGAACCACCGCGTCCTCTCCGAGGGCGCTCGGCACCACCTTCGGTCGTAGCGGTGTCAGCGCCCGCAAGGTGTCCCGGACCGTGCTCAACAGCAGGTCCGCGCTGTGACCCACGCCCCCGCCCAACACCACCAGGTCCGGATCCAGCACCGCCGCCACCGCCGCCACCGTGTGCGCGAGCCGTTCCCCCTCCTGGCGGACGGCGGCCACAGCGGCGACGTCGCCGGCCCGTGCCGCGTCGAAGACGTCCTTGGCGGTGAGCGGGCCGCTCATGCCCAGCCCGCGGGCGGCCTGGACGACGGCGTCGGCCGCCACCGCGCTCTCCAGGGTGTCCGGTGTGTCCGGCCGGTGGTGGCCGGGGCCGGCCCACGGCAGATAGCCGATCTCGCCCGCCGCGCCGTGCGCGCCGGTGAACAGCCGGCCCTCGGAGACCACGCCCATGCCGAGCCCGGTGCCGATCATGACGTAGACGAAGAGCTTGCTGCCCGCGCCGACGCCGAAGGTGTACTCGCCGAGGGCCGCCAGGTTGGCGTCGTTGTGGACGGCCAGCGGTACCCCGAGTTCGTCCCGCATCCGGTCGAAGAGGCCGGCCCGGCCCCAGCCGGGCAGGTGCTGGGCGTAGCGGACCCGGCGCTGCGTCTCGTCGTACACGCCGGGGGTGCCGACCACCGCGTGGGCGACCTTGGCGGGGGCGACGCCGGAGTCGGCGACGACCTGGTGGGAGGTGGCGACCACGAGGTCGGCCATCGCGGCGGAGCTGCGGGCGCGGTTGCGGACGTCGGCGCGGGCGACGACCGTTCCGTCGAGGTCGGCGAGGGCGACCCGCAGCCACGCGCGGCCGATGTCGATGCCGAGCGCGTAGCCGGCCGAGGCGTCGGGGGCGTAGAGCACGGCGACGCGGCCGCGTTCGGGGGTGTGCAGGCCGGCTTCGCGGACCAGTCCTGCCAGTTCGAGGAAGGCGAGGGCGCTGGAGACCGTCGGCTTGGACAGGCCGGTCTCGCGGGCGAGTTGGGCGCGGGAGGCGACGCCCCCGGTCCGCAGCCGCTCCAGCAGGAGCCGCTCGTTGGTGCTGCGCAGTCGCTGTCGGTTCCAGGGCTGTTCCGCACCACCGTCGCTGCTGCTCATCGCACCATTCTCATGCATATCGCCGTGACCCCTTGACGCATCAAGTAAAGGTACTTAACTTAAGCACGCCCGGCGCCGAGGCGAACCCCTGCACTGGCGAAACGGCAGTCCGCTCCCCGTCCCCGTCACCTGCCCAGGGAGGCACCGTGTCCGGCTCCCCGCCACCTGCTGGCGGCTTTGTCCGCCGTATCGGCCTGTTCCAGGCCACCGCCATCAACATGAGCCAGATGTGCGGCATCGGACCCTTCGTCACCATCCCCCTGATGGTCGCCGCGTTCGGCGGGCCGCAGGCCGTGATCGGCTTCCTGGCCGGCGCCCTGCTGGCGCTGGCCGACGGTCTGATCTGGGCCGAGATGGGCGCGGCGATGCCCGGTTCCGGCGGCTCGTACGTCTACCTCCGGCAGGCGTTCCAGTACCGCTCGGGCAAGCTCATGCCGTTCCTGTTCGTCTGGACGGCCATGCTCTTCATCCCGCTGATCATGTCCACCGGAGTCGTCGGCTTCGTCCAGTACCTCGGCTATCTGGCCCCCGACATGGGCCAGAACGCGGGGGACGCCGTCGGTCTCGGCATGATCGCGCTCGTCGTCCTGCTGCTGTGGCGTGGTATCGAGCACATCGCCCGCATCACCGCCGTCATGTGGTGCGTGATGATCCTGTCGGTCGCGCTGGTCATCCTCGCCGCGTTCACCCACTTCGACGCGGACCTGGCCTTCACCTACCCCGCGCACGCCTTCGAACTGACCAGCCACACCTTCTGGATCGGCTTCGCCGCGGGTCTCACCATCGGCATCTACGACTACCTCGGCTACAACACCACCGCGTACATGGGCGCCGAGATCAAGGACCCCGGGCGCATCCTGCCGCGCTCCATCATCTTCTCGATCCTCGGCATCATGGGGATCTACCTGCTGCTCCAGATCGGCACCCTCGGGGTCATCGACTGGCACCGGATGCTCAACGCCGACGACATCGCCTCCTCGTCGGTCGCCTCCGCGGTCATGGAGAAGACCTGGGGCAAGGGCGCCGCCGACACCGTCACCGTCCTCATCCTCATCACGGCCTTCGCCTCGGTCTTCACCGGACTCCTCGGCGGCTCCCGGGTGCCCTACGACGCGGCCCGTGACCGCGTCTTCTTCCGCCAGTACGGGAAGCTGCACGCCCAGCACCGCTTCCCGATGCTGGGCCTGGCCACCATGGGCGTCATCACCGCGATCGGCTTCCTCATCGGCCGCCACACCGATCTGGCCACCCTCATCCAACTGCTCACCACCGTCATGGTGATCGTCCAGGCGCTCGCGCAGATCCTCGCGGTCTCGGTGTTGCGCCGCCGCCAGGCCGGTCTGCACCGGCCGTACAAGATGTGGCTCTACCCGCTGCCGAGCATCATCGCCCTCGTCGGCTGGCTGGTGATCTACGGCTACGCGGACAAGAACTCGCCCGGCCGTCACCCCATCGAGTGGTCCCTGGCGTGGGTCACCCTCGGCTGCGTCGCCTTCCTCCTGTGGGCCCGCTTCGAGAAGGTCTGGCCGTTCGGGCCGAAGGAGATCACCGAGGAGTACCTCCAGGGGATCGACTCCGACACCGAGCAGGACACCGCGCCGGCGGCCGTCTGACGGACGCGGGGACGTAGGGCGGGGCCCCGGGCGAGCTGCCCGGGGGCCCTCCGCTTCTGGGTTCCGGCCGGCGTCACGTACCGTGCGCGCATGAGCGTGACGGGGGAACGGGACACCGGCCAGGGCTGCTTGACGGTCGCGATACGCATGCCGGTGCGGATCTTCGCGCTCGTCGTGATCCTTCCGGTGCGGATGGCGTGGGACGCGCTCGCCGCCCTGGGCCGCGGTCTGGGCGCCGGCCTGGGCTGGCTCTGGCGGCGCGTCGTCGTCGAACCGCTCAGCGCCGTGGCCCGCGGCACCGGCCGCGCCCTCCGGTGGCTGGGCGGCGCCCTCGCCCGGCTGGGCCGCGTCCTCATCGCCGTCCCGCTGGTGTGGCTCTGGACGGCGGTACTCGTCCCGGCCGGCCGGGGGACCGCCACCACCGCCCGGTGGCTGGTGCGCACGCTGGTCGTGGTGCCGCTCGGCGCCCTGTACCGCTACGTCCTGACGCCGTTCGGCCGGGGCGTGACGTGGTCGCTGCGCGCCGCCGGATCCGGCCTGGCCGCGCTGGTCCGGCTGCTCGGGACCGGCGTCGTCCTGCTCGTGACCCACCTCCTCGTCCGGCCGCTGCGGCTGCTGCACACCGCCGTCCTGGCCCCCGCCGCCCGCGCGCTGGCCGCCGCCCTCGCGGCCACCGGCCACGGCACCGGCGCGGCCGTGCGGTGGCTGCTGCGCGTGCTGGTCGTCGTTCCGCTGGTGCTCCTGTACCGCTACGTGCTGACGCCGGCCGGCCACGCCGCACGGTGGTCGGTGCGGGCACTCGGCACGGCCGCCGGCCGGCTGCTCCGCTACCTGGTCGCCGTACCGGCCGTGGCTCTCTACCGCTACGTACTCACGCCGCTCGGCCATGCCGCGGTCCGGACGGCTCGCGCGTCCGGCACCGCCGCGGTGTGGCTCGGGCGGGTGCTGTTCGTGGTGCCGGTGGTCGCGTTCCACCGGTACGTGCTGACGCCGCTGGGCCGGGCCGCGGCGTGGTCGGTGCGGGCGCTCGGCACGGCCCTCACCTGGTCGGCCGAGGCCGTCGGCACGGCTGTCGGCTGGCTGCTCCGGTATCTGCTCGTGGTGCCCGTCGTGGCCCTCTACCGCTATGTACTGGCCCCGGTGGGGCGGGAGATCGCCGCCGCGCTCGGCCATGCCTGGCGGGTCGCCGGGTACATCTCGCGGGCGGTGGGGCGCGGGCTGAAGTGGCTGGCGCGGACCCTGATCGGCGATCCGGCGCGCTGGGTGTGGCACACCGTCTTCGTGCCGGCCGCCGACGCCGTGCGCGCCGTCGGCCGCTGGACGCGGCGCGAAGTGCTCGCGCCGGTCGGACGGGCGGTCGGTGAGGCCCGGCAGATCGTTCAGGACGCGCTGCGCACCGTCCGTGTGACCGTTCGCGAGGCCCGGGCGGACGCCCGCCGGATGCTGTTCGGGGCGCCGAAGAGCGCCCCGCGCCTTCCGGAGCAGAGCGCGGCGCCCGTCCCGGACCTCGTGAAGCGCGCCCCGGAGTTCGGCAAGCGCGTCCCGCCGGGCCATCGCTGAGCGGGACCGGGACCCGGCGGGGCGCCGTCGTCAGCCGGCGGATGCCGACGCCGTACGCCAGGTCGCCGACGAGGAACGCCCGGGCGGCCCGCTCCTCGTTGGTGAGTTCGATCTCGACCCGGCGGTGCGGACCGGTCCCACGGAACGGTTCCGGTCCAGACCCGTTACGCATACGAGATGCGAATGGCGGTGGCCGGAGGCGAGGATGGGATTTGGCCGAAACCCCGCGGGCCCGCTGCTCCGCACCGCCCGTCATCACCTGTGCGCGACGCGGCGTAACCTTGGGTATGACAAACGGGCCCCGACAAGGCCTCCGCAGACGTACGAGGGACTGAACGACACTGGGCAAGCGACAGCCCGAAGGCCCACCGCCCGCACCGACGGTGCAGCGCATCCGCCTGCGCTACACCAAGCGCGGCCGCCTCCGGTTCACCAGTCACCGCGATTTCCAGCGCGCCTTCGAGCGGGCCCTGCGCCGCGCCGAGGTGCCGATGGCGTACTCGGCGGGCTTCACCCCGCACCCCAAGGTCTCGTACGCGAACGCCGCGCCCACCGGCGTCGGCAGCGAGGCCGAGTACCTGGAGATCGGCCTCACCGAGGTCCGCGACCCCGAGAAGCTGCGACTGCTGCTCGATGAGTCGCTGCCCACCGGGCTCGACATCACCGAAGCGGTGGAGGCCCGTACCTCCGGCCTCGCCGAGCGGCTGCAGGCCTCCGTATGGCAGCTCCGGCTCGACGGCGTCGAGCCGGCCGAGGCGGAGCGTGCGGTCGCCCTCTTCCTCGCCGCCGAGACCGTCCAGGTCGAGCGGAAGACCAAGAACGGCATGCGCGCCTTCGACGCGCGCGACGCCGTCACCCGGCTCGAGGTCATGCCGGCTGACGCGCTCGAACAGGGTGCGGATAGGCCCGAGCCTGTCGCCTGTGCGATACTGCGGCTAGTTGTTCGGCACTTGACACCTGCCGTGCGACCCGACGACGTCCTGTCCGGCCTCCGTGTGACGGCCGACCTCGCGCCGCCGGTCCCCGCAGCGGTGACCAGGCTGGCGCAGGGGCCGCTCCACGAAGAGTCCGGGACGGTCACCGACCCGCTCGCGCCAGATCGCGACGCCGCGACGGTGCCGAGTGGGGACTCCCCGCCGAAGGCTGGGGAAGCTTCCGCGTAGGAACGCCGTCGACGTGTTGCCGACGCGCCAGGGAGCCACCCGGGCCCGGTGACGCTGACCTCATAAGACTTTCGTCGGCCCGTCACAGGCGTGCCGACGAGCGAGACAACAGCTCCCGTGCGGCGCCCGCGCCCCCGGACAGCGGCACCACGACCGACGTCGCGGCCCGCCGCCACCGGAACAGAGCGCGGCGCCCGGGAGCATGACGGGAGCACTGCCCGAATGCTCGATCACAACGAGCCCAACGAGGCGCCGGACACCGGCGCCGCAACCAGCGAAGAAGCCACGGCCCCCCGCCGTCGCCGCCGCGCCGTCTCCCGCCCGGCGGGCCCGCCCGCCGCGCCGGCCATACCGGCCACTTCCGCCGACGAGGCCCCGGCCGCGAGCCCGGCGTCCGCAGAGGACACCGACACCTCCGCCGCGCCGCCGCGCGCCCGTCGTCGCGCCACCCGCAAGGTGACGGCCCCGGCCGGTGCCCCCGCGGCCCCCGACGCTGTCGAGACCCCGGCGGCCGCACCGGCCGCCGCGCCCGAAGCCCCGGCCGAGGCCGCTGACGCCCCGGACACCTCCGCCGCGCCGCCGCGCGCCCGTCGTCGTGCGACCCGTAAGGTCACCGCGCCGTCCGAGGCCCCGCAGGCAGTCGAGGAGGCGCCCGCCGCCGAGACCCCGGCCGCCGTCGAGGCACCGGCCGAGCCGGCCGTGGACCCCGCCGCCCCGACCCGGGCCCGCCGCCGCGCGACCCGCAAGGTCGCCGCGCCCGCCCAGGCTCCGCAGTTCATCGAGGAGGCGCCCGCCGCCCCCGCGCCGGTCGTCGCCGCGGCCCCCGCTGCCGCGGCACCCGCCGCGTCCGAGGCCGAGGCCCCGGGCCGTGGCCGCCGCTCCTCCCGCAAGCGCGTCGCTCCCTCCGCCCCGTCGGCCTCGTCGGCCGCGGGCGACGGCGCCCGCCGGCTGAAGCCGGGCGCGCTGGCACCGAAGGACGACACCTTCGCGCAGGCCGCACCGGCCGCGCAGCCCGTCGTGCCGGACGAGGAGGACACCGAGGCGCCTGCCGCGCCGCGTGCCGCCCGCCGCGCCACCCGTAAGGGCACCGCCGAGGCCGCCCCGCAGTTCACCCCGGTCGAGGAGGCCGTGGCCGAGGCACCCGAGGCGGAGGCCCCGGCCCGCAACCGCCGCACCCGCAAGCGCGCCGTCGCCGCCGAGCAGGCCGTCGAGGCCGCCCGTCCGGTCGAGCCCGCCGAGCCGGAGGAGACCGCCGCGCCGGTGGCCGTCGAGCCCGAGGAGGCTCCGGCCGAGCCGGCGCCGACCCGTGGCCGCCGCCGTGCGGTGCGCCCGCCGACGATGGTCTTCCAGCCGCCGGTCTTCCAGGCCGCCGAGCACGTCACCACCCCCGTCGCCGCCGAACCGGTCCAGGAGGAGCCGCCGGCTCCGGCCGTCCGGTCCCGTGACGAGGACGACGAGCAGGAGGGCGGTTCGCGTCGCCGCCGCCGTCGCCGCGGCGCCCCGGCCGAGGACGTGGTGACCGAAGCCGCGCCCGTCGAGGCCGAGGACGAGACCGCCGACGCGGTGTCCGAGGAGACCGTGTCCGACGAGGACGACGACGAGTCGGACGACCGTCCGTCGCGCCGCCGCCGCCGTGGTGGCCGCCGCCGTCGCCGTGGCGAGTCCGCCGAGGGCGACGAGCAGTCGGCCGAGGACGAGGAGCACGAGGACGACACCGAGGACGACGCCGAGGCGTCGGACGGTGGCCAGGACGACGACGACCACGGCTCCACCAGCAGCCGTCGCCGGCGCCGTCGCCGTCGCCGCAGTGGCGACTCGGGCGGGGACGACGGCACGGTCGCCGACGACCCGGAGCGCACGGTCGTCAAGGTCCGTGAGCCGCGCGCCAAGGCCGAGCCCAGCCTGGGCACCGGCTTCGACGAGGTGACCTCCATCAAGGGCTCCACCCGCATGGAGGCGAAGAAGCAGCGCCGCCGTGAGGGCCGTGAGCAGGGCCGCCGCCGCGTCCCGATCATCACCGAGGCCGAGTTCCTGGCCCGCCGCGAGGCCGTCGAGCGCGTCATGGTCGTCCGGCAGAGCGGTGAGCGCACCCAGATCGGCGTGCTGGAGGACAACGTCCTCGTCGAGCACTACGTGAACAAGGAGCAGGCCACCTCGTACGTCGGCAACGTCTACCTGGGCAAGGTCCAGAACGTGCTGCCGTCCATGGAGGCCGCCTTCGTCGACATCGGCAAGGGCCGCAACGCGGTGCTGTACGCCGGCGAGGTCAACTTCGAGGCGCTCGGCATGGGCCACGGTCCGCGCCGGATCGAGAGCGCGCTGAAGTCCGGCCAGTCGGTCCTGGTGCAGGTCACCAAGGACCCGATCGGCCACAAGGGCGCCCGCCTCACCAGCCAGATCTCGCTGCCCGGCCGCTACCTGGTCTACGTGCCCGAGGGCTCGATGACCGGCATCAGCCGCAAGCTGCCCGACAACGAGCGCGCCCGGCTCAAGACCATCCTCAAGAAGATCGTCCCCGAGGACGCGGGCGTCATCGT
The DNA here is from genome assembly GCF_016107395.1 of Streptomyces fildesensis. Taxonomy (GTDB): domain Bacteria; phylum Actinomycetota; class Actinomycetes; order Streptomycetales; family Streptomycetaceae; genus Actinacidiphila; species Actinacidiphila fildesensis. Next base: position 273,957 of record NZ_JAAIKO010000004.1, read on the forward strand.
GCGCACCGCCGCCGAGGGTGCGAGCGAGGAGGAGCTGCGCAGCGACGTCGACCGGCTGCAGGGCCAGTGGGACGACATCCAGAAGCGCGCCAAGGGCGGCAACGCCCCGACGCTGCTCTACGGCGAGCCGGACATGACGGTCCGCGTCGTCCGCGACATCTTCAACGAGGACTTCACCAAGGTCATCGTCAGCGGTGACGAGGCGTGGGAGACGATCAACGAGTACGTCCACCATGTCGCTCCTGACCTGACCGACCGGCTCAGCCGGTGGACCTCCGAGGTCGACGTCTTCGCGACGTACCGGATCGACGAGCAGCTGCTGAAGGCGCTGGACCGCAAGGTCTGGCTGCCGTCCGGCGGTTCGCTGGTGATCGACAAGACCGAGGCGATGATCGTCGTCGACGTCAACACCGGCAAGTTCACCGGTCAGGGCGGCAACCTCGAGGAGACCGTCACCAAGAACAACCTGGAGGCGGCCGAGGAGATCGTGCGCCAGCTGCGGCTGCGCGACCTGGGCGGCATCGTCGTCATCGACTTCATCGACATGGTCCTGGAGTCCAACCGCGACCTCGTCATGCGGCGGCTGCTGGAGTGCCTGGGCCGGGACCGGACCAAGCACCAGGTCGCCGAGGTCACCTCGCTCGGTCTGGTGCAGATGACCCGCAAGCGGGTCGGCCAGGGCCTGCTGGAGTCGTTCTCCGAGGTCTGCGTGCACTGCAGCGGGCGCGGCGTCATCGTCCACATGGACCAGGCGACGACCACCGGTGGCGGCGGCAAGCGCAAGCGCCGCGGCAAGGCCGGGACCGGTGCGGGCGACGAGCACACGCACGAGCACGACACCGAGAACGAGAACGGCAACGACACCGAGAACGACGAGTACGAGGCGCACGAGGACGCGGACGAGTACCCGGAGCTGGAGCCGGTCGCGGTGACCGAGGCCGAGCTGGTGCCGACGGTCGCGACCGACGACGAGTGGTTCAGCAGCGCCGCCGAGGCCGAGGCCGCGGCGACGTCGCGTGGCCGTGGCGGCCGCCGCCGGGCGAGCCGTAAGGCCACCGCCCCGGCGGGCGCGCCCTTCGCGGACCGGCAGTCGCCGGCCGCCGAGGTGATCGAGTTCGTGATCGAGCCCGCGGCCGAGGCCCCGGAACCGGTCGTCGTCGAGCCGGTCGCGGAACCGGCACCCGTCGCGGAACCGGTCATGGAGCCGCAGGCCCCGGGCCGTACGCGCCGCCGTGCCACCCGCAAGGTGAGCGCCCCGGCGGGTTCGCCGGCCTCCTCCGAGGCCGAGCCCGTCACCGTGGTCGAGGCCGCCCCCGTCGTCGAGCCGACGCCGGAGCCGGTCGTGGAAGCGGCAGTGGAGGCGGCGCAGCCCGCTCCCTCCGCCGCACCGCCCCGCGCCCGCCGCCGTGCGACCCGCGAGGTGACCGCTCCGGCGGCCGAGGGCGCCGCAGTGGTGGTCGTCGGCACCGAGCCCGCCACCGAGGCCGCGGAGGCCGTCCAGGAGGCCGCTGAGGCCGACGGGGCGGTCACGGAGCCCAAGAAGCGGGCGCCGCGCAAGGCGGCCGCGAAGAAGGCGCCGGCGGCGAAGAAGGCCGTGGCGAAGAAGACGGCGGCCAAGAAGACCGTCGCCAAGAAGGCACCGGCCAAGAAGGCGGCCACGAAGAAGACCGCCGGTACGGCCGACAGCGAGTAGCTCAACTGCTGGTGTGACAAGCCGTCTTGAGACGGTGAAGGGCGGGCCCGGAGACCTCGGGCCCGCCCTTCCGCACTACGTCCGCCGGCCGCCCGGCCACCCGGTTTGACCCTGCGCCACGGGCCCCGTAGCCTTGGCCTTCGGCGTTTTTGCGCCCGCTCCTGAGCAAATCCCTCCCGGTCCGCCGGGAGAGGCCCCCCAATGCAGGACAGGGATGGCTGGCTTCAGGAGTACCCGATTCGAGCTTGAGAGTGAGTTCCGCGTGTACGCAATCGTGCGCAGCGGCGGCCGCCAGCACAAGGTGGCCGTTGGCGATGTCGTCGAGGTAGACAAGATTTCCACCGGCAAGGTGGGCGACGCGGTCGAGCTCTCGACGCTCCTCGTGGTCGATGGCGACTCCGTCACCAGTGACCCGTGGGTCCTGGCCGGAATCAAGGTCGCGGCCGAGATCGTGGACCACCACAAGGGTGTCAAGATCGACATCCTGCGGTACAAGAACAAGACCGGTTACCGCCGTCGTCAGGGTCACCGTCAGCAGTACACGGCGATCAAGATCACCGGTATCCCCGCGGCTGCGAAGTAAGGGACTGAGAAAACATGGCACACAAGAAGGGTGCATCGTCCACCCGTAACGGACGTGACTCCAACGCTCAGTTTCTCGGCGTGAAGCGTTTCGGCGGCCAGGTCGTCAACGCCGGCGAGATCATCGTCCGCCAGCGTGGCACGCACTTCCACCCCGGTTCGAACATGGGCCGCGGCAAGGACGACACGCTGTTCGCTCTCGCCGCCGGTGTGGTCGAGTTCGGCACCGCGCGTGGCCGCAGGGTAGTGAACATCGTTCCGGCCGCCGTCTAATACGGCTCCGCAACGAACACAGACACACCACTGAGGGCGGATCCCACTTCCCCGACGCGCACCGCGCGCGGGAAGAGGGTCCGCCCTTGGTGCGTTAGTACTGAGACAATCCCGTATTTATCTGGAGGCAATCCGTATGACCACCTTCGTGGACCGCGTCGAGCTGCATGTCGCCGCGGGTAACGGAGGCCACGGCTGCGCCTCCGTTCACCGGGAGAAGTTCAAGCCGCTCGGCGGTCCGGACGGCGGCAACGGCGGCCGTGGCGGCGATGTGATCCTGGTCGTGGACCAGGACGTCACCACGCTCCTCGACTACCACCACACCCCGCACCGCAAGGCCACCAACGGCAAGGGCGGCGCGGGCGGCAACCGCACCGGCTCCGAGGGCCAGGACCTGGTCCTGCCGGTGCCGGACGGCACCGTCGTGCTGGACCGGGACGGCAACCTGCTCGCCGACCTCGTCGGCCAGGGCACCACCTTCATCGCCGGCCAGGGCGGCCGCGGCGGCCTGGGCAACGCGGCGCTGGCCTCGGCCCGCCGCAAGGCCCCCGGCTTCGCGCTGCTCGGCGAGCCCGGCAAGGCCCGGGACATCGTCCTGGAGCTCAAGACCGTCGCCGACGTGGCACTGGTCGGCTACCCGAGCGCGGGCAAGTCCTCGCTCATCTCGGTGCTCTCGGCCGCCAAGCCGAAGATCGCCGACTACCCCTTCACCACCCTGGTCCCGAACCTGGGCGTGGTCACCGCCGGTGAGGTCGTCTACACGATCGCCGACGTCCCCGGCCTGATCCCGGGCGCCAGCCAGGGCCGCGGCCTGGGCCTGGAGTTCCTGCGGCACGTCGAGCGCTGCTCGGTGCTCGTGCACATCCTGGACACCGCCACGCTGGAGTCCGACCGGGACCCGGTGACCGACCTCGACGTCATCGAGGCCGAGCTGGCCGAGTACGGCGGCCTGGGCGACCGGCCGCGCATCGTCGTGCTGAACAAGATCGACGTGCCGGACGGCAAGGACCTCGCCGACATCATCCGGCCCGAGCTGGAAGCCCGCGGCTACCAGGTCTTCGAGGTCTCGGCCGTCTCCCGGCTGGGCCTGCGCGAGCTCTCCTTCGCCCTGGCGAAGATCGTCGCCGAGACCCGCGCCGCCAAGCCCGCGCAGGAGTCGACCCGGGTCGTCATCCGCCCGGTCGCGGTGGACGACGCCGGCTTCACCGTCACCGAGGAGGAGGGCTCCTACCGCGTCCGCGGCGAGAAGCCCGAGCGCTGGGTGCGGCAGACCGACTTCTCCAACGACGAGGCCGTCGGCTACCTCGCGGACCGGCTCTCGCGCCTCGGTGTCGAGGAGCGGCTGGTGAAGGCCGGCGCCCAGGCGGGCGACGAGATCATCATCGGCGAGGAGGAGAACGCGGTCGTCTTCGACTGGGAGCCGACGATGGCCGCCGGTGCCGAGATGCTGGGCCGCCGCGGCGAGGACCACCGCTTCGACCCGCCGCGCCCGGCGGTCAACCGCCGCCGCGACAAGAGCGACAAGGACGACGCGCAGCAGGAGTTCGACGACTTCGAAGCCTTCTGAGCAGTCGTTCCGAACAGCCCCCGAGGAGCGCCGGACCAGGCGCTCCTCGGGGACTTTCCGGCCGGCGCCGGATGAGATGATCTCCTGATGGTCAGGGACATGGGGTCGGGTATGGGACACGTCAGCATCGTTGTGATCGTCTACAACGACGCCTCCCGCATCGTGAGCGCTGTTGAATCCGCGCTCGCGCAGGGGTCCGAGGTCGGCGAGGTGATCGTCGTCGACGACTGTTCGACGGACGGCACCCTCGACGCGCTCGCGCCGCTCGCCGCGGACCCGCGGGTGCGGATCCTCCCCAGGGCGACGAACAGCGGGGGCTGCGGGACACCGCGCAACGACGGCATGGCCGCCGCCGCCTTCCCGTACGTGATGTTCCTCGACAGTGACGACATCCTGCCGCCGGGAGCGATCGGCGCCCTGCTGCCGATCGCCGAGCAGCGGCGTGCCGACGTCGTCGCCGGCCAGTGCCTGCGCGTGGAGCTCCCGGACGGCGCGACCACCGTCTGGGCCCCGCTGATCTACGACCGGTCGGCGGGTGCCGATCTGCCCGGCAGCGTGATCCAGGGGATCGAGGACCGGCCCCGCATGCTGTGGGACACCCTGTCCGTCAACAAGCTCTACCGCCGGGCGTTCCTGGAGAAGCACGCCATCACGTTCCCCGACGGCGCCTTCCACTACGAGGACTTCGTCTTCACCGCGCGGGTCTACGCCGCCGACCCGCGGCTGGCGGTGACCGACGAGGTCGTCTACCTCTGGCAGGTACGCAGGCAGGCGGCGAAGCTGTCGATCTCGCTGAGCCGCGGCGCCATCAGGAACTGGCAGTCCCGCGTCACCGCCCACCGCGGCGTCGTCGAGGTGCTGCGCAACGCCGGACGCGAGGAGCTGGCGCTGCATGCGCAGGCCAAGTTCTGCGACTACGACCTGCCGCTCTATTTGCGTGAACTCCCGCAGCGCGACCGGGAGTACGTGGCCGACTGGTGGCGGATCACCCGTGACTACCTGGCCGGGTTCGACTCCGAGGGCATCGCCTGCGCGGCTGTCGTCTCGCGCTGGATCGCCGGTGCGATCCTGGCCGCGCCGGAGCCGGCCGAGCTCGGCCGGCTGGTGGAGCTGACCGCCCGCCCGCCCCGGCTGATCCCCCCGTACGACCCGGCCGCGCCGCCCGTGGGTCTCGGTCTGCTGGCCACCGCCGAACTGCCGGTGGCCGTCGACGGCCGGGTCAGGGCGGGCGGCAGCACCCGGCTGAGCCTGCGCGTGCACGAGCTGTACGGGCGGCTCGCGGAGCTCGGCCCGCGCACGATCCATGTCGAGCTGGAGGAGCGGACCGGAAGCCGGCCCGCGGTCGGCGTGGAGGCACCGCTGGTCCCGGACGGCGACGGCTGGACCGCCGACGTACGGCTGTCGACACCGGCGCTGGCCTGCCCCGGGCAGCTGGGCGTGTGGAACGTACGGGCCGAGATCCGGTACGCCGACGGCGCCGCGACCCCGGTGGAGGTGCGGGCCGCCGGAGCCCAGGCGCCCCGCCGGGGCATCGTGGTGCGCCCCACCGGCCGGGTGCTGCTGGTCCAGACGCATGTCACCGGCGGCCGGGCGCTCGTGCTGCGGGTCGCGGACGGGCTGCAGGGCGCCCGCAGGGTCGCCGAGGCCCGGATGCGCCGGCTGCTCGGCCGCTGACGCTGCCGCCTTCCGGTCTTCTGCCTCCGCCTTCTGCCGGACTCACCCGAAAGGGCGGCCACCCCGAGGGGTGGCCGCCCTTTCGCGGCTGTGAGCGGGGAGGTCAGTCCTCCTTCGCCAGCTCCTGCATCCGGTCGATGACCCGGCCGGCGGCCTGGCCGTCGTCCAGGTCGCAGAAGACGTCCTGGAACTTCTTGTACGCGTCCTTGTACCGGTCCGTCACCGCGTCCAGGTCCTTGAGTGACGCGATCAGCTCGTCCGACGTGGAGATCAGCGGCCCGGGGGCCTCCTTCTCGAAGTCGAAGTAGAAGCCGCGCAGCTGGTCGCGGTAGTGCGCCAGGTCGTAGGTGAAGAACAGCATCGGGCGGCCGGTGTTCGCGTAGTCGAACATCAGCGACGAGTAGTCCGTGATCAGAACGTCCGCGGCGAGGAACAGCTCGCCGATCTCCGGATACTCCGAGACGTCCCAGACGAAGCCCTCGCCCGCACCCGGCACCGTGTCCACCACGTTCGGGTGGCGCCGGACCAGGAGCACGAAGTCGTCCCCGAGCTCCTGCTTGGCCTTCACCAGATCGACCTGGAGGTCGAGCTTGTACCGGCCGGGGCCGTAGTACTGGTCGTCGCGCCAGGTCGGGGCGTAGAGCACGACCTTCTTGCCCGCGGGGAGGCCGATGCGCTCGCGCACCTTCTGGGCGATCTCGTCGCGCTCCGGTGCGTAGAGCATGTCGTTGCGCGGGTAGCCCGCCTCCAGCAGCTCACCGTCGAACGCGAAGGCGCGCTTCAGGATCGGCGTGCTGAAGCGGTTGGGGGAGACGATGAAGCTCCAGCTCTTCGACTCCTTCGCCACGTTCTCCAGGTACCGCCCGTTGGTGAACTGGACGTCCTCGATGTCGTGGCCGATCTTCTTCAACGGGGTGCCGTGCCAGGCCTGGACGACGACCTGGCCCGGACGCCGCTTCAGCCAGTACGGCAGGTGCGCGTTGGTGACGATGTACCGGCTGCGGGCCAGCGCCTCGAACCACTCGCGGCCCCACATGCGGACGGCCTTCGCGCCCGGCGGCAGTTCCACCTGCTCGTCGCGGACGACCCACAGGTGCTCCAGGTCGTCGCCGCGCCGCATCAGTTCCTCGAACACCGCGCGCGGCGAGTCGGAGAACTGCTTGCCGGTGTAGCTGTCGTACAGCACGGACTCGCGCAGCGGCTGGGTGCGGGCCTCGGGGTAGAACTGCGTCCGCAACTGGCGCTGCCGGTACGGGCCCTGCTCGTCGGTCCGCAGCGACGCGGTGACCTCGAGCGCCAGCCGGTCGTAGGAGTGCGCGGCCGCGACGTACTTGCGGCCGGCGACCATGGTCTCGGCGGGCAGGTCGTCGATCAGCGCGGGGCTGATGACGACCGGGGTGCGCTCGTTGTCCTCCACCGAGTTCTGGAACATCAGGTTCCAGCGGCCGGGACGCAGCGGCAGGGTGCCGGCCATCCCCGGGACGGCGTGCACGGTGAGGGTGGCGGTGAACCGGTTGTCGGCCACCGTCACGGGGAAGACCTTCTCCTCGTGGTGCGCCCGGTGCATCAACACCAGGTTCGCCGGGTCGGTGGCGCTGGTCGGGCACTCGCCCTCGACCAGCAGCGAGCCGTCCGACTGCCAGGTCAGCCGGTCCACGACGGGCCGTACGATCCGGTCGCTCAGCAGCAGGTAGCCCGGTGCGTTGCGGTGCAGGGCCAGCTCACGGGGGAGACCCGAGGCCGACGGTGCCAGCGCGTACCGGCCCGGCGCCAGATCGTCGTCGGCGATCAGCTGGCGTGCCTTGCGCTCACCGGGAACGATGATCTCGGTGCGCCAGGTCTCGCTGTCCGGCGCCTTGACCGAGGACAGTGCGACCTCCGTCATCCGGCCGTCGACGATGTCGTCCAGCGGGATCCGTACGGTGAAGGTCGTCTGCCCCTGGGGGGAGCTTCCGGTGATCTCCAGCGGGTACTCGTGCGAGCTGGGGGTCTTGAGGTGCTGCATGCTCAGCAGGCTGCCCTCGGCGAGCTTGCCGGCCGCCACTCCGCGGATCTCGATGAATCCGTCGGTCAGTTCGTGCCCGGTGACCCGGGCGCGGACCTTCTCCACCCGCAGCCGCAGCCGGCCGCCGATGAACAGCGGGACGATCCGGGTCTCGGCGTCGACGTAGTGCACCGGCGGGTGGGTGCCGGAGCCGAAGGCCCCCGGGTTCAGGGCGCCCTTGCGCAGCAGGCCGCGGCTGAGGTTGCCGATCGCGAAGCGCCAGGTCGACTCGTTCCAGTGGCCGCGCTGCTTGAGCTTCTGCGCGTTGACCGTCAGCTCGAAGCCGGACCAGTCGTACGAGTAGCGGTTCTGGCCGGAGGTCGACGTGGCCTCGGGACGGAAGACCGTACGCGCCGGAATGACCAGCGTGCGCTTGGACTTGCTGTTGCGCAGCGCGATGACCTTGAGCGACATCCGCCGCTTGTGGACGTTCAGGTTGCTGACGTAGGAGAAGCCCTCGATCTTCAGTTCGTCGCCGTGCCAGGTGATCGAGGACACCTTGGTGCGCAGCGCCAGTTCCTGCTTGAGGCGGTACACGTGATTCGGCACACCCACGGTGCGGTTGCCGAAGAACGGGAACTTGCCGTAGCGGCGGAACCGCCGGACGACCGGCAGGGACGCGCCGGTCTCCTTCTTCTCGTACGACAGGACTTCGAGCAGCTCGTCCAGCTTGCCGTGCCGGATCAGGTGCCACTTCAGCCGCATGAGGGCCGGCAGCGCGTCCAGGGCGCGGGGCTCCACCCGGCTCAGGAAGTCCGAGGCGACCTGCATGAAGAGGTCGCGGAACTCCTGGTCCGCGTCGGGCAGCACATTGATGAAGATCCGGATGTCGCTGGCGAGGGCCGTCTCGTCGTACCAGCGCTTGTACTTGCGGTACTCCTTGCCCGGCTGCGCGGCGAGGAAGCGGCTCACCGAGTCGACGGCGGCCACGCGGTCGCGGACCGACTTCAGCTCGGTGCGGCGCTGGGTGATGGACGGTGCGGCGCCGCCCTCACGCTGCCGCCAGTAGTACGTGGGCTCACCGAGGATGTCGACGCTGCGGGCCCTGAAGTGCGCCGGGACCGTCAACGGAGTGTCCTCGTAGAGCACACCTTCGGGGAATTCCATCGCGTACTTGTCCCAGAAGGTGCGGCGGAACACCTTGTTGGGGGCGAGCCGGTCGGCGATGAGTGCCGGGTCACGTGTGATGTGGGTCTTCAGCCGCGTCGTCGCCGTGGCCTTGCGGTGCATCGCCGACTGGGCGGTGCCTTTCGAGTCCAGCGTGAACACGTTGCCGGACGCGAAGTCCGACCCCGTCTCGTCCAGCGTCGACAGGAAGTGCTCGTAGGCGTAGTCCGGGATGATGTCGTCGCTGTCGACGAATGTGAGGTAATCCACCCCCGGAGTGCAGTTGCGTACACCGGTGTTACGGGCGTGGCCAAGGCCGCCGTTCGTCTGTTCGACAAGGCGGAACCGCGGGTCGCGGGCGGCGAAGGCGGTGGCGATCTCACCACTTCTGTCCGTCGAACCGTCGTTGACCATGATGACTTCGAGCTCACGGAGCGTCTGGCCGGCGAGGGATTCGAGGCACTCCTCGAGAAACATCTCGACGTTGTAAATCGGCACTACCACCGAGAGCCGAGGGACCATGGGTCAGGACAACCTTTCCGTGGCGGGAAATGACGAACCGAGGTCCTGCTCCGGGGGAGCGCAGCCTGCTGAGGGTTCACTCCGAGTTTATCGCATGGCTACTCACCGACTTAGACTGACCGGATGACCTGGATGATCACCGGCGGCGCCGGATATATCGGATCGCATGTCGTCAAGGCGCTCGTCGAGAGCGGTGAACAGGTGGTCGTCCTCGACGATCTCAGTACCGGTGACGCGGCGCGGCTGCCCGCCGGTGTTCCCCTGGAGCAGGGTTCCGTGCTGGACCGGGCGGCGCTGGACCGCGTCCTGGGGCAGTACGAGGTGCGCGGGATCGTGCACATCGCGGCGAAGAAGCAGGTCGGCGAGTCGGTTGAGCGCCCGCTGCACTACTACCGCGAGAACGTCGTCGGCCTGCAGACGGTCCTCGAGGCCGCCGCCGAGGCCGGGGTGAGCCGCTTCCTCTTCTCCTCCTCCGCCGCGGTCTACGGCATGCCGGACGTCGAGCTGGTCACCGAGCGGACCCCCTGCGACCCGATGAGCCCCTACGGCGAGACCAAACTCACGGGGGAGTGGATGGTCGGCGCGGTCGGCCGGGCGCACGGCATGGCCACCGCCTCGCTGCGCTACTTCAACGTGGCGGGCGCCGCCTCCGCGGAACTCGGCGACCCGGGGATCTTCAACCTGGTGCCGATGGTGTTCCAGCGACTGGCCCAGGGCAAGCCGCCACTGATCTTCGGCGACGACTACCCGACGCCGGACGGCACCTGCGTCCGTGACTACATTCACATCGAGGACGTCGCCTCCGCCCACGTCGCCGCGGCGCGCCGGCTGACCGCCGACCCCTCGGCGTCCCTGAAGCTCAACATCGGCACCGGCGAGGGCGTGTCGGTGGCGGAGATGATCGACCTCATCCGCGAGGTGTCGGGACACACCGACCTCGCGCCCGAGATCGTCCCGCGCCGCGCCGGCGACCCGGCCCGGGTCGTCGCCTCGGCCGAGCTGATCGGCAAGGAGCTGGGCTGGTCCGCCCGGTACGACGTCCGCCAGATGGTCACCTCGGCCTGGGCCGGCTGGCAGCTGCGGCACCCGGACCCGCAGGCCTGACCTGTGATCCGCCGGCCTGACCCGTATCCCGGACCCGTCGCCCCGGCGGGTGCCGGGGCGCGGTGTCCAGGGCGCGATACGCCCGGCCGCGCGGTGCCCCGGATCACGTAGATTGCACGGATCGGGGCAGGCGGACCGACGGGAACAGGCGAGCACAGGGGACGTACGTGGCAGCGGCGCGGCAGGACGTGGTGGAGGCCCGCAGGGTCGTGGTCAAGGTCGGTTCGTCCTCGCTGACGACGGCCTCCGGCGGGCTGGACGCGGATCGCGTCGACGCGCTGGTGGACGTGCTGGCGACGGCCCGGGAGAACGGCCCGAAGGAGATCGTGCTGGTCTCCTCCGGCGCCATCGCCGCAGGCCTCGCCCCGCTCGGTCTCGCGAAGCGGCCGCGCGACCTGGCCCGCCAGCAGGCCGCCGCCAGCGTCGGCCAGGGACTGCTGGTGGCGCGGTACACCGCGTCGTTCTCCCGCTACGGGATCCGGGTCGGCCAGGTGCTGCTGACCTCCGACGACATCAGCCGCCGCGCCCACTACCGCAACGCGTACCGGACCCTGGACCAGCTGCTCGTCATGGGCGCGGTGCCGGTCGTCAACGAGAACGACACCGTGGCCACCGACGAGATCCGCTTCGGCGACAACGACCGGCTGGCGTCCCTCGTCGCCCACCTGGTCCGCGCCGACCTGCTGGTGCTGCTGTCCGACGTGGACGGCCTCTACGACGGCGACCCGCGCTCGCCCGGCGCCACCCGGATCGACGAGGTTGCGGGACCCGCCGACCTCGAAGGCGTCACCATCGGCAGCGCCGGCAAGGCCGGGGTCGGCACCGGCGGCATGGTCACCAAGGTCGAGGCGGCCCGGATCGCGGCCGCCGCCGGCATCCCGGTCGTGCTCACCTCCGCCAGCCACGCCGCCGACGCCCTCGCCGGCCGCGTCACCGGCACGCTCTTCCACCGCACCGGCAAGCGGTCCGCCGACCGGCTGCTGTGGCTCGCGCACGCCTCCACCCCGCGCGGCGCGCTGCGCCTGGACCCGGGCGCGGTCAAGGCCGTCACGGAGCGCCGTACCTCGCTGCTGCCGGCCGGACTGACCGGCGTCGAGGGGCAGTTCGTGGCCGGCGACCCGGTCGACCTGCTCGACGAGTCCGGCCGGGCGGTCGCCCGAGGCCTCGTCAACTTCGATGCCAGGGAGCTGCCGCGGCTGCTCGGCCGCTCGACGCACGACCTCGCCCGCGAACTCGGACCCGCGTACGAGCGCGAGGTCGTGCACCGCGACGACCTCGTTGTGCTGCACCAGCACTGAGCGAACGGCCGGCCCGGCAGACCCAGTCGGGGACTTCTTGTCGAAAACGCCCCCGCGGTAGCCCGCACCCTGGTCAACTTTGAAGCGGAGGAGTCGCCAATACCGCCGCGGGGACGGGCGGCGCTCGCAAAGCAGAACGCCACAGGGAGGCCGCCGGTGAGACGAGGGCGCCCAGGTTCGTTCCCCCGGGGGACGACGGAACGGGCACTGGTCAGCGTCGACAGCGGAGCGGATACCAGTGCGGACCATCAGCCGGAAGCGCGCACCAGCTCCCGGCTCTGGCACGTCACGCTCAGCGTCTCCGGGCCCGGGGCCCCGCTCCCGGAGGTCAGACGCGCGCTGGAACAGCTCGCGCACGATCACCCGTTCCTGCTGACCAGCCGATATGCCCATGACCACGCCGAGATCAGGTACTGGGAGGAGGCCCGTGACCTCCACGATGCCGCGGCCATCGCGCTGCGCCTGTGGGGCGAGCACCGCTCGACGGCCAAGCTCCCGCCATGGGAGACGGTCGGCCTCGAAGTGATCGACCGTGAGACCTATCACCAGCGCATCTCCGAGGGCTACGGCCCCCCGCCGGCCGTGCCGGTGGGTGTCCACCCCTTCTAGGCCGTCTCTGTGTTTCCCCAGCACCCCTGACCACTGCCGAGTGGTGCCCCAGCCCGGCCCGGGTCCCGCCCCGGCCGGGCGGCGGGGGAGCCGGCAGGCCGGGGCGGCGGGCCGTCTCAACGGCCGGAATCCCGTCCCGCCGTCCCCGGGAGGCGCCGTAGGCTGCCTGACATGAGCAGTAGTCATGACGCCCCCTCCCTGCCCTCCCCCCTGCCCGAGTCCGCCGTGCTGCGGGCCGCCTACCGGGCCAGGGCCGCCGCGGCCGACCTCGCGCCGCTGCCGCGCTCGGTGAAGGACGACGCGCTGCTCGCCATCGCCGACGCGCTGGTGGTGCGGACGAAGGAGATCGTCGAGGCGAACGCGCGCGACGTGGCGCGGGCCCGGGCGGCGGGGAGCAGCGACACGGTCATCGACCGGCTGACGCTGACCCGCGAGCGGGTCGCGGCCATCGCCGCCGACGTCCGCGACGTGGCGGGCCTGCCGGACCCGGTCGGCGAGGTCGTCCGCGGCTCGACGCTGCCGAACGGGCTCGATCTGCGCCAGGTGCGGGTGCCGCTCGGCGTGGTCGGCATCATCTACGAGGCCCGGCCGAACGTGACCGTGGATGCGGCCGCCCTGTGCCTGAAGTCCGGGAACGCGGTGCTGCTGCGCGGTTCGTCCTCCGCGTACGCCTCCAACGAGGCACTGGTGAAGGTGCTGCGGGACGCCGTCGGCGGTGCCGGGCTGCCGGCCGACGCGGTGCAGCTGGTGCCGGGCGAGAGCCGGGAGTCCGTCAAGGAGCTGATGCGGGCCCGCGGCATGGTCGACGTCCTCATCCCGCGCGGCGGAGCGTCGCTGATCAGGACGGTCGTCGAACAGTCGACGGTGCCGGTCATCGAGACCGGTACCGGCAACTGCCACGTCTACGTGGACGCGCAGGCCGACCTCCCGATGGCGGTGGAGGTGCTCATCAACTCCAAGGCGCAGCGTCCCAGCGTCTGCAACTCCGCGGAGACCCTGCTGGTGCACCAGGACATCGCCGAGGCGTTCCTGCCGCTGGCGCTGGCGGCGCTGGCCGAGGCCGGGGTGACCGTGCACGGTGACGAGCGGGTGCTGGCGCTGGCCGAGCGGACCGGCTCCAAGGCCACCGTGGTGCCGGCGACCATGGAGGACTGGGAGACCGAGTACCTGAGCTACGACATCGCGGCGGGAGTCGTCGACTCGCTGGACGCGGCCGTCCACCACATCCGGCTCTGGTCGTCCGGCCACACCGAGGCGATCGTCACCACCTCGCAGCCCGCGGCCCGCCGGTTCACCCAGTTGGTGGACGCGGCCGCGGTCGTCGTCAACGCGTCGACGCGGTTCACGGACGGCGGTGAGTTCGGGTTCGGTGCGGAGATCGGCATTTCCACCCAGAAACTGCACGCCCGCGGCCCGATGGGGCTGCCGGAGCTGACGTCGACCAAGTACATCGTGACCGGCGACGGCCACATCCGGTAGCGGGGCGGTCCGTCCACAGGGCCAACTGGGCGGGGGGGCAGTGTATTTCATCCGCTCCCTGCCCAAAGCGCCGTTGGCCGGACTACCCTGGTGCGATGCCGGATGATGACGAGTTCGCATCCCTGGTCTTCGACGAGGACTTCGTACGGTCCGCGCCCGTGCACGAGCCCACCGCGCGCCAGCGCATGCTCGCCGCCGCGCGGGCCCGTGCCGAGGCCGAAAGCGTTTCCGGCGGCGGGTCCGCGCCGGCCGATCCCGTCCGGTACGACACCGGCGAATCCGACGACCTGTATCTGCAGCACGTCCGTATGGCCGAAGGCCGCCCGTACCGCGGCGGCAGTGTCCGCTGGCACCGTTCACTCGCCTGGCTGCTCGCCGTGCTGATGGGAATCGGCGTGGTGGCGCTGACCTTCGCGGCCGTGTACCGGGGTGCCGGGGGCGGCCGCCAGCCCGCCGTACCTGCGCCTCCGTCGAGCGGCCGGGTCGGCAGCCAGACCCTGCCGCCGGTCGCCGCGACCCCGCTTCCCTGAGCTGCTGTCAGAAGTTGTCGCGTATCACGGCGTTTATATGTGCCTCCGGAGACTTAACCTTGTGGTATGGCCGGTCCTGGAGACCCTCCTGAGGGCGCCCCTGAGGGAGTCCCGGGAGGTGGTGAGGACGAGTACCGATCCGTCGTCTTCGACGAATCGTTCGTTCGAGCTGCCCGTATCCAGGAGTACTCGGCCCGTGAGCGGCTGGACGGGACCTCGCGGGCGGTGCGCGTCCGCCATATGTGGCCCGTCGCCGGCGCCCCGCGCCAGGCCCTGATCCTGGTCGTACTCATCGCCGTCGCCTTCGGCACCGCGATCTACCTGGGCATACGTCATCCGTACAGCAGTTCGGGGCCGGATGCGGTGGAGCCGCTGCGGATCACGCTGATACCGCTGGTGCCGCCGGGCCCGGTACCGGCCGTGGACACGAAGTCGCTGTACGCGAACGATCCGGCCGCGCACTACCGGGCCGGTGCCGAAGGGCTTCCGCTGCCGACCGCGCGCCGTGTCGGGGACTTCACCGAGAGTCAGGTGATGCAGGCGCTCAGCACCACCAAGGAGTACCTGGTGGCCTCGTCGCTCGACCCGGAAGCGGTTACGGGCGGCGGTGTGCGCGCCGTCCGGGATCTGATCGATCCCGGCCAGGTCGACCAGTTCGACCGCAGCCTGAGCGCCCCGGGCGACGACGGGCAGCACGCGGCGACCGGCTGGCTGGTGCGGCTGGACCCGGCCAAGGTGCGGCTGGCCGACCAGAAGGTACGGGTGAACGGCACCATCGCGGTGGCCCAGGTCGGTGACGACCGGCTGGAGGTCGTCGCCGACCACACCTTCGTGTACGCGGTGCAGGGCGTCACCGGTTCCGGGGCGGCGCAGGGCACCACCTCGCTGTTCACCGTGCGGCGCGAGATGCGGTTCCGCTTCGACCGGGACGACCTGCGCGACCACCACATGGAAGTGGTGCAGGCCGATGTCGCCGCCGGACCGCTGTCCTGCACGGCCCCGGCCGCCGACTACTTCCGGCCGCTGCTCGCCGGCCAGTCGCCGCAGGGCCCGACCACCGCCGATCCGTACGACCGCGACCGTCCGGCAGTATCCGTCTGCGCGGGGCTGGCGAACGGCGCCACCGGTACCCCGGCGGCGCCCTCCACCACGTCCTCAGCAGCTCCCTAGGCCGCGCCCGAGGGCGTTACGGCCCGGAGGCGGTGCCCGGAGCCGGTGCCTGGAGCCGGTGCCCGGGAATCGGTGTCACTCCGCGCGGGGACCGTTCTCCGGGCTGTCCCCGGGGCCTTCCTGCGTCTCGTCCGCCGGCCGCTCCTGGGTGCTGGTCTGCGTGCCGCCCGGACCGGTGAACTTGTTCCTGAGCTTGCCGCCGATGTCGCCCGCGCCCGTCGATATGTCGCGGATCAGGCCCATCAGCGGGTCCTTGCTGGTCTTGACGTTCTCCGCGTAGTGGTTCGCCGACTCCTTGAAGGTGTCGTAGACCGAGGTGTCCTTGTCCTCGCTCCTGCGCGGGTAGTGCCCGTCCATCAGCCGCTGGTAGTCGCGGCTCGCCGCCCACTTCTTCAGCTCGGCGGCGCGCACCGTGGTGAAGGGGTGGGTGCGCGGCAGCACGTTCATGATCTTCAGGACGGAGTCGCGCAGGTCGCCGGCGGCCTCGTACTCGTCGGCCTGCTTCAGGAACGCGTCCACGTTCATCTCGTGCAGGTGGTTGCCGCCGGCGATCTTCATCAGCCCGCGCATCGACGCCTGCAGGTCCTGCCCGACCAGCAGCCCGGCCCGGTCGGCCGACAGCTCGGACTTGCGGAACCACTCGCGCAGCGCCGTGACGATCGCCAGGATCGCCAGGTTGCCCAGCGGGATCCACGCGACCCGCACGGCCAGATTCGTCAGGAACAGCAGGATGGTGCGGTAGACCGAGTGGCCGGAGAGCGCATGGCCCACCTCGTGGCCCACGACCGCCCGCATCTCCTCCTCGTCGAGCAGCTCGACGAGGCCGGTGGTGACCACGATGATCGGCGAGTCCATGCCGATGCACATCGCGTTCGGCTGCGGGTCCTGCGTGACGTACATCGACGGGACCTTCTCCAGGTCCAGGATGTAGCAGGCGTCGAGCAGCATGACGTTCAGGTGCGCGAACTGCTGGTCGCTCACCCGGACGGAGTCCGAGAGGAACAGCAGTCTCAGCGAGCGCTCGGGGAGCAGTCCGCTGAGCGCCTTGAAAGCGGTGTCGAAACCGGTCAGCTTGCGGAGCGCGACCAGCGCGGACCGGTCGGCGGGATGCTCGTACGCCCTGGAGGAGATCCCCGGGAAGCGCTTGCGCGTGCGGCTGGGCACCTTCGCGGCACCGCCACTGGACTCCGTGGAGTCGCTCGGATCGTTCGGCACGGACATAGTGACCCAACCCCCAGATAGCCAACCGGTACATACTCTGGACGCGCGGAGCCTGCGCTAAGTTCCACAGGGCCCGCCCGTACGATGTGCGTGAGTCTTCCCGTCCACCCTCGAAACCGCAAAGGTCCTGCCGACCATGACGTCATACGCAGCTGCCGCACTGACCACCCTCGCCGAGGAGTCGGGTGGGGGGAACCACGAGAGCCTCAGCCCGTATCTCACGGGCGGTGGCGCGCTGTTCGCGCTGCTCCTCCTGCTGTGGATCACGACCCGCTTCAACCGGGACTAGTCTCCGCGATGCCTGGGAACGTGAAGAAGCGGATCGGCGTGATGGGCGGAACGTTCGACCCCGTCCACCACGGTCACCTGGTCGCCGCCAGCGAGGTGGCGAGTCTGTTCCAGCTCGACGAGGTCGTCTTCGTGCCGACCGGCCGGCCGTGGCAGAAGGCCGACAAACCGGTCTCGCCACCCGAGGACCGGTATCTGATGACGGTGATCGCCACCGCCTCCAACCCGCAGTTCTCGGTGAGCCGCAGTGACATCGACCGCGGCGGCAAGACGTACACCATCGACACCCTGCGGGATCTGCGCGACGAGCACGCGGACGCGGACCTCTTCTTCATCACCGGCGCGGACGCGCTCAACCAGATCTTCTCCTGGCGGAACGCCGAGGAGCTCTTCTCCCTCGCGCATTTCATCGGGGTGACGCGTCCTGGGCATACCCTGGCGGATCCGGGCTTCCCGGAGGGCGGGGTCTCGCTGGTCGAGGTTCCCGCGCTGGCGATCTCGTCGACGGACTGCCGCCAGAGAGTGGCCAAGGGCGATCCGGTCTGGTACTTGGTGCCGGACGGGGTGGTGCGCTACATCGACAAACGCAGGCTCTACCGGGACGACGGGTAGCGGACGCATCGCAGTGAAGGGGTCCTCGTGAACGACGCAAACCCCCGTTGGCAATACGCCGAGGGAGGTCCTGAGAACGGTCAGGACCCGAACGCCCCGCAGGACCCGCCCGCGCCCCAGGACCCTTACTACCAGCAGCAGTACGGATACGACCCGTATGCACAGCAGCCGGAGCAGCAGCCCCGGCAACAGCAGCCGCCGCAGCAGCAGCCGGGGTACGCCGACCCGTACTACGCGGACCCGGCGCAGACGTACGCGGGGCAGCAGCAGGGCTGGATCCCGCAGCAGCAGCCGTATCCGGACCCCCAGTACGCGCAGCCGCAGCCCTTGCAGCAGCCGCCGTACCAGGACCCGCAGTACCAGCAGCAGCCGCAGTACGGCGCGCCGCCCGCTCAGCCGTACTACGCGGCGCCCGCCCCGGCCGCCGCCCCGCCGGCCGCCCCGGTGCCCGCGCAGGTCCCCGGGCCCGACGCCGTACCGCCGCGGCAGCAGGCCGGACAGGACTACCGCACCGAGCAGTTCGCCTTCGTCGACGAGGACGACGAGGAGTCGGAAGAGGTCATCGACTGGCTGAAGTTCTCGGAGTCCCGCACCGAACGCCGTGCCGAGACCAAGCGGCGTGGCCGCAAGCGCAAGATCGCCCTGGTGCTGCTGGTCGTGGTGGCGCTGGTCGGTGGCACCGGCTACCTCTGGAAGACCGGCCGGATCCCCGGCCTCGGCGGCTCGGGCAAGAACACGGCGGCGGCCGGCGCGGGCGGCCAGAAGCGCGATGTGATCGTGGTGAACCTGCGGCCGGTGGACGGCTCGGAGTCCTCCACGGCGCTGCTGGTCAGCAACCAGACCACCGGCAAGGGCACCACGGTGCTGCTGCCGAACACGCTCGCCCTCAGTACCGACGACGGCGGTTCGACCACCCTCGGCAAGCAGATCGACCAGGGCCAGGAGCCGACCCGGCAGGGGCTGAACACGCTCCTCGGGTCCGACATCAAGGGCAGCTGGCGGCTGGACACCCCGTATCTGGAGATCCTCGTCGAGTCCCTCGGCGGCATCACCCTGGACACCGACACCGCGGTGAACGGGACGCAGAAGGACGCGGGCAAGGTCCTGGTCACCCAGGGCAAGGCGCAGGAGCTGAACGGCCAGGGGGCCGTCGCGTACGCCACCCACCGCGGGCCCGGCGAGGCACAGGCCAAGCAGCTCATCCGCTTCGGCCAGGTCATGCAGGCCGTCCTGGCGAAGATGCCGAGCGACTCCGCCTCGGCGACGAAGACCGTCGAGGCGCTGAACTCGATCCCGGACCCGTCGCTGCCCGTCAACGCGCTCGGCGCCTCGCTGGCGCAGCTCGCGGAGCAGGCGAAGACGGGGACCTACAGCACCGCGCTGCTGCCGGTGCAGCCGAACGGGACGCTGAGCGCGCAGGCCACCGAGAGCGTCGTGAAGGACGTGCTGGGCGGCACCGTGAAGAACGCCGGGGCCTCGGCGCAGGCCAGGGTGCTGATCAAGGACGCCTCCGGCGACAAGAAGGCGGCGGGCCTGGCCCAGGCCGCGATCCTGAACGGCGGCGTGTACACCTACGTGGCGGGCGGTACGGCCCCGTCGTCGCAGCCGGCCTCCGAGGTGCTCTACGCCGACGACGCCCGCAAGGCGGCGGCCGCCGATGTGGCCAAGACCCTGGGGCTGCCGGCGGGCGCGGTGAAGAAGGGAACGGTCGCCGCGAATGCGGACATCACGGTCGTCCTCGGCAAGGACTACAAGGGCTGACACCCCCCTGAGCGGCGGCCCGGGACCGGCCGGGAATCCGCTCAGGGGGCCTGACCAGGCCTGATGGATAACGGGTCGGGGGCTGTCCGTGGGGCGTGAGACCCTGGAGAGACACGCCCTCGACCCGAAAGCCTCACCTGTGACCGCCACTGACCACTCCATCGAGCTCATCAAGGCCGCCGCGCAGGCCGCCGCCGACAAGCTCGCGCACGACATCATCGCCTATGACGTCAGCGACGTCCTCTCCATCACCGACGCGTTCCTGGTGGCCTCCGCCCCGAACGACCGGCAGGTCAAGGGCATCGTCGACGGCATCGAAGAGGCGCTCCTCAAGGAGCTGGGCACCAAGCCGGTGCGCCGCGAGGGCGAGCGCGACGGCCGCTGGGTGCTGCTCGACTACATCGACATCGTGGTCCACGTGCAGCACTCCGAGGAGCGCGTTTTCTACGCCCTCGAGCGGCTCTGGAAGGACTGCCCCGAGATCGAGCTGCCCGCCGACGCCGTCGCCACCCGCGGCAAGGCCGAGGAGCACGCGAAGCTGTACGCGGCCGAAGCGGATGGAGACCTGAGCTGAACGGGCACACGACGGGCCGCGGCCGCCGGATCGTTCTTTGGCGGCACGGCCAGACCGAGTGGAACCTGGAGCAGCGCTTCCAGGGCAGTACCGACATCCCGCTGACCGCGGACGGTATCGCCCAGGCCCGGCGCGCCGCCAGGCTGCTCGGCGCTCTCGAACCGGCCGCGATCATCGCGTCCGACCTGCAGCGCGCCTCCGCGACGGCCGCCGAGCTGGCCGCCGTGACCGGCCTCGGTGTGACCCACTACGAGGGGCTGCGCGAGACGTACGCGGGGGACTGGCAGGGTCTGACCCACACGGAGATCGTGGGGCGGCACGGCGAGCAGTACGCCGCCTGGAAGCGCGGCGAGCCGGTACGGCGCGGCGGCGGTGAGCTGGAGACCGAGGTCGCGGACCGGGCGGCGCCCGTGGTGCTGGGCGAGGCCGACAAGCTGGCCGACGGCGGCACTCTCGTGGTGGTCAGCCACGGCGGCACGATCCGCACCACGATCGGCCGGCTGCTGGGGCTGGAAGCGGGCAACTGGGAGGCCCTCGGGGGTCTGTCGAACTGCTGCTGGTCGGTGCTGGGCGAGGGAGCGCGCGGTTGGCGGCTGCTGGAGCACAACGCGGGCACGCTGCCCGAACCGGTGCTCGGCGACGACAACTGATCCACTCGCCGGTGGATCACCGGGCGGATTTCGCATCTGCCCCGGAGACCGGTTAAGCTTCTTCTCGTTCCCAGCGCGAGCCGCTGGAAACGGCGGGGCTGTAGCTCAGTTGGTAGAGCGCTTGCATGGCATGCAAGAGGTCCGGAGTTCAATTCTCCGTAGCTCCACGATAAGGATCCCGTCCGATCACTGCGATCGGGCGGGATCTTTGCGTTTCCGCAGGTCAGCCGCGTGTGGGTCCGGCTCTGGCCGGGCGCGGGTCAGTCGATGGTGTCGCCGAGGGACTCGGAGAGATGCCGCAGGGCGTTGGCGAGGGCCGCCCGCTCGGGTTCGGTCAGCGCGGCGAGCAGCCGGTTCTCGGTGGCGAGGTGGTCGGGCAGCACCTCGTCGATGAGATCGCGGCCGTCACGGGTGAGAGCGACATGCACCACACGGCGGTCCGACGGGCTGGGGGTGCGCGTCACCAGGCCGCGGTCCTGGAGGCGGTCCAGCCGCTGGGTGACGGCTCCTGAGGTGACCATGGCCGCCAGCATCAGCTCGGCCGGTGTCAGCCGGTTCTCGGGGCCGCTGCGGCGCAGCGTGGCGAGGACGTCGAACGACGCGGCGTCGAGTCCGTGCGCGGCGAACGTACGGCGGAGTTCGGCGTCGATCACCCGCGAGAGCCGTTTCAGCCGGCCGATCACCGCCATCGGCGAGACGTCGAGGTCGGGGCGCTGCGTTCCCCACTGCTCCAGCACGCGGTCCACATGATCTGCCACCTGAGTACTGTACCAATGTCTTAGCGATGAGATACATTGCCTTAGTGCTAAGTAATCGAGTCCGGATCATCGTCGTGACCGCGCTGGCGCCCGCGATCTGGGGCACCACCTACCTCGTCACCACCGAGCTGCTACCGCCCGACCGGCCGCTGCTGGCCGCGCTGCTGCGCGCGCTTCCCGCGGGCCTCGTGCTCGTCGCCCTCACCCGGCGGCTGCCGCAGGGGTCGTGGTGGTGGCGTGCCCTGGTGCTCGGCTCCCTCAACATCGGGGCGTTCCTCGCGCTGCTGTTCATCGCCGCCTACCGGCTGCCGGGCGGGGTCGCCGCGACCCTCGGCGCGCTCCAGCCCCTGCTGGTCGCGGGCCTGTCCTCCGGTCTGCTCGGCGAGCGGCTGTCCCCGCGCACCGTCCTGGCCGGCATAGCGGGCGTGGCCGGCGTCAGCCTGCTCGTGCTGCGGGCCGACGCGCGGCTCGACGCGATCGGTGTCGCGGCCGCTGTCGGCGGCGCCGTCGTGATGGCCACCGGAGTGGTGCTCAGCAAGCGGTGGACGTCACCCGCACCGCTGCTCGCCACCACCGGCTGGCAGCTCGTCGCGGGCGGCCTGCTGCTGCTGCCGGTCGCCCTCCTCGTCGAAGGCCCGCCCCCGGCGAACCTGACAGCCGAGAACCTGGCCGGCTACGGCTATCTCTCGATCATCGGCGCGGCATTCGCCTACGCCCTGTGGTTCCGGGGGATCCGCGACCTGTCGCCCACCAGCGTGACGTTCCTCGGTCTGCTCAGTCCCGTGGTCGCCACGGTGCTCGGCTGGCTCGTCCTGGACCAGGAGCTCACCGCGGCCCAGATCCTGGGCGGGCTGATCGTCCTGGCCGCCCTCGTCGTGGCCCAGACGCGGAACGCCGCGCACCGGCCGGGCCCCGGCGGACCGCCGCGGTTCCGGAGCGCCGGCACCGCTATGGGCGGCGCCCCCGAAGCCGGCGACGTCCGGAACCCCTCGTCCGTCCCCATCGACAACTCATCGAGCAGGAGCTGAGATTGATGCGCATCACCGTCTTCGGAGCAGCGGGCAACGTAGGGCGCCGGGTGGTGGCCGAGGCGCTGGCGCGGGGCCATCAGGTCACCGCCGTCGTGCGCGATCCGGCCCGCTTCCCCGAGCTGCCGTCCGCCGCCGACGCACGGGCGGGCAACGCCGCGAACGCCGACGACGTGGCCGAACTGAGCGCAGGCCAGGACGTGGTGATCGGAGCGACCCGTCCCGCCCCCGGCAGCGAGGGCGAACTCGTCACGGCCACCCGGGGGTTGCTGGCCGGGCTCACCGGGACCGGCGTCCGGCTGCTGGTCGTCGGCGGCGCGGGTAGCCTGACCGTGCCCGGCACCGGGGGCGTCACCGTCGTCGACGGACCCGGCTTCCCCGCCTCGTGGCGCCCGATCGCGCTGGCGTGCAACGAGCAGCTCGCCGTCTGCCGCGCGGAAACCGCGGTGGACTGGGCCTACTTGAGCCCGTCCGCGCTGCTGGAGCCGGGAGTGCGCACGGGCCGCTACCGGCTGGGCACCGATGAACTGCTGGTCGATGCCAAGGGCGACTCGGCGATATCCATGGAGGACCTGGCGGTGGCGCTGCTGGACGAGGCCGAGCGGCCCCGCCACCACAGGACCCGCTTCACCGCCGGGTACTGATCCCCGGGTGGCCGCCGGCCGCGCCCGCCGGTGTGCGGGTGTCCCGCCCCCTCACGGGAGGCGGGACTCCACCGGCTCCGCCACCCGGTCGGGCACCCGCTCGGCCACCCGTTCCGCCGCTCGCTCCGCTTCTCGTTCCGCCACGATCTCCGAGACCTTCCGCCGGTGCACGGGGCAGCCGATCATCGGCTCGGCCATGACGCGCAGCCGCTCGATCTGCGCGCGGCTCTCGTCGTCGGCCGGGGTGTAGACGACGATCCGGTGCTCGGCCATGCCGTCGATGGCCAGCGACACCGAGGTCAGGTTGATCAGCCCGACCGACGCGTGCCGGAACACCTTGAGCCGCGGTCCCGGCGAGGCGACGTCACCGCGTGCCCACATCTGCGCGAACTCCGGGCTCTCGTGGATCAGGCGCGCGATGAACGTCTCCCAGACCGGCTCCCCGACATGCCGGCCGTACGCGGCGCGCAGCTGACCGACCATGCGGGGCAGTTCCTCGTCGCTGTTCACCATCGACGAGCAGCAGTCCGGGATGGTGAACAGCTTCAGCAGCACATTGCGTTCCGCGCGCGGGACGAACGTGGTCGCCGGCCAGATGTCGCGGTAGGCGGCGTTGGAGGCCTGTACGTCGTAGCGCGCGCTGTAGACCACGGCGGGCAGCGGGTCCAAGGCGTCGAGGATGCCCTGCACCTCCTCGCCCACCACCTCCGCGTCGGAGACGTCCTGGCGGACGAACGGCACCCCGGCCAGCCGGTAGAGGTGCTCGCGCTCGGTCACGTCGAGCTGGAGCACCCGGCCGACCGCGTCCAGCACCTGCACACTGGCGTTGATCGGGCGGCCCTGTTCCAGCCACGTGTACCAGGTGACCCCGACCCCTGCGAGCTGCGCGACCTCCTCGCGCCGCAGACCGGGGGTACGGCGCCGCAGCCCCGGCGGCATGCCGACGTCCGCGGGGGTGATGCGGGCGCGGCGGCTGCGGAGAAAGGCGGCCAGGGCGGTGCGGCGTTGGGGCATCTCCCCATCCTCCATCGGCCCGGGCACGCTTGCCAGGTGCTGCCGGTACCAGCATCACAGGGCTCTCGTTACCAGTAGTGCGCCGCGCGCAGGCTGGCGGACATGACGAATTCCGTGCTCCCGTTCCCCGTCACCGACAAGGAGACCACCCCCGGCGCCGACCGGCGCCCGCGCACCGGCCTGCTGCTCGGCATCATCCTGACGGGCCAGTTCATGGCCCTGCTCGACGTCTTCATCGTGAACGTCGCCGCGCCCACCATCCGTACCGATCTGCACGCCTCGGGCGCCGGGCTGCAGCTCATCGTGGCCGGCTACACCATCGCGTACGCCGTGCTGCTGATCACCGGCGCCCGGATCGGCGATCTGCTCGGCCACCGGCGGGTCTTCCTGTCAGGACTGGCCCTCTTCACGGCCTCGTCGCTGGCCTGCGGCCTCGCGCAGTCCACGGGTCAGCTGATCGGCTTCCGGTTCGTCCAGGGCGCGGGCTCGGCCCTGATGATTCCGCAGGTGCTCAGCCTGATCCAGCTGACGTTCAGCGGCGAGGCGCGGTCGAAGGCGCTCAGCGTCTACTCGGCGGTGATCGCCTCGGGCGCGGCGATCGGCCAGTCGCTCGGCGGGGTGCTCGTCAGCGCGGACCTGTTCGGCACCGGCTGGCGGCCGGTGTTCCTGGTGAACGTACCGATCGGGCTGGTCATGCTGGTCGTCGCGCCGCGGGTGATCCCGGCCGACGTCCGCAGCGCCCCGGAACGGCGGCGCGGACTCGACCTGCCGGGACTGGTGACGCTGGCTGCCGCGGTGACGCTGTTCACCGTGCCGCTGGTGCTCGGGCAGGAGGAGGGCTGGCCGGTGTGGGGCTGGATCTGCCTGGGTCTGAGCGTGGTGCTGTTCGGGCTGTTCACGGTGCTGGAGTCGCGGCTGGCGCGCCGTGGCGGCGCCCCGCTGGTGTCCGGGCGGGTGCTGCGGGCGCCGGGGATGGCGCGGGCGGCGACGATGATCGGCCTGGCGATGGCGGTCAACGCGGGCTTCCTGTTCAGCATCGCCCTGCATCTGCAGACCGGGCTGGGGGACAGCGCGCTGCGCACCGGCCTCACCTTCGCCGTCGCGGCGGTGTTCTTCGGTGGAGTCGGCCTCAACTGGCGCCGTCTGCCGCAGAGCTGGCACCGGTGGCTGGCCCCGGCCGGCTTCGCCGTCGGGGCGCTCTCCTTCGCCGTGCTCGGCCTGGCGCTGCGCGGCGGCGGGCACGGCGGGTTCGCGCTCTTCGCCGGACTGGCGGGGATCGGCACGGGGCTGGGATCGGCGTTCAGCCCGACCCTCACCCGCGCGCTGGGGAAGGTGGCCCCGCAGGACGCGGCCGACGCCAGCGGGCTGCTGGCCACCGTCACCCAGCTCGGCATGCTGGTGGGCGTGGCCACCCTCGGCACCCTGTTCCTGAACCGCCTCGACGTCGCGGGGCCGCACCCGGCGGCCCATGCCTTCGCGGTGACCGCGGCGGCGCTGACCGTCGTCGCGGTGGCCGGGGCGCTGCTGGGGCTGCGGCGCGACAAGGCGTAGGGCCGGACGGAGCCGGGACCGCATCCCGGCTCCTCCCGCCCCCGGCCCCGCGCTCCGACCGCCTCGCTGCGAACCGTTCCGCTGCGAACCATTCCGCTCGGAACCGTTCGGCTCCGCCCGCTCCGTTCAGACCAGCGCGGGATAGTCGGTGAAGCCGCGCTCGTCCCCGCCGAAGAACGTGGCGGAGTCGGGGGTGTTGTACGGGCCGCCGGCCGCGAGGCGGCGCGGCAGGTCCGGGTTGGCGAGGAACAGGGCACCGTAGGACACCAGGTCCGCGGTGCCGTCCTCGATGAGGGCGAGCGCGTCGGGACCGGTGGGGCGCCGCTCGGACCAGACGTTGAGAACGAGGGTCCCGGCGTACTGCTTGCGCAGCCGCAGCGTCAGCCCGCGGTCGCCGCCCTCGACCAGGTGCAGATAGGCCAGGCCGAGCGGTTCCAGCGCGCGCACCAGCGCGCTGTAGACGGCCTCCGGCTCGGGCTCGGCGATGTCGTTGTACGGGTTTCCCGGGGAGATCCGCAGACCGGTCCGGTCGGCGCCGATCGCACCGGCCACCGCGCGGGTCACCTCGACGGCGAACCGGATGCGGTCCTCGCCGTCGCCGCCCCACTCGTCGGTGCGGCGGTTGGTGTTGGGGGCCAGGAACTGGTGGACCAGGTAGCCGTTGGCGCCGTGGATCTCGACCCCGTCGAAACCGGCCTCGACCGCGTTGCGGGCGGCGGTCGCGAAGTCGGCGATGGTCCGCCGGATCTCCGCGTCGTCCAGCTCACGCGGCGCGATGAACTCCTTCGGCCCCTCATGGGTGTACACCCGGCCCTCGGCGGCCACCGGAGAGGCGCTGACCGGGACGAGCCCGTCCGGCAGCAGGTCGGGGTGGCCGATCCGGCCGGCGTGCATCAGCTGGGCGAAGATCCGGCCGCCCGCAGCGTGCACGGCGTCGGTCACCGTCCGCCAGGCGGCGATCTGCTCCGCGCTGTGCAGCCCGGGGGTGTCGGGGTAGCCCTGGCCGACGGCGCTGGGCTGGATCCCCTCGGTGATGATCAGCCCGGCCGAGGCGCGCTGGGCGTAGTACTCGGCCATCGCCGGGGTCGGGGTGGCACCGGGACCGTAGCCCGGCTGCGGGTCATCGGGGCCATCGCTATGCGGTTGGGAAGCCGGGTACCGGCGAGGTCGATGGGGTCGAAGGCATTGGGCATGAGGGTCTCCCCAGGAGTTATGTGGTCGGCCAACCAATCAACCGCGCATCGCTCCAGCACATTCCTTGGCCGGCCAACATAATGGGTTCATGACCCCGACGAGCCGCCCTGCTGCCACCGAAGACCCCGCCTGTACGCCGCCGCGGGCCCCCGTCGGCCGTACCGGCATCAGCCACGCGGTGTTCCGCACCGCCCGCGCCCACCGCATGGCCGCCGGCCGGCTGCTGCGCGGCGCCGGCCTCTACGCGGGACAGGAGCTGCTGATGATGCGGCTGTGGGACGCGGGACCCCAGCGGCAGTCCGAGCTGATCAAGCTGCTGGACCTCGACCCGTCGACGGTGACGAGGATGGTCCAGCGCCTCGAACAGTCCGGTCTGGTCACCCGCCGCCCCGACCCCGACGACGGGCGCGCGGTCCTCGTCGAGGCGACCGAGGCCGGCCACACGCTGCGCGCACCCGTCGAGGACGCGTGGCGGCAGCTGGAGGAGATCACCGTCGCGGGGCTGTCGGCGGCCGACCGCCGGGAACTGGCCCGGCTGCTGGCCCGGGTCGAGGACAACCTGCTCCGCCGTGGCATGGACGGGGCGGAAGAGACGGACGGGACGGGCGAGGCGGCTGCGATGGGGACGACTGCCGGGGTAGAGGGTTCGGTCAGCGGTTGACGTAGTCGTACGCGGCCGCCCGCCGCGACGACAGCACGGGTGTGGAGCGCCGTCGGCGCGGATCGTTGCGGAAGGCCTGGAACGCCACCGTGCCGGTCACCGCGAGGAACGCGGCGCCGATCGCTGGATAGACCGCGGACAGCGCCATCTGCCCGCCGCTCTGCCCCAGTTCGAACCGCCCGGCGCCGTGCGGGACCAGCCACAGCATGAACGAGCAGAACAGCAGCCCCACCAGGGCCGCCCCCGCCGCCCACAGCGCGTCCCGGCGGCGCAGCGCCTCGGTGCCGAGCAGGATCACCATCGGCACCCCCCACACCCAGTGGTGCGACCAGGAGATCGGGCTGACCAGCAGCGCGGTCACCGCGCAGGCCAGCGTCGCCCAGGCCACGTTGTAGGGCAGCCGGTCCCCGGCGAGCAGTGCCGCGACCGAGACGGCCAGGCCCGCGCAGCCGACGACGGCGGCCGCCAGCAGCCAGCCGCTGCCCGGGTCGCCGGTGTGGAGGGCGCGGGCGAAGATCCCGCGCAGCGACTGGTTGGCGGTGTCCTCGCCGAAGCCGACCCGGTCCGCCGCGAAGAGCATCTCGGTCCAGAACCGCCGTGAGTCGTGCGGTAGCGCCACCGCTGCCATCGCCACCGTCCCGACGAACGTGATGACGGCCACGGCGGCCCGCCGCAGGTGCGGATTCCAGGGGCTGTGGCCACGGCGCAGCCGCCGCCAGCCCAGCGCCACCCCGGCCACCGCCAGCAGCACCGCGAACAGCGCGGGCGTCAGCTTGATGCCCGCCGCGATCCCGGTCCCGAAGCCGGCCCAGCGATGGCCCGCGCGCCGCGTCAGGTCCCACAGCACCAGCACGGCCAGCAGCAGGTTGATCTGCCCGTACCGCAGGGTCGTCCACACCGGCTCGCACCACACCGCGACGGACGCGACGGCCAGCGTCACCGCCGCGGCCGGCAGCTTGGCCGGCCGCCCGGTCAGCCGCAGCGACAGATGCACCAGCGCCACCAGCAGGCCCAGGTTCGCCACCGTCGCCACCGCGCGCATCCCGCCCACGCCGATCCACGTCAGAGGCATGAACATCAGCGCGGCGAAGGGTGGATAGGTGGTCGGGAGGTTCGCGTACGTGGCCCGCATCTCGTACAGGTCGCCGCCGTTGCGCACGGTCGCGCCCTCGGCCCGGTAGACCATCAGGTCGATCATCGACACATGGGAGGCGCGCTGCGCCATCCAGAAGCCGGCGAAGGAGACCAGGCAGACCGCCGCGGCGAGCAGCGTCGGTCGCCGCAGAATGAACGTCCTGGCCGCAATCATGCGGGTGTCGGCGGTCAGCTGCGTCGCTGTCACAGTGCGCTGCTCCAGGGAGACTGGTGGGGGGCACGGGGCGCCGGTGAACCTGGCACGGAATCCCGACATTACCTGGCTCGGCCTCGGAACAGCAGAGCAACCGTTCCTCCAGGTGAGCCCCCGGCTTCCCGGTAAACGATTTGGCGAAACACCCCCAGGGCCGTGTAATGTATGCCGAGTCGCCGGGGGAACCCGGCGGGGTACACCGCGGGGCTGTAGCTCAGTTGGTAGAGCGCTTGCATGGCATGCAAGAGGTCCGGAGTTCAATTCTCCGTAGCTCCACAATCAGAAGGCCCGATCGCCGAACCGGCGGTCGGGCCTTCTTCTCGTCCGGCCTTCTCCTCGGTCTTCGGGTCTTCGCGTCTTCGGGTCGCAGCGCCGGCGCCGGACAGCGGCGGACCGCCCTGGCCGGCCGCCGGTCACCGCCGCTGCCGCGGTGAGCCGGGCGCGGTGCGCCCCGAGCGCGTGACCCCGGCCGAGCCCGCAGCCGCGGTCGTCCTCCGGCGGCCGGCTTCCGGCAACTCCGGCCACGCCGTTGCCGCCGCTGCTAACGTCGATCCGACCGGGTGCCGGATTCCCCGTCAGCACCCGCCGATCGGACCGCGGTTCCGGTCGGCCCGGCCACGGTTCCCACCGGCCGGGCAGCGGCTTCCGCCCCTCGTGACCGGCTCGTGCCGCTTACCGTTCGCTGGCGTTTCTTTGGCCTGCTCTTGGCAATTGCATGCCCCTGACATGAGCTTTTCGGCGAAAGAGTGGCGCTCTGCGGTACGAGCCGTACGCATAGCGGCGACACCGTAATCGGCGTCAACTCGCTTCGCATGGGGGTTTCATGAGATTTGAGCGCAAAAGAACGCGTGCCGGGCTGGCGGTGGCCGCAGCGCTGCCGCTGATGGCCGGCGCGCTCGCGCTGGGCACACCTGCCGCGCAGGCTGACCAACCGCACGACAGGCAGCTGCTCAGTGGCACCAAGCCGCTGTGGGCAACCGCCAATGCGGACAAGGGCGACACGGCGGACGCCAGCGGCGTTACCGCCCGTGTCTACCTGGCGGGCCGGGACGCGAAGGGCCTCACGGCCTATGCGACCGCGGTTTCCGACCCGAAGTCGGCTTCCTACGGCAAGTATCTGACCGCGGCGCAGACACAGGCGCGGTTCGGTGCGACGAAGGACCAGATAGCCCAGGTCACCGCCTGGCTGAAGTCCTCGGGCCTCAAGGTGACCGGTACCACCCAGCACTACATCACCGTGAGCGGTGACGTGGCGGCCGCGGAGAAGGCGTTCGGCACCCAGCTGCACAACTTCGCCAAGGACGGCAAGACTTACCACGCCCCGGCGACGACGGCGTCCGCGCCGGCGGCGCTGAACGGCGCGGTGCTCACGGTCGTCGGCCTGGACAACGCTCCCAAGATCGCCAAGCACGACGAGGCGCTGCCGCCTCCCGGCGCGGTGTTCAAGAACGCCGGGCCGTTCTCGAGCTACTTCGGCTCGAACACCAACAAGAAGCTCCCGTCCGCCTACGGCACCAAGGCGCCGTACGCGATCAAGGGCTACACCGGCAAGGACCTGCGCGCCGCCTACGGTGCGAAGAGCTACACCGGTAAGAACGTCACGGTCGCGATCACGGACGCGTACGCCTCGCCGTACATCGTCCAGGACGCGAAGAAGTACGCCAAGAACAACGGTGACCAGGCGTACCGCAAGGGCCAGCTCTCCCAGGTGCTGCCCGCCGACTACAACTCGACCGAGGCCTGCGACGCGGGTGGCTGGTACGGCGAGGAGACGCTCGACGTCGAGGCCGTGCACGCCGTGGCCCCGGACGCCGACATCGTCTACGTGGGTGGCGCGTCCTGCCAGGACAACGACCTGCTCGACGCCCTGAACAAGATCGTCGACGGCCGGCTGGCCGACATCGTCTCCAACTCGTGGGGCGACGTCGAGGCCAATGAGACCCCGGACGTGGCCGCGGCCTACGACCAGACCTTCCTGCAGGGTGCTGTCGAGGGCATCGGCTTCTACTTCTCCTCCGGTGACTCCGGCGACAACGTCGCCAAGACCGGCAAGAAGCAGGTCGACACCCCCGGAAACTCCCCCTGGGCCACCTCGGTCGGCGGCACCTCGCTGAACGTCGGCAAGGGTGAGAAGTACCAGTGGGAGACCGGATGGGGCACCGAGAAGGCTGTGCTGTCGGCTGACGGCAACAGCTGGACGGGCTTCCCCGGCGCCTACACCTCAGGCGCGGGCGGCGGCACCAGCAACCTGTACGCGCAGCCGTTCTACCAGCGCAACGTCGTCCCGGACTCGCTCGCCCTCGCCAACGGCGGCGGCGTGAAGCAGCGCGTCGAGCCGGACATCTCGGCGGTCGCCGACCCGAACACCGGCTTCCTCGTCGGTCAGACCCAGTCCCTCGCGGACGGTTCGCTGGCGTACAGCGAGTACCGGATCGGCGGCACCTCGCTCGCCGCCCCGGTGATCGCCGGCGTCCAGGCGCTCGTGCAGCAGGCGCGGCACGGGGTCCCGGTCGGCTTCGCCAACCCGCTGATCTACGACCGGTACGCCACGTCGGCCTACCACGACGTCACGGACCACCCGCTGGGCCAGGGCCGTGACCAGGCGGTCGTCCGCGTTGACTTCGTCAACGGTGTCGACGCGGCGGACGGCACGATCACGTCCCTGCGCAGCCTCGGCAAGGACGCGTCGCTGCACGCCACGGTCGGCTTCGACGACGTCACCGGCGTCGGTACCCCTGGTGCCGACTACGTGACCTCGTACCTGCCGAAGAAGAACCACCGCTGACCTCACGGTCGGCGCACGGGCTGAGCTCCTGAGCCAGTGCACGGGCCCGCACCGGGGCATTCCCGGTGCGGGCCCCTCGCGCGCTGCGGTAACCTGACCCCATGCGTGCCGTACGCCTTCTGCTTAGCAAGCCGCACTGACGACGAACCGAGTCAGTGCGGCGGCCCCTCCTGTGCGAGGGGTTTTTTCGTTTCCGCAGGCAGGCAGCAGACGCGGCGTACGCCCGTCATGATCACGATGGAGCTTCGAGGACGATGAGCGAGACCACCGCCGCCACTGAGGCAGCCGAGCCGCACCGTACTGTGCCGACCTTCAAGTACACCGCTCAGCTGGCCGCCGACATCGAGGCCCGCTGGCAGGACTTCTGGGAGGAGTCCGGTACCTACGAGGCGCCGAACCCCAGCGGTGACCTGGCGGGGGATGCCGAGCTGGCCGCCAAGCCCAAGAAATTCATCATGGACATGTTCCCGTACCCCTCGGGCTCGGGACTGCACGTCGGCCACCCGCTGGGCTACATCGCCACCGATGTGTACGCCCGCCACCAGCGGATGACCGGCCACAACGTGCTGCACACCCTGGGCTTCGACTCCTTCGGGCTGCCCGCCGAGCAGCACGCGGTCGCCACCGGGACGCACCCGCGGGCCTCCACCGAGGACGCCATCGAGAACATGCGGCGCCAGCTGCGCCGGCTGGGCCTGGGCCACGACATGCGCCGGTCGGTCGAGACGATCGACCCGGCGTACTACAAGTGGACCCAGTGGATCTTCCTGCAGATCTTCAACTCCTGGTACGACGAGGAGGCGGGCCGGGCCCGTCCGATCGACACCCTGGTCGCACAGTTCGCCTCCGGCGCCCGCCCGACCCCGGACGGCCGCGCCTGGGACGCGCTGAGCGCCATCGAGCGCTCCGACCTGCTGGGCGAGTACCGGCTGGCGTACGCGTCCGAGTCGCGCGTCAACTGGTGCCCGGGGCTGGGCACCGTTCTGGCGAACGAGGAGGTCACCGCGGACGGCCGCTCCGAGCGCGGCAACTTCCCGGTCTTCAAGTCCAAGCTGCGCCAGTGGAACATGCGCATCACGGCCTACGCGGACCGGCTGATCGACGACCTGGAGCCGCTGGACTGGCCCGAGGCCATCAAGCTGCAGCAGCGCAACTGGATCGGCCGCTCCGAGGGCGCCCGGGTGGACTTCGCCGTCGGCGACGAGAAGATCACCGTCTTCACGACCCGCCAGGACACGCTGTTCGGCGCCACCTACATGGTGCTGGCGCCCGAGCACGAACTGGTCGAGACAGTCGTCCCGGCCGCCTGGCCCGAGGGCACCCACGACGTGTGGACCGGCGGGCACGCCACCCCGGGCGAGGCCGTGGCCGCGTACCGCAAGATGGCCGCCGCCAAGTCCGACGTCGAGCGGCAGGCCGACGCCAAGGAGAAGACCGGCGTCTTCACCGGCGCCTACGCCGTGAACCCGGTCAGCGGGGACCAGGTCCCGGTCTTCATCGCCGACTACGTGCTGATGGGCTACGGCACCGGCGCGATCATGGCCGTCCCGGCGCACGACAGCCGCGACTTCGCCTTCGCCCGCGCCTTCGAGCTGCCGATGCGCTGTGTCGTCCAGCCCTCCGACGGCCGCGGCACCGACCCGGCGGCGTGGGACGACGCCTTCGCCTCGTACGAGGCGAAGCTGGTCAACTCCGCCAACGACGAGTTCTCCCTGGAC
This sequence comes from Streptomyces fildesensis, assembly GCF_016107395.1. Taxonomy (GTDB): domain Bacteria; phylum Actinomycetota; class Actinomycetes; order Streptomycetales; family Streptomycetaceae; genus Actinacidiphila; species Actinacidiphila fildesensis. Next base: position 307,416 of record NZ_JAAIKO010000004.1, read on the forward strand.
GGCCTGGGTGTCGTCGACGCCAAGGCGAGGATCACCGAGTGGCTGTCCGGGCACGGCATCGGTGAGGCCACCGTCAACTTCCGGCTGCGCGACTGGCTGTTCAGCCGACAGCGCTACTGGGGCGAGCCCTTCCCGATCGTCTACGACGAGGCCGGCGTGGCGCACTCGCTGCCCGAGTCGATGCTGCCGCTGGAGCTGCCGGAGGTCGACGACTACTCGCCGCGCACCTTCGACCCGGACGACGCGGACACCCGCCCGGAGACCCCGCTGTCCCGCAACGCGGACTGGGTGAACGTCGACCTGGACCTGGGTGACGGCAACGGGACCCGGCGCTACCGCCGCGAGACCAACACCATGCCCAACTGGGCCGGCTCGTGCTGGTACGAGCTGCGCTACCTGGACCCGAACAACAGCGAGCGGCTGGTCGACCCCGCGATCGAGCAGTACTGGATGGGCCCGCGCGAGGGCCAGCCGCACGGCGGCGTCGACCTGTACGTCGGCGGCGCCGAGCACGCCGTGCTGCACCTGCTGTACGCGCGCTTCTGGTCCAAGGTGCTGTTCGACCTGGGGCACATCTCGTCCTCCGAGCCGTTCCACAAGCTGTACAACCAGGGCATGATCCAGGCGTTCGTGTACCGCGACAGCCGCGGCTTCCCGGTGCCGGCCGCCGAGGTCGAGGAGCGCGACGGGGCCTACTTCCACCAGGGCGAGCCCGTCAGCCGCGTACTGGGCAAGATGGGCAAGTCCCTGAAGAACGCCGTCACCCCGGACGAGATCTGCGCCGAGTACGGCGCGGACACCCTGCGCCTGTACGAGATGGCGATGGGCCCGCTGGACGTCTCGCGCCCCTGGGACACCCGCGCGGTGGTCGGCCAGTACCGGCTGCTGCAGCGGCTGTGGCGCAATGTCGTCGACGAGGAGACCGGTGCGGTCACCGTGTCCGACGCCGAGCCCGACGAGGCGACGCTGCGCGCGCTGCACAAGGCGATCGACGGCGTCGGCCAGGACATGGCGGGCCTGCGCTTCAACACCGCCATCGCCAAGGTCACCGAGCTGAACAACTTCCTGACCAAGGCGGGCGGCGCCGTGCCGCGTGCCATCGCCGAGCCGCTGGTGCTGCTGGTCGCCCCGCTGGCCCCGCACATCGCCGAGGAGCTGTGGCGCAGGCTGGGCCACGACGACTCGCTGGTCCACGCAGCGTTCCCGGTCGCGGACCCGGCGCTGGTCCAGGACGAGGCCGTGATCTGCGTCGTTCAGATCAAGGGCAAGGTCAAGGCCCGTCTGGAGGTGCCGCCGACGATCTCGGACGCGGACCTGGAGGCGCTGGCGCTGGCCGACGCGGGCGTGGTCGCGGCGCTGGGCGGGGCCGCGGTGCGCAAGGTGATCGTGCGGGCGCCGAAGCTGGTCAACATCGTCACCGGCTGACGCTACGGAGTGCGCAGAACCCCTGGTATCCGGCGGTGCGCCGGGTACCAGGGGTTTCCCTTACGGGCGGATTGGGGGTTCGTACGGAGCCACCGATCCGCCCGGTGCGTTTACCGTTGACGGTGGGCCCACCCGGCTGCCCGCGCCCGTTCGACCGGAGGAGCACCCGTGGATATCGCCGTCGTTGTGCTGCTGCTGCTCTTCGCGTCGTTCGTGGCGGTGGGCGTCGTCGCCACCGTACGGACCGTGCGGGCGGTGAAGCGCGGCGTGGAGCGCGGCAGCGCGCAGGCCCGCCGGGTCGTCGAGGACACCGCGCTCAAGGCCCGCCGCTACACGCTGATGGGGGCGGCGGGGGAGCTGGCGCAACTCCGGCTGGACCTGCGGACCTCCATCGACAGCACCTACCGGGCGCTGGAGGCCGGCTCGGCCGAGGACGCCTCGCTCTCCGAGGCGTCCGCCCTGCTCGCCCGGCTCAACGATCACGCGCGGGTGCTGGACACCGAGCTGAAGGTGCTGGAGCGCGAGCCGGACAAGGCGCGGATCGCCGACCGGCTGCCGTCCCTGGCCGAGCGCACCGAGCGGATCACCCACTCCGCCGACGCGCTGCGCTGGGCCGCCCAGGACCGGGCCCGGCAGTTCGCCGACGACGATCTGACCGCGCTGGCGCAGCAGATCGACATCGAGGCCGGAGCGCTGCGCCACTGGGCGCCGAGCACGCTGCCGACCGGCGGCCCCACGGGCGGCCCCGCCGGCGATCCCAAGCACATCAGCCGATCTTGACCCGGGCCGCACAAGCACATCAGCCGATCTTGACCCGGGCCGCACAAGCACATCAGCCGATCTTGACCCGGGCCGCACTGTCGCCACGCCCGGGCCCCGGGTAACCTCCCGCACATGTCCCCGCATGTCGCTATCGTCACGGATTCCACGGCCTACCTCTCGCAGGAGGCACTGGCCCGGCACGGCATCACCGTCGTTCCGCTGACCGTGGTGATCGGCGACGAGGCGTTCGAAGAGGGCACGGAGATCTCCGCCCCGGCGGTTGCCAGAGCCCTGCAGCGCAGACGTCCGGTGACCACCTCGCGACCCGGCCCGGCGGAGTTCGCCGCGTGCTACCGGGCCGCGGCGGGGGCGGGGGCGGACCACATCGTCTCGCTGCATCTGTCCGCCGAGTTCTCCGGGACCCATGACGCGGCGCTGGTCGCCGCGCGCGACTCGCCCGTTCCGGTACGGGTCGTCGACACCGGAATGGTCGCGATGGCGCTCGGTTTCACGGTTCTGGCGGCGGCCGAGACCGCCGGTTCCGGGGGCACGGCCGACGAGGTCGTGGCCGCCGCCGAGAAGCGCGCGGCGGACACCTTGGCATACTTCTACGTCGACACCCTGGACTATCTGCGGCGCGGCGGCCGGATCGGTGCCGCGCAGGCGCTGTTCGGGTCGGCGCTGGCGGTCAAGCCGATCCTGCAGCTGGTGGACGGCAGGATCGAGCTGCTGGAGAAGGTCCGTACGGCCTCCCGGGCGATCACGCGGCTGGAGGAGATCGTCGTCGAGCGGGCCGGCAGCCGGCGGGTGGCCGTCGCGGTCCACCACCTGGCCGCCGCCGACCGTGCGGCGGCGCTGGCCGAACGGCTGCGGGAGCGAGTGCCGGGGCTGGACGAGCTGGTGGTGAGCGAGGTGGGCGCGGTGATCGGCGCGCACGCGGGGCCGGGGCTGCTCGGAGCGGTGATTTCACCTCATTGAGTGAGCGAGTTGTCCACAACTCGTGGGTTATCCACAGGATTTGGCAGTGATCATCTTCGTTCGGTGATTCCGCTTAGTTTCGCGGCATGGGAACCACAGCGCTCACCACGATCAGCCGCCGCCGCAGTCACCTCCAGGGCAATCGGGGCGTTCAGCACCTCCAGGGGACGGTGGGGGAGCGCGCCGCCGCGCTCTTCGACCCACCGGACCCGCGCCCGGACCCTCGCCCGGATCCGCCACCGTCACCGCCCGCTGGCTCCAGTCCTTCTACTGCTCCTTCTGCGGCTTCTTCGGCCGCGCCGTCGACCTTGGCGTCGGGGTCGGTGCCTGAGGGCATGGCGCGGTTCCGGGCGACTCCTGCCGAGCGGTTACGAGCCTTCCGCGGCTGGCTGTATGTGCGCTGCGGCCTGGAGTTCAGGACCGCCGCTGCCCTGCTGGTCGTCCTGGCCGTCGCCGTCGGCTTCGCTGTGCAGCACTTCTGGACCGGGCGCCCGCGGACGGTCTCCGCTCCGGCGCGCGTCGACGGACCGTCGCCCGGAGCGTCCCTGTTCCCGATGCGGGGGCCGAGCGCCGCGCCCGGCTCCGGGCCGGCCGGGTCCGTGCCGAACGTGCCGGCCGCCGTGGGGGCGGCGAAGACGGTCCTGACGGTGGACGTCGCGGGCAAGGCCCGCCGTCCCGGGCTGCTCAGGCTGCCCGCCGGGTCGCGGGTGGCCGATGCTCTCGCGGCGGCCGGCGGGGCGCTCCCGGGGACGGACACCAGCGCGCTGAACCTCGCCCGGGTGCTCGCCGACGGTGAGCAGGTCGTCGTCGGCGGGCCGCCCGCACCCGCCGCCCCCGGACCGGGAGGCGGTGCGCCGGCCGGTCCTGTGAGCCTCAACTCCGCGACCAGCGCCCAGTTGGAGACCCTGCCGGGCGTCGGACCGGTCCTGGCACGGCACATCCTCGACTACCGAGCCCAGCACGGCGGCTTCGCCTCCGTCGACCAGCTGCGCAATGTGACCGGCATCGGTGACCGGCGCTTCTCCGACCTCAAGCCCCTGGTCCAGCCGTGACCCGTCCCAGGGCGGGCCCCGACGCGGCGGCGGGGCGCCGGGCGGATACGGGCGCCGTGGCGCGCTCGGCCGTGCACGCGTCGGCGGTATCACCGCTCGGCGCGTCCAACCCGCACCAGGAGGGCCCTGCGGACCTGCGGCTCGTGCCGCCGGCCCTCGCCGCCTGGCTCGCGTCGGCGCTCGCGCTGGGGATGCCGGGAGAGATGGCGGCCTGGTGTGCGGTGGTCACCGCCGTACTGGGGGTGGCGCTGCTGGTGGCCCGGTGGGGGCGGCCCGCCGGGCTGGCGGTGGCCACCGCCACCGCGCTGCTGTGCGCTTCCGCGGCGACGGCCGTCGCCGCGCTGCATGCGGCGGACGGTCATCGCGGGCCGCTGCCGGCGCTGGCCGCCGAACATGCCCACGCTGTCGTCGAGTTGAGGATCACCGGCGATCCGCGGCCTGCCCTCCCGCACGTCCGGGGCGCGGCCCGCGCCCCGGACGCCGTGATCGTCGCGGCGGAGGCCGTCCGTGTCACCGCGCACGGGGTGACCACGAAGGTCCGCACGCCGGTCCTGGTCATCGCCGAAGCGGGCGCACCGCGCAAGCCGGCACCGGGACAGCGGCCGGGGCCACGAACGGGACCGGGCTCGCGCCCGGCCGGGTCGGGTCCCGCGGAGGGCCGGGTGTCCGCGTCGTCCGCCGATCCGTGGCTCGGACTGCTGCCGTCCACCCGGGTCACTGTGGCGGCACGGATCGCACCGTCGGTCCTGCCCGGCGAGCGGAGCGCCGCCGTGCTGTCGGTGCGCGGGCCGCCGCACATCAGTGGCCCGCCCACCGCGACGCAGCGTTTCGCGGGGCGGCTCAGGGCGGGGCTGCGCGCGGCGACGGACGGGCTGCCGCCCGATGCGCGGGCGCTGCTCCCCGGGCTCGTCGACGGGGACACCGCACGGCTCACTCCGGAACTGCGCGAGGCGTTCCGGACCACGGATCTGACCCATCTGACGGCGGTCTCCGGTTCGAATCTGACCATCGTCCTGCTGCTGCTCATCGGGCCGCCCGGCCTCGCCATCCGCGCGGAGCGACGTGGGCTCGCCCCGCGGATCGGGATCCCGCTGCGCACGACCGCCGTGCTCGGCGGGCTGCTCACCGTCGGGTTCGTCATCGTCTGCCGTCCCGATCCGAGTGTGCTGCGGGCCGCCGCCTGCGGGCTGATCACGCTGCTGGCGATCGGCACCGGCCGCCGCCGCGCCCTGCTGCCGGCGCTGGCCGCGGCGGTGCTCCTCCTCGTCCTCTACGACCCCTGGCTCGCCCGCTCCCACGGATTCCTGCTCTCCGTGCTGGCCACCGGCGCGCTGCTGACGATCTCCCCGCGGTGGAGCGCGGCCCTGCGCCGCCGCGGGATGCCGCCGGGACCGGCCGAGGCGCTGGGCGCGGCGGGCGCCGCGCAGGCGGTCTGCGCCCCGGTGATCGTGGTGCTCGCCGGGCAGGTGAGCCTGGTCGCGATCCCGTGCAATCTGCTCGCGGAACTGGCGGTGGGGCCGGCCACGGTGCTCGGGTTCGGGGCGCTGGCCGCCGCGCCGTTCGCGATGCCGGCCGCCGAGTGGCTGGCCTGGCTGGCCGGGTGGCCCACCGGCTGGATCGCGGCCGTCGCCCGGCGGGGCGCGGCACTGCCCGGTGCCGGGATCGGCTGGCCCGGCGGATGGGGCGGGGGCCTGCTGCTCGCCGTGCTCACCGTGGCGGTGGTGACGACGGGCCGCCGGCTGCTGGCCCGCCCATGGCTGTGCGCGGCGGTCGCGCTCCTGCTGCTGCTCGCCGTGCTGCGGCCCGTACCGCTCCCGCGCGTCATCACGGGCTGGCCGCCGCCCGGCTGGCGGCTCGCCATGTGCGATGTGGGCCAGGGGGATGCCCTGGTGCTGTCCGGGACGGACGGCTCGGCCGTCGTCATCGACGCCGGGCCGGAGCCGGCCCTCGTCGACCGGTGTCTGCGGTCGCTCGGGGTGACCTCGATCGCGCTGCTGATCCTGACCCACTTCTTCTTAGGGCAGTTCATCGATGTCTCACGAGAACGTGTCTCTAGTCCTCGAAGCTCCTCCCGTGGCGATGAAGTTCTGATATCTCTCTTGTCAGCACTGTCTCGGAAGGAGTGAAGGATGGATTTGTTCTTTGTGAACTCCGGTAACGCCAAAAGGTACTTGGAAAGTTTAGTAATCTCCGGCGACGACGTCGCTAGGCTGCTGGATGACCGAGCAATCGCAGATGGGACGCCGATCTTCCTAGATGGCGAGACGATGATGCCGGTGGAGCCGATGTCCTCGTGGGGCCGGACACTTGCCTACGCTGCCCTGAAGCCAGGCACACGGAGGGAGTATGGGCGGATCGTCGCGCGGCTTTCGGACTACCAGGAAAAGCGTGGCCGTAACCTAGTGACGGCTACAGAGTCGGACATCCAAGCCTTCAAAAGAGTCCGCACCGAGTTACAAAAGCGGCCGCTGGGGGACTCGGCCTGGGGCAAGGAGTGCCAGCTGTTGGACCGGTTCTATGGCCACTTGGTTCGCGTAGGAGCGCGTGAGCATTTGCCGGTGCGGATGGGGGCGATGGGGCGCAACCCCATGGCGCCTCGGATCCGGCAGAGGATGAACATTCGTCACCTCGCCCTCGATCAGTACCGCTACTTACGGGACGTGGGTCTGGGTGGTCAGCAGCCGGATTCGGCAGTGGACCTGTCCTTCCGAGGCTGGGCGCCGCATCGAAATCGCGGAGGCGCAGACCTGGCGTTGGGAACAGGGATGCGGTGGCAGGAGTGGGCGACGGTGCTGCTACCGGAGCTGGGAATCGGGGTAGGGTACGCCGTCGACGACGTCGTGTTTACGGTTCAGGCCTGCGCAAAGTACGGCAAGGCTCGCAAAATCTATGTACCTTCAGACTCGATGAGCGGACTAGAACCGTATCTGCTGCTAGAGCGGCCCGAGCAATCGGCGACTTCGGCGAGGCGCCTGGAACGCCGGCACCGGGACCTATTCGTCGTCTCGCGGGTTGATCACGATTCGGGTCTGGTCTACGGCCTACTAGACGGCATGGACCGGGTATTTTCGATGTCCGGAATGGAGCCGTGGCTGCGCCGAATCGCCGTGCGTGAGACGGAGGTTGGATTGGAGGCTATGGCTGTTTTCATCTGCCATAGCGGGTTGATGCCAGGGGCGGATTCCTGGAAGCGCTACCGGCACGGTGCTTGGCGACGGATGGTTGCCTGGGCGAATGAGAGCACTCCTGTGCTGCCGCGCCAGCGGTGGCGCTGGCACGATCTTCGCCATACCTTTGCGCTGCAGCTGTTGAGTTATTTGGAGCGGCAGATGGACGGCGAGGAACCAGACGCATTGGCCCGCCGCCGGCGCCACCGGTCCTACCTATCCAGCCACATGCGTCTGAACCCTCTCCTGATCGTCAGTCGCAGACTTGGGCACTCCAGCCCAGCTACCACGTTCGAGTACCTCGAGTACGCCGACGACTCCCTGAACCAGTTTGATGACGCCTTTCGCGGCTGGGTCGGAGAGGTAGGCCATGAGGCTACCTATGCCCAGATCGCCTCGCACGCCTTTGGGCTGGACAAGAAGGAGTCCGTCTGATGCCGCGGCGTGGAGAATTTTCTCGGGACTTCCCCGAGGACTCCCAGCAGTCGGCCATCGAGGTCAGCCGGATCGGCGAGCGGATAGTGCGCGCCTCGACAGCTACCCGCCGCAACCTCACCAACCGGATCCTCCCGGGTAACTACCAGTGCGCCCAGCTGGCGGCCGAACTCGCTGATGAGTGGGTCGAGTATGTGACGGCCGCGGGACTGTCGGCGGGCACCGTGCAGAGCTACCAGCAGGCGATCAAACGCCTGTGCGCCTCAGCGGACGCGATGCTGGGCTCTGCCGCGCCTAATGCCTCCCTAGGCAGGGATCATCCGGACCTTGCGCGAGTGGTGGCGGCCTGGGAACGCACCCTGCCCTCCGAATTCGCCACCGGATCGACGCGCCCATCCATTCTGTCAGGGGCAATCCGGGTCCTGGTGCGTCGGCGAGTAGAGCATCCGCAAAGGCCAGTGACTGAGCGGGTGACAGCTATGGCCCGGGCCGGCAGCGGAGTGCCGATAGGGGAGACTACCGAGCTGGACGAGTTCTCTCGAAAGGACAAACAGGCCTTGGTCCGCGGTGCCTGGAATGCGGTAGTCGCTTTAGAGAAGCGGCTGGCCGCAGGGTGGGAGCGCGCCAGTCAGGGCCAGCATCCGGACTGCGGGTCCTGGATGTCGATCGATGACCTGTTGTGGGGGCTGGCCCACAACGCAATCCTTCCAGTCGACATCCACCACAATCTGCCATCGCCCTCAAAGTGGCCGGATGAACTGCGCCAATGCGTCATGAGATCGGACGGCACCATCCAGTCGAGGGCGGTTAAGCAAGTTCTGGACCGCTGGTTAGCCGCTCAGTTGTGGCCGAATGCGCTAGACCTACATGCCTTCCGCATCCTGCTGGTGGATGCCACCGGCCACGCCCCCGAGGAAGTCAGCTCGCTCTGTGAGGACGATGTGGAGTTCCTGCCCGGCGGGGTCCGTCTCACACTTGTCAAGAAGCGTGCGAGGCGTCGCTACTACCGCGCCTTTAAGGACGCGTCGTTGGAAATGGCCGACGTGGTGGAAACCGAAGACTTTCAGGACGAGCCCCGGCGCGAAGTCGGATCCATCGTCCGCCGACTCTTGACCGTTACCGAACGGGCACGCCTCAAGGCCGCTGAACCGGATAGAAAACTGTTCGTCCGCGCAGCCGTGGACGTCGATCTGACGCTCAAGTTCTGCGAGTGGAACCCGGAGGCCCCGCTGTCTCGATTCTCTGCCTGGTTGCGGCAAAATAACATCGCTGTCACCGGGAAGCAGGAGATCAGGCGCCTGCGCAAGTCGGTCAAAGTGGAAAAATCGGTGACCTTCCGCGGACGAATCCATGATATCGCCGACGACCATCATGAGGAGACCTACAAGGGACACTACGCCCAGGGAACGACCTTGCGGGTGATCTCTGCGGAGGTGATCAACACCTCACAGGAGCACTGGTTCAACAAGGCGGTGGACGGCCCCACCGTATTCACCACGCAGGTCGTCGCCTCAGTGGACGAACTTGCCCAGCTGCAGACTTTGGGGCTGAGCGAGCAGGAGGCCAGCGATCTAATCCAGGGCGAGCTCGACATGGGTGTCACGCATTGCAAAAACCCGTACGACAGCCCGTTCAGCCCGCGCGGAGAGTTGTGCGCCGTCGCTCCCCTGCGCTGTTTGGAGTGCTGCAACGCCTGGGTGATGCCCAGCCAGTTGCCGCAGCTGTTGTTGTTCCGAGATCACCTTGAGCGGGTGCGCCAGCGCCTGCACCCCCAGCGATTCACAGCCGTGTGGGGTCAGTCTTATGCCAATTTGCGGGCGACGCTGGAGGACCGCTCCGAAGAAGAGATTACGGTCGCCCGCAAACACATCGAGGAGGGCAGTATCACCCTTGATCTGCCCCTATCTGCACACGTGGAGTTCGACGCATGACCACCCCCATCACCCGCCCTCTGGCCGTGTCAATTTTCGGTGACAACGAACCGGTCATTCAGAGTCACGCGACGCTGCACGAAGCACGACAGAACGCCGTGGAGGTCCCAAGGTTCGGCGACGCAGGGCTCTGGAACTTCAACGGTGTCGTCCGGCGCAACGCCAACATTCCCGCGTGCGGATGGAAGATCACATTCCATAAGGGTCTTGAAATGCCCGAATGGAACCTAACAGTCCGCGAGTTGGCCATGATCATGGCCAATCCACGTCACGAAGCGGTGATCGATGCCGGAGTGCATCTCCTGCCTGGCCCGCTTGATCCGTCCACAATCATTAGTGATATGTCACGGATGCGAGGGATCATCAAATGGGCGGGCAAGAACGGCCTGCCCGCGCAGCTCGGGGCCTGGCGGGGTACCGATCTGACGAGATGTGTGGAGTCGCTGTCGGATCGGATGAGCCCGGGCACCCTGATGGGCTACGTGCTAGTCCTGCGACGGCTCCATGAGTACGGTCCCGCACTCAACTGCGGTGGCCCGTCGATGGATCCGTGGCGCGGCAAGAGTGCCCGAAACGTGGCTCAGTACGTCGCCACAGGGGAGGTCGCCACTCCCGCGATCGCGCCCGGAGTTTGGTTCCCGCTGGTCCGCGCCGCCTGGATCTACGTGCACACGTTCGCCCCCGACGTGCTGCGCGCCCAGCGCCACTATGAGGAACTCCGCGGCCGGGCAGTGAAGGTTGAGCGCAGCGCTGTAGATGCCGTCCTGGATGCCTGGCTCGCTGATCCCGGCAGTCGTATCCCCGTACACAGGCACCTGCCGGCGGGGAGCCTACGGGACTGTCGGCTAGAGGGAGTGAACTGGAACCTGCTGTCGCTGTTTCTCGGAATCGAGCGCGAGGGATCAGTCTTCACTGCGCAGTCTGAAGCGAGCCGGTTACGCCGCGAGAGGGTGATGGGGGCGCTGGAGTCTGGGCATCCGACGACGACAGGAATCATCCATGACCTGGTGGAGGTCACCCGGCCGGACGGCACGAAGGGGCCCTGGCATCCAGGCCTAGACCCCCGGACTTTGGTCACCATGTTGTCCAAGATCAGGGACGCGGCGTTCTGCCTGGTGGGGGCGTTGTCAATGATGCGAGACAGTGAGATTCATGAGATCCGGCGCGGAGCGGTCGTCGAGCACTACAACGCTCCCGCGATCGCGTCCACGCTCGACAAGCAGCGGCCGGGACGGCCGGGCAAGCACTGGTGGATCACTGACCCCCTTGCCGAGGCGATCACCGTCGCCGAAAGTGTTTCAATCCACGAGGAACGAGTCTTCGCACCTTTGAGCAGGCCTGATCTCACCGAGGCAGCGCACGGCGACCAGATGATCGATTCGTTCATTGGCGAGGTGAACGAGGGCCGGGACTGGTCCGGACTCGAGGAAATCCCGGAAGGGAAAGTGCGTCCCCACATGTTTCGCCGAACCATGGCCATGCTCACTGACCAATTCCCCGGCTCCGAAATCGCCCTTGGCATTCAGCTCAAGCACGTGGCCGCGCGCGCGCTGGCCAACCGCTCCACCCTCGGCTACGCCGCCGCCGACACCCAGTGGTCTGGGCTCCTGCAGTCTGCCGTTGACGCGGCCCGCTTTCGTCGGTTCAAGGAGCTTTTCGGTCTGCACAGGGACGGCAAGAAGATTGGTTACGGCCCCGGCGCGGATCGGGTCAAGGATGTCTTTGACGAGATCATCGCCACGGTGAGAGCCAAAGGTGGCGACGCTCGAACCGAGGAGGACCTGTTGCGCAAGGCCCGGATCACCATCCGGTTCGGGATGCTCAACAACTGCCTGTTCGACGAGTCCAATCCGACTGGCGCGCTCTGCCTGGAGAACACCATCATCCCTGAGGGTCACACTGGCCCGCTCGACCATCGCTGCCGCCCCGACCGCTGCCGCAACAGCCTGATTGGCGTCGAGCATGTTGCCCTCCATGACTCCCATCGGCGAACTCAACTCAAGCTTCTGGAGACGCGCCGTCTGCCCGCGCCCCGCACTGCCCTTATCCGCCGCGAGATTGACCGGGTCGACGCTGTGCTCGCCCTGGTCCGCGAGGAGAACTCGTGACTGGCCCGGCTGACCGCACCTTGACCAACGACGGCGTCACTGCCCAGACTGCCCAGGCTCTGCGGAGCGCGATGCAACGGCTCTTCGCGGGCAAGCCCCTCCACACCAACGGATGTCTGACCAAACAGAACCTCTGGCAGGAGGCCCAAGTCAGCCGAGCCACGATGAACCGGGCCCGCACCATCCTTGCCGAGTGGGACGCGCACCTCGCCAAGCACGGCAAGGTTGCCTCCCTGGAACCCAACCGGGACGAGGAGATCCGCAAACTCCGCAAAAAGCTCGCCGATAAGACCCAGGAGTGCACGACACTCCAGCGTCGTCTGTGTGCCGCTGCGACTGCCATCGCCGCGCTTCACCACGACAACACACTGCTCAGACAGGAACTCGGCGCATCCGGCGGTACCGTCGTACCGCTGCACGGGCCCCGCGGGCCGGCTTAGTGAGAGCACCGTCTGTCGAGTTGACCGGAGCAGGTCAGGAAGTTCATGCAGTCCCTGACTTCGTAGCCTGGAGCGCGACTACGAAGTGCAGGGCGGCCGTGCGCCTCGCTGTGGTCTTGCAACCCGTCATCTCCGGCCCCCCAAAGTGCCCCGGTCGCAGGGGATCCGGCATCGACCGTTGGGCGGATCAGCTTCCCACTCTTCTCCGCATACGGTTGAATGGCTTCCTTACAGCATCATCGAGCGACCCATCTAGCTTGTGGAGTTGAAGGCATGGTCAATGACGTTCCGGGATGGGTATCTCAGGCGATCGCCGGATTCGGTGCCAGCTGCAAAGGACTACTGGCGGGCCCTGGAGAACCTGAAGCGGCGATCAGGGGCCCGCTGGAACATCTGCTGCAAGAGATTGGCGAAAAGTCTGGACTTACAAATATTCTTTGGCATGCAGAAACAAGGCTGAAAGATTTGGGCGTAAGGCCCGACTATGCAGTGGGCATCCAGGGCGACATTGTCGGGTACATCGAGGTAAAAAAACCCGAACTGAGCATCGATCCAGCAAACTTTAACGGGCCCAACAAGAAGCAATGGGAGCGTTTGCGGGACGTCCCCAACTTGATGTATACGAACGGGACTGCGTGGCGTCTTTACCGTAACGGTGAACTTGTTGGGCAGCCGGTGCATTTGAATGGCAATCTTCATAAAAGCGGAGAAGGACTAACCGCCGTCGATGCCGAGTTTCTACATTTGATCCAAGCATTCCTTGGCTGGGTACCACCTCCAGTGAAGTCCGTTTCTCTCCTCGTTGGGCGGATTGCCCCTCTCTGTCGATTGTTGCGCTCCGCCGTACTTGAGCAACTCGAGGCAGAAAAGAAGGCTGTCAAGGGAGGCGCGGCAGCTGGGCTCCAGCCATTCACTGGGCTCGCGAGAGACTGGCGCAATCTACTCTTCCCCACTGCCGATGACGCCACATTCGCAGATGGCTATGCACAAGCTGTGACCTTCTCGCTGCTGCTCGCTCATACAGAGGGCGTCCCTCTCGATAGCGGCCTCCATGAAATTGCGCGCGAACTTGGTGCTGGTCACTCACTTATGGGTAAGGCTCTACAACTCTTCTCGGAGACAGCGACCGACCGATTCGAAGTCACTCTAGATTTCATGGTGCGCGTCATCGGTTCCGTCGATTGGCCATCGATCAGAGCTGGAAAGAAAGATGCCTACCTGCACTTGTATGAGCATTTCCTAGGCGTCTACGATGACACACTTCGCCAGGATAGTGGGTCCTACTACACTCCATTCGAAGTTGTCGACGAGATGGTTCGACTGACAGAGCAAGTCCTACAAACGCGACTCGGAAAAGCGAGCGGTTTTGCTGATAAAAGTGTAACCATTGTGGATCCGGCAATGGGAACGGGGACCTTCCTTCATTCGGTCATTGAAAGGGTGGGAGAGCACGCAAGGAACAAATTTGGCCCGGGCATGGTTGCCCCTACGGTAAAAGCTCTTGCGAATAGACTCATCGGTTTTGAGATTCAGATGGGCCCGTACGCAGTAGCAGAATTGCGTGCGACAGACATGTACAAGCGCTTGAAGGCAGACGTTGCTGATTCTTCAACCCTGATGTTCGTAACCAACACTCTGGACGATCCCTACATTCAACAAGAGCAAATTGCCGCGACATACGCACCGATCGCGGAGTCGCGACGGCAGGCAAACGAAATAAAATCAAAAACCCCAGTTACCGTTGTCATCGGGAACCCTCCTTATCAGGAGCGGGCAGAGGGCAAGGGCGGTTGGATTGAGTCAGGCTCTAAGCTTGCGGGTGAGCCGCCACTCCAAGAGTTTCGTTTTCCGGGAAATGGAAAGCAAGAGTACAAACTGAAAAATCTCTATGTCTATTTCTGGAGGTGGGCTACCTGGAAGGTTTTTGACGCTCACGAATCCGATCGCGGCGGAGTCGTTTGCTTCATCACAACGGCGGGCTATCTTCGCGGTCCGGGCTTCAAGGGAATGCGAAATTACTTGCGCAGAACATGTGACGAGGGCTGGATTATCGATCTTTCACCGGAGAGAATGCGACCGGAAGTTCGAACGCGTCTCTTTCCAAAGGTGCAGCAGCCATTGGCTATCGGTCTCTTCGTTCGCAAATCCGAGCCCAGCTCTGAGATGCCAGCTGTAATCCACTACAGGGCCGTATCTGGGCGTAGAGATGAGAAGTTCGAGGCGCTCAAGTCTATCGCGTTGGACGATTCCAACTGGCGAGCAGTTCGACCCGGTTGGAATGCCCCTTTCACGCCAGCTGCAGAGTCAGGATGGGACGATTTCCCCGCCCTAAGTGACCTGTTCCCTTGGTTCACAACGGGTGTCACCTCCAATCGAGGTTGGGTCAGTGGGCCGTCTCCAGACATCCTGAAGGACCGCTGGAGCCGACTCATCGGAGAATCTGACGTTTCCGAAAAGGAGAAGCTTTTCAAGGTCACTCGTGATCGCGCCCTCGACAAGAGCGTTGATCCCCTTCCCGGACAGACGCCTCACGTTGGGACGGTCGCAGATGAGAGCGGTGTCTGCGCTGAACCAGTGAGGTACGGCTACAGAAACTTCGACCGCCAGTGGATTATTCCAGACCGTCGCATCATAGACTTTCCGCGACCTTTCCTTTGGGAGTCTTTTTCTCCAGAGCAGCTATATCTAGTGGAACAGCACTCCAAGCCCATCGAATCCGGCCCAGGTGTTCTGTTCATGTCGTTGATTCCAGATAGCGATGCATTCAAGGGAAGTGAGGGAGGTCGAACTCTCCCGCTTAGGCATCCCGATGGACCAGCGATAACGTTTCACCGGGTTTGCTTGATGCCATCAGCTCCCGTCTCGGCGTGGAAGTATCAGCAGATAGCCTGGCATCCTACGTCGCAGGAGTTGTCGCCTGCCCGGCTTTCACCCAGACATTCGCTGACGAACTCAATACACCAGGAGTACGTGTACCGCTAACGGCTGATCCTGACCTGTGGTCGAAGGCCTGCTTGCAAGGAGAGGATGTTATCTGGGCTTCCACCTTTGGTGAAAGATTCGTCGATGACGCCCACGCGCGGAACTTTGGAGATGTTCTATTCCCCCAGGGAGACGGGCGCCGCATTGTATGCGAAAAGGATATCGGCGCAGAAGTACCAGGGGCAATGACCTATGACGAAGACAAGAAGGTGATCAACCTAGGCCTTGGTAGTTTCGGCCCTGTCACCCCAGCGATGTGGGAATACGACGTAGGTGGGAACAATGTGCTCAGGAAGTGGTTCGGGTATCGAAAGGCATTGCCTGACGGAAAGAAGACAAGTCCGCTCGACCATGTTCATGTGGCTACGTGGCCCCTCGATTGGATCACTGAGTTCATGGAGGTTCTCTCAGTTCTGCGGCGTCTGACCGACTTGCATGAACAGCAGGCCGATACTTTGGCAGCTATTCTCGCGGGTGCTGTGATCTCAGTATCAGATCTAAGTTCGGAACTAGTTCTTCCTGTTCCCGAGTCGGCGCGGCAGGTCCGCTCCGCAGCCTCAGTCTCACCCATTCAACAGTCCATTTTTGAGTAGTCGCGAGCCTGAGTTCAGGGTCTACTCGAGAGCACGGGAGGGATCGCGCCTGCGGGGTGCGAGGCATCGCGCAGCCGCGATCCCGGACCCGGCAGGCACCATTTAATGTAGTCAACCACGGAGGATAACCTCGTCGGATATCGGGACGACGGCCCGAAGGCCGGGACGGGAGCGGCCGGCGCGGGCCCGATGGCAGGAATACCGCCGGTGGCGGGGGCCAGCATCACCGCGGGGAGGATAGCCAGAGCGGCAGACCGTTACCGTGGTCAACGACTCGACGATTTTGATGGGGAGCGGCATGGAACTGGAAGAAAAACTGAGCAGTTGGATTGGTCCGTCCAGTCCGACCGAACAAGATAGGCAAGACCGCACCGAGCGGATGATTCGTGAAGGCATCAAGGAGCACACTGCGTTCCAAGGTTGCGATCTTGCTGTCTATGCCAAAGGCTCGTATGCAAACAACACTAATGTTAGAACGGACAGCGATGTTGATATTGCTGTGCAGTGCGGCGAGGCCATGTACTGGGACGAAGCAACGAAGGGCGCACACCCACCGAGCGGTTCCTACACCGGAATCTGGACCCCGCCAAGGCTACGGTCGGAACTTGAAGCGGCACTGAAGGCTAAGTTCCCTGGACAAGTTGACTCCTCGGGTTCGACGGCCTTTCGTATCCGCTCTGGCAGCGCACGGGTAGATGCTGACGTCGTGCCTTGCTTCGACTATCGGTATTACATTTCGGCCAATAACTATCGCGAGGGCGCCAAAGTCTTCAAGAAGAATGGTGCCTCCCTGCAGAATTATTCACAAAAGCAACTGGAAAATGGTCGGGCGAAGAACACTCGCACTACACAGTATTACAAAAATGCTGTCCGGATTATGAAGCGCGTCGAGAACGCGATGGTTTCAGAAGGCGTCCACCGAGTGGTTCCGTCATTCTTTATTGAGTGTCTTGTATACAATTGCCCAGACAGTGTCTTCCTTGCATCGACGTGGGTTAAGACGATTGAAGGCGTCATCGTTCACATCTGGGGGGAACTGCAGGGCGACGAGCCCTCCGTTGACTCGAAGCGGTGGCTAGAGGTGAGCGAATGCAAGTACCTCTTTCACAGTGCACAAGATTGGGATCGTCAGGATGGACGTGACTTCGTGAAAGCGGCTTGGAACTATTTGGGATACGCGGCGTGAAACAAACAATTGTCATTCGCGTAATTGTCGGAGTGGTTGTCTTCGTCTTCGTGTTTAGCGCATGGGCGCAAGATGGGAAGCCGGACTGGAACGCCCTCAAATTCTTCTCGTCCGCTGTTCTTCTGTGCACAATTCTATTTAACGTCTGGGACTTTTGGCTATGGCGGCTTCCCTTGGTCCAGAAAATCCCGGGTGTGGGAGTACCGCGGAGCGTCCGCGGGACTTGGAAGGGTACGCTTACATCTTTTTGGATTGACGCGGAAAATGGCAACATTCCACCGCCGAAGACCGTTTATCTTGTAGTGCAACAGACTGCCTCACGGATTTCTGTGAAGCTGATGACTGACGAGTCGAAGTCCACTTCTGCTTTGGCCAACGTGGAAGAAGCCGATGGGTCTGTCCGGCTGACATACATGTATCTCAATAGGCCTGATATGCGCGTTGAGCACCGAAGCCGAATCCACCACGGGTCAACCGTACTTGATGTGTCTGGTAGCCCGGCGAGGCGGCTCAAGGGTCGGTACTGGACAGATCGGGACAGCAGAGGCGAGCTAGATTTTGAAGAGCGGAGTACGCAGAAGCTGGCCGACGACTTCGCTGAAGCAATCGAACTCTTTGGAGGGACGCCGTGAGGCCGGCGATGGCGAAGCAAGGTAGAACCTTTGTAAAAACAAATTGCTGCGATTGCTGAGGAGTGAATAGAGGCCATGCGGGGGGACTTTCGATCAGACAGTTTATGTGGGCCTATCAGTATCACTTCAGAATCTCTGTGGAGGTCTGCGCCAAACTTGCCCTTGAGGCGATCGGATTCACTGGGAATCCGGATGTGGTGCTCGTTGGATTCAAATCCGCTGGTGAGCATGAGTTTGACGTATGCGTTGATCCTGAAGACGGCCCATACTCACCTGATGACTTCGATCAAGTGAGGCGACGTGCACTCGAGCTTTACGATAGCCATCCCGAGCGCGATATGTTCCACAGCGTTCCTCATGTGCATGAAGAGCGTGATCTGGAACTACGCGACAGCATGCGGGCAAAAGCGCTTGAAGAAGCTTTTGAAGCGATGCCACGAGAGCGAGAGAGAGCACATTTTTCAAGTGGATCCGTTTGCGTGGGCGATTATGAAGTCCATACACTTATCAGTATTGACAAAGCAGCCCTTCATAAGGTCCCCAAAATCACGACCGAGGAACGTGATCGCTTTCATGTGCACATGTCGCTGGTGCATGCTGTAATTCGTGAGATTCTTAAACGTTCGATCCGAGTTCTGTATATTCCTGGTTCTGGATCGGGGTATCTCCCGGACAGCAACGATGAGATTGTACGGAGCGCCACTGAAGCGATGATCCGCTCCATCTTGTACTGCGCTGGTTTTTGGTTTGGCGGCGAGAACCATTTGCTGATGAGTGGGCTCTCTGCTCTGCCTTATGAGGGGCGGCCTGGAGCGGGACGGCTTGTCATCGCAAAGCAGGACGATCCCGCTATCGAAGTTTTCCTCAGGCTCAAACACCCAGTGAAGATGCATAACGTGACGGCCGTGCGAAAGCTTCTGGAGGCTAGCGGATCTCAATCGGACCTGCTGTCGGATGGCGAAATCGTCTATGGCCTTGGTGTAGTGAAGCCTGAGTATGACGCGAGTAGTGAAACAGTGTTTTCCGTCAGTTTCACTGCACGAGGTGTTTGGGAGTTTTCGCACGCGAGCGAAGTTCTGCTCACAGTGCGTGACGGCATTCCGTCCTTGCCCACGCGTGTACTTGATGAAGTGTATCTGGAAGATCTCGCGAGTCGCCTTTTCCCTGAGGCCGATCAAGGCGCGCTACGTGAGGCTGCACAGGCTGCCGGAAAGCACAGACACGGAGCCATGCTTATTATTTCAAGCGACGCTGTGGGGGAAGCTGAACGTCTATCGCCACAGTCGTGGTCAATTGAGCCAGCTCGGCTAACTTCGCAACTGTTGTCGCAGTTGACGGACATGGATGGTGCGATGCTCGTCGACCCGAAAGGCCAGTGCCATGCTATCGGCGTAATTCTCGATGGCACTGCCCACGGCAGAGGTGACCCAGCACGCGGTAGTCGGTTCAATAATGCCATCCGCTACCTCGACAGTGAACGACCCTCGGCTATTGTAGTCGTCTATAGCTCGGACGGCGTGATCAATATCCTTCCGCAACTGCACCCACGCATTGAGAAGCAGATCGTGGTGGATGCCGTTGATCGCTATCTTATGGTTGCTTCGGAAGACTCACTTAATGCCAAGGAATGCAATGAGGCTTGGGATGCGGTGAAGTCGATTCGGTTCTACCTGTCGAGTGGTCAGTGTAAAGCGCTGAATCGAGCCCGAGTGAGAGTGGACGAGTGGGAAGCGCGAAATCGGAAGCTGCGGATGATCAAAACAGATTTGCAACCGGATTCAGATATGAATGATTCGTATTGGCTTTAGTTTTTGTTGCCCGTAAGGGGGAAGTAGGGTCAGGGTTGACTTTCCTCGCATTTTCATGAGGTGTGAGCCACCGCGACATGAGCGTTCATCGTCGATCAGGGACAGGAGCTGAGACTGCGCTACCGGAGCGCCCGATCCGCCGTTTATCTGTCCAGGCACGACTCGGCGTCCGACAGGAACCCCGTACCGAACTCTAGGCGTCTTCGTCGCACTGGCCTGCGGCCTAATCTGCTGGAGATGCCTCAGGAATACCCGATCCTGATCGCGATTCCACCTGATATGGGGCCCGGATGCCCTGCTTCAGGTGATGTCCCAGACCAGTGGATCCTCGTCGGGAGGAGTCATGCGGCCTGCGGTGGAGTGCCGTGCGGGTGCGTACTGGGCGCTGGGACTCGGAGCGTGCGGGACCGCAGTGGTTCCGGTAGTGGCTTCACAGCATTGGTGGCAGAGGTCGGTCAGGCGCCATCGTCGTGAAGCCGCCTCGTAGGTGAGGGCCAGACAGACGGGCCCGGTGCAGCCGCGATGGGGTCGGTGCCAGGGACAGCGTCGGTGGCCGCACTGGCAGCTTCTGAGGTAAGGCGGCGTCAGATCGCGTCGGGCATGGGCCGCGAGGTGGCTGATAACGCTGCGGTGAACCGCACGTGGCTCCGTTCCGTGCTCGCGTACTGGTCCGCAGGTGTGGCATTCCACGGCCGGCGCCCCGCCGCGGGCGCGGATATCGACGGTCCAGATCCGTGGCGGGAAGGGTGAAAGCCTGCCGGGACCCATCGTGCCTGGCCTCCTGGGGTTGTTTCGGAGCTGGTCATCCCGTTGTGGTGAGGGGCCCTTATGGCCCGGCGACACCGTAGTGCAGAACCCTGCCCTCTTGCCTGGCATCCATTTGCTTGCAGATAGGGCAGAGATCTGCACTGACAGTGCAGGGTCCTGCACCGTCGGATGGACAGGTGACGATCTTCCCGCTCGACCCGGACTTCGACGCCCTCCGTCTGGAGGTGGCCCGTCTCAGGTCGTCTGCGGGGCTGACCTACGATCAACTCGCCGAACGCTCAGGCCTGTCGCGCCGCACGCTCATCGAGATCGAGCAGGGCCGCACGATTGGCACCCTCAACACCTGGCACGCTTTGGCCCATGCCCTGGGTGCCTCCTTTGACGATCTCCTCGGCACTATGTGCTCTGAGCACGAACTGCCCGGCCCTCCCACCGGCTGAAACCGACCCGACGACCCTGGGCGACCCGCCGCCGAGGTCTACCCGCAATGCTGACTGGTGGCGAACACCGGACCGCTAGGCGTACTGCAGTGCTACCTGCATCGTCCGGTTGGGGGACAGCTGCTGCCGCGCCACTGCCCACACGGCGTGTCAACTGCGATCTTCGCGGGCATGACCGTCGTACCCGACCACCCGCCCAGCCGCTGTGACGGCTCCCGCAACGTGCACCCCGTTCCGAGGAATGGCACTCGGCTGCTGCGCTATGGCCAGCCTGGGCGTTGCCGTGACTGCGGCAACGCCGTTGAGTGGTACTACCGCCCTGGCCATCGCCCGGTGCCGCTTCATCCCAGCGAGTTGCCTGCTGAGGCGGTTCCGGAGCTCAGTCGCTGGCATGTGGCCGCTGGGGTCGCCTACCCGACGTCGGACGGCAGCGCCTGGTGCCGGCTCCCGCACGCCGCCCTGTGCCCGGCCCGCGCCCCGATCATGGACCTGCCAGATCTGTCGGGACTGCGCCGGGCCCTGACCACCCGGACGCGCCGGCTGATCGGTGTCGGAACCATCACCCCCACCTCTGCCCCCGGTCCGGTTGCCTGCCGCCCGGCCCGGCCGGTCGTGCAAATCCTCGGGATCCGCTACGTGGCCGCCCGCCCCGTCGAGGAGATCGCCTGCCTGGCCCCCGCAGCCACCACGAAAGCCCGTTGCAGCCGAACCCTCGCCCATATCAAACAGTCCGCTGGCGTTTGGCGGCTCCTACCAGCCACCGCCACGGCCGGGCAACTCGCCCTGCCCGCAGGCCTAACCATGGCCGTCTACGACCTGGCCGCCCTGCCCTACGCCGAGCAGCTTCGCTGGCGTGCCCAGCGCTGCACCGGCCACACCACCCGCAGGACCGAAATGGCGATGACCGAATGGGAACCTTTCGAACCACACAGTCACCGAGAGCACATCCACCCCCGCCTGCCTAGCCAGCACCCCACCGAACGCTCGGGAGGCCAGTACGCCCGGCGGTGCACGCATCCTTGACCCGCCTGTTGCTGCCCTGTCCCCTAAAACCCCGTCCGGAGAGAGCATCGTGCACGAGTCCACCGACGAACAGATCGCCGCCATCGAGGCCTTCCACGACGGCCAGCACCTGGCCATTCAGGCAGGAGCCGGTACCGGCAAGACCACCACCTTGTCCCTGCTCACCGCCAACGCCAGACGCCGCGGCCGCTACCTCGCCTACAACCGCGCGACCGCTACCGATGCCACCGCTCGCTTCCCGGCCACCGTCACTTGCACAACCGCCCACTCACTGGCCTACCGGGCGCTGGGCCATCGTTACCGCCATCGCCTGAACGCACCTCGCCGCCCCGCCTGGAAAACCGGTCAGGACCTCGGCATCACCGCCACCGTCCGCATCGGCCCCCACGACATCACCCCCCACACTCTCTCCCACACTGTCGCGCGCACAATCACCCGCTTCTGCCACTCCGCCGACCCTGCCCCCACCCGCCATCACATCCCCGCCCTGCGCGGTCTGAATGGCCCTGAGTTCCATGCCGAATTTGCCCACATCATCCTGCCCTTCGCCCTCCAGGCATGGAAGGACCTGCAAGACCCTGACCAGGGCCGCGTCCGCTTCGATCACGACCACTACCTCAAAATCTGGGCCCTAACCCGTCCCCATATCGGCTGCGACTTCCTCCTGCTGGACGAAGCCCAGGACACCAACCCTGTCGTCGAGCAAGTCTTTCTCCACCAAAAAGACCACGCCCAGCTCGTCATGGTCGGCGACTCCGCCCAAGCCATCTATGGCTGGCGCGGTGCCCGAGACGTCATGACCGGTTTCGACGGCACCCAGTTGGCCCTGTCCCGCTCCTTCCGCTTCGGCCCCGCGCTCGCCCACGAGGCAAACCGTTGGCTGACCGCTACCGGCACGGAGCTTCGCCTGACTGGCAGCGACACCATTCCCACCACCCTCGACACCGCCACCACCACTCCGAACGCCG
Source organism: Streptomyces fildesensis (assembly GCF_016107395.1). Classification (GTDB taxonomy): domain Bacteria; phylum Actinomycetota; class Actinomycetes; order Streptomycetales; family Streptomycetaceae; genus Actinacidiphila; species Actinacidiphila fildesensis. The sequence goes on from NZ_JAAIKO010000004.1 coordinate 330,114, forward strand.
TGCTGTGTCGCACCAACGTCGGCGCGATGACCGAGATCCTTAATCTTCTCGGGGCCGGCCACCGCACCGCCCTCGTCGGCGGCGGAAATCCCCTGCGCGCCCTGGCCTTGGCTGCCCGGGACCTCAAAGACGGTCGCGCCACCACGCATCCCGAACTCGTCCTGTTCCCCACCTGGGGCGCCGTGCAGGACTACGCCGCCCACGACCCTTCAGGAAGCGATCTCCAGGCACTCGTCGACCTCATTGACCGCCACGGCACCGATCAGATTCTCGACGCCGTCGGTCGCCTCCACGATGAATCCCGCGCCCAGGTCACCGTCTCCACTGCCCACAAAGCAAAAGGGCGCGAATGGCCCAACGTGAAGATCGCCGAAGACTTCCACCCGCCCAAAGACACCGGAAGCCCCGACGGAAACGGCAACCCCGTACCGGGGCCTATCGACATTGCCGAGGCCCGGCTCGCCTACGTCGCCATCACCCGCGCCCGCCGCCATCTCAACCGCGGCAGCCTCGCTTGGATCGACGATCATCCCGACGCCCCGCCCCCGCAGGCGCAGCCAGGCAACCAGTAAGGTCAACTTTTGAAGAGCTTGCCACCACAAAGGTAAATTACGGTCGCATCCACATGTCGTCAGGCTTGTATAGTCCGCCAGCTGATAAGGACTTCGTCAGCTGGCGCGGCGAGTGCCGCGCAGGCGAGTTGGGCGTTCACCCCGCGTCGGCGGTACCGCAACGGAGTGCAGTCGCCGCCCTTTGGCCGGGGTGCGTACTGACCTTCGAAGCACCACGCCTCTGAGTGATTCACGTCACTGGTCGATGCTGATCCCAGTGTCTCAGCAGAAGCGAGGCTACGCCGAGCAGATGTCACGGAGTCTGCCTCGCACCTGTTGCTTCCCCGCCTGTGTGTGTCTCATGAGACACACACATCGTGGAGAACATGACCACGCGGACCATGTGGACGGGCTCCCGGGAGTGCTGCGCGGTCGCAAGATCGGCGCGATCGAGACGACGACGCTGGACGAACCGCCCGAGCAGGCGGCCTTCGTCCGCAGACAGGCGGCCGCCGCGCGGATCCCGGTGGTCCGTGCGGCGGCGGGGGAGCGGCGCCGGCTGGGAGGGCTGGAGTGGCAGCTGCTCTGGCCGCCCGTGACCCCGGGCGAGCTGCCGGACAACGGTCCGAACGACGCCAGCGTCGTCCTGCTGGTCCGTACGGCGGGGCTGACGTTCCTGCTGCTCGGTGACCTGGAGCCGCCGGCCCAGCGGCAGTTGCTGGCGGCCGTCCCCGAGCTGCCCCGGGTGGATGTCCTGAAGGTCGCGCACCATGGCTCGGCCTACCAGGACCCGGTGCTGCTGGCCCGGCTCCGGCCGCGTCTGGCGCTGATCTCCTGCGGCGCGGACAACCCGTACGGCCACCCGGCGCCGCGTACGGTCTCGGCGCTGCGCGCGCAGGGCGCGAGGGTGCTGCGGACGGACACCGACGGATCGGTCGCGGTCGTGGGGGACCGTGCGGACGATCTCCGGGCCACCGTGGTGGGGAGTTCTATGTAAAGACTTCGTTGTAAAGATTTCTTTCTAAAGGTATCTTTACATCATGACCGAGCGGCAGATACACCTCAGCGACCCGCGCGCCCTGCGGGCCTACGCCCACCCGACGCGGATGAAGCTCACCGGTCTGCTCCGCCGGGAGGGCCCGTTCACCGCGACGCGGGCCGCCGAGCTGACGGGGGAGTCCGTCGCCAGCTGCTCCTACCATCTGCGGGTGCTCGCCAAGTTCGGACTCGTCGAGGAGGCCGAGGGCGGCCACGGCCGGCAGAAGCCGTGGCGGGCGACGGCGCGCTTCACGGACTGGCCCGGCTACTCGGACGACCCGGCGGTGGCGGACGCGGCGGACGCGCTCACCGTCGCCGTCGCTGAGGACTACTTCCGGAAGATGACCAAGGCGCTGGAGACCCGCCGTGAACTGTCGCGCGACTGGCAGGAAGCGGAGCAGTTCGGCGACACGTGGGTCTATCTGACCCCGGAGGAACTGACCGCGCTGGGCGCGAAGGTGGACGAACTGCTGGAGACGTTCGCCGACCGCGACACGGATCCCGCGCTCCGCCCCGACGGCGCGCAGCGCGTCTCCGTCCTGCGGATCGCCTTCCTGGACCGGGAAGCCGAGGCCCCCGCCGACAACCCGGCCCCCGGCAACGACCCCGACCCTGACACCGCCGAGGAGTAGTCATGAAGGTCGCCGAGCGCATGCCGGCTCTGCTGCGCGAACGCCCGTTCCGCCAGTACTGGACCGGCCAGACCGTCTCGCTCTTCGGCGACCAGGTGTCGTTCCTCGCGATACCGCTCGCGGCCGTCCTGGTGCTGCACGCGGACGCCGCCCAGATGGGCTGGCTCTCCGCCGCGGGTCTGCTGCCGGCCCTGCTGTTCTCGCTGCCCGCGGGCGCGTGGGCCGACCGGCGGAGCAGGAGGCGGCGCATCATGATCGCCGCCGACCTGGTCCGCGCGGCGCTGATGCTCTCGCTGCCCGCCGCCTATGCCCTCGACGTGCTGACCCTCACGCACCTGTATGTGATCGCCTTCGCCGTCGGCGCCTGCAGCGTCGCCTTCGACGTCTCCAACGCCACGCTCTTCGTCTCTCTCGTGCGGCCCGGCCAGTACGTGGACGGCAACGCGCTCGTCAACGGCAGCCGGGCCTTCTCCTTCGTGGCGGGGCCGAGTGTGGGCGGTCTGCTGGTGCAGATACTCGCCGCACCGCTCACGCTGCTCGTCGACGCCGTCTCCTACCTCGTCTCGGCCGGCTACCTGGCACGCATCTCCCCGGTGGAACCACCGGTCGCCCCGGCGGAGAAGGGGCACTTCACGGCCGGGCTGCGGTTCATGGCGGGCTCCCGCATCCTGCGCCCGCTGCTGGCCGCCGCGGCGACCGTGAACTTCTTCAACTTCGTCTTCCACACCATCGTCGTGCTCTACGCGGTCGGTGAACTCGGCCTGAACGCGGGCGTGCTGGGGCTGGTGATCGGCGCCGGGGCGGTCGGCGGACTCATCGGCGCCGCCCTCAGCGGCCGGATCGTCCGGCGGATCGGGATCGGCCCGGCGGTCGTCCTCGGCTTCGCGGTCTTCCCCACCCCGCTGATCCTGGTGCCGCTGGCCGGCGGACCCACCCCGCTGGTCCTCGCCCTGCTCTTCCTCGCCGAATTCGTCTCCGGATTCGGGGTGATGGTGCTGGACATAGCCAGCGGCTCCCTGCAGAGCGCTGTCATCCCCGACCGGCTGCGGGCCCGGGTGACCGGGGCCTACCGCATGGTCAACCACGGCGTCCGCCCGCTCGGCGCCCTGGCGGGCGGCGTGCTCGGCACGGCACTCGGACTGCGGCCCACGCTGTGGATCGCCACCGTCGGCGGAGTGCTGTGCGTCCTGTGGCTGCTGCCCTCGCCGGTACCCCGGATACGCGAACTCCCGGACCAGGAGGAGATCCCGGCCCGGGAGGCCACAACGATGGAGCCGGCGTGACGCGGCGCCCGCAGCGCCGCCGCACAACCGCGGTGTTCTCAGCCGGCCGTGGCGTGCACGGGCTCGTCCTCCAGGCCCAGCTGCTCCTCCGGCACCGTGATCACCCAGCGGGTGTCCTGGCGGGGCCGCAGATAGAGCAGCCAGTACAGGCAGGCGACGGCCACGATGCCGCCGGTGATCGCGAGGTCCTTGATCTCCTGCACGTACAGGACGTAGGCCATCACCAGGATCAGGACCGCCGGGACCACGGGCCACAGCGGCATCCGCCACGCGGGCCGCGACTTGTGGCTGCCGCGCCGTGAGGCGAGGGCGCCGACCGCGACCAGCAGATACATCCCGGCGACCGCGACCCCGGTGACATTGGTGAGCGTGTCCAGCGGGGCGAAACAGAGCGCCGCACCCGGCACGCCGACCGCGAGGGTGGCCACCCACGGGGAGCCGAAGCGGCTGTTCAGCGTGGAGAACGCCTTGTTGACCGGCCGCGGCCAGGCGCGGTCGCGGGCCGAGGCGTAGAGCACCCGGGAGTTCTGGATGACCATGACGATGCCCGCATTGATGATCGCCAGCGCGATGCACAGGCTGACGAACGTCCCCACGGCGGAGTTGCTCCAGGCCTTCACCATCGCCGAGAGGTTGCCCTCGGTCAGGGTCTGCATGTCGGGCGCGCCGAGCGTGATCGCGATGGTGGGGACGATGACGACCACGGCGCCGATGCCCAGTGTCCACAGCACGGTCCGCGAGACGTTCCGGCGCGGGTTCTCCATCTCCTCCGACAGGTACACCGCCGTGCTGAAGCCCTGCAGCACGAAGAGCGCGACGGCCAGCCCCGCGACGATCGCGCCGCCGGTGAGGGCGGCGGTGGCCGGGCTGCCCGGCGCGCCGCCGGTCGCCTCGACGACCGGGTGGATGAGCGTGGACGCCGAACGGGAGGAGTGCGAGAAGCCGAGGACGGCGACCACTCCGGCCGCGATGACCTCCAGGACCAGGAAGATGCCGGTGATCCAGGCGTTCGCCCGCAGATCGAGCAGGCCCATGACGGTGGCGAGCAGCATGACGCCCGCGCCCGCCCACTGGGCGTTGATGTGCATGATCGGTTCGAGGTACTCGCCGGTGCCGAGCGCGATGATCGGCGGCACGATCATGACCACGATCAGCGACAGGATGAAGACGATCCAGCCCGCCAGCCGGCCGATCAGCGTCCCGACCATGGCGTACTCGCCGCCCGCGCTCGGGATGAGGGTGCCGAGCTCGGAGTAGCAGAAGGCCACCGCGATGCACAGGACGGCCGCGATCACGATGGTCAGCGCCGTCCCGGTGCCGAGATCCCCGAAGAGGCCCGGCACGATGACGAAGAGCGACGAGGCGGGCGTCAGGCAGGACAGCGTCAGCAGCGTGCCGCCGACCACGCCGATGGACCGGGTGAGGGCCTTCGGCGGGGTGACGGGCGGCGCGATGGGGGAGTGCGGAGGACGCAGCGTGTCAGTCATGCGGGGTCCGATCGGATGGTGCTGAGGGGGGCTTACCGCCTCCGGTCCAGGGAAAATCGAAGCGGAACGGCCGCTTCATCCCCGGCATCAAACCCCGGCCGCCAAGAACGCGTCAAGAGATTCAGAACAACGAAATCCGTCGTCAATATTGCCGTTCCATGGTGTATGCGAAGCAATGGATCACCCGAGCTGTCGACCTCGATAGATTCCCGTCAGAGAAGCCACTGGCCATCACGCATCAGGTCCCGGTCCTTCAACTCGGCCACGGTGCCCCACGCCTGGACGGTGTGCGGCTGGACCCGGAACCACAGATAGGACGGTCCGTCGCCGCGCGGATCCCAGTCGCCCTTCGCGGCGAAGGCATCACCGATCTCGACGGGCAGCTCCGCGGCGGTCAGGGTGCCGGCCGTGGCATCGATCTGGACGACGTCACGGGTGTGCCCCAGGCAGACCCGCACCAGCCCGCTCTCCCGCAGATTGCGGCCGGTGGGATTCGTACCGCGGGTGGACAGCCACAGCGCCTCGCCGTCCCACAGGAAGAACAGCGGCACCAGGCACGGCGCCCCCTGGGCGTCGGCGGTGGCCACCCATACGTCCGCGTCGTGTTCGAGCCGGTGCAGCGCCTCGTCCTTGCGCTGCTTCAAGCTCCGGGGCCCGTCCGGAACGGGCGAAGGGGGCGAAGCGGGAGAGACGGCAGCGGAAGAAGGGGCGGAAGGCGTGAGCGGTGCGGAAGGTGTCGTCATGCCCCGTGACGCTACCGAGCACCGACGGACGCCACCAGAGCCCGCGGCACTAGATCTCCGGACCTAGGCCGCCCGGCGACCCGCTACTCGCGGGGCTGTTCCCGCCAGCCGTCGAACTCCTCCGCCAGGGCGTGCAGGGCGGCGCCTTCGAGGCGGCCCTCCTCGTCCTCCACCACGACCAGCCACTGGGCGTCCTCGGCGTCGTCCTCGCCGGCCAGGGCGTCACGGACGAGCTGCGGCTCGAAGGGGAGGCCGAACCGCTCCATGGCCGCCTCTGCGGCCTCCTCGGCGGCATCGCGGTCGGGCAGCACCAGGACATGTCGTACGTCGCTCACCGGACCATTCTCCGCCATGGCCGCCGCTGTCAGTCCCCCGTGGGATGCTGGTCCGCGATGGCCAGGAAGAGTTCCCCAGACGATCTGCTCGCTCCGCTCACGCTCGCCGTGGGCCAGGAGGACCTGCTGCTCGACCGCGCCGTGCGGGAGGTGATCGTGGCGGCGCGCGCCGCCGACGCCGACACCGATGTGCGCGACCTCGCCCCCGGAGTGCTGCAGCCCGGCACCCTCGCCGAGCTGACCAGCCCCTCGCTCTTCGCCGAGCGCAAGGTCGTCATCGTGCGCGACGCGCACGACCTCGGTGCGGACACGATCAAGGACGTGAAGGCGTACCTGGACTCGCCCGCCGAGGAGATCACCCTGGTGCTGCTGCACGCCGGCGGGGCCAAGGGCAAAGCTCTGCTGGACGCGGCCCGCAAGGCGGGGGCCCGCGAGGTCGCCTGCCCGAAGATGACCAAGCCGGCCGACCGGCTGGCGTTCGTGCGGAGCGAGTTCCGCGCCCTGGGCCGCTCCGCGACCCCCGAGGCCACCCAGACGCTGGTCGACGCCATCGGCAGCGACCTGCGCGAGCTGGCCAGCGCCGCCGCCCAGCTCGTCGCCGACGTCGAGGGCACGATCGACGAGGCCGTCGTCGCCCGCTACTACACCGGCCGCGCCGAGGCCACCGGCTTCGAGGTCGCCGACTTCGCCGTCACCGGCCGGACCGCGGAGGCGCTGGAGCGGCTGCGCTGGGCCCTCTCGGTGGGCCAGCCGCTGCCCGGCATCACCTTCGCCCTCGCCTCGGGCGTGCGCGCCATCGGCAAGCTCGCCTCCGCCCCGCGCGGCGCCAACCCCGGCCAGCTCGCCCGTGACCTGGGCATGCCCCCGTGGAAGATCGACCGGGTGCGCCAGCAGATGCGCGGCTGGACCGGCGACGGGGTCTCCGCCGCGCTGCGCGCCGTCGCCGAGGCGGACGCCGCGGTCAAGGGCGGCAGCGCGGACCCCGCATACGCCCTGGAGAAAGCCGTCGTGGCGGTGGCCCGCGCCGCCCGCGACCGCTCGTAGAAGCCTGGCGGCTCCTGGAGTCGCGGGCGGCCCAGCAGGCCTCCGGCCGGGCCGCCCGGCTCAGTTCCTCAGCCCCGGCTCAGTTCTTCGGCCCCGCTCAGTTCTTCAGCTTGGCCAGCGTCGCCGTGGTGGAGCTCTTCACCCAGCCGGTGACCTCGCTCACCGACGGCGGGGTCTTGTCCTTGTCGAGCGAGGACAGATACATGCTCCAGGCCATCTGGTACGTCATCCAGCCGTCCCGCACGGCCAGCGTCACCGAGCGCGACCCGGACGAGCCGCTGATCGTGTCCTCGGTGATCAGATAGGCCGCGTCGCCGAAGCCGGTGACCTTCTCGGCCTTGTAGTCGCCCTTGCGCTGCGTGTAGCTCTCCCACCGCGCCACGAACTCGGCCGACGGATCGGTCGTCTTGTGCAACTGCACCGTGGTGGACAGATAGGCGTCCGCGTAGGTCGACCCCGAAGCCTTGAGGTCCATGTCGCAGTACATGTCGTCCAGCGCGTCGTGCTTGAGCGTGTACGTCACCGGGGAGCTGTCGCTCTCCGGGTACTTGCCCTTGAAGGCCGAGATCTCGGCGGCCGAGCAGACATCGGACTGGACCTTGTACCCCTTGAGGTCGGCGGTCGCGGTGTCCTTGTCCTTCCCGCCGAGCAGAAGCACTCCGCCGCCCCAGAAGGCGGACGCGACCAGCGCGCCGACGGCCGCCCACAGCACGGCCTTCCCGGCGCCCGAGCCACCGCCCGGCGGCGGTGGCGGCAGCTGCGGTATCGGCGCACCCTGCGGTCCGTAGTACGACCCGGGCTGGCCCGGCTGCGGCGGTACCTGCTGCGGCATGGGCTGCGCGTACGGGTTCTGCTGGGCCGGAACCGGCGGCCCGAACCCCGGCGAGGGCTGCGCGGCGGACTGGGGACCCGGATACGGGTAGGCGCTCGGCTGATCAGGCGGCGTCGACATGCCGTGAGGATATGGCAACGCCGAAGGCCCCGCTGCCGTCCCGTGAGGATGGCTGCGGGGCCTTCGGATGATGCTGTGTGCGCCGCACCCGCGTGGCGAACGGCCGAGCGCGGCGCGATGTCTTTCGGTTGCCGGTCCGGGCGGTAGAGGGGCCGCTGGTTCCGTTTCCGGCGAGATGGGGCCAGGGGCCCCGGTCAAACGGTCAGGCCTTGATCGAGGCGACCTTGTGAGCCAGCGCGGACTTCTTGTTCGCGGCCTGGTTCTTGTGGATGACGCCCTTGCTGACGGCCTTGTCGAGCTTCTGCGCGGCCTCGCGGTTGGCGATGGTGGCCTTCTCGAGGTCACCGGTCGCCGCGGCCTCGCGGGCCTTGCGGATCGCGGTCTTGAGGGAGGACTTGACCGCCTTGTTGCGCAGGCGCGCCTTCTCGTTGGTCTTGTTCCGCTTGATCTGGGACTTGATGTTCGCCACGAAGGAGCCTTCTCAGGTTCGGGTACTTTTCATTGAGCGCCTCGGGTCACAGGGCACGAGGCACAGTGCTCCAGGCTACCAGCCGCCCGCACGACCTCCCAAACCGGTCCCAGGCCTCCAGTCATGGGACGATGGGGGTCAACGTATCGATCCGCCTACAGACGTCAGACGTCAAGCGTCGAGAAACAGGACCCTGCGTGCCCGCGACCCCGATCAATGTTCCGCAGCCGAGCCGTACCGACCCGGCGCTGATCCGTAACTTCTGCATCATCGCGCACATCGACCATGGCAAGTCGACGCTCGCCGACCGGATGCTCCAGCTGACCGGCGTGGTCGATCCGCGGCAGATGCGTGCCCAGTATCTCGACCGCATGGACATCGAGCGTGAGCGTGGCATCACGATCAAGTCCCAGGCGGTCCGGCTGCCCTGGGCGCCCACGGACGGCGACGCCACGGCCCCGACCCACATCCTGAACATGATCGACACCCCGGGCCACGTGGACTTCACGTACGAGGTCTCGCGGTCGCTCGCCGCCTGCGAGGGCACCGTCCTCCTGGTCGACGCGGCGCAGGGGATCGAGGCCCAGACCCTCGCCAACCTGTACCTGGCGCTGGAGAACGACCTCGCGATCATCCCGGTGCTCAACAAGATCGACCTGCCGGCCGCCCAGCCGGAGAAGTTCGCCGAGGAGCTGGCGCACATCATCGGCTGCGAGCCGTCCGATGTGCTCAAGGTCTCCGCGAAGACCGGCGTCGGCGTGGGCGACCTGCTCAACGAGGTCGTGAAGAAGGTGCCGGCCCCGGTCGGCGCCAACATCGCCGAGGCCCCGGCCCGCGCGATGATCTTCGACTCGGTCTACGACTCCTACCGTGGCGTGGTCACGTACGTGCGGGTCGTGGACGGTGAGCTCAAGAAGCGCGAGCGCATCCAGATGATGTCGACCGGCGCGACCCACGAGCTGCTGGAGATCGGCATCTCCGGTCCGGAGATGACGCCCTCCGACGGTCTCGGGGTCGGCGAGGTCGGCTACATCATCACCGGTGTGAAGGACGTCCGGCAGTCCAGGGTCGGTGACACGATCACGTCGCAGTCCAAGGGCGCCACCGTGGCCCTGGGCGGCTACAAGGACCCCAAGCCGATGGTGTTCTCCGGCCTGTACCCGCTCGACGGCTCGGACTACCCGGAGCTGCGGGAGGCACTGGACAAGCTCCAGCTCAACGACGCCGCGCTGGTCTACGAGCCGGAGACGTCCGCCGCGCTCGGCTTCGGCTTCCGCGTCGGCTTCCTCGGCCTGCTGCACCTGGACGTGGTCCGTGAGCGGCTGGAGCGCGAGTTCGGCCTCGAACTGATCGCCACCGCGCCCAACGTGGTCTACCGCGTGGTGATGGAGGACCGCTCCGAGCACATCGTCACCAACCCGAGCGAGTTCCCCGAGGGCAAGATCACCTCGGTGTACGAGCCGATGGTGAAGTCGACGATCCTCGCGCCCAACGAGTTCGTCGGCGCGATCATGGAGCTGTGCCAGTCCCGCCGCGGCTCGCTGCTCGGGATGGACTACCTGTCGGCGGACCGCGTCGAGCTGCGCTACGACCTGCCGATGGCCGAGATCGTCTTCGACTTCTTCGACAACCTGAAGTCGAAGACCCGCGGCTACGCGTCGCTGGACTACGAGCCCAAGGGCGAGCAGACCGCCGACCTCGTCAAGGTCGACATCCTGCTGCACCACGACAAGGTGGACGCGTTCTCCGCCATCCTGCACAAGGACAAGGCGTACGCGTACGGCGTCCGGATGGTCGACAAGCTGCGCAAGCTCATCCCGCGGCAGAACTTCGAGATCCCGATCCAGGCCGCGGTCGGCAGCCGCGTCATCGCCCGTGAGACGGTGCGCGCGATCCGCAAGGACGTGCTCGCCAAGTGCTACGGCGGCGACATCTCCCGTAAGCGCAAGCTGCTGGAGAAGCAGAAGGAAGGCAAGAAGCGGATGAAGATGGTCGGCAGCGTGGAGGTCCCGCAGGAGGCCTTCATCGCGGTGCTGTCCACGGACTCCGACGGCGGCGGCAGCGAGAGCAAGGGCAAGAAGTAGTTCTTCGCGTCACACTCCGCGCCCAGGGCGCCCCACCGGAAACGGAGGGGCGCCCTCCGTGTATCCGGCCCGGTTCGCGGGCGCAACCCCCACCTGCGACGCGTCCGAAGCATGTACCTGGCACCTACTCGATTGGTTACGGTTGCAACGAGCGGCCCTGAGCCCCTTACGCGCCGGGCGATGGGCCTCTACTCTGATCGCGACGCAGAGGTTACTGGTGAGTTAACAGAGCAGGCGCGGGCCCGGAGGATGTCGTGACAGAGACACAGACGCTGATCGAGACCCGACCGCCATCCGTGGCGACACTCTTCCTCGAACGGGTGGAGTCGACTCCCGACGCGGAGGCATACCGCTACCCCGTGATCGACGCGGCCGGGGGCCCGGACAGCTGGCGTTCGCTGACCTGGGGCCAGGCCTCGGGACGGGTGTTCGCCATCGCGGCCGGTCTGATGGACCTCGGGATCCGTTCCGAGGAGCGGGTGGCCATCGCCTCCGCGACACGCGTCGAGTGGATCCTCGCCGACCTGGGAGTGCTGTGCGCGGGTGCGGCCACCACGACGATCTACCCCAGCACCAACGCCGACGAGACGGCCTTCATCCTCGCGGACTCCGGCAGCCGGGTGCTGATCGCGGAGGACGCCGTACAGGTCGGCAAGGCCCGCGAGCGGCGCGCCGAGCTTCCGGAGCTGGCCCATGTGGTCGTGATCGACGCCACCGGTGTCGAGGACGCCGACGGCTCCGGTGACGGCTGGGTGCTCTCGCTCGACGAGCTGGAGCGGCGCGGCGCGGCGTTCCTGGAGAAGCACCCCGAGGCGGTCAAGGACGCCGTCGGCGCGATCACCCGCGACCAGCTCGCGACGCTGATCTACACCTCCGGCACCACCGGCCGCCCCAAGGGCGTGCGGCTGCCGCACGACTGCTGGGCTTACATGGCCCGCGCGATCCAGTCGGTCGGCCTGCTCGACGAGAACGACGTCCAGTACCTGTGGCTGCCGCTCGCGCACGTCTTCGGCAAGGTGCTCACCGCCGGCCACATCACCATCGGCCACGTCACCGCCGTGGACGGCCGGGTCGACAAGATCATCACCAATCTGCCGCTGATCCAGCCGACCTACATGGCGGCAGTGCCCAGGATCTTCGAGAAGGTCTACAACGGTGTGGCGGCCAAGGCCCGCGCGGGCGGCGGCGCCAAGTACAAGATCTTCAAGTGGGCGTCGGAAGTGGCCCGCGAGTACGCCAAGGTCACCCAGAACAACCTGCGCCTCACCGGCAAGGCCAGCGCCCCCTTCGGGCTCTCCGCGAAGCACGCCGTGGCCGACAAGCTCGTCTACGCCAAGATCCGCGAGGCGTTCGGCGGCAAGCTGCGCGCCTGCGTCTCCGGCTCCGCCGCGCTGTCGCCCGAGATCGGCTACTTCTTCTCCGGCGTCGGCATCCACATCCTGGAGGGCTACGGGCTCACCGAGTCCAGCGCCGCCAGCTTCGTCAACCCCGGCGAGTCGTACCGCACCGGCACCGTCGGCAAGCCGCTGCCCGGCCTCGAGGTCCGGATCGCGGAGGACGGCGAGATCATGCTGCGCGGCCCCGGCATCATGCAGGGCTACCACGGGCTGCCGGAGAAGACCGCCGAGGTCCTGGAGCCCGACGGCTGGTTCCACACCGGTGACATCGGGGAGCTGTCCGCCGACGGCTTCCTGACGATCACCGACCGCAAGAAGGACATCATCAAGAACTCGAACGGCAAGTACATCGCGCCCGCCGCGGTGGAAGGCCAGTTCAAGGCGGTCTGTCCGTTCGTCAGCAACGTCCTGGTGATCGGCGCGGACCGCAACTTCTGCACCGCGCTGCTCGCCCTGGACGAGCCGACGATCCTCGGCTGGGCCACCGAGAACGGGCTCGAAGGCCGGAGCTACGCCGAGGTCGTCGCCTCCCCGCAGGCCCGCGAGCTGATCGAGGGCTATGTGGCGCGGGTCAACGAGGACCTGCAGCGCTGGCAGCAGATCAAGCAGTTCCGGCTGCTGCCCCGCGACCTCGACGTCGAGCACGGCGACCTGACCCCGAGCCTCAAGCTCAAGCGGCCGGTCGTCGAGCGCGAGTTCCAGTCGCTGATCGACGACATGTACGCGGGATCGCGCGAGGCGTAGCAGGAGCGATGGCGCTCGTCCCCGAGTGAGTGGGACGAGCGCCGCCGCCGGGGGCGGACAATGGGGTCATGCCTTCCGTACTGCCTGATGGTGAGCCGATGCCCGAGGACGGGGCGCTGCCCGCGAGCGCGCTCGCAGGGGCGGGCGCCCGGCCGCTGGGGTTCTATCTGCACGTCCCGTACTGCGCCACCCGCTGCGGCTACTGCGATTTCAACACCTACACCGCGAGCGAGCTGCGCGGCTCCGGCGGGGTGCTCGCCTCGCGCGAGAACTACGCGGACTACCTGATCGACGAGGTCCGGCTCGCCCGCAAGGTGCTCGGCGACGACCCGCGCCAGGTCGAGACCGTCTTCGTCGGCGGCGGCACCCCGACGCTGCTGCCGGCCGCCGACCTGGTCCGGATGCTGGCCGCGATCCGCGCCGAGTTCGGCTTCGCGCCGGGCGCGGAGATCTCCACGGAGGCCAACCCCGAGTCCGTCGACCCGGCCTATCTGGCGGAGCTGCGGGCGAGCGGCTTCAACCGGATCTCGTTCGGTATGCAGAGCGCCAAGCAGCACGTCCTGAAGATCCTGGACCGCAAACACACCCCGGGCCGGCCGGAGGCCTGCGTCGCGGAGGCGCGCGCCGCCGGCTTCGAGCACGTCAACCTGGACCTGATCTACGGCACACCGGGCGAGTCGGACGACGACTGGCGGGCCTCGCTGGACGCGGCGATCGGCGCCGGACCCGACCACGTCTCCGCCTACGCCCTGATCGTCGAGGAGGGCACCCAGCTGGCGCGGCGGATCCGCCGCGGCGAGGTGCCGATGACCGACGACGACGTGCACGCCGACCGGTACCTGATCGCCGACGAGCGGTTCGCCGCGGCCGGATTCGACTGGTACGAGGTGTCGAACTGGGCGACCACCGAAGCGGGCCGCTGCCGGCACAACGAGCTGTACTGGACCGGCGCCGACTGGTGGGGCGCGGGCCCCGGCGCGCACAGCCACGTCGGTGGCGTGCGGTGGTGGAACGTCAAGCATCCGGGCGCGTACGCGCAGGCGCTGGCCGAGGGGCGCAGCCCTGGCGCGGGACGGGAAGTGCTCGCGGACGAGGACCGGCGCGTCGAGCGGATCCTGCTGGAGTTGCGGCTTGCGGCGGGGTGCCCGCTGGGGTTGCTGGCGCCGGCGGGGGCGGCGGCCGCCGCGAAGGCGGTAACGGACGGTCTCCTGGAGGCCGGTCCTTACGCCGACGGGCGGGCCGTTCTGACGCTGCGGGGGCGGCTGCTCGCCGACGCGGTGGTGCGGGACCTGGTCGACTGAGCGGGTGGGGGTGGGCGTGGGGGCCCTGCGGGGCTGTTCCCCGACCCCGCCCCTTCCCGAAACCGGGGGCAAGCCCCCGGGCCCCCTTGTCCTCAAACGCCGGACGGGCTGGACGGGGCCGTGGCGCACGGGCTGGATGGGGTGCCGCGTGGGCAGGCCGGCTCAGGGGGCGGTGACGAAGTCGATCAGTTCTTCCACGCGGCCCAGTAGTGCCGGTTCCACGTCCTTGTACGTGTGGACCGACGCCAGGATCCGCTGCCAGGCCTCGCCCGTGGTCTCACGCCAGCCCAGTGCCTCGCAGACGCCGGTCTTCCAGTCCTGGCCGCGTGGTACCGAGGGCCAGGCGGGGATGCCGACGGAGGACGGCTTCACGGCCTCCCAGACATCGATGTAGGGGTGGCCGACGACGAGTACGTCGTCGATGCCGGAGACCTGGCTCGCGAGCCGGGACTCCTTGGAGCCGGGCACCAGGTGGTCGACGAGGACGCCGAGGCGTGCGTCCGGGCCGGGGGAGAACGCGGCGACGATCGCCGGCAGGTCGTCGATGCCCTCCAGGTACTCGACGACGATGCCCTCGACGCGCAGGTCGTGGCCCCAGACCCGCTCGACCAGCTCCGCGTCGTGCCGGCCCTCCACGTAGATCCGCCCGGCCCGTGCCACCCGCGCGCGGGCGCCCTGCACCGCGATCGAGCCCGACGCGGACAGCAGCGGGCCGCGCTGCGCCCCGGGGCCGCCGGTGCGGGGGCGGACGAGGGTGACGGGTTTGCCGTCGAGCAGGAAGCCGCGCGGCTCCATCGGGAAGACCCGGTGCTTGCCGAAGCGGTCCTCCAGCGTCAAGGTCAGGCCCTCCGCCGTCTTCTCGCAGCGGATCACCGCCCCGCAGAATCCCGTCGAGACCTCCTCCACCACCAGATCCGGCTCCGCCGCCACCTCGGGCGCGGGCACGCTCTTCTTCCAGGGAGGGGTGAGGTCGGGACCGTACTCTCTGCTGCGCATGGGGGCCATTCTGCTCAGGTGCTGGCGCGGACGTGGGCTTGCTGGGGGTACGGGGGTTATCACCCGGGAGATCGCAGCCAGGGAGGGGTGAGGTCGGGACCGTATTCTCTGCTGCGCATGGGCGGATCGTATCGAGGACAGCGTCCTGGGCGGGGACTACGACGCGGTGAACCGGGCCGTCAGGGCGTCGCGTTGGGCGCGGACGAAGCGGGCGTCCACGGCGGCGCCGTGGCCGGGGACGTACACGGCGGTCCCGCCGCCCACCGCCAGCAGCCGGTCGAGGGTGGCGGGCCAGGCGGCCGGGACGGCGTCGGGGCCCGCCTGTGGTTCGCCGGACTCCTCGACGAGGTCGCCGCAGAACACGACGGCGGGCGTTCCGGGCACGTACACGGCCAGGTCGTGGGTGGTGTGGCCGGTGCCGGGGTGGAAGAGCCGGGCGGTGCGGCCGCCGCCGAGGTCGAGTTCGTAGCCGTCGTCGACGAGCCGGTCGGGGCGCACCAGGACGTCCGCCGCCTCGGCTGCCGCCGAGGGGTCGACGCCGTGCGTGACCGCGTCCTCGCGGAGCGCGTCGCGCCCGCGTTCCAGCCGGCCGTCGAGTGCCCGGTGCCCGTACACCCGCACTCCGGAGAAGGCGGCGGTGCCGAAGACATGGTCGAAGTGGCCGTGGGTAAGAGCGATGTGCGTCACAGGGCGGCCGGTCAGTTCCCGCACCTGCAGCCGTAGTCGAGCGCCTTCGGCGAGGGTGGAGCCGGTGTCGATGAGCAGCACGCCCTCGTCACCGACGACCAGGCCGATCGTGACGTCGAGGAAGGGAAGACGGCGGCGGGCGACGCCGGGAGCCAGGTGCTCCCAGCCGTCGGCGCCGGACTCTGCGGTATCCACCCTGTGACGCTATCGCCGGGGGACCCTCCCCGCGCGCTACCGTTGCGACCCTTGCCGGGGCCTTGCTACTCCGCCGTACACTGACTGCGGGGGATGCTGGCACTCGTATCGGATGAGTGCCAGGCCACGGCAGTGCTGGTGCGGGATCTACGGCTGGAGGTGTGCGCGATGCTCAGCGAACGCAGACTCGAAGTACTGCGCGCCATCGTCCAGGACTATGTGGGCACGGAGGAGCCGGTCGGCTCCAAGGCGCTCACCGAGCGCCATGGCCTGGGCGTCTCGCCGGCCACGGTGCGCAATGACATGGCGGCGCTGGAGGACGAGGGCTACATCCACCAGCCCCACACCAGCGCGGGCCGGATCCCGACGGACAAGGGCTACCGGTTGTTCGTCGACAAGCTGGCCGGGGTGAAGCCGCTCACGTCCGCCGAGCGGCGCGCGATCCAGAACTTCCTGGACGGCGCGGTGGACCTCGACGACGTGGTGGGCCGCACCGTACGGCTGCTCGCGCAGCTCACCCGGCAGGTCGCCGTCGTCCAGTACCCGTCGCTCACCCGCTCCTCGGTGCGGCACGTCGAGCTCCTGGCGCTGGCCCCGGCCCGGATCATGCTGGTCCTCATCACCGACACCGGACGCGTCGAGCAGCGGCTCATCGACTGCCCGGCGCCGATGAGCGACACGCTGCTCGCCGATGTGCGGGCCCGGCTGAACGCCCGGGTGGTGGGCCGCCGGTTCGCGGACGTCCCGCCGCTGGTGGCGGATCTGCCGGACGGCTTCGAGTACGACGACCGGCCGTCGGTGTCGATCCTGCTGGCGACGCTGCTGGAGACGCTCGTCGAGGAGACCGAGGAGCGCATCATGCTCGGCGGCGCGGCGAACCTGACGCGCTTCAACCACGACTTCCCGCTGACGATCCGGCCGGTGATGGAAGCCCTTGAGGAGCAGATGGTGCTCCTCAAGCTCCTCGGTGAGGCCAACGACTCGGGCATGACCGTGCGGATCGGGCATGAGAATTTTCACGAGGGCTTGAATTCCACATCCGTTGTGGCGGTCGGCTACGGTTCGGGCGACGAGGCAGTCGCCAAACTCGGTGTGGTCGGACCGACCCGCATGGACTACCCCGGAACGATGGGAGCGGTACGCGCAGTGGCACGTTACGTCGGACAGATCCTGGCGGAGTCGTAGGTGGCCACGGACTATTACGCGGTCCTTGGCGTGCGCCGTGACGCCGGACAGGACGAGATCAAGAAGGCCTTCCGCCGCCTCGCGCGCGAGCTGCATCCGGATGTGAATCCGGATCCGAAGACCCAGGAGCGCTTCAAGGAGATCAACGCCGCGTACGAGGTGCTCTCGGACCCGGCGAAGAAGCAGGTCTACGACCTGGGCGGCGACCCTCTGTCGTCCTCCGGCGGCGGTGGCGCGGGCGGCTTCGGAGCCGGTTTCGGCAACTTCAGCGACATCATGGACGCCTTCTTCGGGCAGTCCCAGCAGCGCGGTCCGCGGTCGCGGACCCGGCGCGGCCAGGACGCCATGATCCGGCTGGAGATCGAGCTGGACGAGGCGGCCTTCGGCACCACCAAGGACCTCCAGGTCGACACGGCGGTGACGTGCGGCACCTGCTCCGGCGAGGGCGCTGCGCCCGGCACGGCGGCGCAGACCTGCGACATGTGCCGCGGCCGCGGTGAGGTCTCGCAGGTCACCCGGTCCTTCCTGGGCCAGGTCATGACCTCGCGGCCGTGCCCGCAGTGCCAGGGCTTCGGCACCGTGGTGCCGACCCCGTGCCCGGAGTGCGCGGGCGACGGCCGGGTCAGGTCCCGCCGTACGCTCACCGTCAAGATCCCGGCGGGCGTCGACAACGGCACCCGCATCCAGCTGGCGGGCGAGGGCGAGGTCGGCCCCGGCGGCGGCCCCGCCGGCGACCTGTACGTGGAGATCCGGGAGCTTCCGCACCCGACCTTCCAGCGGCGCGGCGACGATCTGCACTGCACGGTCACCATCCCGATGACGGCGGCGTCCCTGGGCACGAAGTGCCCGCTGGAGACGCTCGACGGCATGGAGGAGATCGACGTCCGGCCCGGTACCCAGTCCGGCCAGTCGATCCCGCTGCACCAGCGCGGGGTGACCCATCTGCGGGGCGGCGGCCGGGGTGACCTGATCGTGCACGTCGAGGTCATCACGCCCAACAAGCTCGACGCCGCGCAGGAGGACCTGCTGCGGCAACTGGCCAAGTTGCGTGGCGAGGAGCGGCCGACCGGTCACTTCCAGCCCGGCCAGCAGGGGCTGTTCTCCCGGTTGAAGGACGCTTTCAACGGCCGCTGAGACCGCCGCCGGCGTCCAGCGGGGCGCCGGCTCCTCCAGCGGGGCGCCGGCTCCGACCGTCCCCCAGCCTCCGGCCGGGGGTGCCCCATGGGGCGGGCCTGACCTGTTCGGGCCCGCCCGGCGTGAAACGATGGGCGTATGTCCGCGTTGACCGATCTCTCGTCGTTCTCGGCGTTCCCGATCATCCAGGCGCCGATGGCCGGCGGCGGGTCCACCCCGCGGCTCGCCGCGGCCGTGAGTGACGCCGGCGGCCTGGGATTCCTCGCCGCCGGGTACAAGACGCCGGAAGCGATGTACGAGGAGATCCGGCAGCTGCGCGACCTGACGTCGAACCCCTTCGGCGTGAATCTCTTCACGCCGCAGCCCGACACCGCCGACCGGTCCGCCGTCGAGGTCTACGCCGAGCAGCTCGCGGGCGAGGCCGCCTGGTACTCCACGCCGCTCGGCGACCCCGAATCGGGACAGGACGACGCGTACGACGCCAAGGTCTCGATACTGCTGGACAATCCGGTCCCCGTCGTCAGTTTCACGTTCGGCTGTCCCGACCGGCCGGTCTTCGACGCGTTCGCGAAGGCCGGGACGTACACCGTGGTCACCGTCACCACACCCGGTGAGGCGCTCGCCGCCCAGTGGGCGGGTGCCGACGCGGTGTGCGTCCAGGGGACGGAGGCGGGCGGCCACCAGGGCACCCACCGGGACGATCCGGAGCTGGACCACGCGGGGTTCGGGCTGCTGTCGCTCGTCCCACAGGTCCGCGACGCCGTCCAGCTGCCCGTCATCGCGACGGGCGGGCTGATGCGCGGCAACCAGATCGCGGCCGTTCTGGCGGTGGGCGCGGACGCCGCGCAGCTGGGCACCGCCTTCCTCGTCTGTCCCGAGTCCGGGGCCAACGCGCTGCACAAGCGCGCCGTCACCGACCCGGTCTACGCGCGCACCGAGTTCACCCGGGCGTTCTCCGGGCGGCCGGCGCGCGGGCTGGTCAACCGCTTCATGCGGGAGCACGGGCCGTACGCGCCCGCGGGCTATCCGCAGATCCACCATCTGACCGCGGGCATCCGCAAGGCCGCAGCGGCGGCCGGAGATCCACAGGCGATGGCGCTGTGGGCGGGGCAGGGACACCGGCTGGCCCGTGACCTGCTGGCGGGCGAACTCGTCGCCGTGCTCATGGAAGAACTCAACGCAGCACGGAAGGCTTTCGGATGACCGCGCCGGTATTCATCGTCGAACCCGGGCAGTTGCGGGACGGGTCGCAGGGCGGCCGGATCGTGCTGTCCGGTGCCGAGGGGCGGCACGCGGTGTCCGTGCGGCGGCTCGCGGTCGGCGAGGAGATCGTCCTGACGGACGGCGAGGGTGTCGGAGCGTACG
Organism: Streptomyces fildesensis; assembly: GCF_016107395.1. GTDB lineage: Bacteria > Actinomycetota > Actinomycetes > Streptomycetales > Streptomycetaceae > Actinacidiphila > Actinacidiphila fildesensis. The sequence goes on from NZ_JAAIKO010000004.1 coordinate 349,736, forward strand.
GCGTGGTCGCCTCCGTCGAGGGCAAGGACCGGCTGGAGGTCGCCGTCTCCGAGCTGCGCACCGAACCGGCGCCGGCGCCGCGGATCACCGTCGTCCAGGCGCTGCCGAAGGGCGACCGCGGTGAGCTGGCCGTCGAGACGATGACGGAGACCGGTGTCGACGCGATCGTGCCGTGGGCGGCGTCCCGGTGCATCACGCAGTGGCGCGGCGACCGGGGTGCCAAGGCGCTCGCGAAGTGGCGTTCCACGGCACGCGAGGCCGCGAAGCAGTCGCGTCGGCTGCGGTTCCCCGAGGTCACCGAATTGATGACGACCCGGCAGCTGGCGGGTCTGCTCGGCGGGGCGGCCTTCGCCGCCGTCCTGCACGAGGAGGGCTCCGCGCCGCTGGCCGACGCCGCGCTGCCGTCCGAGGGCGACATCGTGCTCGTCGTCGGCCCGGAGGGCGGGGTCTCGCCCGACGAGCTCGCCGCCTTCGCCGCCGCCGGGGCCAAGCCGTACCGGCTGGGCGCGACCGTGCTGCGGACCTCCACCGCCGGGGTCGCCGCGACCGCGCTGCTCCTCGGGCGCACCGGCCGCTGGTCCTGACCGGTCCGGTCGACGGGATCGAAGGACGCTCGAAGAACGCCGAAGACTGCCGGATGTGTGGCGAAATCCCGGTCCCGTAAGGGGCGTTCTACGTCGTGTGGGCGATGTGCGCCGCGCAGGACGGCGGGACCCTGCCGGTATGAAGCGTTTACAGCAGTGGGGAGTGGCCGGAGGCCTCGCACTGGCCGCGTTCGGCGGAGTGGTGGCGTGCGATCCGGCGAGTGGGATGACCGCCTCGGCGGTGTCGATCACCACGGACCAGCTGGGCACCCGAGCCCTGAAGGACCACGGGATCAATGTGCAGTGGATGTCGTGCCACGCCTCCGTGGACGGCGCCACGACCGCCTCCGGCACGGCGAGCCCCCGGGCGTCCGGCGCACCGGTCAAGGGCGTCGCGTCCGTGGACTGCCAGGGCGAGACCACCGACAAGCAGAAGATCACCGTCACCGGCCGGGTGACCGAGCAACTCGACGGCCGCTGTGTGCGCGGCAGGCTTACCGCGCAGGTCGGCAAGCGTACGGTCTTCGACGTGAACGGACTGGGCGACTGCTCGGCGACGTCCGGCCCGTCCGGCAAAACCTCCGCCGCATCCGCCAGAAGCTGAAGACAAAGCGCTCGTTCGCGTCCTCGATCATGGTTAATGTGGCGGAGTGACACAGCCTTCGTACCTCCGGTATCCGCATGTAAACGGTGAGTTGGTCGCTTTTGTCGCCGAGGACGACGTCTGGGTGGCGCCGCTCGACGGCGGGCGTGCCTGGCGCGTCAGCGCCGACAACATGCCGGTCGACCATCCGCGCATCTCGCCGGACGGAACGACGGTCGCCTGGACCTCCACCCGCGACGGAGCGCCCGAGGTGCACGTGGCACCCGTCGACGGCGGCCCGTCACGGCGGCTGACGCACTGGGGCAGCGCGAAGACCTCGGTGCGCGGCTGGACGCCGGACGGCGAGGTCGTCGCGATCAGCACGCAGGGCCAGCCCTCGCTGCGCCGCACCTGGGCTCGGGCGCTGCCGCTGGACGGCGGCCCCGCGCGCACGCTGCCGTACGGACCGGTCGGCGATCTGGCCTACGGGCCCGGGGGCGCGGTGCTGCTGCAGTCGGCGACGATGGGCCGCGAGGCCGCGGCCTGGAAGCGCTACCGGGGCGGCACGGCGGGCAAGCTGTGGATCGACCTGACGGGCGGCGGCGACTTCGAGCGGCTGCACGCGGACCTCGACGGCAACCTCGAATCCCCGCTCTGGGTCGGCGAGCGAAGCGAGATGCGGGTACCCCCGGCCGAAGGTCGGGGGCGCGTTGCGTTCCTCTCCGACCACGAAGGCACCGGCGCGCTCTACTCCAGCCTCCCGGACGGCTCGGACCTGCGCCGGCACACCCCCCTCGACGGCTTCTACGCCCGGCAGGCCGCGACCGACGGCACCCGCGTCGTCTACAGCTCCGCCGGTGAACTCCACCTGCTCGACGACCTCGAGTCGGCCACGCCGCGCCCGCTCGCGGTCCGCCTCGGCGGCCAGCGCACCGACCTGCAGCCGCACCCGGTCCGCGCTTCGCACCACCTCGGGGACGCCCGCCCCGACCACACCGGACGCGGCAGCGCCGTCGAGGTCCGCGGCACCACCCACTGGGTCACCCACCGGGGCGGCCCGGCGCGCGCGCTCGCCGCGGAGCCGGGGGTTCGGACGCGGCTGCCGCGCACCTTCGGCGGCGAGGGCGACCAGCAGGTCGTCTGGGTCACCGACGCGGAGGGCGAGGACGCCCTCGAACTCTCCCCTGCGGCCGGTCTGGCGCCCGGCGTCGCGCCCCGCCGGCTGGCGGCCGGCCGCCTCGGCCGCGTCCTGGAGCTCGAGGTGTCGCCGGACGGGCACCGGATCGCCGTCGCCTCGCACGACGGCCGGGTGCTGCTCGTCGAGACGCAGACCGGCGAGGTGCGCGAGGTCGCGGCCAGCGACGCGGGCGATGTGACCGGTCTGGCGTTCTCGCCGGACTCGGCCTGGCTCGCCTGGTCGCACCCGGGCCCCGACCCGCTGCGCCAGCTCAGGATCGCCGCGACGTCGGACCTGTCCGTCGCCGACGCGACCCCGCTGCGCTTCAACGACTACGCGCCCGCGTTCACCCCGGACGGAAAGCACCTCGCGTTCCTGTCCGAGCGGGCCTTCGACCCGGTCTACGACGCCCATGTCTTCGACCTGTCCTTCCCCAACGCCTGCCGCCCGCACCTGATCACGCTGGCCGCCACCACCCCGTCGCCCTTCGGCCCGCAGCGGCACGGCCGCCCGGTCGAGGAGCCGGACGACGAGGCCAAGGACGACAAGTCCGAGGGCGACGGCGACAGCGCGGGCAAGGACGGCCGGGGGACCGACGGCGAGGACCGCCCCCGGGTCCCGGCCACCCGCGTCGACTTCGAGGGCATCGCCGACCGCATCGTCGCGTTCCCCGTCGAAGCCGGCCGCTACACCTCGCTGACCGCCGCCAAGAACGGCCTGCTGTGGCTGCGCCACCCGCTGGTCGGCACCCTCGGCACCGCCCTGGCCACGCCCGAGGCGCAGCCGCCCGGCAGCGTCCTGGAGCGCTACGACCTCAAGCAGCTGCGCGTCGAGGAACTCGCCGACGACGCCGAGGACTTCGCGGTCACCGGTGACGGCACCAAGGTGCTGCTGGCCGCGAACGGCCGGCTGCGCGTCGTACCCGCCGACAGCAAGTCGTCGGACGACGACGACTCGGACGCGAACATCACCGTCGACCTGTCGCGGATCCGGGTGACCGTACGGCCGCAGGACGAGTGGCGGCAGATGTACGCCGAGGCGCACCGGCTGATGCGCGACAACTTCTGGCGTGCCGACATGAGCGGCGTCGACTGGAACGCGGTCGGCGAGCGCTACAAGCCCGTCCTGGAGCGTGCCGCCACCCATGACGACCTCATGGACCTGATGTGGGAGGTGCAGGGGGAACTCGGCACCTCGCACGCCTACGTCACCCCGCCCGGCGGCCACCGGGACGCACTGACCCGGCAGGGCCTGCTCGGCGCGGACATCGCCCGCGCGGAGGACGGCCGCTGGCAGTTCGTCCGGGTGCTGCCCGGCGAGTCCTCGGACCCGCAGGCCCGCTCCCCGCTCGCCGCACCCGGGGTCGCGGTGCGCGCCGGCGACAGCCTGCTGGCGGTCGACGGACACGCCGTCGACCCGGTCGCCGGCCCCGGCCCGCTGCTGACCGGCACGGCGGGCAAGCCCGTCGAGCTGACCGTCGCCCCGGCGGACGGCGGCCCGGTCCGGTACGTCGTGGTCGTACCGCTCGCCGACGAGGAGCCGCTGCGGTACCACGACTGGGTCGCGGGCCGCCGGGCCCACGTCCACGAGCGCTCCGGGGGCCGGCTCGGCTATCTGCACGTCCCGGACATGGTCGGCTTCGGCTGGGCGCAGCTGCACCGCGATCTGCGGGTCGAGGTCGCCCGCGAGGGCCTGGTCGTGGACGTCCGCGAGAACCGCGGCGGGCACACGTCGCAGCTCGTCATCGAGAAGCTCGCGCGCCGCATCGTCGGCTGGGACCTTCCGCGCGGCCTGCGCCCGCAGAGCTACCCGCTGGACGCGCCGCGCGGGCCGGTCGTCGCCGTCGCCAACGAGTTCTCCGGCTCGGACGGGGACATCGTCAACGCCGCCATCAAGGCCCTGAACATCGGCCCGGTCGTCGGCACCCGCACCTGGGGCGGCGTGGTCGGCATCGACAGCCGGTACGACCTGGTGGACGGCACGGCCGTCACCCAGCCCAAGTACGCCTTCTGGCTCGAGGGCTACGGCTGGGACGTCGAGAACCACGGCGTCGACCCGGACGTCGAGGTGCTGCAGCGCCCGCAGGACTGGGCCGCGGGCACCGACCCGCAGCTCGACACCGCCGTCGACCTGGCCCTGGCGTCCCTCGCGGAGCACCCGGCCAAGACACCGCCGCCCATGCCGTAGGGCCCGTCCTGACCGTGCCGGGCGGGGCCCGGCCGATACGATGCGCCTTTCGACGACCAACGTTGCAACGAGCGAAGAGGGAGAAGCACCCGTGGCGGGAGAACCTCAGGCGGACTGCCTGTTCTGCAAGATCGCGGCCGGGGACATCCCGGCGACGATCGTCCGCGAGACCGACACGACGGTGGCGTTCCGCGACATCAATCCGCAGGCCCCCACGCATGTGCTGGTGATCCCCAAGGTGCACTACGCGGACGCCGCCGCGCTCGCGGCCGGCGACCCGCAGGCCGCCGTCGACGTGCTGCGCGAGGCGGGCGAGGTGGCGGCGGCGGAGAAGACCGTCGACCGCGGCTACCGGATCGTCTTCAACACCGGTGCGGGCGCCGGCCAGACCGTGTTCCACGCGCACGCGCATGTCCTCGGTGGGCGCGGCCTTGAGTGGCCCCCCGGATAACCGCCTTGTCCATCCGTGAATTCGTGGTGCTCGGCACCGCCAGCCAGGTCCCCACCCGGCTCCGCAACCACAACGGCTATCTGCTGCGCTGGGACAGCGAGGGCATCCTCTTCGACCCGGGGGAGGGCACCCAGCGCCAGATGCTGCTGGCGGGCGTCGCCGCGCACGACCTGACCCGGATCTGCGTCACGCACTTCCACGGTGACCACTCGCTCGGCCTGGCCGGGGTGATCCAGCGGATCAACCTGGACCGCGTCCCGCACCCGATCGCGGCCCACTACCCCGCGAGCGGGCAGCACTTCTTCGAGCGGCTGCGCTACTCGACGGCCTACCGCGAGACGGCCGTCATCACCGAGGAGCCGGTCGCCGCGGACGGCGTGCTGGCCACCACGGAGGCCTTCACCCTGTCCGCGGCCAAGCTCTCGCACCCCGTGGAGAGTTACGGCTACCGCCTCGTCGAACCCGACGGCCGCCGTCTGATCCCCGCGCGCCTCGCCGCACACGGCATCACCGGCCCGGACGTGGGCCGGCTGCAGCGCGACGGGGTGCTCGACGGGGTGACCCTCGACGAGGTGAGCGAGGTCCGTACCGGACAGCGTTTCGCGTTCATCATGGACACCCGCCTCTGCGACGGCGTTCACGCCCTCGCCGAGGGCTGCGATCTCCTCGTCATCGAGTCCACGTTCCTCAACGAGGACGAACACCTCGCCCGTGACCACGGCCACCTCACCGCGGGCCAGGCCGCCCAGGTGGCCGCAGAAGCCGGCGTCCGCCACCTCGTCCTCACCCACTTCTCCCAGCGCTACACCGACCCCGCCCTCTTCGGCCGCCAGGCCCGCGAGGCCGGTTTCGAGGGTGAACTGACCGTGGCGGAGGACCTGATGCGCGTCCCGGTGCCGAAGCGCCGCTGAATCCCGCTCCCTTGATGCTTCGTTGCTGCCCCTTTGGCGCTGCGTTGATACCCTGCTTCGATCTTGCCCAAGACTTGTACAAGTCTTTTCCAGCTCGAGGTCAGCGGAGGACAGCCATGGGGGAACCGGATCTTGCTGCGGACACGCTACGGATACGGCAGTGCTCGGCCGCGCTCAAGCGCGTCCACGACGAGTTCGACAAGCACGCGAACCCGGCGGACGGCTACGGCCGGGCGGAGATCGGCTCCGACCTCCTCACGGATGTCTTCCATGACTTCGGCAGCAACTGGAAGGTCCACCGGACGAAGCTGACGGAGGAACTGGAGAAGCTCGCCAAGATCACCGAACAGGCGGCGGACACATACGACCAGGTGGACTCCGAACTCGCCAAGGCGCTGCGCGGGGAGGACAAGAAATGACCCGCCCCTCGTACGGCTGGGAAGTCCTCGGCGAGCACGGTGACCCGGTCCCGGGGGACCCGGTCCCGGGGGACCCGGACACGGTGGCCCGGCTGGGCCGGGAGCTGCGGAAGACGGCGGAGTCGATCGAGCGCGAGGCCCGCGAGATCAAGGCGCTCGCCTCCGTCGAGGCCTGGAAGGGCAAGGCCGCGGACGAGTTCCGCGACCAGGCGTCGAAGGCGTCGGACAAGCTCCGCAAGGCGTTCCACCGCTACGACGAGGCGGCCAAGGCCCTCGGGGAGGACGCCGGCGACGGCGTGACCGGCGGCCCGTACGCGCGCGAGCTGCACCGTGCGCAGAAGATCGCCGACAAGGCCCTGCGCGACGCCCAGGACGCCGACACCGAGCACTCCGGTGCGCAGCGGGCGATCTCCCAACAGCCCGCCGACACCCCCAAGGACGACCCGACGGCCGTCAAGCTCAAGGCCAAGCAGGACGCCGCCGCGGGCGCGATCGGCGAGGCCAAGAAGGACCTGCAGCGGGCGAAGGACATCCGCGACCACGCCGCGAAGGCGGCAGCCGACGCGATCCGCCACGCCATCGACCACGACGGCCTGAAGGACAGCCGCTGGGACAAGTTCAAGGGCTGGGTCCACGAGCACGCCGACATCATCGGGAAGATCGCCGACATCGCGGGCTGGGTCGCCACGATCTGCGGCACGCTCTCGCTCCTCGTCGGCTGGATCCCCATCATCGGCCAGGCCCTCGCGGGCATCCTCGGCACGATCGCCCTGGTCGCCACGCTCGTCTCGCTCGTCGCGCACGTCCTGCTGGCGCTGTCCGGCGACGGCAACTGGTTCGATGTCGCCCTCGACGTCGTGGGCCTCGCCACCTTCGGCATCGGCCGCGGCGCGATCGCGGGCGCGCGCGGCGCGTCGGCGGGGACGCGGGCGCTGGCGCGCTCGGCCCGCTACAAATCGATCATGGAGAGCGCGGTCGCGAACGGTCTGAAGAAGGGCACCAAGGCGTACCAGAAACAGGTGGCCAAGGCCTGGAAGATCGCCAACCGCGAGTCCGGCGGAGCCGCCCGCGGCAAGGACGCCGCGAACGCCATGAAGAACGCGCCGAAGGGCTGGTTCCCCGGCTGGGGCCGCGTCGGTGACGCGGTCAATCCCGTCAAGATCGCCAAGGAGAGCTGGCAGAGCGTCAAGGACCTCAAGGCCTTCCGCGACGTTCCCCAGCTGTTCCACGGCAACACCTGGACCGGCGTACGCGCCGCAGTGGGCGACACGGGACTCGCCACGGACGCGGCCAACCTGGCCCGCGCCAACGTCGGCAACATCGCCAACGGCGCGGTCCACGCGGGGGCGGACGTCTTCAAGACCCAGACCAGGATATGGATCGGTGCGACCGGCATCGCCTCGGGCATCGACGCGGCGGACAAGGCCGGCGCCGGTGACGCGCTGGGACTGAAGGACTCCACAGTCAGGGAGATCGGTGACTGATCCGCAGCTGGTACCTGTCGGGAACGGGACCGCGGGCATCGCGGAGCCGGCGCTGCGGCCGTCGGCCCGGCGGCATCCGGGCCTGGACATTGTCCGCAATGCCCGGATCCACCGGGACGGACGCGAACTGGTGGTCCGTACCCGGGACGGGCGTGAGCGCCGCTACGCGACCGGCCCGGGCGGCATCGAACGCGCCGTCCATGTGGACGCGGTCGGGCCGTGGATCGACGGCAGCATGACGGTGCCGCCGCGTCCCGGCACCTGGGGTTTCGTGGAGCTTCAGGACGGCGACGGCAGGCGCGTGCTGCGCATCGATGTGGAGCCGTGGCTTCCGGAGTCCCCGGTGCTGAGCGGAGTCCGCCCGGACCGTGACTTCCGGATCCTGGAACTGACCGGACTCGCCCCGCTGTTGAAGGACGCCGGTATTCCGGTGCGCACGGTGCGCGACCGCGAGGACGAGCTGGTTGCCCGGTCCGGGGCCGGGAACGCCACGTATGCGAACCCTGGCCGTCTGCTTCCCCGGTGGAACACCCTCGGCCGGGGGGCGGTGATGGCCGTCTGGTTCCTGGCCTTTGCCGTCGCGATCTTCCCGGTCGGGAATCCGCCGCGGGAACTGTGGGTCGTGACGGCGGCCGCTGCCCTGGTGATGCCGGTGCTGAACCTCGCCGCACGGCTGCAGGCCCGGCTGCGTGAGCGCCGCGCCGATGTCCCTCCCGTCGAGTCGCGGATCGCCCCCGACCCGCTGCCCGGCTCGGGTGCGAGCGTACGGTTCTGCGCAACGGCGGCGGTCCGGGTGCAGGAACGCGACATCGTCCTGGTGGACAGCCTCGGGCGCGAGCGTTGGCTGGCGCGCTCGGGTCCGCACAGGGTGGCCGCACTGGTCCGGGTGCTGGAGAGCGCGAACGGGACACCGCTGGGCGTCGAGTTCCAGGGACCCGGCGGAGAAATCCGTGCCGTTCTGCCCTGGGAACCGTGGTTCGGCGGGCCGGAAGGCGAGGCGCGCTGGACACAGCTGCGGAGCTCCACCGGACGCGGCGTCAATGACCGTGTACAGGGCAAGAAGGAGCGGTGGCCCGCAAGCCCGGTGGGCCAGGCGGATGTCGGTCTGATGACGACCCTGCCAGCGGCCACCGCTCGTCAGGCCTCGCGGTTCCCGGCCACCGTGCTCGGCGGCGGGGGCACCTGGCCGGTGCTCGGTATGGCGCTGCTCTCGCTGCTGGGGTGCGCCCGGATGATCGGCGGGCACCCCTCTGCCGGTGCGGCGGGCACGGCGCTCGGTTCGCTCGCCCTCTGCGGGATCCTCGTCCCCCTCGCCGCCCACAGCCTGCGCAGCCGCCTGCGACTCGACCGCCCGGCCCAGGGCCAGGCGCCGGACAACACTTCTCGACAGGAGCCACGTTCATGACACCGGCCGATTCGCCGAGTGACTACCAACTCCTGCTCCCGGACGGCTGGTTCCGGATCGACCTCGATCCGGAGCGGCGGGAGGGCGCGGTCGACGCGCTCGTGGAGCGGCAGTTCCGAGGGATCGACGATGCGCCGATCATCAAGCAGCAGGTGCGCGACGAGCTGCGCGGCCGGGCGCTGGAGGCGTACCGGAACGGCGGGATCGAGCTGTACATGAGCCTGCAGTCGGCCGGTGCGCTGACGGTTCCGGCGTCGCTGCTGGTCACGCTGGTGCCGCAGGAGAGCCTGGGGTCGGGGGTGCCGGTGGACGACCTGGCCGGGTTTCTGGCGGAGCGGGGTGGTCCTGACGGGTACCAGGTGACGGTCGAGGACCTGCCGGCCGGTTCGTCGGTGCGGACCAGGGCCCGGACGGTTCCGGCGGCGGACGATCCGTCCGGCGGCGCGCTGCCGGTCACGTCCGTGGACTATCACGTGCCGGTGCCGGGCTCGGAGGCGTATCTGCTGCTGTCGTTCTCCACGCCCCTCGACCCGATCGCCGACGCGATGGCGGATCTCTTCGACGCCGTGGCGCTGTCCCTGAAGTGGAGCGCATGAGCCAGTGAACGACGACACGTGGAACGTCGGTATCGAATGTCCCGAGGACTGGATCCCGCTGCCCCTGGAGCCGGGCATCGACCTCGGCGCGTGGGCGCTGGAGCAGGCCGGGAAGCTCGCGGCGGCGCCGGCGGAGGTCGACGCCGACGCGCTCATGTACGACCTGCGGGAGCGGGCCGCCGACAGCCGGGGGCGGGAGCCGGTGTTCGCGTTCGGGCTGTATCCGGAGGGGTTCGAGGAGGCGCTCGCGGTGCTGGAGGTGGATGTCGTCCACCCCGACGACAAGGTGCCGTCGATCACGCTGGACTGGATCACCGAGGTCTTCGCGACCGGTGACTTCCAGGAGCCGGAGGTGGAGCGGGCCGTGCTTCCGGCAGGGCCGGCCGTCCGCATCCGCCAGGGGCTGGCCGGCCGGGGGACCGGGCAGAGCGGTGAGCGCTCCCTGATGGAGACGGTCACCTACGGCGTGCGGCCGCCCGGGATCGAGAGCGCGGTCATGGTCCTCGTCTCCTGGACGGCGCCCGGCCTCGCCGACCTGATGACGGCGGCGGCCGACCAGATCGTCCACACCCTCAAGATCACGGCGACGTAAGGGTGTGACGCGAGGGCCGGGTCAGAAGGAGTACGGCCCGAAGCGGCCCCATGCGATCACCACGGCGAGGACCAGCAGAACGACCGACGGGAGGACCTCCTTCGCCGCGTCCTTCTTGCGGAGGTGGTAGTTCGCGGCGCCCGCCATCGTCACCGCGAGGCCGGCGGCGGCGATCGGGGTGAGGATCGGCGCTATGTCCGTCGCGGCCGGGAGGATCAGGCCGATCGCCCCGAGGACCTCGGCCGCGCCGATGAGCTTGACCATCCCGGCCGAGTAGTCGTTCACGAACTTCATCGTGCCGGCGAGCTTCTCCTTGGGCTGAGTGACCTTCATCAGTCCGGACGCGAGGAAGGCGGCGGCGAGAACGCCCTGCAGGACCCAGAGAACGGTGTTCATGGCGGGGACTCTTTCCGGGATGTGGGGACGAACCTGAGGCAACCCTCATGTTCCCTCAGGTTGAATACCGTACCACCGAACCTGAGGTATGCCTCCGGTTCGGTAGACTGGCGGACATGTCCGACTCCGACCGCTCTCGCTGCCCGAAGCGTGTCCTGCGGCGCGACGCGCAGCGCAACCGCGACGCACTGATCGCGGTCGCCCGCACCGCCTTCGCGCAGGACGGCATCGACGCGCCGCTGGAGTCGATCGCCAAGCGCGCCGGGGTCGCCATCGGCACCCTCTACCGGCACTTCCCGACCCGGCTCGACGTCATCGAGGCGATCTTCGCCGAGAAGCTCGCCGAGTGGCTGGCGGCGGCCGAGCGCGGGGCCGCCGCCGAGGATCCCTGGGAAGGGTTCGCCGGGTATCTGGAGGACATGTGCGCGCTGCAGGCCGGCGACCGGGGGTTCAACGACCTGGCGTCCATGCGGCTGCCGTCGTCACCCGAGGTGGAACGGCTGCGGCTGCGCACCTTCGAGCTCAGCCGCGACATCCTGCACCGGGCCCAGCGGGCCGGCGCCGTACGCCCCGATCTCACGCCCGAGGACCTGGCCTTCCTCATCTGGTCGCAGGCGCGGATCACCCAGGCCACCCGGGAGGTCGCGCCGCGCGCCTGGCGGCGTCATCTCGCGCTGCTGCTCGACGGCTTCCGCGCCGAGCGCGCCCACCCGCTGCCCGAGCCCGCCCTGACGCCCACGCAGGTCGGCCTCGCCATGGCCGCTCTGGGTGGCAGCAGCTCCTGCCCCGGCTGACGCTCGCAACCGGCCGACGCCCCGCCACCGGCCGAAAGCGCTGCCCCGGACAGCGGCGCGCGCGGCCGGCACCGCGCTGACCTGTACCGTTGTACGACCCCTCGCTGCCGTACCGACTGTGAAGTGATTCCCCCGTGCCCATTCCCAAGGCTGAACTGCACCTCCACATCGAAGGCACCCTGGAGCCGGAACTGGCCTTCGCGCTCGCCGCGCGCGGCGGGATCTCGCTGCCGTACGCCGACGCCGACGAGCTCCGCCGCGCCTACTCCTTCACGGACCTGCAGTCCTTCCTGGACCTGTACTACGCGCTGATGGCCGTCCTGCGCACCGAGGAGGACTTCGCCGACCTGGCCGACGCCTATCTCGCGCGCGCCGCGGAACAGGGCGTACGGCACGCCGAGATCTTCTTCGACCCGCAGGCGCACACCGCGCGCGGCGTCGACATCGGCACCGTCGTCGAGGGGCTGTCCCGCGCGCTGGACGCCGGGCGGGAACGGCACGGCATCAGCACCCAGTTGATCATGTGTTTCCTGCGCGACGAGTCCGCGCAGTCCGCGCTGGACACCTTCGAGTCGGCCAAGCCGTACCTGTCCCGGATCTCCGCCGTCGGGCTGGACTCCGCCGAGGTCGGCAACCCGCCGTCGAAGTTCCGCGAGGTCTACGAGCGGGCCGCCGCCGAAGGGCTGCGCCGCGTCGCCCACGCGGGCGAGGAGGGCCCGCCGGCGTACATCTGGGAGGCCCTGGACGTGCTCGGCGTCGAGCGCGTCGACCACGGCCTGCGCTCCCTGGAGGACCCGGAGCTGGTCGCCCGGCTCGTCCGCGACCGCATCCCGCTCACGCTGTGCCCGCTCTCCAACGTCCGGCTGCGCTGCATCGACCGCATCGAGGACCACCCGCTGCGCGCGATGCTCGACGCGGGTCTGCTGGCGACCGTCAACTCCGACGACCCCGCGTACTTCGGCGGGTACGCCGAGGACAACTACGAGGCGGTCCGTGCCGCGCTCGGCCTGGACGACGAGACGGTGCGCGGGCTGGCCCGCAACTCCTTCGAGGCGGCTTTCCTCGACGGGGACGAGGCCCTGCGGGCGCGCTACCTCGCCGAGGTCGAGGCGTACGTCTTCGACTGATGACGTCGGCCCGGCCGGCGGCCCCTCGGAGCCGCGGCCGGGCCGGACGGTGCGCCTAGGGCACGGCGCTTGCAGCAGGGCGCCTACGGCAGGAAGTACATGGGGTTGGGGAGCTTGAAGGTCTTGTCCCCGTAGCCGCCCTCGAGGTCGCTGTACTGGTCGCCGAAGTTGGCGACGATGTTGTAGCCGAGCGACTCGATGTGCTTGCGGGTGCCCGCCTTGTACTCGACCGTCGTGCAGGTCGCACCGCACGGCAGGTAGGCCGGCGGGCTCGTCTTGTTCTTCAGGAAGAAGTGCGCGGCGTCGGCGGCCGGCTTGTAGCCCGCGACGGCGAGGTTGGCGGTGGACGGGTCACGCTGCGCCTCGGGGCGGCCGGTCAGGAAGAAGACCGTGATGCCGTGGTCCGAGGCCCAGTTGACCAGGTCCGGCATGCCGAAGACCGGCGCCATGTTCTTGGTGCGGATGTATGTGTCGTTGGTGGCGGGCGTGTAGTTGAAGCCCACCTCCAGCTCGTAGTTGTACGTGAGCAGCGTCGTGTCGTCGACGTCGAGGACGATCGCGGGCTTGGCGCCGTGCCCGTTCCCGTAGCTGTTCCCGTTTCCATGACCCTCGTGCCGCAGGGTGTCCTTGAGGTAGTCCTTCGCCTTGCTCTCGATGCCCGCGACCTGCTGCGCGTAGCTGCTCTGCGGCGACGCGTTGTGCTCACCGGCGGCGTCCACGGTGTCGCCGTAGTACGCCTTGATCTCGGTGACGACGTTGGTGAGGTTGGGGATCTGCTTGTCGCTGCGCGGCACCGAGTTGCCGGCGGAGGCGCCGCCGATTCCGTAGAGGGTGGCGCCGACCGCAAGGGTCGCGGCGGTGAGCGCCAGGGCTCGGGTCCGGGGCATGGCGGTGCTCCTTCACGTCATGTGCACGTCGGGTGATTCCGCGAACCTAGACCCATGATCATGGCTGGTCAAGGATGGTCTACGCGCGGGGATCCGGCGGATGCGGCACGGTGCCTGCGTGGTGCGGCCGTCCGGGCGTACGGTGAATCCATGACTCAGCACGTACGCGGAGTAATCGCGCCTGGTAAGAACGAACCCGTTCGCGTCGAGACGATCCTGGTGCCGGATCCGGGGCCCGGCGAGGCCGTGGTCCAGGTACAGGCCTGCGGGGTGTGTCATACCGATCTGCACTACAAGCAGGGCGGGATCAACGACGAGTTCCCGTTCCTGCTCGGCCATGAGGCCTCCGGCATCGTGGAGTCGGTCGGCGAGGGGGTGACGGAGGTCGCACCCGGCGACTTCGTCGTCCTCAACTGGCGTGCGGTGTGCGGCCAGTGCCGCGCCTGTCTGCGCGGCCGTCCCCAGTACTGCTTCAACACGCACAACGCGAGCCGGAAGATGACGCTGGAGGACGGAACAGTGTTGTCCCCAGCTCTCGGCATCGGCGCGTTCGCCGAGAAGACCCTGGTCGCGGCGGGGCAGTGTACGAAGGTGGACCCGGCGGTCTCCCCGGCGGTGGCCGGGCTGCTCGGCTGCGGTGTGATGGCGGGGATCGGCGCCGCGATCAACACCGGCGGGGTCGGACGGGGCGACTCCGTCGCCGTCATCGGCTGCGGCGGCGTCGGGGACGCGGCCATCGCCGGGTCGCGGCTCGCGGGCGCCGGCCGGATCATCGCCGTCGACATCGACGACCGGAAGCTGGAGACGGCGCGGCGGATGGGCGCCACCCACACCGTCAACTCCCGCTCCACCGACCCGGTCGAGGCGATCCGGGAGCTGACCGGCGGCAATGGCGCGGATGTCGTCATCGAGGCGGTCGGCCACCCTGAGACGTACCAGCAGGCGTTCTACGCCCGTGACCTGGCGGGCACCGTCGTGCTGGTGGGTGTGCCCACGCCCGAAATGAAGCTGGAGCTGCCGCTGCTGGACGTCTTCGGGCGCGGCGGCGCACTCAAGTCGTCCTGGTACGGGGACTGCCTGCCGTCGCGGGACTTCCCGATGCTGATCGACCTCCATCTGCAGGGCCGCCTCGACCTGGGCGCCTTCGTGACCGAGACGATCGGGCTCGGCGACATCGAGAAGGCGTTCGCGCGGATGCACGAGGGCGACGTGCTGCGCTCGGTCGTGGTGTTCTGACGTCGTGCAGCGAGCCATGGGTGTCCGCCCACTTCCGGGCCCCGGGGTCGCCCTTGAGGTCGGCCGTCACCCCGGTGGTCCCGGTGACCTTGAAGGGAAAGCCGCCGGCCTGCCAGATCATGCTGTTGCGGTGCCGGCGTCCCCGGGGTCGGTGTAGGTGATGTAGTTGTCGGGGTCGGCCGCGTGGATCCTCTTCGACCTCGACCTCGGCGTCGGCGTCGACGTGGTCCACCCCTCGGCCGACCCCTCCGGGTACCGCTTGGTGGTCGTCCCCCGGGCTCTATCTGCTCTCGGCGGAGCACGCCGAGCGGCTGACCCGCTTCGTCGCGGACGCTACCAGGACATGACCCGCGGCCAGCTGTTCGCGGTGCTGCAGCAGCAGGCGTTCTTCATCACCACCGAGGGGCAGCACTTCACGGCGCCGCTGTGGGTGAGCGAGTTCGGCACCGGCACCGAGGAGAACGACCCCAAGGCGCGCGCCTGGTTCGCCAACTTCACCGACTTCCTCGCCACCAACGACACCGACTTCTCGTACTGGCCGGTGGTCGGCTGGAGCGGGAACGGCCAGGGCGACGCCTACGCGCTCGTGCGCTACGACGCGGCCGGGCACCGCTCGGGAATCCTCGACGGCCCCGACTGGCGGTCCGCCGCCTGGAACCACCTGATCACCGCTCCCTCCCGGACCGGGCAGGTGGCGGTACCGGCCCGCTGGAACATGCTCGACCTGGACAACGCCGACGCCGTCCGGTCCCTGCGGATGCGCGGCGGGCCCGACTGGGACTCCGGAGCCCGCAAGGCCACGTGCCCCGACGGGCAGCGGCTGATCGGCCTGGCGCACACCGGGAACCGCGGTCTGTGCACCGACACCGGCGCCGGTGACCTGCGGTCGGCAGGCCCCGAGTACACGGTCGTCCGCGACGAGAGCTACGTCCGCAGTGGCGACTGGGCGGGCGGCTACACCAAGCTCGAATGCCCGGCGGGACAGTTCCTCGACGGCTACAGCGTCCGCGGTGCCGCCGTCTCGGCGGCCCTGTGCGTCCCGGCGCGTGCCGCGCTGGGCACCGCCGGCCGCACCGTGTGGTTCGACCGGGGCGACAACCGCCCGGCCGGCGGTCCCGGCGGCGAGTTCGCGTCCGGGAACTACAAGGGGCAGTGCGCCACCGACGAGTACGCGGCCGGTATCGCCTACACCGGCCGCGTCGGCTCTCGCCGGACCCCGGATGCCCTGCTCTGCCGCAAGCTGGCCTGACCCGCCTGACCCGCCTGACCCGCCTGACCCGCCTGACCCGCCTGACCCGCCTGACAGACGAGACGGCCTGACAGGCGAGACGGCCTGACGCACCGGCCGGCCCCACCCACGGGCCGGCCGGAGCACGTCCCACCGAGTATCGCCGGGCTACCGCGGCAGCGCGGCGTCCAGGATGCGGCCCGCGACCGTGACGGAGTCGACCAGCGGATGCAGCGCCAGCGCCCGCAGGGCCGCCGCCCGGGAGCCCGAGGCGGCGGCCTCGATCGCCGACCGTTCGACGGCCTTGAGGGTGAGCATCAGCCCGGCCTGGTGCTCGGTGGGCGCCGCGACCGGCAGTGGCCGGGCACCGAAGGCGCCCACCTCGCAGGGCACTTCGATGATCGCCTCCGCGTCGAGCGCGGGGACGGTCGTCCCGTTCGGCACGTTGAGGATCAACGTGGTCCGCTCGTCGCGCGCGATGGCCCGCATCAGGGCCAGCGCGACCCGGTCGTAGCCGCCGCCGTCCAGGTCGTGGGGATCGCGCTGCCAGCCGCCGGTGGCGGCGCGGTTCTCCGCCATGTACGTCTCCTCGCGCTCCAGCCGCGTCCGGTCCCAGAGGGTGTACGCGTCGGCCGGCCGGTCCGCGGCAGCGGCTGCCGAGGCGAAGAACGCGCCCTGCTGCCGGTCCAGGAACTCCCCGCGGGTCGCCTCGGCCGACCGCACCGCCGCCAGTGCCTCCCGCTCGAAGTAGTAGTAGTGCAGATACTCGTTGGGCAGCGCCCCCAGCGCGGCCAGCCACGGTGCCCCGAAGAGCTTGCCCTCCTCGAACGAGTCCAGCGCCCCGGGATCGGCGAGCAGACCCGGCAGCAGGTCGGGGCCGCCGTCCGACATCCGGCGCAGCCACCCCAAGTGGTTGAGGCCCACGTAGTCGTAGCGGAACGTGGGGGAGTCCGGGTCGGCGCCCGCGGCGCGCGCGGCGCGGCGTACGAGCCCGACCGGGGAGTCGCAGATGCCGATCACCCGCCCGCCCAGCACCCGTGCCATGGCCTCGGTCACCATCCCGGCCGGGTTGGTGAAGTTGATGACCCAGGCGTCGGGCGCCAGCGCCTTCACCCGTTCCGCGATGGCGACCGCGACCGGCAGCGTCCGCAGCCCGTACAGCACCCCGCCCGCGCCGACGGTCTCCTGCCCGAGCACGCCCTCCGCGAGCGGCACCCGCTCGTCGCACACCCGGCCGGCCGTGCCGCCGACCCGGATGGCGGAGAAGACGAAATCGGCGCCGCGCAGCGCGTCGTCCAGGTCCTGGGCGATCCGGACCGCCGGAGCGCCCGGCACCCCGGCCGCCTGGGCGGCCAGCACGGACGCCATGACCCGCAGCCGCACCGGATCCGTGTCGTGCAGCACCAGCTCACGGCAGGCGCCGGGGGCACCCGCGTCCGCGAGCAGCGCCCGGTACACCAGGGGCACGCGGAAACCGCCGCCACCGAGAATCACGAGTCTCATGCGTCTGTGACCTCCACTGTCCGTCTCATCGTGCAGAGTGTTGTTCATGGACGACCAGCCCGTATTCGATCCGCTGGCCGGGGTCCGCTCTCCCGGAGACCCGGCATCCGATGTGTACCTGACCGGGACCGTCTTCCTGGACATCATCTTCACCGGCCTGGACAGCGCGCCGGTGCGGGGCACGGAGTCGTGGGCGCGCGGCATGGGCTCCAGCCCCGGCGGCATCGCCAACATGGCCACCGCCCTGGCCCGGCTCGGCCTGCGCACCAAGCTGGCCGCGGCCTTCGGCGACGACATGTACGGCGACTACTGCTGGGACAGCCTGGCGGTGGGGGAGGGCATCGATCTCACGTTGTCCCGCCGGATCCCCGGCTGGCACTCGCCGGTCACGGTCTCCATGGCCTACGAGGGCGAGCGCACGATGGTCTCGCACGGCCACGAGGCGCCGCCGCCCGAGGAACCCGCCCCCGAGTGCCCGCCCGCGGCCCGCGCCTGCGTGGCCTCCCTGGAGCCCGGCGGCCCCGGCCAGGAGTGGATCGGGCACGCGGCCCGGCACGGCAGCCGGATCTTCGCCGATGTGGGCTGGGACGACTCCGGCCGCTGGGACCCGGCCGACCTCGCGGCCCTGGAGCACTGCGCGGCCTTCCTGCCGAACGCCACCGAGGCCATGCACTACACCCGCACCGAGTGCCCGCGCGCCGCCGCCCGCAAGCTCGCCGAGCTGGTGCCGCTGGCCGTCGTCACGCTCGGCTCCGAGGGCGCGTACGCGGTGGACTCCGCGACCGGCGAGACCGCCGAGGTCCCGGCCCTGCTGATCGAGGCGCTGGACCCGACGGGCGCGGGCGATGTCTTCGTCGCCGCTTTCGTCACCGGCTCCCTCGCCGGCTGGCCGCTCACCGACCGGCTCGCCTTCGCCTGCCTGTCGGCGTCCCTGTCCGTCCAGGAATTCGGCGGCTCGCTGTCGGCCCCCGGCTGGATCGAGATCGCCGCCTGGTGGCAGCACGCCAAATCCTTCGACGAGCAGGACCAGGACGTGATGCGCCGGTACGCGTTCCTCGACGCGCTGCTGCCGTCCGGCACCCGGCCCGGCCCGTTGCCCCGGGCGGTACCGACCATCGGCTTCCGGCGCCCGGCGGGACCGGCGGGGAAGGGCAGGCGCTGAGCCCGGGACGGGCCCGGGGCAGAGCCCGCCCGCGTTAAACCCCACCCGTCACAGAACTGGTCACGGAACCAGTCACGGAACCGGTCGCGAAACCCCGGCGTAAAACCCCTCGGGCCAGAAGGGTCACCGACGTACCCTTGGTGTTCCAAGGCCCTCACCGGGCATGTCGTCATCAGAAGGTGGGTTTCCCAGGCTCCGAGCCGGCCCATGACTCAGACACCGACACAGCACCAGCCGCAGGCACGCGCCCACTTCGTCGTTCCGGCCAAGCACCCCATGGTGACGGTCCTGGGATCGGGAGACGCCCTCCTCCGTGTGATCGAAACGGCCTTCCCGGCCGTCGACATCCACGTCCGGGGCAACGAGATCAGCGCGACCGGGAAGCCCAAGGACGTCGCCCTCATCCAGCGGCTGTTCGACGAGATGTTGCTGGTGCTCCGCACCGGCCAGCCGATGACGGAAGACGGAGTGGAGAGGTCCATCGCGATGCTGCGTGCCAACGGCAACGCGGCCGACCCGGCGGGGGAGACCCCGGCACAGGTGCTCACGCAGAGCATCCTGTCCAACCGCGGCCGCACCATCCGCCCCATGACGCTCAACCAGAAGCGTTACGTCGACGCCATCGACAAGAACACCATCGTCTTCGGCATCGGCCCCGCGGGCACCGGCAAGACCTACCTGGCCATGGCCAAGGCCATCCAGGCCCTGCAGGCCAAGCAGGTCAGCCGGATCATCCTCACCCGCCCGGCCGTCGAGGCCGGTGAGCGCCTCGGCTTCCTGCCCGGCACGCTCTTCGAGAAGATCGACCCGTATCTGCGCCCGCTCGTCGACGCGCTGCACGACATGATCGACCCCGACACCATCCCGCGCCTGATGGCCGCCGGGACGATCGAGGTCGCCCCCCTGGCGTACATGCGCGGCCGCACCCTGAACGACGCGTTCATCATTCTCGACGAGGCGCAGAACACCAGCGCCGAGCAGATGAAGATGTTCCTGACCCGGCTCGGCTTCGAATCGAAGATGGTCATCACGGGCGACGTCACCCAGGTCGACCTGCCGAACGGCACGAAGAGCGGTCTGCGACAGGTGCAGGACATTCTGGAGGGCGTCGAGGACGTCCACTTCTCGCGCCTGACGAGCACCGACGTCGTGCGTCATAAGCTGGTGGGGCGCATCGTCGATGCGTACGAGCGTTTCGACGACGGGAACGCCGGGCGAAGTGCCGCAAACGGCGGCAAAGCCCGTACCCCCTAACCGAGAGTAGTCGCACCGCACCATGGCGATCGACGTCAACAACGAGTCAGGCTGGGAGATGGACGAGCAGGCGGTCCTCGACATCGCCCGCTACGCCCTCCAGCGCATGCGGATCCACCCGCTCGCCGAACTGTCGGTGATCGTCGTGGACGCGGCCGCCATGGAGCAGCTGCACATCCAGTGGATGGACCTCCCCGGTCCGACCGACGTCATGTCCTTCCCGATGGACGAACTGCGCCCCGGGAAGGACGACGAGGAGCCCCCGCAGGGCCTCCTCGGCGACATCGTGCTCTGCCCCGAAGTCGCGAAGAAGCAGGGCGAGGAAGCGGAGACGCAGCACTCCATGGACGAGGAGCTCCAGCTCCTCACCGTCCACGGGGTGCTGCACCTGCTCGGATACGACCACGAGGAAGCCGACCAGAAGGCCGAGATGTTCGGCCTCCAGAAGGCCATCCTCGACGGCTGGCGCACCGAGCGCGGCATCGAGGGCCCCTCCCCGGCCCCGACCACCACCCACTGACGGCGATGGTCCTCTCCGCCGTACTGCTCGTCGTCGTCGCCTGGCTCGCCGCCTGCGCCGAGGCCGGTATCGCCCGCACCTCGCGTTTCCGCGCCGAGGAGTCCGTCCGCACCGGCCGGCGCGGCGCCGACAAGCTCATGGCCGTCGCCTCCGACCCCACCCGCTACCTCAACGTGGCGCTGCTCGTCCGGGTCGGCTGCGAGATGGCGGCGGCCGTCCTGGTGACGGTCGTCTGCGACCGGCATTTCGACCGGACGTGGCAGGTCCTCGGCGTCGCCATCGGCATCATGGTGCTGGTCAGCTACGTCGCGGTCGGCGTCTCCCCGCGCACCATCGGCCGCCAGCACCCGCTCAACACGGCCACGGCGGCCTCCTACGTCCTGCTGCCGCTGGCCCGCATCATGGGCCCCATCCCCGGCCTGCTGATCCTCCTCGGCAACGCCCTCACCCCCGGCAAGGGCTTCAAGCGCGGCCCGTTCGCGAGTGAGGCCGAACTGCGCGCGATGGTCGACCTCGCCGAGTCCGAGTCCCTCATCGAGGACGACGAGCGCCGCATGGTGCACTCCGTCTTCGAACTCGGCGACACCATCGTCCGCGAGGTCATGGTGCCCCGCACCGACCTGGTGATGATCGAGCGCTTCAAGACCATCCGCCAGGCCATGACGCTCGCGCTGCGCAGCGGTTTCTCCCGCATCCCGGTCACCGGCGAGAGCGAGGACGACATCGTCGGCGTCGTCTACCTCAAGGACCTCGCCCGCCGGGTGCACATCAACCGCGACGCCGAGAACGACCTCGTCTCGTCCGTCATGCGGCCCGCCACCTTCGTCCCCGACACCAAGAACGCGGGCGACCTGCTGCGCGAGATGCAGCAGGAGCGCAACCACGTCGCCGTCGTCATCGACGAATACGGCGGCACGGCCGGCATCGTCACCATCGAGGACATCCTCGAGGAGATCGTCGGTGAGATCACCGACGAGTACGATCGCGAGGTCCCGCCCGTCGAGGACCTCGGCGGCGGCTCCTACCGCGTCACCGCCCGCCTCGACATCGGCGACCTCGGCGACCTCTACGGCGTCGAACTCGACGACGACGACGTCGAGACCGTCGGCGGCCTCCTTGCCAAGTCCCTCGGCCGCGTCCCGATCCCCGGCGCCTCCGCCTTCGTCGAACTCCCGCAGGACGGCGCCTACACCCCGGCCCAGCCGACCGCTCTGCGTCTCACCGCAGAAACCCAGGCAGGCCGCCGCAACCGCATCGGCACGGTGTTGGTGGAGCCGATCGGGGCTACGGCGGGGTCGAACGGCGGGCCGGCGGCTGCGGTGAACGGGAGCGAATAGCTCTGCCGTTCGTCAGGCCGAGGTGATCGCGACGATGGTCCCGTCCTTGAGGACCCGCACGCGGGCGCGGCGGCTGACGGCGTAGAGGGCTTCGCGGACGGCGTGCTGGCTGGTGTGGAGCCCGTAGTCCGGAGGTAGGTGGCGTGGGTCCCGGATCTCTGTGGTGACGAAAGCCAGCAGGCGGGCAACGGTCTCCGCATCGTCGGCCACGACGGAGATCATCCGCAACAGGGACCGCGTCCCGATGTCCCCGTCGACGGTCGGCTGAGCGTTGACGTGCCGGATCGTCTCCAGCGCGTCCGCTACGCACGACCGGGGAACCTTGAGCACCGCGTAGATCTTGTCGGACAGCAGGCTGAATCGATTGCCCCGGCGCAGGCAGTTGTCGAATGCGGCCTCCGGATCGATCTCCCACAGCCATTGCATGGAGGACTAATCAATTCCGGCCCGGATGGCGGCCCGGGTGAGCCGGCGCGAGAACGCGACGTCGTTGTACGGTGCGAGTACCTGCATCAGACGGCCCCTCACGGACGCGATCCCAATGCTCCTACGGATATCGCGGGACCTGAGAGGGATGAACGGCCTGAGGCGATGCTTCACGATCGCCTCCTGGACCAGGTGGAGATGGCCCGGTGCTCCCCAGGCCGCCAACGTGACCGCGGCGGAGACTGCCACGTTCCGGCTCGGGTGCGCGGTGAGGAACTCCAGTTCATCGACGCTGCCCGGAAGGTGGTCCAGACAGCGCATGGCAAGCCAGCGGATCTGCCAGGGCCTGCTGTCGTCGACGGCGAGGGCCAGGAAGTCCTCCCGCCAGGCCCTGCCGTGCCCCCGCGTGCTGAACTCCGCCAGGCTCACCATGATGAGGACGGCTTCCCACCCGGTGGCGTCGCCGGCTCGGACGAGGTCCAGGAGGGATCGGAAGCCCGGTTCTCCGGCAACGTTCAGATACGTCCCGGCCAGGCTCGAACCACCGCCGAGGTCCCAGCCGCCGTTGCGGTCCGCGAACCGCAGCAGGAGATCCGGCACCGAAGGATCATCGAGCTGCGCCAGCGCGTCACCCACGGCTCGTACGAGGGTGCCGAACCACTCTGATCCTGCCTCCTGCTCCAGAAGGAGAAGAAGAGTGTCGGCAGGGCCACCGGTAGCGCCCAGCGCCTCGGCGATCGCCGCCAGGTGATGCGTTCTGGCGATCGTGTCCATGTCCGACGAAGGACGGGAGTTCTGCAGTTTCGAGAGCTCCTGAAGAAGCGCGGGAACCGCCTGCCCGACCCGCAGTTTCCCCAGCGCTCTGATGAAGTGCTCTCTCACCTCACCGGGCAGTTCGGAACGAAGGGTGAAGAGCCCCAGCAGCCGCTCACCGGCCCCGCGCCCACCGAGGGCACCCAGCGCGTCGACGAGGGCGATCCGCACGTCCTCGGAGTGCTGATCGTCGGCGATGTAGTCGATGATCTCCGGCAGTTGGCCTCCGGAACCGAGCAACCCCACCAGTACCTGCGCCGCCCGCTCCCGGTCCTGCTCGTACGGCGTCTCCTCCAGCAACCGCCAGAGCGACCGCACGATCTGCTGCCGGAGCCGGGTGTCGGCGATGCGCGGGCTTCCGGTGAGACACCGCGCGGCCATCAGCAGATCCGTGTGGAACAGATCGTCGTCCGGCAGGCTGAGCACGTCGTCCTCGCGCCCGGAGCCGTCCGCCGGCAGCTGCAGCAGCCCGAGCAGCAGGGGAGTGGCATCCGGCAGCGATCCCGCGAGCAGCAGGACGACCTCCTCCCACCACGGGTCGTAGCGCCTCGCCGTGGCCACCTCGATCCCTTCGGGACCCCGCTCCCACAGGGCGGTGGCGGTGAAGTGCTCCTGGAGCGTCAGATGCAGAAACCCGTACCAGCCGTGCGCCTGGGCCTTGAGCAGGCCGTACTGGGCGGCGATCTCGTCGAGGATGGCGCGGTTGTCGCCCGGCGGGAGATCGATCGTCGGCAGATACTGCGCGATGAGCGCCAGCAGATCGTCCTCGGCGAAATAGCGCTGGCCCAGCTGGTGGTAGTGCCAGGCGATCTGCTTGAGGAGATCCTGCTTGTTGTCGGTCGTGAAGCGGCTGTACCGGGAGATCTGCCGGTGGGAGTCCCACTCGCGGAGCATCACCTCCACGCACCGGCGGTACAACGCCGCCCGTCGCTCCGGAAGTTCGAGATCCCGCTCGTACACGATGGCGATCAGGCTGAGCAGCAGCGGGTTCGCGGCGAGGGTCTGCAGCCGGGAGTTGCCGGACAGCGCCTGCACCAGACCGTCGGAGCGAACGTCCTTCGGACCGAACCAGTTCGCGATGAACGTCTTGATCTGCGCCCACTCGAAGTCCAGCGCCTCCATCACCTGGAACTGCACCAGCCCGCTGCGCCAGCCGTGCCGCCGACAGGTGACGACCATGGGCGCCTTCGGGAACCGGGCCGCCAGCCGGTTCACCTCGTTGGCCACGCGGTTGTACGCCGCCGTCGCCTCCTCGGTGGAACCCCCGCCCAGCACCTCGTCGAGCCCGTCGAGCAGGAGCGCGGCTGTCCCGTCGGTGAGCTTCGCCTCCATGTGGGCCCGGGAGCCCGCGAACCCGTACCGATCGGCCCAGAATTCGGCCAGGTAGTCGAGCAGGCTGGTGTGGCCGCTGCCGATGAAGTGGTTCAGCTCCACGTAGGCGGGCAGGTCGGGCAGCCCCGGTATCCCGCGCCGGGTCGCGATCCCGAACGCCAGATGCCGCACCATGGTGGTCTTGCCGGCACCGGGATCCCCCACGACAACGATGCGCTGATGCCGCTGCAGCGCCTCCATCGGCGCGAGGGTGGCGGGGGAGGCCCGATCGGGCCTCGGAGACTTCTTGGGCGCCTCGATCCCTTCCTGGCCGACGACGGCAGACGCCAGATCTTCCAGCTCGATCGCGGTCAGGAGCTCATCGTCGTACAGATACCGCAGCGGCTCCTGCTCCTGCACCCGCACCTGGACGTACAGCTTCTTCAGGTCCAACGGCCGTGACAGGTCGAGAATGCGCAGCATCGACAGCTCGTGCGCCAGCTTCTCGCAGTACTCGGCCGCCCCGAGCTCCACCTCCCGATGGAGCGTCGCCTCCAGCAGCGCGGCCCGCTCCCGCTCGGCCTCCGCCTCGGCGCGCCGCCGCTCCCGCTCGGCCGTCTCCACCTCGTGGTCCCACGTCCGGCGCTTCACCTCCAGATCGACATCGAGCTGGTGCTGCACCTTCTGCGCTTCCAGCTCGGCCGCCCACGTGGCCTTGTCCCGCTCCAACGCCCGCGTGCGGCGTATCTGATAGAGCAGCCCGGCCCCCGCGATGAGCGCCGCCGTGATGGCGCCGAACATCGTGAAGAGCGTCGTGTAGTTCGCGGCAGCCGACTGGAGTAACACGTAACCCCCGACGTGTGCTGACGGCTCAGCTCAGCTGGGCTGAGCGGCGGCGAATGCGACGAAGGCGGCCCAGGAAGCGGCGGGGACGGCGAGGGCCGGTCCCTGCGGGTCCTTGGAGTCGCGGATGTGAACGGTGGTGGGGTGGATGGCTACCTCCACGCACTCGCCGCCGCTGCTACCGGAGTGGGTGGACTTGCGCCAGTCGTAGGCGACTTCTACGCAGTCGCCGCCGTTGGAACCGCTGTAGCTGGACTTGAACCACATCAGGTCGCTCATAGCTGTGACGCCAACTCCTTTATCAGGGCCACGGATTCCTCAAGTCCCAGGGCCTGAGTTCGGATCATCGCATACCGCTGGGAGAACCGGGCCACCTCATCGGCGGGTGCAAGGATCTGACTGTTGCCCTGCACTTCGAGGTAGACCAATTGCTTGTGTCCCGGGGTTTCGATCAGAGTCATGGGGCCGTCCAGCCCGGCGTGATTTCCACGAGCCAGCGGCATCACCTGGATGGTGACGTTACGCATGCTTGCGCAACTAAGCAGGTGCTCGCACTGGGCATACATCATGTCGCGCTCGCCCACCTGGCGCCGCAGCACGGACTCCTCGATGACGAAGCTGAGCAACGCGGTGGGCTTGCGGACGAACAGCCCCTTGCGCGCCCCGCGTGCGTCTACCAGCCGGTTGATCTCCTCTTCATCCAGCGGCGGGAACTCGCTGCTGATCACAGCCCGGGCGTACTCCTCGATCTGCAGCAATCCGTGGAGCACGTGGGTGCTGTACGAGGAGATGCTCATAGCCTCCGCTTCCAACTTGGCGAAGTCCTTGAAGTAGGCCGGATACCGGTCATGAGCCAGGTGCTCAGTAGCGATCGCCAGAAGTCCACCCGCCTCCAGCGCCTCATCAGCCGCCGCGATGAACTCAGGCGACGGGATGCGCTCGCACGTCTCGACGGCGCTGACGTACGAGTCGGAGACATGAACCAGCTCGCCCAGCTGGGCCTGCGTGAGGCCGCGCGACTTGCGGAACGTACGCAATAGCTCGGCGAAGTACCGTGCGGTCCCCGAGGATCCAGCGCTCTGACCCATTCTCGCCACCCCACACCCGTCAGCTCGATTCCACACGTCTCCACGGGAGTTCGACCCGAACCCCCACCCAGCCTCTGTCGAGGTTCCGGTCCTGTTCAGGCTAGCTGTGCGTGCCGACAGTGGACGTATGAATACAGAAAGTAACCGAGTGAACGTCCTGCACCCCTGGCTGCCGGTCTCCGGGCACCGGCTTCGCAAGGCCGGCGTCTTCTTCGACGCCGTCCGCGTCGCGGAAGAGGTCGGCGAGGAACTGGCGACGCGGCTCGAAGCTCTCACGAACGGTGAACCGGGGCCGGTGATCGAGGAGTCGGCGGGGTGCCGGTGGATGTACTTCCTGGTTGCGCCCGGGAGTTCCGCGGGGCGCAGCTGGCCACCGGGGACCACCCGTCTGGGATCAGGCGGCCGCGACGCCTACGTCGGCATCCCCGCCCTCGCCGGTCTCACCTGGCCCCTGAGCTGGCGCTGCGCGCCTCGGCCCGACCGCCGGCTCGTCGACCCCGACCTCCTGCACGGAACGCTCTGTGCCCAACTCGGCTGGGAGCCGCGCCCGTTGGAGCGTGGTTGAGGTTCAGGCGGTGCGAAGTGCCCTTCTGCGGCGCTGCGCACCTTGACCGGGCGGAGGGGGAGGCCCCGGCGCTGCGCGCCTGCCAGTGAGCCGCCCCGCTGCGCGGCCCGGTGTTGTGCAGTGAATCCGGTCCGCTGCGCTCCCCGGGTGCGGAGTGGGGCCGGTCCGCTGCGCTCCCCGGATGGGGGCGAATCCTGACGCCTTGAGCCCCATGCGGCCGCAAGGGATCACCCCGTGCGCCTGGATGTCGCCTGAGCAGTCCTCCGGCCACACACGGTGATCCACATCGGGCCCGAAGGCGCCCCCTGAACCCCATGGGTCATCTCTCGTCACACTCGCCCCATATTTCGGCGGGGAGAGTGGGCCGGAGCCCGGCCACGGCCAGAACCCGCCACCGTCAGGGCACCTCCGGCCCCGACCACCCACCACTCGGCCAGGGGAGCGAAGCGGACCGGTTCGCTTCGCATCACCGGGCCGCGCAGCGGGTCGGCTCACTGGCGGGCGCGCAGCGCCGGGGCCTCCCCCTCCGCCCGGTCAAGGCGCGAAGCGACGCAGAAGAGCACTCCGCATCGCTCGAACCCCAGCCACCCACCCCCCCGCACCCGCACACGTACACGAACACACGAGAGGGGGCCCGCCCATCGGGCGAGCCCCCAACCCCTCCCCCCGGAGGGCTACTTGTTGAGTTCCAGCTGGTCGATGATCCAGCTGCCCAGTTCCTCCGTCATGAGGGTGTGTTCCTCGTTCTGGGAGGCGCACAGGAACGCGTCGAGCTCGCTTTCCTGGGACGGGATCGCGCTGATGTCGGCGTAGAGGTCCTCGTGGGTGTCGATGTCGCGGATGGCGACGGCGCTGACGGCCGGGACGAAGGCGATCGAGCGGTAGTGGGCGGTGGCGGGCTGGTCGGCGCCGTTGAGTTCGTCGGCGGCGATGCCGAAGGATTCGAGGGTTCCGCCGGGAGCTCCGTCCATTTCGGGCAGCCCTGAGGTGTGGACCTCCTTGGCGGTCTGGAGGAACAGCTTGAGGTAGGCCACGAGTTGGTTCTCGGTGTCGTCCTGGAGGTACAGGGCGGTGTTCTTGAAGAGGCCGCCGGTGATCTCCAGCGCCAGCTCACCGGCCGGGACGTCGTTGGGGGTGCCGGTACCGGAGCCGTTGGCGACGCCGATCTTGCGGATCCCGTTCGGGTTGAGGGGGCCGGTCGGCCACCATCCGTACTCCGCCAGCTTCGCGAGGAAGTCCGTACGGTTCTGGTGCTGGATGGGCTCCGCGGCGATGCTCGCCTTGTGCCGCCACATGAGTTCGGTGGCGGCCTCGCTGTTGATCATGTTCTGCATGCCGTCGCTGATCGGCGCCAGGAAGTGCGCCAGTCCCTGGAGGCTCAGCGGGATCCAGGCGCCCCGGTGCGGGCTGTCGTAGGAGATGTAGGTGCCGACCTCGTGGTTGCTGCCCTCGTGCTCCATCTTGGCGAGGGCGAACCGGGTGACGAGCCCGCCCATGCTGAACCCGCCGACCGTCATGAGGTCGCTCTTGTTCGCGCGCTGGTCCTTCGCGCGGTTGATACAGGAGATCGCGACCTCCGCGTTCTTCAGGATCGACGCGGACCGCTCGGCGTAGCCGAGGATGATCAAGTCATAGCCGCGGGCGCCCAGTTCGCGGACGAACGGGTACTCGCCGTGGTCCAGCCCTTCCCAGAAGAGGAAGAGATTGCTCGGCCCCATCGAGAAGCCGTCGCTCAGGATGACGGGCTTCACCAGTTCCGTGTGGCCCTCGGCGTAGAACACCCAGGCGGTGCCGCCCTCGAACTCCCAGGTCTCGTCGACCACGGGTCCGACGTGCGGGTCGCCTGTCACGCGGGCGGTGGTGGCTCCCAGCGAGCCGAACGGTTGAACAGCAGGTCCGGTCATAGGTCGGTCCCCTCCTATGTGCCCCATGGGCCCGTGGGCCCCTCGTGCTGCCGGTGGCCGCCGGCGGTGTCCTCGGCGGCCACCGGGAACGTATCGCCGGGAGCGGAAGAAGTAATCCGAACATGACCGAACATCAGCAATAAGGCTAAAAGACGCTTATAGCGTGATCAGGTGGCCCATTAGGCCGTCTTGCGCACCGGGTTGGACCGCCGCCTCGGACACCGTCCTCGCGGGCGCTTTATGCTCGCCGGTATGAGCGATGCGACCCCGCTGGGGCCCGAGGACCTGAAGATCATCACCCTGGCGCGGTCCGCCCGGGCCCGCAACGGCGTGCCCGAGGGCGCGGCCGTACGCGACGAGACCGGCCGTACGTACGTCGCCGGCACCGTCGCGCTGGACTCGCTGAAGCTCAGCGCCCTGCAGACCGCCGTCGCCATGGCGGTCGCCAGCGGCGCGCAGTCCCTGGAGGCGGCGGCCGTCGTCACCGCCGCCGAGACCCCGGCCGGCGCCGACCGGGCCGCCGTCCGCGACCTCGGCGGACCGGAGACCCCGGTGCACCTGGCGGGCCCCGACGGGACGCTGCGCGTCACGGTCTCCGCGGGCTGACCGAAACCCCCGGACGCACAGCGCTCAGAGCGCGTCGGGTCCGCGCTCGCCCGTGCGGACCCGTACCGCCGTCTCGACCGGCACCGACCAGACCTTGCCGTCGCCGATCTTGCCGGTGCGGGCGGCGTTCACGACCGCCTCGATGACGGCCTCGGCGTCGGCGTCCTCCACCAGGACCTCGATCCGGACCTTCGGCACCAGGTCGACGCGGTACTCGGCCCCCCGGTAGACCTCCGTGTGGCCGCGCTGGCGCCCGTAGCCGCTGGCCTCGGTGACGGTGAGGCCGTGGACGCCGAGCTCCAGGAGCGCCGTCTTCACCTCGTCCAGCTTGAACGGCTTGATGACGCCGGTGACCAGCTTCATTCGGCGGAGCTCCTGTTCTTGGCGTGGGCAAGGGCCTGGGCGAGAGCCGAGGCGTGCACGTGCGGGGCGCCCTGCGAGACGACGCCGTGATCGTATGCCGACTCCGCGTGCACGGTCAGGTCGAGGCCGGTGAGTTCGTCCTCCGCCGAGACCCGGAAGCCCATCAGCCGATCGATGACCTTCCCGATCCCGTACGTGACGGTGAACGCGTACGTCCCGACGGCCGCCACCGCGACGGCCTGCCTGCCGAGCTGGCCGAGGCCGCCGCCGTAGAACAGGCCCTCGGGGCCGCCGGTCATGGTGGCGGTGGCGAGGAAGCCGATGAGCAGGGTTCCGACGATGCCGCCGATGAGGTGCACCCCGACCACGTCGAGGGAGTCGTCGTAGCCGAGCCGGAACTTCCAGCTGACGGCGAACGAGCAGAGCACCCCGGCGGCCAGGCCCACGACCAGCGCCCCCATCAGGTCCACCGACCCGCAGGCCGGGGTGATCGCGACCAGGCCGGCCACCGCACCGGACGCGGCACCCAGCGTCGTGGCGTGGCCGTCGCGGCGCTTCTCCACGATCAGCCAGCCGAGCAGGCCTGCGCAGCCCGCGACCTGGGTGTTGAGGAACGCGGCCGCGGCCAGGCCGTTCGCGCCGAGTGCCGAGCCCGCGTTGAAGCCGAACCAGCCGAACCAGAGCAGCCCGGCGCCGAGCACCACCAGCGGAAGGTTGTGCGGCCGCATGGCCTCCTTGCGGAAGCCGAGCCGCGGGCCGAGGACCAGCGCCAGCGCCAGTCCCGAAGCGCCGGAGCAGACCTCGACGACGGTGCCGCCCGCGAAGTCCAGTGCGCCCAGTTTCGCCACGATCCAGCCACCGGTGCCGAAGACCCAGTGGGCCACCGGGACGTATACGAGAAGCGTCCAGACGAGCACGAACGCCACCCAGGCGCCGAACTTCGCGCGGTCGGCGATGGCGCCGCTGATCAGTGCGGCCGTGACGACGGCGAAGGTCAGCTGGAACGTGGCGAACAGCAGCGTCGGGACATGGCCCGTGACGCTCGTCGGGCCGATGTCGTGCATGCCCAGATGGTCCAGGCCGCCGATCAGCCCGAGGCCGCCGGCGTCCGGGCCGAAGGCGAGCGAATAGCCCGCGACCAGCCAGACCACCGTCACCAGCGCGATCGACACGAAGCTCATCATGAGCATGTTGAGGACGCTCTTCGTGCGGACCATTCCGCCGTAGAAGAGGGCCAGGCCCGGTGTCATCAGCAGGACGAGCGCGGTGGCGGCGAGCAGCCAGGCGGTGTCTCCGGAGTCGATTCCGGCCGACAGATACGGCACGAGGACTTCCCTTCCCGGGGCGGCGGGGGGTGGTGCACGGCGGTGGATGGACCCGAGCCTCACGGTCGGCGGTTTCCGGATGTGGGCAGACGTGTTTCCGCCGTGTTTCGTGTTGCGGAGGAGTTTCCGGCAGCTCACATCCGGCCGCCGCCCGGGTTCACGGGTGCCGGTGTGACCCGGGCCCGCCGCGATCGGGGAGAATGGGCCGCATGAGCGCCAGTCCCCAGTCCTCCGAGGCCGTCCACCGGTCCGGCTTCGCATGCTTCGTCGGCCGCCCCAACGCGGGCAAGTCGACCCTCACGAACGCTCTCGTCGGCATCAAGGTCGCCATCACCTCAAGCCGGCCGCAGACCACCCGGCACACGGTGCGCGGCATCGTGCACCGCCCTGACGCGCAGTTGATCCTCGTCGACACCCCTGGACTGCACAAGCCGCGCACGCTGCTGGGCGAGCGGCTCAACGACGTGGTCCGCTCGACCTGGGCCGAGGTCGACGTGATCGGTTTCTGTGTGCCGGCCGACCAGAAGCTCGGCCCCGGTGACAAGTACATCGCCAAGGAGCTCGCCGGGGTCCGCAAGACCCCCAAGATCGCGATCGTCACCAAGACGGACCTGGTCGACGACAAGGTGCTCCGTGAGCAGCTGCTCGCGATCGCGGAGCTCGGCCGCGAGCTGGGCATCGAGTGGGCGGAGATCATCCCCGTCTCGGCCGTCGCGGATGTCCAGGTCGGCCTGCTCGCCGACCTGATCATCCCGCTGCTCCCGGAGGGCCCGCAGCTCTACGCGGACGGCGACCTCACCGACGAGCCCGAGCAGATCATGGTCGCGGAACTGATCCGCGAGGCCGCGCTCGAAGGCGTACGGGACGAGCTGCCGCACTCCATCGCGGTCGTCGTCGAGGAGATGATCCCGCGCGAGGACCGGCCGAAGGACAAGCCGCTGCTCGACATCCACGCCAACATCTACATCGAGCGGTCCAGCCAGAAGGGCATCATCATCGGCCCCAAGGGCGCCCGCCTCAAGGACGTCGGCACCAAGTCGCGCAAGCACATCGAGGCGCTGCTCGGCACGCCGGTCTTCCTCGATCTGCATGTGAAGATCGCCAAGGACTGGCAGCGCGACCCGAAGCAGCTGCGCAAGCTCGGGTTCTGACGGTCGTGGCCCCGAACGCCGGCCGGCGTTCGGGGCCACCCGTCACGCACCTTCCTTGAGCACCGTCTGGATCAGATCGCGCTGCGCGTCCGTCAGGTGCGGGTCCGCGCAGTGGACGGTGCGGCCGTCGACGGTGATCTCGTAGTGGAAACCGTCCGGCACCCCGCGGTCCGGCGCGGAACCGCCCTGCTCGACGGCCTCAAGGGCCACACCGTGCAGATGAGCGGCATCGGGCCGGCCGGTGGTGTCCAGCACGGCCCGACGCTCGATTCCGGCGAAGCCGCCGGAACGGATGACTTCAATGCGCACGGTGCTCCTCAGCCCTCGTGACCCCACGTGCCGTCCGGCCGTCAGGTCTAGCGCGGGAGGTCCGCGCCATTGCCCGTCGACGTCGGGACGCCGACCTGCGACCACGCCTTCAGTACGGCCTGGTGCGCCTCACCTTCCCCGAACCGCGCCTGAGCGGCGGAGACGGTCAGCCGGGCGAACTCGGCGAACGTCGCCTTCGTGGAGATCTCCCCGCCGGTCAGCACGTCGTACCAGATCTGCCCGGCCTTCTCCCAGGCATACCCGCCGAGGGACTCGGCCACCAGGTAGAAGGCGTGGTTGGGGATGCCGGAGTTGATGTGCACGCCGCCGTTGTCACGGCCGGTCGTCACATACTGGTCCATGCTGCCGGGCTGCGGGTCCTTGCCGAGCTGGGGGTCGTCGTAGGCCGTGCCCGGCGCCCTCATCGAGCGCAGCGCGTCACCGTGGATGTTCGGGCCGAGCAGTCCGGCGCCGATGAGCCAGTCGGCCGTATCGGCCGTCTGCTGCAGCGAGTACTGCTTGATGAGCGAGCCGAACACGTCGGACATCGACTCGTTGAGCGCGCCCGACTGGCCGAAGTAGGTCAGGTTCGCCGTGTACTGGGTCACGCCGTGGGTCAGCTCGTGGCCGATCACGTCGATCGGCAGGGTGAAGTCGAGGAAGATCTCGCCGTCGCCGTCCCCGAACACCATCTGCTCACCGTTCCAGAAGGCGTTGTTGTACCCCTGGCTGTAGTGCACGGTCGCGTTGAGCGGCAGGCCCTGGTCGTCGATCGAGTGCCGCCCGTACGCCTTGAGGTACAGCTCGAAGGTGGCGCCGAGACCCGCGTGCGCGCGGTTGACGGTCTGGTCCTTGCTGTCCTTGTCGGCCTCGCCGCGGCACTTCCGGCCCGGGAGCGCCGTCTGGTGCTTGGCGTCGAAGATCGTGCGTTTCGGCTGGTCGGAGACGATCGCGCCGGCGATGGAAGGAGCGCCGATGACGGTGGTCAGCCGGCGGTGAGTGCGCTCGTAGGCATCCCGTTCCAGGGTGCGGCGGCCGAGATCGGAGAGTGCGCGGTCCTCGGACGTGGCCATCTTGTCGAGGACGTGCGGAGGAATGATCGTGCAGAAAGTAGGTGTCGCGTCCATGGCGGCAATGTGGCACGTGGCGACGGGACTGTCACTGCTTGCAACGATGATTACTGAAAAGGGACGGAAGATCATGTTTTTACTGGACAGAACCACTCGTCTTGCATACTGAGAGGGAGCGCGCTTCGGGTGCGATTTCCGAGCGGGCTCGGCTATGGTCGTCCACATCATGCGTTTCGGGCTGCTTCTCCTTAGCTGCCGCGGCGAGGGCCTGTAGTCGTAGGCCGACCCCCTCCCCGCGGAGTTCTGGCGTGCGCATCGCCGTCGGCCGTACTGGAGCCGGACCCATGAGGAGCCCACCGCAGATGTCCCAGAACCCCGCGAATTCCGTAGGCCGCCCCACGCCCATCACGGCGGCGAGCGTGCGCCAGCGCCCCACCTCGATGCCGATCCACAAGTACGCGCCCTACGACGCCGTCGACATCGCCGACCGCACCTGGCCGAACGCGCGGATCACCAAGGCGCCGCGCTGGCTCTCCACGGACCTGCGGGACGGCAACCAGGCCCTGATCGACCCGATGTCCCCGGCGCGCAAGCGGGCGATGTTCGATCTGCTGGTGAAGATGGGCTACAAGGAGATCGAGGTCGGTTTCCCGTCGTCCGGCGAGACCGACTTCGCGTTCGTGCGCTCCATCATCGAAGAGGGCGCGATCCCCGAGGACGTGACGATCTCCGTCCTGACGCAGGCCCGCGAGGAGCTGATCGAGCGGACCGTCGAGTCGCTGGTCGGCGCCCGCCAGGCCACCGTGCACCTGTACAACGCGACCGCGCCGGTCTTCCGCCGGGTGGTCTTCCGCGGCACCAAGGAGCAGGTCAAGGCCATCGCCGTGGACGGCACGCGGCTGGTCATGGAGTACGCGGAGAAGATCCTGGGCTCCGACACGGTCTTCGGCTACCAGTACAGCCCGGAGATCTTCACCGACACCGAGCTGGACTTCGCCCTGGAGGTCTGCGAGGGCGTCATGGACGTCTGGCAGCCGGAGGCCGGCCGCGAGATCATCCTGAACCTGCCGGCGACCGTCGAGCGCTCCGCCGCCAGCACGCACGCCGACCGCTTCGAGTGGATGTCGCGCAACCTGTCGCGCCGCGAGAACGTGTGCCTGTCGGTGCACCCGCACAACGACCGGGGCACCGCGGTGGCCGCCGCCGAGCTGGCGATCATGGCGGGTGCGGACCGGATCGAGGGCTGCCTGTTCGGGCAGGGCGAGCGCACCGGCAACGTCGACCTGGTCACCCTGGGCATGAACCTGTTCAGCCAGGGCGTGGACCCGGAGATCGACTTCTCGCAGATCGACGAGATCCGCCGCACCACCGAGTACTGCAACCAGATGGAGATCCACCCGCGCCACCCGTACGCGGGCGACCTGGTCTACACGTCCTTCTCCGGCTCCCACCAGGACGCCATCAAGAAGGGCTTCGAGGCGATGGAGGCCGACGCGGCCGCCGCCGGCAAGACCGTCGACGAGATCCCGTGGGCGGTCCCGTACCTGCCGATCGACCCGAAGGACGTCGGCCGCTCCTACGAGGCCGTCATCCGGGTCAACTCGCAGTCCGGCAAGGGCGGTATCGCGTACGTCCTCAAGAACGACCACAAGCTGGACCTGCCGCGCCGGATGCAGATCGAGTTCTCCAAGATCATTCAGACCAGGACCGACGACGTGGGCGGCGAGATCACGCCCGCCGAGATCTGGGCGTCCTTCCGCGACGAGTACCTGCCGACGACGGAGAACGCCTGGGGCCGCATCGAACTGCGCTCCGCCCAGGCCGAGACCACGACCGACGGCGGCGACGCGCTGACCGTGGAAGCCGTCGTGGACGGTGTCGCGACGGTGCTCAACGGTCGCGGCAACGGTCCGATCTCCGCGTTCTTCGACGCACTGTCCTCGGTGGGCATCGACGCGCGGCTGCTGGACTACACCGAGCACACGCTGAGCGAGGGCGCGAGCGCCCGGGCGGCGTCGTACATCGAGTGCGCGATCGACGGCAAGGTGCTGTGGGGCATCGGCATCGACCCCAACACCACGCGCGCCTCCCTGAAGGCGGTCGTCTCGGCCGTCAACCGGGCGGCCCGCTGAGTGACGCCTTCGGGTGAGTACATCCGTTCCTGAGCCCGTCCGGCCGGCTCGCGGACGAACTCCTACGGCAACGGCCGCGGCGGCCTTCACAGGCCCGCCGCGGCCGTTGGCGCGTCCGGGGACCTGGGCGGAACGGACCCCGGAACGTGCCCGGTACGCCCGGAAACCCCTGTCCTGTGCCCACCGGCCGCAGGGGTGCCGGCCAACAGCGAGATCACGTCAATCCTCTTCCCGGGCCGACCCGCTGTGACCTGCTACGACTCCGTGCGGAGGCGGCCGATCCGGAAATCCCCCCTTACGCGGTACTGACTGCGCGTCATTGGTGTGGCTAACATCACGGCAGCAGTAACGGCACCGTTGCCGAGGCGTTACGCACATGTGCGTGCCGGATCGGTGCGTACCGGGACGAAACGCCGGAGGGTGCAACGTGGTTCAGCTGCGAGGGCTGTGCTTCTGGGGTGTGCGCACCGCATGGCACACCGAGGACGACGGCGAGTTCTTCTGCCCCGACTGCGGTGGCGACCGTGCTTATCACCGGCGCAGCGGCACGCGGCGCCTCACCGTGCTCAACGTTCCCCTGCTGACGCGGGGACCGGCCGGTGTCGTCATTGAATGCAGCGGCTGCCACGGGCACTTCGGTGCCGAGACGCTCGACCACCCCACGACGGCCCGGTTCTCCGCGATGCTGCGCGACGCCGTCCACACCGTCGCACTCGCCGTGCTGACGGCGGGCGGGGCCACGGGCCGGCCGGCCCGGGAGGAAGCCGTGCGCGCGGTGCGCGCCGCCGGCTTCGCCGACTGCACGGAGGACCAGCTCCTCGGACTGCTGGCGGCGATCGTCGCCGACGCGGGCCGGTTCCCCGGCGCCGCCGACGCCCTCGGCCCCGACTCCTTCGCCGACGCCCTCGACGGCTGCGGCAGTTGGCTCTCCATCGAGCTCCACGAGGCCCTGGAGCCGCTCTCCGCGCACCTCGCGCCCCAGGGGCGAGAACGGATCCTGCTGCAGGGCGCGCGGATCGCCCTCGCCGACGGTCCCTACCTTCCCGCCGAGCGGGAGGCGCTGGTCGCGGTCGGCCGCTGTCTGTCGCTGCCCGCGGGGGACACCGACCGGCTCCTCGCCGAGGCCGCGGGCGCACCGTCCTGACACAGCCTCCGGATGCCGGGCGGCGCGCCCCCGGGCGCGGCCGTCCGGGTGACAGTGAATCGTTTCCGCAGGTCGGTGAGGTGCAACGCCGGCGCATCGACGGAAGGGCTCAGGCGTCCAGTACGCCTTCTCACAGGAGCCTGTCCCCATGCGCATTCGTCATTCGGTCGCCGCGTCCCTCGGCGCCCTCGCCCTCGTCCTGACCCTGTCCGCCCCGGCGGACGCGGCCGACGGGACCTTCGTCTACACGTACTCCGGCCTGGACGGCAGCCCACAGTCGGCCACCCTGGACAACCCGCCGAACCGGGAGTGCATCACCCTCCCCGAGGTCGCCGACCCGTCGTCGAGCTCGCCCGCGCACTCTCCGCTGAACCGCACCGACGCCACCGCCGTCGTCTTCACCGACCCCGGCTGCGAGGGTGACTCCTACCGGCTGCGGCCCTTCACCGGCCACGGCTCCGAGCGGCTGAAGCTGCGCTCCGTCCTGTTCGTCTGACCGTCCTGCTGCGCCCCGGTACGAGCCGCTCGGAGCCCGTACCGGGGCACAGCGGTCGCTGCACGGGCCAGGGTGCCCGGAGGCCCCTTCCCGTACGGGACAATGGGCCGTATGAGTCTGTTCCGCGACGACGGCATCGTGCTGCGCACCCAGAAGCTGGGTGAGGCGGACCGGATCATCACGCTGCTCACCCGCAGACACGGGCGGGTGCGGGCGGTGGCCCGTGGGGTCCGCCGCACGAAATCGAAGTTCGGGGCGCGGCTGGAACCGTTCAGCCATGTCGACGTGCAGTTGTTCGCGCGGGGCGGGGAACTCGTCGGACGCGGGCTGCCGTTGTGCACACAGGGTGAGACGATCGCTCCGTACGGTAGCGCCATCGCGGCCGACTACGACCGCTACACCGCCGGCACGGCGATGCTGGAGACGGCGGAACGGTTCACCGACCACGAGGGCGAACCGGCCGTCCAGCAGTACCTGCTCCTCGTCGGCGCGCTGCGCACCCTGGCGGCGGGCGAGCACCAGCCACGGCTGATCCTCGACGCGTTCCTGCTGCGCTCACTGGCCGTGAACGGCTATGCGCCGAGCTTCGACAACTGTGCCAAATGCGGTATGGACGGGCCGAATCGGTTCTTTTCGGTAGGGGCGGGAGGAGTCGTCTGCGCCGAGTGCCGTGTGCCGGGAAGCGTCGTACCCTCACGGGAGTCCCTGGAACTGCTCGGCGCGCTGCTGGGCGGGGACTGGGAGACGGCGGACGCCTGCGAGCCGCACTTCTGCCGGGAGGGCAGCGGGCTGGTCGCGGCGTATCTGCAGTGGCACCTGGAGCGTGGGCTGCGGTCGCTGAAGTTCGTCGAGAAGTAGCGCGCGGCAGCGCGCGGTGGACCGAGCAGTACGCAGTACCGAGATGTAGGAGAGGCAACGCGCATGGCACGTCGCGGGATTCTGGGCCGTTCCCGACCGGAGTACCGGACTCCGGACCCACACCCGTCCGGTGCGGTGCCCCCGAAGATCCCGGGGGAGCTGGTGCCGCAGCACGTCGCCATCGTCATGGACGGCAACGGCCGCTGGGCGAAGGAGCGCGGCCTGCCGCGCACCGAGGGCCACAAGGTCGGCGAGTCCGTCGTCCTCGACGTCCTCAAGGGCAGCATCGAGCTGGGCGTCAAGAACCTCTCCCTGTACGCCTTCTCGACCGAGAACTGGAAGCGCTCGCCCGACGAGGTGCGCTTCCTGATGAACTTCAACCGGGACGTCATCCGCCGCCGCCGCGACGAGATGGACGAGCTCGGCATCCGCATCCGCTGGGTGGGCCGGATGCCCAAGCTGTGGAAGTCCGTCGTCCAGGAGCTCCAGGTCGCCCAGGAGCAGACGAAGGACAACGACGCCATGACGCTGTACTTCTGCGTCAACTACGGCGGCCGAGCGGAGATCGCGGACGCGGCCGCCGCCATGGCGGCGGACGTGAAGGCCGGCAAGCTCGACCCCTCCAAGGTCAACGAGAAGACCTTCGCGAAGTACCTGTACTACCCGGACATGCCGGACGTGGACCTCTTCATCCGCCCCTCCGGCGAGCAGCGCACCTCCAACTTCCTGCTCTGGCAGACCGCCTACGCCGAGATGGTCTTCCAGGACGTCCTGTGGCCCGACTTCGACCGCCGCGACCTCTGGCGCGCCTGCCACGAATTCGCCTCCCGCGACCGCCGCTTCGGCGGCGCCCTCCCGAACGACCTCGTCCCGGACGCCGATAAGCGCGGCTGAGCAGGGCGTGCGTCGCGGCTGAGCACGAAAGCCGATGGTCCGCCGCCTACCCGCGGCGGACCATCGGCTTTGCTATGACGTGCGGGACCGCGCAGCGGTCAGGCGTCCTTCGGGGGAGCCGCGGTGGCGCACTCGGCGCAGGTGCCGAAGATCTCCACCGTGTGGGCGACGTTGACGAAGCCGTGGTCGGTGGCGATGGCCTCGGCCCACTTCTCGACGGCCGGGCCCTCGACCTCGACGGCCTTGCCGCACATGCGGCAGACGAGGTGGTGGTGGTGGCCGTCGGAGCAGCGGCGGTAGACGGACTCGCCGTCGTCCGTGCGCAGCACGTCGACCTCGCCGGCGTCGGCGAGGGACTGCAGCGTGCGGTAGACGGTGGTGAGGCCGACGGAGTCGCCGCGGTGCTTGAGAAGGTCGTGGAGGTCCTGGGCGCTGCGGAATTCCTCGACCTCGTCGAGCGCGGCGGCGACGGCAGCGCGCTGCCGGGTCGATCGGCCCTGCACGGGGGGCTTGGTGGTCGTCACCGACGCCTCCTTCTCGGTCGTCACCGTCACCGTCCAGATGTCCGGTCGGTCGTCATTGTGTCAGGCCACAGGGCCTAAACCCGAACGTCGTCCTGGGGGACGCGCGCGGCGGGTACCTCCAGGGTGCACCGTTCCGCGGCGGCAGCGGAACCTCGGGCCCGTTTTCTTGCGAGCGGACCGGCGAGCAGGGCCAGGGCGATGAAGATGGCGATGGCCAGCAGAACGATCGTCGGTCCCGACGGAACGTCCACGTAGAACGACGTGACGGCTCCGGAGAGCGACACCGTCACACCGATGAGGACGGCCAGGGCGAACGTCATCGCGAAGCTGCGGGAGAGCTGCTGGGCCGCGGCGACCGGGACGACCATGAGGGCGCTGACGAGCAGCAGGCCGACGACGCGCATCGCGACGGTGACGGTGACGGCGGCGGTGACCGCCACGAGCAGGTTCAGCAGCCGGACCGGCAGCCCCGTGACGCGGGCGAACTCCTCGTCCTGGCAGATCGCGAAGAGCTGCCGGCGCAGCCCGACTGTGACGAGCACCACGAACGCGGCGAGCACGCAGATGGTCGTGACGTCCTGCGGTGAGACGGTGTTGAGCGAGCCGAAGAGGTACGTGACGAGGTTCGCGTTGGAGCCCGTGTCGGACATGCTCATCAGCATCACGCCGCCGGCCATGCCGCCGTAGAACAGCATCGCTAGAGCGATGTCGCCGTGTGTCTTGCCGTACCAGCGGATCAGCTCGATGGCGACGGAGCCGACGACGGCCACGGCGGTGGCCATCCAGATGGGGCTGGCGTTGAGCAGGAAACCCAGGCCGACGCCGGTCATCGCGACATGGCCGATGCCGTCGCCCATCAGCGCCTGGCGGCGCTGGACGAGGTAGATGCCGATGGCGGGGGCGGTGATGCCGACCAGGACGGCCGCGATCAGGGCCCGCTGCATGAAGGCGTAGTCGAGGATGTCCATCAGCTCAGCAGCCCCGTCCTGATCGGTTCGGCGTCGTGTGCGGCGTGCGGGTGCACATGGTCGTGGCCGGGCAGCGCGTGCTGGCCGACGGCGCGCGGCGGCGGTCCGTCGTGGACGACGCAGCCGTCCCGCAGTACCACCGCGCGGTCGATCAGCGGCTCCAGCGGCCCGAGCTCGTGCAGGACGAGCAGCACGGTGGCGCCGCCCGCGACCTGCTCGCGCAGGGTGCCGGCCAGGATCTCCTGGCTGGCGACGTCCACGCCCGCCATCGGCTCGTCCATGATCAGCAGTTCGGGCTCCACGGCCAGCGCGCGGGCGATGAGCACCCGCTGGTGCTGCCCGCCGGACAGCGCGTTGACGGAGTCCCTGGCGCGGTCGGCCATACCGACCAGCTCCAGCGCCCGGTCGACCGCCGCGCGGTCGGCCCGGCCGAGCGGCCGCAGCCGGGTACGGGCCAGCCGGCCGGCGGAGACGACCTCGCGGACGGTCGCCGGCACGCCGCTCGCGGCGGTGGTGCGCTGCGGGACGTAGCCGATCCTGGCCCAGTCGCGGAAGCGCTTGAGCGGGGTGCCGAACAGCTCGAGACGGCCCTCGCTGAGCGGCACCTGGCCGACGACGGCGCGGACCGCCGTCGATTTGCCCGAGCCGTTCGCGCCGAGCAGCGCGACGACCTCGCCGCGGCCGACCGCCAGGTCCACCCCGCGCAGTACGGGCCGGGATCCGAGCGAGGCCGTCGCCCCGCGCAGGGATATGACCGGGACCGGCTCCCTGTCCGCCTCCGTCATGCCTGCCTCCTTCACCAGGTGCTCCGTCATCTGCTCGGTCATCGCGTCCTTCACTTGCTGCCGAGTGCCGTCTGCAGAGCCTTGAGGTTGCTCTGCTGGACCTCGAAGTAGTCGGTGCCCTTGGACTTGTCGGTGATGCCCTCGAGGGGGTCCAGTACATCGGTCTTCAGCTTCAGGTCGCCGGCCAGGGTCTTGGCGGTGGCGTTGCTGGCGAGCGTCTCGAAGAAGACCGTCGAGACGTGGTGCTTCGCGGAGAGCTGCTGCAGAGCCTTGATGCGGGCGCCGCTGGGCTCGGCCTCGGGGTCGATGCCGCCGATGGCCTCCTCGACCAGGCCGTAGCGCTCGGCGAGGTAGCCGAAGGCCGCGTGGGTGGTGATGAAGGTGTCGGAGGCGCGGTTCTTGAGACCGTCCTTGAACTGGTTGTTCAGCGCGTCCAACTTCTTGACCAGCACGTCCGTGTTCTTCTGGTACGTGGCGGCGTTGTCCGGGTCGGCCTTGGCGAGCGTGGCGTTGACGCCCTTGGCGACCTCGGCGTACTTCACCGGGTCGAGCCAGATGTGCGGGTCAGCGCCGGCCTCGCCCTCGCCCTCGCCCTCGCCGGAGTGGTTGTCGCCGGTGGTGTGCGCATGGCCGTCGACCTCGGTGCCGTGCTCCTCGAGCGTGGTCAGCGAGGCGGCGTCGGCGGTGTTCTTCACACCGGACTGCTTGACGGCCTCGTCGACGGCGGGCTGCAGGCCCTTGAGATAGACGATCACGTCGGCCTTGCCGAGGGCGGCGGTCTGCCGCGGGGTGAGCTCCAGATCGTGCGGCTCGACGCCCGGCTTGGTGAGCGCCGTCACGGCGACGTGGTCGCCGCCGATCTCCTTCGCCAGGAATTCCATGGGGTAGAAGGACGCCGTGACCTTCAGTTTCCCGCTGCTCCCCACGCCGTCCGCGGCGTCCGAAGCCGAGCAGGCACTCAGTGTGAGCAGGCCCAGGGCGGCGGTTCCGGCGACGGCGGCGGGTATCAGACGGTGGCGTTTGTTCATGACACTCATTTTCATCTGAAGTGGAAACGATTGTCAATTGCCCTCGATCCCTGGAGTTCCGCCGGAACCGATTTGATATGGGGACAGGGCCCGCCGGTAACCTGGGGCAACTGACCGCTTCGTCGTACTGAAGAGAGCACCGTGGCCGCCGACAAGATCGACACCATCGTCAGCCTGAGCAAGCGCCGAGGCTTCGTATTCCCGTGCAGTGAGATCTAC
This sequence comes from Streptomyces fildesensis, assembly GCF_016107395.1. Lineage (GTDB taxonomy): Bacteria > Actinomycetota > Actinomycetes > Streptomycetales > Streptomycetaceae > Actinacidiphila > Actinacidiphila fildesensis. The sequence goes on from NZ_JAAIKO010000004.1 coordinate 392,391, forward strand.
GGCGGCTCGCGGGCCGCCTGGGACTACGGGCCGCTCGGCGTCGAGCTCAAGGAGAACATCAAGCGCCAGTGGTGGCGCTCCATGGTCACCTCGCGCGACGACGTTGTCGGACTCGACTCGTCGGTCATCCTGGCGCGCGAGGTCTGGGAGGCGTCCGGCCACGTCGCGACGTTCTCGGACCCGCTGACCGAGTGCACCTCCTGTCACAAGCGCTACCGCGCGGACCACCTGGAGGAGGCGTACGAGTCCAAGCACGGCCGTCCGCCGGCCAACGGTCTCGCCGACATCAACTGCCCGAACTGCGGCAACAAGGGCGCCTTCACGGAGCCCAAGCAGTTCTCCGGCATGCTGCAGACGCACCTCGGCCCGACCCAGGACGCGGGCTCCGTCGCGTACCTGCGGCCGGAGACCGCCCAGGGCATCTTCACCAACTTCGCCCAGGTGCAGACGACCTCGCGCAAGAAGCCGCCGTTCGGTATCGCCCAGACCGGCAAGAGCTTCCGCAACGAGATCACGCCCGGCAACTTCATCTTCAGGACCCGTGAGTTCGAGCAGATGGAGATGGAGTTCTTCGTCAAGCCGGGCGAGGACGAGCAGTGGCACGAGTACTGGATGGAGCAGCGCTGGAACTGGTACACCGGCCTGGGCCTCAACCCGGACAACATGCGCTGGTTCGAGCACGCCAAGGAGAAGCTGTCCCACTACTCGAAGCGCACCACTGACATCGAGTACCGCTTCAACTTCGGCGGCAACGAGTTCTCCGAGCTGGAGGGTGTGGCCAACCGCACCGACTTCGACCTCAAGGCGCACTCCGAGGCCTCCGGCCAGGACCTCTCGTACTTCGACCAGGAGGCCGGCGAGCGCTGGTTCCCGTACGTCATCGAGCCGGCGGCGGGCGTGAACCGCGCCATGCTCGCCTTCATGCTCGACGCGTACAACGAGGACGAGGCGCCCAACGCCAAGGGCGTCATGGAGAAGCGCACGGTCATGCGCCTCGACCCGCGCCTGGCGCCGGTCAAGGTCGCCGTCCTGCCGCTGTCCCGCAACCCGCAGCTCTCGCCGAAGGCCAAGGGCCTGGCGACCGACCTGCGGAAGAACTGGAACATCGAGTTCGACGACGCGGGTGCCATCGGCCGCCGCTACCGTCGTCAGGACGAGATCGGTACGCCGTTCTGCGTCACCGTCGACTTCGACACCCTCGACGACAACGCGGTGACGGTGCGCGAGCGCGACACCATGAAGCAGGAGCGCGTGTCGCTGGACCAGATCCAGTCGTACCTGGGTGGCCGACTGCTCGGCTGCTAGGGCGGGTTGCACAAGGTTCGCCGCAAACGCCGGCGGGGCTGGAAATTCCAGCCCCGCCGGCGTTTGCGTTTGCGTGTGCGGACGCATGAACTGAGCCCCAGCGTCAGCTGGGGGAGTTCGTGCGTGCGGACGCCCGTACGGCCAGTGCCGCGCACAGCGCGGCCAGCGGCAGTTCGAGGCAGGCCGCCATCAGGAGCGCGGATGCGATATCTGCTCCAGGGGCGGCCGTCGTGACGTCGAACCAGGCGTCGACGACCAGCAGCATCGCGGTGGCGGCCGCCGCGAGACCGCGGCGGTGGTCGCGGCGGCGCAGGAGCAGGCCGGTGCCGATGAGGCCGACGGCCTCCAGGGCGTCCAGGCCCACCCAGGCGGTCGACCAGTGGGACGCCTGCGCGGTGTCCGGGAGCGAGGTCGCGAGGATGAACAGCCAGGGGACCAGGGCCAGTCCGAGCGCGATCAGGACGTAGCCGAGCGGTCTGGGGCGGCGCGGCTCCGGCTCCGGGACGGCGTACAACTCGATGATCTCGGCGCCGGTGCCGCCGTGCACGGTGGCGGTCGGACGGATCCGGGTGGCCGGCATCTCCAGGACGGACATGGTGGTGAACTCCTTCCGGACCCGGCGGTCGGGTACGGGAACCAGCCTCGTCGCCGGACCCGCGCAGGTCAGTAACGCCCGGGACCGACCTGTGGTGGTGCTGGCCATACCCCGAGAACGGACCCCTACGGGATGCACACCACCCCACCTGGGGCTCTACGGTGAGCGCATGGCATCAACAGGGCCGCTGCGGCGTGCACTCCAGCAGGCCGCCGCATACGCCCCGTGGTCGGCCTGGGCATGGCGGAACACGGCGTTCGTCACGGCGGGCGTGCCGCTGGCCGGGGTGAGCGCGCTGCTGATCTTCGACCTCGTGACGGACTGGCGGTCGGTGATCCTGCTGCCCGCGCTGCCCCTGGTGTGCGGCCCGCTGACGATGCTGCAGCGCAGCCGGTTCTGGTCGCTGCTGGGGCTGACCGTCCCCCGGGTGCCGCGGGCGAGCCCCTGGTACACCCCGCGCGGCGCCTGGCGGTGGCTGCGCTCGGAGGCGACCTGGCGGCAGTTGGGCTACCACCTGCTGGCCGCCCCGCTGGCGGCGGCCGGAGCGGTGCTCGTCGTCTGCTCCTGGGTCGCGGGGATCTTCGGCGCGCTGGTCTTCTCCTGGGTGTGGGCGCTGCCGGCCGAGGACCGGCTGCCCGGCTGGACCGAGCGGTACACGCTCGTCACCGCCGCCGGGGTCGTCCTGCTGCTCGTGGCGCCCTTCCTGGCCGCCGCCGTCACCCGGCTCGACACCTCGGCCGCCGCCGCGCTGCTGGGGCCCAACCGGGCCGGGGAACTGCGGCGCCGCGTCGAGGACCTCGCCGAGAGCCGGGCGGGAGTGGTGGACGCCGCGGACGCCGAACGCCGCCGGATCGAACGCGATCTGCACGACGGCGCGCAGCAGCGGCTGGTCTCCCTCGCGATGAACCTCGGCCTGGCCCGCGCCACCCTCAAGGACCTGCCGCCCGAGGCGCGCCGGGTGATCGACGAGGCGCACCGCGAGGCGAAGGAAGCCATCGAGGAACTCAGCAACCTGGTGCGCGGGCTGCATCCGGCCGTCCTGGACGACCGGGGCCTGGACGCGGCACTGTCGGGTGTCGCCGCGCGGGCGCCGCTGCCCGTCCATCTGAAGGTGGACATGGAGCGGCGGGCGTCGCCCACCGTGGAGGCCGTCGCGTACTTCGTGGTCTCCGAGGCGCTCGCGAACGTCGCCAAGCACGCCCGCGCGGAGCGGGTGGACGTCGAGGTGCGGTGCCGCGGGGACGTGCTGCGGGTGACCGTCACCGACGACGGGATCGGCGGCGCGGACGTGGCGGGCGGTACCGGCCTGGCCGGGCTCGCGCAGCGCGTCGGCTCCGTCGACGGATCCATCGGAATCAGCAGCCCCGCCGGGGGCCCGACCATCATCACTGTGGAGTTGCCGTGCGGGCTGTAATCGCCGAGGACTCGATCCTGTTGCGCATCGGACTGGTCAAGGTCCTGGAGACCGCGGGCTTCGAGGTCGCCGCCGAAGTGGGCGACGCCGAGGCCCTGCTGACGGCCGTCGACGAGCACCGGCCGCAACTGGCACTGGTGGACGTCAGGATGCCGCCCGGCTTCACCGACGAGGGCGTACGGGCCGCCCTGATGATCCGCCGGCAGTGGCCGGACACCGCGGTCCTGCTGCTCTCCCAGTTCGTCGAGGAGCGGTACGCGGCCGACCTGCTGTCGTCCCACGGCGGCGGTATCGGCTACCTGCTCAAGCAACGGGTCGCGGACGTCGAGGAGTTCATCGACGCGCTGCGCCGCGTCGCGAACGGCGGCACCGCGCTCGACCCGCAGGTCGTCGCGCAGCTTCTGCTGCGCCGCAACTCCGACCCGCTGGAGCGGCTGACGCCGCGCGAGCGCGAAGTGCTCTCGCTGATGGCGGAGGGGCGCTCCAACGCGGGCATCGCCGAGCAACTGGTGGTCAGCGAGAGCGCGGTCGCCAAGCACATCAACAACATCTTCGCGAAACTCGATCTGCCGGTGGCGGACGGGGATCACCGGCGGGTGCTTGCTGTGCTGCGGTTCCTGGAGGGGGCGTGACGGTCCCGGAGGGGAGCCCTTCGAATCCCCGGAAGCCCCGCAAGCATCGTGCGGCTTGGTTGGTGGTCGCGGTGATCAGCGCGCTGTTCATCGTGTCGCCGATGGCCGTGGAGACCTGGGCGTACTTCGGCGGGCACCGGCCCGGACCGACGGAGTCGCTCGAGGTCCCGCCCGGGGGAGGGCGGGTCCAGCGGTTGCAGGTGGACGCGGGCAACGCGTCGGTGACGGTGCGGCCCGGTCCTGCCGGTCAGGTGCGGGTCCGCCAGACGCTGATCTGGTCGACGACGAAGCCGCAGGTCAGGAAGGTGTGGGACGGCAGCGTGCTGAAGGTGCAGGCGGAGTGCCCCGGCTGGTGGTCGCTGACCGGCCTGGACTGCTCGGTGAAGCTGGAGTTCGACGTCCCGCCGGAGATCGAGATCCAGGTCGTGGGCACCTCGGGATCCACGGACGTGCGCGGCACCACCGGCCGCCTGGACCTGACGAGCACCTCAGGGTCCACGACCCTGACCGACGTCGGCGGCACCATCTGGGCCCGCACCGGATCGGGCGCGCTCGAGGGCACCGGGCTCTCCTCCCGGACGGCGGACGTGGGGGCGAACTCCGGTTCGCTGGACCTGGCGTTCACCTCGGCCCCGGACAAGGTGACGGCGAAGGTGGGCTCGGGCGCCGTGACGATCGGCGTCCCGCCGGGTTCCCACTACCAGGTGGTCGGGCGCAGCGGGAGCGGGTCGCGGGAGTATGCGGCGGGGCTGGAGGAGAGCACGTCGCCGCGGATCATCGACGCGACGGCGGGGTCGGGGTCGGTGGATGTCGACTATGTGGGTGGGGTACCGGAGGTTCCGGGAGCGTCCTGAGGGCGGAGTCCGGTCAGCAGGAGGTCGCAGACCGCGTCGAAGGCGGTATCGATGCCGGGCTGCGACCACTCGGCCGCGTACACCGGGTCGTGGAAGCGGCCGGTGGCGTCCCAGATGGCGCGGGCGATGGTGGAGGGGTCGGTGGACTCGGGGAGGAAGAATTCGCCGCGTGCGAGGCCGCCGCTGACGATGGTTGAGAGTTGGCCCACGAGGTCCTCGACGTGCTGGGCGACCACGGCGCTGGCCTCGCTCGCGAGTGCCAGGTACGTCGCGAACAGCTCCGGGTCGCCGCCGGCCTTGCGGCGCTTCGCCGCGAACAGCTCCGTCAGCCACTGGCGCAGCCGTTCGGGCGCGGGGTGCGGGGCGGTGGTGATGGCGGCGAGCGTGGCGTGCGACTGGTCCAGCCAGCGCTGGGTGACGGCCTCGCGGAGGGCGGCCTTGCTGGCGAAGTGCCGGTAGACGGTCCCGTGACTGACGCCCAGGGCCCGCGCGACGTCCACGACGGTGGCCTTGGCGGGGCCGTAGCGGCGGAGCACGTCCTCGGTGGCTTCGAGGATGCGGTCGGTGGTGAGCGTCCGGGGCGGGGGCGGCATGGGGGGCCTTTCGGTACGGGGTGCTACGTCCCCAGTGTGGGGGGTGCGGGGACCGGGCCCTCCGGGGGAGGGGTCCGAAATCGTATATTTACGAGCCTGGCGGCTCACAAATACACGGCAGCATTTCGGACCCCTCCCCCTGCGGCCCCGTCCCCCTCACGTCACAACAGGTCCGTCCGGCCCGGCGCCCGAAGTCCGCCGCAGGCGCAATGGTGTGGCAGGGGCCGACGTACTTGCGGGGGTGCGGGTGGTGTCTGTGGCGTGGATTCGTGACGGCGGTGGTGGGGGCACCCCCGGCCGAAGGTTGGGGGAGGGTGGGGATGCCCGCCGCAGGCGCAACGGCGCTGCTGGCGCCGAGGTCACCGCACCACCGCCGGAGGCGGGAGGGCTACTTCTCGCTGTCGAGGTGGGCCATCTGTGCCTGCGGGTAGCGCGCGCCCGCTGCCGCTCCCGCAGGGACCGCGGCCTCGATGGCCGCGAGGTCGGCCGCGTCGAAGGTGACGTCGAGGGCGCCGAGCGCCTCGGTGAGGCGGTCGCGGCGGCGCGCGCCGACGAGGGGGACGATGTCGGGGCCCTGCGCCAGCACCCAGCCGATCGCGGCCTGCGCGACGGTGACGCCCTTGGCCCCGGCGATCTTGCGGAGCGCCTCGACGAGGTCGAGGTTGCGGTCCAGGTTGTCGCCGGAGAAGCGCGGGCTCATGCCGCGGAAGTCGCCGGTGGCGCTGCTCCGGGCGGAGCGCTCGCGGGTCCAGTGGCCGCTGAGCAGTCCTCGGGAGAGGACGCCGTAGGCCGTGACGCCGATGCCCAGTTCGCGGGCGGTCGGCAGGATGTCGGCCTCGATGCCGCGGGAGAAGAGCGAGTACTCGATCTGCAGGTCCGAGATCGGAGCGGTGGCCGCGGCCCGGCGCAGGGCGTCCGCGCCGACCTCGGAGAGGCCGATGTGGCGGACGTGGCCTGCCTGGACCTGGTCGGCGATGGCGCCGACGGTCTCCTCGATCGGTACGTCGGGGTCGACGCGGGCGATCCGGTAGATGTCGATGTGGTCGGTGCCGAGGCGGTTGAGCGAGTAGGCGAGGAAGTTCTTCACGGCGGCGGGCCGGCCGTCGTAGCCGGACCAGCCGCCGTCGATGTCGCGCAGCGCGCCGAACTTGACGCTGATGACGGCCTGGTCGCGGCCCTGGGAGCTGCTGCGCAGGGCGTCACGGATGAGGAGTTCGTTGTGGCCCATGCCGTAGAAGTCACCGGTGTCGATGAGGGTGACGCCGGCGTCGAGTGCGGCGTGGATGGTGGCGGTCGACTCGGCGTCGTCACTGACGCCGTAGAGGGCCGACATGCCCATGGCGCCGAGGCCGAGGGCGGAGACGGAGGGGCCGGTGGTTCCGAGGGTGCGCTTCAGCACGGGGTGCTCCTTGGACGAGGGGGTGACTGAAGCATGGCATATGGAGTGACAGATTTCAATATTTGTCATTCAGTTTAGGAGACATGGCGCGGGAGTCGCAGGCTGAGCAGGATCGTCAGGGCGATCGCGCCGAGCTGCACGAGCAGGGTGATGACCAGGGCGTTCCGCATGCCGGCCGACGGGATCAGGGCGAGGAAGAGGGTGCCGAGCGTCGCCACGCCGAGGGCGAGGGCGGACTGCTGGGTGGTGACCATGACGCCGCTGCCGACGCCCGCGCGCTCGGCGGGCACCTCCGCGAGGACGATGCGGAAGAGCACCGGGAGCTGCAGGCCCTGGCCGAAGCCGGCCACCGCCATGCCCGGGGCGAGGGAGAGGCCGTTCAGGTGCCGCCAGTCGTGCAGGGCCGCGGCGACCAGGAGGAGGAGGCCGAGTGCCTGGATCAGGCCGCCGACCGTGACCACCCGGCTGCCGTACCGCGCGACCAGGCGCGGGCCCATCAGGGAGGCGGCGAAGAACGTGACGGCGAGCGGCGCCATCGCCATGCCGGCCGCGACCGGGCCGAAGGCCAGGCCCTGCTGCAGGGCCACCGCCATCACCAGCATGAAGCCGCCGAAGCCGATGGAGAACGGGACGACGAGCGGCAGTCCGCGCCGGATGCCGGGCAGTTGGAAGAGGCTCGGCGGCACCAGCGGGGTGCGGCCCTGCCGGTCCGCGCGGCGCTCGACCGCGTAGAAGGCGCAGGCCGCGAACGGGAAGGCGGCGAGCGAGATCCAGGTCCACAGCGGCCAGCCGGAGGCGCGGCCCTCGGTCAGCGGCGCCAGCAGCGTCACCAGGGAGACGGCCAGCAGGACGGTGCCCGGGACGTCGATCGGGGTGGGGCGCTCGGAGCGGGTCTCGGGGATGGTGCGGGCCGCCAGGACCAGGCCGATCAGGGCGACCGGCACGTTCACCAGGAACACCGCGCGCCATCCGGTGCCCGCGATGTCGGCGGCCACCAGGACGCCGCCGAGGATCTGCCCGGCGACCATCGACAGGCCGGCCGTGGCGCCGTACAGGCTGAGCGCGCGGGCGCGCCGCGGTCCTGCGGTGGAGGACTGGATGGTGGCGAGCACCTGGGGGAGCATCAGCGCGGCCGCGGCGCCCTGCGCCACCCGGGCGCCGACCAGCGTCCAGGCGTCCGGCGCGAGGCCGCAGGCCAGCGAGGTCAGGCCGAAGGCGGCCATCCCGGCGAGGAAGAGCCGGCGGCGGCCGAACATGTCGCCGAGCCGCCCGCCGAGCACCAGGAGCACGGCGTACGCGGTGCCGTAGCCGGCCACCACCAGCTCCAGCAGGGCCGGTCCGGCGGCGAGGTCGCGGTCGATGGTCGGCAGCGCGACGTTGACGATGAAGAAGTCGATCAGTGGCAGGGCCGCGCCGAGCAGCACGGTGAACAGGCCGAGTGCGGTCAGTACAGGACCGGCCGGAGCGGCGGGGCCCGTGGTGGCCGGGGGAGTGCCGATGCGCGTCACCCGGGGCAGGACCAGGGCGCGGGAGGGGAGGACGGGAGTACGTTCCATTGGGGTCACGTGAGCAACCATGCGCCGGTTTTCAGGGTGGTACCAGAGAGCGTTTATCCAGGTATAAGAACCACCACGCAACTGGCTCCGCGATCCGGCATGCTGGAAGCATGCCTACGACGACGCCCCCCGCGCAGCACGAGTCGGACGCCGACATCAAGCGGCGCGAGCTCGCCTCGTTCCTGCGCAGCCGCCGCGAGCGCATCGCTCCCGAGCAGGTCGGACTGCCGGCGGGGCGGCGGCGCCGCACGCCCGGGCTGCGCCGCGAGGAGGTCGCGGGGCTCGCCGCGGTCGGCGTCACCTGGTACACGTGGCTGGAGCAGGCCCGGGACATCCAGGTGTCCGCGCAGGTCGCGGACGCGATCGCCCGCGCCCTGATGCTCGATCCGAACGAGCGCGTGCACCTGTTCACCCTCGCCGGGGTCGCCGACCCCAGCCCCTTCGCGGACTGCCCCGGCATGTCGGACCAGATCCGTCTGATGCTGGAGCAGCTGGAACCGCTGCCCGCCTTCGTCGCCAACAGCCGGCACGACGTGATCGCGTACAACCGCACCTACGGGCGGCTGGTCGACGATCTGGACGCGCGGCCCTTCGAGGACCGCAACATCATGTGGCTCGCCTTCACCGACCCGGCCTGGCGCGAGGCGCTGATCGACCGGGAAGAGGTGATCCGGCTGATGGCCGCCAAATTCCGGTCGGCGATGGCCGAGCACCTGGCGGAGCCGGCCTGGAAGTCGCTCCTCAAGCGCCTCCAGCAGGCGTCACCGGAGTTCTGCGAGGCGTGGGACCGCCATGAGGTGCTCCAGCCGGACAACCGCTCCAAGCGCTATCTGAACCCGCAGGTCGGGCTGCTCACCTTCGACTTCACCCATCTGTGGCTCGGCCCGCGCTCCGGGCCGCGGCTCGTGACGTACACCCCGGCGGACGAGGTGACGCGTACCCGGCTGCAGCGGCTGTACGAGCTGTGCGGCCCTGCCGCGAGTGACGCGCGGCCCGTTCTCGCGTCGGCGGGCCGGTCGTAGTCAGGAGTTCGTGACCGCTTCGGTCCCGACGGTCAGGGGCGCCGGTTCCCGGAACCGCGCCGCGGCCCGTTCCGCGGTCCCGGCGGCCCAGCGGCCGGTGGTCAGCGTGCCGAGGAGCAGGACGACGGCGCCGCAGCCCGCGATGATCCACCAGGCGGTGGTGTGCAGCCCGGCGGCGATGGCGGCGCCGATCACGGCGACCCCGAGCGACTGCCCGACCTGGCGGCTGGTGGAGGCGACGGCGGCGGCCACCCCGGCCTGCGAGCGCGGCATCCCGGACACGGCGGTGTTGGTGATCGGCGCGTTGACCAGACCGAACCCGATGCCGAAGAGGACGTACGAGGTGAACAGCAGTGTGTTGGAGGACTCGGCGTCCAGGGCCGCGAACATCACACCGCTGATCGTCATCGCCGTACCCGCGAGCACCAGCGACAGCCGTGGCCCCCGGTTGCCGACCAGCCGCCCGGACAGCGGGGCGAAGACCAGGCACATGACGGCCATCGGCAGCATGTAGAGCCCGGCGTCGAGGGCGGAGAGACCGCGGGTGTTCTGCAGGTACAGGGTGTTGAGGAAGAGGAAGCCGCCGAGCGCCGCGAACGCGCTCACCGCTATGACCGTCGCGCCGCTGAAGGGCGCGCTACGGAAGAAGCCGAGCTCGATCAGCGGGTCCACGCGGCGCCGCTCGTAGCTGAGCAGCCCGGCGAGCGAGCCGATGGCGACCGCCAGGCAGCCGAGGATCAGCGCCGACGTCCAGCCCGCGTCCGGCGCCTCGATGATCGCGTACGTCAGGGAGCCGAGCAGGGCGATGACGAACAGCTGGCCGACCGGGTCCACCCGGCGCGGCTTGGGGGCGCGCGACTCGGGCACGTAGCGGGCGGTCAGGGCCAGCGCGAGCAGTCCGACCGGGAGGTTGATCCAGAAGATGGAACGCCAGCCGACGGTCTGCACGAGCAGTCCGCCGAGCACCGGGCCCGCCGCCATGCTGACGCCGACGACGCCGCCCCACACCCCGATCGCGCGGGCGCGCTCCCGGGGGTCGGTGAAGGTGTTGGTGATGATCGACATCGCGACGGGGTTGAGCATCGAGCCGCCGACCGCCTGCACCATCCGGAAGACGACCAGCCAGTTGAGGCTGGGCGCCAGGCTGCAGAGCACCGAGCCCGCGGTGAAGAGCACCAGACCGGTCTGGAAGACCCGGCGGCGGCCGATCCGGTCGGCCGTCGAGCCGGCCAGCATCAGCAGCGAGGCCAGCACCAGCGTGTACGCGTCGATCGTCCACTGCAGACCGGAGACCGAGGCGTGCAGTTCCTTCTGCAGGGAGGGCAGCGCCACATTGAGGATGGTGTTGTCGAGGCTGACCATGAGCAGGCTCATGCAGCAGATCGCCAGCACGAGCATGCGGCGCCGGGGGCTCAGTTCCGGCACTTGGGCCTCCTGGGATCGGCCGTTCTCCGCCCTCGTGGCCAAGGGCACACATATACGTGAACGGTACATCGAAATCCCCGTCCGGCGTACGCGACAATGGGGCCATGACCGCTGACGCCACCATGCCACTTCAGATCGGCCCGCACACGGTGTCGCCGCCCGTGGTGCTCGCCCCCATGGCCGGCATCACCAACGCGCCCTTCCGCACGCTGTGCCGTGAGTTCTCCGGCGGCAAGGGGTTGTTCGTCAGCGAGATGATCACCACCCGCGCCCTCGTCGAGCGGGACTCCAAGACGCTGCGGCTGATCCGCTTCGACGCGACCGAGAAGCCGCGCTCCATCCAGCTCTACGGCGTCGACCCGGTGACCGTCGGCAAGGCCGTCCGCATGATCGCGGACGAGGGCCTGGCCGACCACATCGACCTCAACTTCGGCTGCCCGGTCCCCAAGGTGACCCGCAAGGGCGGCGGCTCGGCCCTCCCGTACAAGCGGAACCTGCTGCGCTCCATCCTGCGCGAGGCGGTCGGCAACGCGGGCGACCTGCCGGTCACCATCAAGATGCGCAAGGGCATCGACGACGACCACCTGACGTACCTCGACGCGGGCCGGATCGCGGTCGAGGAGGGCGTCACCGCGGTCGCCCTGCACGGCCGCACCGCCGCACAGCACTACGGCGGCACCGCCGACTGGGACGCCATCGCCCGCCTCAAGGAGCACGTCCCGGAGATCCCGGTGCTCGGCAACGGCGACATCTGGCGCGCCGACGACGCGCTGCGCATGATGCGCGAGACCGGCGCCGACGGCGTCGTGGTCGGCCGCGGCTGCCTCGGCCGCCCCTGGATCTTCGGCGACCTGGTCAGCGCCATGGAGGGCGGGGACGCCCAGGCCCGGCCGACCTTCAAGGAGGTCGCCGTCGTCATGCGGCGGCACGCCGAGCTGCTCGGCGAGTGGATCGGCGACGAGGAGCGCGGAGTGATCGACTTCCGCAAGCACGTCGCCTGGTACACCAAGGGCTTCTCGGTCGGCTCCCAGCTGCGCCGCAGCCTCGCCGTCTCTTCCTCCCTCGCCGAGCTGGACGAGCACCTGGCCGCCGTGGACCTCGACCAGCCCTGGCCCGAGAGCGCCGAGGGCCCGCGCGGCCGCACCGCGGGCAACAACCGCGTCGTCCTCCCGGACGGCTGGCTGAACGACCCGTACGACTGCGCCGCCGTCAGCCCGGAAGCCGAACTGGACACGTCGGGCGGCTGACGTCCTCGCCGGACGTCCTCGCCGTCCTCGGGCGTCCGAAAGGTGAGATGGGGCGTCCAGCGGGGCCTCCGGGACCGCGTGATTCACGCCACGTTTGATGGGGGTTGCGCTCAAATGAGCGCAGAGGCATGACTGCATCTCTCCAAAGGATGGCACTCAGTGCCATCCCGGCTTCTCCACTTGATCAACGATTTCTCACGCAGGGTGATCTCTGATGGGTGATCGCACCACGCTGCGCGGTCGTCGATTCGACAAGTGAACGGAATCCGGTGTGGATCACCGGGGCGCGTTACTTTCGATCTAGTGGCAGACGGGTGGTTACGGCCGTCTGATGTGGTGATGGACGTGCTGCAAAGCCTTGGGAATGGGTACGCTCCCCGCCGTCAGGGCATCCCTCCCCCAGACCCTGTCCGGGGGGACCTCACGAGGAGTCGAGTCCCGTGTCGGAACAGGTATCGCAGAAGTTCGTCTACGACTTCACTGAGGGCAACAAGGAACTCAAGGACCTGCTCGGCGGAAAAGGTGCGAACCTCGCCGAGATGACCAACCTCGGTCTGCCCGTCCCTCCGGGCTTCGTCATCACGACCGAGGCGTGCAAGGTCTACCTGGACTCCGGCCACGAACCGGCGGAGCTCCGCGACGAGGTGAGTGCGCACCTCGACGCCCTCGAGCAGAAGATGGGCAAGAAGCTCGGGCAGCCGGACAACCCGCTGCTGGTGTCCGTGCGGTCCGGGGCCAAGTTCTCCATGCCCGGCATGATGGACACCGTCCTGAACATCGGCATGTCCGACGCCTCGGTGGCCGGGCTCGCCGCCCAGGCCGGGGACGAGCGCTTCGCGTGGGACTCCTACCGCCGGCTGCTGCAGATGTTCGGCAAGACCGTCATGGGCGTGGACGGCGAGCTCTTCGAGGAGGCCCTCGAGGAGATCAAGCGCGCCAAGGGCGCCGAGAGCGACCTCGGGCTCGACGCGGCCGACCTCCAGCAGCTCGTGGAGGAGTTCAAGGGCATCGTGCTCAAGGAGACGGGCCGCGAGTTCCCGCAGGAGCCGCGTGAGCAGATGGACCTCGCCGTGCGCGCGGTCTTCGACTCGTGGAACACCGACCGCGCCAAGCTCTACCGCCGCCAGGAGCGCATCCCCGGCGACCTCGGCACGGCCGTCAACATCTGCTCCATGGTCTTCGGCAACCTCGGCCCCGACTCGGGCACCGGCGTCGCCTTCACCCGTGACCCGGCTACCGGCCACCAGGGCGTCTACGGCGACTACCTGCAGAACGCGCAGGGCGAGGACGTCGTCGCGGGTATCCGCAACACCGTGCCGCTCGCCGATCTCGAAGGCCTCGACAAGGCGTCGTACGACCAGCTCATGCAGATCATGACGACGCTCGAAACGCACTACAAGGACCTGTGCGACATCGAGTTCACCATCGAGCGCGGCCATCTGTGGATGCTGCAGACCCGCGTCGGCAAGCGCACGGCGGCGGCCGCCTTCCGGATCGCCACCCAGCTCGTCGACCAGGGCCTGATCGACGAGGCCGAGGCGCTGCAGCGGGTCAACGGAGCGCAGCTCGCGCAGCTGATGTTCCCGCGCTTCGAGGAGGACTCGAAGGTCACGCGGCTCGGCTGGGGCATCGCCGCCTCGCCCGGCGCGGCCGTCGGCAAGGCCGTCTTCGACTCGTACACCGCCGTCAAGTGGTCGCGGTCCGGCGAGAAGGTCATCCTGATCCGCCGCGAGACCAACCCGGACGACCTCAACGGCATGATCGCCGCCGAGGGGATCCTGACCTCACGCGGCGGCAAGACCTCGCACGCCGCCGTCGTCGCCCGCGGCATGGGCAAGACCTGTGTGTGCGGCGCCGAGGAGCTGGAGGTCGACACCAAGCGGCGCCGGATGACCGCGCCGGGCGGGATCGTCATCGAGGAGGGCGACGTCGTCTCCATCGACGGCTCCTCCGGCAAGGTCTACCTCGGTGAGGTGCCGGTCGTCCCGTCCCCGGTCGTCGAGTACTTCGAGGGCCGGATGCACGCGGGCGCCGACGACGCCGACGAACTCGTCCAGGCCGTGCACCGGATCATGGCCTACGCCGACCGGGTCCGCCGGCTGCGGGTACGGGCCAACGCCGACAACGCCGAGGACGCCAACCGCGCGCGGCGCTTCGGCGCCCAGGGCATCGGCCTGTGCCGTACCGAGCACATGTTCCTCGGCGAGCGGCGCGAGCTGGTCGAGCGGCTGATCCTCGCCGACACCGACAGCGAGCGCGACGAGGCACTGGGTGCCTTGCTGCCGCTGCAGAAGGCCGACTTCATCGAGCTCTTCGAGGCGATGGACGGCCTGCCGGTGACGGTGCGCCTCCTCGACCCGCCGCTGCACGAGTTCCTGCCCGACATCACCGAGCTGTCGGTGCGGGTGGCGCTCGCGGAGTCCCGCAAGGACGCCAACGAGAACGATCTGCGCCTGCTGCAGGCCGTCCACAAGCTCCACGAGCAGAACCCGATGCTCGGCCTGCGCGGTGTCCGGCTCGGCCTCGTCATCCCCGGTCTGTTCTCGATGCAGGTACGGGCGATCGCCGAAGCGGCCGCGCACCGCAAGAACATGAAGGGCGATCCGCGTCCGGAGATCATGATTCCGCTCGTGGGCACCGTCCAGGAGCTGGAGATCGTCCGCGAGGAGGCCGAGAAGGTCATCGCCGAGGTGGAGGCCGCCACCGGCATAAACCTCAAGCTGACGCTCGGCACGATGATCGAACTGCCGCGCGCCGCGCTGACCGCGGGCCAGATCGCCGAGGCCGCGGAGTTCTTCTCCTTCGGCACGAACGACCTGACCCAGACGGTGTGGGGCTTCTCCCGCGACGACGTGGAGGCCTCGTTCTTCACCGCGTACCTGGAGAAGGGCATCTTCGGCGTCTCCCCGTTCGAGACCATCGACCGGGACGGTGTCGGCGCCCTCATCCGCTCCGCCTGCGAAGCCGGCCGCGCGGCGCGCCCCGGCCTCAAGCTCGGCGTCTGCGGCGAGCACGGCGGCGACCCCGAGTCCGTCCACTTCTTCCACGAGGTCGGACTCGACTACGTCTCCTGCTCCCCGTTCCGCATCCCGGTGGCCCGCCTCGAAGCGGGCCGCGCGGCGGCGGACCCGTCCGGCAACGACAGCCGGTGACCCCGTAGAACCATCTCCACCCTCACCGGGGGCGGCGTCTCGTGCGGAGACGCCGCCCCCACCTTTTTCCCCTGGGGTCAGTGGCTGCGGCGCCGACGGCGAGAGGTCAGCAGGAGGCCGCCGCCGACCGCGGCGGCTGCTCCGGCCGCGGTGAGCGCGGACCCGGTGCCGGCCCCTCCGGTGTCCGCGAGATGGTCGCCGGGCGCCGTGGTGGGTGCCGAGGTGGGCTTGGCGCCGCCGGTGGCCGGGGACGTGGGCTTGCCGGTCGGCTGCGCCGCCTTGTCGGCGACCTTGACCACCAGCGTGGTCGTGTTGTCGTTGATGTCCGGCTCCGTCGCCGGGAATTCGGAGCTGACGCGGGCCTCCCGGCGCTGCTCCTTACCGAGTGCCGCGGGGTAGACCTTGAAGCGGAAGGTGTAGGTGATCGTTCCGCCGGGCGGCACCGGTGTGGTGGGTCGGCACAACAGGCCGTTTCCCTCGGTGGCGATGCCGCAGGTCTTGTCCCACTTCCCGTAGTACTCCATCTGCCTCGGGTAGTCGCCCGGGCCGCTGGTGAGGATGAACGGGAGGTCGGCCTCCTGGCCGTGATTGGTGACGACCAGCCGTGTGGTCACCGGTGTGCTGCCGGGCTGCACCGGGGTGGTGGGGCCGGTCCACTTGACGCTCCAGTCCGCGCCCGGCTTGACCAGCACCTCCTGTCGAGCGGTGTTGTCCTCCGGATGCGTGTCGACCGCGTCGCCGATGTCGGCCGTCGCCGTGATCGTCAGCCTGGTGCCGACCGGTACATCGTCCGCGACCTGGACGGTCAGACTCTGGCTATCAGGGCGACAGGCGATCTCCCGCTTGTTCGCCGACGTGGGCTCGCACGTACGTTCCACCACGGGAACGTACGTCATGCCCTCCGGCAGGTGCACCAAGCCGCGGAACGTGCTCAGTGTGCCCGACTTCAGGTGCGTGAGGAGATAGAAGTGGAACTGCCGGCCGGGAGCCACCTGCGGGTGGAGGAACTGCATCTGGACGTCGGCGTCCACCGGGCCGGCATCCGCCTGCGCCTCGGCCGCCGGACCGGCCGCCAGCAGCAGCCCCGCGAGTCCCAATCCGGCCAGAATCGCCCTTGTGTGCCGTCCCATCGGTGTCCCCTTCGCCCCGTGAGCCACAGAGCCGAAATGGCCATGTGTTCACTGCAAGACACCTGATGGCCATGGGAAGTTGTACGGGGCGCACCCTTCCCGTGGTCCCAGGAGCCCGTTCTCCCTCGTCGCCCCCCGTCGTTTCACCCCACGCCGCCCTGCCTCCACCTTTCGTCTCCACCCTTTTCCGGCGTATCTGCCATGATCCGAACATGACTGCTTCTCCCTCCCGAACCCCTCCCCGGCTGGTGGCCACCGACCTCGACGGCACGCTGCTGCGCAGCGACGGAACGGTCTCGGAGCGGACCCGGCGGGCGCTGCGGTCGGTGGCGGCCGCGGGCGCCGAGGTCGTCTTCGTGACGGCGCGGCCGCCGCGTTACGTGGACGGCATCGCCGAGGGCGCCGGGCACGAGGGGACCGCGATCTGCTGCAACGGCGCGATCGTCTACGACGTCCCCGGCCGGCAGTTCCTCGACGCACGGCTGATGCCGAACCCCGTCGCGCGCAAGGCGGCGGAGGCGCTCGTCGCGGTGCTGCCCGGCTCGACGCTCGCCCTGGAGACCGGCCACCGCCTCATCAGCGAGCGGGACTTCGGGAAGAAGGACTTCCAGGAGGTGATCGTGGAGACCGCCGCCGAGCTGTGGGAGTCGGACGAGGACATCGTCAAGCTCCTCGTGCACTCGTCGCGGCACCACGCGGACCGGATGATGACCGCGGCGCACGACGCGGCGCTCACCGGCGTCGAGGTCACGCACTCCGGCGGCTCCGGCATGCTGGAGATCAGCTCGCCCGGTGTCACCAAGGCCGGCACGCTCGCCCTGTGGTGCGCGGCCCGCGGGATCGGCGCCTCCGAGGTGGTCTCCTTCGGCGACATGCCGAACGACCTGTCCACCCTGACCTGGGCAGGAGCCGGCTACGCGATGAGCAACGCGCACCCGGACGTCCTGGCCGCGGCGCCGCTGCGGGCCGCCACGAACGATGAGGACGGGGTGGCGCGGGTGCTGGAGGAGCTCTACGGCGGGTAGCACCCGCGCGCAGCGGTACGCGTTCCCCCGGCGCGTCCGATCCCGGGCCTCAGAACTTGTACGTCACACCCGTCAGCTGCTCGGACGCCGTCCACAGCATCTCGCCCGCGCGGTCGTCCTTCGTCCAGGAGGCGCGCCAGGAGCGGCTGGGCGCGCCGCGCCAGCCCTGCAGGCGGGGGCCGGTGAACGAATCGGGGGCCACGTCCGGTGCGGTGGCCGCGTAGAGCGTCGGCAGCGCGCCCGCCGCGGCCGACTGGCCGATGATCCGGTTGCCGATCCCGATGACGCGCTCGGCGCGCCTGCGGCCCTCCAGTTTGGCGCCCGCCGTCTGGAGATTCGTTTCGGCGTAGCCGGGGTGCGCGGCGGCGGCCACGATGTCCGCGCCCGTCGTCCCCAACTGCCGCGCCAACTCGTGGATGAACAGCAGATTGGCGCTCTTGGAGCGGCCGTACGCGATCCAGCGGCGGTAGCGGCGCTCGCTGTTCAGGTCGCCGAGATCCACGTTGGCGATCGCGTGCATCCCGCTGGAGACGCTGACGACCCGGGCCCCGGGTGTCGCGAGCAGCTTCGGCAGCAGCAGGCCGGTCAGGGCGAAGTGACCGAGGTGGTTGACGCCGAACTGCGTCTCGAACCCGTCGGCGGTCTGCGTGTACGGCAGGGCCATCACCCCCGCGTTGTTCACCAGCAGATCCAGCCGGTCGCCCGCGAACTCCTCCGCGAAGGCCCGCACCGACCCCAGGTCCCCCAGGTCCAGCCGTTGGAACACGGCCCGCGCCTCCGGGACCTCGGCCACCAACCGGTCCGCCGCCGCCTGCCCGCGCTCCTCGCTGCGGCACGCCAGGACGACCAGCGCCCCGCGCCGCGCCAGTTCCTTCGCGGCGCAGTACCCGATGCCGCTGTTGGCCCCGGTCACCACGGCGGTGCGTCCGGTCTGGTCGGGGATGTCGTTCGCAGTCCAGCCCATGTGACCGGTTCTCCTCGTGTCGCTGGCCGAAATCCGGATCCCCCGGCGGTCAGCTTAGAGAGCGGGCCGCCGATGCACGAGGCATGTGCGTGACAGGACAAGAACGGCACGTACGCGTGCGGCCTCGCGGCCGGTCAGCGCCCCGCAGCGGGTACCGTTCCGCGCAGGAAGCCGACGAGAAGTTCGGTGACGGCGGCAGGCCGTTCCAGGCTGGGCAGATGGCCCGCCCAGGGCAGTTCGACGTGGCGGGCGTCGGCGAGCAGGCCGGGCAGGGCGGCGGCGATCTCCCGGAAGTCCGTCACGTCATGGGCGCCCGACACGGCGAGGCACGGCGCCGTGACCGCCGCCAGGTCGAACTCGGCCCTGATCGGCTCGAACTCCTCGAGGGCGGCCAGCTGTACGTCGAAGGCGCGCCGCTGCATCCCGCGCACCGCCTCCCGGACGTCCGGCCCGCCCGCAGGACCCACCCAGGTGTCGACCATCAGCTCCACCGCCCCGGCGACGTCCCCCGCCTCCAGCAGTTCGTCCTCCCGCGCGCCGATCGCGCGCAGCCCGGCGCTGACCTCATGTCCGGGAAGCGCGGAACAGAGCAGCGCCAGGGCGCTCACCCGCTCCGGCCGGCGCGCCGCGATCTCCAGAGCGACCCGGCCGCCGGAGGAGGACGCCACCAGCGCGGCCCGCTCGATGCCGAGGGTGTCGAGGAGGTCCAGCACGTCGTCGGCGTTGCTGTACGGCCGGTCCGGCACGGGACTGCGGCCGAACCCCCGGAAGTCGCACCGCACCGGCCGGTACCCGGCGTCGACCAGGTCCGTCCACTGCGCGTCCCACATCCGCCGGTCGCACACCCCGGAATGCAACAGCACCACGGCCGGGCCGTCTCCGGCCACGTCATGAGAAAGAGTCATCCGGCAGACCCTACTCAGCCGCGGTCCGGCCCACCCCTGGATCACCGGCCCCTCGCGCGCCTTCAGCGCACGGCTGCCACCCGGCCGCCCACGTCGATCGTGCCGTCCGGGCCCGGGCGGGTCAGGATCTGGGAGGCGGTGCCCTGGCGGATGTCGAGGGGGCGGGCGAGTTGGGCGGCGAGGACGATCGCGGAGGCGCCGGTCGCCTCGTCCTCGGTGATCGCGTCGCCGCGGCGGGGGAAGCCGCGGGCGCGGACGCGGCCCGCCGCTTCGTCGGCCCAGGCCCAGGCGTAGAGCCAGCCCTCGCCCGGTGGCGGGGAGGGCAGGGCGTCGACCTCGGCGACCGTCGGGTACTGCTCGGTGCGGCGGCCGGGGGCCCAGGCGGCGCGGCCGCGGATCCAGGTGAAGTCGCCCTCCGTCCAGGCGGGGACGTCGCCGGCCGGCGGGCGCAGGAGGGACGACTTCAGGAGCCAGGCGGTGCCGGTGAGGGGGTGGCCGGCGAAGGGGAGTTCCACGCTGGGGGTGAAGATCCGAACGTCGCCGCGCTCCGCGTCGTCGATGAACACCGTCTCGCTGTAGCCGAGTTCGGCGGCGATCGCCTGGCGGGCGGCCGGGTCGGAGGAGTCGGCCGACACCACGCCCAGGAGGTTGCCGCCCCGGCCGTCGGGGCCGATGAACACCCGGAGCACTTCATGATCGGTCATGGGCCGATTCAAGCACTGCCCAGGAAGTGGAAGCCCGGCCGGGGATGCATCAGGAAGTCGTGGTGGGAGATGTTCCACGCGTACGCCCCGGCCAGCGCGAACACTACGCGGTCCCCGGCCCGCAGGCCGGGCGCCGGAACCCGGCGGGCGAGGACGTCCTTCGGGGTGCAGAGCTGGCCGGTGAGGGTGACGTGGTCCTGTCCGGCGGCGGGGCGCGGCCAGGGGTGCGGCCAGTGGCCGACGGGCAGGACCTCGCAGGGCTGGTCGTGGCCCTTCGTCGCCGGGGTGCGCAGATGGTGGGTGCCGCCGCGCAGCACGGCGAACTCCTCACCGTGGCTGGGCTTCACGTCCAGCGCCTCGGTGGCGTACCAGCCGCAGTAGGCGCTGAGGGCGCGGCCCGGCTCGATACGCAGCAGCAGGCCGGGGTGGGCGGCGATGAGGCGCGCGAGGCCTTCGCCGTAGGCGGTCCAGTCGAAGCGGGCGCCGGGATCGGCGTAGTCCACGGTCATGCCACCGCCGACGTTCACCTCGGGCAGCGCGATGCCGTGCCGGGCGGCCAGGCCCACCGCGAACGCCACCACCTCGGCGGCCACGGCGAGCTGCGCCGTCGCGTCGAGGCCGCTGGCGAGGTGGGCGTGGATGCCGCGCAGCTCCAGTTGGGGGTGGCTGCCGTCGGTGAGCAGCCGGACGGCGCTGTCGGCCTGTGCGGGGTCGAGGCCGAACGGGGTCGGGCAGCCGCCCATCGCCAGTGAACTGCCTTCCAGCGCCGCGCCCGGCACCGGCAGGTTGAAGCGCAGCAGGACGGGAACGGTCCGGCCGGGGGCCGGCCGCGCGGCGAGGTGGCCGAGCATGCGCAGCTCGTACTCGCTCTCCACGTGGAAGCGTTCCACGCCCAGCTCCAGCGCCGCCGCGATCTCGGCCGGGGTCTTGCCGGGCCCGCCGAAGGCCAGCGGGCGGTCCGGGACGGCCTTGCGGACATGGGTCAGTTCGCCGCCGGAGGAGACCTCGAAACCGTCGACGTACGGGGCGAGCGCGGTCAGGATCTCCGGCTCGGGGTTGGCCTTGGCGGCGTAGTAGAGCTCGACGCGCTCGGGGAGCGCGGCCCGTACGGCGGCGGCGTGGGCGCGCAGCTCCGCCAGGTCGTAGAGGTAGGCGGGCAGGTCGTCGGCGGCGAGGTACGTGGCCCGGTCGCGGACCGCGTCGGTCAGCAGCGCCGGGCCGGCGGAGGAGTTCGGGGTCATCGGGTGCTCCAGGGCTCGGTCCGGTCGCTGTCGTCGCCGCCGGTTCCGCAGCCCGCCGCGCCCGGCGCCGACGCCCCCGACAGCACGTCCTCGGCCAGCGGAGACGGCAGCCGTACGTAGCCGGCCTCGCGGTCCGCCTTGCGCTCCCAGCGCGTCAGGAGGTTGGCCTTGGCGGGCAGCGGGACCCCGGCGAGCAGGGCGCTGAGCCGGGGCGGGCAGCCGTGGTCGTCCGCGTACTCGCGCAGCACGCCGTGCACCCGCGCCCACAGCGCCGTCTCGGACTGCGGGTGCAGATCGGCGAGGGCCGCGAGCAGTTCGGCGACGTGGTTGACGAGCAGGCAGTAGATGACGCGGTCCCAGCCGCGTTCCGCGTCGTACGTCATGGGGGCCGCGACATCGGCGGGCAGCGCGGCGAGGGTGGCGGCATGGTGCTCGGGGAGGAGCTTGGTGCCCTCCAGATCGCGGAAGAGCACCTGGACCGGGAAGCCGTCGCCGTCCACCCCGATCAGCACGTTCTGCAGATGCGGTTCCAGCACGACGCCGTGGTCGAAATAGGCGGCGAGCACCGGCGGGAGCAGCAGTCGCAGATACGCCGTCCACCAGTCGAGGGCGGCCTGTGGGCCCGCCCCGTCGAGGAGCCGCGAGATGTGCGCGGAGCCGGTGGGGTACTCGTCGGCGACGGCGGCCGCCAGCAGCGGGGTGACACCGGGGCGCAGATGCGCGGCCAGGCCGTCGCGGACGATGACGCCGAAGCCTTCCAGCAGGCCGATGTCCGGGCGCCCGTCGGCGCCGGGCAGCGCGAGGCTGCGGTACGCGGGCTCCCGCAGCATGGCGCTGTCCGGGAAGCGCCCGGCCAGGTCGGCGAGGACCGGCGCCAGCAGGCGGGTGAGCGCGACCGCGCCGGACAGTTCGTAAGCGGCGTTCTTCCGCAGGCAGTTGGTGATCCGGATGTTGAGGCTGAACTTGAGGAACGTGTCGCCGTCGTACAGCGTGCGGACCGACGCGGTCGGTGCCGCGGCCGCGTCGCCGGTGCCCAGGTCGAGGATGTCGCCGCAGGCCAGGGCGGCGCGCAGCGCCGGGTGGTCGTGCAGCAGCCCGTACTGCCACGGGTGCGCGGGCAGCAGCCGGTAGCCGGCGGGCACCGGCCGCAGCCGGTCCAGCGGGTCGGCGGCGCCGGGTTCGCTGCGCTCCTCCGCGATCAGGTGCTCGCGGACGGCGAAGTGCCGCAGCGGGAACGTCGCGCCCGCCTCCGGGGCGTACGCGGCCCACGACGCCGGGTCGCCGGTGCGCGCCTTGGGGGTGGGGTGGAAGCGGTGACCGAACAGCAGGGACCGCTCGGACTCCAGGTAGTCGGGGGCGCCGGGACCGTCGTCGCTGCCGGGCACCGGACGGGGGAGCGACAGCGCGGCGGCGACGCCCCGGTGGCTGGAGACGATCTGGTCGAGGAACTCGTCGTTGCGCACCCCGGTGCGCAGTGACAGCTCGTCGTGCACGTACTCGGCGAGTCGGTACCAGTCCAACTCCTTCCACCCGTCCGCGTGTTGCTCCGCGACGGGGCCGGTGAACCGGTGGGCGCCGATGAGCGAGGTGCGACGCAGCGCGACACGCAGCAGCGCGTCCGCGCGGGGCAGCCGCAGCAGGAGGTGGCCGTCCGCGACCGCGGTCTGGTGCTCGGGTCCCGATACCTCGCGGAGCAGGCAGTTGAGGAGGGTGTGGGCCACGACGTCATCGGCGTCGGGAAGACCGCTGGCGTGAAGACCGCTGGCGGAAAGGGCGCTGGCGGAAAGGCCGGCGGAAGGCTGCGCGAGGTGCAGGGGAAGCGTCATCAACGGCTCCATCAAGGGTGCGAGAAGAGAGCGTGTACGGCGGCTGCGACGGTGATCAGAGCGACGGCGGTGCCCGCGAGCACGGGCGCGGTCGGTCCGAAGGCGCTGTTGCCGAGTGCGGCGACCACTCCGGCGGCGACGGCCCCGCCCTTGGAGACGAACTCCAGGGAGCCGAACATCCTTCCCGGCGAGCGGCCTTGCACCGCGTCGGCGGCGAGCAGGGACAGACCGACCAGGCCGAGCGTGAGCCCGGCGCCGAGCAGCAGCCGGACGGCCGTGAACGTGATCAGCGAACCGGCCACGGCATGCCCCGCGAGACCCGCGGTCACCGCCGTGAAACCGAGGGCGATACCGAGCCGGGGGCGGTTGCGGAAGGCGGAGTGCACGGGCGCCGCGAAGAGCAGGTAACACAGGTGCGGCAGGGCGAAGAGCGACCCGGAGACGACCGGGGAGATCCCCGATATTCGGTCCCCGAGCAGGGCGATGAGGTAGGGGAACGAGATCACGGTCGAGAAGACGAACGCGAACTCGAAGAGGTACAGCTCCCGCAGGAGCCCGCGCTGCGCGGTGACCGGCGGCGCTACCACCGCGATCTCGACCGGCTCAGCTCCGAGCATCTGCTGCTCCGCCCGCGGCTTCTCCATGACCACGACGGTCTCGCGCGGTTCCGGCAGTGCCAGCAGCATCGCCGCGGCGCCCAGCGGGAGCAGCGCGAGCAGCGCGTACTGGCGGTGCGGGGAGAGCCAGGGGGACAGCGTGCCGACCACGATGGGCGCGGCGACGAGGGCGGCGCGGGCGCTGCCCTGCATCAGGGTCAGGGCCCAGGACAGCCGGGTGCCGTCCAGCCCCGCCGCGAGATAGCCGTTGGTGGCGGCGAAGGTGCCGCCGAGGATGCCCTGCAGCACGAGGGCGGCGGTGAAGGTGGGCAGCGAGTCGGCGGCCCCGGCCAGCAGGAACGACAGCGCCAGCCCGAACTGGGCCCGCAGCAGAAGCCGTTTGCGGCCGTAGCGGTCGGCCAGCCGCCCCCACAGCGGGGCGGCGAGGCCGCCGAAGACCGTCGGGACGATGTAGAGCAGCCCGGCCCAGTGCGCGGTCGGGTCACCCAGCTCCGGCAGGATGGACGTCAGGTACGGGGGCAGGCCGAGCGCGGCGAACGAGGCGACGAAGTAGCAGGCCGCGACGGCGTGCACCTGGCGGCGCCCCAGGGCGGGAGCCGGAGCGGCGGAAATCGTCGCCGCCTCGGCGCTCACCGCGAACCAGTCCCGACCAGCAGGTAGTTGGGGCCGGTCGTGTAGTGCTTGTTGATGTCGGCCGCGCCGGAGCGCTCCTTGCTGAGCAGGGTCCCGGCGCTGACCATCGCCTTGACCGGGAGCCGCTCGGCGTTCAGCACGCGTTCGCGCAGCAGCTCGGCCGGCTCGCCGCCCAGACGGTCGAACGCCTCGGAGAGCCGGTCGCGGACCAGCCGCAGCAGGTCGTCCAGCGGCGCCCGGCCGTGGTCGGCCAGCCCGAAGGCGTACGAGCCCGCGCACAGGTGGACGGTGATGGTGGTGAACAGGTCGATGAGCGGTTCGTCGGAGACGCAGAAGATCCGTTCGTCGTCGAACTCGTCGATCCTGGCCGTAAGTTCGCCCAGTGCCCGGCTCAGTCGCGCGGTGTTGATGCGTGGCCCGTCGTTGTCCTTGAGGACCAGCCGCAGCCGGGTGGTGCCCGTCGTGCGGTCCTGGTCCAGGGCGAGGGAGATGTTCTGCTGGTGCGACTCCAGGGCGATCCCGTAGCCGAAGAGCGTGGTCTGCCAGTCGAACAGCAGTGTCAGGCAGGCGTCCAGGAGAGCGATGGGGTCGCCGTCGTAGAAGCGGTCGGCGAGCTGGTCGATCACCAGCCGGCCGTCCGGGGCGCCGGCGAGCAGCGCGGCTATCGGGACCAGGACGGAGTTCTGCAGGTGCTCCGGATAGCGGCGCAGCAGGACGGCGAGGAGCTCGTGCCCGGCGTGCGCGTAGCGGCGCTCGTCGGCGAGCAGCACGGTGTCCTGGAACCGGGGTTCGCGGGCGATCACCTCGCTCA
Organism: Streptomyces fildesensis; assembly: GCF_016107395.1. GTDB lineage: Bacteria > Actinomycetota > Actinomycetes > Streptomycetales > Streptomycetaceae > Actinacidiphila > Actinacidiphila fildesensis. The sequence goes on from NZ_JAAIKO010000004.1 coordinate 417,441, forward strand.
GCAGCAGCTGGCAGGCGGCCCCGTCGGCGAGCGTGCCCGGCTTGATGGTCCGCCGGTTGCGCAGCCCCAGGGTCGCGGTGGCCAGCGGCAGCTTCAGATGCAGCAGCGGATACGTACGGTCCGCGAGCGTGCGCATGGACAGGGTGGGGACGAGGGACAGCGGCGCCTGTTCGGCGAGGAACGCGCGCCCTTCCAGACCGGTGGCGCGCAGCGCCTCGTCCAGCGGCGTCCCGACGGTCAGCGGGTGCACCGGGAGCACGGTGTGGGTGTCGCGCAGCTCCGGCATGCCGAGGGAGGCGGGTGTCGGCCACAGATAGGCGTACGTCTCGGCGGGGCCGCCGCCGGACTCCGTCACGGCATCACGGGGCAGGACGAGCCAGCGCGGTGCGACGTCCTCGTGGAACTCCGGCGCATAGGCGCGCAGGTCGGACTCGCCGAGGCCGCTGCGGCCGCGCGATGTCGGATACACCGGGTGGTCGTGGAAGGCGGCCAGCGCGTCGAAGCCCAGGCTGCGGGCGTACGTCCAGTACGCGGTGTCGGAGCCGTAGCGCTCGGCGAGCCGGCCGGTCACCTCCGCGCGCACCCGGTCGTGCAGCCGCAGGGTCGCCGCGGTCTGCCGGCACTCCTCGGCGAACGCGTCGAAGCCGGCCTGGTCGACGGGGTCCGCCAGGGCGCGCAGTGCCCGCAGCACGGCGTCGGCGCCGGTGAGTTCGCGGCCGTCCGAGGCGCGCCGCAGCAGCGGCAGCCGGGCGGCGTACTCGCTCTGGAAGCCGTCGTCGGTCACCGGGAGCAGCAGCGCTTTCCCGAACCCGCCGGCCCCGTCACCGCCGTAGGTGTACGGCAGCCGCAGCCAGCGGCCGTCGGACTCCTCGACGAGGGTGGAGCGGGTGCGCAGCCCGACGACGTCCTCGCGCAGCAGCGCGCTGAGCACGCGCAGCATCAGTTCCGCGTCCACACCGGCATCGGTCGTACGGGTGCCCGTCATGGGGTGATCTCCCAGCGCTGCGCCCGGAGGAAGTCCGTCACGACGCGGTCCACCGCCTCCTGGTCGGTTCCGGTGGCGCGCACGATGCCGAGGAGGTCCCGGTTGGTGTGGTGCAGTTCGTGCCGTTCACCGGTCGCGCGCAGCGGGCGGTAGACCAGCCGGACACCGTCCACCGTGCGCTCGGTGGCCTCGGGCGCGGCGGTCAGGGTGCCCGCCCGGTCCGCGCACGGGTACTCCAGCCGGGCGCGGCCGCCGCCGCGGGCGCCGAGGTCGGCGGGGAGCGGTTCGCCCAGGTGGACGCGGAGGATGTGCTCGAAGAGGGGGATGTCGAGCAGCCCGGCGAGCAGCAGATCGCACTGGTCGCCGATGGCCCGGTAGTTCACCTCGATGATGCGCGCCCGGCCGTCCTGGACCACGAACTCGGTGTGACAGGCGCCGAACCCGACGCCGAGGGCGTCCAGTTGCGCGAGGATCTGCTCGACGACCGCGGCGGGGTGCTCGGGAACGAAGGTGAGCCGTTCCTCGATGAAGTAGGGGAGCGGCGAGAGCCCGGTGTGGAATCCGCCCAGCACGTGCCGGGTCCGGCCGTCACCGAGTGTCTCCAGCGTGTACAGCTCGCCGGTGAGGTACTCCTCGGCCACGAGCGCCGCCTGCGGGCGGCGGGCCTGGATCTCCTTGCAGCGCAGCACCAGTTCCTCGGGGCCGCCGACGAGGACCACGTCCTCGCTGGCCACGCCCTCGCGCGGTTTCACCACGCACGGGTAGGGGACCGGCAGGCCGAGCAGCGAGGCGGGGTCCGCGCCGGCCGCGAGTTCGGCGGACCACACGGTGTCGGCGCCGGTGGCGGCCAGGTGGCGGCGCATCTGCGCCTTGTCCTTGGTGCGCAGGGCGGCCTGCCAGGGCTTGGCGGGCAGACCGAAGTACTCGGCGGCGAGCGCGGTCTGGGTCTGCAGGTGGTCGCTGTTGGTGAAGACGGCGTGGGGGGTGCGGCCGGTGGCGATCCGGGTGATGACGGCACGGAAGTCGCGTACGTCGCACTCCTCGACGTCCACCTGGGTGCCGTACAGCTCCTGGTGGGCGGCGGGGGAGTCGGTGAGGACGGTGACGTCCAGGCCGAGCCGGGAGGCGGCCGGCAGGAAACCCTCGGTGACGGAGTCCGTGGGGTTGAGCGCGAGCAGATACAGCCGCATGGCTGAGAGTCCTGTTCTGGGAACGTGTGGTGGGGAGGGGGCGGGCCGGGGGAGGCCCGCCCCTCTCACACGGGAAGCGTTACTCCGGCAGGTCGACGCCCGCGGCCTTGGCCACGTCGCCGAGCATGCTGAGCGCGGCCTGGACGCCGATGCCGGACATCCACGTCTCGTCGGTCACGTTGACGACCTTGTGGTTCCTGACCGCGCCCAGGTCCTTCCAGACCGGGTTGGACTCGACGACGCTCTGCCGCGTCTTGGCCGGGTCGTCGGAGACGGTGACGAAGACCAGGTCCGCGTCGGCCTTGTCGATCTGCTCGGGGCCGACCTCCAGCATCGCGCTGTGGACGTTCTGCGAGGCCGGGCGGCCCAGGCCGATGTCGCTCAGCACGACGCCGCTGAACGAGTCCAGCTGGTAGAGCCGGGTCGGGCCGGCGACGAAGCGGACGACCGAGGCGGTCGGCTCCTTGCCGCCGTTCCTGGACTTGATGGCCGCACCGAGCTTCTTGGCGCGGTCCTCGTAGGACTTCAGCGCGGTAGCGGCTTCCTTCTCCAGGCCGAGAGCCTTGGCGTGGACGGCCAGGTTCTCCTTCCAGGGGAAGCCGGTGGTCGCGGTGAAGACGGTCGGCGCGATGGCCTTGAGCTTGTCGTAGACCTTCTCGTGGCGGACCTTCGAGGACAGGATCAGGTCCGGCTTGAGGGACGCGATCAGCTCGAGGTCGGGCTCCGCGGACGGGCCGACATCCTTGGTGCCCTCGGTCCTGCCCTGCAGGTACGCCGGGAAGCCGCCCTCGGACTTGAGGTGCGGTGCGACCGCGCCGACCGGGGTGATGCCGAGCATCGTCACGTCGTCCAGCTCGCCGGTGTCGAGCACGACCACGCGCTGCGGCTTCGCGGGAATCGTGGTGCTGCCCATGGCGTGCGTGATGGTGCGCGGGAAACCGTCGGCGGTGGCCGCGGCGTTCGCCTTGTCGTCCTTGGCCGCGGTCCCGCTGCCGCAGGCGGCGAGCGCTCCCACGCCGATGACGAGGGCGACGGGCGCGGCGATCAGCCGGACGAGACGGCGGTGGAGCGGGGCTCTGGTGTTCATGAGGGTGGGGGTTCCTTGCGACTGGACAGGAGAGGGGGACGGGGGAAGGGAAAGGTCGGGGCTCAGCCGGCGACGGCGGTGGCGTGCCGTCTGGCGCGGCCGCGGGGCACGACGAGCGGGGTGCCGGTCTCGGGGTCGGGGATGACCTGGCAGTCCACGTCGAACACGGCCTTCACCAGCGCCGCGTCGAGCACCTCGGAGGGCGGCCCGGCCGCGGCCGGCCGGCCCTCCTGGAGGACGACGAGATGGTCGGCGTACCGGGCGGCCTGGCCGAGGTCGTGCAGCACCATGACGACGGTGCGCCCGGACTCGGTGTGCAGGTCCGACACCAGGTCGAGGACGTCGAGTTGGTGCCGCAGGTCGAGGAAGGTGGTGGGCTCGTCGAGGAGCAGCAGCTCGGTGTCCTGGGCGAGGGCCAGCGCGATCCAGGCGCGCTGCCGCTGACCGCCGGAGAGCTGGTCCACGTGCTGGTCGCGCAGTTCCGTGGTGCCGGTGCGCTCCAGTGCCTCGTCGACGGCGGCCTGGTCGGTGGCCGACCAGGGGCTGAGCAGCCGCTGGTGCGGGTAGCGGCCGAGCCGGACCAGCGCCTCGACGGTGATCGCCTCGGGGGTGACCGGCTGCTGCGGCAGCAGCCCCATCCGGCGGGCCAGCGAACGGGCGGGCATCCGGTGGATGTCCGCGCCGTCCAGGGCCACAGTGCCGGCGGCGGGGGAGAGCAGCCGGGACAGCCCGCGCAGCAGCGTCGACTTCCCGCAGGCGTTGGGGCCGACGATGGCGGTGACGGCGCCGCCGGGCAGGACGAGGTCCAGGCCGCCGATCACCAGACGGTCGCCGTAGCGCAGGTCCAGGCCGTGGGTGGAGAGCTGGTTGGTGCGGTTCGGCCGGTCGGCGCGGGCGGTCATCCGAAACTCCGGTGTGTGGGCCTGCTCTGACGAATCATCAGGACGAGTAGCCAGGGGGCGCCGAGGGTCGCGGTGACCACGCCGACGGGCAGTCCGTGCACCGGCAGCAGATGCTGGACGACCAGGTCGGAGCCGAGCAGCAGGACGGCGCCGGTGAGGGCCGACAGCGCGAGCGTTCCGGCGGTCGGCGGCCCGGCGAGGAAACGGACCACGTGCGGTACGGCGAGTGCGACGAACGCGACCGGGCCGGTGAGCGCCGCGGCCAGCGAGGCCAGCACGATGGCGGTGAGCAGCAGTTGGAGGCGTGCGGCGGACGGCGCCAGGCCGAGCCCGCCCGCGGAGTCGTCGCCCAGGTCGAGGACGGCGAGGCGCCGGTGGAGGACGAACGCGGCGGCCATCGCGGCGGCCACGGCGCCGCCGGCGGCGGACACCTCGGTCCAGGTCCGCCCGTAGAGCGACCCCGTCGTCCACTGCAGCGCGGAGTTGGCGAGTTCGGCGGGGAAGCGCACCACCATCAGGTTGACGGCGGCGGCCAGGCCCGCCTGAACGGCCAGCCCCACCAGGACGAGACGGGTGACGCCGAGCCCCGAGCGCCAGGCGAACGCGCCGAGCAGGACGGCGGCGAGCAGCCCGCCGCCGAGGGCGGCCAGCGGGATGAGGGTCTGCGAGGCGCCGGTGGCGAGCAGCGAGACGGCGCCGAGGGAGGCGCCGCCGGTCACGCCCATGACGTCGGGGGAGGCGAGCGGGTTGCGGAACAGCCGCTGCAGCAGCCCGCCGGCGACGGCGAGGCCCGCGCCGGCGACGATCGCCGCCGCCATCCGGGGCGCCCGGAACTCCTGGACCACCAGCACGTCGCCGGAGTCGCCGAGGCCGATCAGGGCGCGCAGCGCGGTGAGCGGGGGCATCAGGATCTGCCCGGTGGTGAGCGCGGTGGTGGCCAGTACGAGGATCGCCGCCACGGCGCAGACGCTCAACAGCGCGGTCCGGCGCCCGCGGGAGGGCCGCCGCTTCGGGGCGGCGGAGGCATCCTTGGCATCCTTCCGGGGTGCGGGGACGAGGGACTGCGTCGTCGTGGGGGCGGGCGGGGTCACGGGCGTGGGCGGGGTCGTGGGGGCGGGCGGCGTCATCGGGCCACCTTCCGGGCCAGCACCGCGAGCAGCGGCGCGCCGAGGAAGGCGGTGACGATGCCGACCTCCAGTTCGGAGGGCGCGATCATGACGCGGCCCAGGACGTCGGCGCCGAGCAGCAGCAGCGGGCCGGCGATCAGACAGCCGGGGACCAGCAGCCGGTGGTCGTTGCCGAACACCAGCCGCACCAGGTGCGGGGCGGCCAGCCCGATGAAGGCGACCGGTCCCGCCACCGCGACGGCGGAGCCCGCGAGCAGCACCACGGAGAGGCCGCCGGCGACCCGGATCCTGGCCACCGGCACGCCCAGGGCCTGCGCGGTCTCGTCACCGAGGGCCAGGGCGTTGAGCGCCGGGGTGATGGCCAGCGCGATGACCAACCCGACGGCGATCAGCGGGAGTACGGGGTAGAGGACGTCGAGTGTCCGCCCCGAGAGCGAGCCGGCGAGCCAGAACCGGGCTTCGTCCAGGGTGCGGTTGCTCGCCAGCATCACGGCGGACGTCCAGGACACCAGGACGGCCGTCAGCACCGTGCCGCCCAGTGCGAGCCGTACCGGGTCCAGGTCGCCCGCCCGCCGGGCGAGCGTCTGGGCGAAGAGCGCGGCGGCCGCGGCTCCGGCGAACGCGAACCACAAGTACTGGGAAGGGTGCGTCAGATGCAGTGCGTAGATCGCGGTGACGACGGCGAAGCCGGCGCCCGCGTTGATCCCCAGTGTGGTCGGCGAGGCCAGCGGGTTGCGGGTGACGCCCTGGGCGACGGCGCCCGCCACCCCGAGCGCCGCGCCGACCGCGAGCCCGATCAGGGTGCGCGGTACGCGCAGCCCGGTGACCACCACGGCGTCACGGCTGTGGGCGTGGTGGAACAGGGCGTCGAGCACGGTGCCGAGGGGGACCGGCCGCGAGCCGAGTGCGAGGCTCGCGGCGGCGCACGCCGTCAACGCGACGGCGCCGAGCAGGAACAGCGGTATCCGCCGGACCGGGGAGGGGAGCTGGCCGGCGACGGCCGTCCGCTGGGTCTTGAGCACCGGTCGATCTTAGGTTAGGTAAACCTAACCTTGTCAATTCGCTGTGCATTCGCCACATTACGTGACGCGGTCGCGCTGTATGGGGGATTACTGGGACCTGACGGCATACGAGGCGGTACTGACCGATTCGTCGTCCAGGCAGGTGCCGGTCGCCAGGTCGAAGCGCTGCTTGAGCAGCGGTGAGGCGACGTACGCCCGGCCCGCCGCCGAGCCGAGCAGGCCGCGGGACAGCACGTAGGCGCCGGTGAACGGGTCCCGGTTGCCGATCGCGTAGAGGGCGCCGTGGCGGTCCTGGAAGAGGGCGGCCTGCGAGCCGTCGGGCAGCAGGGCGGCGACGCCCCGGCCCGGGGTCAGCAGGGCGTCGTCGCAGACCGGGAACCAGGCGTCGTCGAGGAGGAGTTCGATGGTCATGCGGTGACCGTCCCTTCGAGGGTGCGGATGGCGAGGGTGGGGCCGGCCAGCAGCACCGGGCCGGCCAGCAGATCCAGATCGGGCTTGACCTGGTCGCGCTCCTCGACGAACCGGACGCTGGGGTCGGGCACGTCCGGCGCGTTGACGAAGGAGACGAAGCGGCTCAGCCGCTCGGGGTCGTTGATGGTGTCGGCCCACTCGTCGCGGTACCCCGCGACATGCGCGGACATCAGTGACTCCAGCTCGTCGCAGATGCCCAGCGAGTCGTGCACGACGACGTCGCGGACGTGCTCCAGGCCGCCCTCGATCCGCTCCAGCCAGGCGGAGGTACGCTCCAGCCGGTCGGCGGTGCGGATGTAGAACATCAGGAAGCGGTCGATGAGCCGGACCAGTTCCGCGTCGCTGAGGTCCTGTGCCAGCAGGTCCGCGTGGCGCGGGTCGGCGCCGCCGTTGCCGCCGACGTACAGGTTCCAGCCCGACGCGGTGGCGATGATCCCGAAGTCCTTGCCACGGGCCTCCGCGCACTCGCGGGCGCACCCCGAGACGGCGGACTTGAGCTTGTGCGGCGAGCGCAGCCCCCGGTAGCGCAACTCCAGGCCGATGGCCATCTTCACGCTGTCCTGGACGCCGTACCGGCACCAGGTGCTGCCCACGCACGACTTCACGGTGCGCAGCGCCTTGCCGTACGCGTGCCCCGACTCGAACCCGGCGTCCACCAGCCGTGTCCAGATCAGCGGCAGCTGGTCGACACGGGCGCCGAAGAGGTCGATCCGCTGCCCGCCGGTGATCTTCGTGTAGAGGCCGAAGTCCCGGGCCACCTCGCCGATCACGATGAGCTTCTCCGGGGTGATCTCACCGCCGGGGATACGCGGCACGATCGAGTACGAGCCGTTGCGCTGCAGGTTCGCCAGGAAGTGGTCGTTGGTGTCCTGGAGCGCGGCCTGTCCGCCGTCCAGCACATGCACCGGAGCGCCGATCGACGGCGCCAGCGAGGCGATGACCGAGGCCACCGCCGGCTTGCAGACCTCGCAGCCCTCGCCGCCCCTGGCCGCCTCGCGCCCGTGGCTGTCGAGCAGTGCCGCGAACGAGGTGACCCGCAGCGCGCGCACGATCTCGTACAGCTCCTGGCGGGTGTGCGCGAAGCAGCCGCACAGCCCCTTGTCCTCGGCGGGCGGCAGCAGCTGCCCCAGCACCTTCAGGCAACTGCCGCAGCCCGTGCCGGCCTTGGTGCACTTCTTGAGCTGCGGCACGGTGGTGCAGGAGTGCTCGGTGACGGCGCCGAGGATCGCGCCCTTGGTGACGTTGTGGCAGCTGCAGATCACCGCCGTGTCGGGCAGCGACGACGGCCCGAGTTCGACCGGCCCTCCGGCGCCCGCAGGCAGCACCAGCCGCTCGGGCGGCACCGGCGGCACCGAGCCGGTCATCGGGCGCAGCATGCCGTACGAGTCGGCGTCGCCGACCAGGATGCCGCCCAGCAGCACACCCTCGCGCGAGACCACCAGCTTCTTGTACACGCCGGAACGGGAGTCGGAGTACAGCACGTCCAGGCAGCCGGGGGTGGCGCCGTGGGCGTCGCCGAAGCTCGCCACGTCCACGCCGAGCAGCTTGAGCTTCGTCGACAGATCCGCGCCCTTGAAGGAACCCGCGTCGCCCGCGATCGCCTTCGCCGCCGTCTCCGCCATCTCGTAGCCGGGCGCGACCAGCCCGTACACCCGGCCGTCGGAGGCCAGCGCGCACTCGCCGATCGCGTACACCGCCTCGTCCTCGGTCCTGCACTGCTCGTCCACGACGATCCCGCCGCGCTCGCCGACCGGCAGCCCGCACTCCCGGGCCAGCTGGTCGCGGGGGCGGACGCCGGCCGAGAAGACCACCAGGCCGGTCGTGAGCGTCGAGCCGTCCGACAGCGACATCGCGGCGACCCTGCCGTCCTCGCCCGCCACGATCGCCTGGGTGCCGACACCCGTGTGGACGGTGACGCCCATCTCCTCGATGGTGCGCCGCAGCGCCTCGCCGCCGCCCTCGTCGATCTGCACCGGCATCAGGCGCGGCGCGAACTCCACTACGTGCGTGTCCAGTCCGAGCCCCTTCAGGGCGCCCGCCGCCTCCAGGCCCAGCAGTCCGCCGCCGACGACCGTGCCGGTGCCGCCGGTCGCGGCGTACTCCTCGATCGCCAGCAGGTCCTCGATGGTGCGGTACACGAAGCAGCCCTCGGTGTCCTTGCCCGGGACCGGCGGCACGAACGGGAAGGAGCCGGTGGCCAGCACCAGCGTGTCGTACCCGAAGGTCAGCCCGGAGCGGGCGGTCACGGTGCGGGCCGCGCGGTCGACGGTGAGCGCGGGATCCCCCAGCCGCAGCTCGATGCCGTGCTTCTCCATGAAGCCGTCCTCGGCGAGGGCGAGTCCGTCCGGCGTCGTCCCGGAGAAGTACGAGGTCAGATGGACCCGGTCGTACGCCGCGCGGGGCTCCTCGCACAGCACGACCACCCGCGCCCGCTCGGTGACGCCCCGGTCGGCGAGCGCCTCCAGGAACCGCTGACCGACCATGCCGTGTCCGACCAGCACGATCGTCGGAACCGTGGGAACGTCCGTCGTGCCGCCAGCCATCGTGTCAACAGCCATGGTCAGGAACCTCCGTCGTTGGTGAGCAGGTGGAGCAGCGGAGCGGATGAGGCCGGGAGCGGCTCGTCGGCCTCCCAGGTGCGGGCGAGCGTGCCCACCGCGGCGAGATCGCCGAGCAGGATCCCGCCGACCAGCCGGTCGTCACGGATGACGACCTTCCGGTAGGCGCCGCGGGTCGCGTCCGTGAGGCGCAGTACGTCGTCGCCGGGGACCGGCAGCGGGTCGCCGAACGCGGCGAGGTCGAAGGGGGCGATCCCGGTGGCACCGGTACGGGCGGGCTCTGAGGCGTTGGCTGCGGGCGCGGGGGAGCCGCCGAGGGTCAGCCGGGTCAGGGCGCGGGTGCCGGTGTAGCGCGGTGGGTCCGCGGGGCGGCCGGGGGCGGGCCCCCGCGCCGCCTCGGTGAGCAGCAGCGCCAGCGCGTCCGCCTGTTCACGGGCCGCGTTCGCCAGGCCGTACACGACACCGCCGTGCTGCGAGCAGTCGCCGATCGCGTGGATGAACGGGTCGGACGTCCGCAGCTCGTCGTCCACGACGATGCCCCGGTCGACCTCGAGCCCCGCCGCCTGCGCCAGCCCGGTGCGGGGCCGCACACCGCAGGCGAGAACGACCAGGTCGGTGCCGAGGCAGTAGCCGTCGGCGAGTTCGACGGACCGGACGGCGCGGACGGCCTGCGGCGTACCGTCCGGGGCGGTCCGCAGTCCCCGCACCCGGCACTCCGTGTGGACCTCGATGCCCATCGACTCCAGATGCGTGCGCAGCAGCCTGCCGGACTGCTCGTCCAGCTGCCGCTCCATCAGGTACTCGCCCTGCTGGAGCAGGACGACATGGGCGCCGCGCGCCGCCAGCGCCCGCGCCGCGGACACCCCGAGCAGCCCGCCCCCGACGACGACCGCCCGCACGCCGGGGTGCAGCGCCCCGGACAGCGCCAGGCAGTCGTCCATGGTGCGGAAGGCGTGCACGCCCAGCGGCAGTTCACCGCGCCCGGCCTCGAACAGGCCGCGCAGCGGCGGGAGCACCGGGTTGGAGCCGGTGGCCAGCACCAGCCGGTCGTAGCGAGTGGCGGAGCCGTCGTCGCAGATCACGAGGCGCTCGGCGCGGTCCACCCGCACCACGCGCCGTACGGTGCAGGCGGCGTCCGGCAGCGTGATGACGTCCGGCTCGTACCGTCCGGCGAGTACCTCGGCGAGCAGCACCCGGTTGTACGGGGCGTGCGCCTCCTCCCCGAACAGCGTCACGCGGACGCCGGGGGCGGCGGGCGCGAGCTGCTGCGCCAGGCGCGCACCCGCCATCCCGCCGCCCACCACCACGATCTCCGTGCCCGCTTCGATGTCCATGCCGGTCAGCCTGCGGCGCGGCTGTTACCCGGCCGCATCGCGTCCGTTTCCCTGAGGGAACGGTGCCCTCAGCGCGGGACGGCGGCGGGTGTGAGACGGATGGCGGCGCGGCTCTGAGCCGCACGAGAGCCGAACCCGGGCCGCACCCGAACCGGAATAAAGACTGCGCGTAGATGATCTCTGCGAAGATTGATGCCCCCGAATCCGCTTACGGCCGGTGGGGACGGGTACGGTCGGATGATGGCCGCACCCGACGACAGCCCCGGTTTCCTGTTCTGGCGCACCTCCCTCCACTGGCAGCGCGCCATCGCGGCGGCCCTGGCGCCGCTCGATCTCACCCACGCCCAGTTCGTCCTGCTGGCCGGGCTGTGGTGGCTCGACAGCCAGGGCGAGCAGCCCAACCAGCTCCAACTGGCCCGGCACAGCGGCACGGACGTGAAGATGACGTCCCAGGTGCTGCGCCGGCTGGAGGACAAGGGCCTGCTCACCCGCGTGACCGATCCGAGCGACACCCGGGCCAAGCGGCTCGGCATCACGCCCGCGGGCGCCGAGCTGGCCACCGAGGCGGTCGCCACGGTCGAGGCGACCGACGCGGCGTTCTTCGGCGCGGCGCCCGACCAGGAAGCGCTGCTCGCCGCGCTGCGCACCCTCGCCCTGCCGCCCGCCGGACCGCCCGCCGACGCGTGATCGGTGACCGGATCGTTCCGCATCCAGGCACAATGGTGTCTGTACCGCGGACTCCGCCGAGGGCCAGGATCGAGGCATGAACCGAGCACTGATCGTCATCGACGTCCAGCAGTCCTTCCTCCAGCGCCCGCTGTGGCAGGCCTCGTCCAACCCCGGCATCGTCGGCCAGGTGAACCGCCTCGTGGCGCACGCCCGCGACGAGGGCGACCTCGTCGTCTGGGTGCTGCACAGCGAGCCCGGCACCGGCGGGGTCTTCGACCCGGCCAGCGGTCACGTGCGCCTGATGGAGGGACTGGAGCCGCTCGACGGCGAGCCGGTGCTCACCAAGACCGCGCACAACGCCTTCACCACCACCAACCTCCAGCAGCTCCTCACCTCGCGCGGCGTCACCGAGGTCATCACCAGCGGCATCCGCACCGAGCAGTGCGTCGAGACGACGACCCGGCTCGCCTCCGACCTCGGCTACGAGGTCACCTTCGTCACCGACGCGACCGCCACCACCCCGTGCGAGCACTGGGACGCGCCGGCCGGCCGCTCGGTCGAGGAGATCCTCGCCGACCCCCGCACCCTGCAGACCGACGACATCATCGCGCGCACCGAGTACGCGCTCGCCGGCCGGTTCGCCCGGGTGACCACCGTCAAGGAGCTGACCGGATCGTGACCCGGGTCGTCTTCCTGCTCGTCCCGCACCTGCACCTGCTGGATCTCGCGGGCCCGGCGCAGGTGTTCTCGACCGCGGCCGACTTCGGCTACGACTACGAGACCGCCTACGTCGGCGAGCAGGAAGACATCCCGACCGCCCAGGGCGTACCGCTCAGGGCGGCCACCCGCTGGCCCGACCTCACCCCCGACGACCTGGCGATCGTCCCGGGCTGGCGGTCCCGCACGCTGAGGCAGAACGGGCACGTGGCGGAGTCCACGCTCCAGCGGCTGCGCGACCACCACGCCGCGGGCGGCGTCGTCGCCAGCATCTGCGCGGGCGCCGACGCCCTCGGCCGGGCCGGCCTCCTCGACGGCCGCCGCTGCACCACCCACCACGACGTGCAGGACGAACTCGCCGTCCGCCACCCGCGGGCCACCGTCGTGCGCGATGTGCTCTACGTGGTCGACGACCGGATCGTCACGTCCGCCGGGATCGCCAGCGGCATCGACCTCGCGCTGCACCTCGTCGCCGGCCGGCACGGGCCGGGCGCCGCCGCCCGCATCGCCCGCAACATGGTCGTCTACGCCCGCCGCAACGGCGACGAACAGCAGACCAGCGCGATGCTCCGGCACCGCGCCCACCTCAGCGACGCCGTCCACCGCGTCCAGGACCTCATCGACGCCCGTTTCACCGAACACCTCGGCCTCGCCGACCTCGCCGCCACCTCCGGCGTCAGCGAACGCACCCTCACCCGCCGCTTCGGCGAAGCCACCGGCCTCACCCCGCTCCGCTACCAGCAGGTCCTCCGCGTCGAGCGCGCCGTACACCTCATCTCCCACGGCTCCACCATCGAATCCGCCGCCCGAGCCGTCGGCTTCGAGGACGCCCGCATGCTCCGCCGCCTGCGCGCCCGGGCCTGACGGCGCCGGGTCCCGGTTGAGTGAGGTGGTCCGACGTGGTTCGTGCGGCGCATCGGCCGCTATCGAGGATCGATCATGCGGACCGGTTGCCCCGTGGTGCGAGCGATGAGACGGTGATCACCGGCTCGTGGCGGACCGGGAAGTTGACCGAGGCGGCGATGAAGCAGGTGCGGTGGGCGTCGGCGTGGAGGGTGGCGGCCTTGTCGGCCATCTCCTGGGAGGCGACCTCGACCTGTGGGCGCAGGACCGCTTCCGTGAAGTGGCCGCCCTCGGGGGTGGTTTCCATCGTGCCGTGCGCGTTGTCCGTGTAGGCGGTGACGGTGACGCCGCCGACGGCGCAGACGTGCAGGTAGGCGAGCATGTGGCACTGCGACAGCGCGGCGAGGAGCAGCTGCTCGGGGTTCCAGCGGGAGGCGTCGCCGCGGAAGGTCGGGTCGGAGCTGCCGAGGATGGTGGGTACGCCGGCGGCCGAGACCTCGTGGGAACGGTCGTAGGCGCGGTAAGTGCTCGTCCCGGTACCGAGGTTGCCGGTCCAGGTGACCTGCGTGTCATAGGTGTGGGGCGTGGGCACGGCGGCTCCTTCTGTTGATCTGCCGGACAGGGCCCAGAGTACGTTCAGCCGGTCGCGGGACCCACCGCCTCCACCCGCACCGCGCACACCTTGAACTCCGGCATGCGGGACGTCGGGTCGAGAGCCGGGTTGGTCAGGGTGTTGGCGCGGCCCTCGCCCGGCCAGTGGAACGGCATGAAGACGGTGTCGGGGCGGATGGCGGAGCTGATGAGCGCGGGGGCGACGGCGCGGCCCCGGCGGCTGGTGACCGCGAGGACGTCGCCCTCGGCGACCCCCAGGCGCGCGGCGAGCTGTGGATGGAGCTGCACGAAGGGGCCGGGGGAGGCGGCGTTGAGTTCGGGGACACGGCGGGTCTGGGCACCGGACTGGTACTGCGCCAGGACGCGGCCGGTCGTCAGATGGAGCGGGTAGTCGGCCGACGGCTCCTCCGCGGAGGGCCGGTGCAGGACCGGGACGAAGCGGGCCCTGCCGTCCGGCGTCGCGAAACGGTCCAGGAAGAGGCGGGGCGTTCCGGGGTGCGCGGCGTCCGAAGACGTTTGCGGGCACGGCCAGAAGACGCCGTCCTCCTCCGCGATCCGCCGGTAGGTGATGCCCGAGTAGTCCGCCGGACCGCCCGCCGACGCGCGGCGCAGCTCGTCGAAGACCTCCTCGGGGTCGGTGGGGAAGCCCTTCTCCCACCCGAGCCGGGCGGCGAGCCCGTTCAGCACCTCCAGGTCGGTACGGACCTCCGGCGGCGGGTCGATCGCCTTGCGGCGCAGGATGACCCTGCCTTCCAGGTTGGTGGTCGTGCCGGTCTCCTCCGCCCACTGGGTGACCGGCAGCACGACGTCCGCCAGCTCGGCCGTCTCCGACAGGACGACGTCGCAGACCGCGAGGAAGCCGAGCGAGGCGATCCGTTCGGTGATGTGCGCGGCGTTCGGCGCGGAGACGACCGGGTTGGAGCCCATCAGCAGCAGCGCGTGCACCTCCACGCCGAGCGTGTCCAGCAGTTCGTACGCGCTGCGCCCCGGCGCCGGCAGGTCGTCCGGGTCGACACCCCACACCGCCGCCACGTGCGCCCGTGCGCCCGGGTCGTCCAGCTTGCGGTAGCCGGGGAGCTGGTCGGCCTTCTGGCCGTGCTCGCGCCCGCCCTGCCCGTTGCCCTGCCCGGTGAGGCAGCCGTAGCCGGAGAGCGGCCGGCCCGCGCGGCCGGTCGCGAGGCACAGGTTGATCCAGGCGCTGACGGTGTCGGTGCCCTTGGACTGCTGCTCGGGGCCGCGCGCGGTGAGCACCATGCTCTCCGGTGTCGCGCAGAACATCCGCACGGCCTCCCGGAGTTGCGGCACCGGCACCCCGGTGATGCGTTCCACCAGTTCCGGCCAGTGCGCCATGACGCCCGGCCGCGCCTCGGCCCAGCCGGTCGTGCGCTCCGCGATGAACCGCTCGTCCAGATGTCCCTCGGCGACGGCGAGGTGCAGCAGCCCGAGCGCGAGCGCCAGATCGGTGCCGGGCCGCGGCTGCAGATGCAGATCCGCGTGCTCGGCGGTACGGGTGCGGCGCGGATCGACGACGATCAGCTTGCCACCCCGCTCGCGCAGCTCCGTGAGGTACCGCAGCGCGGGTGGCATCGTCTCGGCGAGGTTGGAGCCGACGAGGATCACGCAGCCGGTGCGGGCGATGTCCTCCAGCGGGAACGGCAGCCCCCGGTCCAGGCCGAAGGCCCGCTGGTGGGCGGCGGCCGCCGAGGACATGCAGAACCGGCCGTTGTAGTCGATCTGCGAGGTGCGCAGCACCACCCGCGCGAACTTGCCGAGCGCGTACGCCTTCTCGTTGGTCAGCCCGCCGCCGCCGAAGACCCCGACGGCGTCGCGGCCGTGCTCGGCCCGCGTCCGCAGCAGTCCCTCGGCGACCCGGTCGAGCGCCTCGTCCCAGCCGGCCGGCTCCAGCGCGCCGCCGGCACCGCGCACCAGCGGCCCGGTCAGCCGCGCGCCGCGCGCCAGCACCTGGGGCGCGGTGCGCCCCTTGCCGCACAGCGCGCCCCGGTTCACCGGGAACGCGGGCCGTTCCACGACCTCGACGCCGCCCGCCGGCAGCGCCGCGAGCCCCATGCCGCATTGCAGGGCGCAGTAGGGACAGTGCGTGTCAATGGTGCTCGGGCTCATCCGCCCAGCCTGCGCCGTACGTGTTTCGCCCCCGTACGCGACGCGGTTACGCGGCCGGTACGCGCACCTCAGCGCGCCGCCGGGCGCCCTGTGAGGGCGGGGCGGACGTCCGTCAGCGTGCCGCCGGGTCCGGGGCCAGGGCCCGTGTCACGCCCGGCTCCCGGGGTCCGAGGAAGACCGGGTCGGGCTCGACCACGATGTCCAGCGCCGCCTTGGTCGCCGCGACGAGCTCGCGCCCGCCGCCGTAGAACCACGTCACGTCGTGCGGTTCGTCGACCCCGACGCCGTACCCCTCGACGCCCGCCGCGTCGCACAGCGCCAGCGCCCGCCGGATGTGGAAGCCCTGGCTGACGAGGATCGCCCGGTCCACACCGAAGATCCGCTTGGCGCGGCTGCACGAGTCCCAGGTGTCGAAGCCCGCGTAGTCCAGCACGACCTTCGACGCGGGCACACCCTGCTTCTGCAGATAGCCGAGCATCGCGCCCGGCTCGTTGTAGTCGGTGCGGCTGTTGTCGCCGGTCACCAGGATCGCCCGGACCTTGTGCGTCCGGTACAGCTCGGCGCCCGCGTCCAGCCGGTGTGCGAGATACGGCGTCGGTTTCCCGTCCGCCAGGCCCGCGCCGAACACCACCGCCACCGGCTCCGACGGTACGTCCGCGACCGCCCGCACCCGTCCGTCCGCCGTGATCTGCAGCCAGGTCGTGGGCAGCAGCGCCAGGACGCAGCAGGGCATCACGGCCTGCAGGAGGAGCCGGCGGCCGCGCCGGGTCCGCGGCGGGCGCAGCCTGCGCAGCACGGCGGGCACGGCGGCACGTATCCGGCCCGGCTTCATTCGGCGTCCCCTCGCTGAGCGACTCTGTCGTGCGGTCAACTCCGTCGTCCGGATCGACGCGTACGGCGCCGGTACGGTTCCGGGCACGATGGACGCAGCCGCGCCGCCAGCGAAGAGAGGACCGCCGCCTTGACCCCGCCGCCCCCGTCCCGCCTGCCCTTCTTCGTCTACGGGACGCTGCGTCCCGGCCAGGCCAACCACCCGCTGGTGGAGGGCCGTACCGCACCGCCGAGACCCGCCGTACTGCCCGGGGCGCTGCTGTACGCCGGGCCCGGCTACCCCTACGCGGTCGCTGCCCCGGCCGCCGAACCCGTCACCGACACCGTGCACGGTGAGCTGCTGGACGTGCTGCCCGACCAGTACGACACCGTCCTCGCCGACCTCGACCGGCTGGAGGACCACGTCCCGGGCGCGCGCGGGAATCTGTACGAGCGGCTGGCGCTGCGCGTGATCTGCGACGGTCTGCGGTGCGACGCCTGGGTGTATCTCGCGGGGGAGGGGCCGGCCAGGACCCTGCGGGCGTCGGGGCGGATCATTCCGGGCGGCGACTGGGTCCGCACCCAGCGGTCTCACAGGCCGTACCGACGCTCGTGAGACCGAGGAAAACACTTGTCATCACTGTGCAATGCGGGCGCAACCTCCGCACTTCAGGCTCGGTCCATGACGGCGTCGACAGCGCATCCGCACCCGCACCCGGAGTTCGGCCTGGCCCCGGCCGACGGCTCCGGCAGCCCCGGCAGCTCTGACAGCCCCGACAACTCCGGCCTGTCCGGCAGCTTCGACAGTACGGCGCAGCTCCTGAACCGGATCACCGCACAGCTCAGCAGCCAGCTCTCCCACGTCACCCTCACCGCGGTCCCGCGCGGCCCGGCCCTGGTCGCCGTGGCGCACGGCAGCCGTGACCCCGCGGCGCGGCGCACCGTGCGCGCGCTCCTCGACCGGGTCCGGGCGCTGCGCCCCGGCCTGCCCGTCCACCTCGGGCACATCGAGCTGAACGAGCCGCTGCTCGACGACACACTCGCCGCGCTGCGCGGTGATGTGGTGCTCGTGCCGCTGCTGCTCGGCCACGGCTACCACGTCAAGCAGGACATACCGCAGGCGCTGGCCCGCGCCCCGCACCTGCGCGGGCTGACCGCCGCGCCGCTCGGCCCGCATCCGCTGCTCGCCGAGACGCTGCACGTGCGCCTCGCGGAGGCCGGCTGGCGCAAGGGCCTGCGGCGCGCGGGTGTGGTGCTGGCGGCCGCCGGCTCCCACGACCCCGACTGGCCCGCCGACACCGCCCGCACCGCCGAACTCCTCAGCCACCGGCTCGGCGGCGCCCCCGTCCTGCCCGCCTACGCCTCCGGCGCGGGACCGTCCGTCGACGAGGCGGTCGGTGCGCTGACCGCGCGCGGCCACCGGGTCGCGGTCGCCTCGTACTTCACCGCCCCCGGTCGGTTCGCCACCCGGACGTCGGCAGGGGCGCCCTGGATCGCGGCGGCACCGCTGGGCGCGCACAGCGCCATGGCCCGCCTGGTGCTGCACCGTTACGACCAGGCGCTGGCCGCCGCCGGCCGGGCCGCGCCGCGCCATCTCGCCAGCGCGTAACCCGGTACGGGACCGCGGGACCGGTGGCGGCGGCGCGTCTGTCACTCCGGAGCGTTACGGTCACAGGCATGGAAGCGAACTACCGGACCGACGCGGCGGCCGCGCACCTCGGGCCGTACGAGCGGTACGGGCCGTACGGGGACGCCGATACCGACCGCTATGTGACCGAGCCCGACAAGCGGCCGGGCCGCACGGCGTTCCAGCGCGACCGGGCGCGGGTGCTGCACTCGGCCGCGCTGCGCCGGCTGGCGGGCAAGACCCAGGTGGTGGACCCGGGCTCGGCCCTGATGAACACCAGCCCGCGCACCCGCCTCACGCACTCGTTGGAGTGCGCGCAGGTGGGGCGGGAGCTGGGCGCCGCGCTCGGCAGCGACCCGGACCTCATCGAGACGGCGTGCCTGGCGCACGACCTCGGCCACCCGCCCTTCGGGCACAACGGCGAGCAGGTGCTGGCCGAGGTCGCCGAGGCGTGCGGCGGCTTCGAGGGCAACGCGCAGTCGCTGCGGCTGCTGACCCGGATCGAGCCGAAGCGCTTCATGCGGGACGCCGACGGCACGATGGTCAGCGTCGGCCTGAACCTCACCCGTGCCGCCCTGGACGCCGCCACGAAGTACCCGTGGCCGCGCGGCGGCCACCCCACGAACCCCGGCAGCCCCAAGTTCGGGGCCTACGAGGACGATCTGCCGGTCTTCGACTGGCTGCGGGCCGGTGCGCCGGCGGACCGGCAGTGCTTCGAGGCCCAGGTCATGGACTGGGCCGACGACGTCGCGTACTCGGTGCACGACGTGGAGGACGGCCTGCACGCCGGCCACCTCGACCCGAACCTGCTGCTCGCCGACGCCGAGCGCGCCGACATCTTCGACTGCGCGGGGGAGCGGTACGCGGCCGACGCCACCCCCGACGAGCTGGCCGAGGCCC
Source organism: Streptomyces fildesensis (assembly GCF_016107395.1). Classification (GTDB taxonomy): domain Bacteria; phylum Actinomycetota; class Actinomycetes; order Streptomycetales; family Streptomycetaceae; genus Actinacidiphila; species Actinacidiphila fildesensis. The sequence continues at coordinate 436,416 of NZ_JAAIKO010000004.1, forward strand.
TCGACCGGCTCCTGGAGCAGGCGTGGTGGCCGCACGGCTACGACGGCTCGGCCATCTCCCAGGCCCGGCTGAAGGACGCCACCTCGCAGCTCATCGGCCGGTTCTGCCTGGCCGCCGAGCGCGCCACCCGCGAGGCGTACGGCACCGGGCGGCTCACCCGGTACCGCGCCGAGCTGGTCGTGCCGCGCGAACAGCGCCTGGAGTGCGCAGTCCTCAAGGCGGTCGCCGACCGGTACGTCATGCAGCGCGCCTCGCAGGAGCGCCGCCGCGCCGAGCAGCGGATCCTCATCTCGGAGCTGTCAGAAGCGCTGCTGGCGCGCGCCCCCGAGGGCCTGGACCCGCAGTTCCGCGGCATCTTCGACGAGGCGGCGGACGACAGTGCGCGGCTGCGCGCCGTCGTCGACCAGATCGCGTCGCTCACCGACGCGACGGCCACGGCCCTGCACGCACGGCTCACGACGGGCCGGTCCGCCAGGCTGCTGTGAGGCGGTGACGCGGCGGTGGGGGCCGGGCGGTGCGACGTGCCGCCGGGCCGGGCCGACCAGCCGCGGACGTACTCTTTCCGGTCCCGTCGCGGCCACCCGCGACCGGGCCCGCGCGCATCTGTCCGAAGTAGTGCGGGCGCGCGAGGCATACGAGGGGCGCTTTGTCGACTCGGCGCGGCGCTCTTCCCGCCAGGCGTGACGTAAGGGACGCTCGCAGGTACGGCATCTGTTGGGGAGGCGCACAGTGGTGGACGCAGACCAGACCATCGTCATCGTCGGAGCGGGACTCGCCGGCGCCAAGGCGGCGGAAACCCTCCGGTCGGAGGGCTTCACCGGGCGGGTGATCCTGATCGGCGACGAGCGCGAGCACCCGTACGAGCGGCCACCCCTGTCCAAGGGGTTTCTGATCGGCAGCGCGGAACGCGACTCGGTCTTCGTCCAGCAGACGGCCTGGTACGCGGAGCACGACATCGAGCTGCACCTCGGCCAGCCGGTCGTGCACCTCGACCCCGCGGCCAAAACCGTACGGCTCGGGGACGGCACCGTCCTCCCGTACGACAAGCTGCTGCTCGCCACCGGCGCCGAGCCGCGCCGGCTGGACATCCCCGGTACCGAACTGGCCGGCGTCCACCACCTGCGGCGGCTCTCGCACGCGGAGCGCCTCAAGCACGTACTGACCTCGCTCGGCCGCGAGAACGGCCATATCGTCATCGCCGGCGCGGGCTGGATCGGCCTGGAGGTCGCCGCCGCCGCGCGTGGCTACGGCGCCGAGGTCACCATCGTGGAGCCCGAGCCCACGCCGCTGTACTCGGTGCTCGGCCCCGAGCTCGGCGGGGTCTTCGCCGATCTGCACCGCGAGCACGGCGTCCGTTTCCACTTCGGCGCGAAGCTCGCCGAGATCTCCGGCCAGGACGGCATGGTGCTGGCCGCCGTCACCGACGACGGCGAGGAGCACCCCGCCCACGACGTGCTGGCCGCGATCGGTGCCGCCCCCCGCACCGCGCTCGCCGAGGCCGCCGGGCTGACCCTCGCCGAACGCTCGGCGGGCGGCGGTATCGCCGTGGACGCGTCCCTGCGCACCTCGGACCCGGACATCTACGCGGCCGGCGACGTCGCCAACATCGAGCACCCGCTCTCCGGCGGCCGGCTGCGTGTCGAGCACTGGGCCAACGCCCTCAACAGCGGCCCGGCCGCCGCCCGCGCCATGCTCGGCCGGGACGTCAGCTACGACCGGGTGCCGTACTTCTTCTCCGACCAGTACGACCTGGGCATGGAGTTCTCCGGCCATGCCGCGCCGGGCAGCTACGACCAGGTGGTGTGCCGGGGAGACGTCGGCAAGCGGGAGTTCATCGCCTTCTGGCTCAGCGGGGGACGCGTGCTGGCCGGGATGAACGTCAACGTCTGGGACGTCACCGACCCGATCCAGCAGCTGATCCGCTCGGGCCGCACCGTCGACCCCGACCGGCTGTCCGACCCCACCGTGCCGCTAGCCTCCTTCCTGGAATGACCGAAGGACCGGACTGACCAGCGGAGGACCACGTCATGCGCACGGCCGTCGTACCCGTCGAGGAGATCTTCGAGCTGCGCTGGGCGGTGCTCCGCACCGGCCTGCCCCGGGAGACCGCGATCTACCCGGAGGACTCCCGCGAGTCCACCTTCCACGTCGCGGCCTACGACGACGAGGGCGCGGTCCAGGCGTGCGTCACGTTCTTCCCCGACACGCTGCCCGGCGAGGGCGCCGCCGCCTACCGCTTCCGGGGTATGGGCAGCGCCCCCGAGGTGCGCGGCCAGGGCTACGGCGCGGCCGTGCTGCAGGCCGGCCTCGCCGAGGCCACGGTGCGCGGCGCCGAGCTGGTGTGGTGCAACGGCCGTACGTCCGCCCAGGGCTTCTACGAGCACCTCGGGTTCACCGCGACCGGCGAGGAGTTCATCGTCGAACCGAGCGGACCGCACTTCATATTCATGATCAAGACGGCCGGCTGATCACGAGGGCCGGCTGATCACGAGGACGTCCTCGTGATCAGCCGGCCGGCCCGGCCGGATCAGCTCGACAGGTAGAACGCCAGCAGTCCGGAGGCGTCCATGTCGAGCGCGGGCTCGGAGCTCTGCCAGGACCGGACGTCGTCGACATAGCGACTTCCGCGCCCGGTGAAGGTCCCGAACGGGTCCGCGCCGCCGGGCTGGCACTTGCGCATGTCGTCCAGGTAGTCGCCCAGCCCGTCGGCGAACTGCGCGGTCCCGTTGGGCCCGTTGACGATCGCACCGGTGTCCACCGGCGCCTTGCCGTCCAGGCTCCCGGCGAGATTGCCGAGCTGCCCAGCGGTGCACTTGGGGTAGGTGGTGCCCGAGCCGACCATGAAGGACGTGCCCCAGGCGTTGGCGCCGAGCAGCCAGTCGAGCTGCTGGACGGCGAACCGGTTGACGGAGGTGTCGCCGGTCAGCCCCCGGTAGAGCCGGGTGGTGGCCGCGAGGCCCAGGGTGTGCGAGTCGGCGTCGAAGTCGTTGTAGACCGCGCCGGCGTGGAACGGGTCCTTGGCGGCGCGGGCCTGCCCCGAGGCGATCTGCGCCTTGAGGTTCGCGACCAGGGTGTCGTACGAGACCGGCAGCCCGGCCGGGTTCCCGGCGGCCTTGATGGCGCGCGCCAGGTCCGTGTAGGCGAGCGCGCTGGTGTCGTACATGTTGAGCGTGTCGCCGGTCGTGCCGTACGCCTTCGCCCAGGTGGCCGACTGCTGGAGCCAGCCGGCGGCGCGGGAGTCGCCCAGCTGCTGCGCGGCCAGCGCCAGCTCGGCGCCGCCGAAGGCCAGGTCGTCCTGCCAGCTGGTCTCCGGGTAGTACGCGTACGGGACGGTCGTGACGAGCTTGCCGGGCTTGGTGTCCGCCAGCGCGTAGACCTGCGCGGCGGCCGCCAGATAGCTCTTGGCCTTCGCGGGGTCCGAGGCGGCGTAGCGCTGCGCGCCGAGCGCGAAGTCGGCGGCGAGCCGGCCGGCCTGGTTGGGGCTGAGCTTCGAGCCGGGGGCGCCGGCCCGGAACACCGGGCGGTTGCGCAGGAACGCGTTGGCGGTGTCGGAGTCGTCCTTCTGCGGCAGCCGCCAGACGTCGTGGTCGCCGACGACGCTGCCGCTGTCGGTTCCGGAGCCGAGGCCGACCTGGATGTAGAGGGTCTTGGTGTCGCCGTCCCACATCTTGTCGAGCCAGTCCAGGCCGTGCTGCGCCTCGGCGCCGAGCGCGGAGGTGGGGGAGGCGCCGGTCTCGCGGGCGGCGATCTGCAGCGTGGCGGCGGCGTACGTCGTGGTCTCGGTGAACTTCAGGTAGTCGCCCGCGTCGAACCAGCCGCCCTCGGCGTCGACGGTGCCGCCGAGCTTGGCCGGCGCCTTGGAGATCGTGTCGCCGTCGCCGCTGATGAACTTGGGCCAGTCGTAGACGGCGGCGTGCGCGTCGTTGAGATGGGACGGCTGGCGCTTCAGCGACCCGGGTATGACGTCGCGGCCGTCGCGCTGGGCCTGGAAGAAGGTGGTGGCATCGGCGGCGGGCTTGCCGTAGACGGCCTTCGCGCTGCCGATGGTGAAGGTGGGCGAGGCGCCGGTGGCCGCGCCGCTGACCTCCAGGTGGTAGGTGCCGGCAGCCTGCACCGAGCTGAAGTCGATCAGGTAGACGGCCGGGTAGGCGGTGTTCCAGCTGCCCTGGCTCGTGCCGGTCTTGCCGGTGGCGGCGGTCGCGCCGGTGCTGTCGAGCAGCTTCCAGGTGGCGCCCGAGACGGCGCCCTTCGCCAGCAGGAACGCCTCCTTGGCGCCGCTGCCGTCGTATCCGACCTGGTTGACCCGGACCTGTCCGGTGGTGGCGGCCTCGGCGGAACCCGCGCCGCCGCTCAGCAGGGCCGCGACGACAGCGGCAGTGGCCGTGGCCGCACCTGCCGCCAGGCCGAGTCCGCGTCGTCGACTGTGCTTGTGGGGCATGCGCCCGCCTCTCCGTCGGTACCGCGCGCCATTAGTAAACATTCTTAACAATTGGGGAAGCTAGTGGGTGGCCGCGGCGGAGGTCAAGGGTCTGTCACACCTGGGCCTTAGACTTCACGGGTGGCAGGCAGGATCAAGGATGAGGACGTCAAGGCGGTCCGGGACGCGGTCCCGATCGACGCCGTCATCTCGGAGTACCTGCAGCTCAAGAACGCGGGTGGTGGGAACCTGAAAGGGCTCTGCCCCTTTCATGATGAAAAGTCCCCGTCGTTCCAGGTAAGTCCCTCGAAGGGGCTCTTCTACTGCTTCGGCTGCCAAGAAGGCGGCGACACGCTCGACTTCGTCATGAAGCTCGACCACCTCTCCTTCTCCGAGGCCGTCGAGCGGCTGGCCGCCAAGACCGGCATCGTGCTGCGGTACGACGAGGGCGGGTACAACCCCGGCCGCCAGCAGGGCGAGAAGATCCGGCTCATCGAGGCGCACAAGATCGCCGCGCAGTTCTTCGTCGAGCAGCTCGGCAGCGCCGAGGCCGAGATCGGCCGCAAGTTCCTCACCGAGCGCGGCTTCGACCAGGCCGCCGCGGAGCACTTCGGCGTCGGATACGCGCCCGCCGGCTGGGACCATCTCATCCGCTTCCTGCGCGGCAAGGGCTTCACCGACAAGGAACTGCTCACGTCCGGGCTGGCCAGCGAGGGCCGCCGCGGGGCGATCGACCGCTTCCGCGGCCGGCTGATCTGGCCGATCCGCGACATCACCGGTGACGTGATCGGCTTCGGCGCCCGCAAGCTCCGCGAGGACGACAACGGGCCCAAGTACCTGAACACCCCCGAGACGCCGCTCTACAAGAAGTCGCATGTGCTGTACGGCATCGACCTCGCCAAGAAGGAGATCGCCAAGACCGGCAAGGCCGTCGTCGTCGAGGGGTACACCGACGTCATGGCCTGCCATCTCGCGGGCGTCACCACCGCCATCGCCACGTGTGGCACCGCCTTCGCCGAGGACCACATCAAGATCCTCCGCCGGCTGCTGATGGACAACTCCAGCTCGCACGTCGTCTTCACCTTCGACGGGGACGCGGCCGGCCAGCGGGCCGCGCTGCGCGCCTTCGAGGACGACCAGAAGTTCGCCGCCCGCACCTCCATCGCGATCAGCCCCGGCGGTATGGACCCCTGCGAGCTGCGGCTCGCCGACGGTGACGCGGCCGTGCGCAACCTTGTCGAGCACTCCTCCCCGCTCTTCGAGTTCGCCATCCACAGCGCCGTCGCCCGGCACAACACCGACACCGCCGAGGGCCGCGCCGCCGCCCTGGAGGAAGCCGCACCGATCGTCGCCGGGATCAAGGACAGCTCCATCCAGCACGAGTACGCGGTGTCGCTCGCCTCCAAGCTCGGCATCCTGGACGAGCAGTTCGTCGTCCGCCGGGTCTCCCAGCTCGCCCGCTGGGCCCGCGACCGCGGCCAGCGCGGCCCGGAGCCGCGCCGCGACCGTCAGCAGGGCCAGGGCCAGAGCTCCAGTGGTTCGGGCCAGGGCGTCACCCGCCCCCAGCCGCCGCGCGGCCCGCGGCTGGATCTGCGCAGCCCCTCCCACCGGGTGGAGCGCGAGCTGCTCAAGCTCGCCCTCCAGCATCCGCACCTGGTCTCCCCGGCCTTCGACGCCTACGGCGAGGACGAGTTCACCGCCCCGCCGTACGCCGCCGTCCGGCACGCCATCTCCGAAGCCGGCGGTACCGAGCACGCGGACGACGGCTACCTCGCCCGGGTCCGGGACGTCGCCCCGGACGACACCGTCCGGATCCTCGTCACCGAGCTGGCTGTCGAGGCCACCCACACCCGTCGGGCCCCCGACGAGGTCTACGCGGGCATGCAGCTCGTCGCCGTCCGGCTGCAGGCCGTCGAGCGCCGCATCAGCGAGGTCCGCGCCAATCTGACCCGGCTCGGCCCGCGCGCCGGTGCGGATGATCTCAGCGCCGTCCAGAGCGAGTTGTGGGCGCTGCAGCAGTACGGCCAGCGGCTGCGCGAACAGGGCACCGCGGCTCTGTAGGGCCGTCCTCCAGCTATTGCTGGGAGGTGCCCCAGGTCGCTGTCCGGTGCGGTGACCGATCGAACGCACCCCGTGACATTGGCCCGAAAAACCCGGCGCACGCCCCTCGTGGCGGGGGTGTGCCGTACGCCACACTGGGGGGCGGTGCCTGAGTCCTCGGAGCGCGGAATACCGGATTCTGCAAACAGAGATGCGACCGGTGATCCGCATACGGCGAACTCCCGGACGGACAGCGGCCAGGCCGCGACCGTCCCAATGCCGCGCGTCTCCGAGCCCGTGACTGTGCTCACCATGGAGGTCGCTCCCGTGCAGACCCACCCCCTGACGACCGTGGCCGAGGTGGTCTTGTCGGAACCCGAGGCCGAGCCGAGGGAACGGGAGCGGGTACCGGAGCAGAACCACGCCGCCACCCACCCGGAAGCGGAGGACGTCCTGGAAACGGAGGACGTCCTGGAAACCGAGGACGGCCGGGAAGTGCAGGACGGCCCGGACTCGGACCCGGACCCGGAGCCACCCGAGCCGCCGGAGCTCCTGAAGGTCCTCGCGTCCGAGCCCGCCGCGCCCCCCGAGCCCCCGGAGCCCCGCGAGCCCCGGGAATCCCGCGGCTCCATAGCCAGGGAACCCGAGGCCCGGGACCCCGACGACGAGGCCGACGACCGGGAGCGCCGGTCCCGCGAGGAGGCGGCGGGCCCGTCCGCGGACCTCTTCCGGCAGTACCTGCGCGAGATAGGCCGCATACCGCTGCTCACCGCCGTCGAGGAGGTCGAACTGGCCCGCCGGGTCGAGGCCGGCCTGTTCGCCGAGGAGAAGCTGAACAACTTCCCTGACCTGGACTCCCAGCTCGCCGTCGACCTCGACCGGCTGGTGGTCAACGGCCGGATGGCGAAACGGCGGCTGATCGAGGCCAACCTGCGGCTCGTCGTCTCCGTCGCCAAGCGCTACGTCGGACGCGGTCTGACCATGCTCGACCTCGTCCAGGAGGGCAATCTCGGCCTGATCCGCGCCGTCGAGAAGTTCGACTACGCCCGGGGCTACAAGTTCTCGACGTACGCGACCTGGTGGATCCGGCAGGCCATGAGCCGGGCCCTGGCCGACCAGGCCCGCACCATCCGGGTCCCGGTGCACGTCGTCGAGCTCATCAACCGCGTCGTGCGCGTCCAGCGCCGCCTGCTGCAGGAACACGGCTACGAGCCGAGCACCGAGGAGGTCGCCGCCCACCTCGAACTCTCCGAGGAGCGCGTCACCGAAGTCCTGCGGCTGGCCCAGGAACCGGTCTCCCTGCACGCCCCGGTCGGCGAGGAGGACGACGTCGCCCTCGGCGACCTCATCGAGGACGGCGACGCCACGTCCCCCGTCGAATCCGCCGCCTTCCTGCTGCTGCGCGAACACCTCGAAGCGGTGCTCTCCACCCTCGGCGAACGCGAACGCAAGGTCGTCCAGCTCCGCTACGGCCTCGCCGACGGCCGCCCCCGCACGCTGGAGGAGATCGGCCGCATCTTCGGCGTCACCCGCGAACGCATCCGCCAGATCGAGTCCAAGACCCTCAACAAACTCCGCGACCACGCCTTCGCGGACCAGCTCCGCGGCTACCTGGACTGAACCTGCTCCGTAGCCTCGCGGGCGGCCGCGCGGTTGCACCCTGGAGGGTTTGTCCCTTCCGGGTCGCAGTTGATTGCCTGCTTGCCGGGATCGGCCTCCCGGCTCTCACCGACGGCCTCGTCGCAATGACCTGAGCGCCACCGGTGCCGGCCCACCTCAAGGGAAGTACGAGCCACGGCGACGGCCGTCCGGTGGCCCGCAGAGAAAGCTGTATAAAGTGATGGGGAAACGGGCTCAGTCAGCGCAGAATTAGCGCCGGAGCCGCAATGCACGATGTTTTGGATACCGCTTGGGGGCTGGAATAGCGAATTCCGTGCATTTTCGCGTTCTCAATCCTTCTTACAGGGGGGCAACATGAAAGTGACTCGATTACGTGCGTGCCTGCTCGCGTCGGTGAGCACATTCGCACTGATCACCGCCGGTGCCGGACAGGCCCTCGCGGCCGGCCCCGCGCCGGCGGACCCAGGAACGCCGGCTGTCCAGTACACCGTCGCTGACCTCGGCACACTGGGCGGCACCAACAGCTCCGCGGCCGCGGCCGACGACGACACGGTCGTCGGGACGTCCCAGACCACCGGCAACGCCGCTACCCACGCGTTCGCCTACAACCGGCACGCCCGCACCATGACCGACCTCGGTACCCTCGGCGGCACCTTCAGCACAGCCAGTGCGGTCAGCGGGCACACCGTCGTGGGCCAATCCCGAACAGCCGGCAACGCCGCCCTCCACGGGTACGCCTACAACCTGCTCACCCACGCCCGCACCGACCTCGGGCGCAGCCTGATGATCTCCCAACTGGTCAGCGGGAACACCGCTGTGGGCGGAGACAGCCTCCTGTCGTCCACTTTCAACCTGGCCACCCACGCAGTCATCAGCATCGGCCCCGGAAACGGCGTCACCGAGGTCAGCGCGATCAAAGGCGACCTCATTGTCGGCAACGTATTCGCCTCCAACTCCTTCGCTTTCTCCTTCGACATGAAGACCGGCGCATTCACGAATCTGCCCGCCCTGGGCGGACTCAACTCCACGGCGTCGCAGTCCAGCTGTTCGGGGATCGTTGTCGGAAAAGCGGCCCTGCCGCCCCCCGGCCCATTCACCGCCAACGGCCCGTTCCACGCCGCAATCTGGGTGACGCACACCGCCTGATCCGCGGATGCGGACACCGCCAGGCCCGAGCCCGCTCATCCCTGGCAGCGTCACCGTCCGGCGCGGAACCCACGCCGGACGGCAGCCGGGCGCCCGACCGGGCCCGCGCCGCCCCGGAACGACCACGTGGTGCGTCAGAGCCTCACGGCAGACGGCCGGCTCCCGCGGCTCATCGTCCCGGTCGGCGTCGGCGAGCAGCTGACGACGACCCGGAACGGGCCCCGCATGTCCCCTGAGCGTCCCCTGGGCCTTGGTTTCCATCGTGAGTACGGCTGGCCAGTTCTCCGGCAAGACCTCAGGGTGGGGCGGGTGGGACTCGAACCCACGACCGACGGATTATGAGTCCTTTAGGGATCTTGGCGGCCCTTGCTCTTCTGCGCAGATTCTGGATGTTTTCCCAGCTCAGATTGTGTGTCGTGTGCTCGTGCTCTGGTCCCTTTGTCAGTCTGTTCCTGTCCTTGCGTCCCCAATGTGTCCCCAACGAGTCCCCACGGGGACGAAGCGGGGCAGCCCGGGGAGGGTCGCGACAGCTCGGAGCGGGTGGTTGAACCTCCCCGCAGCGGATATCCCTTCCAACGCGTAGAGGCTCCGCCCCGAAACCGGGGCGGAGCCTCATGGCAGTCATCTCAAGTCGTCGCTGATGCCACTGGAGGCGTGAGGGCGGGTCAGTGGACGATCGTGTAACTGGCCCAGCCGGTGCCGATCTTGATGGGCGACAGGAAGGGGTTGCGTTTGGAGTTCTCCCTGTGAGCTGGACAGCTTGATACTGGGACGGATGGTCCCGGAGGATGCAGTCACAGGTAGTGACAACGAAGAGCAATATGAGTAAGCGGTATACGGCCGAGTTCAAGCGGGACGCGGTGGCTCTGGCGTTGTCGTCGGACAAGACGGTCACCGAGGTCGCCAGGGATCTGGGCGTGAGTCCGGAGGGGTTGCGCGGGTGGGTGAAGCAGGCGAAGGCCGACCGCGGTGCAGGACCGACGGGGGCTCTGACCAGTGCAGGGCGTGAGGAGCTGGTCCGGCTTTGGCGGAAGGTCCGCGAGCAGGGGGCCACGATCGAGGTCCTGGGAAAAGCGACCCCCTTCTTCGCGCGGGACAAGATGAGGTAGACATCGCCGCGCGGTGTCGTTTCATTGACGCGGAGAAGGCGTGTGAGGGCAATTTTGCAGGTCGCAGTGGTGCGTTTCTGTGCCGAGTGCTGGGGGGTGCTCCGCTCCACCTGCTACGCGCACCTGGCGTCGCGGTCAGCTCGGGCAGTGCCGGAGGGGGTCGAGGAGCTGCTGGTGGGTGAGATCCGGGTGCTGCATGCGGGTTCGCGCGGCGCATACGGGGCTCCGCGGATTCACGCGGCCCTGCGGCGGGCCGGCCGGATCGTCAACGGGAATCGGGTCGAGCGGCTGATGCGTGTCCTTCGGATCACCGCGATCACCGCGATCACCCGACGGCGGCGATGCGGCCTGACCCGTCAGGCCAGGCGGGCGCTGTCCGCCGCTGATCTGATCGGCCGGGACTCCACCGCACCGCGCCCCGGTTTGCCACCTACCGGCAGCAACGGCTCCAGCCTTGCCCATCGTGCATCCGTCAGATCTCCACGTGCCACACCATGATCATCACCGATCAAGATCCACTTTCGCAACGGACCCTAGCTCGCGGTAGCGGCTGGCCCACCGCTGGGCGGTCGGATGTCGGCCAGCGCCGAAGAGCTCGATCGAGGTCAGTGACCAAGAAGGGATTTCGCAGCGACGATGATCAAACCGAACACCAAGTTCACAGCGGCCTCCGTTGCCCCTCGGCGACGAGACCCACTGGCGTGCAGGGCGCCGAAATAGCTCCACGTCACCTGCTGCGCCACAGCGACGAGGAGTGCGGTCCACCCTGTGGCCGTCAGGCTCAGTCCAAGCACAGGGCTCAGAGCTACGACGGCGCTCGGCAGGACGGCTGCCTCCACCATGGACCACTCACTGCGTCCGATCCGCCAGGTCTCGGACCAGGTGATGCTCCGGCCGACCGTCCGCTCACCGGTGAGGCGCGCGTAGACGTGGACAGCCCAGAACACCAGCCCGGTGACGAGCAGAAGCACAACAGTCTCGAGGCGGGGAAACTCGCCGACGCTACTTGCTGCGGCGATCACGGAGGCGGCCAGGAGCGATCCGTAGACGGCCCCGGCGTAATCCGTACGCAGGGCACGACGATCCTCATGCGATGCACGCTGCCATGGAAAGAGTCTGTGCATATCAGTTCACCTCGTGAGCCTGCCGCGCGCCGGGGGTGCCCAGTGCCGTCAACGTAATCCGCCGTTCTGCCCACCGCGCGGCGGGCCGGGCCCAAGTGGACAAGGACGCCGCCTACGACCAGCGCCGCACGGCCCTGCCACTACCTCTTGTCCGCAGGCTTTCGAACGGCTTGTCTTCACCTACATACCGTCATTGTTCCGCACGAATGATTACGAACCGGAGGTAGGCTGCCGGATACTGGCCCACGCTCCCAGTGCGATGTGCGTCGCAAATTCTTTGCTGGTTGAGTGGGACCATTGCGGTCACGACTCGTAATTGGCGAGCTGAAACGACGGCCGCGGTGTCGAAGGCCTCGTTGGGGTGGCGGGTAACGGTGCCGGTGTGCAAGAGGACATCGGTGCTGGAGTCGGCGGCGGCCGAGTAGAGGCCGAAGCCCCACCTCCTGATCGTCGCCGAGGGCCTCGATGCGGCACAGCGGGATGTGCTCGTCCTGTCCGTCGTGCTCGACCATCGCGCGGTGTGGCGCACGCAGGGTTCGCACGGTCGGGAGGCCAAGTCCCGCCGCCCCCGACCGTGCGCGCCCGCCCTGGACGCCAGGAGCGCCGCGAGGTCGAGTGCCGCCGCCACGGCACGGTCTCCATGGTCGCGGCCATGGACGTGGCCACCGGACAGGGCTCACCCAGCGCATCGAGCGCAACAACTCGCCAACGTTCACCGCGTTCCTCCGGCAACTGGACCAGTGCACCGACCCGGCCCTGCGGATCCACCGGGTCATGGAAAACGGCTCCTCCCACACCTCCAGCACCGTCAACCTGCCCCCGACACCTTCGCCCAGGCCGCATGACTCCCGCACAACGTCGCCGCCCCGGCCGACCACCCGCAAAGGACCCGCGACGCGCTGCACCCGTCACACACCAACGATGAAACCGGGGTCACGGGGCGTGTCTCACACGACCTGGACGAACTGAACCTCGACGCCGTTGTTGCCGTAGCCCAGGCGGTTCCATGGCGGGACTTCGGGTTGGACGTTGCCGGCGGCGTCGGTCGCGCGGGCGCGCAGCGTGTGCCGCCCGACTGTGGTGGGGACCCAGTCGAAGTGCCAGTCCTGCCACTGGTAGGGGGAGTCTGCGGGTTCGACGTGGGCGGGATACCACTCTCCCTCGCCGGTCAGGCTGACCTCGACGCGGGTGATCGGCCCGGTGCCGCTCCATGCCTTGCCTTTGACGCGGCACGGGCCAAGAGGGAGGTTCTGCCCTGGTTCCGGGTCGGTGATGCGGGCCCGTACGCGCATCAAGGTGACTGGTTCGTGCGGTTGGTCCGCCCACTCGTACATGTAGTGGCCGGTCTGGAACTCGCCTTCGTAAGGCCGGGTCACGACCTCGATCCGGTCGAGCCACTTCACCGACGCGACTCCGTACCAGTTGGGGACGATCAGCCGGAACGGTGCGCCGTGGTCGGCGTTGAGCGGTTCGTCGTTCATGTCGTAGGCGATGAGGATCTCGGCGTCCGGGTCCATGGTGTGCGCGAAGGGAAGCGAACGGGCGTACTTGAGGTCCTCGAACTGGTAGTACGGACCGTGGTCCGCGCCGTGGAAGATGACCTCGACCGCGTCGTCGGCCGGACCTGCCTGGCGCAGTACCTCGTGGAGCAGGGTGCCGGTCCATCGGGCGGTCGACACCGCCCAGCCGCCCCAGGGCTCGCCCACCGGTAGCGGACTTTGCGCCAGGCGTCCGTTTCCGGCGCATTCCAGGGTGACGGTTCGTTGGATGCTGGGCATCGCGCGCAGGTCGTCGAGCGTGAGTTCGCTCGTGTGTCGGACCGCGCCATCGATCCTCAGCACGCCGTCGTGGGCGGGCAGTGCGAAGTTGCTGCGCACGTAGTGCTGGCCGACCGGGGTGATGTCCGAGGACAGCCCCTGCCGTGGGGCCTCGGCGTTGAACGGCTCGGGCTGGATCATGACGAGGTCCGAGCGTGCTTGCTCACGGCTTCGCGGTGCGGCCATGTTGGTCACTTCCTTCGGGGTACCTGTCGGAACACACCCGCGCGGGAGGGGGCATGTCAGTAGTCCGGGTCCTGGAAATGGGGCTCGCGGTCTTCGATGAACGCTGCGATCCCTTCGACGCGGTCGGGGTGGACCGCGGATCGCCAGTGCGCCTCCATCATGATCGAGATCGCCTGCTCGAGCGGTTCGCCGTCACTCATACGGACGGCCCGTTTGACCGCCTGCACCGCGGTGGGTGAGTTGTTGGCGATCCTCTCGGCGATCTTGAGGGCGGCCTCCATGAGATCGGCTTGCGGGTGCACCTCGTTGGCCATCCCCAGCCGGTAGGCCTCCTGCGCGGAGACCGATTCGCCCGTCATGAGCATTTGCAGGGCCTTGCCGCGGGGCAGGACGCGGGGCAGCAGCACCGGCGACCCGCCGCCGGCGGACAATCCGATCATCGCTTCCGGCTGGCCGAACACGGCGTTGTCGGCGGCGATGATGAAGTCCGTGCTCTGCGCGAGTTCGGAACCGCCGCCGAAGGCCAGCCCGTTGACCGCGGCGAAGATCGGTTTGCGCAGTTGCCTCAGCGTGTAGAGGACCCGGTCGAAGTCCTGACGTTGGCGCAGCCAGTCCTCCTTGGTCATCTGCTTGCGCTGACTGAGGTCGCTGCCGATGGAGAACGCGCGGTCGCCGGCGCCCGTGACGACGGCGACGCGGACCTGAGCGCGGACGGCGACGGTCTCCAGGATCTCGGTCAGCCGGGTACCCATCGCGGTCGTGATCGCGTTGTCGGCCTCAGGCCGGTTCAGGGTGATCAGGGCGATCTTTCCGTCCGAGAGGTACTCGACCAGGACGGGCTGGTCCGGTTCGTCGACGTCTGCTCCTGCCGGGGTGAAACCCATGGCGGCCCACCGGTCGGAACGGTTCGGTTGCGTGGTCACTGTCGCTCCTTCGTGCGGTTCGACCGCAGGTCAACTGTCGAGTTCCGAGAGCCAGCGAAGGGCCCGCAGGCCGGGGACGAAGAAGTACTCTCCACCGCGCGTGACGACGAACGGCGGCAGGTTCCGCAGCCTCCTTCGCACCGGCCGCCGCGGGATGGTGAACACGCCCGGGGTGTCGGAGCGTCCGACCAGCGGATCCGCCTCCTGCGGCGCGCCGATGAAGACTCCGTCGTTCAACCACTGCGTCTTCACGAACTCGAACTGCCTTTTGAGATGGGCGCCGACGCAGACGAAGACGATGCCCCGGTCGGCGCCGTCGTCCTCGCGCACTCCTTCCGGGAGCGAGGGTCCGTAGCTGGTGCTGCGACGGATCATGCGGTGCAGCCGGACGTTGACGCTGTTCTCATGGTCCAGCGCGCCCCTCGGGTTGGCGCGCCGCGCGTGGGCACCTGCCGGGCATTTGAAACCGTCCAGGTCGTCGTGGTAACTGAAGCGGTTGTTGCGGTCCGGATCCGCGCCGAGCTCGGGATCGTCCTGGTCCGAGCTCAAGCTCAGCGGCGCGCCGCTGGGCCAGCGGCCGACCGTCTTCGCGGCCAGGAGGCGCTCTTCCGCACGGCTGGACGCCTGGTCGTACAGGTACTGACGGTAGGCGGCGACCCGCGTGTGCAACTTCCGGAAGACCAGGTAGGTGCCGTTCCGGCCAAGGACATCAGGGGAGGGCATCGGCGGCAGCGCACCCGTCTCGTCGGGATAGCCGAGGAGGAACTCGCCGGCCTTGATGGGCGCCTCGTGCGGGTTGGTGTTCCTCCCGGTCCCCTCCACGGCGGGTTGGCCGATCCCGTCACGGAAACCGAACGAGGTCCGCCCCGTCTCCAGCTGGTAGCAGTCCTGCCGCCAGATCACCTCGACCCCCGGCAGCTGCCCGTAGGCCTGCTGCGCCCGTTCCATGACCTTGGCCAGTCTCACGCTGTCGGGCGACAGCGCGGCCAGCGCGATGTGCACGGCCGGGGTGCCGAGCGGCTGCTCCCAGTTGCCGGGATCGCTGTCGCCGACGTCCCCCAGCTCGGCTGCTCGCGCGGCCATACCCGCCCGGAACTCGGGCGCGAAGCTGTCGAGCGAGTCGGACGGGACACCCAGGGCGCGCAAGCCCTGGTAGGTGAAGGCGACCGTGATCCAGGCGTCGCGGGCGGGATCGGCGGTCGGATGGCCTGCCTCGATCGCGGGAAGGAGCCGCCGGACCAGTTCACGACCGGCTTCGCGGTCGTCGATGCGGATGAGCACGTAGCGGCCGACATACGGGGACGGGCGCTCGTGCAACGCCCCGCTCTGGATGTCGTCCCACTCCAGTTCGACGCTCTCATCGGCTGAAGGCGTGCTCATTGGTCCTTCAGGGGTAGGTGGTGGTGGCCCGGCGGTTCGGGGGGTCGTGGGTTGGGAGCGGCGAGATAGGGAAAAGTCGTCGTTGCGGGATGGCTGGCGTGGTCGACGCCGTCCCGGATCCGTTCCCCCTTGCCGCCGTTGACCAGGAGGGTGAACAAGGTGTCCATCGCGTCATCGTTCAGTGCCCGCCCGCCGCACGTCTGATGGATGCGCCCGGCCAGCACGGCGGACTCGATCTCCAGGAATGACCCGTGCTCCGCGTAGGGCTGTCCGATGTCCACCACGAGGTAGTCGGCCAGGACGAACTCGGTCAGCGGATGCGCCCCGGTCTCGAGCGCGGCCCAGCTGACGTCGTCATCGAAGGTGTCCCAGTAGGCCAGGTTCGCGTCGAGCCGGGCGCGATAGGCCTCCTCGTAGTTCTCCGACAGGTTGAAGGCGTCCTCCATGTTGTAGAGGTCGCGGATCTCCAGGCTGCGGTTGACCTGATCGAACTGTTGGGGGGCCAGGATCAGGTTCTTGACCTCCGGCCGACCGACCCGTTCCACACGGATGCCGACCGGTCCGCGGGTCAGGGTCTCAGCGACCACGGCGAGCACCTCGACGCCGCCGAGCAGCAGGGCACAGTCGATCTCCAGGACCAGGCTGAGCACGTTCTTGCCGTCGAGAAAGATCGATCCCGGTTCGGTGAAAGCCAATTTCCCGGTGGCGAGCGTCTTCAGGGCCGCCGGCGCGTCCAGAAAGAAGGGATCCCATCGGGGCCCGGCGAAAATCCGCACGCCGTGAACGGCGACCGGGTTCTCCTCGTCCACGCGAAATGGCACGATCTCCCCGTTCGGGGTGGTGCACGTGCCGTCCTGCCGGGCCGGTGCCTCGCCGTCCTGCTCGGCGACGGAGAAGACACAGTCGAAAGTGAACTCCGGAACTCCGGCGGTCAGAGACACCGGCTTGGCGGGTCCGCCCAGATCGGCCGACCGCAGGCGGAACCGGTAGACCAATCCCTCGGAGAACCGGCCGTCGGGAGGGGCGAAGGGCAGGGTGTTCATCACCAGAACGAGATGGCCGGCGCGCTCCGGACTGGGAAAGGCGTAGAAATCGGTGATGTCCGCGATGGGGTGCTCCAGCGCGCGCGGACCGGATACGTGATCCGACATCTAGACCTCCAGAGCGTCCCAGCACGTCACCCGAGACGAGCCGGTCGAGTTGCTGATACCTGCACAGCCACGGACAGCGGGGCCTACTGGGCGGCCTCGCCGAGCAGGGGATTGAGCGCGGGGTCCTGCAACGCCTGCTCCGCCGCGGGGTCGTCGAGCACCCGCTGGAACGCGGCGTTGACACGTCCAGCCCTTCGGATCTCCTTCACCGTCCCGCCGTAATTGCGTGCGTACGCGACGGCCGTGACCTGATGCCCTTCGATGAACTCCTTCAGTGCCGCGGCATCCGAGGCCCCCCTATAGCCCTCCAGATGCTTGAAGATACTGTCGAAAAGAGCCAGCGGTTTGGACGCGAAGTCCTCGATGTACGCATCCCAGGGGCCGTCGAAACTCGTCGCGAACAGCAGGCGCGTGCCGTCGTCGAAAATGACGAATCTGGCCTCGTGGATCGTCGCGATGGGCAGATTATGGTCGCCAGGCCTATATCCGGGAGCTTCAGCAAGGCGCGTGAGTGCCTCCCGCAGCTCATCGACATGCCCAGGCCTGATCGCGAAGAACAGACTGAACTCACTCGTTGAACCCAGCATGATTCCCGGTCGCACTGATCCTGATGCAGGCGTGGCCATGAGGTCTCCTTACGAGGCATGAATCATTCCCACCAGTCCGCTGACTCAACATAACCTCCCACCGCGACACGCGCTTGATCAGCCGGCGCGCGAAGGCCCGGACGGCGTAACTCCGGAGGAATTCCGACGCCAAGGCGGCGCCGTGGGAGCCTGCAGCAAGCGATGCTCTCGGGTCGTTGACTCACTACTGCTGAATTCCTCAAAGGCAGTAGACGTAGCGTCGGCGTAGGTGTCGGGTGGGTGGGGCGGGTCTGCCCCAGATCCAGGGTTTGGC
>NZ_JAAIKO010000050.1 GCF_016107395.1 Streptomyces fildesensis
CTCGGCCGCTGCTTGGTCCGCGGCCGCCTTCTCCGCTGCCGCCCTCTCGGCCGCTTCCCTAAGCTGGCGGTCTTTCCGCGCGTCGGGATCGGGTGGAGCAATATCCTTGCCGGCGGCCGCCACCAAATCCGCGAACTGCTTCGGCCTGTTGATCTCGCTCATGCCGGTGCACCGAGCCGAATGACCTTGTACGGCTCGCCAAGCGCGGCAAGCAGTTCATCGCCCATGGCGTAAGCGTCCGCTGCGGCCTTGTAGGCGTTGAGCTCCTGGCTCAGGAAGACCGGCTGGCCGTCGAGCATCTCGTGAGCCCCGTATTTGCGGAGCCACGTGTCAAATACCGGCAACCCAAGGTCACGCAGACTGGTCTTGGTCTGCCTCGCCCGACCGAGCGAGGTGTACTCCACTTTGCTCAACAAGATCCGGTAGTTGGCCCCCATCGGCGACAGGTGGTCGCGGATGCTCCCCATCACGGCCTTGCTTACCGATCGCTCCGGCATAAGAGGAACGATCGTCAGGTCTCCGTCCGCCGCCGCTCGGATCTTCTCCAGGTCACGGTGAGGACCGTTGTCGGTCACGACGTATCGGAACTGCGTCATCTGTCGCACGCTGTGAAGTTCGGCTGGATCATCGCTCTCGGTCAGCTCGAACGGGATGGGGACCGCGAGGTTCTGGGCCATCTCGGTCACTCCCCCGTCCGTCTGCTTGCTGTCGGCATTGATCAGCAAGGTCGGGCCCAGCTGCCCGAGCATGTACGCGGACAGGAAGGCGACCGTGGACTTTGTGATTCCGCCCTTGCCTCCCCACACAGAGACAACCAACGGTCCGTCATCTCGGGGCGGCGCAATCCAAGACTCTTGATGTTCCATACTCACGGCCTTCCTGAACTTCCCAACTCTTGATGTTCAAGAGTTACAGCCTTGTGGCGCCACAAGCCGCCGCTGAGCCCACGGTACCGAGTACACAAGAGGCTTGAACATCCGAACAACGCGACACGCAAAGAACCATACTCCCTAAGTCTTGAAGTTCAAGACTTAGGGAGTATGGTTCAGCCTAAGTTCAAGAGTCTTGAACTTAGCTTTGGACGCAAGAGAGGGACCGGGCTTCCGACGGCCCGGCCCCTCAAGTTCGGCCCTGATCGGCGTTGACGCGCCGGGGGCCTTGATCCTGTTTGGAGGATCTGGAATGAGCGTAGGGGAGTGCTGGACCGAGCGGGACGCGCTGCAGGCCGATGCGGCGGCGGCTAACCGCGTGCGTGTGATGCGGCTTGAGCCGGGGGTGGTGGCGGGCCTGGCGGCGCTGTACGGGGACACAGGAGATCCGGTGCGGGATCTGTCAGCTCTCGGCGATGACGTGTTCGTCGACCGGTACGCGGCCGGAACGGTGCTGGGGGCCGGCGCCGCGTAAGCACCGCGTGAATGCCAGCGGGGCCCGGGAGTTCTCCCGGGCCCCGCTGGTGTTCTGGCCTATCGCTGCTGAGGGACTGCGGTGCTGTCGCGGGTGGCAGCATCCAGTTCCTTGAGGTGCCGTTGTGCGTGCAGGTAGGCCGTGTTCTTCTCGCCGGGGATGATCTGGCGCATGCGCAGAACAGCGGCGCCAACCGCTGCGGCTTCGTCCGGGTTCTGGATCGTGAGCCAGAGTGCGTGTGCACGCTTGGCCGCCTCATGTGCGGCAGCGTTGTCCTTCTTGTACGACCAGCGTTCGGCTACCTCGGCGTACATCACGACGGCGGCCGCGAGCTGTCCGCTCTCGGCGGCGACGTGAGCACGGGTTTCGCGGGCGCCGAGAGCGGCGGGGTGGCTGGGTCCATGCACGCGGGTCGCGGATTCGTCGAGCTCTGCAGCTAGGGCAAGGGCTCGGGCGAACGCTCCGGCCTCGACGGCTGCCCGGATCCGTAGGTATGTCGCAGGAGCGGGTACGCGCGGGTCCGGGATCGAGCGGACGGCAGGGGCGCTGAGCTGGGGGGCTGCTGGCGTCGTGTCAGGTGTGGCGGTCCGG
Organism: Streptomyces fildesensis; assembly: GCF_016107395.1. Lineage (GTDB taxonomy): Bacteria > Actinomycetota > Actinomycetes > Streptomycetales > Streptomycetaceae > Actinacidiphila > Actinacidiphila fildesensis. The sequence continues at coordinate 1,996 of NZ_JAAIKO010000050.1, forward strand.
GGCGGGGCGGGTTCCGGGGCGACCGGCTTCGGGGCTGGCTCCGGCGGCGTGCTGAGGGATGGGGCGTATCCGGGGACCAGCTGCGGTACGGGGGTGGGCTCCGGGGGAGTGACGGCGATGGGTGCGGGCGGCGGGGTGCCCGGCGTGGCTGTGCGCGGTCGCTCCACCCGTCCCCTCTTCCCGCGCTTGGTGGTTTTCGTGCGACGGCCGTCCCCGGCCTCGCTCACCTCACCGGTGGGGCTGATGATCAGTGGCCAGACGGTGCCGTCCGCGTCGGTGGCCTGTGCGCGGACGGGGCGGGGGAGTTCAGCGCCAGTGATGGCGGCCGCCACCGCGGCGACGGCCTCGGCCCGGCCCGGGTAGGGGCCGGGGCCGGTGAGCGGCCCGGAGAGGGTCACGGTGCCATCGTCGGCGGCGGTGAGCTGGTAGCAGGGCCAGGCGGGGACCTGGTCAGCGGTGGGTTTCGGCACGGCGGGGCTCCTCTCACTGGATGGTGACGGCGGATACGTGCCAGGGCTGGCCGTCCGCGGTGCGGATCAGCTCCACATAGGCGACGTCGGTAGTGGGTTTGCCGGTCCACGCGTCGCGGCCGTGTGGCGTAGTGGTGATCGTCCACTGGCGCCAGGCGTGCGCGCTGGTGTCGACGGGGCGGGCGGCGTCTTCGGTACGGGCGAGCGAGACGGTGGTGTAGGCGCGGTGCTTGGCCCACTCGTGCCACTGGGCGCCGGGGTCGGTCTGGGGTTTGTGCGCCTTCAACAGGCCGGCGTACTCGGGCGTCAGCCACCCGGCGACGGCCGCACGCACGCTCGCGTCGTGGGTGGAGACGTCCAACGCGGTGTCATAGGTCCACATCACGGTCAGCGCGCCCTTGCTCACGTCGGTGGCGTCGCGCTGGTCGACACTGGCCGGGACGGGGATCCCGCCGTGCGGGGTGCCGGTGGTGGCGGACGGCAGCGGCTGGACGGTGGGAGACCCGGTGGGGTCCGGGTAGGGCCCGGTCCCGGCCGGTGCGGTGGTGATGGCGGCGTGGGTCGGGGCAGGGCTCGGCCGGTCGTCGGTACTGTCGTGCGAGCAGCCGCCGGCCAGAATGACGGTCGCCACGGCGGCCGTGACCGCGAGTGTCCTTGGGGTGCGGGGCCTGGTCATCCGAACCGCCTGACGGTCTGGGGGACGCCCGTGTAGTACGGGTCGTCCAGAGAGGAAATCTTGACGACGTCGCCCGTCTTCGGGGCGTGCAGGAACTTGCGGTCGCCGATGTAGATACCGATGTGGTCGTAGTCGGTGCCACCGTGCAGCGCGAACGCGATCACGTCGCCCGGCCGCAGGTCACCGGTCTTGACTGCCGTTCCAACGGCCGCCTGCGCCTGCGAGGTACGGGGCAGCATGGTCTTGCCGCCCGACGCGTGGAAGATCGCGTATTGCACGAGGGAGCTGCAGTCGAAGCCGACGGTTCCGGATCCCTGGGCGAATCCGCGGCTGGGCCCGTCCACGGTGCCGCCGCCCCACGAATACGGGGTACCGAGCCACTTCTTCCCTGCTGCCACGACTCGTTGCCCGAACGGGGTGGAGACGTCGATGGCGGTCAGGTCGGAGTACTTGGGGACCAGCGACATGATGCGCTTGACGTACTGCTGGGTCTCGGGGAACGGCGGAATGCCGTGGGCCTGCTGGACCGCGCCGGGGCCGGCGTTGTACCCGGCGAGCATCAGTTCCGTGGGGTCGCCGGTCACGCCCTTGTATCCGGAGATCTCCTTCGCGAGCTGGCAGTCATACCGGCCCTGCGTCATGATCGCGTCGGCCGGGGTGAACGGGTCGGCCTTGCCGTCCTTGTCGGCGTCGACGCCGTACGTCGCCCAGGTGCCGGGCATGAACTGGCTCATGCCCTCAGCGCCCACACCGGAGACCGCCCGCGGGTCCCAATTGGACTCCGCCTCGATCTGCGCGGCGATGACTGGTGCTTTCACCGCCGGGCACAACTTTCCCGCTGCGATCACCCACGGCACGTACTCGGCCTTCACGCTGTGGATGTTGAGGGCGTCGCCGATGCCGTTGCCGATGTCGGGGTTCTTGTCGTCGTCCTCCTGGCTGGTGGCGCCGACGATCGCCAGGCTGAACACGAATAGGCCGGCGACTGCGGCCGCCGCCGCCACGGCGCCGACGGCGGCGACTTGGCCGGTGGTGCCGCTCATGCGGTCCTCAGGTCTGCGGGCTGCCTTCCCCGGCGATCAGGGCAACGAGAGCGGATCTGCTGAACCGCCATAGGCCACCGACCTTGAACGCGTCGGCTAGTCCTCTCTTGGCGGCGAGGGTCCGCACATGGCGCGGCTTGATCCGCAGGACCCCCGCGACTTCCTCCAGCGTCAGCACATCCGGATACCCGCTCAACAGCTCGCCGACGTTGTGGAACCGCCACACCCCGCCGACCTTGAACGCGTTGGCGATCTTCCCCTTGGCGGCGAGGGTTCGTGCCTGGCGCGGTTGCAGTCGCAATATCCCGGCGACTTCCTCCAGCGTCAGCACGTCCGGATACCCACTCAGCAGCCCGCCATCGACTCCATCGATCATGGCGACGCATCCTAATCATTGACAGCCCCCCGGACCTCAAGATGACCTAACTCGACCAAGGTTAGCGCTTCACGTACTGAGCTGACGGTTTTTCAACTCACATGACGCCACTCGACGTTACAGATACACTCATGACATGCTACGGAGAGGAATGGAGGGGGAGCCGTGACCGCCGAGACACCAGTCAATCCCTGGGTACCGACAGACACCCGTACTACTCCGGACAGTTCGCGACTGCAAACGGTTGCGCCCGTGCGTCCATCCGGCCCGGCTCAGCCGCAGGGCCCGGGAGTTCCGCCTCCGCCCACGGCCCTGAACATCGCCTACGTCCACCCCGCACCGTCCGGCGCGTGGTGGTGGCTGGGCTGCCACGGCGGCTCTGCCGTCAGCACGCTGGAGTACGCCGTACCCGGCGGCCGTGATGCCCATCGAGCCTGGCCGGTGGTCCAAGGCGGCGGCCCGGTGCCGGTCGTCCTGACCGCGCGCACCCATGCCATCGGTCTGCAGGCAGCCCAACGGGCCATCCAGCAATGGGCCTCCGGCGCCGTGCCCGGCGTGACGCTGCTCGGCCTGGTGCTCGTCGCCGATGCCCCGGGCCGGCTGCCCAAGGCGCTACGCGACCTGCGGCGCCTGGTCTCCGGTGGTGCACCCCGCACGTGGGACGTGCCGTGGGTGGAGGAATGGCGCTGCGGCGAGCCGCCCACCGATCACTCTCCCCGCCAACTCACCGTCCTGTCGCGCGAGCTGCAAAGCCTCGCCTCACCCTCGGGAAGCCGTCATGTCTGACCTGGTCTTTGCGGCCACTGACGCCGCGCACCACCTCACCACTCTTGCCATCCCCAACCCGGGACAGGGCGGCGAGCCGCCGTTCGCGCAAAAGTTGCTCACGATCCTCGGGTGGGTTGCCTGGGGCGTCACTCTCGCCTGCGTCGCGGGCGTCCTGATCGTCGCCGGAAAGATGGCGATGGCCCACAACCGCGGCGAGGGCGGCGAGCACGCCCGCGCACTGGGCATGGTCGGGGCCGCGTGCATCATCGCCGGGTCCGCATCCGCAATCGTCGGCACCCTGTGGGTCTGAGCTGATCGGCCCGTCACCGACCGCCACCGTCCGCACTGGGGGACAGCATGACCAACACCGATCAGTCGTCCACCGAAACCCGTGGCCCGTTCACCCGGACCTGGTTCATCATCTCGGCCGGTTTCATGGCCTGCGTGGGCGGCTTGCTGGCCGCTGTCCTGCTGTCGAGCGGGGATGACAGCACCGACGCGGCCCCGGCCCCCTCGCCCACCACCACGGCCGGGGTTGCGCCTACCGGAGCGCCGGCCGATGGTTCCTGCCCGGCGCTGGCCGACACCGATACGCGCGTTCCCACCACCGCTCCCGCCGGCGTGGAATGGACGCTCTTTCAGACGGTGGCGCTGCCGACGTCCAAGACGGCCGGTCCGGCTGTCACCGAGGGGGACGTGACCCGGTGCTATGCGCACACCCCCACCGGCGCCCTGCTCGCGTCCGCCCAGATCAACACCCGGTTCATCTTCGCCACGGACTGGCGGACCGTGACGGAGAAGCAGACCATCGGGGACGGCCGCACCAAGTACGTCACCACGCGGACCGCGGCTGAGGCATCCGCCGGGCCGGCCACCAACGCCCCGTCGGACCACGGGCAGATCGCGGCGTTCAAGTTCGTCACTTACAACGCCAACACTGCTGTGGTCCAGCAGGTGTGGCGGTTCCCCACCGGCCTGATGCAGGTGTCCACGGTGCCGATGATCTGGGATCACGGTGACTGGAAGCTGGAGATCGCGGCCAACGGTGCGACACCCACCGCTGTCACCTCGCTGGCCGATTACATCGTCTGGGCCGGTGTCTGATGGGTGCCTGCGACATCCTGCAGTGGCTCCCGCCCACCGCGGGCGCGTGCATCGCGGTCGACATCGTCGGGGGTGGCCTGAAGGACATCGGCGATTCGGCGTTCGAGAACATCGTCAAGTGGTTCGCGGAGGCCGCCGGGCAGACCGTCCAGGCCATGACGACCGCGTGGGTGAAGATCCCGACGCCCAACATCGGCGACGACAAGGGGCATGCGCTCGGCCCTGTGGCCTGGATGCAAACACAGCTCAGTTGGCTGGTGGGTTTCATCGCCGTGCTCTGCCTGCTGTTGGCCGCCGGCCGCATGGCCTGGGAACGGCGCGGCGAGCCAGCGAAGGAAGCCCTGGCCGGGCTGATCCGCTTGAGCATCGTCTCCGGCGGCGCCGTCAGTATCGTGGCCCTGCTCACCTCGGCGGGCGACCAGTTCAGTACCTGGATCATCGACAAGTCCACCCAATGCCCCAACCCGGGCTCTGGCTCCGCCGCCTGCGTGAGCGCCTTCAACGAGAAGGTCGGGGCGATGACGGCGTTCACCGCCAAGACCAACCCCGGGATGTTGCTGGTCATCGCCCTGCTGTTGCTGGCCAGCAGCCTGATTCAGATCATGCTGATGCTGTGCCGCACGGCGATGCTCATCGTGCTGGCCGGCACGCTCCCGCTGTCGGCGGCCGCGAGTTCCACCCCTGCGGGCAAGGCCTGGTTCCAGAAGTCGGTGGGCTGGCTGCTGGCGTTCGTCCTCTACAAACCGGTGGCCGCGATCGTGTACGCGGCGGCTTTCTCCTCCATCGGCCAGACCAAAGACACCGACCTCGTCACCCAGCTGTCCGGCGTCGTGCTCATGATCCTGGCGATATTCACGCTTCCCGCGCTCATGCGTTTCGTGACGCCGATGGTCGAGGCGGTCGCCTCCGGCGGCGGCGGCGGGGGAGCGGTCATCTCCGGCGCGGGCCACGCCATCGCCACCGGCGCGAAGGCCGTCCCGCAGATGCGGGGTGCGGCGGTCGCCGGTGAGGCGGGCAAGAAGGCGAAGGCCGCGAGTGGGTCGGGCAATCCTCCGGACGCTCCCCGCACACCGCCGGGCAACGGTCAGCAGCCTGACCCGCCACGCAATCCGCCGAACACCTCGCCACCGGACCAGAAGCCTCGGCAGACGCCGCCGGATCAGCAGCCCCACCGGACACCGCCGCCCAATGCGCCCGACCCGCGCATGCCCAAACCGTCGTCCTGACGGTGACCACGATGACGACGACCTAAGGGGGACCCCATGCCGACGAGTAGCACGCCGTCTCAGCTGACCTACGGCAACTGGCGCAAGCCGCAGACGGCCGGGTTGGGGAAGTTGGGCCTGGGCGGCACGCTGCTGCTGCTGGGCGGAATGATCGTGGTGGTCCTCACCGCCCTGGCCTCGGTGGTGGCGGCCCTGGTCCTGGCGGTCCTCCTGTTGATGGCTCTTGCGCCTTTGTTGGTCCGCGACCGGCACGGCCGTACCGCGCTGCAGCGCATGGCGGTACGGATCGGCTGGCGCCGCTCGGTATCCAACGGCAGCCACCTGTACCGGTCCGGGCCGTTGGGCCGCACCCGGTATGGCACCTGCCAACTGCCGGGGTTGGCCGCTGCCTCCACCGTGATGGAGGCCTCCGACGCCTACAACCGCCCGTTCGCCCTGCTCACCTACCCCAACACCAATCACCATGTTGTCGTCCTGACCACGGACGCGGACGGCGCCGGGCTCGTCGATCAGGACCAGGTCGATACCTGGGTGGCGCACTGGGGACAGTGGCTGGCCGGCCTCGCCCACGAGCCGGGCCTGGTGGGCGCGTCGGTGAGCATCGAGGCCGCACCCGATACCGGGGTGCGGCTGCGGCACGAGGTGGAAAGCAACCTGGTGGAGGGCGCCCCGGCGCTGGCCGCCGCCATGTTCGCGGAGGTCCTGGAGATCTACCCGGCCGGGTCCGCGCAGATCTCCACCCGCATCACCCTGACCTACTCCGGCGCCGCCCGGCCGGGTGTCCCGCGCCGCACGGCCAACGATATGGCCGTGGAGCTCGGCAACCGGCTGCCGGGCCTGACCTCCACGCTCGCATCCACCGGCGCGGGCCCGGCCCGGCCCATGACGGCCGTTCAGCTGGCGGAGGCGGTACGCGTCGCCTATGACCCGAGCGTGGCCACGCTCGTTGAACAGGCCCGCTCGACTGGTGGAAGCGGCCTGACCTGGTCGGATTCCGGTCCGATCGGGGCGGAGGAGACGTGGGAGCACTACCGGCACGACAGCGCGCATTCCGTCACCTGGTCCATGTCGGAAGCTCCGCGCGGTGAGGTGTTCTCCTCGGTCCTAACGACCCTGCTGCGGCCGCATTCCGACATCGCCCGCAAGCGCGTGACGCTGCTGTACCGGCCGCACGACCCGGCCGCCGCCGCAAAGATCGTCGAGCGGGACCGGCTCGACGCGCTGTTCCGGGCGCAGGCCGAGCCGGTCAGCAAGGCCCGCGAGAACGCGGCCCTGCGGGCCGCCGAGCAGTCCGCCCGCGAGGAAGCCACCGGCGCCGGGGTGCTGCGGTTCGCGCTGCTGTACACCGCGACCGCCACCGACGCGGCGGACCTGCCGCTGGTGGCGGCCGCGACTGACACCCTCTCGGCCCCGGCCCGCATCCGGCTGCGTCCGGTTGTCGGCTCGCAGGCCTCCGCGTTCGCGGCCGCCCTGCCCATCGGCCTGGTGCTGCCGTCCCATCTGTCGGTGCCGGCCAGCGTCCGCGACAACTTCTAATCACCCCGGGGGACTGCCATGGCCCGCAACACCACTCCCAAGACGCCCCGGCCGCCTCGTCCGGGGCTGCGCGGCTGGTCCGGACGCGGTGCCGGCGCGGTCACCTACATTGACCCCGCCCCCGAATGGCGCGGTACCAGCGTGCAGGTGTGCGGCCTGTGGCCGTACGGGGCCGGCTCCGGCACCCCCATGATGGGCGTCCCGCTGGGCCGTGACCTGATGTCCGGCGCCACCGTGTGCGCGGATCCGATCTCGTGGTTCCAGCGCGCGAAGCTGATCCGTAACCCAAGCGTTTTCGTGCTGGGACAGCCGGGCCTCGGCAAATCCACCATCATCCGGCGCATGGCGCTGGGCCTGTCCGGATACGGCACCCTGCCGCTGGTCCTGGGTGACCTCAAGCCCGACTACGTCGACTTGGTGCGGGCGATGGGCGGACAGGTCATCAGCCTGGGCCGGGGGAGGGGACACCTGAACGTCCTCGACCCCGGCGAGAGCCTGGCGGCGGCGGCCCGGCTGACCGGCGACGCCCGCCGGGCGCTGGAGGCCGACATCCACGGCCGCCGCCTGAACATGGTGGCGTCGCTCATCACCATCCTGCGTAACAACCCGCCCACGGACCGGGAAGAGAGCATCCTGGCCGCCGCCCTCAAGGTCCTGGACGACCGGCACGAGGGGATCCCGGTCCTGTCGGACCTGGTGCAGGTCATCAAGGACGCGCCGGAGGATGTGCGGGTGGTGGCCCTGGACCGCGGGGACATCAACCGGTATCGCGACATCACCGAAGGACTGGAATCCTCCCTGGTCTCCTTGCTGGGCGAGGGCCGGTTGGGCGAGACCTTCGCGAGCCACACCACGGAACCGATGCGCCGCGACAGCCCGGTCTGCTTCGACGTCTCCTCGATCGACGATTCGGAACTGCAACTGCAGGCGGCTTCCCTGCTGGCCTGCTGGTCCTACGGATTCGGCGCCATCACCGCCGCGCAGGCCCTGGCAGACGCGGGCCTGGAGCCGCAGCGGCACTACTTCGTGATCCTCGATGAGCTGTGGCGGGTGCTCGCCGCCGGGCGCGGCCTGGTCGCCCGCGTCAACGCCCTCACCCGGCTCAACCGGCAGATCGGCGTGGGCATGGCAATGATCACGCACACCATGAACGACTTGCTGGCGCTGCCGACAGAAGAGGACCGGATGATGGCGAAAGGGTTCGTCGAGCGGTCCGGGATGGTGATCTGCGGCGGTCTGCCGCCGGCGGAGATGCCGCTCCTCACACAGGTGGTGGGCATGTCCCAGGTGGAACAGGACATGGTCTCGGGCTGGTCCACCCCGCCCTCGTGGGACTCCGCCCAGGGGCGCGAGGCACAGCCTCCGGGGCTCGGCAATTTCCTGATCAAGGTGGGCGGACGGCCCGGGATTCCCCTGCACGTCGACCTGACGCGCGCGGAGCGGGACGTCAACGACACGAACCGCAAGTGGGCTCAGCGATGAGCGCGACCAACAAGCGCCGCGGCCCCAACGATGGTGTGTCCGCGTTCCTGCTGCCCATCGGGGTGGGGGTGTTCGCGCTGCTGGTCGGCGTCGGCTGGACGTCCGCACGCCTCGGCGCCGGCCTGTCGGACAAGCCCTTGCCGCCCGGCAACCCGTTCGTCCTGCCGTTCGCGCTGGCGAAGGGCACCTACGTGTGGCCCGGCGGCTGGGCGACCGGGTTGGCCGCTGGTGAGGGCCTGGTCCTGGTCGTACTCGCGGTGCTGGTGACCCGTATGGTCCTGGCCCGTCGGCGTGCACGGCCGCGTATCGACGCTGCCGCCCAACACATGGCCAAGGGCCGTGAGCTCGACAAGCTCTCGGCCGCACAGAATCGTGCGGCCGCAGTCCGGTGGGGCATCACGTCCCCGGATCCGGGTATTTTCGTCGGCCGGACGGTCATCGGCCGCCGCCCTCTGTTCGCCTCCTTCGAGGACATGCAGATCGACATCTGGGGGCCCCGTACCGGCAAGACCACTCGCAGGGCGATCCCCGCGATCGTCCGTGCCGGCGCCAAGCCCCTCTTCGTCACCAGCAACAAGCGGGACGTGGTGGACGCGACCCGCGGACCGCGCTCCGAACACGGCAGCATCCGTGTCTTCGACCTACAGGGCCTCATCGGCGAGGCCGTGAGCTGGTGGTGGAACCCGCTCACCTTCGTGACTGGCGTCGCACCCGCCCGACGGATGGCCGAGCATTTCGCCTCGGACGCCCGGGGCGCCAATGCCCGCACGGACGCCTACTTTGAGCCTGCCGGTCAAGACCTGCTGGCGTACCTGCTGCTGGCGGCGGCGCTCGACGGGCGCCCGATCACGCAGGTCTACAGGTGGCTGAGTAATCCGCGCGAGGCTGAGCCGGAGAGGATTCTCCGCGCCGCTGGCGCGGAGTACGTGCTACCTGCCGACGCGGTCAAAGCGGTCCTGATCGCACCGGAAAAGCAGAGGGGCGGCATCTACGGAACCGCCCTGCAAATGGCGTCGTGCCTGGTGAACCCGGCCGTGACCCGGTGGGTGACCGACAACGGGCACGACCTGCCGCAGCTCGACCCGCGCGAATTCGTGCGCTCGACCGACACCCTGTATCTCGTCTCCCGCGAGGGCAAAGATTCTGCGGGCGCCCTGGTCACGGCCTTGACCGTGGCGATCTGCGAGGCAGCCGAACAGTACGCCTCGCAGTCCCCGCACGGGCGGGTACCCGGCGGCATCCTCGGCGTCCTCGATGAAGCGGCGAACGTGTGCCGTTGGGCTGAGCTCCCCAACCTGTACAGCCACTACGGATCCCGCGGAATCAACTTGATGACGATCCTGCAGTCCTGGGAACAGGGCGTCGAAGTCTGGGGTGAAGGGGGTATGGCCAAACTCTGGGGGGCCGCGAATCTGCGGGTTTACGGCGGCGGCGCCGCCAGCGCGCAGTTCCTCAGCAACCTCGGCTCCCTCGTCGGCAACTTCGAGCCGGAGACCTACTCCCACAGCTACCAGCCACCGCAGCCGGGCAGCGGATTCCTCACCCGCTCCCGCTCCACCAGCACCTCTAGCCGGTCGGAGGAAATCCTCAGCGCTGCGGATCTGGCGGCCGTACCGCCGGGCCGGGCCGTGGTGATGGCCTCCGGCGCCCGTCCCACATTGATCGAGACCATCCCGTGGTGGACGGAGCCCTACGCGCCAGCAGTACAGGCATCGCTGGACAAGTACGACCCAGGGGCGGTGACGACACCGTGACGAGAATCGACGACGAGTGGGCAGAGGCCCCGGCCACCCCGGGCACGGAACCGGCGTCCCCGCCCGACCCGTCCAGCGACAAGAACGGCGGACGCGGCAAGCGCAAGGGAAAGAAGAAGAAGCCCGCTCCGAAACCGGTCTTCCAGTCCCTCGACGAGTTCGTGACGGAGTACCTCGCGCAGGTGATCCGGCGTCAACTCAACGGAAGTACCCAAACGTGGTGCCCGGCCTGGTGGAAGCATCCGGAGGCGATTTCGCGGCTGAGCGCCCTGTGGCGGGCCTGGGAGAACCTACAGCTGGAGCCGGCGTTGGGGATGTCCGTCTGGTGGCTACAGCACTGCGACCCGCACCTTCGGGCCCTGATGCATCCGGACACCGGACCGCTGGCTTCCTGCTCGCCTGAGGGCCACTCCGACTACGCGTATAAGCCCCTGCCGCTGGAGAAGTCGGACCCGGCCCTGTGGCTGTCCCCCTCGTTCAGCACCACCCCGGCACCGGAAGCGGTCCCCGGCACCTCCAACAACTGAAAATCCCTCGGCCGGGCACCCTGTGGTGCCCGGCCGGGGGAGAGGAATCAGAGCTGAATGCCGGTGTCCCGTTCGCGTCCGGCTGACGGGGCTCCGCCGGAGTTCTTGGCGGCGCTCGGGGGTGATTCCACGGCGGCCTCTACTGCCTGAGGGAAACCCATGGCAGCGATTCGAACCGCGTCGGCCGCCTCCTGGTCCGCCAGCCCTGCCAGGGCGGCGCTGGCCTCGACACGGCGGGCGTCCTGGGCCTCGTCGAGGCCCGCCTCCGACTCGTCCGGGGCGGCGGCCTGCTCCGGCAGTTCGGTCACCGTCCAGACCGCCGGATCCTCGGCCCCGGGCGAGGCGATGATGACCGGTCCGGTCCCAAAGCCCCGTTCCGCCTCTTCTGCCAGTGTCTCCATCGCCTCCGGCTGCGGAGGCCGGCCCCATCGTTCGGCGTACTCCTGCCGCAGACGGGCCAGCGGCTCGGCTGAACCCTGCGTGTATGCCTCGGCCGTTCCGGTCTGCGCACGCCGTTCCAGCCACCGACTCTGCTCGGTGAGCTGTTCCGCGGCGCCGTGATCGTCGGTCGCCTGCTGCCGCAGCCTCTCGCCGACGGCGCGCAGTTTCTCCGCCTCCTCGGGGCTGAGTTGTTCCGCGTCGTTGTCGAGTTCACGGGCGGCTGCGAACTCATCGAAAGCGGCCTCATACAGGGCCTGGGCCTGGTCGTCGAGCTGCTGGGCCTGGATGGACAGTGGGACCGCGGGACCGGGCTCCTCGCGCCCCCCGAACAGCTCGGCAATCATCTCGGCGTCGGCATCGGCCGGGACGATCAGCCCGTGATGATCGGCGATGCTCTGACGAAGCTGGGAGCGGATTTCATCGCGGGCCCGGCCTTCCTGCCAACCATCGACATGGGCCCATACTCCGGCAATCTCCTCGGCGCTGGCGGTCGACCACCACCCGGCGTCAAGGCTCTCGCTCAACGTGCGGGCCTGGACCTCATGCGCGGGGTTCTCCCCGCGCAGGGCGGCGGTGGTTGCCTGAATCTGCACTCCGATCGCTGCCTGTTGCGCCTGCAGCTCCGAGACACCGATGTTCACGGCCTCGACGTTCTCGGTGAGGCGCCTCCGCTCCGCGTCGGACAGAGACGGGTCGGTGTCCAGTCGTGCTTGGTATTCGGCCTGTCGGGACAGCCGCAGCTTCTCGTCTGCCTGCAGACGGTCCAGCTCGCTGGTGAGCACGTACAGCCGTTCAGCGTCGGTGGCCTCCTCGGTACCGCTCAGGATCCGCCGCTGGCGGTCCTGCTCGGCTGCGAGAACGGGCTGAACCTGCTCGGCGCTCAACACCGCAGCGGGCACCCGTACGGGGTCCAGATCGCCGGTGTTCTCGATGACCTCGACGGTGAACCGGCTGCCGTCGCCGATGTCACGATCGGCTGCCCAGCGGAGGAATTCCTCCGCCCCCAACACTTCGGCGGGCATGCCCGGGGCGGCGACAGCCTCGCCCTGGTACGCGGGACGGTATGGGTCCTCGCGGTCCCGAATGATGATGATGAACGAGGTACCCGGCGATTCCTCGGCAACGGCCCGTGCCTTGTCGAGCATGGCGCGGAAATCCCGGTCCGTGAACGTGATCATCCGGGCGAGTTCCACCCCGCCCACCGGCCAGTTCGGAACGTCGATTCCGAACCGCTCCTTGAGCTGTTCGCGCAGGTGCTCCAGCGTCGCGGCGGCGTACGGGTCCGCGCCGGCCCACTCCGAAGCGGCCTGCCAGGTCCGGCCGATTCTGCGCGGGTCGGCGTCCTTCCAAAAACGCTCCTGCCATGCGGCCCGCAACAGCGGGTCGGCCGCTGCCCGCTCGGCCCGCAGCCGCTCTGCGGACTGGCGGCTGCGTTCCTCGCTGGCCTGACGCTCCCGCTCGTATTCGCGTTCGCGAGCCCGCACCACGGACTCAGCGATCAGCGCCGCAATGGTGATGGCGAGACGGATGGACTCCGCGACCGCTTCCATGCTCGCGGCGTAGACTTCTTCGGTCTCGTTTTGGTAGGTCTGGCTCATCCCGTACCCCCTTGTATCGGGCCGCCGGCTCGCGGCTATCGGCCGTGCTGCGGTCCTTCCGGGCCGCGTTCAAAGCTCGGATCCGTGTAGATCGGGCCTGGCTGCGGCAGTGCGCCGGGGCTGTCCTGGAGTTGCTGCCGTGCGCTCTGCAGACGGGCGAGGTCTCCGCGTGCACTGGCCTCGATCTCGCGGGCCTGGTCGCGGTCGTGTCGCGCTTGGTGCATGCCGTGGATGGCACGCATGGTGTTGCGGAGGGACTGTAGGAGAAGCGCCTCCCCGATGCGGGCCAAGGCACCATTGCGTGAATGGTTGACCACCAAGATCACCCCCCTGAGTTCGCCCGGGTTTCCGGGCTGTTGGTGGCGCTGCCCGTGGGGCAACTGCGCCGAGCGTGCCAGCACATCCGCCGCGTGAGCCAGCGGGCCGGGACGGTTTGGCTCGATCCGCGCAGACCATGCGGAAAATACTGCTGCGGCCTCGCGCGCGGTTTGCGACCACCGCACGCTGTCACCTGGTGGAACATCCGCCAGACGCTCACGCCAGTCGGTGACCTGCTGGGCGGCGATCTCCCATGCGGATTCGTCGCGCATCCACGGACTATTCATGACGCGGTCAGGCCCGCTGCCGCGCTCCGTCCACGCCGAAACTGCCTCTGCGGGATCGCTGTCCGGCCATTGCATGCGCAGAGCGCTGAGTGTCAGATCACCGGCGAGCTTTCCGCCGCCGAACCACGTGGGCGGCATGGAGCGATCTTCGCTGCGCAACGCGACGGAATAACCCACGACCGATCTCCGGTCACCGGTGCCGAAACGGGGACGGGCAAGAACACCGGAACAGCGCAGACGCTGGACGAAATCCGCCTCGCTGTTAGCTCCTCCAGCGGCGGCACGAACTCGCCGGGCGAGCGTACGGCGGGCAGGCTCGGGAAGTCCCTGACGTGTAGCGGACTCGCGTTCACCGCGCTTGATACCCGGCACACTCTGGCCGCGTCGTCCTTCGACGATACGCAGCCCTAGTTCCGTTTCCAGCTCGCCACAAATCTGCTGGGAGCGGGGGCGGTCCCGCCACACGTTGGCCTTGGTCCCATCCTCGCGGACCAAGTTGACCGCAACGTGGATGTGATCGTTTCCTCCGGTGCTCTTGCCGTGGTGCACCGCGATCCACCGGCATGGCGCTTTACCGGATGTCGAGCTAAAACCCATGGCGTCGACCATGCGGCCGGCTACCGTCGCCCACTGCTCGTCGCTCAGCTCGCCGTCCTCCGGGGGTAGCGAGATTGAGCAGTGCCAGACGTACCCGTCCTTCACGCCGGTACCGAACAGGGTCTTAGGTGCGGTGAGCTCACGTGATAGCGCGCTGAGTTGCCCGTCCTGCGTGAAATGAGGGGCGCCCTCTGCGGCCAGGCCCGCATGGCTGGCGATCATGCGCGGGTCGGTGTGCTCGTTTGCCCGGCCCGGGCCGAACAGGTACCCGACGAGCCCCGGGAGGTCCTGGCCGCGCGTCACGTTCGGCATCACGGGCGCACGTCCTCAGCGAACTCCTCGACTCGTCGCATAGCAACGGCGGCCCGCTCCAGCGTGGCCGCGATCTGCCGGTTCGGAACATCCACACCGGCGTTCAAGGTCTTGGCGATCTGGTTCACATTGTTCGTGACGTTGGCGACGAGTCGGCGCAGCCCCATGAGCTCCTGATACAGCGCCACACGCTCCGTCCGAGTCTGCGGCGGGGTGCCCGTAGCCGCCTCGATCAACGCTCTGGGCACGCTCACGCCCATCGCGATAGCGCGGGCCTGCACCGCCACCCATTCGTCGTCGGTCATCAGCACTTTCGTCACGTGCCGTCGTCCGCCCTCAACACGGGTCAGTCGCCCGCCGGAAGGGGCGCCGGCACGGCGCGGCTTCGGCTCGCTCATCGGTCCCACCCCTCCCAGCGAAGCGACCCCATTCCAATGGGGACCACACGTCAGTGTGCACCGCGCGCCGCCAGGCGGCCAGCGGCAAAGCGAGATCAGGTTACCTGATCTACTAGCTTGCTCCCGCTCTGCTTCGGCTGCCCGTTTCAGAAAACCCTGTCTGGCCTGCGCGTTCGGGAATGGTTAGCGCTGGCTCAGGCCCTGCGGAATCGGAGGTGCCGTCAGAAGCCAGACGGAGCAGAGTGAACGGTGTCCGGCGGTATGGGCATGCCCCAGAGGAGAAGCGCCCGGTACGCTGCCGTCATGAGCAATCCTCCGAAAGACGAAGATGTCCTGGCGGCGGCGCAGAACCTCCTCAGCGAGCGCCTCGAAGTGATCAAGACTCTTACCGCTGACACGAGGGCTGAGAGGCACGCGCAAGTGGCTTTGCTCGACCTGGCCAAGGCCACGGCCCAGACGTACGCCGAAGCACTGCGTATTGGGTGGAGTCCCGAGGAACTCAAGCGATTGGGGTTCAACGAGCCCACGGTCAAGCTCCCGGGTCGGCCTCGGCGGGTCCGTGGCGGGAAGTCCTCGGGATCTGTCAGCACCGTTCCGGCCCAGCCAGAGGCAGCGGACACGATCGCTCCTGCGGCCTCCGAGGCTGCGACCGCCTAACGGGGGAACCACACGGTCCGATTGCCCCTGAAAGTCGGTGGCAGGGCGGCATCGACGTCCGGTCTAGGTGACCACCCGGCCCCCGGGTGCGGCTCTCGTGGAAGCGCGCCGAAACGGCGGGCAGGGCGGGGGAAGTGTCCGGGCGAGGGCACCGAACGGCCCTACCGCCCGGCACGTGGCCGGGCACCGTCCCGACGTCGTCGACCCCTTGGACACCGTACGCGGCCCGTCAGCACGTCACGGGGCTGGCGGGGGGCAGTAGCTGCCGCGCTGTGGCCCGACCCGGCACCGCCTCCGGCCCCGTCGGCATCATCGTTGCCGACGGACGCCCGCGAGGATTACCGGACTGGAGACCCGATGCCAACCGTTCCCGAAGTCGTGCGGCCGCCAGCATCAAAACCACGGTATGCGGACGTCCGTGAATGGACGCGCATGCGTTCGTACATCGTCGTCACGTCGGCCTGTTGGGTTTATACCGGCGGCCTGAGCGACGACGGATACGGGCGCTTCTGGGCGGCGGCCGGACCAGCCGAAAACCGGTCAGACGTAGTGCGGCCATCACGATGGATGTGGGCTGCACATCACGGACCGATCCCTGACCGGATTGTGTGCCGGCACCGCTGTGATCTGACGATTTGTGTGCGGCCCGAGTGCCTCGAACTCGGAGACCAGGTGGACAATCTCATGGACGCTGCACGTCGCGACCGGATCACCAATCTCGGCCGAGTCGGCAAGGCCGACCGGCGGGGTGCCGCAGCGGCCGCCGGAGCCATTCGGACGGCCATCCTGGAGGCCGTAGGCGACGGCATGCACGATCCGGTGGAACTAGCATCGGTCGTATCCGCCGCGCGGGCGGAGGGCGATCCCTACGGCGCGCATCAAAGACTGTTTTGACCCCACCTAACGGTTCCACTTCGTGCTGGAGTGGAACCGTTAGGTGGGTCGGATCACGCCGCGTTCGGCCTCTCGATCCAGGCCCGCAGGGGTTGTATCGAGGATGGCAGGGTCATCGCTCGGCTTCTTCGTCGCGCTCACGCTGTGGTGGTTCCTCTGGCGTCAACGCGACGGAGGTATCGGCTGAGCTGCCGCCGATGACGGGGCCTCTGCCGAAACCGAGTCCGGCGATCCGTGCCGTGTTGCGCCGGTCCACGACATCGGGGTGCAGAAGCGGTCTGGCAAGCTCGTCAATACGGTCTAGCTGGGCTCGGAACTCCTGCGGCATCTCGCGCCGTAGCTTGTCCTGGACCGTGAGGAAATCCCAGGTCTCGGCTGGCGACAGCGGATGGTTCCGAGCCTGCTCGATGGCCGCCGCAAAGCCAGGAGTGTCCCGCCACTGACCACTCTCGGTCTGGGCGTTCGCAAACCCTGGTTTGGCCTCGCCCCGCCGGTAGACGGCTTCGTAGTGGGCCAACAGCTCGGCGTCGATTGTCTCGGCCAGCACGGGGATCCCGACGAACGACGCTTCCGACTTTTCCGGAAGGGTCAGGCGGCCCTGACCGCGGTCCTTCACCTGTTCCCAGTAGCGATTGAGGATGCCTTGTTCGCTGGCAGCTCGCGATACCCCAAGCGCGACGGCCTCGACAATGAATCCTGCGGCGCGGTTGTCGCGGATCGCCTGCGCCGATGCGGCCGGATCGTTCGCGATGTCCTGGACGAGTACGTTGATCCGGCGGTCCCGGGTGTACTCCATGGCCTGTCGCATCCATTCGCGGCCGGCTGGCCCGATGTAGCGCGTCATCAGCCGGTCGTCACGAGCCATAAGTTCGGCGTAGGCCGGGTGGTACGGCTTGTAGAGGTCGGTGTCGATGTCGGCAAACCCACCTCGGGCGTTGAGCTGGCGCGCGATCATCGCGGCCACTGCCGTCTTCCCGGCGCCGGGCTGCCCTATGAGGATGACGGCTACGGGCTGTTCTTGTGGCCGACGACCCTCTAAGAGGTCGGGCACGATGCCCGTCTCGAACGCGTGCCGGCTTTCGGCGGGAGAGAGTGTGTAGTGCTCCGCTTCGGGGTCGGTCATACGCGGCCGCCTCGGCGGAGGATGTGGAGTTGCTCGGCGTACTGGGCCCGCACCCGGGCAATCCCCTTGCTGTCGGTGGGGTCCAGTGCCTCACGCTCACGCTGGCTGGCCGTCCGACGGCGCCGGTACTCGGTGAGCTTCTGCTCATCCCGCACTGTCTCCGGACGGTTCTCTTCCTCCGCGATCAGTTCGGTGTAGGCGCCCACCACGCCGAGAATCGCCTCCACGGCGGCCTCATATGCAACTGATCGTTCCGATGACCACTGGTACGGATCCATAGATCCGCTGATCGGTTCCAGGACGTCACTCCCCCTTGTTGACCTTGCAGGTGTGGCCAACTTATCGGAGCGCGTAGGCGACTGGTTCGGCCGCCGGCTACGTGTAGTTGTGAGCTGCACTGCGACCCATCCGCCCAGGACTGTGGCGAGTGTGAGGGCCGCGTACTTGGTGCGTCGATTCATCGTGTGACTCGCTTCCAATTGCGGTTGCATCTGGTTGAGGTCGCATCGCGGGTGGTGCAGGGACTGGCTCGATGGTGGCGCGCGGCAGGTCACTCCGGATCGGGTTGTGCGGCGAGTTCCACTAGGCGTGAGATCACGGCGTGACAGTCGGCCAGTGCGCGGTGGCCGCCGTTGAGTCGCTGCCACGTGTAGTTGCCCCAGAAGTCGGACCACTCGCCGGCCAGAATGGCGTAGGCCTCCATCGCGCAACGGTCCCACTGCTGGGCGTCCATCCAGGCTGCGGCGTGCGGGTGGAGCTCGTGCTCCAGGAGTCGGCGGTCTACGGGGTGGGGTCGGCGGGGGTGAATTGGTGGCCGTGCCCCTCGGCGATGTCGAGAAGGATGGTACGGGCCGCGTGGCAATCGCCGAGTGCCCGGTGGTCTCCGTCCAGGCGCCAATCCCTGCGGAGTCCGTGGAAGGCGGTCCGGGCCGCCATCAGGCACCCCCATCGGTCGTCGTCGGCAAGGTGCATGAGGCGCTTGCCGATCCGTGCGGTGTCGCGGGCGATGGTCTGCCGGTCGAACTGCGCGTTGTAGGCGAGCACGGTCCGCCCTCGGGTGACGTGCCGTACTTTCGGGAGTACTTTCCCCCACCCGGGGGCGGTCTCCAGCTCCTCATCCGTGATGCCGTGGATGGCTCGGGCGCCGTCGCTGACGGGCTCTCCCGGCTTCACCAAAGTGTTCAGCAATGGGGCGCCGGTGGCGCTGTCGGTGATGGCGATCTCGCAGACCAGCCCGGCCAGTGAAGTGGTCTCGGTGTCCACAATCGCGCTGGCGCCGGGCTGGAGCATCTGCCGGGCCCAACGGGTGTGCTCGCCCCACGGGGTGCCCAGGGTGATCCGGCTCGCGTGCGGGGCGGCCTCGGTGTCGTCCTGGAGCTCCTGAGCGACGGTGGCGCGGGTCGGCCGGCCGTCGTGGTGATCCCAGTCCAGTGCCCACGTGTCGGCGGATCCGTCGTACTGAGCCCACACGGTGACCTGGTGCCGGTCGGCGAGCTCGGCGGCGAACCGGCGGACGATGGCGGCACGGGTCTGGGATCGGTGCGCGTACTCCCGCAGCACGGACGGTTTTCCCTTGGGCACGGCGCGGACCGCGTCCCAGTCGACGTCCGGGAGCTCGCGCAGGGCGAGCACCGCGCCGGTGGTGTACATCGGCACGTCCACGGTGCGGTAGGTGCCGGTCTTAATGGTGGCGATCTCGGCCGGCTCGATCCATCCGGCGGCCACGACGTAATCCCAGTCGGTGCGCCGGATCTCCAGTGCGGCGGCGGCCTGGTCGGGTCCGATCAGCCGGCTTGCGGTGACCTGCTCGGTCAGCGCCTCGTCGGCGGCGAGCGCGTCCAGGTCGGCGTTCGCGTACCGGTCGAACCGGCCCGGTGTCAGGTGTCGGGCGGTGGCCACGTCGGTGAACTCGCGGGCCTTCCATCCGAGGTACTGGGCGGCTTCGTGACGGTCGCGGCTGGCGGCGATCCACGCCACCCGGGCGGCGACCGTGGCGGCCAGTTCCTCGGCGTGCTCGGCGGCCAGGCGCTCGGCGTCCCGCACCGAATACAGTGGCCAGCCCTTGTAGGTGTCCAGGACGGCGATCCGGTCGCGGTCGGCCATCTCGCGGACGTCAGCGGCGGTCGCCTCGACGCCGGCCGTCTGGTGCCACAACTCGGCGATGCGGTGGGCGCCCAACGCCTCGCGGGCGGCGATGGCCTCCAAGAGGTCCGGGGCCTTGGGGCGGATGGTGTCCGCGGCGGCGGCGGACCATCCCCGGGTGTGGTCGCGGGGCGGGATGACACCGAGTTCCTGACCACGGGTGAGGTGCCAGGTAGTGACGCCCAGTTCCTCGGCGAGCTCGGCCCCGGTGACCACGGTTCGGGCCTTCGGTGCGGGTCCCGTCGTGGCGGGGGCGGCGTCGGCGGTCACCGGATGTCCAGGCCGTAGGCGCGGGCGACGACATCCATAATCTTCGGATCGACCTGCACCCGGCCGTAGGCGGCGGTGCGGTCGTCGCCGACGTCGCGGCGCGGCTGGTCCTCGCGCCGGATGATCGTCATGCCGGCGGAGAGCCGCAGCGCGTCCCAGATCGCGGCGCATTGCTGCTCGGTGCCCGTCACCCTCACCTCGGCCGGGGGCGGCCCGCTGGGGGTCGGCGCCTGGGCGGGGATCGGGACGGCGGCGGCATGAGCGGTGTCACAGAACACCATCCAGACCGGGCCGCGCTTCTCGGCGATGCCCGCGCCGGTGGCGACCTGGGCACGGCAGCTACCGCACTGCCCGGGGTACTTGTTGGCCATAGTCGTATCAACTCCTGTGCGTGGGGTCGGGTTACTGCTGCTCGGCGGGTCCGCGCTGGCTGCGGATGGCACGCGCCTCGGTCTCGGCTGCCTGCGCCCGCTCCTCCGCCCGGGTGGCCCGTGCGTCGGCGTTGTCGGCCCGCTCTTCGGCCTTGGTGATGCGGGCTTCGGCCCGGTCCGCCCGGGTCTCGGTCTCCTTGGCCCGGCGCTGTTCGCTGTCCGCGCGCTGCTCGGCGAGCTGGCGTTGCCGGGTCTGCTCGGCGAGCTCTTCGCGCACGGTGACCAGTTCCGCGGCGATCTGGTCCCGCTCGGCGGCGGCCTCGGTCGCCAGGGCCCGCGCGGCGTCCTTGGCCGTGACGGCGGTGGTGGTGCTGTGTTCGGCGGCGGCCTGGGCGCGTTCGGCTTCCCGGGCCTGTGCCTCCGCGCTCTCGGCCCGCTCGACGGCGGCGGCTCGTACGGCCTCGGCGATGCGGGCGGCCTCCTCGGCGGTGTCCGCGCGGGTGACCGCGAGGCGCGCGGTCTCGACGGCGGCGGCGCGGTCGGCGGCGGCGTGTTCGGCGGCCGTGCGGGCTGCTTCCATCGCGGCAACGGCGGCGTCTTGCGCGCGCTGGGCGGCGACCTGCTGGCGTTCGGCTTCCCGCGCCTGTGCCTCGGCGGTGTCCGCGCGTTCGATGGCGCTGGTGCGCTCACGCTCGGCGTCCTCCCGGCGTGCGGTCTGGCCGGTGAGATCCCGCAACGCCTGATCGCGCTGGGCGACGGCTGCGGCGCGGGCCGTGTCGGCGGCGGTCGCCTGCGCGGTGGCCTGCTCGCTGCGCTCCTTGGCACGGCGGGCCTCCTCGGCGAATGCCACGCGGGCGGCCTCGGCGGAGACGGCTTTCCCCTCGGCCTCGCCCTGGAGCCGGGCGGCCTCCCGCGCGTCGGACAGCGCGGTGTCCCGTGCCCTCTCGGCGTCCTCCTTGGCCACCTTGTCGCGCTGGGCTGCGGCCTGCGCGGACTGGGCCTCGGCGCGGGCCTGCTGCGCGTCCCCCCGCGCGGTCGCGGCGTCGGCGGCGGCTCGGGCGGCGGTGCTGTTGGCGGCCGCCACCTCGGAGGCGTTCGCAGCGCGGGCGGCAGCCAATCGCGCTTCCATGCCCTCGGGGCTCTTGACGCTCTGGATCTCGCGCATCAAGTCCTCGGAGACCTGCCCCAGCCGCTCCGTCAGCTCCTCCGCGCGGATCAACTGGCCGGGCAGTCCCGGACTCGTGCGCTCGCGAGCTCGGGCGGCCTTCGCGTCGTTCTGACACCGCTTGTCGCAGTACTCCGGCGGCCGTCCGGCCCCGGTCCGGCTCTTGGGGATCCGGGCACCGCACGACGCGCACGGCTCGGGCCAGTACCCGTACGGGGCTTCCCCCTGCTGCTCGGAATCGGCGCCGGTGTCCGGCTCGTCGTCGCTCATCTCGCCCGTGGTGGTGTTGACGCTCATGCGGCTGCTGCTCTCGTGTCCGAAGTGCGGGAAGTGCTGGAGGGGTCGGGACCAATTCTGTCGATCCGACAGGGTCGGCGGCGCCGTTCTCGGTGTGGGGGTCGGGCGGTTGACGGTCGGCTGCCGGGACCGGCTCGGGGTGCTGCGGGTCCGGGCCGTAGTGGGTGATGACCGCGCCCGGGTCGTCGCCGTACTCGACCGGGGCCGGGTCGTCGACCTGCCGCCACACCGCCATCACCGCGGCGTGCCGGTCGGCGGCGTCCCGGACGGTGTGCTGCTCGTCCTGGGCCAACTGCTCAGCGCCCTCTACGGCGGCCAGGACGCGGGCCTTGGTGACCTCGCTCTCGGCCGCCAGGCGATCCATCGCGGCGCGGGCGGCCACGTGCCGGCGGCGGGCCTCGCGGCCGCAGTAGAGCGGGGCGAGCCGGTCAGCCTCCTCGGCGGCCGGGACCGGCGCCTCCTTGCGCCACACCTGGTGAGCGCGGGCACCGTCCGCAGTGGCCACCACGGCACCCCATCCGGTGCCGCCCTCGTCGCGGGCCAGGAACCCCGCCTCGATCAGGGCCTCGACCCGGGCGCGGGCCACCTTGCGGCCTCGTGAAGTGAGCGAGGCCCGGGTCAGATCCAGCCGGAAGAACGTGCCGTCGTCGGCCCAGTGCAACAAGCCCGTCATCGCCCACAACACCGCGTCGGCCTGCGCGGCACTCCACCCAAGCCGGGCCGCCTGCTCGGCGCGGCGGTCCGCGTCCAACAGCTCGCGCACCGCCTCCTCATGCCCCGCGTAGTGCCGACGGGCCGCGAACAGCGCCGGACCGCGCTCCTCGAACCCCTCCTCGACCACAGTCCAGCCACCACCGGTACCGCAGCGCAGACACAGCACACCCCACCGGTCATCCCGCAAATTCAACGACCGGACCGCCACCCGCGAATCCGGCAACTCGGCGGTACCGGCGACCTGCTGATGCATCATCATGTCTCGATCCTACCATTTCTGGAATACTGTTTCTAGTATTCCAGAAATTAAAATTGGCAACGGATTGCGGATTCTAGGTGGGGTTTCTGTCGGCTTCTCGCCGACCGGTTGCGCTGCGCGGACCGTGGTCCGCGTTCTCGGCCCCATCTCGGTGCCGGCGTTCTCGCGGCGGGCTGTGCGCCTCACGCCGTGTCAGTTTCCGCATGTGCATGCGAACTGTTGCCGGTCCTGCTGGGCCTCGGCGCCCGGGTGGAGGTCAGGCGCCGTAGTGGTCGTCCCGGTGGTGCTGGGCTTCCCGGTGCGAGTCTCACCGGCCGTCGTGCTCCGGTGCGGTTCGCGGTGGTGCGTCTGCGACTCTACCGCGTGCGCGGCCTGGAGGGCGAGAGCGTCACAGGTGGGCGTGTCGGGCGCCGGCTGCGGTAAGGACGTCCTCCGTCACCCGGTCCTCCCAGAGCTGCCACATGGTGATAGCCAAGTGGGCCGGCTCCTCGTACTGCGGGTGCCGCGCCGCAAGATGGGCCAGGGCGTGTGCGCGGCGGCGGTGGTGACCGGCGACGTCATGGGCGCTGGGCGGCTCGACGCCGTACCGCGTCGCGTCCAGGGCGCTCGTCAGGAGCTCGGCGCCCTCGTGGCTGAGTCGGGCGAGCTCGGCGTATCCGGCGGCGTCGCTGCTGGCGGCCGGGCCAGGCAGGGCCAGCAGGAATCCGCGGGCCTGCGTGTGCTCCTCGGCGCTCAGGGCCACGGTGCTGCCTTTCCTCGGCTGGACAGTGACGGGGCACCAGGATCTCACGCGGCGGCCGCCGTGGTGTCGGTCTCGGCGATCTGCGGGGCGAGCTGGCTGCGGACGGCGGGCAGCTCGACGACACGGCCAGCCTGGGCGAGCTCGTCGGCGGCCGCGAAGTACTCCAGGGCGCCGATGCGCTGGGCCTCGATCTCCCATGCCCGGCGGTGGTCCGCCCGGCCTTTGCCGGGCTGGCTGCCGGTGCTCTTCGCCCCGGGGAAGCGGGGGTACTTGCGGTCGTACGGATCCATCCCCGGCAGCACCATCTGATCCGCCGGCGCCCTCATGCCCTGCTCGCGCTTCACCTCGATGAACTCCCTGCACCACTCGACGTCACGTGACCACCACCGCGCCCGCTCCTGGTCGACCACGGCCGTCATCACCTGCTCCGCGGTGCGTGTCGCGGTCCCCAACTCCGCGGCCGCCTCGTACAGGCTCCTCGACGTGCGTACGGCTCTCTGCCGTCCTGTCCGGGGGTCGGTCCTGATCTGGATCACCTGCACTGTCTGGAGAGCGTCCAGGTGCCTCCTGATGGTGTCCTCCCCGTACCCGGTAGCCACGGTGAGTTGAGAGAGCTGGACACCCGTCTCCAGGGCCTCCAGGGTGCGGGCAGCGTGGTGACCCAAGGAGTGCCACAGGCCGGACTGTTGAAAAACGATCTTCGCGGGGAGCTGCGAGAGAAGAACATTGAGGGCGGGGGGGGGCGGGGTGTTACCACTTCTGTCGGACCCCGTGTGAACTGGGGTTTTGTGCGGCGTAGCGGGGACGGCAGGGAGGGTGTGGAGCGCGCATCGGTGGTGCTCGCTGGTGGGGCACTGGTGCTCGGCGGCGACGGCGATGCGGCGGGCGATGCCCCCGGCCAGGCTGGCGGGAGCGGTCTCCGCCAACCACCCGTCAGGCAACAGCCGCTCGCGCAGTGCCTGGGCGACGGTATCGGCATGGCACCCCGCCAGCACCGCCACGACGCGGCAGGATGCGGACACGTCCGCGCTGCCGGACCGCGCCATGAGGTAAGCCACGGCACGCAGAATCGCGCGGTCCATGGGGCCGGACTGCCGGGCCCAGTACGCAGCGCCTACCGCCTCCATCCGGGCCAACAGGTCCGCGGCGGCCGCCGCGCCCTCGGTCAGTGCCTCGGTGGCGTCGGGGGTGTCGGTGGCGCGGCGGGGGCGGCGGGCCGCGTCCCAGACGGCGAGCTGCCAGCACCGCTTCATCCGGCTCCTGGCCTGCGCCGGGGACAGAGCCACGCGCCGGGCGCCGTTGCTGCTCGTCCGCAGCCATTCCAGGGCCGGGGAAGCCCTCTTGTCGGCAACGAGCTGGGCGGCCTGGTCATAGGACCACCCGGCCGCCGCGAGCATCACCAGGACCGTATGGACGATCCGCTGATGGTCGCCGGCCCCGGTGCCGGGCGTGCGGTGCAGTGCGGCCAGGGCCTTGGTCCCCACCGGCCGCCACGGCACCGCGATGCGGTCGTGCCCGCTGGCATCCTGGGCGATCGGCCGCAGCACCGGACCGCGTGCCGCGATCGACGGCGGCACCACCCGGCCCCGCTGGTACTCCCGGCCCGCTACCCGCTGCGCGGGTACCGTCTCGGTGCGGAAGGCGGTGGTGGTGGCCGCGCGCCGCTCGTCGAGCAATGCCGGCGCCCCGGCCATCGCCTCCAACGTCGCGGCGAAATCCTCGAACCGCTCCACCGCCGACCCAGACCGCAGGATGACGACGGCTTCACCGATCGTGTGGGCCGTCAGCCGGGCGAATCCGCCCTTGCGGTGCAGGGATCCGGGCGGGCGTACGGCGCCGGCCGCCGGGTTCGTCATCGGGGAGGTGTCGAGCGTCGGGAACAGCGCCTGCGCGGCCTCCATGATCCTGAGCGCGAGGGACGGGCTCATGCCCTTCGGCACCGACGTCCACAGGTGCACTCCCCCGCCCGGTCCGGACGCCACAGGAACCGCCCGGATGCCGTGAGCCGCCAGCAACTTGCCCAGCGCGAGCGCGTCGGCCCACACGCGGACCGCGCCGCCCCGGCTGGCGTCCAGGTCGAACACCACGAACAGGAAGCGGTACACGTCGTTCTGTGCCCACTGACGGCGTGCCAGGTACATGGCAACCGGCCGCGCCGTGGTCGCCTCGCTGTTGGGCAACGAATCGGGGTAATAGTTCCCCCATCCGGCTCCCTCCGGTCCGGCGGCCCGGTGCATCCTGCCTGGAGAAAGGCTCAGGAACTCGGTCAAAATGCTCTGTTCTTCGCTGGCGGTGACGTCGACAAGTCCGCTGATCGACACTCCGATTGGCGGCATAGCTGTTCCGTCACCATCGCTTGTTGCTACGATGGCGCTGTCCTCTTCGGTCTGGTGGACGCACAGAAGCTCGGTCCGGCGGTTGATCCGTCAGATGGGGCCCTGCTTGGGAATGAGACTCCTCGGGTGGCAGCCCGTATGAGGAGACTCAAAGATCATTCAGTTGTCCCTGTCCGGCGCCCCCTTCACGGGGGCCTTTTTTTTAGCTAGCTATGCGCGCCTCCCGGGAGGCGGCCGGTACCTGTTGCCCGTGCAACTCTTTGAGTGCGCGGCGGAGTACTTCGGACCCGGACACACCCATGACACGGATCAGGTCCTCGTACCAAATGCGCGCCGGCTCTCCGGGTTCCATCAACACGGATGCGCGAATCGGCTTATCGGCGGCGAACGCGCCGGTTTTGCCTCGCTGCTGCACTCCTCTGGGTCCTGCCATGATCGCGATCTTAGACCCAAGAGCCGCGTTCATGTTGCACGACTGGGCGTGTTGGAAGAACTTCTTCCGGTGACGGGAGTGTTTGGCGGGCCCTATGGGCGAATTCGCCCGGATCGTAATGGGTCTGATGGCCGGTCAGACAGCGCCGCTCGGCGTGTCGCGCGCCTGGGCGGTGAATCCGCGGCGGCGTGCGGTGGTCTCGACGTACGGCACGTGGGTGGGGCACGTCTCCACTGCGGCGACCTGCTCGCCGGCGGGGTCGCGCAGGATCATGCGGTGGGCGGCGGCGGGGACTTGGCCGTACCGGTCGCGCATTCCGCGGCCCACGCATACTTCGCATTCGGTGTACGTGCCTGCGGCCAGCGGTGGGGCTGGGACCTCGACGGTGATTTCGCGGATCACCTCACGCACTACCTCGACGATCTCGACCCTGGTCATGGTGGCGCGCTGGGCGGCCAGGATCTCGGCGGCCGGCACGGCGACGGGCGGAAGCGTCCACTTCTGATCCACGCGGGCGCTGGCGGCCGCCAACCGCTCTTGCGGCGGTAGGGCGAGGCGGCGTTGCTTCTCGGCCTTGGCGGCGGCGTGACGCTCAGCCTCTGCCCGCCGCGCCGCCTTCAACCGGCGGTTCTCTTCCTCCTGCTGACGCTTGGCGCTCAGGCGCTGTGAGACGTCTCCGGGGGTTGCCATCTGTCCATCATCGACCATCGGTTGAACGCGGGTGGGCCACACCGAGCGGTGTGGCCCACCTGGTCGCCCTGGCAGGCTAGCTGTCGGTCTGCGGGTCGGTCTCCTGCGGGGCAACCGGTACGAAATCAGCTCCGCACTGGCCGCAGAAAACGGGCTCGGGCTCCTCGCCGACGGGGGCGAACGCGGCCCCGCACAGACCACAGATCACGGGGCCCGCTTCGTACATGGCCGGAGTGACCTGCATGGATCGCGGCTTCTTGCACTGGCACACGACTTTGAAGCGCTTTCCGTTGCGCTTGTCCTTCTCCTCTTCCTGCTCTGCGCCGCCCTCGTCCTGGGCGCTGTCGCCGGCCTCGTCCTGTTCGGTGGGCCGCGGGGCGTATCCCCGGTAGGGCAGTGCGGCAGCGTCCAGGGCCTCGATCACCTCGGCGTACGCGGCCGCCGTGGTGTCGGGCAGGGTGCAGAACGCCCAGCCGTGCGTGGGGACGGACTCGCGCGGGCCCTGCATGCCCATCTCCTCCGCGAGTTCAACGAACTTCTTGTTGTGGTACCTCAGCGCGTCGCCGCTGCAGTCCTTGATGCCCCGGGTGGTGGCGACGCCGTGGGCGGCCTCGTGGATCATGACCGCCAGGACTTCCCGGGCACCCTGGGCGATGAGTTCGCCCGCAATGAACATCTCGTGCGCGCGGGTGCTGCCCTCACGGGTGGCCCACTGCCTCTCAACGAAGTGGCCCAATCGGGCGCCCCCGTGTTGGTTCTGGTTGCCGGTGATGAGCACGGCGCGCGGTACGTCCGGGTGGCGGTCGCGGATCGCTGCCCACGCGGTTTCCAACGCTGCGATGATCCGGCCGCCGTGGTCGAGCTCGCGGGCCGGGGCTGCGGCCTGCTCGGGGATGGTGGCGGTGGGGGTGTCCGTGGCGTCGGTCATCTGCCGTTTCCTCATTCTCATGTGCATGCGAAGTCTGGACCAGAAAGGGGCCGGGGGCGGCGGTGTCGCTGCCCCCGGCGGCTGGCTACTTCCGGTCCGTCGTGCGCTGTGCGGGGAAGCGGAGGGGTTCGACCGAGCGGCGCGGGCCGGGGATGCTCGGGATCACCGGCGCGTTGTCGTCATGACTGTCGGTGTCGGCGCGCAGATCCCGCGCGGTGAGGAACTGCGCGAGGGCGTGGAGGCAGTGAGCCGTGTCGATGTCGAACGCGCGGCCCGGGGCACCGTCGTAGAGGATTTCCGCCCGCTCGCCGGAGAACACACCGTCGGGGGAGGTGTAGAGAACGGCCGTCCATGCGGTGTGCTCGCTGGGCAGGTGGTGGATCCGGGCGTCGTCGGCAATGCCGATGCTCGCGCCGTCCGCCAGGTCGACGAATACCGCCCAGCAGCCCCCCGCCACGTCCCGGGCGGTAGAGGTCAGCCCCTGCCGGGACAATGCGGCCTGGAGGCGCCCTCCGGCGGTCTCCTGGTAGGGCGTCATGCGGCTGTCGTTGCTGCTCGTGCTCATGGGGAACTCCGTGGTGTGTAGGGAGTGGCCCGGCCGGTCGGCCGGGCGATGCGTCGGGAAGCGGTGCCAACCCCTCCCGAACAAGCTCTATTAAACCATGTTTAACTCTGGCTGTCCAGCCTTCTTGCTACGCCGATCGAGTGAAGGTACTGGTCAGGTGCCTCGGGGGCCGACTGCCGCAACTGGGGCCGGCCAGCTGCGGCGTGGTGGCTACCGCCCCGTCTCTGTCTCGCTTTGATCCTGGTTTCCGCGGGTGCGGGCGCGGGTCAGGATGCGGCGGGCGGTGTAGTCCGGGACCGCGTACGCCTGCTCGATGTCCTGGCGGGTGACCTGGGGGCGGCGGCCGGCGTCCGCGTCGGCGATCCACTGGGCCACTTCGGCGGCGCGGGGGTCGCGGTCGGGGCGCGGTGCAAGGCCCGGGGCGCCGCCGCGGCCGCCGCGGCTGCGGCGGCGCTCGGGGTCTGGCCGGGTGGTGGTGGCGTACGCCTGGGCGCGATCGAGCCGCCACATCGGGCGCCGGCGGGTCGGCAGCTCGTCCCAGCTGTCCGGCTCGGGGAATCCGTCCGGGGGCTTGGTCAGCCAATGAGAAAGGGTGGTGGTGTCCTTGTGACCGAGGAGCCGCGCGAATTCGGCCGGGGGAATCAGGCGCGTGGGGTCGTTGTCCTGGGGCGTTCCGGGCACGTCGGGTCTCCATGGGTGCGGCATGGTGCCGCTGGTCGTGGCGCTCACCGGACCGGAGTCCACGTGACGGGACCGGCGTCGGTGCACCGTGTGACGGTGGCGATGTCGGCGATCGTCACGGTAGCGGCCCAGTCCCAGTAAGCGGGGTGGTCGTCGGTGTGGTTGAGCTCGTAGGTGTCGGCCACGGCCTCGGGCGGGAGATCGGCGACGACGAACGAGGCGCCGGCCTCGACGCCGGCGCTGTTGCCGGGGCACAGGGTGACGGTGTCGAACGGCAGCGGGCTGCCGGATTCGAGGGCGGGGGGGAATGCGTTTACCATGTGGGTGCTCCTGTGTAGGGAGACCTCGGCGGCGGTGCCAACCAATACCCGCCGAGGTGACGACGGCCGGCGGATTCGTCCGTCGGCCGTCGTCGTTGCGTCGGTTGTCAGAGTGCGCGCTCCCGGCCTGTGGGCCGGGGTTGCTGTCCGGGAGACGACACCCCGGACAGATTCTATTAAAGCATGTTTCCCGGGTCTGTATCAGTCGTCTCGCGTGAGTGGCCGGCGTGCGGCCGGCTCCCGGGGCAGTGCAGTGTGCTTGCCGCCGCGCTGGTCGATCGGGTCACGCGATGCGGGGCACGCTGTACGGCCGCTTGTCTGTAAGAGGGTTTTTGGGCCGCACTACAGCAAGGTGATTTGGCTGCACTCCCGAACGCGCGGACGACAGCAAGGAGAAGGCCACACCGGCCCCTTCTTGCTGGCCAGGCTTGTGCGCCAGCTCCCCAAAACCCTTCCCACAGACAGGGGTGGCGTTGTTCTGATAGACGTCGGCGCGGAGCTGGTATTCGGACATTCGGGACCTCTGTCGGTTGGTTGTGCGGTGGAAACTCTGCGGGGTGGCCGGGTGCCGGCGCGCGCTCCCACGCCCGGCGCCCGTCGCTGCTCGGACTGGCCGCCTGCGGCCTGGCCGGGCAGGGGCGGTGAACGCGCCGGGCAGCCGGGGCCGCCGCCCCGAAGGGGTGTCCTTTCAGGGCGCGGCCGGCGCGGGGCTGCCGGTCGCGAGGTGCGGGGCTGGCCGCCGGGTGGCTCCCGGCGGCCAGCGGACCGGCTACCGGTCGCGGTGCTCGCGCTGCTCGTGGGCCCGCTCGACCCGCTCGATCAGGGGCGCGAGGCAGTCCAGGTGCCAGGGAGCCGAAATCAGGGCCAGCCCGCGCTCGATGGACTCGAACGCGCCGCGCGGCATGGTCTCCAACGTGGTGGACAACGGGGTGATCTCGGCCGGGAAGATCGCGTGCATGCTCTCGCCCGACTGCGGCTGTCCCTGGCCCCAGAACCACACCAAAACCATGGTGGCGCTCTCTGCGGCGCCCCATGCGTCCACGACCACACCGGAGCCGGTGGGGATGCGGGGGTACTGCGCGAGCGGCTGGACGCTGACCAGCGTTCCGGCGGGCAGATCGCGGACCGCCGGTACGGGGCGGGCGATGCGCTGGGCGGCAATCATGGGTGGCTCCTTGGTGTGTAGGAAGCGGCCCGGCCGGTCGGCCGGGCGGTGATCCGGGAGGCGGTGCCAACCCCTCCCGAACAAGCTCTATTAAACCATGTAACAGGTGTTGCTGTCCACTCGGAACGGGCGCCGAATGGGTGAACGGCGCTGATCACAGGGGCCGTTGGGTCCGACCGGGGCCGGTGGGGGGGGTCGGCCCCGGTCGGCTGAGCGGGCGTCAGTCCTTCGCGGGGGTCCAGCGGCAGCGAATCAGGTTCGTCTGTCGGGTGCCCTGGTACTGGCCGTGGCTGGCCACCGTGCCGGTGACCTGCACGCGGGCCCCCTTGTCCGGGACGTTCTTGGTCTTGGCCTCCCAGACGTAGATGTGGTGGTCTGCATCGCGGAACTTGACCAAGAGGCGCGGCTGCTCGCTGTAGCCGAAACGGCTGCTGCCCTGGTCGACCACCACCGCCACGGTGACGGTGAGCGTCAGGCGCTCGCCCTGGGCGCCCTGGTGGCGGGAGTGCTCGGCCGAAGCGGTGCGCTCGGCGGCCATCGCGGCGCGCTGCTGCGTGCGCCGGTAGGCGTCGACGGCGGAGCACAGAACGGGGATGTCCCGGGTGCTGGCGCGCTCCATGCGGGCGATGCGGGCGAGGGTGGTCCGGTAGGCGTTGCCGCGCTCGCCTTCGGCGCACCATGCCAGGACGGCGGGGGTTTCGGCGGCGGCTGCCTCGCACTGGGCGGCGAACCTCTGGCGGTCCCCGCGCTCGATCGGGTCCTGTGCGAAGAGCCAGCGCTCGACATCCATGGCAGTGGGTACGGCGGGTTCCCACTGGCGGGTAAGCGGCTGGTAGTAGCCGCGTGCGCGGGTGACGGCGGCGGCGGCGCGGATGATCTCGGTGGGGGTCAGTGCGGCGGTGGCCACGGGTGCGCTCCTGTGGTGTGTAGGGGGTTGGGCGGGGTCCGGCGGCGGACGGGGTGCCGTCCGTCCGCCGCCGGGGCGGTGGGGCTATTCGGCCGCGTCGCACGCGCACAGCGTGCGGAAACCGTCGCTGTCGACCTCGATTTCCTCTCCGCAGTCCTCGCACCGCGCGGCCCGGGTCCGGACGGCGGGGGCGGCGGCCTGCGGGGCCTGGCGGCCTCCGTGGATCGCGGCGTCCTGGGTGAGCGGGCCGTGATCGGCCTCGTACGCCCGGGGCTCGGTGACGGTCCACGCGTGGAAGAACTGGTTCGTCTGCTGCGGGTGCGCTCCGCACACCAGTAGGCGGGTGGCGGGGTCTACAGCGGGGTGCAGTACGCGGGTGGCGGGCGCGGTGCAGTGCCCGGCCTGCGGGCTGACGAACACTTCGCACGTGAGAGGGGGCGGGGTGATGATCAGTCGGGGGAGGTTGCTGCCCATGCGGAAGTCGTTGAGCGTGGTGACCTGCCATCCGGCGGCCTTGAACGCCCGGCGGTAGGCGTTGGCGGCGTCCTTGATGGCCCACGAGCGGCGCATGGTGTCGTGGTAATCCTCGCTGCTCGTGGCGTCGTCGTGTGCGTGCTCGTAGCTGACGACGATTTCGCCGGTTGCGCTGCGGGGGTCGAGGTAGGCGCCTGCGCTGAGGGTGTGGCCGGTGGCGTTGAGCGTGGCGAGGGGGAGGGCAGCGCGGGTGAGGATCGCGCGGGCGGCGCGGACGGCGGGCGCGGGGGTCTGGGCGGTGGCGTCGGTCATGGGTGTTAGTCCTCCTGGGTAGGGTCCGCCGGTGGTCCGGGCGGGGTGGGGAGGCGGTGCCAGCCTCCGGGGGTGGGCGGGGCGCCGGTGAGGCGCCCCGCCCGGTGGGACTAGCGGAGCGGGGTCACCTGGTCGACGTCGACCGGGCGCGTCATCACGACGCGGATGACGTCCAACAGGCGCGGCGCGAGCGCGTAGCGGCGGGGGCGCCCGTCGTACAGGTGCGCGTGGGCACGGCGGACGGCGGCACCGTCCGGCAGCACGGCGGGGCCTTCGCCGTCGTACTTGTAGAAGCGGTGGACCTGGTAGGCACCCGGCACGTCGGGGGCCGGGCGGTCCTGCTCGCGCGGCAGTACCTCCACGTTGGCCGGGAAGTAGGTCAGGGTGTCGGTGCACTCGGTGATGGTGACCTGCTCGGCGCCGGGCAGGCGGCCCGCCCATTCGTACTGCGCGCGGGCCGTCTCGCCGGTGTGCATCTTGCTTGAGCGGAAGCCCTTGCCCTGGATGACGTACTCCACCTGCCAGTAGCGGGTGCGCTTGGTGCGGACGGCGTCCAGGAACGTGATCACGCGGTTCGCGACCTCGGCGGCGAACTCCCCGCCCTCGAAATACGCCTCCACGCGGGCGGCGGCCTCGCCGAGAGTGACGGCCGTGGTGGCGATGCGGGCATGCAGCGAGCGCTGCGAGTCGCGGGACTGCTGCGCGATGAACGCGAGTCGTACGAACTCGTCCAGCTGCTGCGGGTCGTGCAGATCGGGAGTAACGGTGTTCACGGGTTCTCCTCGTGTAGGGGTACGCCTCAGGCCGGCCTGGGGCCGGGGGTTGCTTCGGGAGGCGGTGCCAACCCCTCCCGAACAGTCTCTATTAAACCATGTTCGTGGCGTTGTGTCCAATCGGGCCGATGTCCGAATGGGGGCAAGTCCGCTGGCCATGGGGCCGGTTGGGGTCCCGCCGGACCGGTGCGCGACCGGTCCGGCGGGGTGGTGGGTCAGGCGGACCGGCGGCCCCTGGGCGCCTGGATGGCCTCGATGGCGTGCGCCTGGGCCTCCCGGAGCCGGTTGGCGACCTTGGCGGCGCGGGCGGCACGGTCTTCGGGGGTGCCGTAGTCGGCCCTCGCCTGGGCCAGCAGGGCGCGGGCGGCGGGGGTGGGCTTGCTCATGGGTGACTCCTCGGTGTGTAGGAAGTGGCCCGGCCGGTCGGCTGGGCGGTGGTCCGGGAGGCGGTGCCAACCCCTCCCGAACAGTTTCCATTAAACCATGTTCTTGGTGGTGGATCTACCCCGCCACGCCAAACGGGCGCCTGGTTTTGGTGGTGATGTGCCGTCAGATTTCGCCGCGATCCCTCAGGTAGGCGGCGTACAGGGTGGCGGCAAGGGAGTCGGTGGTGGCGGGGACGCGGCGGGCGTCTAGGGCGCCGTCCCGGCGGCCCTGGAAGTAGACCGGAAAGGGCTTGGCGATCGGCGGTACGAACAGTTCATACAGGCCGTGGGCGCTGGCTACGCGGACGGATGCGGCGGCGGCGTCGGCGTTCCATCCGTAGGCCCGGCGGTCGGCGGTGAGCCATTCCGCGAGGTGGCGGTGGATGGCGCGGGCTTGGAGGACATCGGCGTTCGGGGTGCCGGTGGGGGCGGCGGGCGCGCATCCGCACCCGGCCTCGACGGCGGGGGCGCCGGTCAGTTCGCGGGTGGGGGCCAGTGCCTGCGGGCCGGTGCCTCGGGCCTGTAGCACGTAGGCGGCGGCCTCGGCGGGGCCGGTGAGGATGAGCGGGCGGCCGGTGACGGGGGTGACGGTCCAGCTTCCGTCGGCGTTGCTCTCGACCTGGCGGAGCGGGCCGGTCACGACCAACTCGAACAGCTCGGCGGCGGCGTCGGGGGCTTCGGGCGGGGCCTGGCGGGTGGTTGAGCGCACGGGGGATCTCCTGGCGTGTAGGGGTTGCCCTGGCGGGCGGTGGGGCCGGGGGTGCCGTCCCGGCTGGTGTGCGGGTGCGCGCGGGGTCCGGCCCCGGGGGGAAGCTCCGCCCCGGGGCCGGTGCCGGTCAGCTCAGGGATTCGGCCTGGGGCTGCTCGGCGGTGGGCTGGTAGTCCTGGCGGTCGCGTACGGCCGTCTCGATCGCGGACGGCTCGTATCCGAGGATGGTGAGCCAGGTGAGCCACTGGGCGGAGGCGTCCCGGTTGGCGTTGACGTGGGAGGTCGACTCGCGCCACGCGGACCGGTCCACGTATCCCTCGTACACGGCGGCGATGGCGGCGAACGCCACGCGCGGGGCGTCCTTGGGCTGGGTCCACCGCTCCAATACCTCGGCGCGGGTGGTGCCGTCCGGCATGCCCAACACCTTCGGGAGGTGGGCCTTGGCGCGGTCGCCGTCAATGCGGCTGGCGAGGTTGGTGGAGGGGGTCAGCAGGGCCCGTGCGGCGGTCTGCGTCATCTGGTCGGCGGTGGTGCGGGACAGGCTCCGGCGGGTGATCAGGGCGGCGATCCACTCGCGCCGTACCTGCTCGGCGGTGGCCCAATCGAGGTTCCCGGCGATGATGCGGCGCCGCTCGGCGCCGTCCGGCTTGGGCTTGCTGAGCTGGCCGTCGATGTCGCGGACCTGGTGCCCGAAGAACTCGGCGTTCGCGCAGTACTCGACGTACGCCCCTGCGCCGTCCTTGAGGACCCATACGGCGCCCTGGCACTGCGCGGCGTGCTGGGAGGTGTCCCCCACGATGTAGTAGAGGCTGGATGCCTTCGGACTCAGCTCCACTTCGGCGAGCATCCGGGCGGATTTGGCCTGGAGTTCCGCGCGCTGGGCGGCGAGCTTGTCGCGGGCGTCCAGTTCGATTCCGGCCCGGCGGATGAGCCAACCGGCGTCCGCCGTGGGGTCCGCTGTGAGCTTGGCCGTGATCTTCTCGGCGGCCTCGGCGTCGCGTGCCTCCATGTCCGCGATCGCGGCCATGGTCACGAGATCGAGCGACCCGGCGGCGGCCTCGGCCTTGCGGGCGGCTTCCGAGTTGAGTGCACGCATGGCGGTCTTGATGGCCTTTTGGGTGGTTCCGGCGGCGGTGGCCATCCGCTTGACGCCTGCTCCGGCCTCGGCCGCGCCGAACAGTGCGTTCGCCTGCTCGCGCTCGCTGAGCGCGGTCCGGTGGCGGGCGGTGATCACCATGTCCAAGTAGGTTCCGGCGTCGTCGCGCTCGTCGTGCTCGTAGGGGGCGTGGGTCAATCCGGCGGCCTCGGCCGCGTAGTAGCGGCGGTGGCCGTCAACGATCTGCCGCGTGCCGTCGGGCAGGATGCGGAACTTGATCGGGATGCGGCATCCCTCGGCGGCGAAGGTTCCGACGAATTCGGCGCTCAGGTCCAGGGATTCGCGGGGGTTGTCCGGGTGCGGGGTGAGCTCGGTGAGCCGGATCATCGGCCGGTAGGTGACCGGGACTTCGGTCAGTCCGGCGGCCTGGGCGGCGGCCAGACGCTGCAAGCCGTCCATCACCTGCGGGGCGCCGGTCGACGTGGTCACGACGTACAGGGGGTCAGTGACGCCGTGCTCGGCGATGTTGGCGGTCAGGTCCGCGTCGGGCTCGGGCAGGATGTTGCCCGGGTGGGCGGTGAGTCGGTCGATGGGCAGGGTCGGCCATACGGTCGGCTGGGCTGCGACGGTGGTCATGCGGGGGTGCTCCTGATGTGTAGGAAGTGGCCCGGCCGGTGGGCCGGGGCGGTGTGTCGGGAAGCGGTGCCAACCCCTCCCGACATGATCCATTAAACCATGTTCCTGGGTGCGTTGTCCAATCGCGGGCATGATCCAATCGGGTTAAAACCGCTGGTCGGTGGCCTTTTGGTGGGGTCCGGCGGGTCCCCGTGGTGACGCTCCCGTGCCGGGGCGATGCGGGCGGGGCCGGAGGCTGTGCCGGGTTCGGCCGTAGCGCGGCAGCTGATGCCCCCCGCCAGCCCCGTGACGGGTCGTCGGGCCGTGTACGGCGGCCGGGGGTTGGCGGCGTGAGGACGTGTACGCGGCCCCGTGCCGGGCGGCGGGGGCCGCTGGTTGCCCGGCCGGGCCCCCTCCGCCGCCCTGCTGGCCGTTGTGGCGCGCTTCAACGAAGCCGGCGGCCGGGGTGCGGCTGGCCACCTAGACCGCTCAGCGTGGCCGCCTTGCCGGCATCACGTCGGACGTTATTCGAACTAGAATCGAATTATGGAGAGCGGTCGGACAGCGACGGAGACCGGGCGGCCCGTGGCGGTGGTGCACATGCCGGACGGCAGCACCCGGGAATGCGCGGTGGGCCGTCGGCGTCGGGCGGCCGATGGGAGCTGGTGGTACGAACTGTCACCGGCGCCGCTGGAACCGGTGGCGCCGGGTCCGGAAGCTGAGCCCGGGGGCTGGCCTCCGCCGGCTGCCGATTGGAGGGCTCACCGGCGGTACTACGCCACGGGTGAGCGCTGGTTCCTACATCGGGGTGGGTGCTGGATCGAGGGCGAGAAGAAATTGACCGTGGCTGAGGCCCGTGCCCTGATGGCGTCGCCGCTGGGGGTGGGCTGCGACGTGTGCGATGCGGAGGACGGTCTCCAGAGTCTTGACTAGGCCGAAGGTGAGACCGAGACGCTTCTATGCACGGAGAAGCATCAACCGCTTCAGCTCATCAAGTTCGTCCACGCGCAGCCCCAGACCCAGCTTGCTCAAGATGTGGAGCGCCCAATCGCGGTCGCCCTTGCGTGGATTTTCCCTCGCGGGCACGGGCTCGTGAGGGGCCTCATGACCCTCTCCCACCTGGTAGAGCACGTCGCAGAGCTGCCTGAATTGTTCAAGACTGATCGTCGGCCGGTTCTCTGTTGTCATGCCCACTCACCGCACTTCCGCGTGGGGAATAGCCCATCAGGGCTCATGATGCTGGACGCTCACCCGGTGCGCACTTCGGCCTGTGCCCCCTAAGGAGGGCGACGGCTGGGCAGATCGGTGGTGCCTACGGGCCTGCGATCAGGAAGATCAGCTCAACGCGGCCCTCGTCGTGATGGATGCGGTAGAGCAGGGTGATCCGGTCGCCGGTGCCGGTGGTCGGGTCGGTCGTCACGCGGCGGAGGTCGGCTCCGCGTACCGGCTCGGAGGTGGCATTGATGGTCGGGTCTTGGGCGAGCTGGCGGCAGGCGTCGTACACGGCCCGGCGGCCGGCGGGGGTGAGGTGTGCGAATTCCTCGCCTAACCGCTCGGGGATGTCGATGGTCCAGGTCACGCGGCTCCGGCCTCGTCGGTGAGCCCGTAGGCGGCAAAGAGGTCCCGACCACTTTGAAGCGTGGCGGTGCCGGCGAGTGAGGCGCCGATGGCGGCCGTCACCTCGGACCTGGTGCGCAGGGCCCACACGTGCCGGTACTCGGTCAGGAGCTTGCTCACCTCGTCCAGGCGGACGGCGTCAAGCGCGGTGTTGAACGCGACTAGATCCGCGGGGGAAACGGCGGCGAGCGCGGCACGGAGTTCGGGCAGCGTCTGGGGGCCCTCGGCTGCGGACAGCCGGTATGGGCTGCGGGGTGTGGGCTCGTGTGCGGGCTGCGCGCTCATCCGGAACTCCTCCTCGTCTCCGTCTCCACGGTACGCGCCGGGGTTCTGTCTCGGCCAGAGAACGGCGATCCCGTCCACGGCCCGGCCGTGGACGGGATCAGAGCCCCGGGCATTCAGATGCCCAGTGCCACACCTGGGCCGGAACCCGCGTGTGTTCCGGACAGTCGGGGTGTTCCTGGTTGTCGGCGACCCCTCCGCATGCGGCTTTGGGGCAAAGGCAGTCCGGGAAGCTCCCGCCCCGGTGGGTGATGGCGCCGTGCTTGACGTACCGGGATGCGCGGGCGATGGCCTCGATGTCGCGTGCCGGGCTGGGGCCGGTCACCTGGTGCTCCGGTCGGGTAGGGATGGGAGCCGGGCGGAGATCCATCCGGGTAGAGGAGCTACGGGCACGTCGTGGGCGACGGTGTACGTGTTGCCGCCGACGACGGACCCGGGCCCGATGAGGTAGCCGCCGGTGTGGCGGCCGGGGCCGCGTACGTCGATGCCGGGTCCGAGGGCGGTCCGTCCGCCGGAGCTGCTGCCGATGGTGCAGCCGTCCGGCGCGAGGAAGTACATGTGCCGGCCCCCGCTCGGGGTCGCCGCCGTCAGCGTCTCGGGCCACGGCTTCCCGAGCCTGGCGGCGAGGTGGGCGAGCACGGCCAGGCCGTCAGCCTCGTCGTCTAGGTCCAGGTCCAGGCCGATGACTCCGCTCGCGCGGCATCCGATGCCGATGTTGTCGCCGTCGCGCCAGAGTTCCCGGACGCGTTCCGGGTTGGTCAGGCAGCGCGACCGCCAGGGGCCGGCGGGCTTCCGGCCGCCGGGCGGGATTGGGAACACGGCCAGCCCGCGGGCGGTGAGGTCGACAGCGGCGGCGGTAGTCATGCCGGAACCGCCTGCTGCTGCTCCTGGTCCTGCTCCTCGTCGTCCTCGAAACAGGTGCACTCGTCGTACGGGCTACAGGATCCGGCGCCGCACTCCCGGCAGTAGATGCCGTGGTCCGGGTCGTCGTCGTCGGGCTCATCGGCGTACTCGTGGTGCCGCCACCCGGAGCACTCGCCGTTGTAGCAGCCGCACCCGGGGCACTCGGGACAGACCATGGCGTTCGTCCAGCCGCACTTCTCGCACAGGAGCTGGTTGCGCGGGTCGTTCTTCTCCTGGGTCAGGTAGTCGACGGCTTCCCCGTAGGTGTTGATGTCGACGTACGTCGCCAGGTACTCGCGGAGCGTCGCGCGCTCGTCGGCGTCGGGGTGCTCCCAGAGAGCGATGGCGTCGGCGTGCTTGATGCCCAGCGACTCTTTGAGGTGGGCGAGGTCGTTCTTACGCGCGTGGTCCTTCGGCATCTCAAGCTCTTCCTGCGGCTGCGGTGATCCCAGAATTCACCGGCCGTCAAGAGCGAGGCCAGCAGGGGTGATGCGAGGTGGAGGGCGGCTCGGCGCGGGGCACCTTCGGTGTGCTCGTCTGGTCTGGGCCAGACGAACCGGGCCACGAGCCGGGCCCACGGTCCAACGACCGCAGGCCCAACCTTAGCGAAGAGAACCGACGCTCAGGGTGGGATCCGCACGGATGACACGCGGTCGGGGTGGGCGACGACGGAGGGGCCCGGGTCATCCTGGGCCCCTCCGTGCCGCAGTGCCGGCGCTCAGGTCACGCCGAGACTGCGGCACCAGACGTGGGCGGGAGTTCGGTGTCTAGCCAGGTGATGAAGGCAAGGGCGGAGCCGCCGAAGTGTTCGCGGACACGGGCCTGAATTGCGCGTAGTTCATGGCCCGGGATGAAGCCGAAGGTAGTGGACTCGCCGCAGCCGCATGCACACTCGCGAGTGCGGAAGGGGATCTCTTCGGGCAGGTCGCCGTACTTGATGCTGTTCTGCGACTGGTTAGGGAGCGGATCGGGCTGGTCGATGTACGTGTCGTACATCGGGTGTCCGGGGCCGAGTAGGTCGACCTCCAAAGCCTTCTTGCGGCCTCGGTCCGTGTCGTAGTCAGTGACAGCGGTGATCTCGGCAACCGCGCGAACGAGCCCTTGGCCGACAACGAGCGCGAAGCGTTCGCGGCTCGCGAACCGCGTATCGAGCCGCCATACTCCGCGGCCTGCTTCCAAAGCCTCGCCTTGCGTCATGCGCGGAAAAAAGCCGATCGCGTCGCGGCCGAGCACGTCGTTAGTCACCCGCTGGTAGTCGCCGAGCTTGATCCGGATCGCCATGGTGACCCCTCCAACTTCCTTGGCTGCCCTGCACTCTGACGGAAGTGACTATGGCATGGCACCCATGGGAAGTCGATACGATCTCGCGTATTGGCGGGATGCGAATGTCAGAAGGGGTGCCCCGGGCGTCAACAAACCATCGTTTGTTGAGGATCCGCCGGGCGGGGTCGAAAGAGGGCGACACGCCTTCAAAAACTCCTTCAAATACCTCGGTCGTCAACAACCGCCCAATCCCCGTTTTCTGAGAGGATCTGGGGCATGAATCCGCCCCTGGAGCCTGCCGACCTTCTCGCGGCCTCACCCGCGAAACTCACTGAGATCCGTATCGGGTACGCGCGGGTCTCGACGGGCGCGCAGAATCTGGACCGGCAGTACGACGCGCTGATGGGCGCCGGGTGCCGCAGGGTCTTCGCGGATAAGAAGTCCGGGCGGAACGATCTCCGGCCGGAGCTGAAGGCGTGTCATGCCTTCCTACAGCCCGGTGACACGTTGGTCGTGCCGAGTCTGGACCGCTACGGCCGGTCGCTACAGGATCTCGTCAACATGGTGGCCGAGCTGCGGACGCGAGAGATCGGCTTCCAGTCCCTGCATGAGCTGCTCGACACCACCACCCCGGGCGGCCGGCTCATCTTCCACGTCTTCGCCGCACTGGCTGAGTTCATCCGCGAGCTCATCGTGGCCGGCACCCATGAGGGCCTGGCCGCCGCCCGCGCCCGCGGCCGTACCGGCGGTCGCCCGTCCGTCGTGAATGCGGAGTTGATCCGTGCCGCCCGGGACATGCTGCCCAATCCGGAGAACAGCGTGACCACCATCGCGAAGCTTCTCGGCGTGTCGGTAGGGACGCTGTATAACCACATTCCGGAGCTCAAGGAGCTCCGTCGCAGTCGTCTGCCGCGCCAACTCGGAGAGGCTGGGAGGTGATTTCTGCGGAACTTAAGGCAGAGCGGGCGATCCTTGAGCGCCGGGGGCGGCAGGAGGGCCAATCGTCACGCGGTGGTGCGGTCCGTGCGGTCCTTGTGCAGTGCGCCGCCTACCGCCCAGAAGGGGAGGGTGATGGCGAGAGCGCCGAAGCCGAGCTTCCCTGCGATAGCCAGGACGGCACCGAGAAGGAGTGTCGGCGGCGTCAGTGGTGCCGGCAGCGTGGGGGCGAGCGCCGCCAGGCCGTAGCCCGCCGCTGTTGTGACGGCGCACACGATCAGGCTCACGATCACGATTGCGTACGTGGTGTATCCGCGTCGTACCAGCGGTTCTACCAGCCGGAACAGCGGGCGCAGGGCCTTGCCTGTCGCGGTGCCGAACAGGCGCGCGAAGCGGTGGCCACCCGCGCTGTCAGCGCTCTGGACGTCACTCATGGGAGGCTCCCTCGCTTAATGGTGGTTGCCCTCACCTTGCCAGGGGGCGCTGACAGCCGTCATGAGTACGCGGACTCATATCGGCAATGTCCGGTCAGTGGTCGTCGCGGCCTGCGCCGATGTCCACGATGCGAAGGCCGGTGGTGCCGTATGCGTGGGGGGTGGCGGTGAGGATCGCGGAGCTGCCGGGTGTGTGGGGGGAGGCGCTGGCGGCGTGGACGGCGTGGGCGTGCTGCCAGGCGATCCCGTCGGCGGTGATCTGCTCGACGGCCACGGCCGCGGGGAAGTCCAGGGGCAGGAAGTCCAGGCCGGGCAGCGCGCCGACGTGGGCGGTGAACTGCGGTCCGGGCTCTTCGACGCCGGCCGCGATCAGGCAGAGCGCGGGCACGTAGGCCCGCGGCCGACCTTCGGCGTCCGGGCCGGCTGCGATGCCGGAGAGCCTGCGGTGGCCTCGGGCCAGTGCCAGCACGGCGGTGTGATCCAGGATGATCAACGAATCTCTCCCACGGTGCCGGCGACGATGGCGTCGAACCACTGCTCGGCGCTGGTGACGTCGTCGTCGGTGAGGTCGGGGCGCAGGTGGGCGCGGACGTAGGCCAGGCCCCGGGCGGCCCGCTCGGCGCGGTCGGCCTCGGTGGGCAGGTCCAGCAAGGCCCTCTCTGCCAGGGCCCGAACGCTTATGCCGCGTTCGTCAGCGACCGTCCGCAGGTGGTTGCGGACTTCTTCGTCAATCTTGATCGTGGTGTCTGCCATACGTCGAGAATACAACCGAATACCGAAGACGGTACCGATCGCCGCACCCGCTGCCGGACGGGGCTGATTGAGGCTGAGGGGCGTCGGCTCGTGGGGCGGGCCGGTGGGA
This sequence comes from Streptomyces fildesensis, assembly GCF_016107395.1. Lineage (GTDB taxonomy): Bacteria > Actinomycetota > Actinomycetes > Streptomycetales > Streptomycetaceae > Actinacidiphila > Actinacidiphila fildesensis. Next base: position 44,269 of record NZ_JAAIKO010000050.1, read on the forward strand.
ATGATCAGGTCGGGTCAGGGGGCCGGAAGGTTCCCGCGAGGGCGCGGGCGTTGTTCCATAGGAAAGCGGCAGTGATCTGCTCGGCCGTCAGGCCCGTGGCGCGTTCCATGGCTGCCTGGTCGAGCCCGCGCCGGTGGTCCCGAAGCACTCGCTGCATCTTTCCGGCCCACAGTTCCGGCTCGGAGTACGGGCGTTGCTGGTACTGATTCCACAGGGTCGTCATGTGCTCCGCATCGCAGGCGATGAGGAGTCGTTTGCCGTCCATCTGCGGATCGCGGTTGTGGATGACGGAGGAGTCACGTGCCGCGCCGTACCGGGCGGTGTTCGGGTCGATCAGCCGGCCGCACAGGTCGCACCTGTCCTGCGTGGGGGCGAGCAGCTTCGTCTTGCCCTTCATATGTTCCGGTGTACGCCTGGCCGGTGCCGACGTCACCGGCGTACGGAAGCACTCGCCGTCTCGGCCCGTGCACGGGCGCCGTCACCGGCGCCGTGCCCTGGGTACGGTGCCGGGAAGAACGGTAGCGGGCGGCGGCGAGGGGGTTCACTCACAGAAGCCTGACGTCGGGCGGGTGGCAAGGTGCCGTCGGTTGGCGTGCGCACGCGGAGAATACGGCCGTGTCGCTCGTGTGGGTGGTGCCCGGCCTGGCGGGTGTCGACGGCGGGTCGGCGTCGGGCACAGTGGCGTCATGATCTTGAGTGTCCGGGCGGTGGCAGTCGCCGTGGTGGTGCTGATGACGGGTGGCTGTGCCACCGTCGGGCCGTCCGTGGCGCCCCGGCCTGCCGGGTCCGTACGGCCGACGACCTCGGCGGCGCCGGTGCCGGAGTTGCTGCCGGCGGCGGACGGGATCGGGCCGGAACTGGCGCTCGTCGCCGGTCCCACCACTCCCCCGCCGTCGGCAGCGTCGGTTCCGTCGGTGCGCCCGGCGGCGGTGCGGAGGGTGGAGGTCGTGGTGCCGGTCTACACCGCGGCGGTAGAGCCCGCTCGCCAATCGCAGCGGCGGCGGCATCCAACGCCGCGTGCGGTCCGGCCCCGGGTAGCGCACACCGCTGCGCCGGCGGCCCGCCCTCGGTCTGACGTGGCCACACGTCCGGGTCTGGTGTGCTCCATGGGCGTGCAGTACGGGCAGATCAGCGGGGATATGGCGCGCTCGTGCCGGGCCATGCTGGGCCGGTAGTAGCTCGGGTCTCGCTCCGGCACATGGACACATGGACCGGCCCCGCTGCCAGAAGGTAGCGGGGCCGGTCCATGTGGGGCGCTCGCTCAGAACTTCGCCACAACGCTCCCGGGGTCCTCGAACCACACACGGTGTGTTCCGTCCGGGGTGACGGTCAGGCCGAATCGCCCCCATGACGGGCGCTGGTGCTGGTCGAACCAGCGCCATGACGCCTCGGCGACGGTCCATAGGTCCGGGTCGGCGGCCTGCTGGTAGGCCGCCGCCCCGGACGGCGGGTAGGACGCCTTTGCCCATGAGCCGTCCGGCATGACCAGCCGGCGGGTGGCGTGGTCCTGGTCGTCGATGCCGTATTCGAGATCGACGCCGGGGAGATGGGCGGCGAGGAGGAACAGGAAGTGAGGGGAGTCGAACGCTTCCAGGGGGATGCCGGCCGGGCCGCCCTGTCCGGACGCCGGTGGGCGCTGGGTTGCCGGGGTGTCGTAGCCCGTGGGGTGGTGTCGGGCGCGCATGAATGAACCGCCGTCACAATGGAACGTCCCTTGCAGGCTTCCGTCTGCGATGGCGTGGAGGACCGCCAGGCCGGAGCTGAGCGGCGGCATCACGTTGGCGATGATCCGGCCGCCGGGCGCGAGTGCCGCGGCCAGGTCCGGGCCGATGCGGTCCAGCGCGCACGTGGCGATGATCCGGTCGAACGATCGCGGTGACCACTGCTGGGTGCTGGCGTCGCAGGTCACCACCTGGGGGGTGGGCCGGTCCAGGCTGGCCAGCCTGGACCGGGCTGCCTCGGTCAGCTCGGGGTCGATGTCGGCGGTGGTGAGCTGGTCGGCGCCGGCGAGCCGGTGCGCGATCAACGCGGCGTTGTAGCCGGTGCCGGTCCCGATCTCCAGCACGGTGTCTTTGAATCCGATGTCCAGGGATTCCAGCATCCGCACCATGAGGCTGGGCTGCGTGCTGGAGGCGGTGGGCACCCCATGCCAGCCGCCGTCCTCGACGGGTGTTGCCGTGGCGGGGTCCAGGCGCGTGACCAGGGAGGTGTTCGCGTAAATGGGGGTGAGCCAGTGCTCTTTGTCGGCTGCGGTCCTCTGGCGCCACACGGTCGGGCTGCCGCCGCCATTCTGGTAGTAGACGGGGACGAACCGGTGCCGGGGCGTCTGCTCCAGCGCCCGCCGCCAGTGGCCGCCGTGCAGGTCACCGGACTCCTGCAAGGTGCGGGCCAGGGTGCGGGCGTGCGGCCGCCACTTCATGTGCACCACCCTTTCAGGGTGTCGGCGATCGTGTCGGCCAACGGGAACTCGACCTTCTCGTTCAGCCATGCGAACTGCCCGGACGGATTGGCCTCGTAGAACGTCCAGCGGCCATCGGTCCGGACAACGAAATCGTGCGCCGCGTACGTGAGCCCCATCCATTTCATGTAGGTGCGGATCGCGGCGGCGACGGAGCAAGGGACGGCCACCGAGCTGTACGTCAGCGCGTCGTAATCGGTCCGCCAGTCCAGGCCGGCCGCCGTGCTACCGGCGTCGATCCTCACCCCGTGACAGGCGCCGCCGATGACGATCACCCGCACCTCGTAGGCCTTGTCCTGAACTTCCTCCTGGAACAGGTGGGCGCTCGTCTCGATCCCGTCGAGCTCGTCCAGGTCGACGCGGCGGGTATACATCGTTTCCACCTGGCCGGTGTGCGCGATGTACGGGATGCCCAGCGGCTTGGTGATGAGCGGGGCTCCGACCTCCTTGGCGAACCGGCGGACTTCCTCGGCGCTGTTGGTCACCAGCGTGGGCAGGGTGTCCAACCCGGCCGCGGCCGCCACCCGAAGTTGTTCGGGCTTGAATTCGGCGGCGGCGGCCCGGCTGGGGTGATTCATCCACGGCACCGGAAGCCCGGTCAGGACACCGCCGAGCCCGATCCGGGCCGCGCCGCGCGCCCAGTGCTCGTCCGCGACGGACAGCCCGGGGAACTCGAACTGCTGCGGCCGATTCCAGTAGACGGCGCCGATGTCGGCCAAGTCCACACTGCGGCACGCGGTGGTCAGCCGGCCTTCCCACGGGCCCGCTGCGGGTCCGCCGCGGTGGTGGGCGCTGAGCTCCACCTCGGCCGGGAACTGCGCGGTGTCCATGCGGAAAGCGGGCACAGCCCGGTCGGTCAGGGCCTGCACGATTAAGTCGGTGGCGGCCTCATGGGGGCCGTCGACTACCAGGACGGTCCTCATTCGAATACGCCCGGGTCGGCGCCCTCGTCGTGCTGCGGCGGATTTTTGGTGTCTCCATCGGGGTTGGTTTTCTTGCTCGTCGCCATCGCCGTCAACGGGGTCCCGTCGGCGTACGCGGCGGTCTGGGTTCGCGGGTCGTACACCGGCCGGGGGTCGGGCACCGCCTGGGGGTCGGCCGTTTGGAGGCGGGCGCCGGTGACGGCGTAGGGCCGTACGGGGCCGGGCCTGGCTCCGACGGGGGCCGGTGTCTGGAGTGGGAAGGGTGCTGCGATCCGCATGGAATCTCCTTGGTCCTGGGTGATGGGATGTGCTGCCGGGTGGATCGGGGCCGCTGCCCGCCCCCAACGGGGGTGTGAGGGGCGGGCAGCGGCTGCGGGGTCACCGCGCGCTCGGCGGGAGGCGGTGCCGGCGGTAGGTGTCCCCGGCATCCCGTCCCGCCGGGCCGGAGGCCGGCGGCGGGACGGGGGCTGGAGGGGTGAGGATCAGTCCGCACGCCGCTGGAGGGATCCGTTGGTTCCCGACGCCACGGGGGTGGCGGGTTCGTCACCGGACCGTGCCGCCTCGGGCTCGGGCGTGGATGCGGCCGGTTCTGGCAGGGGGCAGGGTGGCGGCTGGATGGCAAACATCAGTCCTCGTTCCGGTTGGCGGGTTGTTGGAGGGTGAGCACGTGGTGAAGCGCGTCTCCGTCCGGCGAGAGCGACACCGCGACGTCTTCGCCAGCGACAAGGGCCCGTAGCACAGTGCTGTGTTGCCCCGGGTCGTCGATCCAGCCCCGGATGGGATGGGCCTGCGGGGGATCGGCCTGGGCGGCGATCCGGTCGAGCCGGTCGAGGAGCCACCGCAGGGCGTCCTGAGGCGTGTCCAGTGCCTGACGTGCGCATTTGATCGGCCTGCCGGTCGTTGACACGGCGTCATGCGAGCCCCGGTAGGTGCCGGGTGCCGGCAGAGTGAGGATGAGTGTCCGGCGTTCGTCCCGGCTGTGGGTCCGCGTCAGCACGCTGCCCCCTGCCGGTGAGCGGACACCGTGCACTCCGCCCAGATGGCTACAGCCACACCGTCGCCGACGATCTGACGCACTCCCCACCGGTCCGCGGTGATCTGCACGATGAGCAGTCCCCGGCCGTGGTCGTCTCCGTCCTCCGGTCGAGTTGCCTGGATCTCGCCCGGGTGGGACCGCTCGGCGGCGACGGTCAGCGTCACCACATCGTCCAGCAACCGGCAGATCACGCGGATGAGCGGCGTGTCGGTGTGGTCGACCGCGTTGGTCACCAGCTCGCTGACGATCAGTTCGCAGCCTCGGGCGTCGACCTCGTCGACCAGCCACTCGGCCAACGCCGCCCGGATGTGCTGGCGGGCCCGCCCCGGTGAGGTGGTCGCGCGCGGAAGGATCAGGCCGGCACATGCTGACGACGGGCGCCTCCGTCGGCGGGGCCGGGGTTGATCGTGCACGACGGGCAGGGTGGTGCCGAGTTCGTGGGGTGCGGCGGGCGGCGTCATGGGCCCGGCCTCCTCGGGTGCGGTGCCGTGCGCGGGCGTCTCGACCGCGCGTGTGCGGGGTCAGGGACGGGGCGGCGGCCGGAGCGCGACCATCACAGCGGCGGCCTGCGGCAGCGGGATCTCAGGGGCGGGCTCCTGGGCCCATTCGACGTGTCCGCCCGCGGCCGCGCCGGGTAGCGGGACGGGATGGGGCCATTCCTGGACGGTGACCCCGTGCACCTGCGGGAGCGGCTGCGGCTGCGGCGCGTTGCTGATCAGGACCGTGGCCCGTTCCCCGATGACGCGGAACTCGCGCACGGTCGCCGTACGCAGGACGGGAGCGATGATGCCGACCCCGGCCAGCCGCTCGTTCACTTCATCGCAGGTGAGGCCGTCAACCACTACTGAGGCGATGACCGCCGTCCCGCCGCCGCGTGCGATCACCCCGTACGCCGCCCGCTCGGCCCACAGGACGTCCAGGGCGTACGGGTTGGTGGTGGCCTCCTTCTCCCACCGGTGCGAGTCCTCGGGATGCAGGTCCTGGAGGGGGCACGGAAACGGGGGCAGAGACAGGCCGTCCGGCGCCTGGCCCCGGCGGCCATTACAGCTCGGCGTGACCTGCCATCCATACGAGGCGTACCGGCCCGCCCACGACCGGGCTTCCTCCGCCCGGTGGCGGAACTCGTCATTGCCGTGAGGCCGCTGAACCTGCATCAGACGGCGGCGGGGGTTTGATCGCAGGCCGGCTAAGTCCTGGGCTCCTCGGCTGATGGGCGACATGTCCGCACTCCCTTGATGGGTTCCGCGGGCCGTCGGCCGTTGATCATTGCGCGACCGGCTCGCTACATCCCGTGACGGGATTCCCTCCTAGAATGTGTCATGCAATCCCATGAGACAAGTGCATCACTAGATTTCACTCCTCAGAACTGGGCGGAAGGGCGATGTGACCATGGCTGACCGGGGTGTTGGGGATGAGGCAGACTTGCAACCGGCAAATCCATCACGACGACCGGTGCGGCGAAGGGGGCGGCAGATGAGCGAAATGGGCGGTCCAACGGTCCGGCGCCGCCGCCTGGGTAGCGAACTGCGGCGGCTGCGCGAGGCGGCCAATCTGGATCAGGCGGCGGCAGCTCGGCACCTGGAGTGCTCCACCTCCAAAATCTCTCGCCTGGAAAAGGGCAAGGGCCTGGCCAAAGCGATTGAGCTGCGAAGCCTGCTCGATCTGTACAAGGTCACCGACGATGAAGCCCGGAATCAGCTGCTTCTGATCCACCGCCAGGCGGCGGAAACCGGCTGGTGGGAGCAGGCGGAGTACGAACAAGTCCTGCCGTCCGGACATGGCGTGTACGTGGGCCTGGAGTCCGACGCCCGCAGCGTGCAGACCTGGCAACTGGGCTTCGTCCCGGGCCTCCTCCAAACCGAGGATTACGCCCGTGCTGTGCTCTCCGACGCTCGCCGGCAGTCTGCTGACGTCGATCGTCTGGTACACGTCCGTATGCAGCGCCAAGCACGCCTTGCCGACGGTCCTGATGCACTGGACGTCTGGGCGGTCATCGACGAAGGCGCGCTACTGCGCCCGGTCGGTGGCCCGGATGTGATGCGTGCGCAGGTACAGGCGCTGATCGCGGCGGCGGAGCGACCCAACATCACCATTCAGGTATGTCCGCTCGCCAAGGGCGCGCATCCTGGCCTCGCCGGATCGTTCTCGATCCTGGAATTCGGGCCGTCCGACCCGCGGGTCGGGTACGTGGACGGGCGAGGCGGGGCGCTGTTCGTCGAGCGGGATGAACCGGTTCGACAACTGATCCATGATTTCGACCGTATGAGAGCGGTCGCCCTCGATGAGTACGAATCCGCAGCGTTGCTGCGTGACCTCATCGCCGCAAAGGAGACACAGTGATGACCCCCCGAACCCCGCCCACCATTACAGACCCCGCGTCCCTGAACTGGTTCAAGTCCACCGCCAGCAGTGCCAACGGCGAATGCATCGAGATCGCTCTAGCGCCTGGCGGCGTCGTGGGCGTCCGGGATTCCAAGGACACCGGCGGCCCGGCCCTCGCCTTCACGGCCGGCGACTTCGCAAGCTTCATCGCCGCCGTGAAAGCCGGCCACCTCGACGCTTGAGCCCAGAGAGCAGAAGGGGCCGACCCGGACGGGTCGGCCCCTTCGTCGGTACTCAAGCTGGTACGTCACCGGCGCTTGCCGCGCCTCTTCGTGCCCCCCACGACCGACCGGCGGCCCGTGGTGGGCTTGGCCGGCACAGGAGCAGTCCGCTGGGGATGTGCCTCGGCACACGCCCGTGCGGCACACTCGGCCCGCTCCTCGGCTTCGGCCTGTGCCGTCTGTACCGCCTGGATCTGACCGTGTGCCACGGCGAGCGCCTTCCGGTCGTCCTGCGCCTGGAGCTCGCTTGCTGCGGCACGCTCGGCGGCGGTCTGCTCGCGCTGGTGTGCCTCGGCGCTCTCGCGCCTAGCGGTCTCCGCCTCGGCGTGCGCCGTACGGGCCGTGTGCTGTGCCTGCTCGGCGAGCTGCATCGCCGCCGACCGGGCGCCCTCGGCCGTGTGCCGGGTCTGGTCGCATCCGCTGTGTGCCGTCTCGATCCGGCGGTACGCCTCCCGCAGCTCGGCGAGCTGCTGCCGGACCGTTCCGGCCTCGCTCTGGGCGATGCGGGCCGTGTGCTGTGCCTGCTCGGCGAGCTGCATCGCCGCCGACCGGGCGCCCTCGGCGAGCCGCTGGGCCTCTTGTGCTGTGTGTGCCTCTTGCCGGGCGGCGTCCGTCTCCTGACGGGCTGCCACCGCCTCGGCGTGTGCCGCGTCGGCGGCGGCACACGCGCTGCGGGCCTCCTCTACGGCCTGTGCCACCTCGCGGTGTGCGTCCTCCGCCTGTCGCTGTGCCGCCTCGGTCCGGGCCCGGCAGTGTGCCGCCTCCTCCTGGGCTGTGGCCGCCTCGGCACGCGCCCGCTCGGCCTCGCCCCGGGCCTGGTCCGCCTCGGCGTGTGCCGCCTCGACGGCGGACCGCAGTTCCATCGCACGCCGTACCCGCTCCTCGGCGGCGGCCAACCGGTCGGCGAACTCGGCGGCACGTTCCGCCGGTGGCACAGGCGGCACAGTCCGCACTGGTGGCACGTCGGCGCTGTTCCGCGGTGCCGGTACTAACGCGGCCGGTGTGCTGATCCTCGTCCTGGTCGTCATCGTGGTCCCTTCGATCTCCGGTCATCGGCACACCCGGTGTGCCAGGCGGGGCCGGGGGGCGGACCGCTGATCCGCCCCCCGGATGTGCCGGTCACGCGGCGGCGGAGACCCGGCGTACAGACCTTGTGCCGCGCAGTTCGCCGATGGCTCGGCACGCGGACCCGCGATCGAGGGTGATGCCGGCCTGTGCCATCTCCGCCAACAGGTTCTCGGTGATGGCGTTGGTCGTCCGCTGATCCCCGGCCCGCACACGCACCACATACAGGGCTTCCAGGGCGGCCCGCTTGGTCGCGTAGCCCCTGAGGTCCAGGCCATGTGCCGTGTCCTCCGGAGCGAATGTGTGCCGCTCCTGGCCGGGCTGATCCGGCACACGCGCGGTCACCCGCGCACTCGGCACACCGTGTGCCGCCGCCGCCTTCCCGGACGCCTGCTCCGGGATGTCCTCGTATGCCTCGGCGTCGTCGACACACTCGGCCGCGCTGGCGTCGATTGTGCCGACGGCTACGGCGGCCGTGGTGTGTGCCGGTGTGCCGGGGGCGCCGGACGGTGCAGTGTGCGCGCCCGGACGGTGTGCCAGTACCGCCCGTTCGGTCTCGTCGGCCAGTGCCTCGATGTGCCGGATCTGCTCGCCCATGGCGTCCAGGCCGGCCGTCTGTGCCGCGTCGTCGGCCGTGTCCCACGGTGAGGAAAGGGTGAGCTCCCGCAGGCTGCGGGTGGATCGGCGCAGGGCCAGCCGCGCCGTGAACTCGCGGTGCCGGTCGGGGTCGTCGGCGATGCCGGCCCCGTCCATGGCGTTCGCCAGTCTCGCGCTGAGCCGCCGGGCGCCCCGCTTCTCCAGGTCGGCATCCGTGATGCGGTCGTACCGGTCCGCCAGGACCACCGCCCGGGACAGGGCCCGGTCCCTGGTGATCTCCTGGGCGGTCCGGTTGCGCTGCGACAGGCCCAGCAGCGACATCAGCCGCTCGCGCAGATCACGCGCGATCTGTGCCATCGGGGACTGGGACTCATCACCCGACCGGTGCCGCAGTTCGAGACCGAGTGCGGCGTGTGCCGACAGGGCGGCACCGAAGGAGCCGACGATGATGCGGACGATCGTGCCGGTTCCCAGTCCCCCGCCCTCGTGCCAGGCCGGGACCGCCGACAGGCCCGCGAAGATCCAAACCGCGCTGCCGTACCAACCGGGTGATCCGGCCTTGCTCGCCAGACGCTCGCGGGCACCGAGTACGCACATCGCAATCAGGGACTCGAACGCCGCGCAGGACAGCAGCCGCTCGGCCGTCCCCTGCATATCGAGCCCGTCCAAGGTGAACCGATAGCTGGTGTTGAGGCTGACGGAGGTGCAGACCAGGAACGCGACTGCGGCCGCGATCGTACCGGCGGAGAACTTGCGCTGCTCCGTCTTGTCCCGGCCCCTGAGGCTGAGGACGGCCAGAAGGGGAAGGACGACGGCGACCGCAGCCCCGGCAAGGCTGAGGACGGGGTACTGCTGTACCCACGCGGCGGCGCTGGTCAGTGCACTCATCGGGCGCCCCCGACGGACTTCCGGTCATTCTGGGCGGCTGTGGCTCGGGCGGCATTTCGGGCCGTACCGTAGTGCATGGGGAGTGTCCCTCCTCGTAGTGAGTGGCGGCCCCGGGTTTGCTGTGGAGGCGTCCGGGGTCGCTCACTTTGAACTTCAAGACTTCAAGAGTCTTGATCTCCGGGGATCTGAGAGTTCCGGATCCCAAGTTCCTTGAAGTACCGGGCTCGTACTTCTGTCTCGTGGTTGCCAGTGAGTGATCCCTCCGTGGCCACGAGCGCGTCAATCGCAATCCGGATGAGCGTGTTCGAGGTGATCCGCGGGCCGCCGATCCGAGTTCTGGCGTCCATCAGCTCCCGCGCGATGCGGTCAAGAGCGCCCCACTGATCCGGCCGGATCTTCGCGTACTTGGGCCGTACGGTGTCCGCCAATTTCACGCGGCCGCGAGCTGGCTCGTCGGCTGCCGCCCTCTCGGCCGCTGCTTGGTCCGCGGCCGCCTTCTCCGCTGCCGCCCTCTCGGCCGCTGCTTGGTCCGCGGCCGCCTTGTCCGCTGCCGCCCTCTCGGCCGCTGCTTGGTCCGCGGCCGCCTTCTCCGCTGCCGCCCTCTCGGCCGCT
>NZ_JAAIKO010000051.1 GCF_016107395.1 Streptomyces fildesensis
TGTGCCGGCCTCCTCTGGATCCGACACCTCGAATCACAGCCTTGATCACAACCCCCCACACGCCCTAGCTGGGGGAAGGTTCGGGCTGTCGCTGCGGGCCGGCGCCAGAGCGACACGTTCAGCTCGTACCACCCGCGACATCCCGGACCGTTCGCCTGCCGGCCGAAGCCCGCCACAACGCGACCGCGTGGGACCGGAACGCCGGACTGCACTTCGAAGGCCCTGCCAGGGAGACCTACACCTTCCTGGACCGTCAAGATCCATTGTCAGGCGCGTCCACACTCCGGGGGTCTCCTCATGCCTGGACTGGCCCCCTCCTTACTGCCGCTCACGCATGTTGCCCGGGCGCCGAAGCACTCCGGGCAACATCGTCATTTGTTCCGGCATGACGGGCTGTCAAAAAGACTCAGTTGTCCCTGTGGGTGCGGCCGTGTCCGGTGTCGCCGCTGCCGCCCTTGTAGGAGCCGCGGAAGTCGACGGCCGATCCGGGAACGGGGGCGATCAGATCCTCCTTGGGTTCGGTCTCCAAGAAGGCCATGACGGGGCAGTTGATCAGGAATTTGACGCTGCCGTAGGGCACACCGCCCGGGCCGGTGACCCTCGCTGACGTCCAGGCTGCCATGGACCGGCTGTTTGCGGACGGCATCCTCCCGATGGGCGGTGCCGCGTGAACGAGGACTCCGGCAACAGCCACATCGAGCGGCCGTGGGAGCAGCCGGAGGAAGTGATCCTGCGGCGCGAGCTCGTGCGAACCCCGGGATTGCAACCCGAGGACCTCGGAGTGCTGGCAGAGCTTCTGCTGCGCGACCCCGGGATGCCGTCGACGATGGAAGCGATCCGCGGCGACCTACAGGCGCGCGGCTGGAGGATGGGCAAGGACCGGTACAACACCATCACTCAGCGGCTGACGCGAGCCGGTCACCTCTCCCGCGTCGCCGCCTATGACTCGAGCACTGAGCGGCCCACCTGGGTTACCCGTGTGTACCGCAACCCGGCAAACAACGAGCAGTACGTCGATCTGGGCATCACCGCGTCTATGCAGGTCAGTGCCGAAATGCGGAAAATCCGCGATTCGGAGCACGAGCTGCCCGCCGGACTGCGGGAAACCCGCGTTTCGCCTGGTCAGAGCCGAAATGCGGAAGACCCGCAGTCCGCTCTGTCCCCCCGGACCCCCCGGTGGGTTGGTAAACCCCCCTACCGTCCCCCCAGAGGCAACGAAGCCGGAGTCGGTGGTTGCTGCTGTGGCGGGTGCGAACAACATGCGCATCGCGCAGAACAGCAATCCCGTTGGTGTCCAGGAGCTGACCGAGGCGGAGCTGCACGCGGCGGGCGAGTTCCTCGCGAACCTTCCCGGCCGCTGGGCCTGCGGGCTCCAGGACGTCGAGAAATTCGCCAAGCTGATTGCCGCAGCGGCCAAGCGGCAGGGCTGGCCGCTGGACGCAGAGTTCGAGCGCTGGCTGACCGCTGACGAGCGTTCGATCCGTGGTGCCTACCCCAGGGTGATCCCGGCCCGGCTGAGGAACCTGCCCCGCTACAGCGCCTGGCGTCGTGCCGGTGCGCCCACCGGCACCGCAGCGAACCGGGGCCCGGTCCAGGATGCGTGCCCGAACCACCCGCACCGCGCTGCCGCTGACTGCGTTCCCTGCCGTATCGACCCGGACGCCCAGGAGCAGAAGCCGACCCAGCGTTCCGGGGATCCGGTGTCCGCTGATGTGATCGCTGCTGCCAAGGCGTTCGCCCAGGGCGGGAAGAGCTCCGGGCGCCGTCGGGAGAAGAACCCGCGCAGTGATGCCCGGGTCCGGCGTCAGAGCGCCGGCGCCCGCTCCGCCGAGGCGGAAGCCGAAGCTGAGGACAACCGCCGCAAGGCCGCCGTGCTGCTTCAGCAGGAAGCCGCCGCCGCGCTGGACCTGCACACCATGCCGGGCCAGGCGCAGGACCACAGCGTTTCGCGATGACCGCCGTACCCAGTGCGGGCTCCCCGTTCGCCCGGGCGGCCCGCCAGCTCTCAGACCGATCAGGAGTGCACATGAGCACCGTAGAGGACCCCGACCTCACCAGCGCTGCGCCGTACGACGACCACCGCGACGCCCGCCGCAGCGCCCAGGGCTTCGAGCGGGTACCGCCGCAGGACCTGGACGCCGAACAATCCGTGCTCGGCGCCCTGCTGCTGTCGAAGGACGCGATCGGGGAAGTCATCGACATCGTCGCCGGCCCCGACTTCTACCGGCCCGCCCATGCGACGGTCTTCAACGCCGTCCTGGACCTCTACGGGCGCGGCGAGCCGGCTGACCCGATCACGGTGGCCGCCGAGCTGAAACGGCGCGGCGACCTGTCCCGCATCGGCGGCGCCGGCTATCTCCACACCCTGGTCCAGGCCGTGCCGACCGCCGCGAACGGGACCTACTACGCGGACATCGTCCGCGACCGGGCCCGCCTGCGCCGCCTGGTCGAAGCGGGCACCGCGATCACCGCTCTCGGTTACGGCGACGGGGACGCCGACGAGATCACGGATGCCGCTGGAGCCGCGTTCAACGCGGCCGTGGCCATCGACGAATCCACCGCCAGCTTCCGTCCCGCCGACCGTTCCGTCTCCCTCATGGACCGCCTCGAAGCGCGCAGCCGCGGTGAAGTCACCAAGGGCGTGCCCACCGGATTCACCGATCTGGACCACCTCACCAACGGCCTCCATGGCGGCCAGGTCATCGTGATCGCCGCTCGGCCGGCCATGGGCAAGTCCACCCTCGCTGTGGACTTCCTGCGCTCCGCCACGATCAAGCACGGCCTCACCGGCGCCCTGTTCAGCCTCGAAATGGGCGGCGACGAAGTCCACGAGCGCATCGTGTCCGCCGACGCCAGGGTCGCCTACTACCACCTGCGCAGCGGCGAACTCACCGAGGACGACTGGATCCGCATCGGCCACAGCGTCCAGCGCCTGGAAACCGCCGACCTGCACATCTTCGAAGACGCCGGCCTGACCGTCCTGCAGATCAAGGCCCACTGCCGCCGGCTCCAGCAGCGCGGCGGCCTCGGCCTCGTCGTCGTGGACTACCTCCAGCTGATGCAGTCCAGCGGCCGCAAGGCCGAGAACCGGCAAGTCGAGGTCGCCGAGATGAGCCGCCAGTTCAAGCTCCTGGCCAAGGAACTGAACGTGCCCGTCGTGGTGCTGTCCCAGCTCAACCGCGGACCCGAGCAACGCCAGGACAAGAAGCCGATGATCTCCGACCTGCGGGAGTCCGGCGCCATCGAACAGGACGCCGACATCGTGATCCTCCTGCACCGCGAGGACGCCTACGACAAGGAATCACCGCGTGCGGGCGAAGCCGACCTGATTGTCGGAAAACACCGGGGAGGACCAACATCAACGATCACCGTCGCCGCGCAACTCCACTACAGCCGCTTCGTCGACATGGCCGCGACGGTATGACGTCGCAGCCGCCCGTAAGGGGTCTGAGCGCGCCTCTCGCTGACGATCAACCGCTCCCGGGTCTATCCGGTCGTCCAGGGCCAAGATCGGCGCTCAGGGCCCCCGCGGGGCGATCCGAAGCCAGGGACGGGGGATGTACGCCCTGTGTGCGTTTCGGTGCGCGGTTCAGAGGAGGGCCGCTCGGGGCTCGGTTGCCACGGCCAGCGATGAGCGCTTACAGGGGCCGTGGGGGCGCTCTGGCCCGTGCGGGCGGGTCGGAACGGTGTGGCGGGTGACCTCGGGGGTGGTGTTGCCGTTTGGGCGGGTACGGGAACCGCCGACGGAGCCCGTCCCCCCACTGCCGGGGCCCGAGCGCATTCGGGCTCCGGCAACCCGCCCCTCCGCCCCGGGGCGCGCGATGAGCGCTGGCCCTGTGCGGGCCGGGTGCGGTCCGGGGTGGTGCGCCGGGCCTACGGTGCACCGGTGGACAACTACCCGATGGCGGAGCGCCGGCGCGGCTGCCGGAACCTGACCGATCCCGAACGGGACCTCGCGCTGCGCCTGGCGGCCCGCGCGGACTGGCTGCGCGCCGAGGCCGGACGTGAGGGCGGGGACGGCCTGAGCGTCGCGGACGCGGTCGCTCTGGCGGCCGTCCAGCTCGGCCTGCACTCGCCCGCCGGCCCCGTCGACTGACGGCGCGCGCCGGTATCCACCGGGTCGGCCAACGCGTGTCGCGTGCTGTGCGTGCCGCCTCTGGGCGTGTCGGGGGTGACCTCGGGGGTGGTGGTGTCGTTGGACGGGTGCGGGAACGACGGAACCTGCCCCCCCATTGCCGGGGTCCGAGCGCATTCGGGCCCCGGCAAGCCGTTTGTCTGCCCCGGCTCGGCTGCCGCCTGTGTCCAACGTTCCCTCCGCTATAGCGGCTCGGGTCCGCACAGGGCACACCAGCGTTTGCGGCAGCCCTTGAGACGCAGCTCCTGTGCGGTATAGAGGTCCGGCAGCCGAGGCCAGTAGAGCTGACCTGTCTTGCGGGCATGGGGTCGTGAACTTTCCATTTGGGCCAGGCTTTTCTCAGGCGAGTTCAGGCTTAGGCAGTCCCAGCGGTGCAGCCGGACGGCGGTTTGTCCGATGGCGTAAGTGGCTCCGGCGTCTAGCTGCTGCTTCCACCGGTCAAGGTCACGCCGGGCTTCTTTCTCCGCACGGTCGATCTGGTCGCAGATACGGCACAGCCCCTTGATGTGCTCGCAAGAGCACTCACCACATCGCCCGCAGGGGATGCATCCGTGGATACGCCGTTCCTGTGATAGCGGAGTTGGGTAGATCAGGATGCTGGGATCTCGACCAAAGTGCGGGCGCGTCTCAACGACTCCGAAGTTGACCAGCTCGTCAAGAAACGGCTGCACTTGCTCTGCGTCTTCCAGACCAATCAATGGGGCTACGTCCTCCATGGAGATCCCGTAGTCTACGCGCGCCTGGAGCACGACATAAAGCAGGCGGCTGGTAACGCTCAGGTCGGCATCGAGAACCAAATCTCGGTGAACGAAAACAAACGGCGAGTACGACTCTCGGTACACATGGAATCCCACACTTGCAGAACGGCCGAAGCGCTTCAGCGGTGCGGCGCCGCACCGTGGTTCCCACTTTCGGCTCATGGCCCAAGCCGCGCGGGGAAGCCACCTGGGCGGGGGGTGGGGCGTGTCAGGATGGCGGTATGACACATGAGGCGGCGGCGTACGACGGGCGGTTGCGGGATCTGGAGGCGGTGGCGTTTCGCACCGGGCGCACCCTCGCGGAGCACGGCGAGCAGCTGGCGTCGATCCGCGAGCAGCAGCACACCGCGTTCGGCAACATCGACTCCCTCGCTGACGCCATCGGCGCGCCGGGCGAGCGCTCCATTGCCCGGCGGCTGGAGAGCATCGAGCGCGTCCTGTTCGCGCTGGCCCGCGCCCAGGGCATCGACCCGGATGCCACCTGACCGGGGCCCCGGGCCGTCGGCGGGAGCTGCGGCCGGATCCCGGGAGAACGGCCACCAGGAGCGGCGGGACGTACCGGCGCGCGGGAAGCTCTTCCTGACCGCCTGCTGCGTTCCCGACCCCCGGTGCAGGTAAGTAGTCGGCGTGCCGGTCACCCCGTTACAGGGCCTGCGGCCTGCACCTTTCCTGGCCACGGGTGGAATTCCGGTGCGACCAGAGGTGCGATCAGGACCGCGACCAGGAGCGCGCTGTGAGGCGCGATCAGAGCTGCGACCAGAGGCGCGACCTCGCTCGGGCCCGGCCGGGACGGCCGTGTACGTCAACGCGACCCGGCGATTGTCTGAGTGCCGCGGTCGGCCTGGGCTGAAGGATTTCCCAGCAGCTACCCGGGCAGACGGCTGCTATGAACACCACCGCGGTCTCTGTCGCCCACATTGCCTGGCTGCAACGCGTCCAGGAGGCAACCGCAGACCACGCCCGCACCCGCCTCGCCCTTGACGCGGCCATCGCAGAAGCCACCGCCGCCGGCGTACCCGCCGAGGCGTTGCAGGCCGTGGGGCAGTGCGAACCCCTTCATGGACGGCACGCGGCAGACCCGACCGAGACCGAGCTGGCCACACTCGCGGACGCCGCCAGCTGACAGGCCCCGGTCAGGTTTTCTTCTTCGGTCGGCAGAGCCCCGCACACGGCCGATTTCTCGTATGTGCCGTTCGGCTGAAGCGGATTTGCGTCACCGGAAGGCGTCACCCGGTGACGCCTGCTGAACGCGACCGCCGGTGTCCTTTGACAGCGAAGATAGTCGGTCAGGGGTGACCTGACCTGGGCGGACTAACTTGCGTGTCAACGAGGCGGACGTCGAGGCCCGGACAGCTGCCCGGTCCCCGCTCAGCTCTTGCGCTCACTCAGGACGCAGAACTCGTTGCCCTCCGGGTCGAGGAGGGTCACCCAGTGCTGCCCGTCCTGCACGGTGTCGACGCGCCGGGCGCCGAGGGAGAGCAGCCGGGCGACCTCGGTCTCCTGGTCGTCGGGGCGGAAGTCGGGGTGGAGCCTGTTCTTCGACGTCTTGCCCTCGGGGACAGGCACGAAGAGCAGGCCCGGCATCCGGTCCGGCTCAGGCCGGATCTCGATGATCTCCTCGGATTCGTCGACCACAACCCAGCCGAGAGCCTCGGCCCACCAGCGCCCGAGAGCGACGGGGTCGGCGGAGGCGACGATGATCTGTTCCCATTCCAGTGCCATGGGCCTGAGCATAGGCAGACCGGCGACCCACCCCGCAAAGCCGCCACTCTTCCCACCCCAGCACCCCCAGCGCGTTTGCCTCGCATGGCTAGGTTCACTGGCAAAGAGGGCGCTGACGACTAGCTTCGCTGTCAAACGCCTCGATTGGATGACAGTGCGACTGACTTCACTGTCAAAGGACAGCCGGCGCCAGGCCCTGGTTCGGCATCGAGGTGGCTTCGTAGGTGGGTTCTGGGCTCTGGCAGCGATCGCGGGGAGCCATCACGGTCGGTGAAGAGGCTGTTCGATTCCGGACTGCGCGCCGGGGTGCGCCGCAGTCCGGAATCGCCACATATGACGCTCCATCAGGTCTGGTGAGTGTGGGCTGTTTCGTACCGTCCGGGTCGATGCCCAGGACATGGACCACGACGAGATCTCCTGGCAGGACGTGCTGTTCGAGGGCGTCGAGGTGCTGATCACCGCCGCAGTGCACGGGGTGAACGGATTGATGGTGCAGCTGGCCGGCCGGAGTGGTGAAGGCGTATGTCCGTCCTGCGGCCGGGCGTCGGCACGGGTGCACGACCGCTATGAGCGACAGCTGCAGGATCTTCCGCTGGCCGGGCACGCCGTACGGATCCTGCTGTCCGTGCGACGCTTCGTGTGCGTCGCTCCCGGCTGTTCCCAGCGCACATTCGCTGAGCAGATACCGGGGCTGACCAGCCCGTACGCGCGGTGCACCGACCGGCTCGGAGAGCTACTGGACCGGGTCGCGCTCGCGTTGGCGGGCCGCGCCGGGTCCCGGATGGCTACTGCTCTGGGGCTGACCGCGGCATGAAGCAGGATGGTTGGCACCGACGAGGCAGCGCTGTTGTCACCGATGCGAAGTGTGCAGGCGGCACCGTCGCACCGCAGTTTGTCTGTTGACCTTGCCCCGAGCTGCCCCGCCTGGGTTGATCAGGAGTGCGGGAAGGGCGGCGGCCTTGGCCGTGAGGGTAGAGAGCGGCGGGGCACGGCGACCGATTCTGGCGGGCGATGGCAATGGGAACAAAGGACCGACAGCAGGGTCCTGGGGGCGCTAGTTTCTCCTAGTCATCACCTCAGGAGGCCGCATGTCGGATGAAACGTTAGTCGCGTTGCTCGGTGTACTGGTGACGCTCGTGCTCACGTCTGGCTCCATCTTCTATCTAGCAAGACAGACGAAAGCTGCGGTGGAACAGGCGAGGGCAGCCCACAAGCAGGTGGAGTCCGGTATCAGAGTGACCGCTGTCTCGGCCAACGACACGGTGCTGGGTGCCCTCCGGGAGATACACCTGCTGATGATTGAGAAGCCTGCGCTTCGAGCCTATTTCTACGACGGCCGATCGTGCCCGGAGAACGATCCGCTGTGTCCGGTGGTGGTTACGGTAGGTGAACTGCTGGCGGACATCATGAACCAGGGAATCGTTACCCACAGGGCCAGCCCCGAGAGTGCCAGCGCCGGCCCTTGGAAGGACTACTGCGAGACCACGTTGGCGTCCAGCCCCGTCCTGCGTGACTTGATTGCTGCCCACCCCAAGTGGTGGCCTGACCTCCCGGGCCTCTGCCCGCCACAGCTTCGACGCGTGAGACCTGCATGACTCGGGTGGCGACGCAGCCGGTGCCCGTCACCGGCCGGGCCGGCCGCCATCGTGGAACCGACCCGCCCCGGGAGACGAGCCAATCTTCGCGGAACTGGCCGCCCCATGGGCAGCGGCAGAGCGTGTCGTACCCGGCCAAACCGATCCGGAGTGGGCCATGCTGACAGACAGCTGCCCGTGGCCCTCCCGATAGACCAGCGTGATGCGGGGCCTTTCACCCCCCGTCTCCGCATCACGCTGCACCCGGCCCGGCAGCCTCGAGGCCTGCCCGGCCACCCGAGGCCGCCGGACCGGCCGACCACGTTGGGCACCGGCCGGCAGCCTCACTGCGGCCCTCACGGTCTCTCCCGGGTACGGGTCTGCACGGGGCAACGCCGTGAGCGACGCCCCTCAGGAACCGGCGTGTGAAACGCCCTGCACGAGCTGGTTCAGGACGTCCAGGATCTTCTGTCCCGCCGCCGTCGGGGCGATGAGGACGCCCAACGCCAGAACGATGACCACGGTCATCTTCTCGTCGAAGCGGCTCCGGGCCTCGGTACGGCGGCGCAGCCGGAAGAACACAATGATCACGAGCAGGACTGCCACGTTGATCGTCAGCAAGCGCCCAGACCCTCCGCCAGACCCCAGCCGCTCCCGCCGGAAGGCCGCGGACATCCGTCCCAGCCTCCTTGTGTAGCGCGAAGCCGGCGGCGCGGTGCCCGAGTTGCCCGTGATTGGCAGAAAGCCACCTCCTGGCCGGAACCCGCACAGGGGCAGACCTGCGGACGCTACCCGCCGGATGTGGTCAGGCGAAGTGGACCGTGATGTAGAGGTCCCCTGAATCGCCACCGTTCGTCCCAGCCATGCCCATGCCCCACACCTCTGGGCGGCCGGACAGTGGATGCGGGTGCATCGATCTGGGCGCCGCTGTGCCCCACCTGGGCCGGTAGCCACGGCAGGTGCCGGCCTTCCTCCGGGCATCGTGCCGGAGGCGGCTGGGGCGGTCCACGCTGCGCAGATGTGATTGGCTCGCCGTCGGCTGGAACCTCGTCACCTCACGACAAGGTCTCCTGGCCGGCGGGGGGGGGGCTCGTGTTTTCGGCCGTCTTCGGCCCGAACTTTGACTCCTTCTCCCGCAGCCCGCACCATCTACGTCCATAGATACTGCTAGGCATGATCAGATCAAGAGGTACACGGCTCCTCACCCTGCTCACAGCAAGTGTCCTTCTGCTGCTGGGTGTCCAGGCCGCTCCCGCGTCAGCGCAGGTTTTCTGCAACGAGGGCCACTCGGTCGACGGCGCCATCTGGACGGAGTACACCCAGACACCCGGTGTGCAGCAGTCTCTCGGCTGCCCCTCCACCGACGAACTCGCTCTTCCGGACGGCGTCGGCCGACGCCAGGTGTTCGAGAATGGCTCGATCTACTGGAGCCCCAACACCGGGGCTCACGCCGTCTTGGGGCTCATCGGCCAGAAGTGGGGCGAGTCCGGCTGGGAGGGGGGCAATATCGGGTACCCGCTCACCGACGAGCTGAAGAACCCGGATGGCAAGGGTGCTCGCCAGCAGTTCCAGCAGGCGACGATCTACTGGAGCCCCAACACCGGAGCGCACCCGGTACGCGGCCTGATCGGATGGTTTTGGGGACAGAATGGGTACGAAGGGGGCAATTTCGGCTACCCGACGACGGACGAATTCAACGGCGACCACATCGGGGGCAACGTCGACGACAACAAGGGCGTAGAGCAGGGCTTCGAGCACTTCCGGTATCTCCTGTACAGCCCCGGCCAGTCCGACGCCTTCGAGACCTGCCAGAGTCAGTGTGTCGGCTACAGAGGAAATACCTACTCGAAGTGGGTGGAGACGACCGACGTCTACGTCAACCTGGCCGACCGCAGCAAGCGTTCCGTACACGTCACCCCGACCGCCGCCGCGTTCCAGAGCACCGGGCACACCACCGCTTCCAGTGACGTGCCGGATGACTGGAAGCAGGTGTGGTCCAACACGCCGCTGTTCCCGAACGCCACACAGACCGAGATAAACTCGACCTACGAGCAGCTTTACTGCCACGCGGAGTATTCCTACCGCAACACTAGCGGCGGCCACTTCGGCGGTCCGACCTGGGACCTCGAAGTCTGGCGCGATGACATCGGCATGAATTTCGCGAAGATGCTCGCATCCAGGTGCAACTGGTAGCACTGACAGACGTCGAAGCCCCTCGCTAACCTCCTTCCGTTCCTAGTTCACCCATACCCAGGTCACCGAGGGGGACGGTTCGTCCCCCAGTCCAGGGGGACGAACCGTCCCCCTCCCGCGTTCCGGACCGCCCTACGGTCGATCCATGGCCTAGCGTGAATTCGTGGATGAACTCCCCTTCCCCTGGGACACGGTGGTGGAGGACCCGGCAACGGGACACTCCTCTGTTCCATAGTCGGTGGTAGTAGCGAGTGACGCCAGATTGTGCATGTCACCGGCCTCACGGCGTCTGGCCCTGGCCGACGCCGCGCTCTGAGTGTGCCGGCGTCGCGGCCCGTACCGCTATTGAGCCAATCGGTGGACGATGGGGGTTGGTGGTCTGGTGTGGGGCAGGAGAAGGTGATGGCCGATCTTTCGCAAGTGCTGCAGCAGACCATGCGTCTTCGTCATGTGACCGCTGGGGGTCTCGCGGAGGTGACGGGGATCCGTACGCCGCGGATACGGGCGTTCGCCGAAGACGGCGCTGGCGGGCCGGTCCGGCCTACGGAGCAGGAGCTGACCGAGTTGGCCGCAGCTCTCGGGCTGCCGCTGCCGGACGTCCTTGAGGCCGCCGGTGTTCCTGCCGTGGCGCCGGCCTGACCTCCGCCCCGCCCGTGGAGATGTTCGCCGTCGCTCTCCCGGGCCTCCTCCTCGGGCTGGTGCTGACACTGGACCGCTACGAGGAGCGCCTGCTGGTTCCCCGGCCCGGTCCCGGCACCGCCGCCCCAATACTGCCCGGCACGCACGCCGCTGACGGACAGCCGGTGACCGGGCGGCTACCTGGTGGGATCCGGGTACCGGGGTACATGCCGGTCAGGCGACTAATTGGGGAGGGTAACGGTGGGTGAGGGGTCGATGAAGGCCGTGGGTTGGGCGCAGTCCTTTCCCATATCGGGCGGAGTGCAGGCGGGCCGGCGATGGGCGCGCCGGCACGTGGAGGCGCTGGAGTGGACTCGTGAAGCCCCCGAGACGGTGGACGATATCGAGCTGACGGTCTCGGAGCTGATCACCAACGCGCACGTCCACGCCCACAGCGGCGCGCAGGTGATGCTGGCCTGGGACAGCCGGTGCCTGCACGTCAGCGTCCACGACACCGGTGGCGGCGAGCCCGCGTCCCCTGCGCCGGACCCCGACCGGGCCTCCGGCCGGGGCCTGGTTCTGGTTGACGCGCTCGCCGACAGCTGGGAGACCCGTCAGCAGACGGACGGCAAGACCGTGACGGCCTGCTTCCTCCCGCCGGGCCACCCCGACCCGCACACAGGCGGCGGGAAGTATGGGCGGAGCGCGGCGCGCTACCGGGTCACTCCGGGAGAACGCTGATCCGCGGGCATCGAAACGCCGGAACCGTGACCTTGGCCACGACGCCGGGGCGGCTGGGCAGCTCCCGGCTCGGGTCGAGGTCGCAGCCCGGGAAACATGTCTTCCCACAGCGTCGTCGGCCGGGCGGGAAGCCACAGGGCCGGCCACAGGCCCAGGAGGAGCCCGGTGTTGAGGAAACGGCGAAGGTCAGCCTGGTCGCAGGCTTCCCTGATGACGGTCTCGTACAACCGGCACCGGTGCTTGTCCTGGCCAAGGTCCTGCGCTGCTGCGACCAGTCCAGGGACGTGGGCAGGATGACGTGTCCGCTCGCCGGCCCCGTCAGCTCACCGAGAGAGCCGGGCACGGCGTATGTTGGGCGACGCTGAAAATGCCGACGAAGCAGGCGTTCACCGTGCCGACGAAGAATCCGGCGAATCGGGCGGCATCGTCGGCAAGGTGTCGCTGTTGTCGGCAAGGTGCCGCACGGATGCGTAGGACCGCCTCGGTCACGGCGCCAACCGGTTGTCCGGCGGGGCTGATATCGGCGTATGGGCAGGCGGCAGCCAGGAACGGCGCTGGTGGATCAGCCAGTCGGGGCGGGCGCGAGCAGTCGGCCACGGGTGAGGACCGCGATGTGCGGCCACAGGTCGTGCGTCCGGGAGTTGAAGCGGCGACGGGCGGCCACAGCAGCAGCCACCAGGGCCTCGACGGCGTGGGCGAGCGGGTCAACGCGGTCCGCGGTGGGCAACTGGGCCCAGTTCTCGTATAGCTGCCGCCAGGTGGCGAGTAACGCTGAGTGACTACACGGGGCTGCGGTCGCGCTGCTGGAGAGCGGCGAAGTCGGCGTGCGCCGTTTCGACGGCCTCGGGGTACGCCTGGGCCTTCTCGTGCTCGGCCAGGGCCCGGTAGATGCTGGAGAGGCTGGGGCTGTGTCCCTTGCGGCGGCCGGTGGGGATGAGCAGGTCGGGCTGGATGTCCTCGACCGTCTCGCCGTTCGCGCGGCGTCGGAGCACGGTGTGCAGCATG
Source organism: Streptomyces fildesensis (assembly GCF_016107395.1). GTDB lineage: Bacteria > Actinomycetota > Actinomycetes > Streptomycetales > Streptomycetaceae > Actinacidiphila > Actinacidiphila fildesensis. Next base: position 12,747 of record NZ_JAAIKO010000051.1, read on the forward strand.
TCGTCGGTGATGACCGGGGGCCGGCCGCCGTGGTTGCCCTTGCGTGCTGCGGCGTCCAGTCCTTCGAGGGTGGACTCCCGAATGTTCTCGCGCTCCGTCTCGGCCATCGCCGCGAAGAACCCGAACAGCAGGCGTCCCGGCCCGCTGGGGTCGTACATCCCCTGAAGGGGACCGGCGAGCATCTCCAGCACCAGGCCGTGCGCGGTGAGGTGGTCGGCCAGGGCTGTCAGCTCCGCGGCGTCGCGCCCCAGCCTCTTCATCTCGTTCACCGTGAAAATCACCCGGCAGTGCGGGGCGTGCGCCTTGATCTCGCGGGCCGCAGCGAGCGCGGCCTCGAACTGCGGGTGCACCCGCACCCGGGTGCTGATCTTCTCGGAGAAGATCTTGTCCCGTGGGATGCCGTGTCCGGCGAGCGCGTCGAGCTGTGACTGGAGTTCCTGGGTGAGGCTGGAGCACCTCGCGTACCCGATGCGGATGTCCGCGGTCGGGGTGTCCGGGTCGACGGGCGCCGGCATCGGGGTGCCGGGCCGCCAGGGTTGGCCGGGGCCGCGGTCGGCGGGGGTGGGCACGCGCAGGAGTTTCGCGAGCCGGGGCACCTTCGTGAAGCGGCCGGTGTGATAGGTCCCGGCGACCGCGCCGGAGCGGGAGCGGCAGGGTGAACCTGGCGCTGCGTGACAGCGTGGGCAGGGGTGGCGCTCGACGCCGTCCGCTTCGGACGCGAGTGCGGTGTGAGGGTCCGTCATGACCCGGGATACTGTCACAAACAATTCCCAGAACATGCCTGGTTCAATTTTTGAGTGAGAACGAGTTGTGACAGCGAATCCGCGATCCGGACCGCCTCCGCCGACCGTTCTTGATCTTGCTCCGGGAAAGGAACGATTGTGAGAACGACAATGCACGGTCACCCCGCTTCGCCATGCCGCTAATTGCCGTGCCATCACGCATGGTCAGATTCGACTACGAAACGTTACTCACGCCTGGCGCCAGCTATACGAGGGCTGGACACAGGCGGGCGGAGGTCCATCCACTGCGGATGGGGAGAAGGCCAACTAATCAACTAAAGGGCATGAATTCGTGCAGGGATGAAAGCTGCATTATTTCCTATTTTTGGGTAACCCCTCCCAGCGTGGTGGGATGGTGAGCATGGTGTGGTAGGTGGCGGTGTCGGCTGGTTCGCCGACGGGTTGGCCTTCGGCTTCGACCCAGGCGTGGGCGGCGAAGGGGAGGTGCGTACTCCGGTGCACCAGGTGGGCCAGGTCCCGCCGATGCGGCACAGCAGCGCGGTGGCCAGGGAGCGTTGAAGGCAGTAGCGGCCCGAGCACAGGACGCTGACAGCGGTGACGTCCCCTCGGGCGGTCAGCGCCGTGTCGTAGGAGGCGCTCCGCGCTCCCCGGCGGGCGGTCCGCAGTACCGCCAGGAGACGTGCGGGGGGCAGGTGCGCGAGAACCCGGGCGGCGGCGACAGCGGTGTGGGCAGCCAGCCGGCGTAGTGGCGGGGGGCGGTTCTTGCTGGTGTCGAGGGTCTGTCGGCTCACGGAGCACTCACCAACCCGGCACGGGTGCAATGGTCGATCAGGGCGTTGACATCGGCTTCGGCATGCTCACGGCTTACGGGACGTGCCTGGACCAGGGCGTCCGTGATCTGCTGGGGCGTGGAGCCGTCCAGGAACGCCTGCAGGACGGTCGCGCCGGTGGCGTTGAGCTGCCAATAACGGCCGGTGCGGTGATCGAGCAGGACCATGCCGTCTTCGGTAGCGGTGCAGGTGACATCAGCGCGCAGTCGGCTCAACGGGGTGCTCCTCGGGTGCGGTAGTGGTGAGGTAGGCCGGGAGGGGGTGGGCGGCGAGGTCGCGCAGCCACAGTTCGGCTGCCAGGAGTTGCTCCAGCCCGTGCGTATGGCTGGTGAGGAGTTCGGGGCTGTGCAGCACGCGCCGCAGCCCGTTCTCGTCAGCGATGCCGACGGCGACCAGGTGGGAGTTGCAGGCGAGGTCGGCGAGGTCGCGGCGGTGCTGTCGCAGGCTGTGGTGCCATTCCTGGGTGACGTGGTCCTTGGTGACCCTCTCCAGCAGGTAGCTGGGGACGATGCCGTCCATCGCTGCCGCCAGGAGCGGTTTGTAGCTCCAGGGGCTGGTGGCGTCCTGCGCACGTACCGCCAGGCACGCGGCGATGACCGTGTCGTCGCAGAACGGGCTTTCCGCGGGCAGGGCGTCGACCGTCGAGTCGTGCAGGAAGAGGGAGGCGATCCTGCCCGCTTCCCTTGCCTGGTGGACCCTTGCGTGCAGGCCGCGGTCCACGGCCAGGGGGTGTGATTCCTGCGCGCCAGAGTCCAGGAGGCCGGCCAGGAGGCCCACAGCATGGTCGGTGGCCCACGCGGGAAGACGCGGCCCCATGCCCCAGCTGTCGAGGCTGGGGCGGCCGGCGGCGGGTCCGCGCAGTCGGCTGCCGGTGGCAGCCAGCCAGCGGCGGTAGGAGCGGCCGTCGAACAGCAGCTTCGCGGTGGTCGCCAGCGGCCACCGCGACCGCGCTCCCCACCCGGCCGCGTGCCGCAGCGCCGTGACCGGATGGCGGCGCACCAGCGGATGGAGATACGACCACCGGGGAGGCAGGAGGACATCGTCGCCGCCGTATCCGGTCAGGCGCAGTCGCGCACCCCGGTGGCGCAATGCGTGGGCCAGGTGTTCCTGCAGGGCCCGCCCCCGTGTCACGGCCGTGGGCTCGTCGGCCGGATCGTGCCGTTCGCCCAGCCCGGCGAAGTAGCCCGGCAGCTCGGCGAACGTGAACGCCAGAGACCGGGAGCCAGGCAGGCGCTGTGCGGCATACGGGGCGTAGTGCCGGTCCTCGTTGCCGGGGGTGGTGCTGTGCAGCGAGGCGGTGACCAGGCGGGCCCCGGCCTCGGCCGCCAGGAAGCACAGCGAGGTGGAGTCCATGCCACCGGAAAGGTCCGCCCCCAGGACCTGCCCCGGCCGCACCCGCAGCAACACCGCCTCGCGCAGCGCATCGCGCAGGGCAGGTGCGCCCTGCGCGAGAGGCAGGTGCGCTGAGGGCGGCTGCCACCACACCTTCGTGTGGTGGCTCCCGTCCCGTTCCAGGACAAGTGCCCGGCCCGGCGCGACGGCATGGACTTGGCCCCACATCGAGCCACCGGCCAAAGGATGGGGCAGCGGGTCGACAGTCGAAATGCGGGCGGCGAGCTGGCCGGTGTCCACCACCGCATGCGTGAGCCAGGCCAGTGTGCGGGCACGGTCCGCGCACACCGTCACCCCCTCAACCGTCGCCCAGTACAGCCGGCGTGTCCCGAAAGCGCTCCCCCGCACATAGCTGCGCCCGTCGATGGACGCGAGCACATGGAAGCTGCCGGCAGCGCCGGCCACCGCCGTCTCGACATCTGGCAGGCCGCGCACGCTCTTCAACCGGGCACTCAGATCCTGTGCGGTGAGCGAACACCGCCCGGCCACGGCCAGCAGGGACGTGCCGGCCGAGGCGAACGCCCACTGCTCCTTCTGCCAGCGGCCGAACAGCCACGGTCGTCCCGAGGTGTGCGGCACGCTCTGCGGAGCGTGGCTTCGCAATCGCGCAAGACCATCGGATGCCATCGCCCGATCCGGAACCACGACGAACCAAGCCGCCGACACCTCGCCCAAGGACCTTCCCCTCGAAGGGGCGGGCGCAGACTCGCCGCGCCCGCCCATTGGGCCGAACATGCTCCGGCAGCGGCTCAGTCCGACGCCGGTACCGCCCATGGCCCTAACCCAGCGGCCATCGCACCCGCCTGTCAGTCGTCGTCGTACTTGCCGAAGCCCGCCTCATTCTTGTCGCCGACAGCGCCCTGGGTGTGTTCGGTGAAGTCTCCGACCTCGACCATCAGCGGGCTCTGATAGATGTCAGCCGGCTCGATACGCAACGTCGCGTCCACAGCGTCTCCCTTACACATGAGCAGGCGGAAACCTGCCTCTCTCAGGTATTAACACCCCAACCTGGAGAGAAGGAGCTGATCGCCCCTCAAACCCATCTGCCGTGTGATTGATCGACCCACCGTCGTCCCGCTACTTCGCGAAGTAGGAGTACGTCGCCCCGCGGGGCGGGAGATCGTGCGGCAGGTAGTTCCACCGAGAGCCCAAAGCGTGACACCGTCACTCAAACCTGTCTCGGCCCTAGCCACCGCAAGGTCGACACACAGATCAATGCGACAAGACGCAGTTCGATGCGACGGGACATCCACGGTACGGCCGCTCAATCTTCGATGAGAATGCTCAACCTTCGCTGCGACAGATCAACGACTGTCGGACGACACGAGATTGTCAGTGGTCGGCGACACGGGGTGTGGCAGTGATGGCCGCAGCTTCGTCGTACGCGGCGAGCGTTCAGTAGAGGGTGGAGCGGCCAAGGCCGAGGTGCTTCTTACGGCTGGCGGTTCACGATGGCAGTGGTGGAACTGTCAGGGCTGGCGACGCTCTTTGTCTCGAAGTATGCCTGGGTCACTCGCGTGGGCGCGTTGAGGTCAGTGCACTGGGGTTCGGTGAAGGAGTACGGGTCTCCCGCAGAGTTCTTCCACGTGTAGCCGACCCCCGGTGTGAATGTCGCGGGCACCAACGAGGACAGCAGCGGCACCCTGCCGGGGGCGAATTGCGTGGCCTTGTCGCCCGAGACCGCCACCCCGACCTCGGTAGGCAGCCCCTCGCCCCCACCTGCCGCTTCCCCTGTGCCCGTGTAGAGACCGAGCACACCAGTGTCCGCCCAGTCCTCGACGGTCTGTCCACACGTAGCAGCGACGTGTCCCTCGACCGCGAACGCCGGGGCAGCAGCGAACGTCGAAGCGGAAGCAAAGCACGCCGATACGGCTACGAGGGTAGCTCTGCAACAAATGATCTTCATCATGGTGGGACACCCTTCTAGCAGGCACAAAGGCCCGATCGGTGTACAAGTACGCAAGATCAACGAGACAGGTACTGCCAGGTAACGCCCAGATGCCAGTCCGGCGCAGGGGTTTGTCAGTGCGCCGGTTCGCGAGGCCCTCCTGCGCGTCTGGGTCGACGGCGGGATCGACACCGCCGACGCCGCGCAGCGCCAGGCCCTCGAAGCCCTTGCCGCCGCCGACATGGTCGCCCGCGGTGAGATCGTCGACGTCCTCGACGACAACGTCGCGTACAGCCTGCGGATGCTCGCCGAGCCGTCACCGCCTACTGACACACCTCATGTCGCCGTCCGCTGACATTTCGTGTCGCCAGCCACTGACGTTCTGTCGTCGTCCGACAACGACTCTCGGTCGCAGCACTGTGACCGAGGATCATAGTTGGCGGGTGATGCTCTCTTCGGTGCAGGTCGCCGGCAGGTGGAGGGAGATGGTTGGCGGATCTTGAGGGTGATAGTTGGCGGGCCGAGATCCGCCTTGGTCACGATGCGTGACTGATGGTGGCGATCACCTCGACGAAGTACCGAGCTCGCCGGCTCAAGCCTTCAGGCGCCTGAGGAATCAGCGGCACTCGGGGGTCTGCCGTCACGGTTGCTGCCTCTCGTATGGAGAGGTTGGTGCGGCGGTGCCGACGGCTGCGGAGCGCTGGACCAACGAACGGGGTCGCCGCCGGGGCCGCCGGTGAGCCAGGAACCGTCGCCCAGGGGCACCAGCTCGTACGGGTTGCTCGCCTCGACGGTGAACTCGCCGCTGAGGGTGCCCGTGCGTACGTCGACCAGGTGGTAACGGAACCACTCCTCCTCGTCCTGACTCTCACCACCCAGGGTGACGATGGCCGTGTCCTCGGTCAGGTAGCCGCCGCTCCATTCCACGAAGGACTCCTCCGGGTCGTACCCGAAGGCTTCGACGGGGAGGGTGAAGAGAACATCCCCGTTGGGGTGGTCGTGGAAGGCGACGTCCGCCTGCCCGTGGTCCACGGTCATGAACTGGTGCCCGGACGGAGCCAGGTCGATCAGGCAGCGGTCCGACCACGGGTAGGTCACGAACTCCGGCTCGCTGTCCGCCAAAAGAGTGCACGTGCTCGACCCGGGCGAGGGTTGGCGGGCTGGTCGCCTGGATAGATCATGACAGGGGCGGGGGACTGGCCTTCGGCCCGGAAAGGAGAACCATGGCAGACGGGTTCGACATCAACGACCGCTCGACCTGGGACTGGGTCAACGGCCGGGACGTGTCCTTCGTCGGTTTCACCGGCGGCGACTGCCTCCTCAATCCGGTGGATGCGGGGTCCTTCTTCCAGCGGGGCGAAAACGACATTGCCGTCTTCCAGTCGTGCCAGGGAGGCGCGGTCTTCCACGCGAAGGTTGGTGGTGTCGGCGCGGGCCTCCCAGGATTCGAAGTGGACAACTACGACTGGGCCGTCAGCAACGGACTGGTCAACGACCAACGCTGACCACGCCAGGCCCCTCGTGGGTTTGTCTACGCTCCTGCTGCTTGCGGTCTGTTTGCTGGCTGCTGCGGATCAAGGGGAACGGGAGCGACGACCTCACACGCCCCGGTAGGGGCGGACGCCGTCGGGGGCCTCGCCGTCCAGTACGCGCGGATTGAGAAGGTCTCAGCGCACCATGGCGACAACGGGGGGTGCTGCGCAGTGGACCGGCCGGGTTGCGCCGGCTGCTGGACGCGGTGGTGGTCAGCGATACCTCCGCGTCGCGGATCTCGCGCGGTGGTTCCGTTCGAGCAAGGACGTCATCCGGATCCGCGAGTTTCTCCACCCGGCGCGGGTTGTACCTGCGCATCACCATTGGCGCCTGGTCCGGTTTCGACTGTGGCATGCGGAGCTTGACGGCGTGAAAGTTGCGGCGCTTTGTCACCAGCAGCTGCGGGTGCGCGCTGCCTTCCTCCCGTCGGCTGCGGCGCTGCGTTGTCGATGCACAGCAAAGAAGGCCCCGACCGATGACCTGTTTTCGTCTGCACCGGGCGTGTGCGCTCAGTCCTAGCAATACCTGGACTGAGCGGTCGCGTGGTGGTGCGGTTCCTTTGAAGGGAAGCCCATGAGAGACACGGCCCTGATCGAGAAGCTGGTCGAGCAGACCCCTGCCGGCGGCGATGACGCGTTCTACACGAACTTCACGAGGCCCGATTCGCTGTCCGGGGCGGCCGTCGGTGACCCCCTCTACCTGCGGCCGCTGGTCAACACTTTCGCGGTGCCGGGGGGCGGGGAGAACTGGCTGGTGCTGTACCGGTCCGAGAGCGCGGGCCAGAACCCGACCGCGGTGGCGACTTCCGGCATCATCGTCCTGCCCGACCGTCAGGCGCACCCGGTCCCTAAGGGCGGCTACCCGCTGATCACCTGGTGCCACGGCACGGTGGGCTGCGCGAACCGGGTCGCGCCGTCGCGGGACACCGGCGACACCGGGGCGTCCCCCATGAACGCCTATCCCAAGGCGATGCTCGGCCGCTTCCTGGACCAGGGGTGGGCGGTGGCGATGACGGACTACGAGGCGCTGGGGACCGGTACCGACGACGGCACCGGAACCGGGCTGGGCCCCGACGACAAGCTCCACCCCTATTTGCTGGGCCAGTCCGAGGCACGCGCCGCGCTGGACATCGTGCTGGCCGCCCGCCGGCTCTTTCGCGACGAGATCTCCCAGAAGTTCGCCATCGTCGGGCACTCCCAGGGCGGGCAGGCCGCCCTGTTCGCCGCCGCCAACGCGCCGGGCCGGGTGGACGGGCTCGTCGGCGTCGCGGCGATCGCCCCGGCCAACCACCCCTTCGACATCATCCAGGCCAGCGCCAACCTGGCGAACGTCTTCAAGAACTCCGGCTACGCGTTCTCGGCACTGTTCCTGGCGGGCGCCATCGCCGGATCCGCCGCCGACCACGCTGACGCGGACCCCGAATCCATCAAGATCATCGATCCCGGTCAGGTCCTGTCGGACGATGCGTTCGAGTTCTGGCCGCAGGTGTGGAACTTGTCCCGTGCCGAACTGGGCGCCGACCAAAAGCTCTTCGGCAGCCTGCGGGGCAACGAGCAGTTCCGTGCGGGCCCCGACGGCTCCGGCACCGGATACATCAACAACCCCAACGCCGACCAGCAGGAGTTCAACCGCCAGCTGAAAAAGATGAACCCGAACCTCGCCATCACCGTCCCCGTGCGCATCTCCCAGGCGCTGGAGGACAAGCGTGTCCAGTACCAGCCCTCCTCTCCGCTGACGGGTCCCTTCCCCGGCACCGAGAAGCTCATCGAGGAACTCAAGACCACCAACCCCGGCAGAGTCATCGAAAAGCTCTACGACGCGACCGAGGTGGACGATACCGAGGGGCCGCTGGGAGCACACTTCACGACGATCAACGTCGACACCGGCCCACTGATCGACTGGCTCCTCGACAAGGGCCTCACCACCCCCTGACACCGCCCACACCGACCCCCGGCCCGAGAGGGGCCCAGGGCAGCATCCCCGCCGCAGCGCATCCAGCCAGCCAGCCAGCGGGGCCGACGAGTCGCCACCGGCACGCCGGGGCGGTGCGACTATCCGGTCGCACCGCCCCGGCGCTCACCGTTCCCGGATTCAGCTCATTCGGTGTTCACGGTCGGCAGGCCGACGGCCGCCCACAATGTGCCCGGCCGCTCAGCAATCGCGCCGGCGGCCAGGGCCAGCAGCGCCAGATCACCTCCGGTACTGACGGCTGTGCCCGGCTATGTCCGGGCACAACCGTCGAAGCGGCGCCGGATCTCCCGCCACGCGGTCTCGATGGCGCTGATGATGACCGCGCCGTGGACGACGGACGCGGTCGGCGGGAGCGTCGGCGAAGAGGGTCAGGTCGCTGACGGGTTGCTGCCTTCGAGCTGGGCGGGGACGCGGGAGGTCCGCAGCGCCCGCAGGTCGGGGATGTGGTTGTAGAGAGGGTGCCCCACCGAGACGCCGAGCAGGGCCGCGATCGTCTCGATGCTGTTCTTGGGGTTGGGCAGCATGTCGCGAGCGGCGCGCAGCGGCTGCTCGTTGACGACGGTGGGCCGGCCGCCAACGCGGCCATCGGGGTCGGTGGAGACGGTACCGCCGTCTTGGCCGACGACGTTCGGTACAGCCTCCGGCTCACGGACTCCCACGACAGCACTTCCTACTGCCACGCCTCATGGCAGAGCCACTGACGTCCAATGGCAAACTCCACTGACGTTCTCGTGACAGACAACAGTTACGGAAGCAAGATCCGCCAACTACTGCGCTCGTCCGCCAAGTAGAAATCTCGGTCGCAACAGTGTGACCGAGAGTGGTAGTTGGCGGATCATGAGCCGAACTGAGCAGGTCAGGGGCGCGTGGAGAATTCTTGTTGGCGCATCTTGAGAGGGTTAGTTGGCGGATCATGATTGTGGACGTTCGCTGTGCGCGAGTGTCTGGTGAGGCGGTCCGACGTCCTTCACAGCCCGACCGGGTGTTATCAGAACCTTGATGGAGCCGTCCGGGCCTCACGCGCGCCATCCGCCTGCCCTGGGAATCGGCGACTCGGGCACAATCATGAGCCGTGACTACCCCTCCCGATCCCTCCGTCCTGTACCCCGACGTTGCGGCTTGCGGCAGCCTCGCCACAGTGCTCCGGGCCGAGGCGGACGGCTGCCTCGGTGCCGTCCCCGTCGCGTCGCCGGACTTCGATCCGCTGCGCCACGCGGCCGTCTCAAGTAGCCTGCCGCACCGCGAGCCGTTGGCGATCAGCGCCTGGTCGCACGAACGCCGGTGGTCGATCCGCGGCGAGGAGCCGTTCCAGAGCCTGCCCCTCATCGATGGCACGACGGACGACCTGGCGGAGGTCGCCAGGGCCGCCCGAGCGTGGCACGACGGGGCGCCCTTGGCCGACATCCGCCAAGCGGCCCCGTTCGTGCACCTGACCGGCCGGTTCGAGGTGCCCGATAACGATCCCGCGCGCTTGACGGAATCGGAATGGCAGGGCATACGCCAGGAAGCGGCCGAACTGGAATACGCCTGGCAGGAGACGTACCACAGCCTGATCGAGGCGGCGCACACCGAGCCGGCGCTGCGCGCTCTCTACCCATTCACCAGCCACTGGGCACTGCGCTTCTCGACCACCACCCGCCCGGACCTGACCGTCGTCGGACCGTGCCTGAGCGCCAACAGCGACGGCACGCACGGGGTGGGCAGGGGCCTCATCAGCCAGGACCTTGGCCGATTCGCCACAGTGCGGGAGGCCGTGGCCGTGGCAGTGCGTCAACTGCCGTCCGGACTCGGCCCCACCACGCTCGGCGGATGATCCCGCCCGGCAAACGCTCGGCCGACAGTACGGGAGCGGACTGCGCACGTACCTGGCGAACGGTGCCACCTGGGCTGTTCAGTCACACACGACACAGCGTTGCGGAGACAAGATCCGCCAACTACTGCACTCGTCCGCCAAGTAAAAGTCTCGGTCGCAAACAGAGGCTCAAGCTGTCCGCTCCTTGCTGGAAATCAATCCGAACGGGTAAAAAAACAGGTTAAAAACAAGGGTAATCGGTGCTAGTGTGGAGGCACGAGAGGAGATCCACCCATGGCATCCGAGGAAGAGCTGTTCGCGAATATCGATGCGTTGCTGGCGGAGGAGCCGCAGCTTCCGCCCCCGGCGGAGCGGGCCCGGCTGCGGGAAGCTGCGGGCATCACCCAGGCCCGTCTCGCGCAGGCGTTGAAGTCGACTGTGCAGTCGGTCAAGAACTACGAGAACGGCCGTTCCGAGCCCAAGCCGCCGCGCCTGGAGGCCTACCAGCGACTACTGAACGGCTGGGCTGCGAAGTACCCCGCCCACACCGCCCCCGTTCCGGTCGTCGCGCCGCAGCCGGTGGCGGTGCCGGAGACGTTCACCGGCCCGACCGCGCCCGAGGCGGAGACCGTCGCACCGGTGGAGGCACCCGCCACCCCGGTCGCACCGGAGCGCCCGGCCACCCGCCCGGCGACGTCGTCGCGCCGCCCGGCCGCGAAGAAGGCCACGAAGGCCGCCGTCGTCGACCCGCGGTTCCCGCACGGCCCGCTCGCCGTACTCGATGGCGACGGCTCCGCGTACGGCGTCGACGGCATCGTCCTCGACTGCCCGGCCACCACGATCCCGGAACTGGTGGAATGGACCCTCAAGGAGTCCGGCCTGGGTGCCGCCAAGCTCAACCGCTACGGCAAGGACTCAGACCCGCTGATCGTGCTGACTGCGGCGGCCGCGGTGAAGCTCGGGCTGCCGGAGCGACTGGAGGGCCACGAGCAGCGCCGTTCCCTGCGCCTGCCCGAGGACCATCCCGTGGTCAAGCAGGTCACCAAGGCGAAGTGGCAGCTCACCCAGCGCGGTTTCGGCCCGTGGGCGCGCATCTACCGCAAGGCCACCGGGCGTGAGCGGCAGTGCGTGCAGCTGGCGATCCTGTCGTGGGACGCCCTCGATGAGCGGTCCTGGCCCGGCGTCGCAGATATGGAGCCGGCCGACGTCGCCCGCGTTCTCGGGGTGTACGCCCAGCGGGTCACCACCCCGCGCGGCTCCACCGCCGTGTCCGGGCTGGAGCTGATGACGGCGCTGCGACCGCCGACGAAGGCCGTGCAGGACCCGACAACCGGGAACTGGGTGTCCGGCTACAACCAGGGCAGCCTGGGCACGGAGCCGACGGACCCCGCGCCACCGGAGGCTACCCCGGAACACCCCGTCGTCGTGAACTCCGGCTGGACCGGCGGGTTCCTCGACGAAGAGGCGTACCAATGGGTGCGGTCGGTGGACACGCTCACCGATGAGGAGTGCCTGCGGCCTTTCGCGGTCGGCCTGGACCTCAACACCGCGTTCCTCGCGGCCGCCGCCCGCCTGGTCGTGGGCCTGTCCGGACCCGACCACTTCGCCTCCCCGACGTTCAACCCGAAGATCCCCGGCAGCTGGCTGGTCGACCTGTCCCACATCGAGATCGACCCGCGCCTGCCCTCACCGTTCACCCCCGACGGCACCCGCCCCACGGGGCCGGCCTGGTACCAGACGCACACCGTCGCCTACGCCCAGGAGCTCGGGCACGACGTCCACCCGATCGAGGCGTACCTGCGCCGCGAGACCGGCGCGTACTTGGACCCGTGGCACGACCGGCTCAAGAACGCGTACGTCGACACCCTCGCCGACCTCGGTGTCACCAAGGACCTGGACGATGCGGCGTTCCTGGCCGCGATGGCACAGCACAAGCAGAACGACCCGGCCCTGGCCGCGGTGCTGGCCGCGATCAAGGCCACGATCAAGGGCGGCGTCGGCAAGCTCCGCGAGCGCCCGCAGGGCAAGTCCTACAAGGAGGGCGAGACGTGGCCGGCCCTTTCGCGGCCGACCTGGCGCCCCGACTTCCGCGCCGCCGTGATCAGCAAGGCGCGGGTCAACATGCACCGCAAGCTCAACAACATGGTCAAGATGACCGGCCTGTACCCGCTCGCCGTGCTGTCCGACTGCGTCGTCTACCCGAGCCCAGGTGAGAGCCCGCTCGATTTCCTGCCGTACGCCGCGTCCGGCAAGCCGCAGCCCGGCGGGTTCCGCCTCGGTGCCACGCCCGGCCTGGCGAAACTGGAGGGCGTCCAGTCGATGCTGTGGGCGGTCGAGCTGATGGAGAAGGGTCTGAACCCGGCCCGCCACATCAAGGGCGGCGACGCCGTCCTGGACGAAGGGGAGTAGGCCATGGGCGAGATCGAGGACGCCATCGAGCGCGCCGACCGGGAAGCCTTCACCCGTCAGCCGCCCAAGACCCTTCCGGCCCGCATCAACTACCTGCTCAAACAGCTCGGAACCGCGAAGGCCGTCGCGCAGGAGCTCGGCATCACCGCCGACTCCGTCAACCGCTACCGGCGCGGCGCCCGCAAGAACCCGCCCAAGGACATCGCCGCGAAGATCGACAACGCCGTCCGCTCCCGCTGGCAGCCCCAGGTGCGCAAGCGCCGGCGCCAGCAGGCCGCCGTCACCGGGGTCACGGTGGAGACCCGGGCCCGGTTCGGCTACGAGTCGTCCGCCGGATCCACCGACGACGGCCGCTTTCGCCGCCTCACCGTCCGTCTCCCTGCCGCGTACGCGCAGCGCCTGTTCGACGCCCGCGACACAGGGGCCAGCGACCAGGACATGCGTGGGATCATCGCCGAAGGGTTTAAGGAAGTCTATTTCCAGGACGGCGGCGGCCGCGCCATGGGACTCTCGGACGTAACCCTGAATGACATCGATTACCTGGATCTGGATTTCTGAATAGGAACGAAATCATGACCGCTGAATTCCCGCTGTGACTCAGCGCTTCAGTTGGCGAATGCGCGCGACACTTGGCGAGCTGAGCGTTCACCGTCGTGGCTGGCATGTGTGACTCAGCAGGCCAACTGTCGTGTCAGCATGCAATCTGTCGTCCAGGGCGGGCTATGACCCGCAATGATCACTTGCACGTTCGGCGAGGTGCCATACTGCGCGCGTGGTGGAGAACACAAGTACAGATGACACCGCCGGCGCGCAAGTTTTGGAGTCCCTCCTGGAGGCTCTCGCCGCGTGGCCGGACCTCGGAGTCAGGGCGCGCGTCAGCATCGAGCAGTGGAGCGGCCTGACTGCGGACGAAGCGAGGGCTTACCAAGATGTCGGCATCTCCGCCGTCCGAAGCGTTGACGGCGGACGGGCAGTCTCTGACCAGGTCCGTGCGCTCGGGAGGATGCGCTACGAGCCGTCCGTCTCGACATTGATCGGGTTGTGGGAGCAGTGCCCGGTCCATCCGGTTGCGGTGGCTGCTGCCCACGCACTGTTCGAGATCGGGACCGCCGGGGCCCGCGACACGCTGCGCAAGGGGATCCACGACCACGAGCACCTCGGCCAGTTCATGGCCCTGAAGGTCATGTTCACCGACGAGGGGACGGCCTGGGACAACGTCAGCCACCTGTTCGCCGACGAGTGCCTGACTGCTGCACCCGGTCAGATCGCCGCCATTCAGGCTCTCGCCTTCCTGTCGCCACAATCGTTCTCCCAGTCCGGTCCTGAATGGCACTCCGATGATCTCCGCGACCTGGTGTCCCGGGACCGCCGCTGGCTCGACCTCTGCGTCGGCCTCCGTGACCACGAAGTCCTGGGCGGGCAGGCCCGCGAGGTGCTCAAGTATGCCGATCCTGCCGTCACCGGCCCGGCCCTGGACGCGGCCGCAACGGTGCGCACGACGCAGTCTCGGCCTGCCCGCCAGCAGTGGCGGGCGGGGGATCTCGTCGCGCGCTATGCGAACGGGGACCACCAGGGTGTCTGGCGCGAGCTCGGCGCCCTCGGTCACCTGGACGGCCCGCAGCGCGCCGAGGCCGAGCAGGTGGCCGCCCTGACCATGGAGCGTGTCCGACAGAACGCCCACAGCCTCGCCACCGCCCTCATCGCCCACGGCTGGCCGGTCACCCTGGAACAGGCGCTGCCGGGACCCGCCCCGGACGTCGAAGACCGCCTGAGGCATCTGGAACAGATCACCGGCTCGCCGGCGCCACCGGCTCTTGCCGCATACTGGCGCATCGTCGGAACAATCGACCTCGTCCCGCGCGACACATGGGACGTCCCCTTCCCGTCCGGTGTGCCAGAACAACTTGCCGTCGCCGACCCGCTGGAAATCCTCGACCTCACCACCGCGTGGTTCTCAGTCGAGGAGTGGCAGGACGAGTCCGCGGACCTGCGCCCCGAAATCGCCGGCCCGCTAGAACTGACCGTTGCTGCCGACTACCTCCACAAGGCGAACATCAGTGGCGGGGCCCCATACTCCGTCTGGCTTCCACACGCAGGCGCCGATCCGCTGGTCCGTGAAGAAGAACACGTCCTGAGCTTCACCGACTACCTGCGGCGGGCGTTCGCCAGTAAGGGCTTCCTCCGGCTCGATCGGCAGGACGAATGGGTAGCCCACGGCCTCACCCGCGACCACCTGGCCGAGCTGACCGACTGGCTGGCGGGCGTCGAAAACGAGAGCAAGGACTTCTGACCACGTAGGACGAGGACTTAGTTGGCGAGCTGAACGTGCAAGTGGCCATGGGGAACCTGGCGGCGGCCCTGCATCTGCAGGGCGACCGGGTCGGCGCGCTGCACTGGTGGAACCGGGCATGGGCAGCCGGGAACGTGATTGCCGGCTACAACCTGGGCATGCTGCACGCCGCGGCCGGTGACGCGAACCGCGCGCAGGTGGCCTGGGAGAAGGCTGCGGCCTTCGGCGATCCGGACGCCATGCTGGGCCTCGTCAAGCATGCGCTCGACCGTGGCGACGCGGTCGGCGTCAAGCGCTGGGCGCCGGTGATTCTCGCGCAGGACGAGGCGTTCCCGATCACTGCGCTGGGCGTGGCCTTCCGGGATGGTGGCGACCTGCCGCACGCCATGCACGCGTTCCTACGCGCCGAGGAGCTGGGCGACGGGTATGCAATGACGGGTATGCAATGGAGTACCGGGCCCGGATCCTGGCTGCTCAGGGGCAGCACGCGGAGGCTGACACGTTGCGAGCACGGGCAGCGACGGCCGAGCGGATGCTCTGAGGCGTAGACGCGCGGCGAGCCGGCTCCAGCATGCCTCCGCGCGGGCCGGCCCACCAGACGAAGCGCGCAGTCACAATTCCGGCCATGAGCCGAAGCACGATAGATGACACCGAGGCAGGCTTGTTGTCACTTCGGGTGGGTGCCTGGGTCTGCCGGGGTCAGCCGGGCGTCCTGTCGCATTGAAGCTGTCGGATTCTCACCGTGCCGCGTGCTGAGCGGCGTCGTGACTGCTGTCTTGCCGGGCGCCGAGATCCACTGGAGATCCCCCTCAGCACTGAGCCTGAGGGACACCCGTGTGAACGGGCGCTTCAAGAGGCGCGGTCATCCCAGAAGGCTGCGCGGTCAGCGCCGGCCGCCGCCGATGCGGCGGTCATCGGCCAGCGCGGTTAGCGGGCCGAACTCGCGGGCAAGCTGGTCCCACGTCAGAACCTCGCCACAGCGGGCCGGGAACTCCTTCGGGTCGAACTCGGGCATGCTCCAGGTCCCAGTGCCCCGGTCCCGCAACCACAGGTCCCCGTCACCGTCGACCACAGTCGGCGGGACCGGTACGGGCTCGGCCTGATCGGTGGGGCCCCACGTGACCCGCCCCGGGTGGGAAACGCGGCGCAGCTCGGTGGTGGCCAGCCGCGCGGCCAAGTCACGGGCGGACTCTTCGGCGTCCTCGACCGACGCGAGTCGAAATGCGTCGTCAAGTACGGGCAGGGCTGGATTCTTGCTGCGCTTTGAACTCATACGCTGACTACCTCCGGTCGGGGGCGTCACTTCCGTTATGACACCCCGTAGAGGAACACGGTATCCGAGGCGGGAGCCGAGCCAGCTACGGCCACTGTCCAGGTGGAGGCGCTGGCACACCGGGCGGCCGGCGGAAGTCGGCGCCCTGCTCGACCGGCATCAGCCCAGCCGGCTACCGCACCCGTGCCCGACCGTCAGCCCCTCGATGAGCACGCCGCTGCTTCCGCCCGTGCGGACGCGGCCGACCAGCGCGCGCGGGTCGTCGCCCGCGCCCTGCGCACCCGGTAGGAGGGATCACCGCATGTCCGCTTCCATGGCGACCCGGCGCGCGTACCGTGAGGTGACGACCCGCCGGGAGGACCAGATGAGCGCGCAGCCCGACCACGCCCCCGTCACGCCGTACGCCCCCGCGCCCGGGGCGCCGGCCGAACTCCTGGCCCAGCTGCGCGCCGACCGGCGCGCCGACATCTGGGTGCCGGCCTTCGAGCAGCAGTGGACGAAGGCGTTGGAGGAGTCCCGCCGGACGTTCTCCCTCGGCGGGCTGTATGAGGTCGTCCAGGAGTGGCAGGGCCTGATCGCCTCCGCCCCGGCGGTCGACGCGTTCGTGGCCTCCGGCTATGACGACGGCGACTTCATCGACATGGCGGAGCTCCGTAGCAGGCGCCGGTGAGCGGACAGCCGTACGCGGTCCGCTTCTCCGCCCCCGCCGCCAAGGCCCTTACCGCCCTGCCCGAGCACGTCGAAGACATGGTGTGGGACGTCCTGGACGCCGCCGCGGCCGACCCGTGGGGCTTCCGGCAGTGGAACGCCGAGGACCCCGAAGGCGAGGACGTCCGCCACGCCTCCGTCGGCCAGCTGTCCCTCACCTACTGGGTGAACCGGCCCCTGCGCCGGCTGTCCGTCCTCACCATCATCTGGATCGGGTAGCCACTCGTTGGCCGCCCTGGTCGATGCTCATCCGGGGCTCGGCAAGAGCTGCGGCCCTGTGTCGGCGACGGCCCTGGCACTGGAACAGGAAGCCGCGTGCAGATTTCACGCCGGGAAGCCTGGAGCGATGGGCGCTCCCTCTGGCCAGGTGCCGGTCGCCGGAGTCTGGATAACATCGTGGCTGATATCGGCGGGGCTTGAGGAAGGGCGGGCCCATGATGGGCCAGGTTTCGATACGGCAGGCGCTGCGCTTGCTGGCGGGCACGTGGCTGTTCATTGGTGTGGCGTATCTGGTGTTGTGGCTGGTGCCGTACGGTGCGGGGCTGCCGGTCTGGGCGCCGGCAGCGATGTACCTCGGTGGATGGTGGCGACGCCATCACCTGTCGATCTGGGCCGGAGTAGCGGCGGCGGCAGCCAGCTGTGCGGCTGGCTTTTTCCTGGTGGACGCCCTGCGAGAGCGTCTGGTCCCGTCCATCGCCGACGTGCTGGCTCCCACCATCGCGGTGCTCGTCGCAGCCCTGGTCCTGGTGGTGTGGACGCAACGACCACGCGCGCAAACCGGCACAGGTGGAGTGAGTACGCCTTCGGGGGACGCTTCGGTGGGGTCGCGCGACTGAGCTAGGCGCCGCTGTGGGGTCCCTCGGGCAGAACCAGCAGGTCACCTTCGTGGGGCGGTTTCGTGACCGTGTGTCCGAGTTGCAGCAACAAGCCCGAGACGGCGGCCTGGACGATGGCCTTCATGCTGTCACCTGGGGCCAACTGGTTCGAGGCCAGTGCGGAGAACCCGTCCGATGCGGTCCAGGTGATCAAGACTCCGGAGGGGTCTTCCGTCACCCGCAGCCCCGGCCTGTTGTCGGCAGGTACCTCGCCGACCAGGTGAAAGCCCGCGTGCGCCAGGGCATGCCGCACCCGCGACACGAGTTCGGGAGCATTTGACACGGGGACCGTCTGCCCCATCTTTCAGCGATCACACCTGCGTCGTCACCTGGCGCTTCCCCGCCGGGGGACGTGCGGTACTCGCGGCGCCGACGTGACCGGCGAAAATTTGTCGTCAGCGCGTAAAGATCGTGTAAGTTCATGGACGGTGTGCCGGGAAGTCTGGTCGGCGATCGCTTTGGCGATCCTTCTGCCGATCCAGGGAGCTTCCTGTGGTACTTGTCGCGCTGTTCGGTGTCGCCCTGCTGATAGCGGTACTGGTGTCCGGCCTTGCCGCCCGCTCCGTTCTCTCCACGTCCTTGCTGTTCCTGCTCGCCGGCGCCGCTGTCGGTGACGGTGCGCTGGGCTTGGTTCACATCACCCCGGACAGCCCCTTGGTGACCGCGACCGCGGACCTGGCGCTGTTCACGGTGCTGTTCACCGACGGCATGCACGTCTCCTTCCCCAGCCTGCGCAGCGCGTGGCGCACCCCCGCGCGTGCCTTGGGTATCGGGATGCCGTTGGCATTCGCGGGTGTGGCCGTGCTGACGCACTATCTGGTGGGGCTGGACTGGACGACGTCGTTGTTGGTGGGTGCGGTGCTGTCACCGACCGATCCGGTGTTCGCCTCGGCGATCGTGGGCCGCAAAGAGGTGCCGGCCCGGCTGCGGCAGTTGCTGAACGTCGAGTCGGGGCTCAATGACGGGCTGGCGCTTCCGGTGGTCCTGGTCCTGATCACCGCCGCCGGCCCGTTGCACGCCGAAGGCAACGGTTCGTTGGGCGTGGTGGGCCTGGAGCTGGCCGGCGGTCTCGCGCTGGGTGTGGTGGTGCCGTTGCTGGTCACGGCCGTGGTGCGGCTTCCGGGGCTGGGTGCGGAGCCGCGTCTGCAGCCGCTGGGGCCGCTCGCGGTCGGCATCGTGCTGTATGCGGCCTGTCACCTGACCGGCGCCAACCCCTACCTGGCGGCTTTCGCTGCCGGGGCGGTGCTGGCCTCGTGCGCTCCGCAGAGCGCCCACGCTTTTGAGCTGCTGGGCGAGGCGTTGGCGGAGTTGAGCAAGTTCGCCGCGCTGCTGGTCTTCGGGGCGCTGCTGACTCCGGCTTTGTTCGGGGGGCTGTCGGTGGGCGGGTATGTGGTGGTGGTTTTGGCGATCGTGCTGGTTCGCCCGGCCTCGCTGCTGATCTCCCTGCTGGGCACGGGTATCGATCGCCGGGAGCGGTGGGTGGCGGCCTGGTTCGGCCCCAAGGGCTTCGCTTCGGTGGTCTACGGGCTGCTGGTGCTGCAGGCGGGCATTCCCGAGGGCGAGCAGGCGTACACGCTGATCGCGGTGTGTATCGCGGTGCACTCCAGCAGTGATGTCCCCATCGCCCGCGTCTTCCACGTCGACGACCTGATCGGCATCCCGGACGACGAGGACGACACCACGGCCGATGTCGTGGAGGGCCGCGACCCACAGCCACAGGTTCCGGGGACGGCCGCCGGCCCGGAATCCGGTGCACAGGACGACACCGATCTCAAGAGCAAGGAGCTCCGACGTGCGCGCACGTGATCTGGCCGAGCCGTACCCCAGCGTCGGGGTCGGCGACGACGCGCTGGCCGCTGCACGACTGCTGGCCGAAGAACGCCTGCCGGCGGTACTGGTGCTGGACAGCAACGGGATGCCCGGTGCGATCCTGCCCGCCTCGCAACTGGTCCGCCTGCTGGTGCCGAACTACGTGCTGGAAGACCCCGCCTTGGCGGCCGTGATCGATGAGGCCCACGCCGACCGGCTGTGCCAGGCGCTGGCCGGTCGCACGGTCGGCCAGGTGCTGCCCACGGGCGCCACATTCCCGCCGGTCGCTGACGCCGAGGACACGGCGGTGGAGGTCGCCGCTCTGATGGCGACCTCCCGCAGCCCGCTGGTGGCCGTCGTCGAGCGCGCCGCCAAGGGCCAGGGGCGGGACCATCTGCTGGGGGTCATCACCGCCTCCCGTCTCCTCGAGCGTCTGTTGGGTGCGGTATGAACAACTGGCACGCCTGGGCAGCCCTGGCGGTCTTCGCCGGCGCCTACGTTCTGATCATCACCGAATGGGTGCACCGGGTCGCAGCCGCGTTGGGCGGCGCCGCGCTGATGCTCGCGTTGCGCGCCACGGACGCGGACGCCGCGTTCTTCTCCACCGGTTCCGGTATCGACTGGAACGTCATCTTCCTGCTGCTGGGCATGATGATGATCGTCGGTGTGCTGCGCCGCACGGGACTGTTCGAGTTTCTGGCGATCTGGGCGGTCAAACGCGCCCGCGCCAAGCCCTTCCGGGTGATGGTGATGCTGGTGGTCATCACCGCGGTGGCGTCCGCGCTACTGGACAACGTCACCACGGTGCTGCTGGTCGCCCCGGTCACGCTGTTGGTGTGCGAACGCTTGAACCTTCCTGTCGCCCCGTTCCTGATCGCCGAGGTGCTGGCCTCCAACATCGGCGGCATCGCCACCCTGGTCGGTGATCCGCCCAACATCATCATCGCCAGCCGGGCGGGCCTGAACTTCAACGACTTCCTCGTCCACCTCGCCCCGCTGGCCGTGATCCTGACCGCCGTGCTGGTGGGCATGTGCCGGTTCATGTTCCGCACGGCATTCGTCTACGACGAACACCGCGCCGCCGAGGTGATGGCGCTCAGCGAACGCGAAGCGATCCGCGACCGCCGGCTGCTCGCCCAGGGCCTGATCGTGCTCGGCCTGGTGGTGGCCGCGTTCGTGCTGCACCCGGTGCTGCACTACGAGCCCAGCGTCGTGGCCCTGCTCGGCGCCGGACTGCTGGTCGCCATCAGCCCGGTCAAGACCAACGACGTCCTGGCGGACGTGGAATGGCCCACCCTGGCCTTCTTCGCCGGCCTGTTCATCATGGTCGGCGCCCTGATCGAAACCGGCGTCATCACCGAAGTCTCCACCGCACTGGCCGACGCCACCGGCGGCAACCCGCTGGGCGCCACCATGCTGCTCCTCGGCGCCTCCGCGATCCTGTCCGGCATCGTCGACAACATCCCCTACGTCGCAACCATGGCCCCCATCACCGCCGACCTGGTCCACAGCGTCGGCGACCCCCACGGACCGGTCCTGTGGTGGGCTCTGGCCGCAGGCGCCGACCTGGGCGGCAACGCCACCGCCATCGGCGCCTCCGCCAACGTCGTCGTCCTAGGCATCGCCGAGCGCAACCGCACCCCCATCAGCTTTTGGACCTTCACCCGCTACGGCGCCCCCGTCGCCGCCGTCACCATCACCGTCTCCGCCCTCTACATATGGCTCCGCTACTTCGCCCTCGCCTGAACCCCTGCCCGCGACCTCAAGGGCAGCCACCGCGCTACTCCGGCCGGCACCCCGTCATCAGATCGCATCCACGACAGGCCCCCGATGAACCCCACCATCAACTGGACAGCCTTGGCCATCAGCAGTGCCGTCCTGCTGCCCCTGGGCATCCTGCTGCTCCTCGGCGTCCCGCTGCCGCGGCTGGCACCGCGTTTCACCCACCGCCGGATGCTGGGGGTGTGTGCGCTGCTGTACTACGGCGTCGTGGCCATCAACACCCTCCCGCGACTGGCCCATGTCAGCGACCGCGTCCTGATCTTCTGCACCGGCGCGGGCATAGCCATGGTCCTTGTGGCCCTGACCCTCACCGCCATCGCCAGCGCCGTACAACCCGGGTCCGCCCGTCCACGGCCCTGACCGGGCCCAGGTCAGCGCAATCCGACATAGCCAAGGGAGAGACCTCGATGCCGGAACGAGGATGGAAAGCATGGCGCGCAGCACGTGCCCTGCGCCGCAACGTGCACATCCACCGCAATGACCACGAGCGCGTCGTGGTGAGCCTGCACGGCGACATCAGCCACGACAACGCCCCACCGATCGGACAACTCCTGGCCCAACTCCTGCAGGCATCACCCGACGAGGCGCATCTGGACTTCGCGGAAATCTCGGCTCTGGGGACGGCGGCTGGCTCGCTGTTCTTCCCTCTCATGGCAGCCGCCCGCGAACACGGCACCACCCTCATCGTCCATCGCGCCAACCCACCTCTGCGCGCCAACCTCCGCGCACTCGGTCTGGACCGCGCGCTGTTCTACGACGACCAACCCGCCTGAACACCGCATCGGCACCATGACCACGCGCGGCGCGGCGCACACGTCAGCAGTGCTGGTGCGGAGCGAAGCGGCGTGAACCGCACACTGACCGACCTGGACGCGATCCAGATGAACGACAGCTCCAGCGTGACGCCAGCGGTGAACCACTTCCTGGCGAGGCCCAGACCATTCTCGCCCGCGACAACTCACTAGCTAGGCAAGTAGGTGCATGTTCAGCGATAGTGCACGCGTGAGTGATCGCTTCAGCTTGCTGACCTCGACTGTGGCGGTCCTGGTTAGCGTCATGCTGCTAACTGCTGCAATCCAGGCGACTCTCTCCGGAGGGTCCGCCTGGTGGATAGCTTGGGCCCTCATTTTGCAGATCACTACGATCTCGCAACTGACGCGTGCGAGTCTGCGGCGCCGTGGGACGCGCCGCCAGGACGGCTGATGTCATTCCAGGTCAGAGTGTGTTTGGTCATCGATGAAGGTGAGAGTGGCCGTCCGCTTCAGAGGTAGCCGGCTGTACCCACTGGTGCGGCGGCAACCGTGGAGCGCCGGCAGGTGTCCGGGCGACGACCAGCGGCCACAGCATGCGCCACCGCAACGACCTGCCACGATTTCCAGCAACTGCGACCGTGTCCGCCCGCGGCTAGCCATCCGCCTTCGTGCTGCTGCCGCCAACGCCGTTGGCCTGGCCGGACCTTGAGCCGACCGGGGGCAGTGGCGGCGGCGGGCCCGATTTGCTGGTCTCTCGACGGCGGTCCCGCCACTCGAGACCTTCGAACATCAGGAGTCCCAAGATGAACGTACCGACTCCCCCGATCACCAGACCTCGCGCGTGAACGCCGCTCTCCCATACGTTCAGGGCGTCGATCCATACGGCCATGAGCAGAGCCCTGCCAACATTGACCAGGCGCAACTCGCCACCCCCTCACATACTCCAGATCGCGTCCCGGCGGGTGAACCCCGCCAAGGTCTTCCCAACGCCGGGCCCTCACGCGCCAGAGGGCGAACAGGAGACCGCCAGGATGTCCTACTCCGAACTGTAGGCGCTCCCGGAACGCCGCCGACTGTGAGACGAGGCTTGCGCCTCGCTTCCGTGCGCCCTGGCCTTGGCCCGCCAGCGCGGAGGACGATGAGGACATGGGCGAGCACGAGCAGCATCACGGACATGTCCCCGAACCGGCGCGGGCGACACTGACCGTGGCCGGCACCCGCGAGATGACGGCCGGGCTGCGCGAGGCGATGGACGACGTCCGACGCTCCGTGGCGGTGCTCGCCACCCGGGTTCGCGCCGCGCACGCCGCCCGCATCTGGCTTCCCCACGGGCACAGCAGCTGGGAATCCTACTGCGGCGCGGAGTTCAGCATCAGCCGCGCCCAGGCGTACCGGCTGCTCGACGTCGCCACGCCCTGACCGCGATCCACGACGCCGTCACCGCTGGCTTTGTTCACGATTTCCGGCAGCGATTGTTCAGGGCTTCGGAAGGCACCCGGTTCGGGTCGAAGTCGATGTTCACGAGAATCGACAGCACCGTCTGTCTTTGGTGCAGCGGGCAGGCGAGGCGACGAGGTGGGGTCCCTTTAGGGTGGCCTGACGGGGGCCGGTTGTTCGATGCCGACCCGGCGAGGAGGGCGTCAGCGTGTCGGAATCGGAGCAGGGGCTGGCTGAGGTTCAGCGCGCGCACTGGCAGCAGATCTATGGCGAGCATCCCGGCATGTACGGCGAGGAGCCGTCCGAGCCGGCGGTCCGTGCCGCTGCGGTCTTCCGGGCCGCCGGTGCCCGCCAGGTACTGGAGCTGGGTGCCGGCCATGGCCGTGACGCGCTGTACTTCGCCCGCGAGGGTTTCTCCGTGATGGCCACCGACTTCAGTCCGGTGGGTCTGGATCAGCTGTGTGAGGCCGCCGCAGCCCAGGGCGTGGCCGGGCGGGCCACCACGGCGGTTCACGACGTCCGCCAGCCTCTGCCGCTCGCGGACGCCTCGGTGGATGCCGTGTTCGCGCACATGCTGCTCTGCATGGCGCTGTCCACCCAGGAGATCCACGCCCTGGTCGCCGAGGTGCGGCGGGTGCTGCGGCCGGGCGGAGCCTTCGTCTACACCGTCCGTCACACCGGGGATGCCCACTACCAGGCCGGTACCGGGCACGGAGACGACATTTGGGAGCACGGCGGCTTCGCCGTCCACTTCTTCCCCCGCGACCTGGTGGACGACCTCGCCAAGAGCTGGACTCTGGATGAGGTCGCCGCGTTCGAGGAAGGCGGCCTCCCCCGGAGGCTGTGGCGCGTCACCCAGACCGTCCCCCGGTGAGTACCGCCTGAACTCTCGGTGCTGTCCCATCTCGTGAACATTCCCGGCTCGCCAGAGCCCCTGAGCTCAGTCCGTCCTGGTGTCAAAACGCTGCCCGTTCTCGTGGACAAAGCCACACCGCCGACCCCAGAACGTCCCGCACGCGAGACAGCGAACCGGCCGCCGCGGCCGCGCTCGACTACGACCTGTCCCAACGCGCCCTGATCGCCATCTCCGGCAGTACCGGCGACGTCGCGGAGCTTGAAATCACCCGCCGCCTCGCTACGCTCGCCCGCACCGGCCTTCAGGTGCTCGATGAGCCCACCGTGCGCGCCGTGGTCCACCAGTCCGTCCGCAACATCCGCACCGCCCCCGCCGCCCGCCGGTCCGCCGGCGGATCCCGCACTCACCGAGCTGCGCCTCGTCGTCGACGACCTCGCCGCCACCACCCACCAGCTCGGGGAGCTGATGCTCGAAGTCGCCCCGGCGTACCTCTCCGACACCGTCGCGGCCGACGTCCTCACCCCGCTGTGCGAGCAGATCGGCGAGACCCTCGACAACGGCCTCGCCGCCCGCCGTTACGCGATGTCCGGTGACCGCCGCGCCCTGTACGGCACCGTCCTGTAGACCGCTCACCCCGGCGGTCCTGTGTGGCACACAGCCCGTTTCCCCAGGTTGGCGAGGCGCGCTGTGAGGGTGCGAGGTGTGAGGCGATGGCCTTCGGCACCGGGGTGCCGCTGCTCCTGGCTGTGCTGCTCGCGGTGGTGTGGAGCGGGCTGCTGCTCGATGGGTAGCGGGGGTGGTGGCGGTGGTTGGCGGGTTACTGCTCGTGGTCCTGGTGGTGGTTGTCGGGTTGCAGCACGGTGGTGTCGTGGGTGCAGCGCAGCATTTGCCTGGGTCAGGCGGCACACGGGTGCTGCACGGGTAGCAGGCCGGCCCCGGCCGTTGCAGCACGGCCAGCCCCTGCACGCTGCTCGGGCCGTGCTGCTTCTGGCCGGTGCCTGCTGCTCCGGGGCCAGGGGGCAGTACCTCGGACCCGTTTCGGCGGCTGCGGAACATAGCGGAGCTGTGATGTTACGCAGGAGATCCATGCGCAGCTGGCGCATACATTGCCCTCGGTCCGAGAGGCCGCTGATTGTTCTGCTCCTCCAGAACAAACCGGTTCACCTGGTGCTACCGCTCGGCCGCGTCTCGTGGCCGGGCAGCGTGGTGGAGCGCCTCGCGTTTGTTCTGCTCCTCCAGAACAAACCGGTTTACCTAGTGCTACCGGCTCAGGTGCGGGCGGGCACGAAGAAGGCGCCGCACGGAGAGTGCGGCGCCTTGGGGTCTTCGCGGGGCCAGGAGCCCGCTGGGCGGCCTACGAGGGCCGCGGTAGGGTGCTCAGCCGGTGGGGGCGAGGTTGGCCATCTGGGCGGCGAAGCGGGCCCGTCGCTGTTCGGTGAAGCGGCCGGGTTCGGCGGCCTTGATCTCCGGGACCTTCATGACGGGGGAGGAGACCGCGCCGCCGGTCAGCAGCGGGTGGAGCTGGTAGAGGCCATCCTCGAGGCTCCAGGCGAGTCCGCACTCGCGGAGTTCCTTGAAGCCGCGGTTCACGGTCGGCTTGCTCGCGCCTAGCTCGGTGCACATCTCGTTCTGGCTGATCGAAGCGGTGCCGGTATCCGGGTCGCTGAGGTACAGCAGCTGGTCCAGGACGCGGCGGCCGGCGGTGGAGACGTCGACCAGGGCCAGGAGGCGCAGGACGTCACGGGGGATCGTGACGGGGGCCTCCGTGGGAGGGCTGGGTACGTAAGAGCTGCTCACGGAGCCTCACCACTTCCGATCAGGTCGGGACGCTGTACCGAGGATATGCCGGGCGAGGTCATGCGCTCGCCTTGCGTACGGGACGCCGCTGCCGCAGGGTGACGACCTTCTCCTTGCGGCGGGCGGACTCGGCGGCCTTCTTCTCGGCCTCGCGCAGCTGACGCCACTCGGTGGGGTAGTCGGCGTGCGGGATGACGCAGGCCGGGCCCTTGGCCCCGTTCCAGAGCGCCTGCCACTTCTCCTGCTCGCCGGAGGTGCCGGCCACCGTCAGCCACGGGTTCAGCTGGAGGATGCCGCGCTTGGCGGTGCGCTGCCAGCCGATGTGCGTGAAGAACTGGCTGGCCTCGTTCACGGAGGCCGCCGACAGGTTGCACCGGGCCTGGAGGTCGCGCTGGTTGGTCTTCACGAAGCCGCGGGCGGCTTCCCGGAGCTGGTCGTCGGCGCGGTTCGCGTTCTGCAGCGCCACCTGCTTGCACCAGACCTGGAACCAGGAGCCGGGCATCTTGAGGCTGCCGAGTACGTCCATCAGCAGCCGGGCATCCAGCACGTAGCCGCTGCACCCCGCGCTCGCGGCGAACTCGCGGCCCTGGATCTTCTCCACGCCCAGGATCAAGCCGCCCTTGCCGTCCGACCGCGCAACCACGCGCTCGCCGGGGCGGACTGCGATGTGCCGCTTTGGTGTCAGTGGGGTGGTGTCAGTGACGGCACGTCAGATGCTGGTCTTTGTGCTGGTAGCGGTGGGTGTGGTGGTTTGGTTCGCTGACGCGGGGCGGTACATGCGGTGGGTTTTGGTGTCATGGGGTGGTACACCGTGCCCTGCTCCGCTGTCATGGGAACGGCACTTCTGATCGTCCGGGGGGTGTGCGGCCTGCACCGTGGTCGGTGTCGGTGTCCGCGGGCGGGAGGGTTGGTTGGTGGGGGAGCGGGGCGGGTGGGGTGAGGTGGCTGCCGGGTTAGGGGTGGCCAGGCCGGTGCTGGTGGCGCGGCTGCTGGAGCTGGACGCGGCCGGGGCGTTGACGTCGGCGCATGTGCGTGCGGGGGCCCAGGTCGGCGGGGTGAACGTGCGGACGGTATGGCGGTGGCTGGAGGCGGCGCGGACCGAGGGCCGTGTGGAGCGCAGGCCGCGGCCGCGCCTTGAGTTGTCCGATCGGGACTGGGAGGTGTTGGCGCAGGCGGGCGGGAACGTGGCGGTACTGCACCGGCATCTCAAGGGCGCTGCGGACGGGTGTGAGGTGCCGTCGCTTGCCTCGCTGTACCGGGTGGTGCGCCGGGACGTGGAGGCCGGCCGGGTGTTGCCGGACCGGGCGTTGGTGAGGCGTGCCCGGGAGGAAGGGGACATGCGGCAGGCGCTGGCCGACCTCGCCCTGGCGGCGAGCGGTGGGAGCGCCGCACCGGATGGTGCTGCGCGCCGTCGGCCGAGGCCCGCGTCGCCGCCGGCCGCGGGCCGGGCGTCGGGGGAGGGCGGTGTGGTGGCGGGGGTGGTGCTGCCGGCCGGGGCGCGGCTGGTGCGGACGCCGCCGGTGCGGGCGGTGGCTGAGGCGATCGGGCAGGCGATGGCGGCCGAGGGCGCCGTGTGCGTGTTCGGCGACCCGGGCCGGGGCAAGACCGCGGCCGTGCGGATGGCGCTCGCCGAGCCGCCCGCGGGCTGGAAGGCGACGTGGGTGCCGGTACCGGTGCGCCCGTCGGTGGCCGGCATGAGACGGGCGGTGTTCGAAGCGTTGGGACTGCCGGGCCGGTTCCCGCACACCTCGGCGCTGGCGGATGCCGCGGTCGCGGAGGCGTTGGGACAGGCGCGGGTGCTGGTGCTCGACGAGGCGCAGCGACTGCCGGGACCGTGCCTGGAGTATGTGCAGAGCCTGTGGGACCACCCCGGCACACGGATCACCCTGGTGCTGTGCGGGGCGGGCAGTGAGCGGGCGCTGGCCCGACTGCCACAGTTGGCGTCCCGGGTCGGCGCATGGCAGGAGGTTCCGCGTCTGACCGGAGCGCAGGCGGCGACCGCGGTGACCGGTTTCCATCCGCTGTGGGGCACCGTGGCGGCCGCTGATCTGGCGTGGATCGACCGCTCATGCGCGCACGGCACGTTCCGCACGTGGGCCGCTTTGACCACGCATCTGCAGAACGCACTGCTCACCGTCGCCGATGCGGCCGTGGACCGGGCGTTGCTGCGGCGGCTGTTCCAGCGGATCGCGCCGCCACAGTGAGCGGACCGCTTCCACCACCGGTGGCGGCCGACGTGGCCCGAACCGTATCGCACGGGGGAGCGGGCGCGGGGGAGACCGGTGACGCCGCCCGTGCGACCACCGGCGGTGGACTGCCGGCGGCGTCGAGGACAGCGCTGCGGGGCCCGGCGGTGCGGCGGCTGCTTGCTCTGCGTGCTTCGGGCGCACTGACGGCCGGCCACGTGCGCGTGGCTGCGGACGCGCTGGGGGTGAGCGAGCGCACCGTGTGGCGGTGGTTGGCCGCTGCCGGGCGCGACGAGGCCGCGGCCGTTGAGCCGGGCGCCCGTGCCCAGTCGGGGGAGAGGTTCACTATCACGCCCGAGGTTCGTGGGCTGCTGGCCCTGTGGAAGGGGAACGTGGCTGCGGTCCACCGCGAGCTCACCGCACGGGCCGCCCGGCAGTCCCCGCCCGGTTGCGTGCCGTCGCTGACGACACTGCACCGGGCGCTCCAGCGGGATTTGGATCCGGGGGAGCGGGCCGGGCTTGCGGGTGGCGAGCGGGCGGCGCGTAAGCACGATGTGTTCCTGTCCCGGCCGCGGGGCTGGCGCAACCAGGTGTGGGAGACCGACCACGTCCAGGCCCCGTTGCTGGTCGATGTGGAGGGGACCGCGCGGCGGCCCTGGATCACGTGGTTCACCGACTGCGCGACGAACGCGATCACCGGGCTGGCGGTGAGCCCGGGGTATCCGTCGCGGGAATCGGTGCTGGCCGCCTTGCGCTCCGCGGTGCTGCGCGAGGACCCTTACGGTCCGTTCGGCGGGCGGCCGGAAAAGGTCCGCATGGACCGCGGCAAAGACTTCCTGTCCGCCATGGTGATGACTGCCCTCGACCTCCTGGACGTGGGCGTGGAGGACCTGCCCGCCTACACCCCGCACCTCAAGGGCACCGTCGAGGGCCTCAACCGGGCAGTGGAAAGCATGTTCCTGGCCGGGCTGCCCGGCTACGCCCGCCAGCCCCGCCCCGGCAAACGCCCCTCCCGGCCCAGGGACGAGATTCTGCTGGGCTTCGAGGAGTTCACCGCCCGGCTGCTGGAGTGGGTGCAGTGGTGGAACACCTCCCACCGGCCGCCGCCGTTGGGCGGGAAGACCCCGTTGGAGGCGTGGCAGGCCGATCCCACTCCACTGCGGGACGTGCCGGCCACCGATGTGTGGACTTTCACCCTGGAGGACGCCGGCACCCGCACACTCACCACGCGCGGGATCCGCTTCCGCACACGCGACTATGTCGCCGCGTGGATGACCGGCAAGACCGGCATCCGGGTCCAGGTGCGCTACATGCCCCACCACGACCACCGCATCGAGATCTTCGACCCCGTCACCGGCCGCTACCTCGGCCCCGCAGACCTGGCCGACCAGGCCACCGAGGAGCAGGTCAGCGCCGTACGCCGGGTGCGGGCCGCGCGCACCCGTCGTCTGAGGAAAGACCTCGAAGCATCCCAGCGCGAGCGCTACGCCGCCGCCACCGAACCCGGGCCGCCCCGGCGTCTGGGCACCCTCAGCGCCGCCGAGGCCAGTCGACAGCTCGCTCAGGCCACCGAGTCGGACCTGTCGCAGCTGGCGCTGCCTGATCTGATCCCGCCCGCTGCGCCGCCGCTCGACTGGCGGACCCCGCCATCTCTCGCCACCCGCGCCGCGCCGGGGCTGCCCGCGGCGACCACAACCGACCCCGATCCCGCCCCCGATGGTCCGCCCGCCCATCCGCCCCATCGCACCGGAGACGCCCCGTGACCGCGGCCACCTACCAGTACGTCGACCTGCCCGACGCCTCCGTGGTCACCACCCGCGCCCTGCTCACTGCCCGGGAGAACATCACCGACACCGTCGCCGCGCGGGCCATGATGTGCATCCACGGCGGTGCCGGCTTCGGCAAGACCCTTGCCGTCAACACCTGCCTGCGCGAACTCGAACCCGGCGAGGACGTCCGCAAGATCACCTTCCGGGCCCGGCCCACGGCCCGCGCGGTGCGCTACGAACTGTTCACCGCGCTCGATCTGGCCGGTGAACCACCGCGCCACCCGAGCGAGTTCGACCGGCTGCTGAAGACCGCGCTGGCCGAACGCCCCCGCACGTTCCTGGTGGACGAGGCGCAGTGGCTCAACGGGGAGGCGTTCGAATATTTCCGCTACCTGTGGGACGAACCCGCAACCCAGCTCGCGATCATCTTCGTCGGTGGTGCGGGCTGCCACACCGTGCTGCGTCGCGAGCCGATGCTGTCCTCCCGCGTCTTCATCTGGCAGCACTTCACCCGCCTCACCCCCGCCGAGGTCCTTGAGGTGATTCCGCTGTTCCACCCGGTCTGGGCCGACGCCGACCCCGACGACATCGCCTTCGCCGACCAGCACGCCGCGCACGGCAACTTCCGCGCGTGGGCGCAACTGACCGCCCATGTCCGTACCGCCCTGGCCCGCACGGGACGCTCCGTGGTGGATCAGGAACTGCTGCGCTGGGCCTTCAGCCGCCTCGCATGAACGCCACCCGCCGAGCCCCGCCGCCCGTCGCCCTGGTCATGGACCGGTACGACGACGTCGCCCACACTCACACCGCCCTGGCAGCCCACGATCCTGCCGTCGGCCGGATCACGCTGCACCCCGGACCGGGCACCACCAGCGACACCGCTCTCGCCCACGACCTCCTCGCAGCCCTGGGCAAACCGCCGTTACTGCCAGGCCGCTTCCCTGCAGGCCGACAGCCCGCGTGGGAGGCCGCCACCGCCTGGATCGCCGCCCTGCCTGCCGCCCGGCTCACCGTCCTGCGCGCCCACCGGCTCACCACACGCCGCCTCGATCGCCTCCTGCACCTACGCGACACCACCAGCATCCCCCTGACCCTGGTCTGCCACCGCCCCCACCTGACCATCGCGCTCCACCGGGCCCTGCACCCCGTGCCCCACACCGTCACCAGCGACCTGGATACCGCCCGCAGCCACTACTACGGCGGCACACCCGCAGCAACTGGCACCCAGCTCTCCGCGCAGACCCCGACCGCGTCTGCGGTCCGCTGGATGACCATCCCCGCCCTGGACCGCCTCGTCTCCTACGACAGCACCCAGTCCTGCACCGGCCCGTGCACGCCGGCACCGATCGACTGGCGCCACCGGCCGCCCCCACGCTCCCTCACCGAGGCAGCCGTACGCGAGATCACCCGCAGAATCCGCCAGGCAACCGCCCACCCCCGGCTGGCCGCCGCCCTTGCCACCACGCTGCTCACCCGCGCGTCGTTCCAGCAACTCCTCACCGTCCGCGCCGAAGACCTCGGCCCCGACGCGGCCACCCTCGCCTTCCACGACCCCGCCCGCTACACCGACGGCTGCGCCTCCCACCCGATCCCGGCATGGGCCCGCCCGTTCCTGAGCGCTGCGGCATCCTTCGCTGCTCTCACCGACAGCCAAGAGCTGCTGGCCCGCCAGGACGAACGCCCCCACATCCTGGCTCTGGCCGAGAACGCCAGACTGCGCCCACCCCAGCCCCCGCTCCCGCAGCCGACCGTCACCAGCGGCGTCATGTGGGACTGGGCGGAACGCGGGCAGGCCGAGCGCTACGAGACCCTGCTGTCCCGGCCCGGAAAGCCGTCCCGACCGCGCCGGTAGACCAATAGATCCGCACACAGCCTGCGGCGGACCCGACCTCCTCGACCACCGCCCCGGTCACCCGATGGTGAAGTCGGCGAACTCGACATCCGAGAAGGCCACCTGGAGCCCGTGGGCGCGCCCTCCTCCGTCACGGAAGTACGCATGCCCCAGCGAGCGGGCCAGGATGACCATCTGCTGCGCCTCGCCGGCACCGGCGTCCCGGGCGGCGAACAGCTCCCGCGCGACCGCGCCAGACAGCCGCTGGGTGATCAGCCGCCGACGCGGATCATCGGAGGAGCCGACTGCGGACGCGAACCCGAACCGCGCCCGGGTATGCAGACAGAAGCCGCGGGCCTCGGCATCCGCACGCAACCGCTCGCGAATCCGGGGCTGCCATCGCGCTCGGACGACATCCTCGATTACCTGCGCTTGCACAGGGCCCGGCTGGCGCCTCCCCGGGCCGGAGGTGACCCACCGCTGCACCGTACGCTGCGAGACCCCCAGAACAGGAGCCAGCCTCTTCGTGGATCCCTTCTCCGCTCTGAGCAGGAAGCCCAGGCGGGCACTGACACTGACTGGCAGTGGCCGGGTACGCAAGACCCGCTCTAATCCTTCGTCGATCTCGCCCAAGACCCCTCCCGATGCCCGTGTCGACTACCTACTGCTCCAGAGGTCCCACATTTCTGCTCCGCCCCGACCTGTTTCCGCGTACTCATGGCCGCGGTATCCGACTTCAGCTACCGCTGTGTGACTGCGCGCTTCAGTTGGCGAGTTGAGCATCTGCTGGGCCGGCCGCGCGGAGGCATGTCGGAGCCGGCTCGCCGCGCGTCTACGCCTCAGAGCATCCGCTCGGCCGCCGCTGCCCGTGCTCGCAACGTGTCAGCCTCCTCGTGCTGCCCCTGAGCAGCCAGGATCCGGGCCCGGTACTCCATTGCATACCCGTCGCCCAGCTGCTCGGCGCGTAGGAACGCCTGCATGGCCCGCGCCAGGTCGCCACCATCCCGGAAGGCCACGCCCAGCGCAGTGATCGGGAACGCCTCGTCCTGCGCGAGGATCACTGGCGCCCAGCGCTCGACGCCGACCGCGTCGCCACGGCCGAACGCCTGCTTGACCAGGCCCAGCATGGCGTCCGGGTCGCCGAACGCCGCCGCCTTCTCCCAGGCCACCTGCGCGCGGTTCGCGTCACCGGCGGCCGCGTGCAACATGCCCAGGTTGTAGCCGGCAACCACGTTTCCGGCCGCCCATGCCCGGTCCCACCAGTGCAGCGCGCCGACCCGGTCGCCCTGCAGATGCAGGGCCGCCGCCAGGCTCACCATGGCCACATCATCGCCCACCTCTGCCGCAACCCTCAGGTCGGCCAGCTCCTCGTCCGATGGCATCTCGGCGCTGCCGACCGGCAGCCGGCCCGACACCAACTCCTCGACGGGCTCCGACCGCCGACGGAGCCACCAGGCCATCACAATCCACCCCGGTCGAACAGCCGCACCGATCCCCGGCACGCGGGCAAGCGAACATCTATCACCCGTCGATCATGCCAGCCGCGACCGTGAACGCTCAGCTCGCCAAGTTTCGCGCTCATTCGCCAACTGAAGAGCTACGTCCCACTGTGCCGAAGTTCAGTAGTTGTCACCGTCGGCACCGGATAGCCTGCGAAGGGAGCAGATCGAAGCAGTCGGACTGTCACCAGAGAGGCACTGCAGTTGTCACACGAGGTCGATGAGTGGGTCGTACGGGTACCGGCGCGCAGCCTGCCTCGCGAGGAACTCATCGCCATGCTTCGCGAACAGACCCCGGCATGCGGACCTGCCCGTGACGCCTTGATTGGCGGTGGCGCCTTCGATGTCTCGGACGGTCTGGTCCCCGCCAACCGGCACGCGGGTGTGTTCGCGATTCGAGTGCGCACGGCCGCTCGGCGCGGCCACACAATTGAGGGCCTTGCCGCCTCTGTCGACATCCTCCGGCAGGCTGGGGAAGAGCCGCTTCGTACCGGATCCATCGACTCCGTGGACAGATCGTCCGTGTTCACGATCTTCCTGAACTCTTCAGCGACGGAAGTGCTGGCCTGCGCAGGCGGACTCCGGCCCACCCCCCTGCAGGAGCCGACCGAAGTCCCCGAGTGACAACACGCCTGCCTTGGTGACACCTATCGTGCTTCGGCACACCCACGCTGCCGACGCCACAGCGTCACTCCGCGGCCTCAGTAGTCGAGGTCGAGGTAGTCGATGTCGTTGAGGGTGACGTCGGAGAGTCCTGTGGCGCGGCCTCCGCCGTCCTGGAAGTAGACCTCTTTGAATCCCTCGGCGATGATCCCCCGCATCTGCTGGTCGCTGGCGCCTGTGTTGCGGGCGTCGAACAGGCGTTGTGCGTAGGCCGGGGGGAGGTGCACGGTGAGCCGCCGGAATCTTCCGTCGTCGGTTGTGCCGACCGGTGCCGTGTACCCGAACCGTGCCCTCGTCTCCACCGTGACCCCAGTCGTGGCGGCGGCTTGCCGCTGCCGGCGCTTGCGGACCTGGGGCTGCCATCGCTGACGTACGGCGTTGTCGATCTTCGCGGCGATGTCCTTGGGTGGGTTCTTGCGGGCGCCGCGCCGGTAGCGGTTGACGGAGTCGGCGGTGATGCCGAGCTCCTGCGCGACGGCCTTCGCGGTTCCGAGCTGTTTGAGCAGGTAGTTGATGCGGGCCGGAAGGGTCTTGGGCGGCTGACGGGTGAAGGCTTCCCGGTCGGCGCGCTCGATGGCGTCCTCGATCTCGCCCATGGCCTACTCCCCTTCGTCCAGGACGGCGTCGCCGCCCTTGATGTGGCGGGCCGGGTTCAGACCCTTCTCCATCAGCTCGACCGCCCACAGCATCGACTGGACGCCCTCCAGTTTCGCCAGGCCGGGCGTAGCGCCGAGGCGGAACCCGCCGGGCTGCGGCTTGCCGGACGCCGCGTAGGGGAGGAAGTCCAGCGGGCTCTCGCCCGGTGAGGGGTAGACGACGCAGTCGGAGAGTACGGCGAGTGGGTACAGGCCGGTCATCTTGACCATGTTGTTGAGCTTGCGGTGCATGTTGACCCGCGCCTTGCTGATCACGGCGGCGCGGAAGTCGGGGCGCCAGGTCGGCCGCGAAAGGGCCGGCCACGTCTCGCCCTCCTTGTAGGACTTGCCCTGCGGGCGCTCCCGCAGCTTCCCGACGCCGCCCTTCACGGTCGCCTTGATAGCAGCCAGTACGGCGGCCAGGGCCGGGTCGCGCTGCTTGTGCTGCTCCATCGCGGCGAGGAACGCTGCGTCGTCCAGGTCCTTGGTGACGCCGAGGTCGGCGAGGGTGTCGACGTACGCGGTTTTGAGCCGGTCGTGCCACGGGTCCAGGTACGCGCCGGTCTCGCGCCGCAGGTACGCCTCGATCGGGTGCACGTCGTGCCCGAGCTCCTGGGCGTAGGCGACGGTGTGCGTCTGGTACCAGGCCAGCCCCGTCGGGCGGGTGCCGTCGGGGGTGAAGGGTGAGGGCAGGCGCGGGTCCAGCTCGATGCCGCTGAGGTCGACCAGCCAGCTGCCGGGGATCTTCGGGTTGAACGTCGGGGCGGTGAAGTGGTCGGGTCCGGATAGGCCGACGACCAGGCGGGCGGCGGCGGCGAGGAACGCGGTGTTCAGGTCCAGGCCGACCGCGAACGGCAGCAGGCACTCCTCATCCGTGAGCGAGTCCACCGACCGCACCCACTGGTACGCCTCCTCATTGAGGAACCCGCCGCTCCAGCCGGAGTTCACGACGACGGGGTGTTCGGGGGTTGCCTCCGGCGGCGCCGGGTCCGTCGGCTCCGTGCCCAGGCTGCCCTGGTTGTAGCCGGACACCCAGTTCCCGCTCGCCGGGTCCTGCACGGCCTTCGTCGGCGGTCGCAGCGCCGTCATCAGCTCCAGCCCTGACACGGCCGTGGAGCCGCGCGGGGTGATGACCCGCTGCGCGTACACACCCAGGACCCGGGCGACGTCGGCCGGCTCCATCTCGGCAACGCCGGGCCAGGACCGCTCATCGAGCGCGTCCCACGATAGGATCGCCAGCTGCACGCACTGCCGCTCACGGCCCTGCGCCTTGCGGTAGATCCGCGCCCACGGACCGAACCCGCGCTGTGTCAGCTGCCACTTCGCGCGTGCGACCTCCTTGACCACCGGATGGTCCTCCGGCAGGCGCAGGGAGCGGCGCTGCTCGTGGCCCTCCAGGCGCTCCGGCAGCCCGAGCCCCACCGCGGCGGCCGCCGTGAGCACGATCAGCGGGTCGCTGTCCTTGCCGTAGCGGTTGAGCTTTCCGGTACCGAGTCCGGACTCGCGCAGCGTCCACTCCACCAGCTCCGGCACCGTGGTCGCCGGGCAGTCGAGCACAATGCCGTCGACGCCGTACGCGGAGCCGTCGCCATCGAGCACTGCGAGCGGGCCGTGCGGGAAGCGGGGGTCCAGCGCAGCCTTGGCGGCCTTCTTCGCGGCCGGGCGGCGCGACGACGCCGGACGCTCCGGCGCGGCCTGAACGGCGGGGGCCTGCGGCGCTGCCGTCTCCTGCAACACGGGCGCGGCAGCCGGACCGTCGAACGCCTCCGGCATCTCCGGCTGAGGCGCGACGACCGGGGCCGGGACGTCGAGGGTGCCGTGGGCGGGGTGCTTCGCCGCCCACCCGTCCAGCAGCCGTTGGTAGGCATCCAGGCGCGGCGACTTCGGCTCGCTCCGGCCGTTCTCCCAGTTCTTCACTGACTGGGTCGTTGTCTTCAACGCGGCGGCGAGGCGGGCCTGGGTGATTCCAGCAGCCTCCCGCAGCCGGGCGCGCTCCGCCGGAGGCGGGAGCTGCGGCTCCTCGTTCAACAGAGCGTCGACGGACGCGAACAGCTCTTCCTCAGATGCCATTCCCTGCACCTTCACCTCAGGCCCAATATAACTTAACCAGAAACTTATCCCATTCCTTAACCTCTCCGTGCCCAATCGAGTCCGAGGCCCGCGAGCGCGGCGAGCTTGTCGGTGGTGAGCTTCGCGCGACGTCCTTTCTGGTTCATGATCCACACTCCGAGTTTGACCGCTGGGCCGCCTTCCAGCTGCTCTACGTGGCCCCTGGGGACCGTCACAGACCCGGTGCGGGTCTTGTACTGCGCGAGGGCCGCTACGCCCTTGTCGAAGGCGCTCACCGCCGCCTTGGCCGCCTTGGCGGGCACCTCCGGCTCCGGGGGCAGCGGTGCGACGCCGACCGCCTCCAGGAGCTCGCGCTGCCCGTCCATCAGCCCTGCCCAGACCGTGTGCTGACGCTGCTTCGCCAGCCACTTGCCCACGTCCATGCCGTGGACGGTGAAGCCCGGCAGGACGTCGCAGTGGTCCTCCTCATCCGTCAGGAGCTCCCGCAGCGCGGCGTAGTGCCGCTGCCACTCCGCCTGCCACACGGGGTCCCAGTGCTCATCCACGGCCTCCAGCGCGGCCTTCCACTCGGGGCGGTCCTCCAGCGCACCCGCGCGGCGGAGGTTGGACAGCCACTGCCCCACCGGCCGATCCAGCATCGTCGCGGACCGGGGCGCGCACAGCGTCCAGTGCTGCTCGTAGTACGCCTTGGCGGCCTCCAGGTTCTCCTGGAAACGTTCATCGGCCGGGGACCAGACCATGCCGAGCTTCTCGAGCCGCTGCGCCCGCTGGCCGGTCATCTGTCCGGCCCCGTACGCCCGTCGCTGCTCCGCGACCCACTGCCCCAGCGGGAACGCACCCTCCTTGTGCCCGTACGGAACTCGGGCGTGATGCTCACGTTCGGTGAATTTCTTGAGCGACGCCCAGCCGCGCCCCCAGTCCTGGCGCTCCGTGTCGATCACATTGAACGACACCCATTCCGCGACCATCACCGGATCACGCGGAGCGGCGAAACGAAGCAACAGACGGGATTCGTCCTCGCCTTCCTCGGGCGGCGGACCGATGTACTCGGACGGCTGCGCGACGTCCTTCTGAGGCTCTTGCGGAATCGCGAGCAATTCCACGGCCTCTTCATCATGCGCCCGAAGACCCTCAAGAACTTTCACCAAAGGCTGATACGATCCCGACGTGAACATATCCTCCGGCTGCTCATTGGGCTGGAGAAACACCGGCACGATCAAAGAGGCCAGCTTCCCTTGTCCCGGCTTCTGACGCAGCGCCCGGCCGATGGCCTGGACGATGTCGTGCGGAGCACCCTTGGGGTCCAACAGGGCCACGCTGTCCACGCTTCTGATGTCGACGCCCTCACCCAGCACACGGCAGTTCGACAGGACCGCACGCCGGGCGGTGGTCCCGAACTGACTCAGCACTCCCCGCCGGCGCTCGGGCACGTGCTCACCGCACAGCCAGTCCGCCCAGATCCGGGCCGGGTACTTCTCCGGCTGGTCGGCGTGCAGCTTGGCTGCGACGCGCTCCAGGCCCTCCGCGTAGGCCTGTGCCTCTATCGTCCGGTGGTGGAAGGTGATGCACGTCGACAGGTCGTGCTGCGCCATGGTGTGCAGGAGAGCCGCCTGCAGCGCCCCCAGCCGCTGCCCCCGCACCTCCTCGCTACCCCGCTCCTCGCTCATCAGCCGGTCCGGGGTGACCACCGGGTCCTTCAGCTCCAGGACGATGATCTGGTACCGCGCAAGTAGCCCGCGCGACACCGCCGACGCCAGCGACAATTTGAACAGGACGGGCCCGAAGACCTTCTCGTCATCCATGGACGCCGCCATCTCACGCGGCAACGGGTCGCGCACCCCCTCGGCAACCTCGCGATTCAGCCGCTCCTCCCAGATCCGCGGCGTCGCCGTCAGGTAGAGCCGCCGGTGCGCGGGGATGACGTGCTGGTTGTGGATGTCGGCCCACGCCTTACCCATCGAGCCACTGGTCCTGTGTGCCTCATCGACTACGGCGAGGTCCACAGGGTCGAGCTGCTGCCCGTAGACGCCCTCGAACGCCTCGGCCAGCACGCCCAGAGACGCGTACGTGGCGTAGATGGTCACCGGCCCGGAACCGTGCCACATGGCCAGCTGAATCGGGTTGGTGGTGGAGCGCACCTTCATGCTCCACAGCTCCGGATCGTCCTGAAGCGAGCACACGGCAACCGCCGGCCCCCTGTGCCCGACGTCGTGCCACGCCTTCACCGTCTGCGCCAATAGGTCCAGCGTCGGCACCAGCACCAGAATGCGACCCTTGGGCACGATCCGCTTCGCCGACGCTGCGGCAATAATCGTCTTGCCCGTGCCACACGCGGCGTGCACCTGCCCACGAAGACCGCTCCAGGGGATACCGCCCGGCGGAATATCGAAGCCGCGCACGATAGCGGCAACGGCTTCGATCTGGTGGTCACGTAGTTTCACGGTCATGCCCCGTGGTCTCCTTTTCGCGGAATTTGGCGCGCCATCAGAAAAGAAAGTCTGGCACGGCGCGAGGGGCCGGGGTGCTGCTATCTGTTCCCAGACTCTACACAGTGAGCACAAGTGATGCATCACTCACGCGACAGGTTCGCCCATCTGGCTGGTACTTGGCCGATTTTTACCTGTGGCGACGCTTCACAGTGTATGCTGATGGGGTGTTGTCGAGCAGCGACCGGACAGTTTCGGGGGTGGGGGAGTGGTCAGGGTGGAGCGCAGCGGAACTTGTCACTGCGGTGGGGCCGGCACCCGATCGGGCCGACAGTCCGTCACATCCGTTACGGGGGTGGTGGTCAGTAACCCCAAGCCCTACACAGGGCCACGCGCGATGCACCTTCCCCCGCTGCTAGCTTAGGCACCCGCGCTTGCGCGGGTGCCTACAATGAGCGCTTGCGCGAATTGCATTCACTTCCGTAATTCCGTTTACGGAATTACATTCCGGCGCTTGCGCCGGAATTCGAATTGCGCTTGCGCAATTCATTCACTATGACCCGGCTTGCCGGGTCATATCCCGCTCCGCGGG
>NZ_JAAIKO010000052.1 GCF_016107395.1 Streptomyces fildesensis
GGGCCGTTGGAAAAGGACCTGCTGAGCAGGCACCTCGCCGACGGCCCACCAGTACTCTGTGGAACAACCTCGGCGCCGCCACCGAACGCCTGGTCGCACGGCTGCGGGCACAGTGGATCCCCGAGCCGCCCGAGAAGAGGGAACCGGTGGTGCCGGTCAAGAAGGAGAGCCCGAGCATCCAGCGCAGACGTGAGCGTCACGCCCTGGTCCACGCACTGATGGCCAGGGGCGTCGGGATCGGCGGCATCTGCGCCGAGCTACGGCTGGACCCCAAGACAGCCCGAAAGTTCATGAACGCGCCCACCCCGGAAGCACTGATCAGCGACAAGCCCAACGGCCGCCGAAGCAGTCTGGACGGTCACGCCGCCTACCTCGCGGCCCGCTTGGCCGAGGGCTGCACCAGCACGGGCATGCTGCACCAGGAACTCTACGAGCGCGGGGCCCGGGTGAGCGAACGTACTGTCCGGCGATTGCTTCTCCACCTACGCGAGAACACCGCGCCCACCGCACGCCCCGTCGTCCCGAAGAACCGTGAGGTCACCACCGCTATCCTCACGCACCCCGACAATCTTCCAGAGGCCGACCGGCTCATCCTGAAGGAGCTTCGAGACCGCTGCGAGGACCTCGATGCCGCCTGTCGCCTCGTCGCCACCTTTGCCGAGACGCTCGTGAACCGTCGCGGCCAGGAGGATCTCGAGGGATGGGTCCGCAACGCCGAGAACAGCCCACTGCCTGAGCTGCGGGGATTCGCCAGCGGGTTGCGTCGCGACTGGGCTGCGGTCCAAGCCGGCCTCACCCTTCACTGGAACTCCGGCATGGTCGAGGGCCACGTCAACCGCATCAAAATGATCAAGCGTCAGATGTTCGGTCGCGCCAAGCCCGACCTGTTGCGCAAGCGCATCCTGCTCGCCCACTGAAGATCAAGATCTTGGATTTCACGGAACTCGCGACAGAGCCATGTCCCACTGTCCGTGGACAAGAGCCAAACAGTCGGCCAAGAATACTGCCAAGCCAACCGCCAGCTCACCTGGCCGCCGAGCGCCTCTTGTCGGGTTTCGACAGTCGCTCCACCGCCAGCCGCCCGGCCCGGCGGCCACTCCTGGCCGCACCCGTGCAGCGGCTCTGCAGAAATGGCCGCACCTCGGCCGCACATCGCCCCCAGGGGACTCGACTAACCTCCAGCCCACGGCAGCAAAAGGGTACGGACAAGCAAAAGGCCCAGGTCACGGGCTAGGTGACCTGGGCCTTGCTGGGGCCGCCTTCGGGATTCGAACCCGAGACCTACGCATTACGAGTGCGTTGCTCTGGCCAACTGAGCTAAGGCGGCATACTGCGCTCGGCCAGTGTGGCGGGAGCAGCG
Organism: Streptomyces fildesensis; assembly: GCF_016107395.1. GTDB lineage: Bacteria > Actinomycetota > Actinomycetes > Streptomycetales > Streptomycetaceae > Actinacidiphila > Actinacidiphila fildesensis. Next base: position 1,361 of record NZ_JAAIKO010000052.1, read on the forward strand.
GCGCCAAGTCTACAGGGTTGTTGGGGGTGCTCCGTGCAGGGGTGGATCGGGCGGAAATGCAGGTCAGCGGGTCAGTCGCACTTTTTGTTCTTGGGCGGGGTGGTGCCTTCGAGGAGGTAGAGGTTCACGGCGGTGTCGATGCAGTCGGAACCGCGGCCGTAGGCGGTGTGGCCGTCGCCGTTGTAGGTGAGGAGGTGGCCGGAGGAGAGCTGGGAGGCGAGGGACTCGGCCCAGGAGTACGGGGTGGCGGGGTCGCGGATGGTGCCGACGACGAGGATCGGGGCCGCGCCCTTGGCTTCGATGCGCTGGGGCTTGCCGGTGGCCGGGACCGTCCAGTAGCCGCAGATCAGGCTGGCCCAGGCCAGGCCCGTGCCGAAGTGCGGGGAGGTGGAGCGGAAGGACGGGAGGGCGCGCTCGACGTCGGCCGGGGAGGAGAGCGCCGGGGGGAGGTCGAGGCAGTTGACGGCGGCGTTGGCGAACATGAGGTTCGAGTACTTGCCGCTGCTGTCGCGCTCGTAGTACTCGTCGGAGAGCTTGAGGAGGCCGGCGCCGTCGCCCTGCTGGGCCTTGGCCAGGGCGGCGCGGAGCGTCGGCCAGGAGCCCTCGTCGTACATGGCGGAGATCACGCCGGTGGTGCCGAGCGCCTCGGTGAGCGGGCGGGCCTGGCCGGTGGGGAGGGGCTTGGCGTCGAGGGAGCGGAAGAGTTCGTCGAGGCGGTGCCCGGCGTCGTCGGCACTCTTGGTGCCCAGGGCGCAGTCGGTGTGCTTGATGCAGTCGTTCGCGAAGGCGGTGAAGGCGGTCTCGAAGCCGCCGGCCTGGGTGCGGCTGCTGTCGAGGGCGGAGACCGAGGGGTCCATCGCGCCGTCGAGGACCAGCCGGCCGACGCGCTGCGGGAACAGTCCGGCGTAGGTGGCACCGAGGAAGGTGCCGTAGGACTTGCCGACGTAGGTGAGCTTGTCGTCGCCGAGCAGGGCCCGCAGGACGTCCATGTCACGGGCCGATTCGACCGTGGAGACATGGCCGAGGAGCTTGGCGGAGCGCTTCGCGCAGCCGGCCGCGAACCCCGTGTCGGCGGTGACGAGCTTGCCGGTCTCGGCGGCGTCGTCGGGGGTCGTGTCGACGGCGGTGAAGGCGTCCATCTGCGCGTCGGTGAGGCACTCGACGGGCTCGCTGCGGGCGACGCCGCGCGGGTCGATGGCGGCCATGTCGTAGCGGGCGGTGACCGGTGCGGGGTAGCCGAGCGCCGCGTACTGCAGGTAGTCGATGGCCGAGCCGCCGGGACCGCCGGGGTTGACCAGGAGCGAGCCGAGGCGCGCGCCGGGGCCCGCCGCCTTCTTGCGGGCGACGGCGAGCTTCAGATCGTCGGCCGCGACGGGGTGCGCGTAGTCCAGCGGGGCCTTCATCGTGGCGCACTCGAAGCCGGGGACGCCGCACGAGTGCCAGTTCAGCTTCTGCGTGTAGTACGGCGCCAGGCTCGCGTCGCCGGCCGACGGGAGCGGGCCGAGCGAGCTGGCGGTGGTGGAGGCGGCGGCGCTGTGGCCCGGGCCCCCGCTGCTGCATCCGGAGAGGAGCAGGCCTGCCACCGCGAGGGCGCTGGCGGGGATACGGAGCGGGCTCTTGGAGTACATCGGCGGCTCGGGTCCTCCCGTCGGGTGAGGGGGAGCGTATCCGTCCTGCTGGGGTGGAGGCGGGCTCCGCCGCCCGCTCATGGGCTATTTGTAGGCTTTTTGTGGGCCGTTTGAGGGTTGATCGAGTGGCTGGGTCCGGGTGAGCGGCTGGGTCCGGGTGAGTGTCCCGGCGGGTGTCCGGGGGCGGGTGTCCGGGGCCAGGGGTCTCGCGGGGTGCCTGCGCCGGGTGGTGCGCTCCCGCTACGGGTGCTTCGGGCCGTCGACCTTTTCCGTCAGGTAGCCGGCGACGCGGGCGAAGAGTTCGCGGCGGCCGCTCACGCCGTCGATGACGCGTACCTCGTCGGCGCGGGGGCGCAGCGCCGTGCGGAACCTGAGGGCCGAGTCGCGGGAGGCGCTCTCGCCGGAGCCGGAGGCGATGAGGAGCGCGGGGCGCCGGCCCGCCGGGGACGGGGGCGGGACGGCGACGCCCTCGTACCGGCCGGAGATCCCGGCGACCGCGCGGTAGCGGTCGGGGTGGGCGAACGCCTCGCGGACCGCGCACGCCGCACGGTCGCCGACGCCCAGGATCGCGCGCGCCGACCGGGTCGTCAGGGTGCGGTAGTGCCGGGCGACCGCGTCGAGATCGGGTCCCGCGCCGCCGCAGGTGCGCGGGATCACGAGCAGGAACGGGTCCGCCAGGCGCCGCTGGACCTGGGCGGCGAAGCCCGCGTAGAGCTCCTGGTCCCCGGCGCCGACCTCCGCGACCACCACGGGGAAGGAGACCTTCGCGGCGCGGGGGTACGCGTACTGCTGTGGCGTCCAGACGCGTGTGCCGTCGGCGAGCTCCTGCAGGACGCCGCCCGCCGGGCGGGAGATCGTACGGGGCGCCGCGGACCCGGACCCGGACGCGGGCGGTGCGGCCGCGCGGGCGGGCGGCCGGGGAGGCGCGGGCGGGCGGAGGTCCACCGCCGTACGGGCGGCGGCCGTCACCGTGCCCCCGCCGCCTCCCGGTGACAGCAGCGGCACGGCGACAGCGACCACCGCCAGGACGGCCACGCCCGCGGCGGCGGCGCGCAGCGCCGTACCAGTGCGGTCCTGCGCCAACTCGTAGACGCGGCCGGACCGTTCCGACCACCAGTAGCGCAGCGCGGAGCGCACGAGTGCCACGGCGGCGGCAGTGGTGAGGAAGAGCAGAGTGAACAGGACGGCATCAGCCACGGTACGGACCACCTCAGGGACGACTACGGCCCCCGGGTGGGCTCCGGCGGCACTGTCAGCAGCCTGCAACGCGGCACGCCGGGTGGGCGGTCGGCGTTACGGGTCCCTGCCGTTGATCACCCAAAGGCACCAAAGACGCCGAGGTGACGACAGCGGGCCGAGGAGGGCGAAAGCCCCGTCGGCCCGCCCCCGTCAGCCCGCCCGCAGCGACAGCGTCATCGCCTCCACCGCCAGCAGCGGCGCGACGTTCCGTTCCAGTGCCTGCCTGCAGGCCAGGATCGACTCGATCCGGCGCAGCGAGTTCTCCGGACGGGAGGACGCCGCGATGCGCTCGATCGCGTCGCGCGCCTCGACGTTCGCGATGCCGACCTTCGAGCCGACCTGCACCGCGAGCACGTCCCGGTAGAAGCCGGCCAGGTCGATGAGGGCCAGGTCGAGCGTGTCCCGCTGGGTACGGGTCGATCGGCGCTTCTGGCGGTCAGCCAGGTCCTTCATGGCGCCCGCCGTGCCGCGCGGCATCCGGCTGCCGGCGCCCGCCGACGCCCCGAGCGCGGCCCGCAGCTCCTCGGTCTCCTTGCCGTCCACGTCCACGGCGACCTGCTTGGCGTCGTCCGAGGCCGCGTCCACCAGTTCCTGCGCGGCCTTCAGACACCCGCCCACGTCGTCCACCCGCAGCGGTACCCGCAGCACGGTCGCCCGCCGCGCCCGCGCCTGCTCGTCGGTGGCGAGCCGGCGGGCCCGGCCGATGTGGCCCTGCGTCGCCCTGGCGACCGTCGCGGCCAGCTCGGGGTCGATCCCGTCCCGCCGCACCAGGACGTCGGCGACCGCTTCCACGGACGGGGTCCGCAGGCTCAGCAGCCGGCACCGGGAGCGGATGGTCGGCAGCGCGTCCTCGACCGAGGGCGCGCACAGCAGCCAGACGGTCCGGGGCGCGGGCTCCTCGACCGCCTTCAGCAGCACGTTCCCCGCACCTTCGGTGAGGCGGTCGGCGTCCTCCAGGACGATCACCTGCCACCGGCCGCCCGCCGGCGACATGGCGGCCCGCCGCACCAGGTCACGGGTGTCCTTCACGCCGATCGACAGCAGATCCGTCCGGACGATCTCGACGTCCGCGTGCGTCCCGATCAGCGTCGTGTGGCAGCCGTCGCAGAACCCGCAGCCCGGTACCCCGCCCAGCGCCCGGTCCGGGCTCGTGCACTGCAGGGCCGCCGCGAAGGCGCGGGCCGCGGTGGAGCGGCCGGAGCCGGGCGGGCCGGTGAACAGCCAGGCGTGCGTCATCTTGGACGCGGTCGGCAGCGCCGCGCCCTTCGCGCCCGCCGACGTGGCCGTCACCAGGGCATCGGCATCCCGCGCGGCCGCGGACAGCTGCGCCGTCACCGCGTCCTGGCCGACCAGGTCGTCCCACACCGCCATTACGAGTCCTCTGCGGTCGCCGTTCGCTCCATCGCCCGTTGCCATCGCATGCCATCGGACCTGCACACCATTGTCGGGCATCGCACTGACAACGGATCGCCTCCCATCGGCCGACCCCTGACCGCCCTACCGCTCACATCGTGTAACCGCCCTACCGCTCACATCGTGAGCCGGCGCACCCCGCCCGCCACAGCGCGCTGCTCCGGAGCGTCCGCCCCGGTCCAGCAGGATCCGCGGCGGGCCAGCAGCCGGCGGAGCCAGACCTCCGTCGCGACGAGCTCGCCGAGCCCGTCCAGCGGGAGCGCCTCCCCGTCGGCGGCGGCCCGCAGGGCCTGGCGGACGACGCGGGCCTCGACGAGCCCGGCGTCGGCGAGCAGCGGTGTGTCGAACAGCTCGATGAGGTCGTCGACGGAGGACCGCAGCCCGGTGCGGAACGCGGCGGCGGTCGAGACATGGGAGTTGGCGCCCCAGCCCGGCGGCAGCTCCCGGATCCCGGAGCCGGCCAGGACCGCCCGCAGCACCGAGACCCGCGCCCCGGGCTGCACGCGCAGCGCCTCGGGCAGCGCCCGGCAGGCGCGGACGACCTGGTTGTCGAGGAACGGGGCGTGCAGCCGCTGGCTGCGCACCTCGACGGCCTGCTCGAAGACGCGGTGGTCGGCGGCGTGCCGGGCCAGCGCGGCCCGCGCGCGCCGGTCGCCCGGACGTTCCACCGGTCCCGGCCGGGCGGCCGCCTCCTGGAGGCGAACCGATACTTCGGCGAGGGCCTCGCCGGTGAGCCAGCGGGCGGCCGGGCCCGGCCGCACCCAGGCCAGCGCGGCGAGGGAAGCGTTGAGCGCGGCGCCAGGACCTGTGTCACCGGAGCTCGAGCCGGGACCGAAGCCGTTGCCGGAGGCCGCGGACGAGCCGGAGCCGTAGCCGAAGTCGCGCCGCAACAGCCGGGCCGCGGCGTCCTGCACGCCCTGCTGGTAAGGCGTACGGGCCAGCCGCCGGGCGGCGCGGTAGACGGTGAAGGGGACGAGGACGGAGCGGCTGGTCGGGCCGTCCGCCGTGGCGAGCGCGGCCACCGGACGCAGCATGTGCCGGCGGTGCCGGTCCAGGAGCAGGTCGGCGAGGCGTGCCGGGTGCGCGTCGAGGACCTGGCGGGCGCCGTGCCCCACGAGGTGGTCGGCGCCGCCCGCGGCGAGCCGGCGGCGGTGCCGTTCCGCGGTGATGAGGGACGGTCCTGGCTCGTCGGTGAGCGGGCCCGAGCCGAGGTCGGCGTACGGGAGCGCCTCGGTGCCGCCCGGCACCACTACGTGGTGCAGCCGGGGGTCGGCGGCCATGGCCCTGGCCCGTTCGAGTTCGGCGTCGCGGGACTGCAGTCCGCCGCCCGCCAGATCGTTGAAGGTGACGGCCAGCAGCCGCTGCCCGGCCGAGGACCCGTGGCCGAGCGGGGTGCCGGGCATGCCGGGCAGTCCGGCGGCGAGCAGCGCGAGAGTGGCGGAGGCGCTGCCTCCGGACAGGTCCGCGCCGATGCCGGGGGACGGTGCCTCGCCGGCCTCGGGGATGAAGCGCGGCTGGGCGAGCCGGGCCCGTACGGCGTCGACGAGGGCGTCGCGGACCCCGGTGATCGCCGCCTCGGTGTCGGAGGCGGAGGTCTGGTTGCCGACGGCGAGCGACGCGGTCGCCTCGTAGCCGCTGATCTCGGGGACGCCGTCGCGCAGGATGAGGGCGTGGCCCGGCGGCACCCGCCGGACGCCGATGTACGGCGTCCCGTCGCCGAGTGCCTCGGGCGAGTCCGGGCAGGCGAGGGTGGCGGCGAGGTGGGTGACGTCCAGCCCCGCCTCGGTGAGGTCCGCGAGCGGGAGAGCGGCCGTCGCGAAGGCCGTACCGCCCGCCCAGCGGGTGTGGAAGACCGGCCGGGCGCCGGCGAGATCGCCCAGGATCGTGATGCGGCGCCCGAGTTGGAGTACGGCGGTGTAGCTGCCGGGCCATGCGGTGAGGTGGCGCAGGGCGCCCCCGCGGGCGGCGAAGAGGCCGACGCGCAGCTGGGCGTCGCTCGCGTGGCAGCGGCCGAGGATGGCGATCCGGGCGATGGCGGGGTGGCTGCTGCCGTAGCCGCTGCCGTGACCGCCGCCGTAGGTACTGCCGTTGCTGTCGCCGTAGCCGTTGGCGCTCTGGTAACTGGAGGCTCCGCGGCTGCTGTTGCCGCTGTAGCCGTTGTTCCCGTACCCGTTGTTCCCGTCCCCGTAGCTTCCGGAGCCGCTGCCGTACCCGCTCCCGTAGGCCGCGCCGGAACCGGACCCGGACCCGGAACCCGAGCTGGATCCCGAACCGGAATAGCTGCTGCCGCCCTGGTAGGAGGCGCCGGCCGGGTCGGCGTGGATCACGCGGACTTCGTCAGCACGCCAGTCACCGACCGCCCACAGCGGATCCGGGTCGCCCCACAGAAGTTGCGCGCCAACCGGGAGGACCGTACGGGCCTTAGTGCCCGGGAGTGACCCCGCGGCGGCACTGCTCCACCCCACCAACCACCGCATCGCCGCCTCCACAGGCTGTGGACCACTGGCTGTGCGGCATGCGAACTGCCGCTCCGCCTGAGGAACATGCTGCCATGGCACGGCGCACAAGGAGGCGCATGGGCGCAGGGAGGAGCGCCGGGTCGTCCGCGTGAAGCCAAACGTCGGTTTCACGCCAAAGTGGCTGGCACATGCCGGAGTTGATATGCCGGTCGCCGGATGCGTGGTCGAACGGGCTCATATACGGGACATACGCCGCATAAAAACAACAGTCCGGGAGGCGTCCGCACGCCTCCCGGACCGGTCCGCCGCCCGCGGGGATTGTGGCGGCGGAGCCCCCTGGCCCGCCGTCTCTTGCCATTGCCGCTTGTCGAGGCCACGGGCCGACCCACCCGTCCATGGAAGCGCTCCTGATCAGGACGGCAAAGAGCGCACGGGCGGGCGCACAGCCACATATACCGGGAGCACGGGCACTTTTTGGGGGCTGCAATCTCGCCATCCGGGACAGGCCTCTTAACGGTCGGGATGCGGCGAACTACGCTGGGTGTACCCGAGTAGCGAACGCCCCGGCATCTCGGGGCCCGGTTTGTCCTCGACATTGGCCGAATCGGGCTCCACAGACATCACAGCCTCTACAAGGGGGCTGGGGCGGCCGTTCTTTGTGTCGAGGGGGTGGCAAGAGCGTGGTCCACGTGCGCGGCCCTCGTGTGTCCGGACGGACCGGCGCGTCCGGCATCCCCGGCGCGTCCGACACTCCCGGCCCGGCTGCTGTTCCCGGCCCCACCGGCATCCCCGGCCCGGCCGGCGTCCCCGGCCCCGCCGATACCCCCGGCTTACCCGATGCCTCAGGACCACCGGGCCCTTCCGGCTCGCCCGGCCCACCCGGTGCACTTCGCCCACCCGGCTCATCCGGTGCACCTGGCATTTCCGGCTCATCCGATGCCCCAGGCTCATCCGGCCCGATCAGAGCGACCCGCCCGTCCGGCCCGACCGGCTCGCCGGGAACGGCCGTCGCGCCCGGTGCGCCCGGTACGGCCGGTGCGTCCGACGAGGAGTGGCCATGCTGTGCTCTCCCGGGAGGCAGCTTCCGCCGCCCCCCGTTCTCGCCCGAGTTCTCGCCCGCATCCCCCCTCGGTCCCCTATCTGGGTGCCGAACCGGGGACCGAAACGAGTACCCAACCGGGGACCGGACCGAGTACCGAACCCGGGACCGGACCGAGTACCGAACCGGGTTCTCACCCGGGCTCCCGTCTGCACCGACCCCCCGAGAGACAACCAGGCCGTCCGGCCTGCCCCCAGCGGCATCGCGAGGTGAACCGCAGTGAACAAGGAACATCGCGGGCCGAACGAAAAGCTCGGCACCCTTCTCGCCCTGGCCGCCATCAGTAACGCGGGCCTCGCCCGCCGGGTCAACGACCTGGGCGCGCAACGGGGCCTGACCCTCCGCTACGACAAGACCTCGGTGGCCCGCTGGGTCAGCAAGGGCATGGTGCCGCAGGGCGCCGCACCGCACCTCATCGCCGCGGCCATAGGCAGCAAGCTCGGCCGTCCCGTCCCGCTGCACGAGATCGGGCTCGCGGACGCCGATCCGGCGCCCGAGGTCGGGCTCGCCTTCCCGCGCGACGTCGGCGAGGCGGTGAAGTCCGCCACCGACCTGTGGCGGCTCGACCTGGCCGGCCGCCGCGGCCCCGGCGGTGCCGGCATCTGGCAGAGCCTGGCGGGCTCCTTCGCGGTCAGCGCGTACGTGACCCCCGCCTCGCGCTGGCTGATCACCCCCGCCGACGCCCTGGTCGCGCGCGACGCCGCCGCGCCCGGCACCGCCCACGTCGGGCACTCGGACGTGGCGAAGCTGCGCGAGGCCGCGGACGACGCCCGCCGCTGGGACTCGAAGTACGGCGGCGGCGACTGGCGCTCCGGCATGGTCCCCGAATGCCTGCGGGTCGAGGCGGCACCGCTGCTGCTCGGCTCGTACAGCGACGAGGTCGGCCGCTCGCTCTTCGGTGCCACCGCGGAACTCACCCGGCTCGCCGGCTGGATGGCCTTCGACACCGGCCAGCAGGAGGCCGCGCAGCGCTACTACATCCAGGCCCTGCGGCTGGCCCGCGCGGCGGCCGACGTCCCCCTGGGCGGCTACGTCCTGGCGTCGATGTCCCTGCAGGCCACGTACCGGAACTTCGCCGACGAGGGCGTCGACCTCGCGCAGGCCGCCCTGGAACGCAACCGCGGTCTGGCCACCGCCCGCACGATGAGCTTCTTCCAGCTCGTCGAGGCCCGCGCCCACGCCAAGGCCGGCGAAGCCGCCGCGTGCGCCACGTCCCTCGCGGCGGCCGAGTCCTGGCTGGAGCGCTCCCGGGACGGCGACGCCGATCCCGCCTGGCTCGGCTTCTACTCCTACGACCGGCTCGCCGCCGACGCCGCCGAGTGCTACCGCGACCTGCGGGTACCCCGCCAGGTGCAGCGGTTCACCGAACAGGCGCTGGCCCGGCCCACGGAGGAGTACGTCCGCTCGCACGGACTGCGCCTCGTCGTGTCCGCCGTCGCCGAACTCGAGTCGGGGAACCTGGACGCCGCCTGCGCCGCGGGGACCAAGGCGGTCGAGGTCGCCGGCCGCATCTCGTCCGCGCGCACCACGGAGTACGTCCGTGATCTGCTGCACCGGCTGGAGCCGTACGGCAACGAACCGCGGGTCGTCGAGCTGCGGGAACGGGCCAGGCCGCTGCTGGCGGCGCCAGCGTGATGCCGCCCTAGGCACAACCGAAGCCGTAACCGATGTTGTCGCCCTGGTCGTAGCTGTAGCCGTAGCTGTAGCTGTAGCAGTAGACGTCGTGAGTTCGGGAACTCACGAACCCGTGAGCCGCCCGTGGACCGCCTGTGCGGTCCACGGACTGCGTCCACGGGTCGCACACCTTGCCCCGCAAGGGTTTGCGACGATTGTCAGTGGGCCAGTTCATGATGGGGATGTCTTCAGGTCGAGGACTTCATGGCGTCATGGCGGGGGCTTCATGAAGGGGACTCATGATGGGGGCCCATGATGGGGGCGACTGGCCGTCCGGTCAGAAGCGCGGAGCCGGGGAGGTGGCATGGGACCGTACGCCGATGATGTGAACGATGTCGTCGTCATCGGGGCGGGCATCGTCGGCCTGTCCACGGCCTACGCGCTGACCCGTGCGGCACCGGGCACGCGGGTGACGGTCCTGGAGAAGGAGCCCGGCCCGGCCCGGCACCAGACCGGCCGCAACAGCGGAGTGATCCACAGCGGGATCTACTACCCCCCGGGGTCGCTCAAGGCGCGCTACGCCCTCCAGGGCTCCGCCGAGATGGCGAAGTTCTGCGCGGAGCACGACATCGCGCACGAGATCACCGGCAAGCTCATCGTCGCGACGGAGCGGGACGAGCTGCCCCGGCTGCATGCTCTGGTCCAGCGCGGCCGGGAGCACGGCATCTCGGTGCGCGAGCTGGGCCCCGCCCAGATCCAGGAGTACGAACCGCAGGCGGCCGGCCTGGCCGCCATCCACGTCGGCTCCACCGGCATCTGCGACTACGGCGCGGTGGCCGCGACCATGGCCCGGCTCGCCACCGACGCGGGCGCCAGGATCCAGTACGGCGCCGAGGTCCGCTCGATCACCCGCACCCGCGGCTCCGGGCCGGACGGCGCCGGGATCGTCGTCGAGTCCACCACCGGTGAGATCCGTACGAAGACCCTCGTGAACTGCGCGGGCCTGCACTGCGACCGTGTGGCCCGCCTCGCGGGCGACGAGCCCGGGATGCGCATCGTCCCCTTCCGCGGCGAGTACTACGAGCTGAAGCCGTCCCGTACCGGCCTGGTCCGCGGCCTGGTCTACCCGGTCCCCGACCCGGCCTTCCCCTTCCTCGGCGTCCACCTCACCCGGGACGTGCACGGCGGGGTGCACCTCGGCCCCAACGCGGTCCCGGCGATGGCCCGCGAGGGCTACCACCGCCGCACGTTCCGCGCCCGGGACATGGCGGAGGTCGCCGGCTACCCCGGCACGTGGCGGATCGCCCGCCGCCACTGGCGGTACGAGATCGGCGAGATCCACCGCTCGCTGTCCAAACGCGCCTTCACCGCCGCCGCGCAGCGCCTGCTGCCCGCGCTCCGCACGTCCGACCTGATACCGGCGCCCGCCGGCGTCCGCGCCCAGGCGGTGCTCCGTGACGGCACCCTCGTCGACGACTTCCTGTTCGGCGGCTCCGGCCCCTTCGTCCACGTCCTCAACGCGCCCTCGCCGGCCGCGACGGCGTCCCTCCCGATCGGGCGCGAAGTGGCCCGCCGGGCCCTGTCGGCACTGGCCACCCTGCAGACGGCGTAGCCGGGTCCGGGCTCGCGGGCGGAGGGGCCGGGCCGGGGGCTGACGACCGGCCCCGCCGCCGGCCGGGCGGGGGTGCTTCCACCCGCCCGTAGAATTGGGCCCATCGTGTCTAGTTCACCCACGCCCCCCAGCACCCCCGCGGCCGAGTCCCTGGTTCCTGCCGCGCACGCCGAGCCCGTCGTCGTGGCCATACCGGCAACGGCCGCTGAGCCCGCGGCCCCGGCCCCGGCCGCAGCACCGGCCTCCGAGCGTTCCGCCGGCCGCCCCGCCGCCCGGCCCGCGAAGTTCCCCGACGGTCCGGCTCCGGACCCGGCGGGCTCGCGTGAGGAGCACCGCATCCGGACGTTCCACGCCCGCCGCGGCCGGGTGACCGACGCGCAGGCCGGCGCGCTGGAGCGGCACTGGGCGGAGTGGGGCGTGGAGCTCGACGGCTCCCCCCTCGACCTGGCCAAGCTCTTCGGGGACCCGGGCCTGCCCATCGTCCTGGAGATCGGTTTCGGGATGGGTGACGCCACCGCGCGGATGGCCGCCGACGACCCGGCCACCGGCATTCTGGCCGTCGACGTGCACACCCCCGGCCAGGGTAATCTGCTCAATCTGGCCGACCAGTACGGCCTGACGAACGTCCGGGTCGCCAACGGCGACGCGATCGTGCTGCTCCGCGACATGCTCCCTCCCGAGTCCCTCTCGGGTCTGCGGATCTACTTCCCGGACCCGTGGCCCAAGGCCAAGCACCACAAGCGCCGGATGATCCAGCCCGAGTTCCTGGCCCTGGTGGCGCCGCTCCTCCGCCCCGGCGCGACGCTGCACTGCGCGACCGACTGGGAGCCGTATGCGGAACAGATGCTGGAGGTGCTTTCCGGCAGCCCGGACTTCACCAACCAGTACGGCGACGGCTACGCCCCGCGCCCCGATTTCCGTCCCATGACCAAGTTCGAGCGCCAGGGACTGGCCAAGGACCACATCGTCCACGACCTGCTGTTCACTCGCCGCTAAGCCTTGCCCCCTGCTGCCGCTGGGAGGCGCCCCCGGCCTAAGCGGAATCCGGAACGGTCGATTCCGGCCGCAGCCGAAGACGTATGGGGAAGGGCATCGCGCACACCCTCCATCCCCCCGTACTGTCGACTGGTGTCCTCGTACTCGCATTCGCCCGACTCCTCGAACCACCCGGTCCCCGAGTACCCAGAGCACGCTCAGAAGGCGCCCGAGTTCACCACCGTCCCGACCGCTCCGGAACAGTGGCACTACAAGCCGCGCCGCGCCTTCTGGGAGAGCAAGGCGGTACGCGCCGGAGCCCTCTTCACCCTGCTCGCGCTGTGCGGTGTGATCATCCTCGCGCTGGTGCGGCAGCAGATAGGGACGGAGGGGTTCTTCGTCGGCCTCGCCCTGTCGATCCTGCCGGTGCCGGTGCTGATCTGGGCGTTCATCTGGCTCGACCGGGTCGAGCCGAGTCCGTGGAAGAACCTGGTCTTCGCCTTCGCCTGGGGCGCGTGCGCCGCGACCCTGGTGGCGATACTGGCGAACGAGTACGCCACCGAGCTCCTCGCGACGACCTTCACCGCGAGCCCGTCCCAGACCGACACCTGGGGCGCGACCTTCGTCGCCCCGCTCGTCGAGGAGACGGCCAAGGGCGCCGCGATCCTGCTGCTGTTCCTCTTCCGGCGCCGGCATTTCGAGAGCATCGTCGACGGCATCGTGGTGGCCGGCCTCACCGCGACCGGCTTCGCCTTCACCGAGAACATCCTGTACCTGGGCTCGGCCTTCGGTGAGGACCAGGCCTACGGCTCCTCCGGCCTGCAGTCCTCCACCGCGGCGACCTTCTTCGTCCGGGTCGTGATGACGCCGTTCGCGCATCCGCTCTTCACCGCGATGACCGGCACCGGCTTCGCCATCGCCGCCATGACCCGGCCCGGCCGCCCCTGGCGCTGGCTCGCCCCGATCGGCGGCTGGCTGCTCGCGATGCTCCTGCACGGCGTCTGGAACAGCTCGGCGTCACTCGCCCCGCTCGGCTTCCTGGCGATGTACGGCGCGATCATGATCCCGGTGTTCGCGCTCGTGGTGTGGCTCGCCATCTGGTCGAGGTCGAAGGAGCTGGGGCTGATCCGCGCCCAGCTGCCGGTCTACGCGATGGCCGGCTGGCTGACCCCGCCGGAACCCGTCGCGCTCGCCTCGATGAAGGCCCGCAGCGTGGCCCGTGCCGCCGCCCGCCGCGCGCACGGCGACGCGGCGGCCCGCACCGTCCGCGAGTACATCGCCTTCGCGACCCATCTCGCCTTCCTCCGCGCCGCCGCCGCCCGCGGCACCGCCGGGCCGCACTTCGTGGCCCGCGAGCAGGAGCTCCTCCACCACCTCTGGCAGCGCAAGGACGTCGCCCAGCCCGCCCTCACCCACGCCGCCTGGGCGACCCGCCCGGCGGTGCCGCCGGCGTGGGGCCAGCGGCAGCAACCGCCGTACGGGCCGTATCCGCAACGCCAGTACGGCCAGCACTACGGACAGCAGCCCTACGGCCCGCAGCAACCCGGGCCCCAGCCCTTCGGACCCTCGTCCCCCGGGCCGCAGCCCCTCCGCCCCCAGCCCTACGGCCAGCAACCGCCCCCGTACGGCGGTCAGAACATCTGACCCACCCGACGCTTCCCTGCGCCCGGCCCGCGCCCCACCCGCACCCTGGCCTGCGACGGCACATCGCAGTAGCGTCCAACCATGTCCGAGCAGCGCGAATATGCCGCCGAAGCCGAGCGGCTCCTGCGGAAAGTCCCCGAGCAACCCGACGACCGCGAGGAGCTGCTTCTCGCCGCCGCCGCGCAGTGGATCCTCGCCGAGCGCCCGGCCGAGGCCCTGCCCCTCTACGATGCACTTCTCGACCCCGCCTCGGACCCCGTCTCGGACCCCGCGCTCGTCCAGGCGCTCAAGGCCGCCGCCCTGTGGGACACCGGCGCCGAGCAGCAGGCCCGCGAGCTCGCCGTCACCGTCCGCGCGCAGGCCCCGGCGAGCCTGCCGCCGTGGCAGATCATCGGCGAGACCTTCGAGGTCCACGACGACCTGCCGGCCGCCGCCGCCTGGTTCGAGGACGCCACCGACCACTTCCTCACCCCCGACGAGGTCACCTACGAGGCCCGCAGGATCCTCATCACCCGGCACCGCGTCCGCCGGCTCCTCGGTGAGTCCCACGACGACCGCGACCACCTCGCCGACTACGTCCACAGCGCCCCGGTCCCCCTCGACGAGCTGCACGACCCCAAACGCCTCTGGTCCCTGGGCTCCGACGACCCCGCCGAGGTCCGCCGCGAGATCGAACGCCTCCGCACCGAACTCGCCGACCACCGGGCCGCCCTGTCCCGCCCCTACCCGCTGGCGGTCCTGTACTGGCCCGAGGCCGAACTCATCGCGCTGCTCACCCGGTACCCCGTCTTCGCCGCCGACTACGGCAGCTACCCCGAGCACCTGCGCAGCGTCGAACAGGCCCTCCACGCGCTCTCGGCGACGGGCGCCCCGTTCCTCGGCGTCGTCACCGCCACCCTCCCCACGTACGAGGCCTACGCCCGCACCCAGACCCTCCCGCCGGCCACCCCGTCCCTCCCCGCGGCCTACGCCACCTCCCTGGCCGCCCGCGGCCACGCCACCCCCTGGCCCCCACCCCGCAACACTCCTTGCTGGTGCGGCGCCCCCGCCCCGTACAGCGAACACTGCGGCAGGCCGGGCACCGCGTAGGAGAATGAAGGCATGGATTACACCCGGATCCGTGCCGTCGCCGAGGACCTCGCCAAGCACACTCCCGACACAGTGCGCGGCTTTGAGATCAGCGGCGACCAGATCGTCATCGCGGTTTCCCGGTCCAGGCCCCACGAATTCATCGCGCTGCGGATCCGCCAGCAGCTCGACCAGCAACTCGATGCCGCCCTCGTCGCGCACACCGGCGGCGAGGTCGAGGATGCTTCCCTCGGCAAACTGCGACGCCCGGACGTGATCGTCGTCCCGCTCGCCACCTTCGCCGAAGACACGATGGATCCCTTCCATCCCCGCGACGTCGCCCTGGTCACCGAAGTTTTCTCACCCTCGAACCACTCCAACGATTACGTCGAGAAAGTCGCGGACTATTCGGCCATGGGCATCGAGCTCTACCTGCTCGTAGACCCCCGCAAGGGCACCATCGCCGTCTTCTCCGACCCCGGCCCCAGCCCCGAAGGCCCCCGCTACCGAGCCCGACACGACTACGCCTTCGGCGAGCCGGTCACCCTCGGCCCCTGGCTCATCGACACCAGCGAACTGCGCCCGTACCCGAGCCCCGCTTGATCAACCCACTTCTGGCACCCGACCCCGACATGCTTGCCGCTCCGGCACAATGCCCTGGTGCCCGCCACTCCTTCCTCCCCAGGCGTCTCGGCCCTTATGAGCAGGCAAGGGCGGCGTGACACCGCCCCCGAACTGGTACGCCGTCTCCTGCACGCTTCCGGGCATCGGTACTGCGTGAACGCTCCAGTTCCGGGGATGCCGTGCCGAACCGTCGACATCGTCTTCAGCAGAGCCAGGGGTCGCTGTCTTCCTCGACGGTTGCTTTTGGCACGGCTCCCCCGAGCACGCCCCCAAGGAATGATCGACAACGCCGCAAGAAGGCGGACGGACAGCGGCGGAAAATGAGTCGGCCTGCACCACACGGGCCAGCGCGGCTTTGGCACAAAGACCGTATTGCGTGCCAACCGGCCCTAGAGGGAGAGTGTTCTGTCTCCGCCGTACCGAAGGATCCGCTGGCCCAAGAGATCCCATTGTCGCGGACCACGCCGATTGACGGATCGGAACTGTCTCCCTACCCTCCCAGTAACGTTCTCTCCGGCCGAACTACCAGCAAACCAGGCAGAAGACAAGGTGCCATGTCCCAGAACTGGACTCCTCCCGAGGGCTCATGGGCTTCCTCGGAGGCGCGACGTCGGAACATGCAGGCGATCCGGAGCCGCGACACAAAACCTGAGAGAGCCATTCGGCGCCTGGTGCACGCACATGGACTCCGCTACCGCGTAGACGCAAGGCCATTGACCAACCTCCGCAGGACCGCGGACTTGGTCTTTCGTCCCGCACGCGTAGCCGTCTTTGTCGACGGCTGCTACTGGCACGGATGTCCTGAACATTACGTACCACCGAGGACAAATTCCGGGTACTGGTCCGGCAAAGTGGCAGGCAACATAGCTCGCGACCGCGACACGGACCGGCAGCTCGCCGACGCCAAATGGACCGTGCTCCGCTTCTGGGAGCACGAATCCTCAGCGGTCTGCGCCGACAAGATTATCGCGACGGTCATTGCGCGACGAATTGACCTCGGCAAAGGCTGACTCTGGAATCTGCGACTGGATGAATCCCGAATCTCCAGCACCGAGCCCTGCATCCTCCATCACGAGGCCCTTGAGCAGATCAGAGCTCCGCTCTGGGATCAAGATTGAGGCAATTGCCCGACCGATAGCCTCGGCGACGGGCGGAGGAAAGGCGTTCCCTACCTGTCGGTACTGCGCGGTTTTACCGCCTTGGAAATTCCAGGATGCAGGAAAACCCTGAATAATTGCCGCCTGCTCAACAGTCAGCATTGGTCCGCGCGGCCGGAATAGGTCACGGTCCTTGTCGCACCGATCGGGGTCATTGGCAATCCCCATACCATCCACGCCGAGCAGACCCCAGGCCTTCTTGGCCCGCGTCGGCCCCAGGTCAGCTCCGCCGTGTTTTCTTGATCCACCCACTAGCGTCGGAGCCACACCGCCACTGTCGCTCCGCTTGGCAGCTTCCGCCTGGTTCAGCCAGTCGAGGAAGACTTTCCTGCCCCTGTCGCCGTGCGGTTCGCATCTCTGCCACATCGTTTCACGCAACGCATCAGCGACGCTGACGATCGCACCCTTTTTCCGTGTCGGCCACACGAATTTCCTGCCGCCCAGAACGTCCCTGCGAATAGCTACCAGGATAGCCCTCGGCCGCAATTGTGGAACACCATAATCTCGGGCCTCGAGAATTCGCCATGTCCTGGAAAGGCCTGGGCCTTCCTCGGCTACGTCATAGCCGAGATGCCATAGTTCATCAAGAATCTTCTTGCGATAAGAAGCAAATGTTTCCCGTGGCGCAAGAATTCCTCTGACATTCTCGATAAGCACGGCCTTCGGGCGCAGTGCATCAACAAGCTTGAGCATTTCAGGAAATAGATCGCGCTCATCATTTTCGCCAAGCTGCCGTCCCGCCAGCGAGAAAGGCGGGCACGGAACGCCACCAGCAAGCAAGTCGAGTTCCCCGGGAGGCAGTGCCAGTTCGGTAAATGTATCGGAATTCCGGAACTCTCTGACATCAGCAGGAACAAGTCTGTCTGCTTTGGCTCTGCCCCATTCAGGCCAATTCTTCACATTCTCGCGCAGCGTCGCGACCGCATGAGTGTCGTACTCGACGAGCGCCAGATGCCTGTAACCGGCCTTGTGCAGCCCAACGGCCTGGCCTCCTGCCCCTGCGCAGATCTCGACCGAAGTCAGCTGCCGGCCATCTCGGCTGCTGGCACCCATCGGCACTCCTCTTGGTTTGACGCGAGACATTTTGCTCAAGTGTCCCAGAGAGAGCAGTGCGTTGCTGTCTCTTGCCTCAGGAGTCTCGCAGCCGTGCCAGACGCTGGCCAGGCCGGGGTGCCGGAGCCAGTGTCCGCCCGTGAGGAACCTAGTTCTGTAGGTGACGAAGCAGTGCCGCGATGTCAGTGGAGTCCAGGCCAGCCGCCACGGCAGGTTCCTCCTGAAGATCGGCGAGCTGCTGTACAGCGGGGTCGTCAAGGATCTTGCCCATGAAATCGACCTTCTTGTCCAGCCGGACCTGCACCACTTCATCGATTGTGCCGCGGACAGCGAGCACGGTGACCCTGGTGTCTGTGCCGGGATCGAGCCCGAGGCGGTGGATGCGATCGAGGCTCTGCAGGAAGCGGCCCGCCATGAAGTCCCGGTCCACGTACACGGCGTCATGGCATACCTGGTGGAGGCTGATGCCCTCACCCAGCGTCGCCGGGTTGGAAATCAGCACCATGCAGTTCGGATCCTCGCGGAAGCGTCTGAGCTGTTCGTCCCGGTCAGGGGTTCCGCCGTACACAACTGCGGGCTGATACTTGTCCAGCAAGCTGGCAAGCGTGGTCAGACTGCGGACAAATGTAGTCCAGACGAGAGTCTTGCGTCCCTTTTCCGCATTAGCGGCGACGATTACCGCGGTTTCCTTGTACTTCGGCGACAGTTCGTAGTCGGGAAGTTTCTGCATCAGCGCATACAGCGAGCCAGACTCGGGAACCTCAAGCGGCGGCAGCTGGTAGGCCAGAGGCTCGTAGCGGTCGGCCCCCGCCAGCAGCAGAGCCGGGCTCGTCGCTGCCATCAGCAATCGCAGCGCGCTCTTGCCCAGTGAACTCAGATCGTCGCGCGCGGCTCCGTTACTCAGGCCGCCGACCAGTGAATCGTAGATCTCCCGGTGCAGATCGGGCATTTCGACATAGCGCATACGCAAATACATCGGCGGCAGACCCAGCTCTTGTTTCGTCGTCCGGGTGAACAGCGGGCGCAGAACAGTACTGGCATGTGCCAGGTCCCCGCCGGCCACTGCCTGCACGACGGATCTCTGGCCCTGACCTGGCCATACGAAGCCCAGCAGGTTCTCCAGGTCCTTGGTTCCGTTGGGGGCTGGTGTCCCCGTGAGGATCAGCCTCCGCCGGGCAAGAGGACCGAGCGCCATGCAGGCGGCCCCGTAGGTCCCTCGCGCCCCGAGCTTCATCCGGTGCGCCTCGTCCAGGATGATCATTGAGGGGCCCGCCTTCAGCCAGCCCGCGAGCACGGCGAGCGAACGGTCCAGTCGCTCATAGTTGACAATCAGAACCTCCGCCCACGGATCCAGCCGCCGGTCGAGGAAGCCCGTGCGCAGCGGATAGCTGAAGCACACGGCGGTTTCAAACTGCCATGATTCGTAAGCCGATTTGGGACAGACAACCAGTAGCCTGCCGACTTTCCCCTGAACTTTCTCTGCGGCGTACACCGCGAGTGCCGCACGTGTTTTACCGGCACCAGGGACGCTGAAGTTGGCTCCATGCTGCAGAGACAACAGTTTCGCGATATCGCGTCGTTGGAATCCGCCAAGGTCTGCCTCCCAGCGTTCCCCCAGCAGACCGAGGACCTCGTCAGGGGTGATCTCTCCTGGCTGATCGGGAGCGTCAAGCCGCTTCCTGACCACCTCGGCGTCCTGTAGAACCCCGAGGACCAGCTCCCTGAGTTCCGTTGCCCATTCCACGCCAACGTGGTGCGGCCAGGTTCCTATCGCGTCCAGACTGGCAAGCAGATCGTCAAGTTCTACCGATACCGCCAGCGGGGCAAGCTGGCCGCCCGTGCGGAAGCGGGCAGCCAGGCGGACAAGATCCTCCCGGTGTTTCTCGACGGTCGTGAGAACGACCTTGGTACGCGTCTCATCGAAATCGAGGTGCAGAGAGGTTTCGGCAGCGATCGCCGTCATCAAGAGCCTTCCACGGTAGTCAGCAACCAGGACACACCATCGCCCGGATGCGGCATACCGCGTCCGGCCTGCTGGGCGAGCTTCCGCAGGCTTTGCCGCAGCTTCAGCAGTGCCTCGTCGAAAGCCTCCTCGTCCAGGCTTCTCGTCGAGCGTGCCTGGACGAGATCGACCAGGCACTGATCGATGTCTGCGCAAGCGTCTGCGAGCCGCGCCGGGGCCAGTTGCTGGCGCTTGCGCACGCGTGCGTCCCGGCCGGCATCGTCGATCGCCCTGTCGAACGACGTTCGTGCGTCACTGAGGAGCTCCTGCGCGGGGTGCTGCCCGCCGTCGAGCAGGTCTGGCTCTTTACTACCCACAGCGGCCTTGGCTCGCAGGATCTGATCACTGAGCGCACGGGCGGCCGCAACAGCAGAGGACGGACCCGGCATCGACGCGCCGAGTCCCGGCACAGCTACAGCCTCTAGGTCTGTGCCGGCGCCGCCGGCCTTCAGACTCGCCGGCAGCGTCCCTTCCAGGTAGTTTTTCGCCAGGAAACTCTCATCAATGTGCCGGACGTCTGTCTTTGCGAACCCCAGGAGAATCGCGGACAGCCGCATCTCCTTGAGTACCTCTGCCTGGTCACGGTCAGTCGCCGCAATTTTCACGTACAGGCGATGCAATTCCTTGAATTTCTCCTGGTCGTCTTCGAAATCGACCAGCCGCAGCGCAACGGACCCCCCGCTCTTGCTGCGGTCGATCAGATCCCGGATCGTGCCGAGAATCCATCGTTCCTGGTGATACGTGGATGTGCGAATCCTGAAATCCTTGGCGATAGCCTCAGGCGTCCTGCCCAGCGATGCCTGCTCCTCCATGGCCAACAGCCGGTTGATGTAGGAGTAGTCCCTCCGATGGTCCTTCCTTAGCTGCAGCGACAGCTCGACCGCGTTGATGTCTGCCCAGGTGAAGGACTCCGGCAGCACTCCCACCCGCATCGACTGAGCGCCGATCTCCCGCAGCGCGGCGGCTCGTGTGTTGCCGTTGACGAGCACGCCGTAGTGGGTGACCAGCCCCGGGTCGTTCTGCCCGAACTGGGCCAGGCTCTCCTTGAGTTTGTCGAAATCTGGATCTCTGCGGTCTGGGTTCGCCGGCTCAGCCTGCAGCAGATACTTCAGGTATCTCTGGCTCTCAACACTCCACGAATCCCTGTCGAGGGCCGCCTCACGCACGGGGTCGTGGCTGCGCTGCGCACGGACTCGATGTGTGCCGGGATTGAAGTAGAGGCCCTCAAGGGGAAGGTCGATCACCTCTACGGTCACCCGCTGTTCACTCCAGTCAACCGTCACCGTCTCCCGCGTGCCGCCCGATGTCTTCACCTCTTCCAGCCTCTTGCTGATCAGCTCGCTGAACTCAGCTGCGCGCGGTGGCGGCGGAAACTCCCTCAACATCTCCATGTCATTCCTCTCCTATACATCCATACCGGTCACGGCCCGGGCTACGGAGGCCCGGGACTCCTCAGGAAGCGTGCGGAAGATCCCCCACAGTTTCTCCAACGCACTCGTCGTCCGGAGATCGGCTTCGATCCAGCTCGCCAGAATCTTCCGCTCTATCGGTGCGAGCGCCTCTACCCTGCCGAGCAGCGCACCGAGGTCGACGTTCCGGTCACCGCTGCCAGCCCCGCACCGCTTGCACTCGGTGACGAACTGCACCTCAACCGTCCCGTCGGGCTGCAGTACCTTCCGGCGGGCAACATTCAGCTTGGACAGTTCAATATCATCACCGTAGGATTCGCCCACGCCGATGCCGCAGGTCCGGCAGAGATAGTTGTCGGCCTGCCAGACCTTGTGCCGCTGAGCGGATGTAAGGCTGCCCTTACTCTTGGCGACCTTCGCCTGGCCGGGAAGCCATACCTTTGCGCCCTCGCTGACATACCGCTGTTCCATCTGCTTCAGCGCGGGGTCATCCCTGCTGGTATCAATCCGCCAGCCGTAGTCCCGGAGTTCTCGTACCCGCCGGTCAATCTGCGCAACGTCCGGAAAGGCCTTGCGCAGCTGGGCCTTGGTGAAGACATGCCCCTCCCCCACCTCCGTAGCCAGCCAGAGAGCAGCCCGTGCCTTGCCCCCGGCCTTCTGGTCCTGCCACGACGGCAGATTCGATGCCTCCATTGCGCGTCCCTCACACTTCGTCAGATTCAGCGCGTGTCCCACCGGCCCCATGCAGCTCAGCGGCTGTCTCTTCGTAATAGTGGCCCGGTCCGCACCGGAAGATGGCAGAAAAATCATCTTGCGCCGGCGTTGGCAAGACCCTCTGCGCGCACAATTGGCCTGAGTGACCGGAACTTGGAGGAGATCAGGGCATGCCGCCACGGGGACAAGTGGGCAGAAGGATCGACAGCAGCCTTCCGCCGGGGCGGCGGGCACTAGCGGAAGCGCTCGTCACCCTCTACCAGCAGCTCGCGCGGCCCACGACGCTCAAGGAGGTGGCTGTCGGCCTCCCTGCGGACGAGAGCACCATCTCGCGGTACCTCAATGGTCGGCGCCGACCGCCACAGACCTTCATTGACCTGCTCCATAACAGGGCGAGCGAGGACGCCGGGGCCGATCGCGTCGCGATCTCCCTGGAAAATCTGCGCAAACTCCACCACGAGGCAGAACGTTCTCGCTGCCCCACCTGCGCCACGCTACGTCGCACGATCGACACCAAAGACAAGCAGCTGCGCGACCTGCAGGCCGGCTTGCAGGCGGGCATCGCGAGCGCGTCCCTCTCGCGACCCGCACCGCTGCCGGTCCCCCGGCAACAGGGGGACCGGCAGCGGAGTGCGTTGGAGGCCGTTGCGGCACAGCAGCTGGCCGCCCTGGTCATCAGGCTCCAAACCCGGGGAGAGGCTACGGAAGTAGCGGAACTTCTGAGAGACGCCCCCGGGGTGCTCACACCCACAGAAAGCGCGGCAGCGCTCGCACTCCTGCATGACCGCGAGCAGCACGCACTCGCAGATGCCCTGGTCTCGATCTACGGCCGAGATAGATCACTAGATGAGGTGCTGCGCTTCGCGTCGGCGCTCCATGAGACGGGCTTGGCAGCCGATGCCGGCGCTCTGCTTCGGGCAGCAGTCGGCTGACGGCCCGGTACCTGGGTCACGGCGGTTTTTCGTTCACGCTCTCTCAGCCTCGAAGTGTGACCTGGCACGGTCGAGGATGTCGTCGGTGTCAGCACCGAAGGGCGCCAGCCACCAGAGGAGGTTGGCAATGAGGACGGATACCGCTTCCTTCGCGGCCGATGCGGTATCCGCGAGCGCTGGCCTGGCCTCCTCGCCGTCAGCACAGGAGGAAATGTCCGAAATGCTGCGCCTGAGCTGACGTGCAGAACCTGCCTCGGAAAGCGCCAGTTGGCAGTGCACGACCTTGCCGCCTGCGGTGGCCCTCGCGAACCAACTGTCCGTGAGGGCCGCGATCAGGGCGAGACCGCGGCCCCCTTCGTCATCCGGGCCTGCTAGCCGGCAGGCGGGGAGTTCCGCGCTCGTGTCGTGCATCTCGATCTGGAGCACCCCATCGCGAGTCTCCAGGCATAGGGCGGCCGGGCTGCCTTCGCCAACGTGTTTGATGACGTTAGTGGCAAGTTCAGTGACGACGACTTCCGCCTGCTCAGTGAGCTCCGAGGTTCCCCACAGACGCAGCTGGTTCTGCATGACCAGGCGCAAGCCCGCGACCTCTCTGGGCTCAGCCTCAAACGGAACCACGCATCGTTGCCGGGGAGCCACACCCCGGGGGTCACGGAATTGGTACATGAGAGCCGCCCCTCCGCTGCTGTTCGGCGAGTTGAGTCGACGGGCACGTGCGGTTGTGGCCCGTGGCACGTCACGCTGAGTATGGCGCCCATGGGCGCACTGTGAAACTTCTCATGGAGAAACCCCACGAATTGACTACACCAGGCCATGATGAGCTGCACATCAGCACCAGGAAGGCGGGCAGCAGGAATGAACACCGGGCCGACCACGCGGCGGCGCCAACTCGGGGCGACTCTCCTCAGCATGCGGAACCGCAAGGGCCTGACCTTGGAGGAGGCTGGGAGGCTCGTCGGGGTGTCCAAAGCAACGGTGAGCCGCTACGAGACCAAGGAAGGACCGGTCAAATGGCTTGTCGTTGACGCGCTATGCCGCGAGTACGGAGCCTCCGATGCTGAGCGGAAGGCCATGGTCAGCCTCGCCAAGGATGCCAAGCTGCAGGGCTGGTGGCACTCGATCTCGGATGCCGTTCCCGAAGGCATGAACCTCCTCCTGACACTGGAAGAAGAGGCGCTCGGGGAGGATCACTACGCCGGGGTTTACGTACCCGGGCTTCTCCAGACCCGCCGCTACGCCACTGCCGTGCACCACGCTTCCGAGATGAGGGAGTCCCCAGAGTCCGTCGAGCGCATGGTGGACATCCGCATGAAGCGTCAGGAGATTTTGGCCAGGCCGGCTCCGCCGCACATCTGGGCCGTGCTCGATGAGGCCGTAGTGAGGCGGGTCGTCGGGAGCCCCGAGGTCATGAGGGAGCAACTGGACCGGCTTGTTCTTTGCGCCGGATCTCCGCACATCACCTTGCAGCTCCTGCCCTTCTCCTCCGGGGCCCATGCTGCCGCGCTTGGCAGCTTCGCCCTGATCCGCGGGGCGGATCCAACGCTCGATGTCGTCTACATCGACGTCCTGACCGGTGCCCTCTTCCAGGAGAAGCCAGCGGAGTTGGAGCGGTATAGGTTGGCGATTGACTACCTCCGCGCCCAGGCGCTGGACATCTCAGCCACGGCTGCGGAGCTCAAGCGGATTCGCAAGGAGCTTTGATGGCCTCTCAGGTCCACGGCTTGGCCGGCACGACCTGGTTCAAGTCCTCTTACAGCGGTGGCAGCGGTACAGAATGCGTCGAGGCCGCCTTCCTGGATGACGGCGGCGCCGCCGTAAGGGACTCCAAGGATCCCGGCGGGCCCGTGCTTCGCTTCTCCGCCGGTGCCTGGACGGAGTTCATACGGTCGGTGCGCGAGGGCATCGTGGTGTAGGGGGTGAACAGCCCGTAGGGGAACTCCCCTTCGTTAGGCAGGCGACGGGTGGGCACTGCGGGAGGACGGGGCTCGATGGTGGCCAGGACAGGCGTGGCGGGGGCGCGAGTGCGGAGCGTGCGGCGGAAGCGGCCTGCCTGGGTGGAGTGGCCTCTGTTGGTTGGGGTGGCGCTGGTGCTGGCGCTGGGGATCAAGACGTTCTTCGTTCAGGCGTTCTCGATTCCCTCGGGGTCGATGGAAGACACCCTGCAGATTGGTGACCGGGTGCTCGTCGACAAGCTGACGCCGTGGTTCGGGGCCGAGCCCGAGCGGGGAGAGGTCGTGGTGTTCCACGACCCGGGGGACTGGCTGAAGGACCAGCCGGTGAAGCATCAGAATGCCGTGGAGCGGCAGACGCAGCGGGTGTTGAGCTTCATCGGGCTGATGCCGTCGGCCGATGAGAAGGATCTGATCAAGCGGGTGATCGCGGTGGGAGGCGACACCGTGGAGTGCAACGCCGGCGGGCCGGTGAAGGTGAACGGGGTGGCGTTGGACGAGCCGTACATCTTCCCCGGGGCGACGCCGTGCGGGGACGATCCGGTGGGAACGGTGAAGGTGCCGCAGGGGATGTTGTGGGTCATGGGGGACCACCGCAACGGTTCGCAGGACTCGCGGTACCACCAGCAGCAGCGCGCTGGTGACGGTTTTGTTCCGGTCAAGAATGTGGTGGGGCGGGCGTTCGTGGTCGCCTGGCCGATGAACCGTTGGGCGACGCTGCCGGTGCCGGCCACGTTCAAGGGGCCGGGAGCTCTCGCGGCGGTCGCCACCGCGCCGCTGGCGTTCTGGGTGCGGCGGCGGCGCGTGGCCGAGGCGGCGGGCCGCATCGATCACCCGTAGGGGTGAACGGGAGTTTGAATGCTGGGAGTTGGCGCTACAGTGCGTCACATCACATAAACAAACATGTGACCCCGGCGGCGCGCCAACGCCCCGGGGTCCGGCACCAGGAGAAAGCCCTCCCCATGCACATTCATCGTAGCGCGCACCGTCGCGCTTACACGGTCATCGACAATGCGGCGCTTCAGGACAACCGGCTGTCGTTCGCCGCGCGGGGCGTCCTCGGGTACCTGCTCTCCCGCTTCGACGGCGAGCGGATCGATGTACGCAAGCTGGCCACGCTGTGCAAGACAGGCCGACAGCAGGTCGCCAACGCGCTCGACGAGCTGAAGACGTGCGGGTATTACGTCGTCGAGCGCGTACAGGACCCGGAGACGGGGCGCGTCACGACGCGGACGTCCATCCACGAGAACCCGGAGAACCGGCAGAAGCCGCAGGTCGTTCCGGCAGCCAGGAAGCCGGACTCCGGGGATCCGGGAAATACCCCTACGGGGGAAAGTACGGGGGATGAAGTACCTCCCTCCCCGGAGACCCCGGAGACCCCGGCGGGCCAGGCAGCCCCGGCGGAGGTCGCGGACGCGGACGGTGCGCTGCTTCGGCGTATCGCGCGGATCGAGCCGAGGCTGACGGTCGGAGTGGCGGAGGCGGGGCCCTTGCTGCCGTTGTTCGCGCAGTGGCGGGCGCGGGGCGTGCCGGATCGGGCACTGGCGCAGATGCTGACGACAGGGCTGCCGAAGCAGGTGTTCGCGCCCGCCGCCTTCCTGGCGGCGCGGCTGGTCCGGAAGCTACTGCCGGATGTGAGGGCGGCCGAGCCCGGGCCTGGGCGTCGCGAGTGCGATGAGTGCGGACGGCCGTTGGCGGTCGGCGCGAACGGGTGCTCGTCGTGTACGCGGCAGGAGCGGAAACGTACGCTGGAGGGCCCGGCGCCGTCCGTCGCGCGGGACGGACGGGCGCGGGTACGGGCCGCGCTGTCCGCGGCGATGGCTTGACCCGGGCTCAACCCGCCGGTGGCGAGTCGCGGGCGAACCGGTCGGTCAGCGGACCGCAGCCGCCGCTCTACGGTCCGCTGCCAGTCGGCCTGGACGACCGAAGCCAGTACGGCGCGCAGCCCGGTGGCCGTGCCGGTCCAGTACGCGGCAGCGTCAGCGGCGGCACGCGGAGCGCGTACAGAGGGGATGCCGTCAAGGTACGTACCACCCGGCCAGCGCCGGGTGCGGACGATCCGTACGTACGAGGCGCCCGCGATCCGGCGGGTGTTCTCGACCAGGACGGAGACGGCGGCGTGCCGCCCCGCCGTCTCCGGCACAGCGGCGGGGATCCCGTGGAGGGCGAGGGCCGCGCGGCCGGTGAGCAGGGCCGTTGGCGGGCGGCGGTTCTCGTCACCCCGCGCCGACGCATACAGAACCGCGGCCAGCAGTCGCTGGTGCGGGTCGGCTGCTCCGGTCTGGAGAAGGTGGACGTGTGGAAGGATCCGCTGCCACGGGCCGTCGGCGCGGCTGCGCTTGGACGCGGTGGTCCCGGATACGCCCACCGTAGCCAGTTGGCACAGGGTGGCGAGGTTTCGCTGACGGCGGGCGAGGGCGCGGAGGGCGGCTGCGTCGCAGGAGCTGGGATTCGGCATGCGGGCGGCGTACCCCGAGCCTACGTTTCTCCTGCGGCCAGCGCTCCGCCTGCAGCGCAATGGTGACAACTTCGCGGAGTTTCCCGGTCCGTCACGGACCTTTTTGCTCCACGGCCCCCTACGGCGGCGCCAGGGATGACAACTACGATGCAACTTCACGTCACACGAGGTGCGAGCGTGCAAGCGGAGGATGGGGGCGGTCGGTCGTGGGCTGGTACGTGTGGGCCATTGCGTGGGTCGTCCTGTCGGGCGGTGGCTGGTGGGGCAATCGGTTCCGGCACGCCATGCGCACCCGGCATGAGCGGAAGGTCGAGCTGATCTCCGCGGAGGGCGAGAAGCAGCGCGCGCTGCAGGCGGCGAACCGGCCGCCGGAGGCGATCTGCGGCTGCACGCACCATCTGGCCAAGCACGACAAGCAGGGCAAGTGCCACGAAGTGGTCCAGACGCCGACCGCGTGGGATGCCGAGAAGAAGCCCGTCTCGTACGAGGCCCGGCCGTGCAACTGCCAGCAGTACATCGGTCCGCGGCCCCTGGAGACGCTCTACGCGGAGGACATCGTCGACCTGTCATAGGCCCGAGAGTTCGTCGGACGGTCGGACGGTCGGACATGCCGACGGCCCTGGAGCGGGGGGTCACCACGGCCGTCAGGGTTTGCGGTTGGACTGTTGGACTGTTGGACTGTTGGACTGTTGGACCGTTGGACCGTTGGACCGTTGGACCGTTGGGCGGTTGGACTGTTGGGCGGTTGGACTGTTGGGCGGCTGGACCGTTGGGCGGTTGGGCCAGTCCGCGCTGCCGGCGCCTTCGGTCAGACGTCGATGCCGCGGGCGCGCAGCCACGGCATCGGGTCGATCGGGTCGCCCGCTCCCGGGCGGACCTCGATGTGGAGGTGCGGCCCGGTGACGTTGCCGGTGGCGCCGACCCGGCCGATGGTCTCGCCCGTGGTGACCTTGCCCGAGGTCTGCACCATGGAGGAGAGGTGGCAGTACCAGATCTCGGTGCCGTCATCGAGGGTCAGGATGATGCGGTAGCCGTACGAGCCCGCCCAGGCGGCCGAGGTGATGGTGCCGCTGTGGATCGCGGACACCGGCGTACCGGTGGGCGCCGCGAAGTCCTGGCCGGTGTGGGTGTTGGCCCAGAGGGAGCTGGACTCCCCGAAGCTCGCGGTGAGCGAGTACGAGGCGACCGGCTTGGTGTACGAGGCCGCGAGTGCGGCGAGGCGGGCAGCCTCGGCCTTCGCGGCGGCGACCTCCGCGGCCTTCTTCTTGGCGGCGACCTCCGCCTTCGCCGCGGCGGCCGTGTCCCGCACCTTCTGCGCGGCGGCCTCCTTGGCGGCCGTTGCCGCCGCCTGTCCGGCGGCCGCGTCGCGCACCGCCTGGTCCGCCGCGTCGCGCTGCTGGGCGACGTGTTCGAGGATGCGGGTGCGGAGCGCCTCGCCGGCGTCCGTCGCCCATGAGGTCGTGGCCGCTCCGGGCGCGGCGGTGGATGCCGTGGCCACCGGGGCGTCGTCCGCGCCCACGAGGGTGCTGATCCCCGGCATCTCGGAGAGCTTCGGAAGGTCCGGCGCGTCCGGCAGCCCGGAAAGGTCCGGGAGCGAGATCGGCACCGGCGACTTGTCGGCGGCCGCCGCCATTCCGCCCGCGCCCATCGCGGCCACGGCCGCGACGCTCAATACGGTCGAACCACGGGCTATGGAACGCGGCTTGGGGAGCCGGTGCTTGTTGCCCCTATCCGGGGCGACGGACTCCGCGGTGGGGTTCCATTCGTCCCATTCCCCGGCTTCCGGAGCCTCGGGTGATGGGGCGTAGGCAGACTGGTTCGACGCCACGGGTGGCGCTCTCCTTTCCTTCCTTCTCGCCTACCGGGTTAGCTGACGGGTTCGGAGCAGGAAGGTCTCCTACGGGCCAAAGTGCAGCCCGATTCACCCCAATGAGTGGGTCCCCGGTTCCCGCGGACGGGATTCGGCAAGCGCACGGTGCCGCCTCAACGGCGGCAGTGACGACCGCGCTGCGTTATCGAACGGTAATTGAGCCGGGGGTCTTTTCCAAGCCGAAAGGAGGAGTTGGCAGTGGCGACTAATCGGGCGGACGGGATGCTATCGGACGAAGAGGGGTGATCGGAGTGATACGACGGTGATGTGAGCGTGTGTCAGTTGTTATGCGGAGTGGGGTGGACCCACTACGGAACGTGATGAACGACGAGACCCCGGCCGGAGGATTCCGGCCGGGGTCTCGTCATACGGGGGCGTCACACCGGAGCGTCAGCCCTGCTGGCGCCGACGGCGGAGGCCGATGAAGGCCATGGCCGCGCCCAGGGCGACCAGGGCGCCCGCGCCGGCGACGAGGGTGCCGTTGCTGCCGTTGGCACCGGTGTGCGCGAGGGAGGCCTTGGTGTTGACGACGGGCGCGTCCGTGGCGGCCGGGGCCGACGGGGCGGGGCTGTTCGTGGTCGAGGACGGCGACGGGGTCGGGGTGGCCGACGGGGTGCCGGTCGGAGTGGTGACCGGGGCCGTGGGGAGAACGGTGATCTTCTCGTCGGTCTCGGCGATGATGCTGGTGTTGCCGCTGCTCAGCCCGGTCTGGGCGTTCAGCTCGAGGACCTTGGCCGTCTTGGGGGCTTTGCCCGCGGGCAGCGTGAACATGAGCTTGTAGTGGTACGTCCCCTCGGCGAAGCCGGTGGGGATGTCGGGCAGCAGCCACGTGTTGACGTGGTCCGGAGCCGCGACCTCGACCCAGCGGCCTTCGAGCCACACGAACAGGTCCAGCGCCGGGTCGCCGCCGGCGCCGAACGCGGTGAGCTGGGTGCGCAGAGGCTTGCTGAAGTGACCGCCCGCCTCGTTGACGACATCGAGCGAGAACACCGCCGACTTCGCGGCCGACACCTTGGTGGCGCCGCCGAAGTGATCCTTGATCGTGCCGATCCTGATCGAGGGGCTGGCCTGGAAGGAGATCGACGGGATCGAGTGCGAGGGATTGTCCTCGTAGTTGCCGGTGTCGAAGGTCAGGGTGAGATTTCCGTCGTTGGCGGGGAAGTCGGCATTGAGCCCGACAGTGATCTTCCAGGTGTAGGTGGTGTTGGCCGGGATCGAGAAGGGGGCGGACTTCGTGCCGTGCGGGTGGAGGTGCACCACCATCGCCATGTCCTGGCGCCCCACCTCGATGTCCGTGGCCGGCGCCGAGACCGGCACGACCGCGAGCTTCACCTCGGAGCCGTCGAGCGGGCTCGCGCCGCTGGGGATGCCGAAGACGTTCGCGTTGAACTCGACAGCCTTGTCGTTGTTGTTCGTCGCACTGACCGTGTAGGACTCGGTCGCCCCTCCCCGGGCGAGCGGGCCGGCCGGCGAAGGGGTGCCGAACTCGATGTGCAGCGGCTTGGTGGCCGGGGCGTCGGCGTACGCGGCGGCCGGCATGAGCGCGGTACCGCAGACGGCGGCCACGGCGACAGCAGCGGCGGCGGCGAGGCGTGGACGGCGCGACAAGGTGCGAGCAGACATGGTGATCCCCCCAGGGAACGTGAACGTGGATGGTGGAGCTGGATTCTGCGCCCCGCGCGGCGTTCCGTTCAGCGTTCCTGCTCGGTCCCTGCGGCTTGCGGTAGGGAGATCGTCACACGCGACCGATCCCTGGATCATGCGGGAAGCGTCACCTCCGTGTAACAGCGGAAAGCAGTGGTCCAGGACGTGCCGGGAACGATGGCGGAACGGCCTCGGAAGGGCACGTCGGCGTACTCTTCACCGGTCTGGACCACTGCCAATTCCCCTGCCCCTTGGCAGCGTTCGCGCGCGGGGCCCACGATGGTCACGCCCCACCCGATGGTCACGCCCCACCCGATGGTCATGCACCCGACCTCACCATGACGTCCCAGGGAGCCTCCATGGACCGCAGGCCCGGCACCTCCAGCACGCCCGGCAGCGCCGGCACGCCCGGCAGCCCCGCGACCTCCCGGCGCGCCCTGCTGCGCGGCGGCCTCGCCCTCGGCGCCGTGGCGGCAGCAGGCCTCGTCGGCTCGAAGCATGCCGACGCCGCGACCGTCGATTACCCGTCGGCCGTCTGGTCCCCCGCGAGCACGAGCAACTACACGGCGTCGAACCGGATCACGAGCTACCCGGTCAACCTGGTGGTCATCCACGTCACGCAGGAGACCTACGCCGACACCATCCGGGTCTTCCAGGACCCGGCGCACGCGGCGAGCGCGCATTACGTCGTCAAGTCGTCGGACGGATCGATCGGGCAGTGCGTGCGCGAGCACGACATCGCCTGGCACGCGGGCAACTGGGACTACAACACGCGCAGCATCGGCATCGAGCACGAGGGGTGGGTGGACCAGCCGGCGTACTTCACGGCCGCGATGTACCACTCCTCCGCCGCGCTCACCGCCGCGATCTGCGACAAGTACGGCATCCCCAAGGACCGCAACCACATCATCGGCCACGTCCAGGTCCCGGGCACCGACCACACCGACCCCGGGCCCAACTGGGACTGGGTGCGGTACATCCGGCTCGTCAACGGGGTCTGACGCCCCGAAGCGCAGCGCAGCGAACCCGTACCCGAACCCCGCACCCCGCACCCCGCACCCCGCACCCGCAATCGCGATTCGGCGCCGCGCCCTAAACTCCGTCCAGAACTCCGCCGCCCCCCGCTGTTACGAAATCAGAACACAGCGGAGACAAATCCTGGACAGTAACTTATCCCTGAATTCCCGCCGCCTCCCGGCGCGCACATTTATGCATCCCGATACCCCCGACCTCGGGATATTGCTTTAACATTTCCGCTGATTACTATTCGCTCACACGTACGTCAACCAGCGGAAACCCATCCCCCATCCGGTTCGCTCCCGCCCCACCAGCTGCCCCGAGAGCCAAGAACCCGCTTTCGGAAATGAACAATGCTGTGCCTTTTTCACCGCCTTCACGATTCCCCTCCACAAACCCTGCCCTTTGCTCCACGATGTGACACGGGCGACCTCAAGACGGGGAGATCTGACGGTCGCACCTATCCCACTGCAACCCAGTTCATTGGAATAGGGAGGGCCGGGGGCGCCTGAGAGGGCTGCCTTGGCGTGCCCTCCCGGGGGAGGAATCCATGGGTCGAACGACCCGCCTTGCCACCGCGTGTACTGCCGCGGCGATGCTCACCCTCACTTGGCCCGCAGCCGGCCCGAGTTCCGCGGATGCGACCGCCGCGGCCGTCACACCCAGGATCGATCTGCGGGTGCTCGTCGTCGACGACGGCGGGCCGGCCACCCAGGCCATCACCGCCGAACTCGACAGCGCGGGCACGCCGTACACCACGCTCGACCTGAACAGCGCCGCACGGCCGCAGATCACCGCGGCCTATCTGAGCGACACGGTCAGCGGACGGCCGCGCGCCAAGTTCCAGGCCGTCGTCCTGCCGAACGACAACCCGTTCGGCGCCGGATCCGCCGAGATGGCGGCACTGGCCGCGTACGAGACGGCCTTCGGCATCCCGCAGGTCGACGCGTACACCTACGCCCGGCCCGAGGTCGGGCTGAACTACGCGCAGGACCCCGGCTACATCGGCTCGCTGGACGGCGTCACCGCCGCGGCGACCGCCACCGCCGGGCCGTTCGGCTACCTCAAGGGGAACGTTCCCTTCGAGGACAACTCACCCACCGTCGGCGAGAGTTACGCCTTCCTCGCCACGCCGCTCGCGACCCAGGCCGCCGGAGCCACGTTCACCAGTTACGTGGACGCGCCGATCCAGGGAAGCACCGCCCGCGGTTCGCTCGTCGGGGAGTACAGCCACGACGGCCGGCGCGAACTGGTCGTGACGTTCGTCTACAACCAGTACCAGCAGCAGTTCCGGCTGCTCGCCCGCGGCATGGTCGAGTGGATGACCCAGGGCATCCACCTCGGCGCCGACCGGAACTACTTCGCCCTGCACATGGACGACGTACTCCTCGGCGACGACCGCTGGAACCCCACGCTCAACTGCACCCCGGGCGACGTGGACTGCGCGGTCGGCACCGACCAGTCGGACCCGGACCCCATCCGGATGACGCCCGCGGACGCCACGTACCTCAAGCAGTGGTCGGCGGCGAACGGCTTCACGCCGGACCTGATGTACAACGGCGGCGGCAGCGAGGGCTACAAGGCGGAGCACGGCGGGACGGACCCGCTCGCGACGCAGCTCATCGCCGACAAGAACGCCTACCGCTGGGTCAACCACACCTACACCCACCCGTACCTCGGCTGCGTCCAGGACGTCTCCGTGGTGCCGTGGAAGTGCTCGACGACCGCCACCGGCGCGGTGGTGTGGACCTCCAAGGCGGACATCACCGCGCAGATCAAGGACAACACGATCTGGGCCACGCAGCACGGCCTCACCGTCAACAAGCAGGAGCTGCTCACCGGTGAGCACTCCGGCCTGAAGATCCTGCCGCAGCAGCCGCTCGACAACCCGAACCTCGCCACGTCGCTGAGCGCGACCGGGGTGACGGTGCTGGGCAGCGACAACTCGCGCGACCCGCAGCAGCGCAAGGTCGGACCGGCACTGACGGTGCCGCGCTTCCCGATGAACGTCTTCTACAACGCGGGCAAGGCGAGCGAAGAGGTCGACGAGTACAACTGGATCTACACCAGGGCGGCCGACGGCGGCAGCGGCATCTGCGAGGGCTCCGCGACGTCCACCTGCCTGGACACGCCGCTGGACACGGCGACCGGCTACGCCTCGTACATCGTTCCGCTGGAGGCGCGGACGGACCTCGGGCACGTGCTGTCCAACAACCCGCGGCCGCACTACGTGCACCAGTCGAACTTCGCCGAGGACCGGATCGCCTATCCGGTCATGGAGAAGATCCTCGGCGACTACAAGAACCTGTACGCCGCCAGCACGCCCATCGTGAACCTGCGGATGGCCGACATCTCCGCCGAGCTGGCCAGGCGCGCCGCCTGGGACACGGCCGTCAAGGCCAACAAGGTCACCGCCTACCGGATCGGTGACACCGTCACCGTCACCGGGCCGAGCGGCCTTCAGTCGACCGCGAGCATGCCCGTCGGCACCCGCCAGGCACAGCTCATCGGCACCACGGCCTTCGGCGGCGCCTACGCCGGACAGCTGTCCGGCTGGGTGGCCCCTGGATCGCTGCAGAGCTCGGTGACGCTCAAACTCACCGCCGCCGTCACACCCGCCGTCGTCACCGCGACGCCGGCCAAGGCCGCGCAGAGTGCCCAGGTCGCCAAGGCGAAGGCCCCGGCACAGGCACTGCCCGTGCCGACGGGTGCGACCGACCCGGTTCCGTACGGCCCCGGTGACACCGGCAAGCAGAAGCAGCACCGCAAGAACACCAGGGCAGCACGGCGCTAGCGCCGGCTCGGCGCCTGCTCGGCGACGGCTTCGCACCACAGCTGAGCAGCACAGGCACCACGCGCAGCACCACCGAGCAGGACCGAGCACGACCGAACGATCACGTGGAAAGGCGCTGGAGCCGCCGGCACACAG
Organism: Streptomyces fildesensis; assembly: GCF_016107395.1. Classification (GTDB taxonomy): domain Bacteria; phylum Actinomycetota; class Actinomycetes; order Streptomycetales; family Streptomycetaceae; genus Actinacidiphila; species Actinacidiphila fildesensis. Next base: position 35,870 of record NZ_JAAIKO010000052.1, read on the forward strand.
CCGGCGCTCCAGCGCCCTCCAGTGCCGCGAAGGACCGTACGCGGCGCATTCACCGACGGACCCGTGGGGGGACCGATTCGCCATGCAGACCCAGGTGACCTTGCTGACCGAGGGCACATATCCGCACAGCCACGGCGGAGTGAGCGTGTGGTGCGACCAACTCGTCCGGGGAATACCGGACTTCGACTTCCGTCTGATAGCCGTGACCGGCACGGGGCGGGAGTCCCTCGCCTGGGATCTTCCGGGCAACGTACGGGACTTCACCGAGATACCGCTGTGGGGCAAGCCGCCGACCGGCCGCGCACCCCGCGGCCGCCAGGCGCAGCTGTTCCGCGCCGGCTACGAACGCTTCCTGTTGGCCCTGCTCGACCCGGCGGCGGAAGCGGAGTTCGCTCCCCAGCTGTACGCGCTGGCGGCGCTGGCACGCGCGGGATCGCTCTCCGCGGCGCTCCGCTCCGAGGACGCCCTGCGCGTCCTCACCGACGTCTGGAACCGGCCGCATGTCGCCGCCGCGGCGGCCCGGCCCACCCTGCACGACGCGCTCACCGCCACTGACCTGCTGGAACACGCGCTGCGTCCGCTCTCCGCCGAACCCGTGCCGGGAAGCATCACGCACGCCGTCAGCGGCGGCCTGGCGACCCTTCCCGGGCTGCTGGCGCACCACGAACACGGCACACCGTTCCTGCTCACCGAGCACGGCGTCTATCTGCGCGAGCGGTATCTCGGCTACCGGACCGGCCCGTACGGCTGGCCCGTCAAGGCCGTCATGCTCGGCTTCTACCGGCTGCTCGCCGAGGAGTCGTACCGCCGCGCCGCGCTCGTCACCCCCGGCAGCCGCTACAACCGGCGCTGGGAGGAACGCGGCGGGACCGCGCCCGACCGGATCCGCACCGTGTACAACGGCGTCGACCCCGGCGCCTTCCCGATGGCCGGGCCGGAACCCGCGGTGCCCACCCTCAGCTGGGCCGGGCGCGTCGACCCGATCAAGGACCTGGAGACCCTGATCCGCGCCTTCGCCCTCGTACGGGCCGAACTCCCGCAGGCGCTGCTCCGGCTCTTCGGCGGAACGCCGAGGGGCGGCGAGGGATACCGCGACCAATGCGTCGCGCTGGCGGCCGAGTTGGGTGTCGGCGACGCGGTGACGTTCGAGGGGCGCGTCGAGGACATCCGCGACGCGTACGCGGCCGGGAACGTCGTGATGCTCTCCAGCATCAGCGAGGGCTTCCCGTTCACCCTCATCGAAGCCATGTCCTGCGCACGCGCCACCGTCTCCACGGATGTCGGGGGTGTGCGGGAGGCGGTCGGCGAAGCGGGTCTGGTGGTCCCGCCCCGCGATCCCGCCGCGATGGCGAAGGCCGCGCTCGCGCTGCTGCGCGACCCGGCGACCCGGGCGTCCATGGGATGGGACGCGCGGCTCCGGGTGATCGACCAGTTCACGCTGCGTCGGACGATCGAGACCTTCCGCGGCATCTACAGCGAACTGTCCGCCCGGAAGCCGTGGCTCGTCCTCACCCCCGTCGGGGTGGAGTGGCAGTCCCGCGACCAGTACGGCCACCACGGCCCGGCCGTCGTCGACGACACCACCGTCACGGAGGTCGCCCAGTGAGCGGCCCGCTGCGGCTCGTGCCGCACGACGGGGGTGCGCTGCCGACGGTGCCGCGGCAGCGGCAGCGCCGCCGGCCCTCCTGGGCCGAGGACCCGCTGGAGGAACTCGCCGAGCGCCTCGACGAGGTCTGCGCGGCCGCGGTGCACGCGGACGAGATCGCCGCCGTCCTGGAGTCCGACGGGCTGACGCACGAGCTCATCGTGCACCGGTACGGGCGGTCCGATCTCTTCGAGCTGGCCGAGGAGTTGCACGCCCGGGGCGCGGGCAAGCGCTGCTACCCGGCACCGGAGCCGGGCCCCGATCCCTGGGGGATCAACCCCTGGCGGTGTCTGCTGCGGGGCATCGTCTTCGGCCTGCCGGGGCTGGCGTACGTCCTGGGCGGGACGCTGCTCTCCGGTCCGCCGGACGCGTTCGGGCTGCCGGCCGGGACGGTGGCGCTGTCCGCCGCCGCGCTCGCCGGCTGGGCCTGGAACCAGGCCCTGGCGCACCGCGCCTATCTGCGGCTCGGCTCGGACGGGCGGCGGGCGACCGCCCGCTGTCTGCTCCGCGGCGCGCCGGCGGGGGCGCTGCTCGCGTCGGCGTTCGCGGTCGCGTTCGCGTCGCGGGGCAGTGAAGCCGCCTTCGCGGTGGGGCAGTCCAGCTACCTGGCAGCGGCGACGGCACTGCTGGTGCTGGGCCGGGAACGGGATCTGCTGCTCGCCCTCGCCCCGACAACGGTGGGTGCCGCGCTGCTCCTGGCGTGGGACCTGCCCCCCACGGTGCGGGCCTGTCTGGTCATCGCGACCCCCGTGGCGGCGCTGCTGGTCGCCGGCCGGCAGGTCGTACGCGGGCTGCGCACCCCGCCCGAGCTGGGCGCGCCCGCGCCCCCGCCGCTCGTCGCGTCCTTGCCGTACGGGCTGTACGGGCTGGCCAGCGCGGTGCTGGTCCTGGTGCTGGCCCTGGGCGCCGGTGTCTCGGCGGTCGCGCTGACGCTGAGCATGGGCGCGGCCGAATGGCTGCTGTACCGCTTCCGCGGCCGCGGGGTCGCCGCGCTGCGGCGCAGCGTCGACGCCGGAGGCTTCAGGACCCGGTCGGCCTCCGTCCTGCTCGGGTGCCTGGCGGGGTACCTGATCGTCCTCGCGGCGCTCGCGGCGGCCCTCACCGCGCTGTGGCCGGGGGCACCGGCACCCGGCGCGCTGCGGCTGTGCGCGCTGCTGACGCTCGGCGCGGTGCTGTGGCTCTCGCTGCTGCTCCAGGCGTTCGGCGCCGCGTGGCCGGCCGCGCTGGTCTGCATGGCGGCCGCCGTGGTCGAAATCGCCTTCCTGTGCTGGGAGTTCGGTGACCATCCGGTCGTGCAGCTGGTCGCCTGCGCGAGCGCGGCGGCCGTACTGATCGCCGTCGCCTGCTCCCTGCTGGGCCGCGCCACATCGCACCGATGAGGTGCCCCGAACCGAACCTGTCCCACGTCCCCAACCCCTTTCGAGAAACCGGAGCATTCGACATGACATTGGTAGCCGTCACCGGCGCCGAAGGCTTCATCGGCTCACACCTGGTGGAGGCGCTCGTCGCCTCGGGCCACCGGGTGCGCGCGATGGCCCAGTACAACTCGTTCTCGTCCTTCGGCTGGCTGGAGACGCTGGACGCCGAGACGATGAGCCAGGTGGACGTGGTCCTGGGCGACGTCCGCGACCCCGGCTCCGTCCGGGGGCTGATGGACGGCGCCGAGGCCGTCTACCACCTGGCCGCGCTGATCGCGATCCCGTACTCGTACCAGGCACCGCACTCCTACGTGGACACCAACGTCACCGGCACGCTGAACGTGCTGGAGGCCGTCCGCCAGCTGGAGATCCCGCGGCTGGTGCACACCTCCACCAGCGAGACGTACGGCACCGCGCAGACCGTACCGATCTCCGAGGACCACCCGATCAACACCCAGTCCCCGTACGCCGCTTCGAAGGCGGGCGGCGACCGGCTCGCGGACAGCTACTTCGCGAGCTTCGGTACACCGGTGGTGACGCTGCGGCCGTTCAACACCTTCGGGCCGCGGCAGTCCATGCGTGCGGTGATCCCGACGGTGATCGGGCAGGTGGCCGCTGGGGAGCGGACCATCACGCTCGGAGACCTGCGGCCGACGCGCGACTTCACCTACGTACGGGACACCGCGCGGGCGTTCCTCGCGGTGGGGACCGCGCCCGCCGGGAGCGTGGTCGGGCGGACGTTCAACGCGGGGACGGGAGGCGAGATCTCCGTCGGTGACCTGGTGCAGCTGATCGGCAAGCTCATGGAGACCGATCTGGACGTCATCGAGGACGAGCAGCGGATCCGGCCCGCCGGCTCCGAGGTGATGCGGCTGGTCTGCGACGCCGCGCGGCTGCGTGACGCGACCGGCTGGGCGGCCGATCACAGCCTGGAGCAGGGGCTGGAAGACACCATCGCGTTCTTCCGCGACCCGGCGAACCTCGCCCGCTACAAGACCGAGCTCTACAACATCTGACTCCGGATTTCCCGGAACCGACTCTTCCGGATCTCCCGGTCCCGGATCGAACCCCGGAACCGGACGCGACGTCTGGCCGCCAGGCCAGAGGGGGGACCAACCACATGCACGCAGTCATTCTGGCCGGAGGCAAGGGCGTCCGGCTGCTGCCCTACACGACCGCCCTGCCGAAACCGCTCGTCCCGATCGGCGACCAGCACGCGATCCTGGAGATCGTGATGCGGCAGCTGGCGAACGCCGGCTTCACCACCTGCACCATCGCCATCGGCCACCTGGGCCACATCATCCGCGCCTACGTCGGCAACGGTTCGCAGTGGGGGATGCGCGTCGGCTACTCCACCGAGGACAGCCCGCTCGGCACGATGGGGCCGCTGCTCACCATGCTCGACCGGCTGCCCGAGAAGTTCCTCGTGATGAACGGCGACATCCTCACCGACCTGGACTTCGGGGACGTGCTGCGGCACCACGAGACCGCCGACAGCCCGCTCACCATCGCCACCTACGCCCGGAAGGTGAAGATCGACTTCGGGGTGCTGACCACGGACTCGGGCAACGTCGTGGCCTTCACCGAGAAGCCGAGCATCGACTACCGGGTCTCGATGGGCGTGTACGGCCTGTCCCGTTCCACGCTCCTGGACTACACACCCGGGCTGCCGCTCGGCTTCGACGAGGTGGTGCTCGACCTGCTCAACGCGAAGACCCCGCCGAGCGCCTACGAGTTCGACGGCTACTGGCTCGACATCGGACGTCCCGACGACTACGACCGGGCCAACGCCGAGTTCACCACCCACCGCGGACTGCTGCTCAAGGGGGCGTGACCCGACGCCATGCGACGCATTCTCTGTCTGGGTTCCACCGGATTCCTCGGCGCCCACGTCGCCGGGCAGCTGCGCGCCCTCCCGGGTGTGCGGGTGCTCGGCGCCGGCCGGTCCACCCCGGTCTCCCCGCCCGCCCTCCCGTCCGATTCCCCACCTGCCCTGGTGGACGGCCTGCCGATCGACCTCACCACCATCTCCGTCGACGCGCTCACCGAGGCGCTGCGGGCGCTGGGTCCACACGCCGTCGTCAACTGCGTGGGCTCGGTGGGCAACAGCCCGCTGCGGCTCGCGGAGGTGAACACCCGTGGACCCGCCGTCCTCTGCGAGGCGCTGCGGCGGGCCGCGCCCACCGCCCGTCTCGTCCACCTCGGTTCTGCCGGGGAGTACGGGGCCACGGCCCCCGGCCGGTCCATCGACGAGTCCGCACCGACCCGGCCGCCGGGGGCGTACGGGGCCACGAAACTGGCCGGCACGCTCATCGTCGCCCAATCCGCCCTGGACGCCACGGTGTTGCGGGTCTTCAACCCGATCGGCCCGGGATCGCCGGGGGCGAGCCTGCCGGGCCGGTTCGTCGCCGAACTGCGCCGGGTGCTCCCGGAGGGTGCGGAGGGCGTGATCCGCGTCGGTGATCTCTCCGCGTACCGCGACTACGTCGACGTACGGGACGTGGCGCGGGCCGCCGTCCTCGCGGCCATGGCCCCGGGGCCGCTGCCGCGGATCCTGAACATCGCGGGCGGCGGCGCCACCCCGGTGCGCGCCATCGCGGACGGGCTGGTCGCCGCGTCCGGTTTCCGGGGCCGGGTCGAGGAGAGCGGGGCCGGGTCGCACCGTTCGGCTGCGGTGTCCTGGCAGCGCGCGGACATCTCCGCGGCGGCCGCGGCCCTGGGCTGGCGGCCCCAGTTCAGCTTCGCGCAGTCGCTCGCGGACCTGTGGAACGAGGGCGCACCGGTAGCCGTTCCGCCCAGGGCACCGTCCGGTGTCACGGCCGGCGTCACGGCCGCGCCATGAGCGACGGAAAGCTCCTCGTCCCGCTCTACGTCCACCCGGCCGTCGACCCCGGCGCCTGGCGGACGCTGGTGGGGGCCGCCGACCTGCTCTACGGCGTCGTGCTCAACGTCGCCGACGGGCCGGGCACGGTCCGGGACCCCGCCTTCGTGGCGGTGGCCGAGGAGTTGCGGGCGGCGGGCGTGCGCGTCCTCGGATACGTGGACACCGCGTACGGCCGCCGCCCCACCCACGCGGTCGTCGCCGACCTGCGCCACCACCGCAAGTGGTACGGCACGGACGGCGTCTTCTTCGACCAGGCCGCGCCCGACGCCGGGCTGTTGAGTTACTACCGCTGGCTCGCGCGGACCGCGCGGACCGCGCGGGCCGGCGGTTCCCGGACGGTCGTCCTCAACCCGGGCGTGCACCCCGCGCCCGGGTACGCCGAGTTCGCCGATCTGCTGGTGACGTTCGAGGGCAGCTGGGCGACGTACCGCGCGGCGGCGGCCGTACCGGCCTGGACGAGTACCTATCCGGCGGACCGCTTCTGCCATCTCGTGTACGACGTCCCGGCCAGGCTCTGCGGCCTCGCCTCCCGTACCGCCCGGCTGCGCGGCGCGGCCGTGCACTGCGCGGTCCCGGGAAGCGGCGCCAACCCCTGGCAGGGTGTGTCTCCGGACCTCACGTCCCCGGACGTCATGTCCTCGGACCTCACGCCCCCGGACCTCACCGATGTCGCCGGGCTCCGGGGGCGGCATCGGCACCAGCAGGAGGAGAACCGTTGATCCGCAGGTCTGGCACCGGCTCCCGGCCGTCGGCGTTCCTCCCCTCGTTCCTCCCTTCGCTTCTTCTCCCGCTCCTCGTTCTGCTGCTCGCCGCCTGCGGTTCCGATCCCGATCCGGGCCCGGATCCCGGCCCGGACCACCACCGCCCCTCCCCCATCCCCTCCTCCATCCCCTCACCCATCCCCGCCCCGCCGTCCGACCGCTGGCGGCCGCCTCCCGGCACCGCCTGGCAGTGGCAGCTCAGCGGCAAGGTCGACACCAGCGTCGACGTACCCGTCTACGACATCGACGGTTTCGAGAACGACGCCGCCACCGTCGCCCGGCTGCACGCCGCCGGCCGCAAGGTGATCTGCTACGTCAACGCGGGCGCCTGGGAGAACTTCCGCCCCGACCGGGTGGCGTTCCCCACCGCCCTCCTCGGCCTCGGCAACGGCTGGAGCGGCGAGCGGTGGCTGGACATCCGCCGCCTCGACCTGCTGCGCCCCTTGATGGCGCAACGTTTCGACATGTGCCGCACCAAGGGCTTCGACGGGGTCGAGCCCGATCTCATGGACGCCTACACCAACCGGACCGGCTTCCCGCTGACCGCCGCCGACCAGCTCGCGTACAACCGCATGCTCGCCGGGCTCGCCCATGAGCGCGGTATGTCGGTCGGCCTCAAGAACGACCTGGAGCAGATCCCGGAGCTGGTCGGCGACTTCGACTTCGCCGTCAACGAGGAGTGCGCGCAGAACGACGAGTGCGACGAGCTGACCCCGTTCATCACGGCGGGCAAGGCGGTGTTCCACACCGAGTACTCCCTGGCGACGACGGAGTTCTGTCCGACCGCCCGGCGGCTCCGCCTCAGCTCGATGCTCAAGCACCTGAACCTCGACGCGTGGCGGCAGCCCTGCTAGCCCGGGGCCCTGTTGGCTCGGGGCCCTCGAGACCCCACCCATGCCATGTCGTCCCCTACGGGACGATCCCGTACAGGACGAGTTTTGTTACCCTCGCGTCATGGCACCCACAGCGACTCCGGACGCGCACCGGCCCACCCCGCCGGTCCGCAGCGTCCCGGACCTCACGTTCCAGCTGAAGCACATCGCGCATGTGCTCACCACCGAACTGACGGCGGCGCTCGCCGAGATCGACAGCTCGCCGCGGCTGCACTGCGTACTGGCCCACGCGCTGCCGGGTGAGCTGACCCAGGCGCAGGTGGCGGAGCTCGCGGACCTCGACAAGACCACGATGGTCGTGACGATGGACGAGCTGGAGAAGGCCGGGCTCGCGGAGCGCCGCCCTTCGAGCACGGACCGCCGGGCGCGGATCATCTCGGTCACCGAAGCCGGCGTCCAGCACATCACCGACGGCCTGGCGATCATCGACCGCATCCACAGCGAGGTGCTCGGCACGCTTCCGGAGGGCGAGCGGAAGGTGTTCGCCGCCGCCCTGCAGCGGCTGACCGAGGGCCGGCTGGCCACCCCCGTGGAATCACCACGTCCGGTCCGGCGGGCCCGGGAGGCCCGGATCTAGTTCTGAAAGATATCGTCTATTACAAAACTATCTGCTAGCGTCTCTCTTGTGGCTTCGAACGCCCGCGAACGCCGCGCATGCCTCGACCAACCCGAGCAGGGAGACGCCCTCATGCCGCTGACGAGATCCACACCGCAGACCCGGACCGGGACCCGGACCCAGCGCCCGACCCAGCAGCATCCGGATCCGCGGACCCCGCCCCACGACCGGTCCCGCTGGCTGGCCCTCGCGATCCTCTGCGCGGGGATGCTGATGGTCATCCTGGACGGCAGCATCGTGACCGTGGCGCTGCCCGCCATCCAGAGCGACCTCGGCTTCTCGCAGCCGGACCTCGCCTGGGTCGTCAACGCCTACCTGATCGCGTTCGGCGGTCTGCTGCTCCTGGCCGGACGGTTCGGCGACCTGATCGGGCGCAAGCGGATGTTCCTGGCGGGCATCACCCTCTTCACCGCCGCCTCGCTGCTGTGCGGGGTGGCCGGCTCGCCCGAGCTGCTGATCGCCGGCCGGTTCGTCCAGGGTGTCGGCGGCGCGATGGCGTCCGCGGTGAGCCTCGGGATGATCGTGACGCTCTTCCCCGAGCCGCGCGAACGGGCCAAGGCGATCGGCGCGTTCAGCTTCGTCGGTGCCGCCGGGGCCTCGATCGGCCTGGTGCTGGGCGGCGTTCTCACCCAGTCCGCGAGCTGGCACTGGATCTTCTTCATCAATCTGCCGATCGGCGTCGCCGCCGGTGTGCTGGCCGCCCGCACCCTCGTCCCCGACCGCGGCCTCGGCCTGCGCTCCGGGGCCGACGCGACGGGCGCCGCCCTCGTCACCGCCGGTCTGATGCTCGGTGTCTACACGATCGTCCAGGCCGGTGAGAACGGCTGGGCCTCGGCCCGCACCCTCGGTCTCGGCGCCCTGGCCGCCGCGCTGCTCGCCGGGTTCGTCCTCCGCCAGGCGAAGGCCGCCGCCCCGCTGCTGCCGCTGCGGGTGTTCCGCTCCCGCCAGGTGTCCGGGGCCAACGCGATCCAGGTCCTGATGATCGCCGCGCTGTTCGGCTTCCAGGTGCTCGTCGTCCTCTACATGCAGCACGTGCTCGGCTACGGTGCCGCGAAGAGCGGGCTGGCCATGCTCCCGTCCGCCGTCGTGATCGGGATCGTCTCGCTCGGCTTCTCGGCCCGGCTGACCGGCCGGTTCGGCGAACGCACGATGGTCGTGTCCGGTCTGGCGCTGCTGCTCGCGGGTCTCCTGCTGCTCAGCCGGGTCCCCGTGCACGGAAGTTACCTCGTCGACCTGCTGCCCGTGATGCTGTCGCTCGCCGGCTTCGGGCTGGCCATCCCGGCCCTGACCGGGCTCGGCATGTCCGGTGCCACCGAACGGGACGCCGGTGTCGCCTCCGGCCTGTTCAACACCACCCAGCAGATCGGCGGTGCGCTCGGCCTCGCGCTCCTCAACACCCTCGCCACCTCCCGGACCGCCCACCTGCTGAGCGCCGGACGGTCCGCCCCCGCGGCGCTGACCGGTGGCTACCACCTCGCCTTCACGGTCGGCGCCGGGCTGATCGCGGTGGCCCTGGTCCTCGCCGTGACGACCCTCCCGGCCCGGCGCCGCCGGGCCTGAGGCGACTACGCGGCGACGGTGACCGCCCGGCGGGTCAGCAGGACCTTCCTGCCGACCGGGCGGGTGCCGGCCGCGGCCTTGGAGCCGGTCGCGAAGACCATGACCTTCAGGACCACGAAGCGGCCGATGCCCGCCAGGCCGGACGCCGACAGATAGACGCTCTGCTCCAGCAGCGGCCCGGGGTTCGGGTGGACCGCGTGCAGGGCGAGCAGGGCGCCGGTGGTGAACAGGTAGCAAATGGTGGCGGTGAGGCCGGACTTCAGGTGGTCGGCCGGCCGCGCGTGTCCCGCCCGGAAGGTGAAGCGGCCGTGCAGCTCGGTGGCGAGCAGGGTGGACACGACGGTCACCACCGCGTTCGCCAGCGCGATCGGCGCATGACCGGAGACCAGCAGCAGCGCCCCGCTGGACAGCAGCCCAACTCCCCCGCCGCAGACGACGAAGCGCACGAAGGCCGCCAACGGTCCGGTGGTGACCGGGGCTGGTACCGAGGTGGCGGCCATGTCGAACTCCTTGTCAGTGGCGGGTGTCACTGACTTTGCCGCACCGGGGGACCCCGACCCATCCGGCTCATGCCCCATTGCACCTGGGGGTTATCCCTACCCCGCCCCCTAGCGGCATCCCTGACAATCTCCACCGCAGGACGCAGCGGGGGCGCTCCCCCGCAGGTCAGACGTTCCCGGGCAGCCGCTCGACCGCTTCCTTGGCTTCCTTCAGCCCGGCGCCCGTGAGCTCGCGGTAGGCCTTGATCGCCTGGATCTTCTTCCCCTGCCGCACCAGCTCGTTGATCTCCCGCAGGTCGGGGGCGTCCACCTCCTCGATACCGAGGTGACGCAGGATCAACTCCTGACGGCGCTCCATGAGCCGGATCCTCCGCTCGACCCGGTCGACCTTCCGCTCGATCGCGGAAAACAACATGCCGGCGCCGACGAGCGCGAACAACACCACTATGTAGGTCACGCCACAAGACCCTACCGAAGTGGGCAAAGGCCCCACCCGAGGCCCCACCGGACCCCCGTCGGAGCCCCTACCGGACGGGGACAGAGGCGCGCCCCGGTCGGGAAACCCGACCGGGGCGCTCTCGCAGGACGCCGGTGGCGAGACCGGTACGCCTGCGGGTAGGCCATGTGGGACTCGAACCCACAACCAATGGATTAAAAGTCCACTGCTCTAACCATTGAGCTAACGGCCCGTTGTTCCTCCCAGCATAGCCGGGCGCGGACCGGGGTCCGCGCCGCATCGCTGCCGGTCAGCCGCAGGAAGGGCCGGCGGCGGAGGTGCGGCCCCGCACGGCCGGGCCGCCGGCGCCCGCAGGACCGGATCCAGCCACCCCGACACAGAGAAACCGCAGGTCATCCGGGGACGACCTGCGGCTCTCACAGTGGGCCATGTCGGACTCGAACCGACAACCAATGGATTAAAAGTCCACTGCTCTGCCAATTGAGCTAATGGCCCGCAACCCGCAGCATAGCCCGGCGAGGGGCGCAGGTCCGAGTCTTATCGGCTGCGGATGATCTGCGCCCGGACCGCGCCCCGGATCAGCCGGTCGGCGTGTCGGCCCCGGGACCGCCACCCGTGCCGGGCCCGGCCGTGTCCCCCGTGGTGGCCGGTTTGAGGAACCAGTGACGGGCGGAGACCAGCCACCAGGCGGCGGCGAAACCGAGGACGACGAGGACCGCCACCGGTGCGTAGTTGAAGCTCTTCGCCGTGACGGGACTCACCTGCGGCAGCATGAACAGCACGGTGATCAGCGCGACCCACCCCAGCGCGAAGATCCCGATCGGCCGGCTCCAGCGCCCCAGGTGCCACGGCCCGCGCTCGAAGGCGTCGCCCTTGCGCAACCGCAGGAACGTCGGGATGACGTAGGCGATGTAGAGACCGATCACGGCGATCGACGTCACGGCCGCGTAGGCGGTGGGGTTGATCAGATACGGCAGGCCGAGCAGCATCGCGCCGAAGGCGGCGAGCCAGACGGCGTTGGTGGGCGTCCGGGTGCGCTCGTTGATGCGGTGCCAGACCCGGGAGTACGGCAGGGCGCCGTCACGCGAGAACGCGTAGATCATGCGGCTGTTGGCCGTGACGGACGCCATACCGCAGAAGAGCTGCGCGACGATCACGACGAGCAGCAGGGCCTTGCCGCCGGCCGCGCCGAGCCCGTCGATGAGGATCTGCGCGGGCGGGACGCCCGTGTCGCTGTCCAGGGCGCCGCTGTAGCTGTGGATGGAGAAGGTGAAGCCGAGCAGCAGTACGAAGCCGGCGACCCAGGACGTCCAGATGGACCGGACGATGCCGCGCGGTCCGGCGACGGACGCGTCATGGGTCTCCTCGGTCATATGGGCGGAGGCGTCGTAGCCGGTGAAGGTGTACTGCGCCATCAGCAGGCCGATCAGCACCACGTAGAGGCTGCTGTTCCAGCCCGTGTTGTTGACGAACTCGGTGAAGACGAAGGACGCCGACTGGTGGCTGTCGGGGACGATCGCGAGCGCCCCGACGATGACGACCACGCCGATCACGTGCCACCACACGCTGATGTCGTTCAGCAGGGCGACTATCCGCACCCCGAAGGTGTTGAGGACGCCGTGCAGGACGAGGATCCCGGCGAACAGGAGCATCGTGTGCCCGGGGGTGGCCGGCCAGTCGAACTGCAGCGTCAGATAGGCGTTGAGGAAGCTCGCCGCCCCGAAGTCGATGCCCGCGGTCACCGCGACCTGCCCCAGCACATTGAACCAACCGGTGAACCACGCCCAGGCGGCGGCACTGCGCTCGGGCGCCAACGCCCGTGCCCAGTAGTACAGCCCGGCCGAGGTCGGATACGCCGAACAGACCTCCGCCATGGCCAGCCCGACCACGAGCGTCATCAGCCCGACGCCCACCCAGCCCCACATGATGACCGCGGGGCCACCGGTGTTCATGCCGAACATGTACAGCGTCAGACACCCGGACAGCACCGAGATGATCGTGAACGACACCGCGAAGTTCGAGAACGCCGACATCCGCCGCGCCAGCACCTGCGTGTAGCCGAGCTGGGCGAGGCGCTCCTCATCGGATCCCTCGGGGGGATCCGGCTGGTCCTGCTGATCCTTCTGCACAGTTGTCATGCCCCCAGCAATTCCCTTGCTGGGGGCACACCATGCGCGAAAAACGGGCCCGCCCGATGCCAATGGCATCGGGCGGGCCCGTTCGGTCAGGCAGGTTCAGGCCTGGTCAGTTGGCCTTCCAGCGCGGCTTGCGGTCGATCGAGCCGGTGCCGGTCTGACCCGGGCGGCTGTCACGGCGCTCGAAGGTGCGGCCGGCCGGACGCTCGTCGCGGCGGTCGCGGTTCACGGGGCGGTCGCCGGTGCGGAAGCCGCCGCCGGTGGCCGGACGCTCTTCGCGGCGGTCACGGTTGAAGGCCGGACGGTCGGCGCCGCCGGAGCGGAAGCCGCCACCGGTGGACGGACGGTCGTCGCGGCGCTCGAAGGAACGGCCGCCGGTGGGACGGTCGCCGGTGGGACGGTCGCCGGTCGGGCGGTCGCCGCCGGAGCGGAAACCACCGGACGGACGGTCGTCACGAC
>NZ_JAAIKO010000053.1 GCF_016107395.1 Streptomyces fildesensis
CGGCGCCATGCGCCTGTCCCTCGCCCGCATCTACGACTGGCTCGACGACACCCTCGCCACCAGCACCGCCACCACCGTCTGAACGAGCCGGACACCACCGTCTGAACGAGCCGGACAGCACCGCGGTGAACGAGCCGGACAGCACCGGCAGACCTAGGCAGGGCCCGCTCAAGGACCACGCGGCGCAGACGGCACACGCCCAGCAGCGGAAAGCGCCCGCTGGACATCGTAGGAACGACGTCCAGCGGGCGCTTGTGTGCGGTCGGACGGCCCAGCGGCCGTGACTGTCAGGCGGAGTCCGTCAGGCGGAGACCGTCAGGCCGTGACCGTCAGGCGGTGGGGCGGGGCACGATGTGTCCCGCCACCTCGCCGAAGCCGATGCGGGTTCCGTTCGGGCCCGGCGCGGTCGCGGTGATGACGACCTCGTCGCCGTCGTCGAGGAACGTGCGCTCGCTGCCGTCCGCCAGTTTGAGCGGCTCCTGGCCGTTCCACGTCAGCTCGATGAGCGCGCCGCGTGTCTCGCGCTCGGGACCGCTGATGGTGCCGGAGGCGAAGAGGTCGCCGGTCCGCAGGGACGCGCCGTTGGCCGTCATGTGCGCGAGCATCTGCGCGTACGTCCAGTACATGGCGGCGAACGGCGGGCGCGAGACGACATGGCCGTTGAGCCGGACCTCGAAGGCGATGTCGAAGCCGGACGGCTCGGCCGCGGCGTCCCGGTCGTCGAGGTACGGGAGCGGCTCGACGTCGCGCTCCGGCGGGGTGGTGCGGGCCTGCGCGAGGGCGTCCAGCGGGACGATCCACGGCGACACCGACGTGGCGAAGGACTTGCCGAGGAACGGGCCCAGCGGCACGTACTCCCACGCCTGGAGGTCACGGGCGGACCAGTCGTTGACGAGGCAGACGCCGAAGACGTGCTCGGCGGCGTCGGCGAGCGCGACCGGGCTGCCCAGCTCGGTCGGCGTGCCGACGACGAAGCCCAGCTCCGCCTCGATGTCCAGGCGGCGGGACGGGCCGAAGTCCGGAACCGGGTCGGCCGGGGCCTTGCGCTGCCCGGACGGGCGGGTGATCGGCGTGCCGGAGACGACGATCGTGCCGGAGCGGCCGTGGTAGCCGATCGGCAGGTGCTTCCAGTTGGGCGTCAGCGGCTCGGAGCCCGGCCGGAAGATCCGGCCGAGGTTCGTGGCGTGGTGCTCGGACGCGTAGAAGTCGACGTAGTCGGCCACCTCGAACGGCAGGTGGAGGGTGACATCGGCGCGCGGCACCAGGCACGGCTCGACGGCCGCACGAAGGGCCTCGTCCGTCAGCCACCGGGTGACCGCGGCGCGCACCGCGGTCCAGACCGGCCGGCCGGCGGCCAGCAGCGGGTTCAGCGAGGGGGCGTCGAGCGCGGCGAATCCGGGTTCGGCGAGCGCACCGACCGCGCGGGCCGCCGCGCCCGCATCGAGAACGTGGTCACCGATGGCGACACCGATCCGGCGCTGTTCCGGCCGGTCGGCGGTGGTGAAGACGCCGTACGGCAGGTTGTGTACGCCGAACGGAGAGTCGTCAGGGACGGTGAGCGGGCTGCTGGCGCTCAACTGGCCTCCAGGGAGAGAACGAACGTCCCGAGACTATCTCCCGCCTCCGGGGCTCCCGTCTCAAGGGCCGGACGTGGCCGGAGGCGGGCCGCACGCGGGGCCGGACGCGGGGGCCATGCACCTGCGTGGCAACGGTAAGTGCCGGTCCGGACACCGACGGTAGATCCAGGGGCCGCCGACGGCCTCGAGTTTGGTGGTGCTACACGTGCGTACGTAGAGTTCCGCCTGACTCGGGTGGACTCGGGGCGGAACAGACAATCCAGAAGGCAGTAACGGCATGACAGCGAGTGAGCAGACGGAAACCCGGCGCGATGATTCGACGGGCATCGACCCGGCGCGCCTGGAGCTCTGCCTGAGCGTCCTCGCGGAGCTCGACGAGCTGGACGTCGACCACCCCGACGCCATCGCCGTCCGGCGCGCCACCGCCGGCATCTACCGCACGGTGAAGCAGCGCCGCCGCCAGGAGCGCCGCGCCTCGAAGACGGCGAACGACAAGGCCGTCACCGAGGCCACGGCCACCGGCGCGGCCGACCGCATCGACGACGAGACGCTGGGCAACATGCTCACGACGTCCGTGACGCAGGAGATCGCCGGCATCCTGGAGCGCCCCCGCTCCTGCTACGTCTGCAAGACCCGCTACGTCGAGGTCGACGCGTTCTACCACCAGCTCTGCCCGCCCTGCGCGAAGGAGAACCGCAGCCGCCGCGACGCGCGCACGGACCTCACGGGACGCCGCGCCCTGCTCACCGGCGGCCGTGCGAAGATCGGCATGTACATCGCGCTGCGCCTGCTGCGCGACGGCGCGCACACCACCATCACCACCCGCTTCCCGAACGACGCGATCCGCCGCTTCAAGGCGATGCCCGACAGCCCGGAGTGGCTGCACCGGCTGAAGATCGTCGGCATCGACCTGCGCGACCCCGCGCAGGTGATCGCGCTCGCCGACGAGGTCGCCGCCGAGGGCCCGCTCGACATCCTGATCAACAACGCCGCGCAGACCGTCCGCCGCAGCCCCCGCGCCTACGCGGAGCTCGTCGCCGCGGAACTCGCCCCGCTGCCGGCAGGCGAGCTGCCCTCGCGCACCGTCCTGGGCCACTTCGGCAGCGGCGCGCAGATCGCGCTGCCCGGCCCGTCGTCGTCCGGCCACGACGCCCTGACACCCGAGTCGATCACCGCCCTGGCCCTGACCACCGGCTCCGCGTCCCCGGCCCGAATCGAAGCCGGCACCGCCATCGACGCCGGCGGCCTCGTACCGGACCTGGACGCCACCAACACCTGGATCCAGCGCGTCGAGGAGGTCGACCCGCTCGAGCTCCTCGAGGTCCAGCTCTGCAACGTCACCGCGCCGTTCGTCCTCGTCAGCCGGCTGCGCCCGGCGATGGCCGCGGCCACCGCGCGCCGCAAGTACGTCGTCAACGTCTCGGCGATGGAAGGCCAGTTCAGCCGCGGCTACAAGGGCCCGGGCCACCCGCACACCAACATGGCCAAGGCCGCCCTGAACATGCTCACCCGCACCAGCGCCCAGGAGATGCTCGAGACGGACGGCATCCTCATGACGGCCGTCGACACCGGCTGGATCACCGACGAGCGCCCCCACCCCGACAAGATGCGCCTGGCCGAAGAGGGCTTCCACGCCCCCCTCGACCTGGTCGACGGCGCCGCCCGCGTCTACGACCCCATCGTCCGCGGCGAACTCGGCGAAGACCTCTACGGCTGCTTCCTCAAGGACTACGCCCCGGCCGCCTGGTAACCCGGCCTGCCCGTCCGACTCATTCACTCGCCGCGCGGCGGTGTGCGGAAGTAGGCGCCCGGGGTGAGGCCCGTCTCGCGGCGGAAGGCGACGAACGCACTGGGGGTGTCTTAGCCGACCAGGGACGCGACACGGCTGACCGGCTCGCCGGCGGCCAGGTGGTGCAGCGCGGCGCTCAGCCGCAGCGATGTCTGCCAGCGCCCGAAGGGGACGCCGGTGTCGGCGGCGAACGTCCGGAGCAGGGTGCGCGCGCCGACGCCGACGGTGCGGCCCCACTCGGCGAGCGTCCGGTGGTTGGCCGGGTCGTTTCAGCAGGGCCTGAGCGACGTCCCGGGCGCGTCCGTCGCGCGGCAGGGGCACGTCGAGGGTGGCGACGGGCACCGGTTCGAGCAGATCCATGAGGACGGCCTCGGCGCGCACGCGGGCGGGCAGCACACCGGTGGCCAGTTGGTGGATGAGTTGGGTGAGCAGCGGGCCCACCGCGACGGGCTGGATACCGGTCCATCCGGTCGGGCCCTGGCCCCGCTCGAAGTACAGCGACCTCATCGTGGTGCTGCCCGACGCCACCACCTCGTGCGCCAGGCCGCCCGGAATCCACAGCTTGCCGACCCAGGCGGACCGCGGCGCATTCACCGCGTGCGTCGCGGGCAGCCCGCGCGCCGGGGGCGGGGACAACACCCCACCGCCCCGCACGCCGGCGAACGTGATGCGGGATAAGTCGTCCGGACAGCCCTGAGCCGGTGAATCATGTGACGGGACCGGAGCGGGCGGATCACGAGGGGCGCCATGGGTGGGGTGGGGTTGGAGCGGAAGGCGGTGCCTGCCGGCAAGGGGGCCAGGGAGGTGCTTCTGCGGGCTGACGCCCTCATGGCGGCTGCCAGGGGAGTGATCGCCGATCACGACCGGGTCCGCGGCGCGGTCCGGAGCGCCCTGACTCCGTTGAAGGACGAGCTGGTCCGTCGTGAGCTGGACGGCATTCCGGTCTCCCGGCTCAAGGACGTGACCGAGGGACGGCTGCGGCTGACCGCTCTGGAGCAGGCCGGGTACTCCACGGTCCGGCAGGTGTTGGACGCCCGGCGGTACGCGCTCGAGCAGCTCCCCGGGATCGGTGTGCAGAGCGCGGTTCAGGCGATAGCCGCCGCGCGGCAGATCGCCGAGGCGGTCGAGGAGCATGTCACCGTCCGCATCGATCCCGACGCGAGCGCCGATCCTCGTACGACGGCGCTGGTAACGGCATTGAACCAGCTGGTGAACGCCGGGCCGGACACTCCGCGGGCCGTCGCGGCGGCCGGTCGGATCGACGGGGAACTCGACCCGCTGATGGCCGGCGCCCGGCCGGCCCGGGGGCGGTTGCGCATGCTGTTCGCCGGACGGACGGGCCGCAAGGAGGCACAGGCCGCGGTCCAGGCGATCGACGCCCTTCTCGTCCAGTGCACGGACGACGCCACGCCGCTGCTGCTCGCCCAGGCCTCCACGGACCTGCTGCGGCCACCGGTTCCGGCCGACGAGGCGTGGATCGACTTCCAGGTCCGCTCACCCGAC
Source organism: Streptomyces fildesensis (assembly GCF_016107395.1). GTDB lineage: Bacteria > Actinomycetota > Actinomycetes > Streptomycetales > Streptomycetaceae > Actinacidiphila > Actinacidiphila fildesensis. The sequence goes on from NZ_JAAIKO010000053.1 coordinate 4,870, forward strand.
TACTACAGCCTGCTCACCGAGATCGCCGGGCTGGCGCCGGACGTGGACGCGGCCGAGGGCTTCCTGCCGACCGACATCTCCGGCCGGGTGCGGGCCCAGCGGCTGGACGACACCCACCGCCGGGTCTCGCTGCGCGGCTACCAGGACTTCGGGGCCCGATTCGCGCTCACCCAGCGCCGGGTGGTTCTCGGCGACGAGATGGGGCTCGGGAAGACCATTCAGGCCATCGCCGCACTCGCCCATCTCAAGGCGGAGGGGCAGACGCACTTTCTCGTGGTCTGCCCGGCCAGCGTCCTGATCAACTGGACGCGGGAGATCGAATCCCGCAGCACCCTGGACGCGTACCGGGTGCACGGCCCCTACCGCGAAGCCGCGCTGGACGAGTGGCTCCGGTGCGGTGACGTCGCCGTCACCACGTTCGACGGCCTGAACACCCTGGAGGTCCCGAAGGAGACCACGGTCGGCATGCTCGTGGTCGACGAAGCGCACTACGTCAAGAACCCGGCGGCCCGCCGTTCCCGATCCGTAGCCCGCTGGACGGCCCGTACCGACCACGTCCTGTTCCTCACCGGCACACCGATGGAGAACCGGGTCGAGGAGTTCCGCAACCTCGTCCACTACCTCCAGCCCGATCTCGTGCCCCATGTCCGCAACAGCGACGCCGTCGCCGGATCCGAGGTGTTCCGCCGCGCCGTCGCCCCCGCCTATCTCCGGCGCAATCAGCGGGACGTGCTGACCGAACTCCCCGAGCTCATCCAGGTCGACGAGTGGGAGGAGTTCACCGCCGCCGACCTCGCCGCCTACCGCTCGGCCGTGACCGCCGGAAACTTCATGGCCATGCGACGGGCCGCCTACGCCGACCCCGAGAAGTCCGCGAAGCTCCAGCGCCTGCTGGAACTCGTCAGGGAGGCCGCGGAGAACAACGCGAAGGTCGTCGTCTTCTCCTTCTTCCGCGACGTCCTGATCACGGTGCGGGAAGCCCTCGGCGACGCGGCCCTCGGTCCCATCACCGGCAGCGTCGCCGTCACCGCACGCCAGCAACTCGTCGACGACTTCACGGCCACCCCCGGCCACGCGGTGCTGCTCAGCCAGATCCAGGCGGGCGGTGTCGGTCTGAACATGCAGGCGGCGTCCGTCGTCATCCTCTGCGAACCCCAGGTCAAACCCACCATGGAGTCCCAGGCCATCGGCCGGGCCCACCGGATGGGCCAGATCCGCCGGGTACAGGTCCACCGCCTCCTGACGGCCGACAGCATCGACCAGCGCATGCTCGAAATCCTCGACGGCAAGAAGCGCCTCTTCGACGCCTACGCCCGCCGCAGCGACACCGCGGAGTCCACCCCCGAGGCCGTCGACATCTCCGAACAGTCCCTGGCCCGCCAGATCGTGGCGGAGGAACAACTCCGCCTCGCCACCTCCGCCACGGGGGACGAAGCCTCGTGAGCCGACGCCCGTGGCACGACCGCCGGTGTCAACGTCCGCCCGAGGGCTGTTCGTCGTACAACTGCCAGGCGGGTACCCGTTCGGCGTCCAGCAGTTCGCGGCGCCGCAGCATCAGCCGTAGATGCCGCGCTTCGTCAGCGCCTTCGTCCGGGCCCCGGTCCAGGAGGACGGCGGTGGAGCCACTGTCCGTCCGTACGATCGCGTCAGCGGGGTGGCCGTTGACGGAGATGCCGAGTTGCACCGTTGCCCCTGGGCGACCCGACTGCGCCTTGTACAGGCGCTTGAGCAGCTCGTCCGGTTCAGCGGCACCCAGGTCGCTGTCTGTGGCGTTGGCAGCGTGCACCAGTGCGGCTCCCACGCCGCCCCGGCGCTGCCAGAGCTCGACATCGCCGACGACGATGAGGTGCGATCGAGCCCTCGTGATAGCGACGTTCCAGAGGTTCAGTTGCCGGTCGACCCAGCTGATCGCCCCCGGGTGCATGCCGTCTCCCGCGACCAGGGAGAAGACCATGACGTCACGCTCACCGCCCTGGAACGTGTGCACCGTGCCCGTGCGCACCCGGTCGCCGTACGGGAGCAGTCGCCGCTTCAGGGCCTCCTCCTGGGCCTTGAAAGGTGTGATCACCCCGATCGTGGCCCCGGTCCCGTCCGGGAGTTGCTCCAGCAGATGCCGGACGCTGGCCTCCACCTTGTCGATCTCATCGTGGTTGACCCAGGAACTGCCGGAGGGCGGGCGTACGGCACGGCCAGTGACCGGCGCCCAGATGACCGCACGGCGGCCGAGGGCGGGACGGGCACGGATGTCGGTGAGCACGGTCAACCGGCCTTCGTAGAAGAGGCGGTTGGAGACATCGGCGATGTCCGGGTGGCAGCGGAAGTGCTCGTCCAGGAGGAGGCTGCCGCCCGCCGCGCGCTCCGCAGCATGGAAGGCGGAGTGGCGCCGGTGGGCGAGGCGCTGCTTCTCCAGCCAGTCGGAGTGCAGCCCGGCCGCGCGCCGGATCACCGCTTCCCCGTCGGGGTCGATCGTGGTGATGTGGGTGAGCTGCATAGGGTCGCCGATGACCAGCGCCCGGCGGGCCCGGAACAGCAGGGGCAGGACGTGCGGGATCGCGCACTGGCTGGCCTCGTCGACGACGACCAGGTCGAACAGAGCCGGATCCGGCGGGAACCGCCGTGCCGAGAGGCTGGTAACGGCCCAGCCCCGCGCCGCAGGCAGGGCGTTTCGTACCGCGGCCCAGTCGCTGCCACCGGCGTCACGGGCGGTCAGGAGCCCGGCGATGCGCTGATGTCCCGCTCGGCCGGCGCCCTGCACGGCGCTGTCGAGCAACGCCGCGGATGAGGTGCGGACGGCGGACTCCGCCAGGTCGAGAGCAGCGGTGAGGCCGGCGTCGTCCATCCCGGTCGCCGCCCGCTCGCGTTCGGCCCGCCAGGTCCGCTCGGCACGGGTGAAGTCGGCGAGCGCGGTGCAGGCGTCCATGGTGGTGCCGTCGAAGGCCGCGATGCCGAAACGGGCCAGCAGCTTTCTGCGACGCCATTCGCCGAAGAGGCGCGCGGTGGCCCTCCGCGTCGCCTTCTGCTCCAGGGCTCCCGGGTCCCGCACCGCTGCCAGGAGCCCGAGCAGCGCGGAGACAGGCAGGTGGAGCCTGGCGGCGTGCTGCTCGCGGTCCTCGCCCGCCCCGCGCAACACCCGCTCGGTGTGCGCCGAGCGGGCGAGCTGTTGCCGGACGGCGTCGAGCCGGTCGTTCGCCACGTCGACGTCCATCCCCGCGGTGGTGACGTTTACCGCGGGGGCGGGGGAGACCATCAGCCGGCGTAGCGTCGTCGCCTCGGCCTCCGCGTAGTCGGGGTCGCCGCCCGCGGGACCGGTGCGCACGACGCTCCCCGGCGACAGCTGCTCGCAGCGGCGCCACACCTCGTCAACGGCCTGGTTGTTGGTGGAGGCCACCAGCACGCTCTGGCCGGCCGCCACAGCGGTGGCGACGAGATTGGCCACCAGCTGGCTCTTGCCGGTGCCGGGCGGCCCGGTGGCCACCGTGAGGCGGCGCGTCATGGCCGAACGCAGCACTGCGGACTGGGCCTCGTTGGACGGCAGCGGTGTTACGAGCCGTACGGAACCGGGGTCCCGTTCGGCGGGAGACCCGGCCGGTCCCGCGCGTTCTGCGGGGTGGGGGGAGAGTGCGGCGAGCGCCGTCGCCCTGATCTGCGCGCTCTTCCGGGAGATGTTCTCGAAATCCGCGAGGAGCTTCTTAGTGATCTTGCTGTCGCGGGGCACCAGCAAGAGGACCGCGGCATTGCGGGCACCATTGCCCGGGGTACGGATGTCGATCCAGTCGGCGAGCTGGTCCGGCCGGGGCTCCTGGACACAGGGCAGTTCGTACTCCTGGCTCAGCAACTGGCGTACTTCGACCGCCATCCGATCGTGCTGCCCGGCGTGCCAGGTCTGCTGGTAGGTGTCGACAAGGTCGGCCGCCTGCTCCACCCCCAGCCAGTCGCGAGCCAGCCTGGGGTGCGGCAGCACGGGTCCGTACGGCTTGAGGCGGACCTCGCCGGCCTCCTGGACCGCCTCGACGCGGCGTACCAGGAGCGGAGCGAATTTCGGCGTCCGCCAGGTCCGCCCGTCACGCAGGCCGTTGAGGACCACTGCCGGGTAGCCCGCCCAGAGTTCCGCGTCCTGCTCGGCCGCCGCGTCGACCAGCGCGGCCGCCTCGGGGGGCACGGCGGTGCAGTCGTCGTCGTCCAGATCGCCGGAGAGGAACCGCTCGGTTCCGGTCAGGCAGACGTACGAGGTTCCCTCGTCCCGGACCGGCATGAGCGGGGTCTCCGTCGTGTCCGCCAGGACACACTCCCGGTAGTAGCTCAGGAGGCTGTCCCATGTCGGCCAGGTACCGGCGGTGCGGGTTGGCGCCGCTGGCGTGCCGGGCTCGGCGGGCGGCCGCCGCGTCAGCGGCACCAGCAACGGTGCGCTTCCCAGCGGGCAGGAGGCCAGGATCATGCGGTCGTCGACACCGTGCGCGGACTTGACGGGTATCTGCTGCGAGCCCTTGGCCCGCATCCGCCCGTTCACATAGTGGAACAGGTCGTCCACCGACACCTCGCCGGTCCCGTCCTTGCCGACCTTGCCGGTACGCAGTGCTTCGACGACTTCCGCCGTGAACACGGAGGGCTCGACGCCGGCGTCGCTCTCGGCACCGCTGAACGAGTCCTCGCCCGCCCGTGACGAGGAGAGCACGTACACGCCCCGACTGGTCAGGGGCGCGGCCTCACCGGATTTGGCGGAGGGAGGAGCGGGTCCGTCGACTGTGCGCAGACCCATGGCGAAGCCACCGCTCCGGCAGCAGTCGATCAGGGCGATCTTCTGCGGGGCCCAGCACCCTTCGAGTTGCTCGTTGACGAACCCGGCGCTCACCCCGGTCGCGGCAACCGCGTCGAAGTCGGTGTCCGAGGCGACGAAGTAGAACTCGCCGCGGGCCTGCACGAGCCGGGTGCCGTGCCCCGAGACGTAGAGCAGGGCCAATTCGTCGGACTCGCAGCTTTCGAGGAACTCACTGATCGCGGAGCGCATGGCGTCCGCGGTGAGGTCGGTCTCCGTCTTCACGGACGCGAACGCACCGATGGTGCGGTGCTCCAGAACCTGGCGCAGTTGCCAGGTGTCGGCCCGGGTGGACGGGAGCCGTCCGAACCGGCTGTCGTGGTAGTTCTCGTTGCCGATCAGTAGCGCCTTGCGGCGGACGAGGCGGGTCACTCCGCCTCGTTCTCCCCGTTGTTCCCTTCGTCCTCGCGGACTGTCCCCAGGAAGTCGCGGATCATCTGCTCCTGCATCTCGTCCGGACGCCCGCTGATCGTGACGGAGTTGCCCCGGTAGGTCATCTCGACCTTCCGGTTGCGCTCCTTGGCACACCATTCCGTGACCAAGGCGATGAGGACCTGGGACGCGGGTCGGGCGGCAGCGGCGATAGAGCCCCACAACGCCACGTCGCCGGCGACCCCACCCTTATGGCCGTCACCGGTGGCCGGCCCGGCCTCCAGGAATCCGACGGCTGCCCCGTCGGCCTTCGCGAGCTCGTCATGCAGCGCCCGCGTGAGGCGTTCCTGCCGCAAGGTGTCGCCGCCTGCCAGTACTTCGAGCCGCCAGGCCCGCTCCCCGTCAACCATCCAGAACCCCCCGTTACCGGCTCACCTACAGGTGAGCCACCTCGGCAAATGACAGAGCGTACTGCTGGATCACCGGCTGACGACAGAGAGTATTCGGCCAGGGCCCGAGGCTCGGCCGAATACCCGCAGCCCCGTCGCTGTACTGCGCAGGGTGCGTCCGGCCGCGCGGACGAAAAAAACGGGCCAGGAAGAGTCCTGACCCGCAACATGATCAAAAACGTGGTGTCCGAGGGGGGACTTGAACCCCCACGCCCGATAAAGGGCACTAGCACCTCAAGCTAGCGCGTCTGCCATTCCGCCACCCGGACCGGGTGTACCGCAGGCCTCTCGGCCGCGGCGACGAGGTAAACCATAGCAAAGATCCCAGGGGCCCGATCACGGGTGCCGGTGTGAAGGGATCATGACGTGGGGCGGGTGGCTCTTGGGTGCGGGGGGCGGGCGGGGGAGTATGGGGAGCGGAATCCGCCGCGGTCGCCGGATGCGGGCGCGGGAGTGCGTGAGGGACGAGGAGACAGCGTGAGCGAGTCGATTTCGGGCGCGAGGAGCGACAGGAAGATCACCGGTGAGGACGAGGTCGTCGACCTGTGCCGGGATCTGATCCGGATCGACACCAGCAACTACGGGGATCACTCGGGGCCCGGCGAGCGCGCCGCGGCCGAGTACGTCGCCGAGAAGCTGGCCGAGGTCGGTCTCGAACCGCAGATCTTCGAGTCGCACAAGGGACGGGCGTCCACCGTCGCCCGGATCGCGGGGGAGGACCCCTCCCGGCCCGCGCTGCTGATCCACGGGCACACCGACGTGGTGCCGGCCAACGCCGACGACTGGACGCACCACCCGTTCTCCGGCGAGATCGCCGACGGGTGCGTGTGGGGGCGCGGCGCCGTCGACATGAAGGACATGGACGCGATGACGCTGGCGGTGGTGCGCGACCGGCTGCGCAGCGGCCGCAGGCCTCCGCGTGACATCGTGCTGGCGTTCCTGGCGGACGAGGAGGCGGGCGGCGTCTACGGCGCTCGGCACCTCGTCAACAAGCACCCGGACCTCTTCGAAGGGGTCACGGAGGCGATCGGCGAGGTCGGCGGCTTCTCCTTCACCGTCAACGAGAACCTGCGGCTCTACCTGGTGGAGACGGCGCAGAAGGGCATGCACTGGATGCGGCTCACCGTCGACGGCACGGCCGGGCACGGCTCCATGACCAACAACGACAACGCGATCACCGAGCTGTGCGAGGCCGTCGGGCGGCTGGGGCGGCACAAGTTCCCGGTGCGGATGACCAAGTCGGTGCGCGGTTTCCTCGACGAGCTGTCGGACGCCCTGGGCACCGAGCTGGACCCGGAGGACATGGACGCGACGCTGGCGAAGCTCGGCGGCATCGCCAAGATGATCGGCACCACGCTGCGCAACACCGCCGCCCCGACGATGCTCGGCGCGGGCTACAAGGTGAACGTGATCCCCGGCCAGGCCACAGCGCACGTCGACGGCCGCTTCCTGCCCGGTTACGAGGAGGAGTTCCTCACCGACCTGGACCGGATCCTCGGCCCGCGGGTGAAGCGCGAGTCGGTGCACTCGGACAAGGCGCTGGAGACGGACTTCGACGGTGCGCTGGTGGACGCCATGCAGACCGCGCTGAAGGCCGAGGACCCGATCGCGCGGGCGGTGCCGTACTGCCTGTCGGGCGGGACGGACGCGAAGTCCTTCGACGACCTCGGAATCCGCTGCTTCGGATTCGCGCCGCTGAAGCTTCCGCCGGAGCTGGACTTCGCGGGCATGTTCCACGGTGTGGACGAGAGGGTTCCGGTGGACGGGCTGAAGTTCGGCGTTCGAGTGCTGGACCGTTTCATCGAAAATTGCTGATGATTCGACCACCTGTGTCAGTCGAACTGAGACGGGTGAAAGCTCCCGCAGTTTCGTAGCTCGTTTCCTTCGGGGTCGTTACGACTTGTGCGGTCCGCGGCTGGGACCGCATTTCGAACTAGGAGGAAACCATGATCAAGAAGATCGTCGCTGCTGCTGCTGTCTCTGGTGGTCTCGTACTCGCCGGTGCGGGCCTGGCCGTTGCCGATGCCGGCGCGCAGGGTGCTGCCGTGCAGTCCCCGGGCGTGCTCTCGGGCAACCTGATCCAGATCCCCGTCCATGTCCCGGTCAACGCCTGTGGCAACACGGTCTCCGTGATCGGTCTGCTGAACCCCGCCTTCGGCAACAGCTGCGTCAACAAGTGACGTCATGTTCGACCCCTTGAGGGTCTGAACCGGGCCGGCCCCGGAGTGCTTATTTCCGCGCTCCGGGGCCCCTCGGTCTTTATGGGGGAATCGGACAAGGATTTCACAGCCGTCCGTTCCCTTCCCGGGGCCGCGACCCCGGGGCCTCACTGAGAGCGAAGGTAGGGAAGGCTATGCGACAGGTCGCGAAAAAGGGCCTGATCACCGTGGTCGCGACGGGCGGCGTTCTCGCTGCCGGCAGCGGCTTCGCGTTTGCGGACTCGGGTGCGGTCGGCACCACGTCCGACTCGCCGGGCGTCGGGTCGGGCAACAACGTGCAGGTGCCGGTGCATGTACCGGTGAACCTGTGCGGGAACACGGCGAACGTCATCGGGCTGCTGAACCCGGCGATGGGCAACAGCTGCGCGAACGTCTCGGGCCATGGAGGACGGGGCGGAGCAGGCGGTTCCGGGGCGGTGGCGCACGGCGGTGCCTCGCACTCGCCCGGCGTTCTCTCCGGCAACTCGGCGCAGGTTCCGGTCGACGTCCCGGTCAACGCGTGCGGCAACAGCATCACCGTGATCGGCGGGCTCAACCCCGCGATGGGCAACGGCTGCGGGAACACGGAGTGGCACGCGCCGCACGGCGACGACTGCTCGGGCCAGCCGGGCCACCCGGGCACTCCGGGGCACCCCGGAAACCCGGGTACTCCGGGCCACCCGGGCCACCCCGGTCAGCCTGGACATCCGGGCCAGCCCGGTCACCCGGGGAATCCGGGGCACCCGGGGACTCCGGGCAACCCGGACCAGCCCGGCAACCCCGGCACCCCGGGTCAGCCCGGTAACCCCGGCACGCCTGGTAACCCTGGCACTCCGGGTAACCCCGGAAAGCCCGGCAACCCCGGCCAGCCTGGTAACCCTGGGACCCCCGGTAACCCCGGCACCCCGGGCAACCCCGGCACCGGTCACTCCAACCCGGGTGGGCCCTCGTCGCCCTACGCTCCGGCCGCGCACCACCCGACCGCTCAGCTGGCCGCCACCGGTGGCGGCTCGATCGGGATGGCGCTGCCGACCAGTGCCGCGCTGCTGCTCGGCGGCGGGATGCTCTACCGCCGTAACCGCGCCGCCCGTCGCTGACGGCAGGAGAGCCGCAGGGTGGCCGGAAGGCCGCCGCGCGGCTCGGCGCACGGCTCGATGGGACCCCGCGGCGGCGGGGTCCCATTTATACGTTATGGGTGGATATCAGCTCACCAGGTTGCTCTGACCTGACGGATGATCCGGCGGCGCAGCCGCACCCGGCGGCTCCCGTCGGGGTAGAGGCGCAGCCGGTCCAACTCCCAGTGGCCGTACTCCGCGTGATCGGTCAGCAGTCGCGTCGCGTCCTTCCGGGACACACCCCGGGGGACGTACATCTCTGTGAATTCGTATTCCGGCATCGCATCTATTGTGCGGGCAACGCCCTGGTGCGGATAGCGTCTGCACCATGTCTGATGACGTGCAGCCCACCGTTGCCGAGGTACGTGCCGCCGCTGAGGCGGTCAAAGCCGCGCTGGACCGCCACCTTGAGGCGATCGAGAACCGGACGGGGGAGGACGACCCCGCCGTCTACACCGCTTTTGACGACCTCGCCACGGCCGCCGAGGCCTATGACGAGCTGCTTTACGACGCCTATGACGAGGTCACGCCGTTCGAGGTGCCGTCCGGTGACACGCTGCCCGAGTACGCGGGCTCCGATGAACCTGCCGCGATCAGCGTGCTGATCCGCCGCGATTACAGCATCGTGGAGCCGCAGCGGCTGCTGCTGCAGGCCCGGCGGGTCGCCGACGCCGACTCCGGACCGGACACCGGGGTGAACGCGGCCGTCGGCATTCTCTTCGGTGAGTACGAGCCCGACGAGATCGCCCAGCGGCACAAGGAGTTCGGGCTCGAGGAGGGCGACTCGACCCTCTGGGTCTCCGCCGCGGAGCCCACCGATCCGGGGGACTGGCTGGCCACCCCGTTCGATCAGGCCGACCCCCAGCTGATCATCTGCCGGTTCGACGTCAGCTCGGTCTTCGACGACGAGCTGAGCGCCCTCGACCCGGACAACTAGACCCGGACAACAAGAGCCGGACTCCGCAGCAGGAGCATGCGCCGGGGCGGACGGGTTTCCGTCCGCCCCGGCGCGGCTCACTCCGCCGCCTGCTCGCGCGCCTGCTCGCGCAGCACCGAACGCAACCGGGTCGTGCGGTCCTTCGCCGGAATGCCGGCCACCGCCTGGGCCAGGCCCTGATCGGCGCCCTGCACCACCGAAAGGTGGCGCTCGCCCCGGCCGAAGGCCGTGTAGACCCACGCACGGGTCAGCGCCTGCACGGCGTCGCCCGGCAGCACCACGACCACGGCGGGCCAGCGGAGCCCGGCGGACTGCTGCGCCGTCATCGCCCACCCGTGCCGCAGCGCCGCCACCTGGTCGCGCGGTACGAGGACCCGGGTGCCCGCGCAGTCCAGGTTCAGACCCTCGGGATCGGCGGACAGCACCGTGCCGGGCAGCGTCAGGCCAGGCTCCGGCGCGTACACCACCCGGTCGCCCGGGTCGAAGCCGCCGAACCGGCCCGGGCCGGGGTTGAGCCGTTCCTTGAGCGCCGCGTTCAGCACCTGGGTGCCGACCGCGCCGCCGTGGCCCGGCGTGATGACCTGGGTCTCCGTGGCGGGCACTCCGATGACGCGCGGCACCGAGTCGGCGACCAGCTGCACCGTGCGGTGCACCGCCTCGCGGGGGTCGCGCACCGGGACGATGACGACCTCCTTACCGGGAGCCTCCACCGCCGTCAGCTCCCCGATGCCGATCCCCGACACCAGCTCGCCGATCGGCCCCGGGTCCGGGGTCCTGGACGCCACCTGCGGACAGGTCTTCGCCGCCAGCAGATCCGCGAAGGCCCGGCCGGGCCCGGCCGACCACAGCACCCCGGGGTCGCCGCTGAGGACCAGCCGTGCACCGTCAGGAACGGCCTCCACGAGCGTCGCCGAGAGCTCCACGTCGAGCTGCGGGGCGTCCAGTACGGCCAGCACGTCCAGAGCCAGGCTCCCGTCGGCCTCCCGGCCCGGACCCTCCTGCCCGGACAGCAGCCCGGCGACGGTGACGGCGGTGTCCTCGCCGAGGTGCGCGGCGAGCCGTCGCCGGCCCTCCGCGGTGTACGCGGCGGCGTACGCGCGCAGCCCCAGCTCCCGCGCCGCGGCGACCAGCGCGGCCGGCTCGGCGCGGGCCGCCTCTCCGCCGGTGTGCGTGACGAGACCGCTGACGGCGGCGGCGCGGACCAGCGCGGCGGCGGACGGCGACGACGTGGCGGCCGCGGCGGACTCCCAGTCGAGATCGTCGCCTTCGAAGGTCTTGAGCAGCCGGTCCAGGCCGTCCGCGAGGCTCTCCTCGGCGAGCGCGTAGCGGTCGAGGCCGAGCAGCAGCCGGACCGGCGGCCCCTCGTCCCCCTCGTCCGCCGCGGCCGGCTTCGCCCCGGGGACGTCCTCGGTGTCCTGGAACACCAGCACGCGGCCCTCGGCGATGGCGGCGCTCAGTCCTTCCTCGGCGCCGGAGACCGACTGCTTCTCCAGCGCGGTGCGCAGCACGGACGATTCGAGGGCCGTGTGCCCCTGCTCGGCGGCCCGCTCCAACAGCCATACGACCAGGGCCCGTACGCGGCGCTCGTCGTCGGGCCCGCAGTCGGCGCCGAGCAGCGCCCGCGCGAAGCCGTCCGCGTGCTCGACCCGCACGCCGGCCAGCGACAACACCTGCCACGGATCCTCGCGCAGCGCCTGCGCCGCCCGTTCGCCGAGCGCGGCCACCGCGGGCTCGGCCAGCTCCGCCGGCGCCCCGCCCTCGGCCAGCACGGCCCGCACCGCCTCGACGGCGGCCGGGTCGTACACCACCGGCATCCGCGCGAGACGGATCGGTTCCTGTTCCGCCCGCTCCCGGACAGGCCGTTCAGCGGGGACGGCCGGAGCCGGGGCCGCGACGGGTTCAGCCGCGACGGGTTCGGCGTCGACGACCTCCTCGGGCTCGTCCTCCTCGTCCTCCTCGTTCTCCTCGGCGTCGTCGGTGCTCTCGGCCTCCGCCTCCGAAGGCTCCGAAGGAGTGGGCGGCTCAGAGGACTCGGCGGACTCGGCAGGCGCGGATTCCGCGGCGTCCTGACCTTCCGGAGCAGCGGCCTCCGGACCATCGACGACAGCCGCCTCGTCCGCCCCCTCGGAACCCTCCGCCCCCTCCGCGGCTTCGGCCCCCTCGGCAGCTTCCGCCCCAGGCACGGGAACGCCCGCCACGGCCGCCGCCTCGGCGGCCTGGAGCTTCGCCGCCTCCGCGGCCATCGCGTCGCGGCGCTTGCGGCGGGCGGCCGCGGCATCGCCCTTGGGGGCGGGGGCCGAGGGGTTGTCGCCGCGTTCGATGGAGCGCATGGCGGCGGCGAGGTCCGCGAGGTCGACCGCGGGCTTGGCACGGGCGCCGGCCCGCGCGGCCGGGGCGGGGACGAGCGGCGCGGCGGCATCGTCTATGACCCGCTCCTGGGCCCGCTCCGTCTCGGCGAGGCGGGCGGGGGCCGTGGGCGGTTGCCCGTCGGCGCCGGGCGTCGCGACGTCCTGGTCGGTGCGGTCCTCGGTCACGTGGGCCTCCGTGGTGCGGCGTGGTGCGGCGGATCCCCGGCCGGGCTCGCTCAGAGCGTGCTCCAGTCGTGATCCGGGTAACGGTGCAGCGGCGCCGACACATCGTCCAGCGCCTGGCAGATCTCACCCGGAAGACTAAGGGCCTCCACTGACAATGCCTGCGCCAGCTGCTGCGCGTTGCGCGCGCCGACGATGGGCGCGGTCACTCCCGGCCGGTCCCTGACCCAGGCCAGCGCGACGTCTATCGGCCGGACGGCGAGCCCGTCGGCCGCGGTGGTGACGGCGTCGACGATGAGCCGGGCGGTGTCGTCGAGGTACGGGTCGACGAAGGCCGCCATCTCCTCCGAGCCGCCGCGCGACTCGACGGGGGTGCCGCTGCGGTACTTGCCCGTGAGCACGCCCCGGCCCAGCGGCGAGGACGGCAGCAGCCCGATGCCCAGGTCGAGTGCGGCCGGCAGCACCTCGCGCTCGATGCCGCGCTGCAGCAGCGAGTACTCCATCTGCGTGCTCGCCAGCGGGGTGCGGCCGGGCACCGCGCGCTGCCAGGTCGCGGCCTTGGCGAGCTGCCAGCCGCAGTAGTTGGACACCCCTACGTACCGGGCCCGGCCGGAGGTGACGGCGATGTCGAGGGCCTGCAGCGTCTCGTCGAGCGGGGTGGCCGGATCGAAGGCGTGCACCTGCCACAGGTCGACGTAGTCGGTGCCGAGCCGCTGCAGGGAGGCGTCGAGGGCCGAGAGCAGATGGCCGCGGGAACAGTCGAAGCGCCGGTCGGGATCGGGCACGCTGCCCGCCTTGGTGGCGATCACCAGATCCGCGCGCGGGACGAACTCCTCGATGAGCCGCCCGAGCAGGTACTCCGCGCCGCCGTCCGCGTAGACGTCGGCGGTGTCCACCAGCGTGCCGCCCGCCTCCCAGAACGTCTTCAGCTGGTCGGCCGCGTCGCGTTCCCCGGTGTAGCGCCCCCAAGTGAGCGTGCCCAGGCCAAGCCGCGACACGCGCAACCCGGTGCGGCCGAGGTGCCTCTGTTCCATGACCGCTGAGATTACTGGTGAAGTGGCTGATTGGGCAGCAGTGACGAACCCGACAGGCGCGCGAAGCACGCCATGGCGCTAAAGTCCGGAGTGACAGAGACGTTACTCATCAGTAAGGGGAGCGGCATGCGGCTCGGAATCAACCTCGGCTACTGGGGCGCCGGGATGGATGCGGACAACCTGGCCGTCGCCCAGGAGGCGGACCGGCTCGGCTACGCGGTCTGCTGGGCCGCGGAGGCGTACGGTTCCGACGCCGCGACCGTGCTCTCCTGGGTGGCCGCGCAGACCGAGCGCATCGACATCGGCTCGGCGATCTTCCAGATCCCGGCCCGTACCCCCGCGATGACCGCGATGACCGCCGCCACCCTCGACTCGCTGTCCGGCGGCCGCTTCCGGCTGGGCCTCGGCGTCTCGGGACCGCAGGTCTCCGAGGGCTGGTACGGCACGCGCTTCGACAAGCCGCTGTCCCGCACCCGGGAGTACGTCGAGATCGTCCGCAAGGCGATGGCCCGCGAGCGGCTCTCGCACGAGGGCGAGCACTGGACGCTGCCGCTGCCCGACGGCCCCGGCAAGGCGCTCAAGCTCACCGTGCACCCGGTGCGCGAGCACATCCCGCTGTACATCGCCGCGATCGGCCCCAAGAACCTGGAACAGACCGGCGAGATCGCCGACGGCGCGCTGACGCTCTTCTGCGCCGCCGAGAACATGGAGGACACCTCGCTGGCCCCGCTGCGCGCGGGCCGCGCCAAGGTCGGCAAGACCCTCGAGGGCTTCGACGTCTGTCCGACGCTGCCGCTCGCGCTGGGTGACGACGTGGACGCGCTCGCCGACATCTTCCGCCCCTACACCGCCCTGTACGTCGGCGGCATGGGCAGCAGGAAGCAGAACTTCTACAACCGGCTCGCGCAGCGCATGGGGTACGAGAAGGAAGCCGCCGAGATCCAGGACAAGTACCTGGCGGGCGACAAGGACGGCGCCGCGGCCGCCGTCCCGCGCGAGCTGATCGACCGCACCAGCCTGCTCGGCCCGGTCGAGCGGATCGCGGACCGCATGCAGGAGTACGCGGCCGCCGGCGTCACCACCCTGACCGTCACCCCGGCCGGCTGGACGCTCGACGAGCGGGTCGCCGCACTGCGCGCGGGAGTCGAGGCCATGGAGCGCGCGGGCCTCGCGTAGCCGGCAGAGGACCGGCCCCGGTCCCGCGGAGGGCCGGGGCCGGTATGCAGGTCCCGGCGGCGGACCGGCGTCCTGCCTGAGGGCCGTCGGGTTCTAGGGCGCGTGCCAGGCGTCGTGGGCCAGGCGGGACTTTCGCAACACGCCCTAGCTGGGCACCAGCCGCCCCAGCAGCCGTCCGAACGCGACGAGCCGGGCTATCTGGCCCGGTCCGCCGTCGTCGAGCGACTTGCTGAACCGGAACGCCTCCGGACGGAAGCGGGCGGCGGCGACCGGCGAGTCCGGATCGCCCTGCACGGCGCTCAACTCGTGCGGCATCGATGTCGCGAGTACCAGGTACACCCCGCGGTCGACGCGCACTCCCTGCTCGTTCCTCCCGACCAGCGTCCGCATCCCGACATGGCCGATGGAGTTCAACGGGAGCACCTGCACCGACGAGTCCAGTACGGTCCCGCCGGGTGCGCTGTCGTCGGCCAACTCCTCGCTGTGCCACAGGATCAGCCGCCGGCCGTCGCAGACCGCCGCCTCCTGCCAGACAGACGTGCCGGCCTCCGTCAGATCCACCACCCGCTCCAGGGTGAAACCGAGGACCTTGCGGCGTCCGAGCACCCCCCTGATCGCGTCCAACGCGACGTCCGCGTGCAGGAAGTAGGCGTCGGAAGCGTCCTCGAGCCGCTCGTACGGCGACCAGTCCGACCCCGCCGGACCCGACCGGCGCGTGGTCGGGCGGCTCCTCGTCGCCTTGCTGAACATGTCCACCTGCTTCGCGATTCACGGCCTCGTTGGCCCCTCAGCCCCCGTTGCACCTTACCCAGGAGGTAGGACAGTGCGGGATGAGGAGGCTCGACCGGATCGCTGGGATCTGCGGCCGTGGTGGGGGCTCGGGGGTCTTCCCCGCCACGGCCGTCAGCAAACACAACGCCTCAGCGGGCCAGGAGTTACGCCTCGCGGGGCACCCGCCCCATACGGTCACGGCGACCCGCCGCGCACAGTCTGCCCGCCACCCCACACGGTCACCGCCACCCGCACCGCCCGGCCGCAACCACCCGCCCCACCCCGCTACAGCCACCCGCGCCGTTTGAAGAACCCGTACAGGAGGGCGACGATGCCCGCCATCAGCGTCATGACGGCCGGATAACCCCACGTCTGGTGGAGTTCCGGCATGTGGTCGAAGTTCATGCCGTAGATGCCGGCGATCATCGTCGGCGCCGCGGCCATCGCCGCCCACGCCGAGATCTTGCGCATGTCGTCGTTCTGCCGCACTCCCACCTGCGTCAGATGCGCGGCGAGGATGTCGGACAGCAGCCGGTCCAGGCTCTCGCCCTGCTCGTTCGCCCGGGTCAGGTGGTCGGCGACATCGCGGAAGAACGGCCGGCTGGCCGCCGAGACGAACGGCACCCCGCCGCCCGCGAGCCGGGCCATCGGGTCCATCAGCGGACCGGTGGCACGGCGGAACTCCAGTGCCTGGCGCTTGAAGGTGTAGATCGTGCTCGCGGTGTTGGCCGTGTCCCCGGCATTCGGGGTGAACACGCTCGACTCCAACTCCTCGAGGTCCACCTGCAGTTCGTAGGCGATCTCCACGTAGTGGTCCACCACTGTGTCGCTGATCACATAGAGCACCGAGGGCGGTCCGTGCTTCAGCAGCTCGGGATCCTTCTCCAGCCGCCGCCGCACCTCGGCCAGCGCGCTGCCCTCGCCGTGCCTCACCGTCACCACGAAGGCGTCACCGATGAACACCATCAGCTCACCGGCGGTGACCGTCGCCGCCGCGTCGTCGTACTCCAGCGGTTTGAGGACCACGAACAGCGAATCGTCGTAGACCTCCAGCTTGGGGCGCTGGTGTGCGGTCAGGGCGTCCTCGACGGCCAGCGGATGCAGGCCGAACTCGGAGGTCACCAGGTCGAACTCGTCCTCCGTCGGCTCGTGCAGTCCGATCCAGAGGAAGGCGTCGCCGGACGCCCGCGCCTGGTCCAGGGCATCGGAGAGGTCGTCGGGCCCCTCGGTCCGGTGCCCGTCCTTGTAGATGGCGCAGTCCACGATCACGAGGGCTATTCTTCCGCGATCCGGCGAAGTCACACCACCGACGTAGGCTGGCCCGCATGCCCACCGTGATCCTTGTCCGCCACGGGCGGTCGACCGCCAACGCCGACGGAGTGCTGGCCGGCTGGAGCCAGGGCGTCGCCCTGGACGACAGCGGCCGCGCCCAGGCCACCGAGCTCGCCGCCCGGCTGTCCGTGGTGCCGCTGGCCGCCGTCGTCACCAGCCCGCTGCAGCGCTGCCGGGAGACCGTCCAGCCGATGCTGGACACCCGCCCCGAGCTGCCCGTTCACACCGAGGACCGGATCGGCGAATGCCGCTACGGCGACTGGACGGGCCGCAAGCTCGCCGAGCTCGCCGACGAACCGCTGTGGGCCACCGTGCAGCGCCACCCGTCCGCCGCGGTCTTCCCCGGACCGGACGGCGAGTCGCTGCGGGCCATGCAGGCGCGCGCGGTCGACGCGGTACGGGACTGGAACGCGCGGATCGAGGAGAGCCACGGCCCCGACGCGGTCTACGCCATCTGCTCGCACGGCGACATCATCAAGGCCATCGCCGCCGACGCCCTGGGCATGCACCTCGACCTCTTCCAGCGGATCGCCGTCGACCCCTGCTCGGTGACCGCGATCCGCTACACCGCCTACCGGCCGTTCCTGCTGCGGCTCGGCGACACCGGCGACCTCACCGGGCTCGCGCCCGCGCCGTCCGCGGCGGCCACCGAAGCGTCGGAAACAGGCGGAAACGCCGCCGGGGGCACGACGGGGGACGCGGTGGTCGGTGGTGGCACCGGCACACCGTGATCGGCTTCCGCAGTAGGGTGGTGGACCGGCAGTGTTCCGCCGCCCCGGACCGTGTCCGGCGGTACGGAACGGCCGGTCACACCCATAACTGAGCCCAAACAATTGAGCACAGCCGCAACTGAGCACCGCCACAGCTGAGCAGTCCCACAGTCGAGCAGCCGCACAGTCGAGCAAACGGAGCAGGACGTGCCCCGTCAGGTCTTCTTCTACGAACAACCGGACCGGTTCGTCGCCGGCACGGTCGGTGAGCCGGGCCAGCGCATCTTCTTCCTGCAGGCGACCGGCGCAGGCCGCACCACCAGCGTCGCCCTGGAGAAGACGCAGGTCGCGGCGCTGGCCGAACGGATCGACGAGCTGCTGGACGAGGTCGTTCGGCGGACCGGCGGCAGCACCGTCGTGCCCGCGGTCGCGCCGGGCGAACTGGCCGACACCGCGCCGCTCGACAGTCCCGTTGAGGAGGAGTTCCGGGTCGGCACCATGGCGCTGGCCTGGGACAGCACCCAGGAGCGCATGGTCCTGGAGGCCCAGGCGCTCGTCGAGGTCGAGCCCGACGCCGACGACGCCACCCTCGAAGCGGCCGAGGAGCTGCGCGAGGACGACGAGAACGGCCCGCCGCTGCTGCGGGTCCACCTGACCGGCGCGCAGGCCCGGTCCTTCGCCAAGCGGGCCCTGGACGTGGTCTCGGCGGGCCGTCCGCCGTGCCCGCTGTGCAGCCTGCCCCTGGACCCGGAAGGACACGTATGCCCGCGCCAGAACGGGTACCGGCGGGGGGCCTGACCGGCGACGCCGGTACGTCCGGCGATCCGGGTGACACCACCGGCCCGCCCGGCGGCCCGTCCGGCGCTGCCGGGGACGCCATGGAGCTGCTCACCCGCGGCGAGCTGACCGTGCGCGGGCGGCTGCGCGACGCCTCCAACGCCGTCCTGTACTGCGAGGTCGCCCTCGACGGCCGGACCGCCGAGTGCGTGTACAAGCCGGTCGCCGGGGAGCGCCCGCTGTGGGACTTCCCCGACGGCACCCTCGCCGAGCGCGAGGTGGCCGCGTACCTGGTCTCGGAGGCCACCGGCTGGAGCCTCGTACCACCGACGGTGCTGCGCGACGGCCCGTACGGCGAGGGCATGTGCCAGCTGTGGATCGACGAGGCCGACGAGGAGTCCGGCCAGGCGCCGGAGCTGCTGGCCCTGGTCGAGGAGGACGAGCCGGGCGAGGGCTGGAAGGCGGTCGTCCGGGCCGAGGTGGGCGGCGGCCGCACCGCGCTGCTGGTGCACGCCGACGACCCGCGGCTGCGCCGGATCGCCCTGCTGGACGCCGTGATCAACAACGCCGACCGCAAGGGCGGCCATCTGCTGCCCGCACCGGACGGCCGGCTCTACGGCATCGACCACGGCATCGCCTTCCACGCCGAGGACAAGCTGCGCACCCTCCTGTGGGGCTGGGCGGACGAACCGCTGCCCGAGGACGCCGTCGAGGTGCTCCGGCGCCTCACCGACGCCCTGAAGGGCGGGCTGGGCGCCCGGCTCGCGGAGCTGCTCACCGACGCCGAGGTGGCAGCGGTCGGCACCCGAGTGGCGGATCTGCTGCGCACCGGTCGCTACCCGCGGCCGAGCGGCCAGTGGCCGGCCATTCCCTGGCCGCCCGTCTAGGAGTCTCCAGCCGCAGGTCTGCCCTGCCGGCACAGCCGTCGGGCCGAGGACCCGGAGCCGACCCTCCCGGGCGGCGGCGCGCGGAAAAGTCAAGACGGCCAATCCGGCCCATCCGCACTCGTGCCTGCCGCCGGTTCGTTTCCGGAACCCACGTCCGGTTACGCTCATCTCATGTATGCCTGGCCCGCTTCCGACGTCCCTGCCCTTCCCGGCAGTGGCCGCGACCTCCGCCTCCACGACACCGCGACCGGTGGCCCGGTAACCCTGGACCCCGGTCCGGTCGCCCGCATCTATGTCTGCGGGATCACTCCCTATGACGCCACCCACATGGGGCACGCGGCCACCTACAACGCGTTCGACCTCGTGCAGCGCGTGTGGCTCGATACGAAGCGTCAGGTGCAGTACGTCCAAAACGTCACGGACGTCGACGATCCGCTCCTGGAGCGGGCCATCGCCAACGGAGACGACTGGACCGCGCTCGCCGAGCGTGAGACCGCCCTGTTCCGGGAGGACATGACCGCGCTGCGGATGCTCCCCCCGGCCCACTACATCGGCGCCGTCGAGGCCATACCCGGGATCGTCCCGCTGGTCGAACGGCTGCTGGAACTGGGTGCCGCCTACGAACTGGGTGGCGACACCTACTTCTCCGTCGACTCCGACCCGCACTTCGGCCAGGTCTCCCGGCTGGACGCGACCGCGATGCGGATCCTGTCCGCGGAGCGCGGCGGCGACCCGGACCGTCCCGGCAAGAAGAACCCGCTGGACCCGATGCTCTGGATGGCCGCCCGTGAGGGCGAGCCGAGCTGGGACGGCGCCTCCCTCGGCCGCGGCCGGCCCGGCTGGCACATCGAGTGTGTGGCCATCGCGCTGGACCACCTCGGGATGGGCTTCGACGTCCAGGGCGGCGGCTCCGACCTCGCCTTCCCGCACCACGAGATGGGCGCCTCGCACGCCCAGGTGCTCACCGGCGAGTTCCCGATGGCCAAGGCGTACGTGCACGCCGGCATGGTCGCCCTCAACGGCGAGAAGATGTCGAAGTCCAAGGGCAACCTGGTCTTCGTCTCCCAGCTGCGCCGTGACGGGGTCGACCCCGCCGCGATCCGGCTCTCGCTCCTCGCCCACCACTACCGCGCCGACTGGGAGTGGACGGACGGCGTGCTCGCCGACGCCGTCGAACGCCTCGCCCGCTGGCGCGCGGCGGTGTCCCGTCCCGACGGGCCGCCGGCCGAGGCGCTCGTCGAGGAGATCCGCGAGGCGCTCGCGAACGACCTGGACGCACCGGCCGCGCTCGCCGCGGTGGACCGCTGGGCCGCCTCGCAGGCCCTGTCCGGCGGCACGGACGAGGGAGCGCCCGGTGTGGTCTCCCGCGCGGTCGACGCACTCCTGGGCGTCGCCCTCTAACGACAGCCCGTACGACAGCTCGTAGCGCAACCGAACGGCCCCGGCGGATCGCCGCCGGGGCCGTTTCGTTGCGCCCGGCGGACAGCGGAACGGGGCCCGCCGCGCCGGAAGCGGTGACCCGGCACCCGACGGCCCTCTGGTCAGGAGCACGGCATCTGCGCTATACACGCTCGCAGTTGCTCATTTCTTGCTTCCAACTGCGCGCAGATGCAGCCGGAGAGGTGTTCATGCACAGGAATGCTCAAGAACATCGCAGAATGTCTGCGATGCCGCTGATGGTGATGCTGGGCCTGCTCGTGGCCCTCCTCGTCCCGGTACCGGGTACGGCGCACGCCGCCGCGCCCGCCGATACCACCGTCGGGAATCTGACCGGATTCTCCGCCGCCGGGCCCGTCTACCACCTGACGGCCGGCCAGGCCGAGGTCCGGGTCACCTTCGTGTCCGGGCAGACGTTCCGTGTGGAGCTCGCGCCCGACGGGAAGTTCAGCGACCCCACCGGCACCGACATCGTGCTGCCGCAGGGCGCCGCGCCGGCCACCCGGTGGCGGGACGCGGGTGACCGGTACGAGCTGAGTACCTCCCAGGTCACCCTGCGCGCGTACAAGTCCCCGCTGCGCTTCGCCCTCTACCGCGCCGACGGCACCAAGGTCTGGGCCGAGTCCAAGGGCCTGACGTGGAACGGCACCAGGACCACCCAGACCCTGGAGCGCGGCGCCACCGAGCAGTTCTACGGCGCCGGGATGCAGAACGGCCGCGGTAACACCTCGCACCGCGGCCAGACCGTCGAGGTCGGCGTCGACGACAACTGGAACGACGGCGGGCACCCCAACTCCGTCCCGTTCTACCTGTCCACGGCCGGCTACGGCGCCTTCCGCAACACCTATGCGCCCGGCACGTACGCCTTCACCGATCCGGTGGCGACGACCGAGCAGGAGAACCGCTTCGACGCGTACTACTTCGCCGGCCCGTCGGCCAAGGACGTCATCGGCCAGTACACCCAGCTGACCGGCCGCCCCTTCCTGCCGCCCGTGTACGGGCTCGAGGTCGGCGACTCCGACTGCTATCTGCACAACGCCAACCGGGGCGAGCGGCACACCCTGGACTCCCTCAAGGTCGCCGACGACTACGTCAAGAACGACATGCCGAACGGCTGGATGCTCGTCAACGACGGCTACGGCTGCGGCTACGAGAACCTCCCGCAGACCTCCGCCGGTCTCCAGGACCGCAAGATGAAGACCGGCCTGTGGACCGAGGACGGCATCGGCAAACTCGCCGACCAGGTCAAGGCCGGCCAGCGGATCGCCAAGCTCGACGTGGCCTGGGTCGGCGGCGGCTACAAGTTCGCCCTCGACGGCTGCAAGGACGCCTACCAGGGCATCGAGGACAACAGCGACGCCCGCGGCTTCACCTGGGCTCCCGAGAGCTGGTCGGGCGCGCAGCGCTGCGGCGTGCAGTGGTCGGGCGACCAGTCCGGCAGCTGGGAGTACATCCGCTGGCAGATCCCGACGTACGCGGGCGCCACGATGTCCGGGCTCGCCTACACCTCGGGTGACATCGACGGCATCTTCGGCGGCAGCCCCAAGACCTACACCCGCGACCTGGAGTGGAAGTCCTTCCTGCCGGCCGTGATGACGATGGACGGCTGGGCCGCGAACGACAAGCAGCCCTACCGGTACGGGGAGCCGTACACCTCCATCAACCGCCAGTACCTCAAGCTCAAGGAGTCGCTGCTGCCGTACACGTACTCCTACGCGGCCGAGGCGAACCGCACCGGGGTCGGCCAGGTGCGGCCGCTCGCGCTGGAGTACCCGGACGACCCGAAGGCGGCGTCCGACGCGGCGAAGTACGAGTTCCTGTCCGGCGAGGACTTCCTCGTGACGCCGGTCTACCAGGACACCGCGGTGCGCGACGGCATCTATCTGCCGAAGGGCACCTGGAGCGACTACTGGACCGGCCGCGTCTACCAGGGCCCGACCACGGTCAACGGCTACAGCGCGCCGCTGGGCACGCTGCCGCTGTTCGTCAAGGCCGGTGCCGCCGTGCCGATGTGGCCCGGCATCAGGTCCTACCAGGACCGCACCCCGGCCTCGCCGGTCGCCTGGGACGTCTACCCGCAGGGCACGTCGTCCTTCACGCTGTACGAGGACGACGGCGTCACCCGGCAGAGCCGGGCCGGGAAGTACGCGCGGCAGAAGGTCACCGTCAAGGCCCCGTCGTCCGGCGCGGGCGACGTGACCGTCGACGTCGGAGCCAGCAACGGAACCTTCCAGGGCAAGCAGACCGCCCGCCCGTACCAGTTCACCGTGCACACCGGTGACGCGCCTGCCGGTCTGCTGCTGGACGGGTCCGCGCTGCCGAAGTACACCTCCAAGGCCGCCTTCGACGCGGCCTCGCGCGGCTGGTGGTTCGACACGGCCGACCGGGGCGGCGTGGTGCAGGTCAAGA
Organism: Streptomyces fildesensis; assembly: GCF_016107395.1. Lineage (GTDB taxonomy): Bacteria > Actinomycetota > Actinomycetes > Streptomycetales > Streptomycetaceae > Actinacidiphila > Actinacidiphila fildesensis. The sequence goes on from NZ_JAAIKO010000053.1 coordinate 27,818, forward strand.
CCCCGTCGCTGAGCACCGCGAAGGCGTTCTCCCTCCGGCTGCTGGGCGCGAGCGCGCTCGGCGGCAAGGCGCCGGGCAGCGCCGCCGTGGTGTCGTCGCCGCCGGCGCAGGAGGTCGGCGCGGGTGTGCCGGCCACCGTGCCGGTGGACGTGACGGCGGGCAGCAGGGACGCCACCGGAGTCCAGGTGACGCTGAAGGCGCCGGCCGGCTGGTCGGTGACCGCCCCTGCGCCGGTGGGCCGCATTCCCGCCGGGACGACCCGGAGGGTCCAGGTCACCGTCACCCCGCCGCAGAACGCGGCACCGGGGGAGGCGGTGCTGACGGCCTCCGCCGCCTACCGGACGGGCGGGCAGGCCCGGGTGACGGCGCAGCCGTTCGCGGTCTCCGCGATGCCGCCGCCACCGGTGGCCGACACCTGGGCGAGCGACATGGTGTGGCTGAGCGAGGGGAACGGCTACGGGCCGCCCGAACGCGATCGCAGCAACGGGGAGTCGGGCGCCGAGGACGGTCATCCGATCACCCTGGCGGGCACGGTCTACCCCAAGGGGATCGGCGCCCACGCCGACTCCGACATCGAGCTCTACACCGGCGGCCGCTGCACCCGCTTCACCGCGGACGCCGGGATCGACGACGAGATCAACGGCTATGGGGAGGTGGCCTTCTCGGTCGAGGCCGACGGCAAGGTGCTGTGGACCTCGCCCAAGGTGACGGGCGCCTCCGCGACCGTGCCGGTGGACGTCCCGCTCGGCGGGGCGCGCCACGTCCGTCTGAAGATCACCGACACCAACGGTTCCAAGAGCGGTGACCACGGGGACTGGGCCGCGGCGAAGTTCAGCTGCGCCTGACCCGTCGGGACCCCGTGACGGACGACCGCCGGCCGGATGCGCAGCGCGCACCCGGCCGGCGGCCGGTCGTCCCGCGTACCGGGCTACTCGTCGTCGGAGTCGTCCGGTTCGGGCTCCTCCTTGGCGGCGCCCCGGGCGGGGTGCGGTCCCGATGAGGTGTCCCTGAGGTAGGGATGGGCCTCGCCGGTGTCGGGGTCGCGGCGCCGCAGATAGCGCTCGAACTCCTTGGCGATGGCCTCGCCCGACGCCTCCGGCAGTTCGACGGTGTCGCGGGCCTCCTCCAACGTCTGTACGTACTCGGCGACTTCGCTGTCCTCGGCCGCGAGCTGGTCCACCCCGACCTGCCAGGCGCGCGCGTCCTCCGGCAGTTCGCCGAGCGGGATCCGCACATCGAGCAGATCCTCCAGGCGGTTGAGGAGGGCGAGCGTCGCCTTGGGGTTCGGCGGCTGCGACACGTAGTGCGGGACGGCGGCCCACAGGCTGACCGCCGGGATGCCGGCGTGCGTGCACGCCTCCTGCAGGATGCCGACGATGCCGGTCGGGCCCTCGTAGCGGGACTCCTCCAGGTTCAGGGCGACGGCCAGGTCCGCGTCGGAGGTCACTCCGGTGACGGGGACCGGGCGGGTGTGCGGGGTGTCGCCCAGCAGCGCGCCCAGCACGACGACCATCTCCACGCCGAGTTCATGGGCGAAGCCCAGGATCTCGTTGCAGAACGAGCGCCAGCGCATGCTCGGCTCGATGCCGCGGACCAGGACGAGGTCACGGGGCCGGGGGTTCTGGACGCGGACCACCGACAGCCGCGTGGTCGGCCAGGTGATCTTGCGTACCCCGGCGTCCAGCCAGACGGTCGGCCGGTTGACCTGGAAGTCGTAGTAGTCCTCGGCGTCCAGTGCCGCGAAGACTTCCCCCTTGAATTCCCGGTCCATGTGGCCGACCGCGGTGGAGGCTGCGTCGCCGGCGTCGTTCCAGCCCTCGAACGCGGCCACCATGACCGGGTCGATCAGCTCGGGTACTCCCTCGAGCTCGATCACCCAGCGCCTCCTTCCGGCCGGAGGGGGCGAGGCCGTCCCCTGCCGGCTGCTGTTCGTGTCAGTGCGGGACCAGCCTACGGCTTACGGAGGCCCTCTCCGCAGCCCTCGTACCAGGATGATCCCCACGGTCATCGCACGTACGCGTCCGGTCACGATCCGCTCCCGCGGCGGTCAGCGCCCGCCCCATCCGGACCGGTACGCGGCCCAGTCGCCGGGGGTCGCGGCGTAGTCCACGTAGAGCGCCATGCCGAAGGCCTCGCGGTCCTTTCCGTGCCTGGCCAGACCCAGTCGCGCGCCGCGCACGGCGGCCGTGACGGTCTCGGCGGAGGGATGGTGTCCGCTCGTGCTGGTGTGGTAGCCGGGCAGCCCCATGATCAGGTCGGTGCCGGCCGGGGTGACCTCCAGGGCGAGGGCGGTCTGCTGGGCGAGGTAACCCCCGAACAGGCTTTCCAGTGGCATCGCCGAGTCGTACGCCATCACCGCGACCTGGTCGACGCGGCGGGCGACCTCGGCGAAGTACTTCTGCGACCACCACTTGGGATGGTCGAACATCGACAGCGCGATGGTGTGCAGTCCCGGCAGCGGATCGATCTGGTGGGTGGCCACCGACAGCGCGGCGCCGTGCGCCGAAGTCGTGGCGCGCAACCGGTCCAGGATGTCCAGGAAGTCCTTGTCACCGGAGTAGTTGGGCTCCAGATCGAGGTGGACGCCGTCGAATCCGGCGGCCAGCACCTGCTGACCGCTGGCCTGGATGCGGGCGCGGGTGGCCTCGTCGGGCAGGTGCAGCCCGTCGTCCCCGTTGTGGTGCGCGATGACGTTGCCGAGCCAGGCCTGCACCCGGACGCCCGGCAGGATCCGGTGGACCTCGCCGATCAGCCAGGCCGCGCCCGGGTAGAGCGTCGGATCGAGACTGCCGTTCTGCTCCAGCGGTCCGGTGTGCACATAGAGGTCCCGGATCCCGGTGCCCTGGGCCTGGACGCGCAGGGCTTCGAGGTCGGCCGCGGTGTGCCGGCCGTCGACCCAGGCGTGCCCGAGCCAGACCGCGTCATGCCCCCGGGTGCGGCCCGCCGCGCCGGGATCCCCGGCGTATTCGAGCCGCAGCGCGATGGCCACGGCCACCACGGGGACCAGGAGCACCACAGCGGTCACCAGCGCCCCACGACGCAGCCATTTCAGGAGTCTCTCGCGAGACATCCGATCTGTCTTCCACAAAGTTGGCTCTACCCCCTGGACTTCGCGAGGTTTTCGGCGCTATACATCGGTTGTTCGAAAAAAGATCCGATGTCTCACGACGGGGGTGTACATGAGTCCGACCATTACCGAGGTCGACGTCTACGACATACGCTTCCCGACCTCGGAGCAGCTCGACGGCTCGGACGCCATGAACCCCGACCCCGACTACTCCGCCGCCTACGTAGTTCTGCGCACCGATGACCCCGACGGCCTGGAGGGGCACGGCTTCTGCTTCACGATCGGCCGCGGCAACGATGTCACCGCCGCCGCGATCCGCTCCCTGCGACCCTATGTACTGGGACGCGGCGTGGACAGTATTACCGGTGATCTTGGCGGACTCCACCGGGAACTGACCCATGACTCGCAGCTGCGCTGGCTGGGCCCGGAGAAGGGCGTCATGCACATGGCGGCCGGCGCCGTCATCAACGCGGCCTGGGACCTGGCGGCCAAGCGGGCCGGCCAGCCGGTCTGGGAGTTCCTCGCCTCGATGAGCCCGGAACAGATCGTGGACATGGTCGACTTCCGCTATCTGACCGACGCGCTCACCCGCGAGGAGGCGCTGGACATCCTGCGCGCCGCGGAACCCGGCCGGGCCGCACGGGCCGCGCTGCTGCGCGACCGCGGCTACCCCGCGTACACCACCTCACCGGGATGGCTCGGCTACTCCGACGAGAAGCTCGCCCGGCTGTCCAAGGAAGCCGTCGCCGACGGCTTCCACCAGATCAAGCTCAAGGTCGGCGCCGATCTCGGCGACGACCTGCGCCGGATGCGGATCGCCCGCGAGGCCGTCGGCCCGGACATCCGGATCGCCGTCGACGCCAACCAGCGCTGGGACGTCTCCGCCGCGCTGGAGTGGATGAAGGCCCTGGCCGCCTACGACCCGTACTGGATCGAGGAACCCACCAGCCCGGACGACATCCTCGCGCACGCCGCGGTACGCGCCGGGCAGCCCGTCAAGGTCGCCACCGGTGAACACGCCGCCAACCGCGTCATGTTCAAGCAGCTGCTGCAGGCCGGCGCCGTGGACTTCGTCCAGATCGACGCGGCCCGCGTCGCCGGGGTCAACGAGAACATCGCGATCCTGCTGCTGGCCGCCAAGTTCGGGGTGCCGGTCTGCCCGCACGCGGGCGGTGTCGGCCTGTGCGAGCTCGTGCAGCACCTGGCGATGTTCGACTACGTCGCCGTCTCCGGGAGCTGGGACGACCGGGTCATCGAATACGTGGACCACCTCCACGAGCACTTCGAGGACCCCGTCGTCATCGACCACGGCCGCTACCGCGCCCCCGCCCGTCCCGGCTTCTCCGCCCGGATGAAACCCCGATCCATCGCCGACCACCGCTACCCGGAAGGCCCGGTCTGGCAGGCCCGGCAGGAGGACCGCACTGTTTCGCAGGCCCGCCAGGAAGGATCCGCATGAACAACATCCAAGACCGTGAGTTGCGGGGGCTCACCGCCCTCGTGACCGGCGGCGCCTCCGGCATCGGCGCCGCCACCGCCGCCCTGCTCACCGCGCGCGGCGCGCGCGTCGCCGTCCTGGACCGCGATCCCGCGGGAGCGCCGCCCGGCACCCTGGCCGTCACGGCGGACGTCGCCGACGGCCCCGCGGTACGGGCCGCGGTCGCCGAGGCCGTCGGACTCCTCGGCGGCCTGCACATCCTCGTCAACAACGCGGGGATCGGCGCGATCGGCACCGTCGAGGAGAACGACGACGACGAATGGCTCCGCGTCCTGGACATCAACGTCCTCGGCATGGTGCGCACCGCGCGGGCCGCGCTGCCGCACCTGCGGGCCGCCGCCGCGGACCGCCCCGGCTGTGTGTCCATCACCAACACCTGCTCCATCGCGGCGACCGCGGGACTTCCGCAGCGCGCCCTGTACAGCGCCAGCAAGGGCGCGGTGCTCTCGCTGACGCTCGCGATGGCCGCCGACCACGTCCGCGAGGGCGTACGCGTGAACTGCGTGAATCCCGGTACCGCCGACACCCCCTGGATCGGCAGACTGCTCGACCGTGCCGATGATCCGGCCGCCGAGCGCGCCGCACTGAACGCCCGGCAACCGCTGGGCCGCCTCGTCGCCGCCGACGAGGTCGCCGCGGCCATCGCCTACCTGGCGAGCCCCGCCGCCGGGAGCGTCACCGGGACGGCACTGGCCGTCGACGGTGGCATGCAAGGACTGAGACTCCGCCCCACCCCCCAACGCCCTGGGGGGCAATAGGGAGCGGGCTCCCGGTGTCCTGCGACTCCGGCTCCGGCGTTGTCGTCGGTCGACGACGCTCCGCGTCGCCTCCCTCCTCCGCCTTGGATCCGAAGCCGCAGGACACCGCTCGCTGATCCACTCCCCATCGCCTCCCAGGGCGTAAGCATTCCGAGCCGCTACACACCAAGAAGGGCAGGACTCGACGATGAGACTGCGGCAGCGTTCCCTCACGAGCACCATGGTCACGGCGTGCGCGGCACTCCTCGCGGTCACCGCCGTCGCCGGCTGCAATCGCGGCAGCGACGACAAGGCGGGCACCTCGGGCAAGGTCGGTATCGACCTGCCGCGTGCCGACAGCGATTTCTGGAACTCGTACCAGCAGTACATCGAGAAGGGCGTGAAGGACGGGGTCGTCTCCGCACTGCCGCGCAGCAACTCGCAGAACGACATCACCAAGCTCGTCGCGAACACCCAGACCTTCACCGACCAGGGCGCCAAGGCGGTGGTGATGGCCCCGCAGGACACCGGCGCCATCGCCTCCACCCTGGAACGCCTGGCGGACAAGAAGATCCCGGTCATCAGCGTCGACACCCGCCCCGACAAGGGCGACGTCTACATGGTGGTGCGCGCCGACAACAAGGCGTACGGGCAGAAGGCGTGCGAATACCTCGGCCAGCAGCTCGCCGGCAAGGGCAAGGTCGTCGAGTTCCAGGGCGCGCTCGACTCCATCAACGGGCGGGACCGCTCGGAGGCGTTCGCGTCCTGCATGAAGGAGAAGTTCCCGAACATCAAGGTCATCGAGCTGGCCACCGACTGGCAGGGCGATGTCGCCTCCTCCAAGCTGCAGGCCACCCTCGCCTCGGACCCGGACATCAACGGCATCTACATGCAGGCCGGCGGCGTCTTCCTGCAGCCCACCCTCGCCCTGCTGGAGCAGAAGCACCTGCTCAAGCCGCCGGGCACGGCAGGCCACATCACCATCATCTCCAACGACGGGATCCCCGAGGAGCTGAAGGCGATCCGCGAGGGCAAGATCGACGCGACGGTCTCGCAGCCCGCCGACCTCTACGCCAAGTACGCGCTCTTCTACGCGAAGGCCGCGCTGGACGGCAAGACGTTCCAGCCCGGTCCGACCGACCACGGCTCCAACATCATCAAGATCCCGAACGGTCTGGAGGACCAGCTGCCCGCCCCGCTCGTCACCAAGAGCAACGTGGACGACGCCGCGCTGTGGGCCAACCAGCTCGGAAAGAGCTGACCATGTCCCAGGCACCAGCCAAGGAACTCCCCCGCCAGGAGCCGGCGGCCGGGGCACCGCCGCCGGCCGTGCACGCCGAGGGCGTCGTCAAGCGCTTCGGGCCGACCGTCGCGCTCGACCGGGTGCGGCTGACGGTGCAGGCCGGCGAGTCCCACGCGCTCGTCGGCCGCAACGGCGCCGGCAAGTCCACCCTCGTCTCCGTACTGACCGGGCTGCACGCCCCGGACGCGGGCTCCGTCGCCTTCCAGGGCGAGGCGGCGCCCGCGTTCGGGGACACCACCGCCTGGCAGTCGAAGGTCGCCTGCGTCTACCAGAAGTCCATGGTCGTCCCGGATCTGACCGTCGCGGAGAACCTCTTCCTGAACCGGTACGGCCTCGCGGCCGGCCGCTTCGGGGAGGGCCGGATCCGCTGGCCGAAGCTGCGCCAGCGGGCCCGTGACCTGCTCGCCGAGTATGGCGTCGAGGTCGATCCGGCGGCGCGCGCCAAGGATCTGACCGTCGAGCAGCGGCAGTTCGTGGAGATCGCGCGAGCGCTGTCCTTCGGCGCCCGCTTCATCATCCTCGACGAGCCGACCGCCCAGCTCGACGCGGCGGGTATCGAGCGGCTCTTCGCCCGGCTGCGCGAACTGCAGCGGCAGGGCGTCGCCTTCCTGTTCATCTCCCACCACCTCCAGGAGGTGTACGACCTGTGCACCACCGTCACCGTCTACCGTGACGCCCGGCATGTGCTCACCGCGCCCGTCGCGGAGCTGGGCAAGGCCGACCTGGTGCAGGCGATGACCGGGGACTCGGCGCAGTCCGCCACCGCCTGGCAGGCGGGCGCCACGGTGCGGCGGGAGGACGAACCCGTGCTGCGCGCCGAGGGGCTGGCGCTCGACGGCGCCTACCGGGCCATCGACTTCACCGTGCGCCCCGGCGAGGTGCTCGGCCTGGCCGGGGCGACCGCCAGCGGCAACACGGCGCTGGGGGAGACCCTGGTGGGGCTCCGCAAGCCCACCGCCGGCCGGACCGTCGTCGCGGGCCGGACCGTACGGCCGGGGAGCGTGCCGCACGCGCTCGGCGCCGGGATCGGCTACGTGCCGGAGGACCGGCACCGGCAGGGGCTGGTGCCGGGCCGCAGCGTCGCGGAGAACGCGACGCTCACCGTCACGGACCAGCTCGGCCCGTACGGCACCGTGCTGCCCTCCCGCACCCGGGAGTTCGCGCAGTCGATGATCGACTCGCTGGACATCAAGACCTCGGGACCCGGCCAGTCGGTCTCCGACCTGTCCGGCGGCAACCAGCAGAAGGTCGTCATCGCGCGGGCACTGGCCCGCAAACCGCGGGTGCTGGTGGCGATCAGGCCGACCGCGGGCGTCGACGTCAAGTCCAAGGACTCCCTGCTCGGTGTGGTGCGGGAGGTGGCGGACAGCGGGAACGCCGCGGTCATCGTCTCCGACGAGCTGGACGACCTGCGGGTCTGCGACCGCGTACTGGCCCTGTTCCACGGGCGGGTGATCGCCGAGTTCGACAGCGGATGGACCGACAGGGACGTGGTCTCCGCGATGGAAGGACTGCCCGTGACCCCGGGCGGCCGTAAGGGAGACGACGAAGATGAGTGACACCACCCAGCTGACCGTGGAGCCGGTCGGCACCTCCAAGACGCGCCGGCCGGGAGGTCTGAGCTTCCAGCTGGCCCGCTACCGGGACCTGTCGCTGATCCCGGTGCTGCTGGTGCTGTGCGTGATCGGCTTCATCGTCTCGCCGGCCTTCCTGACCTCCGACAACCTGATCGGTGTCGCCCAGCAGTCCACCGAACTGAGCCTGCTGGTGCTGGCCGAGGCGCTCATCCTCATCAGCGGCCGGATGGACCTGTCGCTGGAATCCACCATCGGCGTGGCCCCGGTCATCGCCATGTGGCTGGTGCTGCCCTCGTCGGGCCCCGCGACCTTCCACGGTCTGGGCGTACTGCCGTCCTGGACCGCGATCCCGGTCTGCCTGGCGGTCGGCGTGGTGATCGGCGGCATCAACGGCTTCCTCATCCTCAAGCTGCGTGTCAACGGCTTCATCGCCACGCTCGGGATGCTCACCATGCTGCGCGGCCTCCAGATCGGGGTGGCCGAGGGCAAGTCGATCGTCAACGTGCCGGAGTCCTTCGCCTACCTCGGCAAGGCCTCCTGGTTCGGCGCGCCCGCCGCCATCTGGATCTGCCTGGTGCTCTTCGCGGTCGGCGGCCTGGCCCTCGGCTATCTGCGGCACGGCCGGGCGCTCTACGCGATCGGCGGGAACACCGAGGCGGCGCGCGCCGCCGGTATCCGCGTGGACCGCATCACCTGGATCGTGCTCGGGCTCGGCGGGCTGCTCGCCGCGTTCGCCGGAATCCTGTACACCGGCCACTACGGATCGGTCTCGGCCAGCCAGGGCAACGGCTGGATCTTCCAGGTGTTCGCCGCCACCGTCATCGGGGGCGTCAGCCTCAACGGCGGGCGGGGCACCCTCTTCGGGGCGCTGACCGGGGTGCTCACCCTGCAGCTGGTCGTCAATGTGATGACGCTGGGCGGTGTGCCCCCGCTGTGGAACCAGTTCCTCAACGGCGCGATCATCATCGTGGCGCTGATCATCTCCCGCTTCGCGAGCGGCGAGAAACAGGACTGACCGACCGACTGACCGACCGACTGACCGACCGGCCGGCCGACGCGACGACAAGGACCGACACATGCCCGTACCGCCACTGCCCCGCCTGGGCCTCGGCTGCGCGCCGCTGGGCAATCTGTACCGGGCCATGCCGGACGCGACCGCGGCCGCCGTCACGGCGGCCGCCCTCGACCTCGGCTGCGGCTACCTCGACACCGCCCCGCACTACGGCCTCGGCCTGTCGGAGGAGCGCCTCGGCCGGGCGCTCGCCGGCCGGCCGCGCTCCTCGTACGTGCTGTCCACCAAGGTCGGCCGCCGGCTGCGGCCGCTGGCCCCGGGGGAGCGGACCGACGGCCAGGGCTTCGTCGACACACCGGCCCGCGCCCGTGAGTGGGACTTCACCGCCGACGGGATCCGGGCCACGCTGGAGGGTTCCCTGGAGCGGCTCGGCACCGACCATGTCGACATCGTCTATCTGCACGATGTCGAGGACCACCTGCCGGAGGTCTACGCGACCGGCTTCCCCGCGCTCGCCGCGCTGCGCGACGAGGGCCTGGTGGGAGCCATCGGCTTCGGCATGAACGACAGCGGGGTGCTCGCGCGGCTCGTCGCCGACCTCGACGTCGACGTGGTGCTCTGCGCCGGCCGCTGGACCCTGCTGGAGCGCACCGCCTACGACGACCTGCTGCCGGTGTGCGCCGAGCGCTCCACCGCCGTGGTCGTCGGCGGCGTCTACAACTCCGGGCTGCTCGCCGACCCCCGGCCCGGCGCCCCGTACAACTACGCGGCGGCGCCGCCCGAGCTGGTGCGCCGGGCCCTCGACATCGCGGCCGTCTGCGCGGAGTTCGGTGTCCCGCTGCGGGCGGCCGCGCTGCGCTTCCCGTTCGGGCACCCGTCGGTGGTCTCCGCGGTCGTCGGCGCGGCGAGCCCGGAGGAGGTCCGGGACAACGCCGCGCTCTTCACGTACGAGATCCCCGACGGGCTGTGGAGCGCCCTCGTGGAGCGCGGACTGCTCGACGAGGACATCCCGCTGCCCGCGCCCGTCTGACGCGTCCTACAGCGTGGAGCGCAGCCACTGCTCGACGCTCGCGATGTGCACGGTCGCCCAGGAGCGGGCGGCCTCCGCGTCACGGTCGCGCAGCGCGGACAGGATCGCCTGGTGCTCGTGCAGGGTGCGGCTCACCGCGTCCTGCTGGGTGAGGCCGCGCCAGACGCGGGCCCGGGTGGTCGGCCCGGACAGCCCGTCGAGCAGCGAGCAGAGCACCGAGTTCCCCGACGCCTGCACGATGCCGCGGTGGAACTCCAGGTCGGAGGCGACCAGTTCCTCGACGGAGGGCTCGGGGCCGAGCGCGTCCAGCTTCCCCTGGAGCACGTCGAGTTCCGGCCCCGGGATGCGCAGCGCCGCCATCGCGGTCGCGGCCGGCTCCAGGATCCGCCGGACGGCCAGGAACTCCAGCACGGTGTCGTCGCGGTGGAAGTCCACCACGAAGCTCATCGCCTCCAGCAGCAGCTGTGGATCCAGGCTCGTCACATAGGTGCCGTCGCCCTGCCGCACATCCAGGATCCGGATCAGCGACAGCGCCCGCACCGCCTCGCGCAGCGAATTGCGCGAAAGCCCCAGCTCAGCCGCGAGCTCGCTCTCCTTCGGCAGCCGGTCGCCGGGCCGCAGCGCCCCTGAGACGATCATTTCCTTGATCTTCTCGATCGCCTCGTCGGTGACCGCCATCGCGACCTCCCCCTGTCCTGGTCCCGCTACCCGCCGCCAGACCTCCGATGTATCCGGCCATTATGCCCCCGGACGGGCCGGCGCGCGGACTCCCTGCGCAGACGGTCTCCGGCTCCGGCCTACTCGCCCGCGTAACGGGCCGGGGAGGCGCCCACCGTGGCGGTGAAGTCCCGGGTCAGGTGGGACTGGTCGCTGTAGCCGAGGTCGGCGGCGAGGGCCGCCCAGTCGATGCCCACGCCCTGGTCGGCACGGGCGGCGGCCTCGTGCAGCCGGGCCCGGCGCAGCACCCACTTGGGGCTGGCGCCGACATGTTCGGCGAAGAGCCGCTGGAGTCTGCGGACGGAGATTCCGAGGTCGTCCGCGACCTCGTCGACGCGGAACAGGGAGGGGGAGGCGGTGATCCGCTCCACCATGGCGGCGACCTCCGCCGTGACCGGGTCAGGGGCCGCGTCCGGGCCGGGGAGCAGGCTCAGGAGGAGCGATTCCGCGGTGGCGGTCATGGTGGATACGTCGGACGCCCCGAGGATCGTCCGCTCCGCGGTGGTGACGGCGGGCCCGAACAGCTCCGCGGCGGGCACCGACCGGTCGGTGAGGTCCGCGACCGGCGACCCCAGCAGCGGGCGGAAACCGCCGGGCCGGAACTTGATGCCCAGCACCTGGCCGCGGTCGCGCAACACCCGGGTGAAGACCCCGCGCTGCACCCCGTAGACCGCGGTCTCGGGCTTCTCGAAGACCAGATGCACATTGGGGTGCGAGAGGACCTTCTGCTCGTGCGGCGGCCGGCCGCGCAGATCCCAGCGCACGATCCAGTAGAACTCCACGTACGGGGCGACGGCCTCGGCCGGCTCCTCCCGCAGCAGTTCGAACTGGGTGGCCGCCACGGCGGGACGCAGCACTCCCCGCCCCATCTCCGGGGTCGTCATCCGGCCAGCCTAGGACCTCTGAGCTGTCGCGTTTGTTCAATACGGGCCCCGGCCGCGGATCTACCGTGGGATTCATGAACATTCATCCGCAGCTGGTCCGCAGCGCCGCAGAAGCCGCCCGTATCGCCCGCACCATCACGCCGGAACACCTCACCGCGCCGACCCCGTGCCCGGAGTTCGACGCCCGCACGCTGATCAACCACTGGGTGCTCTACACCTCCCACGGCCTGGAGCACCGCGCCTTGCGCACCACCCTCCCCGAGGAGCTCACCGAGCACGACTTCACCGCGGACCCGGAGTGGGCCGAGGCGTACGCGGCGCAGCTCGACCGCGCGCTCGCCGCCTGGGCCCGGCCCGAGGCGTGGGAGGGCGGTATCGACATGGGCGGGGCCGAGATGCCCGCCGCCGACATCGCCGCGATGCTCCTGCTCGAGCTGGTGCTGCACGGCTGGGACGTCGCGAAGACCGTCGGCCAGGAGTTCCGCACCGACGAGGAGACCGCCGCCGTGGTGCTCGCCGCCGTCGAGCAGCAGGCCGAGATGTACCGCCAGTACAAGGGCTTCGCCGAACCCGTCGAACTCACCGGCCCGGCCACCGATCTCGAACGCGCCCTCGCGCTCTCCGGCCGCGACCCGCATTGGAGCGCATGATCCGCGGACCGGGCGGCGCGACGCGCGAACGGCCGGGCGAACGGGGAATCCCCGCTCACCCGGCCGTTCCGCTGCCGTGTGCCGTGTACCGCCGGACGGATCAGGCCCTTCGGGCCAGCATGTCCTCGACCCGGGTCCTGACGGCCTCGGTGTCCAGACCGCGCACCGTCAGCGTGGTGCGGCGGCGCAGCACGTCGTCGGCCGTCTGGGCCCACTCGTGGTCGCGGGCGTACACGACCTGCGCCCAGATCTCCGGGCCGTCCTCGTGGATCCGCTCACCGAGCGTCGGGTCCTCGTTGACGAGCCGGGCGATGTCGAACGACAGCGACCCGTAGTGGCTCGCGAGGTGACGCGCCGTCAGCGGGTCCATCCGCATGCCCGGGTCGCGGTCCACCAGCAGCCGGTGGGCGACCGCGTTCGGGTTGGCGAGGCCCGGCAGCGGCATCCGCCGGGGGAGCAGCTTCTGCGGCTCCATGTCCTCGCCGAGCGGCCCGCCGGGCAGCTTCGCGAGCTTGTTCATCACCGTGCGGCCGATGTGCCGGTAGGTGGTCCACTTGCCGCCCGCCACCGACAGCATCCCGCCGCGGCCCTCGGAGACGACCGTCTCCCGCTTGGCGGACTCGACGCCGCCGGGCCCGCCCGGCAGCACCCGCAGCCCGGCGAAGGCGTAGGTGATGAGGTCCCGGTCCAGGTGCTCGTCCTTCACGGAGAACGCGGCCTCGTCCAGGATCTGCTGGATGTCGGCCTCGGTCGCCCGGACGTCCGCCGGGTCGCCGGTGTACTCCTCGTCCGTGGTGCCCAGCAGCAGCTGGTCCTCCCACGGCAGGGCGAAGGTGATGCGGTACTTGTCGATCGGGGTGGCCATGGCGGCCTTCCACGGCACCTTCCGCTTCATCACCACATGCGCGCCCTTGGACAGCCGGATGCTGGGCGAGGAGCCCTTGTCCTCCATCGTCCGCAGGTGGTCGACCCACGGCCCGGTGGCGTTGAGCACCAGCCGGGCGCTCACCCCGAACTCCGTCCCGTCCAGCTTGTCGCGCAGCTCCGCGCCGGTGACCTTGCCGTGCGTGAAGCGCAGCCCCGTCACCTCGGCGTGGTTCAGCACCACGGCACCGGACTCCACGGCCGCGCGGACCGTCATGACGGCCATCCGCGAGTCGTTCATCTGGTGGTCGTGGTAGACCGCGACGGCTTTGAGGTTCGCCGTGCGCAGGCCCGGGTTGTCGGCCACGGCCTTCGCCGGGGAGATGACCCGGCCGACACCGTCACCGAAGGCGGACAGCGCCGAGTACGCGAAGACCCCCGCACCGAGCTTGGCGGCGCCGTGCGGGCCGCCCTTGTACACCGGCAGGTAGAACGTGAGCGGGTTGACCAGGTGCGGAGCCACGTCCTTGGCCAGCACCCGCCGCTCGTGGTGGTTCTCGGCGACCAGCTTGACCGAGCCGGTCTGCAGGTAGCGCAGCCCGCCGTGGACGAGCTTGGAGGATGCCGACGAGGTGGCGCCGGCGAAGTCGCCGGCGTCCACCATCGCGACCCGCAGCCCGGACTGCGCGGCGTGCCAGGCGACCGAGGTGCCGAGGATGCCGCCGCCGATCACCAGTAGGTCGTACGTGGCGTGGCTGAGCAGCTCCCTGGTCTCGGATCGGCTGGGGTCGGTGCCGGCGGTCGGGTGCGTCCCGAGGGTGGGGACGCTCTGCAGGGTGGAAGACATTCTGATCAGTTCTCCTCTTCGATCCAGCCCATGGTCCGCTCGACGGCCTTGAGCCAGTTCTTGTACTCGCGGTCGCGCTTGTCCGCGTCCATCCGGGGGGTCCATTCGGCGGCCCGGCGCCAGTTGGCGCGCAGTGCGTCGGTGTCGGGCCAGAAGCCGACGGCGAGACCGGCCGCGTAGGCGGCGCCCAGGCAGGTGGTCTCGGCGACCATCGGACGGACGACGGGGGCGTCCACGAAGTCCGCGATGGTCTGCATCAGCAGGTTGTTGGAGGTCATACCGCCGTCGACCTTGACCGCGGCCAGTTCGACGCCGGAGTCCTTGCTCATCGCGTCGACGATCTCGCGGGTCTGCCAGGCGGTGGCCTCGAGCACCGCGCGGGCCAGGTGCGCCTTGGTGACGTAACGGGTGAGGCCGGCGATCACACCGCGGGCGTCGTCGCGCCAGTACGGGGCGAACAGACCGGAGAAGGCGGGCACGAAGTACGCGCCGCCGTTGTCGTCGACGGAGCTCGCCAGGGTCTCGATCTCGGCGGCGCTCTTGATGATGCCCATCTGGTCGCGCATCCACTGCACCAGCGAGCCGGTGACGGCGATGGAGCCCTCGAGGGCGTAGACGGCCTTCTGGTCACCGATGCGATAGCCGACGGTGGTGAGCAGGCCGTTGTAGGAGTTGACGGCCTTCTCGCCGGTGTTCATCAGCAGGAAGGTGCCGGTGCCGTACGTCGACTTGGCCTCGCCCTCGGCGAAACAGGTCTGGCCGAACAGCGCGGCCTGCTGGTCACCGAGCGCGGAGGCGACCGGCACACCGGCCAGCACGCCGACGGCGGCGGTGCCGTAGACCTCGGAGGAGGACCGGATCTCCGGGAGCATCGACATCGGGACGCCGATGGACTCGCAGATCTTCTCGTCCCACTCCAGGGTGTGCAGGTTCATCAGCATGGTGCGGGAGGCGTTGGTGACGTCCGTGACGTGCACACCGCCGTCCGGGCCACCGGTCAGGTTCCAGATGACCCAGCTGTCCATGGTGCCGAAGAGGATCTCGCCGCGGTCGGCGCGCTCGCGCAGGCCCTCGACGTTGTCCAGCAGCCAGCGGGCCTTCGGGCCGGCGAAGTAGCTCGCCAGCGGCAGGCCGGTCTCGCGGCGGAAGCGGTCCTGGCCGACGTTGCGGCCCAGCTCGCGGCAGAGCGCGTCGGTGCGGGTGTCCTGCCAGACCAGCGCGTTGTGGACCGGCTCGCCGGTGTTCTTGTCCCACAGCAGCGTGGTCTCGCGCTGGTTGGTGATGCCGATGGCCTTGACGTCCTCGGCGGTGATCCCGGCCTTCTCGACGGCACTGGCGACGACTTCCTGGACGTTGGTCCAGATCTCCGCGGCGTCGTGCTCGACCCAGCTGGGCTTCGGGAAGATCTGCTCGTGCTCCTTCTGGTCGACGGAGACGATGCGGCCGTCCCGGTCGAAGACGATGCAACGGCTGGACGTGGTGCCCTGGTCGATCGCGGCGATGAACGGCCCTGCGGTGTGTGCGTCGGTCACGGTGTGCTCCTCAAGGGGTCTGCGTCGGTCGGACAGGAGGGGTTACGCGAAGGCCAGCCGGTAGAGGCCGCCCGCCAGAACGGCACCGACGAGCGGGCCGACGACGGGGATCCAGGCGTAGCCCCAGTCGGAGCCGCCCTTGTTGCGCAGCGGCAGAAGGCTGTGCACGATACGCGGGCCGAGGTCGCGGGCCGGGTTGATCGCGTAGCCGGTGGGCCCTCCGAGTGACAGACCGATGCTGACGACCACCAGAGCGGTGATCAGGGCGCCGGTTCCGGAGAGTGCGAGGCCCGGCGTCAGGCCCTGGGTGAGAACGGCCAGGACGAGAACGGCGGTGCCGATGATCTCGGTGGCGAGGTTCTGCACCGGGTTACGGACCTCAGGCCCGGTGGAGAAGACGCCGAGGACCGGTCCGGCCGGACCGCTGTCCGGTCCGAGCGGCGGTGCCAGCTCGTTGTCGTCCATGTGCGCCTGGAACTGTCCGTAGTAGGCCACCCAGACCAACGCCGCGCCGATCATCGCGCCGAGCATCTGTCCGGCTATGTACAGCGGCACATCGTTCCAGTCGCCCGTCTTGACGGCGATGCCGACGGTGACGGCAGGGTTGAGGTGCGCCCCCGAGAGGCTCGAGGAGATGTACACCGCGGTGAGCACCGCGAAACCCCACCCGAAGGTGATGGCGAGCCATCCCGCGTTGCGGGCCTTGGAGCTCTTGAGCGTGACGGCGGCGCAGACGCCACCGCCCAGCAGGATGAGGACGGCGGTACCGATGGTCTCGCCGAAGAAGATATGGCTGTTGGACACCGCGACTCCCTTGTCTTACGTCCATTCAGGCGGACCGGGTCCCGTCCGGTGTTCGACAATGTCGACCGCCGAACGGCAGTTTTCTCTGCAATATCTTCCTCGTCAAGAGCTTGGGGCTGAGGACTCCGGATCGTGACCCGAGTCCCTAGAACCGTCCGGCGCCGAGGTCGCGCGAGACGGCGCGGGCGCAGTCGCGTACCGCGGCCACCAGTCGCGCCTGGATGTCGCCGTCCTCCTGGCAGACCCGTTCCACGGCCCCGGTGATGCCCACCGCGCCGACCGGCATCCGCCGCCGGTCCAGGATGGGCGCAGCGACCGAGGCCACGCCCTCCCACGTCTCCTCCAGGTCGGACGCCCAGCCCCGGGTCCTGGCGAGCTCCAGCACGTCCTCGAAGCCGGCCGTGTCGGTGATCGTGCGCGGGGTGAGGGCGAGCCGCTCGTTCTCGGCCGCCTCGCTGTGCGCGACCGGGTCGTACGCGGCCAGCACCTTGCCCAGCGCCGAGCTGTGCAGCGGCTGCATGGCACCCACCTCCAGCACCTGCCGGCTGTCGTCCGGGCGGAAGACGTGGTGCACGATCAGCACCCCCGACTGGTGGAGAACCCCCAGGTAGACGGCCTCGCCGCTGGACCTGGCCAGATCGTCGGTCCACACCAGGGCGCGGGCCCGCAGCTCGTGCACGTCCAGATAGCTGTTCCCCAGCCGCAGCAGTTCGGCGCCCAGCTGGTACTTGCCCGACGCGGCGTCCTGCTCGACGAAGCCCTCCTGCTGGAGGGTGCGCAGGATGCCGTGCGCGGTCCCCTTGGCGAGGCCCAGGGAGGAGGAGATGTCGGAGAGGCCCAGCCGGCGCTCACCGCCGGCCAGCAACCGTAGGATCGCGGCTGCCCTCGCCAGCGACTGAATCGGTCCGGGCATCCGCCAACCTCCGCAAGCCGTTCGACATTGTCGAACCCCATAGTCTCAGAGAAGATTCTGACACCTTCGTCCACCCCTCGGAACTCTTTCGAGGCCCGCGCACCGCGCCCGCTACCCTGGCCAGGCACGTAAAGCCGACAGCCGTCGCACTCCTGGGAGTACATCCATGGCCCCGCAGTCGTCCTCCACCCTCGCCAGCCAAGCCCGAGCCGACGCACTGCGTCAGGCGTTCGCCACCCGAGTGGTGGTGGCCGACGGTGCGATGGGCACCATGCTCCAGGCCCAGGACCCCTCGCTCGAGGACTTCCAGGACCTGGAAGGCTGCAACGAGATCCTGAATGTCACGCGGCCGGACATCGTGCGGTCGGTGCACGAGGAGTATTTCGCCGCAGGTGTCGACTGCGTCGAGACCAACACCTTCGGCACCAACCTCGCCGCGCTCGGTGAGTACGACATTCCCGAGCGCATCTTCGAACTCGCCGAAGCCGGCGCCCGGCTGGCCCGCGAGGTGGCGGACGGTTTCGCCACGCCCGACCGGCCGCGCTGGGTGCTCGGCTCCGTCGGCCCCGGCACGAAGCTCCCGACCCTCGGCCACGCCCCGTACGCCGCCCTGCGCGACGCGTACGAGGAGAACGTGGCGGGCCTGATCGCGGGCGGCGCGGACGCGATCCTGGTGGAGACCACCCAGGACCTGCTGCAGACCAAGGCCTCGGTCGTCGGTGCCCGCCGCGCCCTCAAGGCGGCCGGCTTCAGCCTCCCGATCATCTGCTCCGTGACCGTCGAGACGACGGGCACGATGTTGCTGGGTTCCGAGATCGGTGCGGCGCTGACGGCGCTGGAGCCGCTCGGTATCGACATGATCGGGCTGAACTGTGCCACCGGCCCCGCCGAGATGAGCGAGCACCTGCGCTACCTGGCCCGGCACGCGCGGACCCAGGTCTCCTGCATGCCGAACGCCGGTCTGCCGGTGCTGGGCAAGGACGGTGCGCACTACCCGCTGTCGCCGGTGGAGCTCGCCGACGCGCACGAGACGTTCGTGCGGGAGTACGGGCTGTCCCTGGTCGGCGGCTGCTGCGGCACCACCCCCGAGCACCTGCGCCAGGTCGTGGACCGCGTCCGGGGCCTGGACCTGTCACCCCGCAGCCCGCGCCCCGAGCCGGGCGCCGCCTCGCTCTACCAGACCGTCCCGTTCCGGCAGGACACCTCGTACCTCGCCATCGGTGAGCGGACGAACGCCAACGGGTCGAAGAAGTTCCGTGAGGCCATGCTCGAAGGGCGCTGGGACGACTGCGTCGAGATGGCCCGCGACCAGATCCGCGAGGGCGCGCACCTGCTCGACCTGTGTGTCGACTACGTCGGCCGCGACGGCGCCGCGGACATGGCCGAAGTCGCCGGCCGCTTCGCGACCGCCTCCACGCTCCCCATCGTGCTGGACTCCACCGAGGTCCCGGTGCTGCGCGCCGGACTGGAGAAGCTCGGCGGCCGGGCCGTCATCAACTCCGTCAACTACGAGGACGGCGACGGTCCCGAGTCCCGCTTCGCGCAGATCACGACGCTGGCGGCCGAGCACGGTGCCGCGCTGATCGCGCTGACGATCGACGAGGAGGGCCAGGCCCGCACGCCCGAGCACAAGGTCGCCATCGCCGAGCGGCTCATCGAGGACCTGACCACCAACTGGGGCATCCTCGAATCGGACATCCTCGTCGACTGTCTGACCTTCACGATCGCCACCGGCCAGGAGGAGTCCCGCAAGGACGGCGTCGCCACCATCGAGGCGATCCGCGAGCTCAAGCGCCGCCACCCGCTGGTGCAGACGACCCTCGGCTTGTCGAACATCTCCTTCGGCCTCAACCCCGCCGCCCGTGTCGTGCTGAACTCGGTCTTCCTCAACGAGTGCGTGGACGCCGGCCTGGACTCCGCGATCGTGCACGCCAGCAAGATCCTCCCGATCGCGCGCCTCACCGAGGAGCAGCGCGATGTGGCCCTGGACCTGATCTACGACCGGCGCAGCGAGGGCTACGACCCCCTGCAGAAGTTCCTCGAGCTCTTCGAGGGCGTCGACATGAAGTCCGTCAAGGCCGGCCGCGCGGAGGAACTGGCCGCGCTGCCGCTCGACGAGCGCCTGCAGCGGCGGATCATCGACGGCGAGAAGAACGGCCTGGACCGCG
>NZ_JAAIKO010000054.1 GCF_016107395.1 Streptomyces fildesensis
CACCGGGAGGAGGCGGCGGACCACCAGGACCACCGGGAGCACCCGGACCACCGACGCCAGGACCCGCGAGCATCGTCGCCGCGTAGTTCACACCGCCGGACGACGGCGGGCTGCCCGGGGTGCCGGGGGCACCGGGAGCGGCCGGACCGGGGTCGTTCCGACCGCGCGCCGGCACCAGCTGCGTCGGCAGGTATCCCCCGCCGGCCGGAGCGCCGGGAGCACCCGGGGCTCCGGGCGCGTGGGGCCCGCTGGGCGGCGGCGGGGCGTCCGGGCTGCGCCGTCCGGGACCCGCGGACGGCACGCTGCCGCGCACCGCCTTCGCGGTCTCCGCGTCGGCGATGTCCGCTGCTGCGCTCCCCGAAGTGCCGGGGCCACCGGGTCCGCCCGGGGTCGCGAGACCCGCGGGCGGCGGCAGCGCCACGCCGGGACCTGACGGCGGCGGCAGGCCGGGACGGGCGTAACCGGGGCCCGGCGGCCGGCCGGGACCGCCGGCGCCGGGCGTCGCGGGCGCGATCGGGAAGCCGGCGCCCTCCGGCGGGGCGATGATCGTCGCGGGCAGCGAGCTGCCCTGCGGCATCAGTTCGGTCTTGGCCTCGGCGCCGGCCATCGGCGGCGGGGTGTGCGCCTCGTCGGAGTCGGAGATCGGCGGGGCGAAGACCGTGGCGGGGATGGGGACGGAGACGGAGTCGTCCGGGGCACTGGTGGTGCGGCCGGACCAGGCCCCGGAGTCGATCTCGACGGACGCCTGGGACGGCACCGGCGCGGGGGCCGGCACGACCGGTGCGTCGGGGGCCGCGGCCGGAGCCGCGCCGGGGCGGCGGTCCGGGATGCCCATCTTGTCCGCCGCGTCCTGCAGCCACTGCGGTGGACTGATCAGGAAGGACGTCGCCTCCAGATCGAGCCGTTGGGGCGGCGTCGGCGGGGTGTCGTTCGGCACCGCGCCGTACTCCTCCTCGTAGCGGCGGATGACCTCGCCGACCGGCAGACCCGGCCACAGCGTGGCCTCTCCGCTGTCCCGCGCGATGACCAGCCGCACCTGTCCGTCATCGCTCGACGGACCGTCCTCGCGGGGCTCGGACCAGGCGACGAAGCCCAGGTCGAACTCCCGCACCCGCACCTCGCGGGCCTGGTACGCCGGGACGTCACCGTTGATCCACCGCTCGGCGCGCTCCTGCGCCTGCGCGAAAGTGACCATTCCCTGCTTCACCCCTCCACCGGGACGGCACTGGCGAAGCCACCGTCCACCATCAGGTTCGCCACTGTCTCCAACTCCGGCGGATTTCCCGCCAGCCGCAGCAGGAACGCGTCGAGCGAGTCACCGCACGGCAGCAGCAGCTCCGCGACCCGCTCCTGCGGGGACGACCAGTGGTCGCCGTCCCGCGCGTCGTCGTAGGCGCAGAACCAGACCGAGCCGGTGCTGTCGCCCTTGACCTTCACCGCGAGCACTCCGCCCTGGACGTAGCCGATGGCCAGGTAGTCCTTGGTGAAGTGGTCGCGCAGACATTTGTTGACGTACACGAGGTCGTTGACGGCGGCCTCGTCACGCACCGTGAAGAACGGCTGGTCCAGCAGCAGTCCCAGGTCCGGGTCGAGCGCGACCCCGGCCGGGGCGCAGCCGCCGGCCGCCTTCAGGAAGGTGCGGTAGGCGCCGGGGAGCCGGTAGCCCAGCTCCTCCTCGACGTCCAGGACCTGCTGCTCGGTGACCGCCACACCGCTCTGGTGGGGCGTCGCCTTGGGCAGCCCGAAGTGCACGGGGCGGGTCTCCTGGAGCGGGCGGGTGCCGCGCTTGGAGTGGTCGGCGGTCGAGACGGCGAGGCCGCCGTGGTGCCGCAGCAGGGCCTTGACCTCGACGGGGATCAGCTCCAGCCGCCGGGTGCCCGCGACGTGGTGCCAGGTCCAGCCGTGCGGGGTCGCGACGGGCGGCAGGCTGCCCCACAACTCGTGTCCCGCGGCGTGCATCGCGGCGTTGGCCGACACGCAATCGGTCAGCCGGAGCTCGTCCACGCCGAAGCCCTCGGGCGGTTCCGCGATCTCCGCCGCCGCTCTCGCGAACGCCGAGAAATCCGGGTAGCCGTCGTCGTCGACCCAGACACCCTGGGGGTGCCGGGCGGCGCGCACCGGGTCCGGGAAGTGCACGACCTGACCGGCGTAGGCCGCGTTCGGTGGCACGGTCCGTCCCCCGGTCCGGGGGCTGGGAGGTGCCCCCAGCCCTGGCCGACCTGTCGTCATGGCGGTTGCCCCCTGCTACGTCTGGCTGATGAACACAGCCTATGGGGTGTGGCAAGGTCGGCTTCCGCCCCCGTCCGGCTCAGCCGGCGGCCTCCGCGGCCTTCAGGTTCGTGTCCTGCTTGCGGGCGACGACGAGGGGCGGGTCGCCCGCCTGGCCGGTCCCCTTCACCGACAGATACGTGACGCTGGCGTCGCCGGTGCGCACGACGGTGACCAGTGCCGTGCCGCCCTCCTTGTCGCCGGTGTCCGCCATGACGTACGAGACGGCCTCGTCGCCCACGGTGACCGCGGGGCCCTTCCGGATCGCGAACGGGATCTTCTTGCCGGTGCCGTCGGTGGCCGTGAACGCGGTGCACTTGTCCAGCGCCTGCCGGATGTCGGCGACCATCTTCCCGGCCTCACCGGGGGCGTGGCTGGCGAGCAGCATCTGGGTCAGCTCGACGCCGGCCGGCAGATTGGCCGGGTCGATCTTGCCGACCGAGGCGCCGACGAACGCCTTGCGCGCGTACTTCGGCCGGGTGCTGGGCGGATCGGCGAGCGGCTGGCACTCGGGCTTGTCCGTCGTCATCACGTCGTCGGGGCTCATCGCCTCGTTCTTCGACGCCTCGATCTTGTAGCCGGGCACCTCGGTGTCCTTGACCAGCGCCGACCTCAACTGCGCTGCGGTCAGCGGCGCCTTGGCGGCCCCCGTCGAGGACCCGGCCGCGGACGTCGCGGGAGCCGTCGTCGCGCCGTCCTTGCCCTTCCCGTCGCCGCTCCCGCCGTCATCGCCGGAACAGGCGGCGGCCAGTGCCAGAACGGGCAGCACGGCGGCGGCCGTGACGGCTTGGCGGATACGGACATTGGTGCGAGTGGTGGTGCGGGACCGAGCGCGCATGCCGGCAACTCTCCCTCGTGGACGGAACGTTCCGCCCGCGAATGCGAGCTGCGGCCCATCCTTCCGGCCCATCTGCTGCCCCGTCCAAGCCGTTTCCACTCCGCCGACGATCCGTCACACCACGGTGACATGGGACACACAGGATGTTCCGCACACCGCACCCGACTTCCCCACCTCCTGACACCTTTGGCACTCTGAGTCTTGTAAACGGGGGATCGCCCGCTCCGGCGGGCGGACAGGAGGACGCACCACCATGCAGACAACGGACGCCGCGGATCCGCGGCTCACCTGGAGTGCCATGGGCGCCGACACCGCGGGGCCACCCGTTCTGCGGCACCGGCGGGACGGCATCCTGCCGGCCGTCGCCGCCGCGCTGTCCATCCGCGACGAGGTGCTGACCTGCACCGGGAGCAAGGCCGAGCAGGCACCGGCGCTGCATCCGATCGTCCAGGACTTCCTCGACACCCTGCCGGTCGCCCAGCGCGAGCGCTTCACCGGACGCTGTCCGGAGCCCGTGCTGCTCTCCCGGTTCCTCTCCGCCGTGGACGCCTCGCGCAGCAAGCGCGCGGCCCGCAAGCCGCTCACGCAGAGTGAGGCCCGTAAGGCATTGCGTGGCGCGCGGCTCACCGCCCGCCGTATACGTGAGGACGGTGACCCCGAGCACGGCTCGTACGCGCCGCCCTGCCGCTCCTGCGGGCCGCTGCTGGCGCATTTCGGCGTGCGGCCGGTCGACCCGTCGGCGGAGGCGGCGTGAGCGACCCGAACGCCCTGCGGGACCCGAACAGCGTGAACGGTGTGAACCACGCCGCCGGTATGCCGAGCTCCCCGAGCACCCGGTTCCCGGTCGGTGTGGACGCCGCCCTGCGGTCGGCCGGCTGGCAGCCCGGCCGCTGGGACATCAAGCAGGCCGAGGTGTGGGCGGACGCACTGCGGGCGCACTCCTCCCCCGCCGGGCACACGCACGCCGTCTCCCCGGCGGCCGTGGAGGCCTGGGCGGAGTTCGGCGGCCTCGCCATACCCGCCACCACCGGCCCCGGCCGGCAGATCGCCCCGACGCCGGTCCTGGTCAACCCGCTGCGCGGACTCCATCTCGCCAGGACCCTCGCCGACCTCGGCCGTGCGCTGGAGACCGAGGTGTCCCCGCTCGGCGAGGAGATGGGCTCGGGCTCGCTGCTCGCGATCGACGCGAACGGCCATGTCTACGCCATCGACCACACCGGGGACTGGTATCTCGGCGCCGACATCGACAGCGCCCTGACCACCCTGGTCAGCGGCGGCCGGCCGAACCGGCTGACCACCGCCTGACGGCTGCCCGGCACGCCCGCCCGGCCGTCCGCTCAGCCGGCGGCCGGCGGTCCGGTGGGCACCGCGACGACGGGCAGCGCCGGGATCATGGCGGAGACCCGGAAGCCGCCGGCCTCGGTGTGCCCCGCGACGAAGCCGCCGCCGAGCGCGGTGACGCGCTCCTTCATCCCGACGAGGCCGTGGCCGCCGCTGGGCAGTGCCGCGGCAGGTGAGCCGTCGGACGGGCCGTTCTCGACGCGGACGGCGACCTCGGCCTCCCGGTAGGCGAGCCGCACCTCGGTACCGGCGCCCGGGGCGTGCTTGTGAACGTTGGTGAGGGCCTCCTGGACGACGCGGTACGCGGTCCGCTCGACCTGGTCCTCGCACGCCCGGACCTCGCCCTCGACGGTCAGCTCGACGCGCATCCCCACCGCGCGGGACTCCTCGACGAGCGCCTCCAGTTCGGCGAGGCACGGGCCGTCCGGCTGCCGGGCGCCGGCCTGCGGCCCGCTGCCCGCCCCGTCGGAAGGCCCGGCGGTCAGCGCCGCCCCGGAAGCGTTGCCGCTGCCCAGCTCCGTGAAGGCCAGGGTGCTCCCGGTGCCCGCGCCGTTCACCACCTGCGCCGTCCGCAGGACGCCGAGCATCTGGCGCAGCTCGTTGAGCGCCTGCCGCCCCATGTCCCCCAGCAGCTCCGCGCTCGCGGACGCCTTCTCCGGGTCCTTCAGGGCGACGGCCTTGAGCGCCGCCGCGTGCACCACCATCAGGCTCACCCGGTGCGCGACCACGTCGTGCATCTCCCGGGCGATCCGGGTCCGCTCGTCGGAACGGGCCCGTTCCGCCCGCTCGGTCGCCTTCTCGGCGAGCAGCGTCAGTTCCCGCTCCAGACCGTCGGCACGCTCCCGCAGGCTCTCCACCAGCCGGCGCCGGGCCCGGACGTACAGCCCGAGCAGCACCGGCGGCGCGGTCAGCCCGAGGGCCATCAGGACCGAGGTGATCACGATGACCGGCATCGGGGTGTTGCTGTCCTGCCGCAGGCTGTCGCGCATCTGGATGAACGCGACGATCATCGTGCCGACCCCGCTCATCCCGGCCAGGGTGGCGGTGATGCGGCGCGGGACCTCGGAGGCCGCCAGCGTGTAGAGGCCGACGATGCCGAGCAGGAACCCGAGCTGCGCGGGGGTCACCGCGATGGCGATCAGGACGATCGCGATCGGCCAGCGGCGGCGCAGCAGCAGCGACGCGCCGACGAGCAGCCCGAAGACGGCGCCGATGCCGGGCTCGATCCCGGCCTTCTCCGCGAAGGACGCCCCTTCGACAAAGCATTCGAGCGCCGACACAGCGGCCAGCGTCGCGTCGAGCACGAGGCTGCGCCGCCTCGGCCACCACCACGGGCCGGGCCGGGCCCGGCCCCCACCCCTGTCATCCGGTACGTGCGCCCCCGTCGTACTCATACGGTCCAGCCTAGGCCGTGTACCGCGCGGGCAGGGGTCCGGTGTCCTGGGGCGGCCAGGGGGGCGGCCGTCGGCGCATAGGGGTGTCCGCCAGATGGGCGGGGGCCGTGCCCGGCGGTGACCCGACCTATCCTGGTCGGGTCGGACAGCGCGGTCCGCCCCACTCCGCCCATCCACCGGCGGGGAGATCAGCCGTCGCCCATCCCCCTGCACTAGGAGCCGCACCTGTGAGCAGCGCCGACAACGCAACGGACAGCCCAGCCCTGCGCGCCGACATCCGCCGGCTGGGCGAACTCCTCGGCGGAACGCTCGTCCGCCAGGAGGGCCAGGAGCTACTCGACCTCGTCGAGAAGGTGCGGGCCCTGACCCGCTCCGACGGCGAGGCCGCCGCCGCCCTCCTCGGGAAGACGGACCTGCAGACCGCCGCGAAGCTGGTGCGGGCCTTCTCCACCTATTTCAACCTGGCGAACGTCACCGAGCAGGTGCACCGCGGCCGTGAGCTGCGCGCCCGCCGCGCCTCCGAGGGCGGTCTGCTCAGCCAGACGGCGGACCTGATGAAGGACGCCGACCCGGACCACGTCCGCGAGACCGTCAAGCACCTCAATGTGCGGCCGGTGTTCACCGCGCACCCGACCGAGGCGGCCCGCCGCAGCGTGCTGAACAAGCTGCGCCGCATCGCCGAGCTGCTCGACGCGCACCAGGACGGGACCGGCGACCGCCGCCGCGCCGACCTGCGGCTGGCCGAGAACATCGACCTGCTGTGGCAGACCGACGAGCTGCGCGTGGTGCGCCCGGAGCCCGCCGACGAGGCGCGCAACGCGATCTACTACCTCGACGAGCTGCACGCCGGGGCCGTCGGTGACGTCCTCGAGGACCTGTCGGCCGAGCTGGAGCGGGTCGGTGTGCCGCTGCCGCCCGAGACCCGCCCGCTGACCTTCGGCACCTGGATCGGCGGCGACCGCGACGGCAACCCGAACGTGACCCCCGAGGTCACCTGGGACGTCCTGATCCTGCAGCACGAGCACGGCATCACCGACGCCCTGGAACTGGTCGACTTCCTGCGCGGCGCGCTCTCCAACTCGATCCGCAACTGCGGCGCGACCCCGGAGCTGCTCACCTCGCTCGACGCCGACCTGGCGGCGCTTCCGGAGATCAGCCCGCGCTACAAGCGGCTGAACGCTGAGGAGCCGTACCGCCTCAAGGCCACGTGCGTCCGGCAGAAGCTCGTCAACACCCGCGAGCGGCTCGCCGCCGGCAGCGCGCACGTCGCGGGCCGCGACTACCTGGGCAGCGCGGAGCTGCTGCAGGACCTCGCGCTCATCCAGACCTCGCTGCGTGCCAACCGCGGTGAGCTGATGGCGGACGGCCGGATGGAACGCACCATCCGCACGCTCGCCGCCTTCGGGCTGCAGCTCGCCACGATGGACGTCCGCGAGCACGCGGACGCCCATCACCACGCGCTCGGCCAGCTCTTCGACCGGCTCGGCGAGGAGTCCTGGCGGTACGCGGACATGCCGCGCGACTACCGGCGCAAGCTGCTCGCGAAGGAGCTGCGCTCCCGCCGTCCGCTGGCCGGGACCCCGGCCCCGCTGGACGCGGCCGGCGCGAAGACCCTCGGTGTCTTCCACACCATCCGCGAGGCGTTCGGGCGCTTCGGCCCCGAGGTCGTCGAGTCGTACATCATCTCGATGTGCCAGGGCGCGGACGATGTCTTCGCCGCGGCGGTGCTGGCCCGTGAGGCCGGTCTGATCGACCTGCACGGCGGCGTCGCCCAGATCGGCATCGTCCCGCTGCTGGAGACGACGGACGAGCTGAAGGAGGCGGACCGGATCCTCGACGAGATGCTCGCCGACCCGTCGTACCGCCGGCTGGTCTCGCTGCGCGGCGATGTGCAGGAGGTCATGCTCGGGTACTCCGACTCCTCCAAGTTCGGCGGTATCACCACCTCGCAGTGGGAGATCCACCGCGCCCAGCGCCGGCTGCGCGATGTCGCGCACCGCTACGGCGTACGGCTGCGGCTCTTCCACGGCCGCGGCGGCACCGTCGGCCGTGGCGGCGGCCCCTCGCACACCGCGATCCTCGCGCAGCCGTGGGGCACGCTGGAGGGCGAGATCAAGGTGACCGAGCAGGGCGAGGTCATCTCCGACAAGTACCTGATCCCGTCGCTGGCCCGCGAGAACCTCGAACTGACCGTCGCGGCGACACTGCAGGCCTCCGCGCTGCACACCTCGCCGCGCCAGTCCGACGAGGCGCTGGCCCGCTGGGACGCGGCGATGGACACCATCTCGGACGCGGCGCACAACGCGTACCGGCGCCTCGTCGAGGACCCGGACCTGCCGTCGTACTTCTTCGCCTCCACCCCGGTGGACCAGCTCGCCGAGCTGCACCTGGGCTCCCGTCCCTCCCGCCGTCCGGACTCCGGCGCGGGCCTGGACGGGCTGCGGGCCATCCCGTGGGTGTTCGGCTGGACGCAGTCCCGGCAGATCGTCCCGGGCTGGTTCGGCGTCGGCTCCGGGCTCAAGGCCGCGCGGGACGCCGGTCTCGGCTCCGTCATCGACGAGGCGCACGCCAACTGGCACTTCTTCCGCAACTTCCTGTCCAACGTCGAGATGACGCTGGCCAAGACGGATCTGCGGATCGCCCGGCACTACGTGGACACCCTGGTGCCCGACGAGCTGAAGCACGTCTTCGACACCATCGAGGCCGAGCACGCGCTCACCGTCCAGGAAGTGCTGCGGATCACCGGTGAGAAGGAGCTGCTGGCCGGCGACCCGGCGCTGGCGCAGACGTTCCACATCCGCGACCAGTACCTCGACCCGATCTCGTACCTCCAGGTCGCCCTGCTCTCGCGCCAGCGCGAGGCGGCCGCCCGGGGCGAGGAGGCGGACCCGCTGCTGTCACGTGCCCTGCTGCTGACCGTCAACGGTGTGGCGGCGGGTCTGCGCAACACCGGCTGACCCGGCACCGGGCACGGCACAGGACAGGTGAAAGCCCCCGGACGCGACGTCCGGGGGCTTTCGCCTGCTCAGCTCTTGCGGTGCCCGATCAGGCGCGGCTTGGGCTCGATGCCCGACAGCCCGTTCCAGGACAGGTTCACCAGGTGGGCGGCGACCTCGGCCTTCTCGGGCCGCTGCGGCGCGTCGAGCCACCACTGGCCGGTCAGGGCCACCATCCCGACGAGCGCCTGGGCGTACATCGGCGCGAGCTTGGGTTCGAAGCCGCGGTTCTTGAACTCCATGCCGAGGATGTCCTCGACCTGGGTGGCGATATCGCTGATCAGGGACGCGAAGGTGCCGGTGGACTGCGCGACCGGCGAGTCCCGGACGAGGATCCGGAACCCGTCGGTGTACTGCTCGATGTAGTCGAGCAGCGCGAACGCCGCCTGTTCCAGAAGTTCCCTCGGATGGCCGCCGGTGAGAGCACTGGTGACCATGTCCAGGAGCCGGCGCATCTCGCGGTCGACCACGACGGCGTAGAGCCCTTCCTTGCCGCCGAAGTGCTCGTAGACCACCGGTTTGGACACCCCGGCCTTATGGGCGATCTCCTCGACCGAGGTGCCTTCGAAGCCGCGTTCGGCGAAGAGCGTGCGGCCGATGTCGAGCAGTTGCTCGCGGCGCTCCTTGCCCGTCATCCGTACCCGGCGCACGCGCCGAGCGTTCGTACCCGTCGTTCCGTCCGGGCCCTCGCCGCTCGTACTGCTGCCGTCGCTCACGCGTCAATCATGCCGCTTCACTGACGCTCTCCTTACGCCGGGCGGCGATCCGCTCCTTGCTGGGCCACCGGACGTCACTCGCCCAGCCGAGCTGTTCGCACCAGCGGATGATGCGGGCGCTGGAGTCGAGCTGGCCGCGCAGCACGCCGTGCCGGGCCGAGGTGGGCTCGGCGTGGTGCAGGTTGTGCCAGGACTCGCCGCAGGACAGCACGGCCAGCCACCACACGTTGCCGGACCGGTCACGGGACTTGAACGGGCGGTCGCCGACGGCGTGGCAGATCGAGTTGATCGACCAGGTGACGTGGTGGAGCAGGCCCACCCGGATGAGCGATCCCCAGAAGAACGCGGTGAACGCGCCGGTCCAGGTCATCGTCAGCAGTCCGCCGACGAGCGGCGGGATCGCGAGCGAGACGAGGGTGAAGAGCAGGAACTGCCGGGAGATCATCCTGATCGCCGGGTCCTTCATCAGGTCCGGCGCGTACTTCTCCTGCGGGGTCCGCTCGGTGTCGAACATCCAGCCGATGTGGGCCCACCACAGGCCCTTCATGAGGGCCGGCACGGTCTCGCCGTAGCGCCACGGCGAGTGCGGGTCGCCGTCCGCGTCGGAGTACTTGTGGTGCTTGCGGTGGTCCGCGACCCAGCGCACGACCGGGCCCTCGACGGCCAGCGAACCGGCGACCGCGAGCGCGATCCGCAGCGGGCGCTTGGCCTTGAAGGCGCCGTGCGTGAAGTACCGGTGGAATCCGATGGTGATGCCGTGGCAGCCGATGTAGTACATGCCGACCATCAGACCGAGGTCCAGCCAGCTCATCCCCCAGCCCCAGGCCAGCGGGATCGCGGCGACGAGCGCCACGAAGGGGACACCGATGAAGGCGCCGAGGGTGATGCGCTCGGTCATCCCCTTGTTGTCGCCACCAAGGGTGGCGAGGGTTACGAATTGGCCGGGCCCGGGGTCTCGGGGCTCGGTGATCACGTCGGCCTGTGCGGTCATGAGGGTCCCTCACCGGGGGTGTATGGGGGGATTTACTACGGAACCGTAACCTACGGCGACGTAAGTATGTCAGCGTCGCGTCAGCAGGCAATAGGCCCGGAGGGCTGACGCCCTGTAGCTCGTGTACCCCGGAACCTCGTCGCGTTCACGTGGTCGCTTGCGGCATAGTAGGGACGCGCAGGCGCGCTCAGGCGTGTCGGTCCGCCGTGGTGTAATTGGCAGCACCGGGGCTTTTGGTGCCCTTTGTCCGGGTTCGAGTCCTGGCGGCGGAGCTTGTGGTAGCGGGTCCCGGTCTTCACGGCCGGGACCCGCCCGTGTTTCCCCGCCCATACCCCCCGGTATCCTGCGGGTGTCCGTCACCCAAAGCCGAGGAGCCCCTTCCGTGAGCCCCAACCGCCCGGCTGCTGTCGTCGTCCTCGCCGCGGGTGAGGGCACCCGCATGAAGTCGGCCCTCCCCAAGGTCCTGCACGCCATCTGCGGGCGCACCCTGGTCGGCCATGTCGTGGCCGCCTCGCGCGCGCTCGACCCGGAACACCTCGTCGTGGTCGTCGGCCACGCCCGCGAGCAGGTGGGCGCCCACCTCGCCGAGATCGACCCCGCCGCCCGCACCGCCGTGCAGGACCAGCAGCTCGGCACCGGGCACGCGGTCCGGATGGCGCTGGAGGCGCTGTCGGGCCAGGGCGTCGTCCTCGCCGGCACGGTCGTGATCACCTGCGGCGACACCCCGCTGCTGACCGCCGGAACGCTGCGCTCCCTGGTCGCGACGCACGAGGGCGACGGCAACGCCGTCACCGTGCTGTCCGCCGCGGTGCCGGACCCGGCCGGCTACGGCCGGATCGTGCGGGCCGCCGACGGCTCGGTGTCCGGGATCGTCGAGACCAAGGACGCCAACGAGGCCCAACTGGCCATCGCCGAGATCAACTCCGGGGTCTTCGCCTTCGACGCGCAGCTGCTCGCCGACGCGCTCGGCAAGGTCACGACGGACAACGCGCAGGGCGAGGAGTACCTCACGGACACCCTCGGCATCCTGCGCGAGGCCGGCCACCGGGTGGGCGCCGCGGTCGCCGCGGACCACCGCGAGATCGCCGGGATCAACAACCGGGTGCAGCTCGCCGAGGCCCGCCGCACGCTCAACGACCGGCTGCTCAACGAGGCGATGCTGGCCGGCGCCACCATCGTCGACCCGGCCTCGACCTGGGTCGACGTGGCCGTCGAGTTCGCGCCCGACACCCTGGTGCTGCCCAACACCCAGCTGTACGGGGCCACCAGCCTGGCCACGGGCGCCGAGGTCGGCCCGAACTGCACGCTGACCGACACCACCGTGGGCGCGGGCGCCCAGGTGAGCAACACGGTCGCGCAGAGCGCCGAGATCGGCGAGCACGCCACCGTCGGCCCGTTCGCCTTCCTGCGCCCCGGCACCCGGCTCGGCGCGAAGGCGAAGGCCGGCACGTACGTCGAGATGAAGAACGCGACGATCGGCGAGGGCACCAAGGTGCCGCACCTGTCGTACGTGGGCGACGCGACGATCGGCGAGTACACGAACATCGGCGCCGCGAGCGTCTTCGTGAACTACGACGGCGAGGTCAAGCACCACACCACGATCGGCAGCTACTGCAAGACCGGCTCCGACAACATGTTCGTGGCGCCGGTCACAGTCGGGGACGGCGCCTACACCGCCGCGGGCTCCGTGATCACCAAGGACGTACCGGCCGGTTCGCTGGCCGTAGCCCGTGGCCAGCAACGGAACATCGAGGGCTGGGTCGCCCGCAAGCGCCCCGGAAGCGCCGCCGCGGAGGCCGCCGAACGAGCCGGTCAGGGTGAGTAACGGCACTCCCGCCGGGTCACGACCCGCCCCGGCGGGGCGTACCGTAAGAGATGCACAGAATGCCGCAGGTTGACGTCCACAGGACGAACCCGCGAACTGAGTCTTAACTGAGTCTTCACGGGGGTTGCCCCCGAAACCCCCGTAGACCCGTACAACCAAGGAGACGGTGTGACCGGGCTCAAGACGACCGGTGAGAAGAAGCTGATGCTCTTCTCCGGACGCGCTCATCCGGAACTCGCGGAGGAGGTGGCCCACCAGCTCGGTGTCGACCTCGTCCCGACCAAGGCGTTCGACTTCGCCAACGGCGAGATCTACGTCCGCTTCGAGGAGTCCGCGCGCGGCAGCGACGCGTTCGTGATCCAGAGCCACACCGCTCCGATCAACAAGTGGATCATGGAACAGCTGATCATGATCGATGCGCTGAAGCGGGCCTCCGCCAAGCGCATCACCGTGATCCTGCCGTTCTACGGCTACGCCCGCCAGGACAAGAAGCACCGCGGCCGCGAGCCGATCTCGGCCCGGCTGATGGCCGACCTGTTCAAGACCGCGGGTGCCGACCGGCTGCTCGCCGTGGACCTGCACGCCTCGCAGATCCAGGGCTTCTTCGACGGCCCGGTGGACCACCTCATCGCCCTGCCGCTGCTGGCGGACTACGTGGGTGCCAAGGTTGACCGCTCCAAGCTCACCATCGTCTCCCCGGACGCCGGCCGCGTCCGCGTGGCCGACAACTGGTGCGACCGGCTCGGCGCCCCGCTGGCGATCGTCCACAAGCGCCGCGACCCCAACATCGCGAACCAGGTGACGGTCCACGAGGTCGTCGGTGACGTCAAGGGCCGCATCTGCGTGCTCGTCGACGACATGATCGACACCGGTGGCACCATCTGCGCTGCCGCGGACGCCCTGTTCGCGAACGGCGCCGAGGACGTCATCGTGGCGTCGACGCACGGTGTGCTCTCCGGCCCGGCCGCCGACCGGCTGAAGAACTCGCAGGTGAGCGAGTTCATCTTCACCAACTCGCTGCCGACCCCGGGCGAGCTGGAGCTGGACAAGATCACGGTGCTGTCGATCGCCCCGACGCTCGCCTCCGCGATCCGCGAGGTCTTCGAGGACGGCTCGGTCACCAGCCTCTTCGACGGCGCCTCGCACTGAACCATTGATCGACCGCGTCCGGTCCTGACCGGACGTTGATCGATTTCGTCAAGGCCTCCCCGCCGGGTAGACTCCTGGAGTTTGCTCGGCGAGGGAGGCTTTTTCGTCTCCGTTATCGGCGCGCTCCTCGTAAGTGGATCGGCCCCCGTCGTGGGCCGGGCGACATGTGTCCCAGCCAGTCGTCTCTTTACGAGGAGTGATTCTCATGTCCGCATCCGAGGTCAAGCTCAGCGCCGAGGTCCGCACCGAATTCGGCAAGGGTGCCGCCCGTCGTGCGCGCCGCGCCAACCTGGTCCCCGGTGTCGTCTACGGCCACGGCGCCACCCCGGTGCACGTGAACCTTCCGGGTCACGCGCTGCTGCTCGCGCTCCGCACCAAGAACGTCCTGATCAGCCTCGAGGTCGAGGGTGAGACCACCTTCGTGCTCCCCAAGGCCGTCCAGCGTGACGCCATCAAGGGCTTCCTCAAGCACGTCGACCTGCTCACCGTGAAGCGCGGCGAGAAGGTCAACGTCGAGGTGGCCGTGCACACCGAGGGCGAGCTCGCCCCGGGCGGCGGCCTGCTGGAGCACGTCCTCAACGCCCTCCCGGTCGAGGCCGAGGCCACCCACATCCCGACCTCCGTCTCCGTCTCCATCGAGGGCCTGGAGGCCGGCGCCGCCATCCTCGCGAAGGACATCACGCTGCCGGAAGGCACCGTGCTGACGATCGACGGCGACACCGTCGTCATCCAGATCGTCGCCCCGCAGGCCGAGGAGCCGGCGGACGAGTCCGCCACCCCGGCCGGCGAGACCACCGAGGCCTGATCCTCCTGGCCTCCGCTGTCCCGTACCGCCGTCCCGCTCCCACCGGAGCGGGGCGGCGGTTCGGGTTGCGACGTCAGTGGACTTGAATGGACGGCATGAGCATGAGCAGTTCACCCGCCCCCGAGGGGCCCTGGCTGGTGGCCGGGCTCGGCAACCCCGGCCCCGAGTACGCCGGCAACCGGCACAACATCGGCTTCATGGTGGCCGATCTGCTCGCGGAGCGGATCCGCAGCAGGTTCAAGACCCACAAGAGCCGCGCCCAGGTGGTCGAGGGCCGGATCGGCGGACAGCGGGTCGTGCTGGCGAAGCCGATGACGTTCATGAACCTCTCCGGCGGGCCCGTCACGGCACTGCGCGACTTCTACAAGGTGCCCACCGCGCAGATCATCGCCGTCCATGACGAACTGGACATCGACTACCCGACACTGCGGCTGAAACTGGGCGGTGGCGACAACGGCCACAACGGCCTGAAGTCGATCACCAAGTCGCTGGGTCCCGACTATCTGCGGGTGCGCTGCGGCATCGGACGGCCGCCGGGCCGGATGGATGTGGCGGCCTTCGTGCTCAAGGACTTCTCCTCGGCCGAGCGCAAGGAGCTGGACTGGTTCGTCGACCGCTCCGCCGACGCGGTCGAGGCATTGATCTCGGACGGCCTGGAGCGGGCCCAGAGTACGTACAACAGCTGACTCCGGCCGCCGTCGGCCGCGGCGGTTGACTCCATGGCGTGTCATGGCCAAAGATCGCCCGCATGGTCAAACGGAGCCGGTCCCGCCGGATGGCGGAGAGTGCCTGGGGCGTGCTGCTCGTCGGCAAGGCCGTGATCCTGTCGGCGGCGGTCGCCCTGCTGCTCGCCTCGGGTGTGTGGGTGTCCTGGGGGACGGCCCAGCACGTGATGCTCTCCAAGGGCCGCGAGCGCGGCACCATGACGGTGGCGGCCTGCGGCGACAAGACCTGCACCGGCCCCTTCGCCCCCGCCGGGGCCGCCACGGCGCGGCCCCGGGTCACCATCACCCGGTCCGTCACCCACCGCACCGGCGAGAAGCTCAAGGTCGCCGTGGAACCCGGCACCGACGACGTCGTACGCACCGGCTGGGCCGGCGTGCTGTACGCCTGGGTCCCGCTCGGCGGCGCCCTCCTGCTGGCCGCCCTGGTGCTCGCGGGGGGCCTGCGGATGCCCCGCAGCGCCTGGACGGCCGGCCTGGCGGGCGCGGCCCTGATGGTCGCCGCCTTCGCCCTGCTGTAGCGGGCGCCTGCGCAGCGCGCCGCTCAGGAGGGGTCGGGCTCCAGGAACTCCAGGCGGTTGCCGAACGGGTCGTCGGAGTAGAAGCGCCGGTGCCCCGGGAGGTTGTCGTCCCACACGACGGTCGCGCCGCGCTCCTCCAGCCGCCGGGCGTACGCGGTGATGCCGTCGACCCTGATGCCCGGATGCGCCTTCCTGGCCGGGCGGAAGCCCTCCTCGACCCCGATGTGGATCTGGGCCGCGCCGGAGCCGAACCAGCAGCCGCCCCGGGCGGCGAGCACCGGCGGCTTGGGGAGTTCGGTCATGCCGAGGACGTCCCCGTAGAAGGCGCGCAGCGCGTCCTCGCTGCCGGGCGGTGCCGCGAGCTGTACGTGGTCGAGAGCGCTGATCACGCGGCCACCCCTGCCTTGCGCGCGACGACGAAGATCCGCCGGAACGGGAAGACGGTGCCGTGCGGACCGGCCGGATACGCCGTGCGCAGCAGCTCGCCGTACTCGGCGAGGAACTCCTCGCGGGCGGCGGCGTCGTTCCCGAGCGCGGTCAGCACGGGGCGCAGCGCGGTGCCCTTGGTCCATTCGAGCACCGGGTCGGGGCCCTGCAGATGGTGCAGGTACGTGGTCTCCCAGACGTCGGTCTCGCAGCCCAGGCAGCTCAGGCGCTGGAAGTACTCCTCGGGTTCGAGGGTGAGCACGCGGCGGTCGGCGCGGCCGCCCAGCCGGGCCCGCCACCTCGGGGACGCGCACAGCTCGGCGAGCAGCACATGGCTGGGAGCGTCGTAGTTGCCGGGGACCTGGAACGCGAAGGTGCCGCCGGGGGCCAGGTGGTCGAGCCAGTCGGGGAAGCGCTCCGCATGGCCCTCGACCCACTGCAGGGCGGCGTTGGCGATGATCAGGTCGTAGGTCTCGTCGGGAGCCCAGTGCGCGGCGTCGGCGGGCCGGAAGTCCAGCTGTCCGCCGCCGGGGGTCGGGCCGGCGTAGGCGCGGGCCGCGTCCAGCATCTCGGGCGAGTTGTCGAAGCCGGTGACGCGGGCGGCCGGCCAGCGGCCGCTCAGCAGCGTGGTGACATTGCCGGGACCACAGCCGATGTCCGCGATGCGCGGCGCCTGCCCCGGGAGGGCGGGCACCCGGGCGAGCAGTT
This sequence comes from Streptomyces fildesensis, assembly GCF_016107395.1. GTDB lineage: Bacteria > Actinomycetota > Actinomycetes > Streptomycetales > Streptomycetaceae > Actinacidiphila > Actinacidiphila fildesensis. The sequence goes on from NZ_JAAIKO010000054.1 coordinate 16,701, forward strand.
CGTGGAAGGGGCGGGTGCGGTGGTCGGTGTGGTGCAGGTACTGCTGGGGGTCCCAGGCGGGTGCTGCTGCCGGCACGTTTCTGCCTCCCTGACGGATCCGGTGGATCTGCTGACGTCCTCTACGGTGCCTCAATTTTTATCTTGACGTCAAGAGACTTCATATCGACAGAACCACTACACTGATCGTCATGGAGGACGAGGTCGACCGGCTGGTCGCTGCATGGCGCCGAGAGCGCCCCGACCTCGACGTGGAACCACTCGAGGTGCTCAGCCGCGTCAGCAGGCTGGCCCGGCACCTGGACCGGGCCCGGCGGCTCGCCTTCTCCGAGCACAGCCTGGAGCCGTGGGAGTTCGACGTGCTCACGTCGCTGCGCCGCACCGGCGACCCGTACCAGCTCTCCCCCGGGCAGCTGCTCACGCAGACGCTGGTCACCTCCGGCACGATGACCAACCGGATCGACAGACTCGCCAAGAAGGGCCTGGTGGAACGGCTGCCGGACCCCTCGGACCGGCGCGGGGTGCTCGTCCGGCTCACCCCCGAGGGGCGCGAGCGCGCCGACCAGGCGCTGGCCGGGCTGCTCGCCCAGGAGCGGTCCATCCTCGGTGAACTGACGGACCGCCAGCGCGGCGACCTCGCGGCGCTGCTACGACAGCTGACCGCTCCGTTCGACAACATCCCCGGCTGACGGGACCAGTTCCACCGGTCCGACGCCGGCCCGGCGCGCCAGCGCGACCGCCGCCAGCGTCGAGTGCACGCCCAGCTTCCCCAGCACGTTCTGCATATGGGTGCGGACGGTGTGCGGGGACAGGAACAGCCGCTCGGCGACCGCCTTGCGGCCGAGCCCCGCCACCATGCAGCGCAGCACCTCCTGCTCGCGCGGCGTCAGCGACTCCACCAGCCGTTCGCTCTCGGTGCGGTGCCGGCGAGCCGCGGTCAGCTCCCGCAGCACGCCCGTGAGCAGCGCGGGCGGCAGATGCGTCTCGTCGCGCAGCACCCCGCGCATCACGGCCAGCAGCCGTGACAGGGAACAGTCCTTGGCGACCCAGCCGGAGGCCCCCGCCTGCAGCGCGCGGGCCGCGCGCCGGGCGTCGTCCCGCTCGGCCAGCACCACGGTGCGCGTCGAGGGATGCTCGGCGCGGACCCGTTCCACCAGGCCGATCCCGTCGATCAGATGGTCCGGGATCGCGGGGGCGGCCGGGCCGCCCGGGTGGTCCGCCTGACGGGGCTCCGGCACGATCCGCGGCACCGCGGTCAGCGTTGCCGCGCCCACCGCGCCTCCCGGCGGGCGGAACACCGCACCGAGGTCGGCGTCCACCAACAGCACGTCGTACCTTCGGTTGTCGGCCACCGCGCGCTCCAGACAGCGCTGCGCGGCAGGGCCGCTGCCGGCTGCCGACACATCGACGTCCGGCTCCGCCGCGAGTGCGGCCGCCAGTGATTCGGCGAAGATCCGGTGGTCGTCGACGACGAGAACACGAATGCGTCCCACGGGCCCCACTCCCGGCATGTTGCTCTCCCCCACGGTTGGGGTTGCGATCGCATGGGATCCGGCGCCCGGAAACAGGATCTTCCACCGCAGTACCGCACGACCGCCGTCGTGCCCCGCCTGCGGTACCCGTTCCGGGTGCCGAATCCTTGCGTCTCGCCCCCTGATGGCGCCGGCCCCCACCGGCGCTGTGTCAGAAGCGTAGGGGCCGGGGACGCCAATAGCGCCCGATTGGCAGAAGTCGGCCGGTAGCAGCGGATGCATTCGGCCAACACGCGGGGCGCGCGGGAACGTTGGTGCTTCGGGTCCCCCGCTCTTTCCGGCCGGCCGGGGTTTGGGACGCCGGAACGCCCGGACAGCCGGCCGGTGGCCCGGCCGGCCGGACGACACGTGGCGGGCTACCGGCGGCGGGCGCCCGCCGACGGGACCGCCGTGAAGACCCGCGGCTCCCGGTAGCCGGCGGCGGCGAACGCCGAGACGACCGCCTCGGTGATCTTCTCCGCGGCGTCGCTCTCCGCGAAGACGATGGCCGAGCCGCCGAATCCGCCGCCCGTCATCCGCGCGCCCAGCGCACCGGAGGCGTTCGCGCTGTCCACGACGAGGTCCAACTCGGCGCAGGAGATACGGAAGTCGTCGCGCAGCGAGACGTGGCCCGCCGTCAGAACCGCCCCGATGTCCCGGGTACGGCCGGCGTCCAGCAGCTCGATGACCTGCTCGACCCGGTGGTTCTCGGTGACGATGTGGCGGACGAGACCGAGGATCGTGTCGTCCTGACCGCCCGCGCGCAGCCGGTCGAGGGCCGCGGCCAGGCCGTCGTAGGGGATGTCGCGCAGCGCGGGGACCCCGAGGGCGGCGGCGCCGGCCTCGCACCCGGCACGGCGCTCGGCGTACGAGCCGTCGCTGTGCGCGTGCTTGACGCGGGTGTCCACGACGAGCAGCCGCATCCCCTCCGCGGCGAGGTCGAACGGCACCTGGCGCTGCGAGCCGTCGCGGGTGTCCACGAACAGGGCGTGGCCCGCGGTGCAGCAGGCGGACGCCGTCTGGTCCATGATGCCGGTGGGCGCTCCGACGTAGACGTTCTCGGCGCGCTGGCACAGCAGGGCCATCGCGGGCCGTTCCAGGCCGAGTTCGTGCAGGTCGTCGAGGGCGAGAGCGGTGACGACCTCCAGCGCGGCCGACGAGGACAGGCCGGCGCCGGTGGGGACCGTGCTCTCGTAGTGGATGTCGGCGCCGGTGAGCCGGTGGCCCGCCTCGCGCAGCGCCCACACCACACCCGCCGGATACGAGGCCCAGCCGTCGTCCCTGCCGGGTGTCAGCTCGTCGAGCCGCAGTTCGACGATGCCGCCGGGCATGTCGGCGGAGTGCAGCCGCAGCAGGCCGTCATCGCGGCGGGCGACGGTGGCCACGGTGGTGTGCGGCAGCGCGAACGGCATCACGAAGCCGTCGTTGTAGTCGGTGTGCTCACCGATCAGGTTCACCCGGCCGGGGGCGGCCCACACGCCCTCCGGAGCGGTGCCGAACACCTTCTCGAACACGGTCACTTGGCGGTCTCCTGGTTCTCCCCGCGCTGGGCGAACGCCCAGGCGTCCCGGACGATTTCGGCGAGATCCGGCCGGGACGGACGCCAGCCGAGGACCCGGCGGGCCCGGTCGGCGGAGGCGACGAGTACGGCCGGATCGCCGCCGCGGCGCGGGACGGTGACCTCGGGGACCGGGTGACCGGTGACCTGCCGGACGGTCTCGACGACCTGGCGGACGGAGAAGCCCTCGCCGTTGCCCAGGTTGCAGATCAGGTGCTCGCCCTCGGCGCCGGCGGCCAGCGCCAGCAGATGCGCCTGCGCGAGGTCGGCCACGTGGATGTAGTCGCGGACGCAGGTCCCGTCGGGCGTCGGATAGTCGTCGCCGTAGACGGAGATCGCCTCGCGGCGGCCCTGCGCGACCTGGAGGACCAGCGGGATGAGGTGCGACTCGGGGTCGTGCCGCTCGCCGATCATCTCGCCGGAGAGCGAGCGGTACGCCCCGGCCACGTTGAAGTACCGCAGCGAGACGGCGGACAGCCCGTGCGCGGCGGTCTCGCCGGTGATCATGTGATCGACGGCGAGCTTGGTGGCGCCGTACGGATTGGTCGGCGCGGTCGCGTCGTCCTCGGTGATCGGGACGGACGCCGGCTCCCCGTAGGTCGCGGCCGTGGAGGAGAAGACCAGCCGGCGGACCCCGCACTCGCGCATCGCGGCGAGCAGCTCCATGGTGCCCGCCACGTTGTTGCGCCAGTACTTGCCGGGGTCAGCGACCGACTCGCCGACCTGCGAGGAGGCGGCGAAGTGCAGCACGGCGTCGTAGGAGGAGTCGAGCACCTTGCCCGCGTCCTGGATCCGCCCCTCGACGAAGTCCGCGCCCGCCGGCACGCCCTCCCGGAAGCCCGTCGACAGGTCGTCCAGGACGGTGACCCGGTGGCCGGCTTCCAGCAGGTGTGCGGTGACGACGCTGCCGATGTAACCGGCGCCGCCGGTCACCAGGACCTTCAGGGGGGTGCTCACTGGCTCGCTACCTCTCGCAGTCGCTGTGCCGCGGTTTCCGGGGGCACGTCGTTGATGAACACACTCATGCCGGATTCGGAACCCGCGAGAAACTTCAGCTTGCCGGAAGTGCGGCGGACGGTGAAAAGCTCAAGGTGCAACGCGAAGTCACACCGGTCGGCCGCCCCGAAGGGTGCCTGGTGCCAGCCCGCGATGTACGGCGTGCGCGGTTCGCCCTCCCCGAAGATCCGGTCGAAGCGCTTCAAGAGTTCCAGATAGACATGTGGGAACTCTGTGCGGGCGTCCTCGTCGAGCTGCAGCAGGTCCGGCACCCGGCGGTTCGGGTAGAGGTGCACCTCGTAGGGCCAGTGCGCCGCGTACGGGACGAACGCCGTCCAGTGCTCGCCCTCCAGCACGACACGGCGGCCGTCGGCACGCTCATCCGCGAGTACGTCGTCGAAGAGGTTGCCGCCGGTGCGTTCCCGGTGCTCGGCCAGCGAGCGCAGCATCAGCTCGGTGCGCGGGGTGATGAACGGGTACGCGTAGATCTGTCCGTGCGGGTGGCCGAGGGTGACGCCGATCTCCTTGCCGCGGTTCTCGAAGCAGAAGACCTGTTCGACGCCGGGGAGTTGGGACAGCTCGGCGGTGCGGTCGGTCCAGGCGTCGAGCACCAGTCCGGCCTGCTCGGGGGTGAGGTCGGCGAACGAGGCGTCGTGGTCGGAGGTGAAGCAGACGACCTCGCAGCGGCCGGCGTCGCCCGCGAGGGAGGGGAAGCGGTTCTCGAAGACGGCGACGTCGTAGTCGGCGGCCGGGATCTCGCTGAGCCGGCCGTCGCGCGACGGGCACAGCGGGCACTCGTCGGCCGGCGGGTGGTAGATGCGGCCCTGCCGGTGGGAGGCGACGGCGACGGTGTCGCCCAGCAGCGGATCGCGGCGCAGCTCGGCCGAGGTGGCGACGGCGTCCAGCAGGCGCCGGTCCACGGCGTCGCGCACCACGTCGTCACGGGAGTCGTAGTAGAGCAGCTCACGGCCGTCCGCCAGGCGGGTCGTCGTCTTCTTCACTCCGGAGACCCCTCATCAAACCTACTCAACATAACCGCGCACAATGAACCACAAAACAACAGTGACGTCAATGCACCAGCCAGGACCTGGCCAGATCGGTGAGTGAGGGCACGACGACATGCCGCTGCCCCCACACAGGGCGCGGGGGCAGCGGTGCGTGGAGCATCGGCCTGTGGAGCGTCGACGGGTGGAGCATCGGCGGGTGGAGCATCGGACCGCGGGCAGGGGCTCGGGCCCCGGGCTACGGCGGCCCGGTCAGCCTCCGGAGGGGAAGCTCCCGGCCGCGACCCGGTCCAGCAGCCCGGTACGGGCCGCGAGCGCGGCGGCCTCCAGCCGGGAGCCGACGCCGAGTTTCATGAGCACCCGCTGCACATGGGTGCGCGCGGTGCTGGGGGCGATGCTCATCCCGGCGGCGATCAGCCGGGTGTCCTCACCCTCGGCGACCCGCATCAGGACCTCTATCTCGCGCGGTGTGAGCATCTGCAGCAGCCGGCTGCCCTCGTCGTCGGGCTCCTCCACCGGATTCAACAGCTCCGCGAACGCGCTCTGCAGCAGCTGCGGAGAGACCGCGACCTCACCGGCCCTGGCCTTGACCATGGCCCGCTCGACGCCCTCGATGCGCTCGTCCTGCCGCACATAGCCCGAGGCACCGGCCGCGAACGCCGCCGCGATACCGCGCGGGCTCGGCACCGGCCCGAGAACGACCACGGCCACCGCCGGCCGCTCGCGCTTGACCCTTGAGACGGTCTCGAACACCCCCGGATCGGCCGGGGACGACGTGCCGATCAGACACACCTCCGGCGACCTGCTCAGTACGAGATCCGCCGCCCCCGCCGCCGGCGAGGCTGCGGCGAGCACCCGGTGCCCGCGCAGTTTCAGTGCCGAGGCGAGCGCCTCCGCCAGCAGCCGGTGGTCGTCGATGACGACAAGACGTACGCCCATGTCGCGTTCCCCTATCCCCCTGAGGACCGATCGGGACCGGTCCCGGCGGCTCCACGTCCTGCCCCCACTTGTACGTAGCGCACGGCCCGCCCGTTGTCCCGGCGGTTGACCCACAGCGGGCCCGGGTCCAGGGCCTGTCCGGCCGATCACGAACGGCCCCTCCGCCGCCTGGCACGGCCCCTCGCGGCGTTGCCGAAACACCCATATACAACCGGTATGCGGGTGCTCCGGCGCCTTGCGAGGCACCGCACCAGACGACGTCTGGACCGCCCATGATCGGCCGGACAGGCCCTAGCCCCGGAAGCTACACGTTTGTTCGACGCGGCGCGCCCCTTACCGGTAAGAAGCACCCCTCAATTCCGAAATACCCGTCATTGATGGCCGGTTCACACCCGGGCGTCTCATCGTGCACAGGACGGGCCCACAACGGGACAGGTGTCTCGTTATGGGCCCGTCAGTGCGGTACTGGGGTTTTACCCCGGCCGGTGGCTCAGCTGAAGTCCGCGATCACCAGCGCCGACAGCGAGTCCCGGGCGGAGACGGTGACGCCGGTGAGGAAGAAGTGCCCGTTGTGCAGCCACGTGTAGCGGTACGTGTCCAGGAACTCGTTCTCGGTCTTCTTCGTGTCGGCGCTGAACACCATGTACGGCGTGTTCTTCTGCGTCGTCGGGTCCATCGCGTAGAGGCCGCCGGGCTTGTCGTACCCCGACTCCTGGTACGCGATGACCTTGCCGTTCTCGATGCCGACCACGGTCGACTCGCCGGAGACGGCCGGCTTGACGGTCCACAGGGGCTTGCCGGTCTTCAGGTCCACGGCCGCGATCTCGTTGGTCTGGCCGTAGGCGCCACCGTCCGCCTTGTGCGACTTCGTCGGGGTGTAGAGCGTCGTGCCCTGGATGGCGAAGTTGAAGCAGGGGCCCTCACCGGCGATCCGGCAGTGGATCCCGTAGTTGCCCTGATAGCCGCCGTTGCCCAGTGAGGTGTGGCCGACGAGCTTGCCGCCCTCCAGGTACATGAGGTCGGACATCAGGCTGTTGGTGGCGCCGATACCGATGACCACCGGGTCGGTGGACACGATGCTGGAGAGCTCGGTGCCCGCCGAGACCTGCCAGGACCAGCTGGTCTTGTAGGTCGTGGTGTCGATGCCCCGGACGAAGACGTCCTTGCCGCACTCGACCGAGACGACGAGCTGCTTGCCGCCCGCGTAGCTCTTGTCCTGGCAGCTGGACGCCGGGTTGGGCGCCCAGATCTGCGCATGGGTGCTGAGCTTGTACCCGGCGTAGCCGTGCAGCCAGGAGATCGCCGCGACATCGCCGCTGACCGCGACCGTCGAGTAGAGGAACGTGGAGCTGCTCGAACCCGGCGCGATGGGCAGCGGCACCTCCCAGAGCTTCGTGCCCTTGGAGATGTCGACGGCCATCAGCATTTCGCAGTTGGCGCCGAACTGGATCGCGACCCGGTTGTCGGAGACGTCGTCCGACGCCGGGCAGGACTTGCCGGTGATCGGGATCGACCACTTCTCCGCGCCGCCGCTGAGCGCGTACCCCTTCACGGAGTCCGGCAGCGTCTTGACGACGGTGTCGCCACTGAACCAGGTGTTGGGCACCCGGGCGGTGATCTCGTCCACGGGCGGCCGCGTGGCGGTCTTGCTCCAGCCCACCTTGGCGTTGATGACGCCCGTCGGCTTGCCGTCGTTGCCGCCGCTGGCGCCGCCGTTGGCACCGGCCGAGGTCTTGTCCGCGATCGGCTTCTTGTCGCCGTCGTCGCCCTTGGTCAGGAAGTACACGCCACCACCGATGACCAGCACCGCGGCGACCACCGCGGCGACGATCATGACGATCTTGCTGTTGCCGCCGCCCTGACCGCCACCCTGCGGCGGGTACCCGCCGGGCTGGGTGTAGCCACCGGGCTGCGTGTAGACGGTCTGCGGAGGCTGGCCGGGCGGCTGCCCCTGCGACGGGTAGCCGTACTGCGGCTGCGGCTGTTCGGGCTGCTGCGGCGCCGGCTGCGCGTACGGGTTCTGCCCCGGCGGGACCGGCTGCGCGTACGGGTTGTCCGGCACCTGGCCCGCGGGCGGGGCCGGCGGATACCCGTACGACTGCTGCGCGGGCGGCGGCCCCTGCTGCGGGTAGCCGTACTGCGGCGCCTGCGGCGGCGGACCCTGCGGGGGAGGCGGAGGCGGCACAGCGCCCTCGGGCTTCCCGAAGTTGGGCGGGTTGCCGGGCGGCGGGGGCGGCTGCGTCATCAGCAGGTCCTCATTCAGGCAATACCAGTAAGGGTCAGGTAAGCGGGAGTTCTCTTTCTATCACTGCGTCCCTGCCGCCCCACCTGCCGGTCCACGACCGTTACGCGCCCGCTACAAGCCCCACACGCCGGGGCGCGCACGCCCCGGCGTCGACAGCTCCGGCCGCCCTACTCGTCGTCCGCCAGCTCCAGCCAGCGCATTTCCAGCTCGTCGCGCTCGTCGCGCAGCGCGCGCAGTTGGGTGTCCAACTTGGCGACGAGGTCGAAGTCCGTCGAGTTGTCCGCGATCTGCGTGTGCACCTTGGCCTCTTCCTGGCCGATGCGGTCGAGCCGGCGCTCGACCTTCTGCAGCTCCTTCTTCGCCGCCCGCTCGTCCCGGGACCCGGCGGCTCCCGCCGCCTTGCCCTTCGACACGACCGGCGCGGGCGCCGAGTCCGCCGCGATACGGCGGCGGCGCTCCAGGTACTCGTCGACCCCGCGCGGCAGCATCCGCAGCGTCGAGTCGCCGAGCAGCGCCCAGACGTTGTCGGTCGTGCGCTCCAGGAAGAACCGGTCGTGGCTGATGACCACCATCGAACCGGGCCATCCGTCGAGCACGTCCTCCAGCTGCGTCAGCGTCTCGATGTCGAGATCGTTGGTGGGCTCGTCGAGGAACAGCACGTTCGGCTCGTCCATCAGCAGCCGCAGGATCTGCAGCCGGCGCCGCTCACCACCCGACAGGTCACCGACCGGCGTCCACTGCTTCTCCTTCGAGAAGCCGAACTGCTCGCACAGCTGGCCCGCCGTCATCTCCTTGCCCTTGCCGAGGTCCACGCGCTGCCGCACGCTCTCCACGGCCTGCAGCACCCGCCACGTCGGGTCGACCTCGCTGACCTCCTGCGACAGGTACGCGAGCTTCACCGTCTTGCCGACGACGATCTTCCCGGCCGGCGGCTGGTCGTCGCCGTGCGAGTACGCGGCCTGCGCCAGCGCCCGCAGCAGCGACGTCTTGCCCGCGCCGTTCACCCCGACCAGGCCGATCCGGTCGCCCGGACCCAGCTGCCACGTCAGGTGCTTGAGCAGCACCTTGTCGCCGCCCTGGATCGTCACGTCCTCCAGCTCGAAGACGGTCTTGCCGAGCCGGGAGTTGGCGAACTTCATCAGCTCGGCACTGTCGCGCGGCGGCGGCACGTCCGCGATCAGCTCGTTCGCGGCCTCGATGCGGTAGCGCGGCTTGCTGGTCCGCGCCGGGGCGCCGCGGCGCAGCCACGCCAGCTCCTTGCGCATGAGGTTCTGCCGCTTGCCTTCTTCGGTGGCCGCCCGCCGGTCGCGCTCGGCCCGCGCGAAGACGTAGTCGCTGTAGCCGCCCTCGTACTCGTGCACGTCACCGCGCTGCACGTCCCACATCCGGGTGCAGACCTGGTCCAGGAACCACCGGTCGTGAGTGACGCAGACCAGCGCGGAGCGCCGGGTCTGCAGGTGGCCGGCCAGCCAGGCGATGCCCTCGACGTCGAGATGGTTGGTCGGCTCGTCGAGCACGACCAGGTCCTGCTCGTCGATCAGCAGCTTCGCCAGCGCGATCCGGCGCCGCTCACCACCGGACAGCGGCCCGATCACCGTGTCCAGCCCCTGCGGGAACCCCGGCAGGTCCAGCCCGCCGAACAGCCCGGTCAGCACATCGCGGATCTTCGCGTCCCCGAGCCACTCGTGGTCCGCCTTGTCCCCGACCACCTCGTGCCGGACGGTCGCCTTCGGGTCCAGGCTGTCGTGCTGCGTCAGCACCCCGAGCCGCAGCCCGCCCACATGCGTGACCCGCCCGGTGTCCGGCTCCTCCAGCTGCGCGAGCATCCGGATCAGGGTCGTCTTCCCGTCACCATTACGGCCGACGACCCCGATACGGTCGCCCTCCGAAACGCCGAGGGAAACACCGTCGAGCAGCGCCCGGGTGCCGTAGACCTTTCCTACGGCCTCGACGTTGACGAGGTTGACGGCCACTTTTACTCCATGCTGGTGCGGAACGATCGATCTCCCAGGGTAGTCGCCACCACCGACCACCCCCTCCGCCCGCATCCATTGCCGGTAGCACCACACAGCGTGTGTTTTCGGTCACCCGGTGTGCCACTCGCAGGCAGGAGCGGTCCGCCGCTCGCTGCCGCCGCGCGAAACTGCCGCCGCGCGAAGTTGATCGAGCAAGTTCGCGCAAGTTGCTGTCGCGCGCCGGTGGGCGCGGTGCAAGCTCGTTGGCAGCGATCCCATCCGGCTCGCCAGCGGAGGACACCATGGCGTTACACCTGCTCGGCAAGGACCCGGAGAGCAAGTCCGGCGGCTCTCCCACCGTGTATCTCGATGACGAGACCCGACGACCGGCGATCTTGGGCCTCCATCGACTACGTACCCGGCGAAACGTCGTTCGAGGTGGATCAGTACGGCCCACGCCGCCTCTGGGACGAGGTCGGGACCGCCTACTCCTGGTGGTTGGAGAACGGCCGGCCGGAGCGCGACGAATTCGGCCTCACCGTGACGAAGACCGGCGGCCAGCAGGTCTGGCTACGCACGCCGGGAACGCCGGTCCCCACCGTCCGCTGACTGCACCCCAGGAATGCCGCAGGCGGGGCTACTCACCCCGGGGTGAGTAGCCCCGCTCATGCCGCCCGCCCGGTTGCGCCCTAGCGTCATCGGCATGACCATCCCCGTGAGCACACCGGCCGCACGAACCCCGCTCCCACTGGTCCGCGGGCTGCTCGCGGTGCTGCTCGTCGTCGCCGGCCTGTTCACCTACCTGCTCGCGCCCATCTTCGTCATGGCGAGCGACTCGTGCTTCCCGGACTCCCACGAGGGCATCTGCGACCCCGCCCGCCAGAACCTCATCGTCCTGCTCCCCCAGATCGCCGCCCCACTGATCGTGACGGCCGGCCTGTTCGGCACCCTCCGCCGCAACGGCACGGCGGTGGCCGCCACGTTGGGTTTGGTCCTGCTCCTGGTGGTCTGGATCATCAACGCGACACTGGCCTCGTCCTAGGACCGGTCCGCCCCGGCCTTCAGGGCCTGGAGGAACGCGCGGAGCGCGGCGGGGGTGGTGCGGAGGATCACGTCGGGGTCGTCGCTCTCACGGAGGCGGATCGTTCCGTCGGAGGTGCGGGCTATGTAGAGGCAGTTCGCCCCCTGATTGCTGTACGAGGACTTCTGCCAGTCCATCGTGGGCATGCGCGCTCCTCAGCTCTCCTGTGCGATGCGGCGAATCAAGTCGCGCGACCTGTCGGGCTTGAGCGCGGACCCCTCCATCCGGTCCAGAACGGACCGGTACCACTGTAGAAGCGCCTCCGCGTCGAGAAACTCGCAGCTGTGATCGGTGTCGAGTTCCACGGTGTCCAGCTGCGGCACGGAACCGTAGGCGTAGGTGATCGGCTGGCCGGATGGTGTGAAGGACGCACTACCGAACGGGATCACCACGAGGGAGATGTGGTCGTGCTCGCTCATCTCGATGAGGTGAGCGAGCTGCGCTCGTACCGTGTCGGGCCCGCCCAGCCCCATCCGCAGCGCCGCCTCGTGGATGACCACGGAGTACGAGACCGGTTCGTCGCGGAACAGGATCGCCTGCCGCTTGATCCGGAACGAGACCCGGTGCTCCACCTCATGCGGCCGAAGCGCGGGGACACTCTGGCAAATCGTCGCGCGGGCGTGATCAACGGTCTGGAGCAGACCCGGCATGTGGATCGCCACGGCGACCCGGATCGCTGTTGAGTGGTGCTCCATCTCCGCCAGATCGAGCAACCCGACGGGGAAGGTCTCCCGGTACTCCTCCCACCAGCCGCGCGGGCGCTTCCCGGTCATCGCAACAAGCGCCTCGATCAGGTCCTCACCGAAACAGTTGTAGCCACGGGCCATCGCGTGAACCCGGTCGGCACTCACTGGGTGCCGGCCCGACTCGATGTTGCTGATGCGCGACTGGTTGACGCCGAACAGGGCTGCGGCGGCCGTCGCGGACAACCCCGCGCGCTCACGCAGTTTGCGCAGCTCAGCGCCGAGACGCTGCTGTCGCAACGTCGGAGTACTGCTGGGTGGCATCGCTGCGCCCTCCTCGATCCGTGCACAGTGCGGCGGGTCACCCACACGAGCGCATCCTGAATATATTCAAGTGAATCGCCGAATACTTCACAGTTAACGTCCTACAGTGTGACGCATGCCACTCGATGGCGCCGGAAGAGCACCGCCCCGCCAGGGGCGACACCGCCACCGGGCCACCCGACCGGAGGCGGTCCCCCATGCACAACGACAACAACGTAGCGGCGAACACGCCGCACCCCGACGAGTTCTGGACGTACACCCTCCAACTCCCGCACGACGGCAGAGCCGTCCGCATCGCGCGGGCGACGGTGCGAGCCGTGCTGCTGACGTACGGGATCCCGCAGGTCACCGACGTGGCCGAGCTACTGGCGAGCGAGTTGGTGACCAACTCGCTGCTGTACTCCGACGGGCCGTCGTGGATCCGGCTGAGCAATCCGCGCACCACGCACGTACGGGTGGGTGTGTGGGACACCAACCCGACGATTCCGCCGCCGTTTCGCGGCGCACTGCACCCGCCCGGGCCGCCCGAGTGCGCCGAGCGGGGGCGGGGGCTGCTGCTCGTGCGGGAGTGCGCGGACCGGTGGGGCGGGTACGCGCTCGGCGAGGAAGTGTTCGGGGTGTGCGGGAAGTTGCTGTGGTTCGAGTTGGCCGCCTGATGGCGGAACCCGGCGATCCGCTCGTCGAGGCGGCCCTGCGGGTGACCGTCAGCGGGCTGGATCTCGCCGCGGCGGATCGGTTCGACCGCGAACTGAGCGCCGCGCGGCAGGAGGCGGAACGGACGGGCAGTGCCGCCGCGCTGGAATCCTTCCTGCACCGGTGGCGGGTGTTCATCGCGCTGCGGCGGCGCCCCGACGATCCGGGTGAGACCTGACACCCGTTCGAACTCGTGGCGTGACGTCAGGGCGAACCGCTACCGTGCCGCACGTGACGCACAGAGAGATCGTCGAGCAGGGTGTCCGGGTACTGGGTGTGGCGGTCGTCTGTCTGTGCTCCCTCGTCGGGCTGACCGCCGTGTCGCTGATGGGCCTGTCCGCCGGGAACGAATGCGATCCGGGCGACCACGCCCTCTGCAACGGCTGGGGCAGGGACGTTCTGTCCCTCGGGCCGATGGTTGTCGCCCTGGCGGCAGCAGCCGTGGGCAGCTACGGCGCGATGTCCCGCCGCCCGTGGCGACCGGTCCTGTGGGTGATCGCGATGGCAGCGCAGTTCACGGTGTGGGCACTGGTGATGGAGCTTTACGGCTGAGGCTCCATCAGCTCGCTTCGCACCCTGGCCGGTTGGCCATCCCAGGGGAGGAGCGGGTGACGGCGATGGCGGGGGTCACGCCCGTCAGCCGCAGGATGGTGAGCATCCTGGTGTCGGTGCAGAGCAGGGTGAGGTCGCCGCCGCGGTCCACGGCTCGGCGCCAGGCCCGGCAGATGGGGCCGAGCCCGGCACTGTCGATGAAGGTCACCCCGCGCAGGTCGACAAGCACCGACGGAGCGCTGCGGGCGGTTGCCGCGTCCAGGTGCTGGTCGCTCTCGCCGGTGGTTGCGATGTCGATCTCGCCGTGGAACTCGACGACGGTCGTGCCCCGCGCGTCCTGGCCGATGGTGCGGACCGCGGGACGCCGGAGGTGTCCGGGCGCCGCGCCATGGCCCGGATCGGATCCTGTTCGCATGGTGGCTGTGATGGCTGTGATCCTCTGCGGCTTCTCAGGTGCGGGGGATGCGGGCGCGGCCCCTTGTTCGGTGCGCGCCCCCTCCGGACCCGGTACGACCGGGTCCGGACGGGGCGGGACAGTCTCTAGCCCACGCCGATGCTGCTCTGGGAGGCGGGGAAGCAGCTGGGCTCGCCCGGGGACAGCATGACCTCCATGGAGTACATCTTGTCCGGGTGCAGGACACCCTTGAGGGAGGGCTGCACCAGCACCAGGGAGTCCCCGTGCGGGATGGCGCTGGGCCGGATCACCATCACGCGTCCGTTCTTCGGATCCTGCGAGGAGACCGTCTCGAGGTTGGCGTTGTCGGTGCGGACCTTGGCGTGGCAGGACTCCGAGGCCCGCAGGACCACGGCCGGCACACCCAGGCTGCGCAGCGCCGCCTGGAGCCCGGACACCTCAGCGCCCGTCACCTGGATGCTGACGGTCCCGTCCTTGCGCGGAACCACCGTGTAGGCGGCGTTGCTCAGGACCGGCGCACCGCCCGGGACCTGGGCGGTGCTCTGGCCCGTTCCGGCTTGCGGGGTGTCGGTGGTACCGGCCGAGTGCGGGATCAGCATCACTGCGGTGGCGGCTGCGGCCAGTCCCAGCGCGGTGACCGCGATCCGCCGGGTGTGGCGCGGCCGCACCGGCACCGCTGCCACGGGCGGCAGGGCCGCGGCGCGGGCGGTGAGCTCCTCGGCGAGCTGCTGCTGGAAGTGCACGGGGGTGGTCATGAGTGGGCCTCCGAGACAGCGTGCAGGGATGAGGTGGTCTTGGTGTCGACGCGCTGCAGGGCCATGCGGGCGCGGTGCAGGCGCACCCGGGCGGCGGCCGAGCTGATGCCCAGGGCCTGTGCGGCCTCGCGGGTGGTCAGTCCGTCCAGGGCCACCAGGTCCAGCACCGCGCGCAGCGGCTCGGACAGGGCGGCGTGCCGCGCGGCCAGCTGCCGGGCGTCGCGGGCGGCGTCGATACGGCCCTCGATCGCGCTGACGTCCTCGTCGTCCAGCAGCCGCCGGCCGGCGAGCTGGGCGGTGGCCTGCCGCTCGCGGGCACTGCCCCGGAAGTGGGCGGCCAGGACGTTGCGGGAGATGCCGTAGAGCCAGGCGACCGGTGCGCCGCGGCGGGCGTCGTAGGTGTGCGCTTGTTCGAGCGCCGTCAGGAAGATGTCGGCGGTCAGGTCCGCGGCCAGGTGCGGGCTGTCGGTGCGCCGGGTGACAAAACCGAGCACAGTGTCGAACTGCTGCTGGTAGAACACGGCGAACCCGACCGGATCACGCACGGGTGGCGCTGCTGAATGCTCCGCTTTCACGGACGACTCCTTGAACGGACGAGCAATGCCTTACATCTCTACTTGGCTCGGCCGCCCGAAAGCGTTACATGCCCCCTCCAGCACCGGCTGTTCCACACCCGGCAGCGTCAGGCGGGCAGGATCGTCGCCCCCGGGGCCGGGGACGTCGTGACCCGGGTCGTACGGCAGGTGCCGGAGGCCAGGACGGCCTCGGCGATCTTCTCGGCTTCTTCGGGGGTGGCGGCCAGGAAGGCGCACGTCGGGCCCGAGCCGGAGACCAGGGCGGCCAGGGCGCCGGCCCCGGTGCCCGCGCGGAGGGTGTCGGCGAGGGCGGGGCGCAGGGAGAGGGCGGCGGGCTGGAGGTCGTTGCCCAGGGCGGCGGCCAGTGCGGCGGGGTCGCCGGAGGCGAGGGCTTCGAGCAGGGCCGGGGCCGGTTCGGGGTCCGCGATGTCGGCCGTGGTGGCGCCGGTGCCGGACGCTTCGCGCAGCCGGTCGCACTCGCGGTAGACGGCCGGAGTCGACAGACCGCCGTCCGCGACGGCGAAGACCCAGTGGAACGGTCCCCGCACGTCGAGCGGGGTGAGGATCTCGCCCCGGCCGCGTCCGAGCGCGGCGCCGCCGATCAGGTTGAACGGCACGTCGCTGCCCAGCTCGGCGCAGATGTCCAGGAGTTCGGCCTGCGGGGTGTGCAGTCCCCACAGGGCGTCGCAGGCGAGCAGTGCGCCCGCCCCGTCCGCGCTGCCGCCCGCCATGCCGCCCGCGACGGGGATGTCCTTGGCGATGTGGATGTGGACGGCGGGCTCGATGCCGTGCCGCGCGGCGAGCGCGACGGCGGCCCGGGCGGCCAGGTTCGTGCCGTCCAGGGGGATCTCCGCGGCGTCCGGGCCGGACGCCGTGATCCGCAGGCTGTCGGCGGGGGTGACGGTGACCTCGTCGTACAGGCCCACGGCGAGGAACACGTTCGCCAGGTCGTGGAAACCGTCGGGCCGCAGACCGCCGACGGCCAGCTGCGCGTTGACCTTGGCGGGGATCCGGACGGTGACGGAGGCGGACGCGGCGGCGGGCACGCTCACTGCTCGTCCTCCACCACGACGTCCGCGGCCGGCTTGTCCTCCGCCACGACGGCCGCGACCGGCTTGTGCTCGGCGATGGCCGCGAACTCCTCGACCGTCAGTGCCTCACCGCGCGCCTGCGGCGAGATGCCCGCCGCGACGAGCGCGGCCTCGGCGGCGGGAGCCGAGCCGGCCCAGCCGGCGAGCGCGGCCCGCAGGGTCTTGCGGCGCTGGGCGAAGGCCGCGTCGACGACGGCGAAGACCTCGCGCCGGGTGGCCGTGGTCGGCGGCGGCTCGTGGCGCACCAGCGCGACCAGACCGGAGTCGACGTTCGGCGCGGGCCAGAAGACGTTGCGGCCGATGGATCCGGCGCGCTTCACGTCCGCGTACCAGTTCGCCTTCACCGAGGGCACGCCGTAGACCTTGTTGCCGGGCTTGGCGGCCAGCCGGTCCGCGACCTCGGCCTGGACCATGACGAGGGTGCGTTCGATCGTCGGGAACGTCGCGAGCATGTGCAGCAGCACCGGCACCGCCACGTTGTACGGCAGATTCGCGACCAGCGCGGTCGGCGGCGGCCCCGGCAACTCCGTGACCTGCATCGCGTCGTTGTGCACCAGCGCGAACCGGTCGGCCCGGGAAGGCATCCGTGCCACGATGGTGGGGGTGAGCGCGCCCGCGAGCACGTCGTCGATCTCGATCGCCGTGACGCGGTCGGCCGCTTCCAGCAGCGCCAGCGTCAGCGATCCGAGGCCGGGTCCGACCTCGAGGACGGTGTCGTCCGGCAGGACGCCGGCCGTCCGCACGATGCGCCGCACCGTGTTCGCGTCGATGACGAAGTTCTGGCCCCGCTGCTTGGTGGGGCGTACGCCCAGCGCGGCGGCCAGTTCGCGGATGTCGGCGGGACCGAGGAGTGCGTCGGGCTCAGTGGTGCTCACGTACTCAGCGTACGGGCCCGGCAGCCGCCCTCGAGCCGTGCCCCGGCCGCGCGGACCAGCGGCCGGGCCACCGCTCAGCCGCCGAGCTTGCGCCCGCAGACCGGCCACGGGCTGGAGCCGCGCTGGATGTAGAGCCGTTTGGCGCGGAAGGTCTGTTCGCCCGCGGGGGCGTCCTGGGGGCGGCCGCTGCCGCCGAGGCTGTGCCAGGTCCGGGTGTCGAACTGGTAGAGGCCGCCGTAGGTGCCGGACGGGTCGACCGCGTGCGGGCGGCCGCCGGCCTCGCAGTGCGCGAGGCCCTGCCAGTTCAGGCCGTCGGCCCCGGCGACCGAGGTCGGCAGCGGTTTGGTGCCGATCCGGACGACCTGGGTGACGGGCTCCCTGACGATCTCGGAGCGGATGATCCTGGGCCGCTGCTTCACCCCGTTGATCGTCCGGAAGGCGTACGTGACGCGGCGGACACCCGCCTTGCCCGGAGTATCGACGGCCTCGGTGCCGTGGAACAGCTTGGCGTCCTTGTGCTTCTCCGTGCGGAACCGCACCGGCTCCTCGCGCACCTCCTCGGTGCCGGAGATGCGCAGCACCGAGATGGTCTGGCCCTCGCGGGGGAAGCTCTCGGGGTCGACGGAGGTCGTGTCCTGGTTCTGCAGGGTGATCCCGGACTGGGCGACGACCTCGCGGACGGTGGCGGCGTTGGTGCGTACCGTCCGCTCACGGCCGTCGGCGAGCAGCGTGACGGTCCGCTCGGTGCGTACGTCCAGGTCGAGGCCGTGCCGTCCGATGGACGAGCCGCGCGACGCGGACAGATGCGCGCCCTCGGCGCGGACGCCGAGCTCCCGCAGGGCCTCGTCGACGGTGTCCGCCGTGGTCCACAGCAGGCGGCGGTGGCCGTCGAGGGTGAGCGTGACGGGACGGCCGAAACGGACTTCGACCTGGTCGCCGTCGTGCAGCTCGGCCTGCGGGCCGGGCGCGACGAGGTCGTGCTCGCCCACGGTCACGCCTTGCTGCGCCAGCACCTCCCCGACATCGTCGGCGAAGGTGTGGAGGGTGCGCGGTTCGCCGTCGACGGTGAGCTGCACGTCCTTGTCACCGGCGAGGAACGCGACGGTCCCGCCCGCCAGGAACGCGACGACGAGCGCCTGCGGCAGCAGCTTGCGCAGGGAGTCGGGCCGGAAGTCGGGGCGGGAATCGCGCCGGGAACCTCCCGCGGGAGAGGCCGCGGACGCCGGTTCCGGCCGTCTGCCGTTCCTGGCGGCGCGGCGCGCGGCGGTCCTGGCGCCGACCGGCGCTGCCGCGGGCGCCGGTTCCTGCTCCGGGATCAGCGGAAGGCAGCCGGTCGCCGCCGCCTCGTCGGCCCACGACGAGTTCGGTACGGCGTCCCAGTCGGACTGGTGCGGCAGCCGGGTGCCCGCGGCCTCCGGTACGACCCCCGGCACGGGGGTCGCCGCACCGCGTGCTGCTCGGTGGGTGCCCTGCGCATTGCTCACGACGACTCCACAGGTCCGACGGTCCCCGATCCGGACCGGGACCCTAGCCCACGTTTCGTCACTCTCCAAAACCATCCGGGCACGCTGTGTCGTGATCACGCGTTTCGGGACGGGTGTCGGCCGGAGGGCCGACGGGGGGGCGACGGGGAGGCCTGCGGGGCCGACGGGGATGGCGGCGGCCGTCAGTAGCCGAAGGCCCGCGCCGTGTTCGCCCCGATGGCGGACGCCAGCTCGTCCTCGGGGAGCTGCCTGGCCGCGGCCATCGCCCGCAGAGTGACCGGAATGAGGTACGGCGCGTTAGGCCGACCGCGGTACGGCACCGGAGTGAGGAAGGGCGCGTCCGTCTCGACCAGCAGGAGGTCGAGCGGGGCCACGGCGACGGCGTCCCGCAGGTCCTGGGCGGACTTGTAGGTGACGTTGCCGGCGAAGGACATGTAGTAGCCCTTGTCGGCGCAGATCCGGGCCATGGCGGCGTCGCCCGAGTAGCAGTGGAAGACGACGGTGTCGGGCGCGCCCTCCTCGTCGAGGATGCGCAGCACGTCGGCGTGCGCCTCGCGGTCGTGGATGACGAGCGCCTTGCCGACGCCCTTCGCGATGTCGATGTGCCGGCGGAAGGAGTACTGCTGGGCCTCGACGCCTTCGGGGCCGGTGCGGAAGTAGTCGAGGCCGGTCTCGCCGACGCCGCGGACCTGGGGAAGCGCGGCGAGCGCGGCGATCCGGTCGAGGGCGTCCCGCAGGGCCTTGTCGCCGCCGGGGGTGCGGGCGCCCTGGCGGGACCAGCCGTCCGGATCGCCGTGGACGATCCGGGGCGCTTCGTTGGGGTGCAGGGCGACGGTGGCCCACACGTTCGGGTGCTGGGCGGCGGTGTCGGCCGCCCATTGCGAGCCCTTCAGGTCGCAGCCGACCTGGATGAGGGTGGTGACCCCGACGGAGGCGGCCTTGGCCAGCGATTCCTCGACCGTTCCTTCCTGCATGTCGAGGTGGGTGTGCGAGTCGGCGACCGGGACCCGCAGCGGCTCGGGCACCGGCGGGGCCGCGGACTTCTCGTTCTTCGGGGACATGCCCCGATCCTATGGAGACCCGGGGAGCGGGCGGGACGGGAGGCCGGGCGGACAGGGGGTCGGCGCTTACGGCCCGGGGTCAGGCCGGCCGGGGATTCAGACGGGCCCGGCGTCAGACCGCCGTCAGGCCGTGTCGGCTTCTCCGTGCTTGCGGTGCAGCCGGTGCAGGAGGGACCAGTGGTGCGTGCGGTGCACGGCACGCTCGCCCGTGGGGGTGTTCCACAGCGACATCACATCGGAGACCTGACCCGACCGCATGATCCGCACCTTGTGCCCTCCGCAGTTCAGGCAGGTCGGGCGGGTGAGCGGGGACGGCACCTTCTCGCCGGCGGTCGTGTAGGTGACGAAGGGCTGACCCTTCGCGTCGACATGGTGCTCGATGTCGTACGACTGCTCCCAGCCGTGGCCGCAATTGAGGCACGCGAAGGCGTACGCCTCGGAGACGGTGGTGTCGGATCCGACGATCTCGCTCATGGCAGCTCCTGTTGCCCTCCGGACGAGGCGTCCGGAGCGGGTCTTCCCACTACCAGCGAACGCCTTTCCGGCCGATACCGCAGCAGGGGTATACGACTCTTGGGGCAGTTTTGGGCCGTAAGTGGGTAGTGCGCTACTTTGCTTTGCCCTCGTCCGAGTTTAGGCACGTGACGTACGTCACGACACTTAATAATGCTGTGCATTAGCATGTTCCCATGGCGAGAACATCCGGACCCGAGACCCGCCGCAAACTGCTCCGCGCGGCCGGGGAACTCTTCGCCCTCAAGGGCGTCGACGGCGCGCTGACCCGCGACATCACCCGTCTCGCGGGCCAGTCCAACCCCTCCGCCGTGCAGTACCACTTCGGATCGCGGCAGGGCCTGCTCGACGCCGTCATGGCCGGCCGCCAGGACCGGACGGAAGCGGCGCTCGCACCACGGCTCGCCGAGTTGCTCGCGGACGCGGCCCCGGGGCCGGACCCGCGGGAGGCCCCCGGGCCGGACCTGCGTGCGCTGGTCGCCGCGCTCGTCGACGCCGAGGCGACCGAGCTCGCCACCGACGGCGGACGGCACTGCCTGCTGATCTCCGCACAGCTCAGCCACGAGAGCGGGGTACGCACCCGCACCCCGCATCCGACGCTGGCCGGCACCGGCTACTGGCGGCTCATCTGCCTCATCGAGGACCGCCTCGACGGGCTGCCGGAACCCGTACGCCTGGAACGCCTCGACCTCGCGCTCACCCTGATCGGCGCGGCCCTGGGCGACCGGGCCCGCCAGTACCTCGACGGCACGCGGACCCTCACCGACGAGCCGCTGTTCCTCGCCGACCTCGTCGGCATGACCACCGCCATGCTGCGCGCGCCCGCGCCCGAGACCGTCCCCGAGACCGCGCCCGCGCCCGTCCCCGAGACCGCGTCCGCACCCCGGACCGACCCCGAGACCGACGCCACTCCTCCAACGACGACCCCGACTCCACAGGGAGCTTGAAAATGAACGACCTGACCGGCAAGACCGTCATCATCACCGGCGCGGCCCGCGGCCTGGGGGCCGAGACCGCCCGTCAGGCGGTCGCGGCAGGCGCCAACGTCGTCCTGACCGACGTCCTGGAGGAGGACGGCAGGGCCACCGCCGCCGCGCTCGGCGACCGGGCCCGCTTCCTGCACCACGACGTCACGTCGGAGGAGGGCTGGGCGGCGGTCGCGGACTTCGCGGTCACCGAGTTCGGCGGCGTCGACGGCCTCGTCAACAACGCCGGGATAGCCGAGGGGAAGTTCATCGAGGACGCCTCCGTCGAATACTTCCGCAACGTCCTCGACATCAACCTCACCGGCGTCTTCATCGGTATGAAGACCGTGATCCCCGCCATGAAGGAGCGCGGCGCGGGCTCGATCGTCAACATCTCGTCCGCCGCCGGGCTCATGGGCATCGCCCTCACCGCGGGCTACGGCGCGTCCAAGTGGGGCGTGCGCGGCCTCACCAAGATCGGCGCGGTGGAGCTGGGCACCTCCCGCATCCGCGTCAACTCCGTCCACCCCGGTATGACGTACACGGCCATGACGGCGTCCGTCGGCATCCAGCGGGGCGAGGGCAACTTCCCGAACACCCCGATGGGCCGGGTCGGCGAGGCAGACGAGATCGCGGGCGCCGTGATCTTCCTGCTCTCGGACTCCGCCTCGTACGTGACGGGCGCCGAGCTCGCCGTGGACGGCGGCTGGACGGCCGGTCCGACGGTCAAGTACGTCATGGGTCAGTAGGACGGGGAGGCGCGCGGGGGTCCGGTTCTCAGGCCCCCGCAGGCGCTCCAGGCCCCTTCTCCGCCGCCTTGGCCGCGTTCTTCGCCGCCACCACCGCGTCGAAGACATCGCGCTTCGGCAGGCCGAGCTCCGCCGCCACGGCCACGATCGCCTCCTTGCGGCGCTCCCCGGCCTCCTCGCGCACCATCACCCGCCGCACCAGTTCGGCCGGGCCGAGGTCCGACGGCCCCCGCTCCGGGGCGCCCTCCACGACGACGGTGATCTCGCCGCGCACGCCCTCCGCCGCCCAGGCGGCCAGTTCCTTCAGCGGGCCGCGCTTGATCTCCTCGTACGTCTTCGTCAGCTCACGGCACACCGCCGCGCGCCGGTCGGGACCGAACGCCTCAGCCATCGCCGCCAGCGTGTCGTCGATCCGGTGCGGCGCCTCGAAATACACCAGGGTGCGACGGTCGTCGGCCACCTCGCGCAACCGCGCCAGCCGCTCCCCCGCCTTGCGCGGCAGGAAGCCCTCGAAGCAGAACCGGTCGACGGGCAGCCCGGAGAGCGCCAGCGCCGTCAGCACCGCCGACGGGCCCGGCACCGCCGTGACCCTGATGCCCTTCTCCACGGCCGCCGCCACCAGCCGGTAGCCGGGGTCGGAGACCGACGGCATGCCCGCGTCGGTGACGAGCAGGACGCGGGCGCCGTTCTCCAGCGCCTCGACCAGCTCGGGGGTGCGGGCGCTCTCGTTGCCCTCGAAGTACGAGACGACCCGGCCGGTCGTGTGCACGCCGAGGCCCTGCGTCAGCCGGCGCAGCCGCCGGGTGTCCTCCGCGGCGATCACTTCCGCCGCGAGCAGTTCGGCGGCGAGGCGCGGTGGCGCGTCCTGGATGTCGCCGATGGGGGTCCCCGCCAGAACCAGTACGCCTACGCCTGCCGCTGAGCTAGTCACGGGTCCAGCTTCCCACCCGCCCGCCCTTTGCCCTCAATCGGCGGGCGGCCTGGGGGTGGGGGTGGAGTGGCCTCGAACGCCGGCCGGGCTGAAAAAACGGGGTGGGACGCAGGCAGCCCTGACCGTGGCCGCCAAACGCCGGCCGGGCCGAACGGTCGCCTCGAACTCCCCCAGCCACCCTTGGGAGGTGCCCCCAGGGGCTGAACCGCTGACAGGAAACGCACAGGAAAGGGGAAAAGGGCGGCTTCCTGTCATCGGAGGGTGGGTTCGAGGGTGGAATCCGCATGCCCGGGACCCGAACCGGCATGCGACATCCCTACGATGGCCCGGTGACCAGTGACACCGCGACTCAGGCCGAGCGGGACGAGGGCCTCCTCCACCCGGAGCCGCAGCCCAGCGCATGGCAGCGACGGCTGCGCCGCTTCGGCTATACGGACCGGCCGCACGTGGACGTCCGCGACCGCCTCGTGGTGCCGTTCCCGGAGCCCGGGACCCGGCTCTGGGGTTCGCTGGGCCTGGGCCAGGCGGCGGCGTCGAGGGTGGCGCGGCTGACCGGATGGGGCGGTCCGCTGCTCGTGGCGCTGATGGCGGGCCTCATCCGCTTCTGGCACCTGGGCACCCCGCACGCGGTGATATTCGACGAGACGTACTACGCGAAGGACGCGTGGTCGCTGCTCAAGTTCGGCTACGAGGGCACCTGGACCGACGGCAAGATCTCCAATGCGCAGATCCTGGCCGATCCCCAGATCATCCCGCTGTCGCGCGATCCGGGCTATGTGGTGCACCCGCCGGTCGGCAAGTGGGTCATCGCGGTCGGTGAGCAGCTGTTCGGCCTGAACCCGTTCGGCTGGCGGTTCATGGTCGCGCTGCTCGGCACCCTGTCGGTGCTGATGGTGTGCCGGATCGGCCGCCGGCTGTTCCGTTCCACCGCGCTGGGCTGCCTGGCCGGCCTCCTGCTGTCGGTGGACGGTCTGCACTACGTGATGAGCCGTACGGCCCTGCTCGACCTGGTCATCATGTTCTTCGCGCTGGCCGCGTTCGGCTGTCTGGTCGTGGACCGCGACTGGTCGCGGGCCCGGCTGGCGGCGGCGCTGCCGGTCGGCGAGGACGGTGTGGCGCGCCCGGACCGCCGGGTCGGGGACCGCGGCAGCATGGGCTGGCGGCCGTGGCGGCTCGCGGCCGGGCTGTTCCTGGGCCTGGCGTGCGCGAGCAAGTGGAACGGTCTGTACTTCCTGGCGGCGTTCGGGCTGATGACCATCCTGTGGGACGCCGGCTCGCGCCGGGTCGCCGGCGCCAGGCGCCCGTACGTGGCGGTGCTGCGCAAGGACACCGGCTGGGCGTTCCTGTCCGTCGTGGTCGTCGCCATCGGCACGTACCTGGTCTCCTGGACCGGCTGGTTCGTGACCAAGGGCGGCTACGGCCGGGACTGGGCGGCACACCGCAAGGGCCTGTCCCCCGACCACATCAAACTGCCGCTGATCGGCCGGATCGACCTGCACCAGTTCGACATGACGTGGATGCCGGACGCGCTGCGCAGCCTGTGGCACTACGAGTTCCAGGTCTACCAGTTCAACATCGGCCTCTCCACGCCGCACATGTACCAGTCGAACCCGTGGAGCTGGATGGTCCTGGGCCGGCCCGTCTCCTACTTCTACGAGTCGCCGAAGAACGGCGAGGCCGGCTGCACCGCGGCCAAGGGCTGCGCCCGCGAGATCCTCGCCATCGGCACCCCCCTGCTGTGGTGGTCGGCCTGCTTCGCGCTGCTGTACCTGCTCTACCGCTGGGGCTTCCGCCGCGACTGGCGGGCGGGCGCGATCCTGTGCGCCGCGTTCGCCGGCTGGCTGCCCTGGATGATGTACCAGGACCGCACGATCTTCCTCTTCTACGCGGTCGCCTTCGTCCCCTACCTCTGCCTCGCCGTCGCGATGATGATCGGCGCGATCCTCGGCCCCCCGGGCTCCGACGAACGCCGCCGGATGTGGGGCGCGGTCGGCGCGGGCACACTCGTCCTGCTGATTGTCTGGAACTTCATCTACTTCTTCCCGATCTACACGGGCATGCCCATCTCGATGGACGCCTGGCGGGCGCGGATGTGGTTCGACTCCTGGATCTAGCTGCACAAACACCCCGATGCCGACCGGCGAAGCTCACCGCTTCCCGGTCGGCATCGGTCGTTGTCGGTCGTGCTGGGCCGTCCCCGGACGGCCCACAGACGGCCCAGCGAACCCATCGTCAGGGACGGCCGCCATCGGGCATCGAACTGCGGCATCCGACACCTGAGCCGCCTTGATGGGCGTATCGATCCACACCTCGCCCGCGCGGGGCCAAAATCGCGCTACCAAGGGATGCACCGGTCCGGAGCCAACACGCTTTCCAAGTCTGTTGATGTTGCACGACCTGGTGTACGAGGCTGTTCATCTGCGTTCGCACGAGGTTGGCGGCTCTATCGGTACCGGCTTCCGGCCTGTCCTGAACGCCCGCGAACCAAGCTGAATGAGACGGAAACTGAGACTGGGGCCCTGATGGAGCGAGTAGAGGCCGAGCTGCCTCACGGCCGGATTGTGATGTTGTCGCCGGTGATCGCGGTACCGATCGTGTGGGCCGCGATGGCACGGTTACCAGACGCCACCACTGTTACGGACCCACCGACAGGCAGCAAGCTAGACAGTTCCCAGAGCAGTTCGGGCTCCTCTCGCAGGGCCCGTTTGATCTGTTGCCGCAACGCCCCCGCTGCGTCTGCGTCGTCCGGCTCCAAGACCGCGTCCCGCACCGCGGCATCCAGCGCTGCCCGGCCCCGCGCGTCGAGGCCGTGCCAAATCACATGCAGCATCCGACGTCCGACGTTCGCGGTTGCGCTCACCGCCGGGTCCTCAGTTCGGCGGAGGATTCCCACGCCGTAGGCACCTAGCGCCGCCGTTAGATACGGCCCAGCCTGTTCCGCTAGCTCACTAATCTCCATTTCTATTCCCTCCGCCCTGCCACTCGAATTCATTGCATCACCAACTGCCAACGAGTGAATATGGAGGCAAGATGTGCAATCTGGAATTTCCCTACAATGGGGAAATGTTGAAGATTTCCCCTATCCGCCTGCGAGCGAATGCGCAATGGCCAGGGCGGCAACCTCGACTCCAATTCTCCTAGCCACTTTCAGGGCCCACTCTCCAGCGGATTTCAGGTGTGAGAGCGTATTTTCCGCGTCACCCTGTGAGGCTGTCACTTCCGCTTGGGCGATTGAGCCAACGGACATGTCGTGCTCGGGCGTGCTCGCCTCGCTCTTCATCGCCGATCGCAGAGACTTCAGCTGAATCACTAGTTGTGCAAGATCGACGCTTGACTCTGACCCAGATCCCCGTTGGTGGAAATAATTCCCCTCGGCACTCCCGTCCGGCCCAACGTTTCCCGCCTGCCCAGAAACATTGTACGTATCTCCCATGTGTTTCACCTCTTGTATTATGAGCGCACCCAGAGGGGCTCGCGACGAAATTTCATGAATCAGCTCGGAGATGTTTGTTGTGTCGTTTTCGCTAAGTTCAACAATGACAATTCTGGCCCGCCTGGATTCACCCGTCATCGGACGTCTCCCGCAGGTGGGTTTCTGCTTCCGTGGCTCTGAGGGCCTGGTAGGTGCTGGCGAGGTTGTTCCTGCTGGTCAGAGTGTCGGGGTGGGTGTCGCCCAGTATTTGCTCGCGTTGGGTAAGGACGGCCTCCAGTAGCGGGATCGCGCGCCCCAGGTCTCCCGCCGCGTAGTAGGCGCTGGCGAGGTTGTTCCTGCTGGTCAGAGTGTCGGGGTGGGTGTCGCCCAGTATTTGCTCGCGTTGGGTAAGGACGGCCTCCAGTAGCGGGATCGCGCGCCCCAGGTCTCCCGCCGCGTAGTAGGCGCTGGCGAGGTTGTTCCTGCTGGTCAGAGTGTCGGGGTGGGTGTCGCCCAGTACTTGCTCGCGTTGGGTAAGGACGGCCTCCAGTAGCGGGATCGCTCGCGCCCGGTTCCCCGCTGCCTGGTAGGCGCTGGCGAGGTTGTTCCTGCTGGCCAGAGTGTTGGGGTGGGTATCGCCCAGTACTTGCTCGGATTGGGCGAGCGCTTCTTCGTACAGCGGGATCGCGCGCCCCAGGTCTCCCGCCGCGTAGTAGGCGCTGGCGAGATTGTTCCTGCTGGCCAGAGTATGAGGGTGGGTGTCGCCCAGTACTTGCTCGCGTTGGGTAAGGACGGCCTCCAGTAGCGGGATCGCCCGTCCCAGGTTCCCCGCTGCCTGGTAGGCGCTGGCGAGGTTGTTCCTGCTGGTCAGAGTGTCGGGGTGGGTGTCGCCCAGTATTTGCTCGCGTTGGGTAAGGACGGCCTCCAGTAGCGGGATCGTTCGCGCCCGGTTCCCCGCTGCCTGGTAGGCGCTGGCGAGGTTGTTCCGGCTGGCC
>NZ_JAAIKO010000055.1 GCF_016107395.1 Streptomyces fildesensis
GAGAGCGCTTCCCTGACACGGAAGAGGTCACTGGTTCAATCCCAGTATCGCGCACACGTCATGACCGAGGGCCGGAGCGATCATCGCTCCGGCCCTCGGTCGTTCCCGCTGCCGCTCGCCGGGCGTCCCCGGCATCCGTCCTGGGATCAGGACGAGAAGAGCATGTGCCCGAAGCTGCGGTGCTTCTGGTGGTGGCCGCCGTGGTGACCGCCGTGGCCGCCGTGCTGCGGGGCGCTCCAGGCGGGACCCGCGGGGTACGCCTGCGGTGCCGGGTAGGCCTGCTGGGCCGGGTAGGCCTGCTGCGGCGGCGCGGCCGGCTGGTTCCACTGGCCTTCGACACGGGTGAGTGCCTCCAGCTCGCCGTAGTCCAGGAAGATCCCCCGGCAGTTGCCGCATTGCTCGATCTGGACGCCGTTGCGATTGAACGTGTGCATCGGGCCCTGGCACTTGGGACAGTGCATCTCCGGCTCAACTCCTCAATTGCGGTGATTCGCCACCGGAACGCCCGTCCGGCGGAGCTGGGTTCACGATACGTGGGTGATCCGGGCGCAGGCAGCGGTGAGGTCCTGCTCGACTTCGTCGAGCGGTCGGTTCTCGCGGGCGGCCCGCACCACGGCCAGCGCGGCCGACTGGACGGTCAACGCGCGGGCCGGCACGTCCAGATACGGCCAGGGGTCGCCGTCGGGGGGGACCGCCCGGCCGCCCGCGTCCCGGTAGGCGCCCAGGAAGCGCGTCCAGACGTCCGGGTCGAGCAGTCCGGTCGCGAACCACATGGCGGGGCGGGCCAGGTCCCAGGCGGGATCGCCGATCCCCAGGTCGTCGACGTCGATGAGCTGCCACGGACCGCCGGGGGCGGGGTGCCGGACGAGCTGGCCGAGGTGCAGATCACCGTGGCAGAGGGTGTCCGCACGCGGCTGCGGTGCCTCGTCGCGGGCCCAGCCCGGCAGACACTCCCAGGCCCGCAGCACGGTGTCCGCGGCGGGCGACCGGGCGCCGGCGGTCATCCGGGCGACGGCGCGGGCCGCCTTGGCGGGGCCGCGCATGGGCGGCAGCGGGTACGGCAGCGCCTGCGGGGGGACGGCGTGCAGCCGGGCGAGCAGGACGGCGGCGTCCTCCCAGGGGGCACTGCCGGGCTCCTCGCGGTCCACCGGTACACCCAGCGGCCAAGCGGTGACGGGGCGGCCGTGCAGCAGCGAGCCTGTCCTGGGCGCCGGCAGTGGCAGCGGGGCGAGCAGGATGCCGCGCAGCAACGGGTGCGCGGCGACCCCGAGGCGGACCGTGAGGGCCTCAGGGTCGGTGTCACCGGCGTGGGCCTTGGCGACGAGCGCGCCGCTGCGGACCACCGTGCCGTCGGGCCGGTGGGCGAGCACCGAGGTCTCCGGTACGCCGGAGATGCCCGCGGCGAGCGCGGCGAGCTCCGCCGTCAGCTCCTCCCCCACCACTGTCATACGTTCAGTCAAGCACCCTCGCGGGCCCTGACGTGCGTGATGCCCAGGTACCACCGCTGGTACCCGGGCATCACGGCCGTCCGTCGCACCCCCGTCCCCACGGGGTTTCGTACCGGTTCCCCAGCCCGGACCGCTCTTCCGGGCATGGGGCCGATGCAACGGGGCGCTGTGTCAGCGCCCCATCAGCCCGGCTACGGACGACGCTTGTGCGGCCACCGCGTCGAAGCCTCCGAAGAGCAGGGCGAGGAGCACCGCGAGTGGCAGCACCATGGCCGCTGCGACCAGCGGATGGCGCGTGCCGGACGGGCGGGTACCGAAGGCGGCGATCCTGCTGCCGCGCACGGGGCGCACCGTACGACTCACTGTGTTCGCCATGGCCCTCTCCTGAGGTGTCGGTCGTTCACGCTGGTGGTACGTCTGGTTGTCGGTCAGGCAAGCGGCGGGCGTCTGACCTCGGGGGACGAGTGCTACGCCCGCCGCTTGATTTCAAGATTAGGTGCGCGCCATGGCCTGGTCGTCATGCCGTCGTACCGCTTTCCGGGCCTCCGGGAGGATGACGCGGACCCGCCCGGGGTACTCCCCTGGGTGGACACCGGGCCCCCGGTCCCAGGGTGATCCCTGAGGGGGCTACCCCCAGGGGATGACCGCCCGCCGGGCCCTTCGGTCGCGCTGGACCCGGCCTAGGCTTCGGTGTCGTCCCTCGGAATGGGCTGCTCCACCAGGGCGAGCACCCGGGTGGACATGAATCGGGCGGTGCGGACGACGGTGCCGTTGCGGGTGACTTCACTCACTTCCACCACACCGCGGCGCACCGCGGTCTCGACCCGGCGGCCGGCCCTGGTGGCCACCACCTCATAGGTACGGGTGGTGTCCCCGGCATCCACGACTATCTCCACGCGATCACCTTTCACGGCGTCATTCCCCCTTGGCAGACGGGCCGTTGATGGTGCGGGCCCGGCCGTTCCACCCCTTCGGAGCGGTCCGTTCCCACCTCTTAAGGATCCCACCCGGCACTGACAATCCCCCGTCCGGCGCATGCGCGGCCTATCGGCGCAGCGGGAGTTCAGTCCGTAAGCTGTGGACGTCCAACTGGCCAGGCAGCGGGGAAGAACATGGCGATGATGCGGCTCCGGCGCGAGGATCCGCGTGTCGTCGGCTCGTTCAGGCTGCACCGGCGGCTGGGCGCCGGCGGCATGGGTGTGGTGTACCTGGGTGCCGACAAGCGCGGCCAGCGGGTGGCATTGAAGGTGATCCGGCCGGAACTGGCGGAGGATCAGGAGTTCCGTTCGCGGTTCGCGCGGGAGGTCTCGGCCGCGCGCAGGATCCGCGGCGGCTGCACGGCGCGGCTGGTGGCGGCCGATCTGGACGCGGACCGGCCGTGGTTCGCCACCCAGTACGTGCCCGGCCCCTCGCTGCACGACAAGGTCGCCGAGGAGGGGACGCTGCAGGCGTCCGAGGTCGCCGCGATCGGCGCGGCGCTCGCCGACGGCCTGGTGGCGGTGCACGAGGCGGGCGTGGTCCACCGCGATCTGAAGCCGTCGAACATCCTGCTGTCGCCGAAGGGCCCGCGGATCATCGACTTCGGGATCGCGTGGTCGACCGGCGCGAGCACCCTGACGCATGTGGGGACGGCCGTCGGCTCCCCCGGGTTCCTCGCCCCCGAGCAGGTGCGCGGCGCGGCCGTCACCCCGGCGACCGACGTCTTCGCGTTCGGCGCGACCCTCGCGTACGCGGCGACCGCCGACTCGCCGTTCGGGCAGGGCAGTTCCGAGGTGATGCTGTACCGGGTCGTGCACGAGGAGCCGGATCTGAGCGGGGTGCCGGACGCGCTCGCTCCGCTGGTCTACGCGTGTCTCGCGAAGGACCCCGGGGACCGGCCCAGCACCGTTCAGCTGTCCGAGCGGCTGGCCGAGATCGCGGCGCGTGAGGCGCGCGGGCTCGGCGCGCCCCGGCGCGAGGCGGTGCCGAAGACGGCGGGCCCGCGCCCGGAGCGGCCCACCGGGCGGCGGGCCGAGGAGTACGCCCAGCAGCACACCGAGCGGCGGACGGCGGGCGGTACGGCGTCCTCGGCGCGGCACACCGGCCGTACGCCGGTCCCGCGGCCGCCGGGGCAGCGCACTCCCGCACCGCGCACTCCAGCGCCCCGCACGCCCGCGGGACGCCGGCCCGGCGGGCCCGACCGGCGGCTGCTGCGGCAGCGCCTCATCGTCTTCGTCATCGTGACGCTGCTGGCCGCGGCCTGTATCGCGGTCGCGCAGGGCGCCTGGCCGCGCTGACCCCTCTCCCGAAGCCCACCCGCGCTGCTGCGGGGTCTGGCGTCGGCACCCTCACATCGACTACGTTACCAAGCGCTTGCTTAGTCGCGATGAGATGGATGAGCGGGAAGGACGTGGCGTATGACGACCGAACCGGCGGGCACCCCCGACGAGGAGGGCCTGCGTCACCGTGTGCGGGCGCTGCTCTCCGCGCATGACCCCGCCTCCACCGACCGCCTCGCGTTCCTGCGGGCCCGGTTCGACGCGGGCCTGGCCTGGGTGCACTACCCCCAGGGCCTGGGCGGCCTCGGCGCCCGCCGCTCCCTGCAAGGGGTCGTGGACGCCGAGCTGGCGGCGGCCGGAGCGCCCGAGAACGATCCGCGCCGGATCGGCATCGGCCTGGGCATGGCCGCCCCGACCGTCCTGACCTTCGGCACCGACGAGCAGAAGGCCCGCTTCCTGCGGCCGCTGTGGACCGGTGAGGAGGTCTGGTGCCAGCTCTTCAGCGAGCCGGGCGCCGGCTCCGACCTGGCCTCGCTCGGCACCCGCGCGGTACGGGACGGCGACGACTGGGTGGTGACGGGCCAGAAGGTCTGGACGTCCAACGCGCACAACGCGCGCTGGGCCATCCTCATCGCCCGCACCGACCCCGACCTGCCCAAGCACCGCGGGATCACGTACTTCGTCTGCGACATGACCGACCCCGGTGTCGAGGTCCGCCCGCTGCGGCAGATCACCGGTGAGGCCGAGTTCAACGAGGTCTTCCTGACCGGCGTCCGGATCCCGGACGCGCACCGGCTCGGGGCCGTCGGCGACGGCTGGCGGGTCGCGCAGACCACCCTCATGAACGAGCGGGTCGCGATCGGCGGCGCCTCCATCCCGCGCGAGGGCGGGATGATCGGCACGGTCGCCGCCACCTGGCGCGAACGGCCCGAGCTGCGCACCCCGGACCTGCACGACCGGCTGCTGCGCCTGTGGGTGGACTCCGAGGTCTCCCGGCTCACCGCGGAACGGGTCCGCCAGCAGCTCGCCGCCGGTGCTCCCGGCCCCGAGGGCTCCGGGCTGAAGCTCGCCTTCGCCCGGCTCAACCAGCAGATCAGCGGCCTGGAGGTGGAACTCCTCGGCGAGGACGGACTGCGCTACGGCGACTGGACGATGACCCGCCCGGAGACCGTCGACTTCTTCGGCCGGGACGCGGGCTACCGCTATCTGCGCGCCAAGGGCAACTCGATCGAGGGCGGCACCTCCGAGATCCTGCGCAACATCGTCTCCGAGCGGGTGCTCGGCCTGCCGTCCGAGCCCCGCACCGACAAGGACGCCGCCTGGAAGGACCTTCCCCGATGAACCAGCCGTCGTCGCAGCCCGCGACCCCCGATCTGCTGTACTCCGACGTCGAGGACGATCTGCGGTCCGCCGTTCGCGGTCTGCTGGCGGACCGCTGCCCGCCGACCGCGGTGCTGGCCCGGATCGAGAGCGGCACCCCGTACGACCTGGACCTGTGGCGCACGCTGGCCGCGGAGATCGGCATCGCGGGGCTGCTCGTACCGGAAGAGCTCGGCGGCCAGGGGGCGTCCGCCCGTGAGGCCGCGGTGGTGCTGGAGGAACTCGGCGGCGCGGTCGCGCCGGTGCCGTTCCTCGGCAGCGCGGTGCTCGCCACCTCGGCGCTGCTGGCCGCACCCGCGGCGGCGGGTCCGCTGCTGAAGCGGCTCGCCTCCGGCGAGGCCACCGCGGCGCTGGCCGTACCGCTGCCCACGGCGCCCGGCGCCGCGTTCCCGGGGAGTGTTCGTGTTGCGGCCGACGGCACGCTGAGCGGCCGGATCACCGGCGTCGCCGACGCGTCGGCCGCGGACGTGCTCGTCGTGCCGGCGGTCGGCCCCGACGGGCCGGGCCTCTACGAGATCGCCGCCGACGCCCCCGGGGTCTCCATCGACGTGCCGGTCTCGCTCGACCTGACGCGGCCGATCGCCGACCTCACCCTGGACGCGGTCGCCGCCCGGCTGCTCGTCGGTCCCGACTCGGCCGCCGATGCGCTGCGCGCCGCGTTGCTCGCCGGGGCCGGTCTGCTCGCCTCCGAGCAGTTGGGCATCGCCCAGTGGTGCCTCGACGAGACCGTGCGCTACCTGGGCGAGCGGCATCAGTTCGGCCGTCCCGTCGGATCCTTCCAGTCCCTCAAGCACCGGCTGGCGGACCTCTGGCTGGAGGTCGTCTCGGCCCGCGCCGCCGCGCGCAACGCCGCCGACGCGCTGGCGTCCGGCAGTCCTGACGCGGCCGTCGCGGTGGCCGTCGCCCAGGCGCACTGCGCCACGACCGCCGTGCACGCGGCGGAGGAGTGCGTCCAGCTGCACGGCGGTATCGGCATGACGTGGGAGCACCCCGCCCACCTCTACCTCAAGCGCGCCAAGGCCGACGAGATCGCCCTGGGCACGCCGGGCCGCCACCGGGCGGCTCTCGCCGAGTTGGTGGGTCTCCCGGCCTGAGTCCCGGGTGGTGACCGGCCGTCAGTCGGTGGGACGGCCGGGCGCCTCCGGCTGATGGGCGCCCCGGCTCGCGGGTGGAGGTGTCATCGCGCCTGCTGCCCGGCGACGGCGGCACCGTCGCGGGTGGGTCGGGGACGTGGCGGGGCACCTCCTCGGCGCTCGAACCCGCGGGCCGTCCGCACAGTGACGGTGGTGGATTCTCGTCGCCTGCGGCGGCACCCCGCCACGTCCCCTTGGGTCGGACGGGCGCTTCTCAGTCCTGGGGGCGGCCGGACGCCACCGCGTAGAAGGCGACGGCCGCCGCGGCGCCGACGTTCAGGGAGTCGACGCCGTGGGCCATCGGGATGCGGACCCATTCGTCGGCGGCGACGAGGGCCTGGGTGGACAGACCGTCGCCCTCCGCGCCGAGGAGCAGGGCGACCCGTTCCAGCCGGTGCGGGGCGGCCTCGTCGATGTCGGTGGCCTTGTCGGCCGGGGTGAGGGCGAGCAGCTTGAAGCCGGCCGCGCGCACCGTCTCCAGGTCGCGGGGCCAGCTGTCGAGGCGGGCGTAGGGCACCGAGAAGACCGCGCCCATCGAGACCTTGACGGAGCGTCGGTAGAGCGGGTCGGCGCAGTCCGGGGAGAGCAGCACGGCGTCCATGCCGAGCGCCGCGGCGCTGCGGAAGATGGCGCCGATGTTGGTGTGGTCGTTGACGGATTCCATGACGACGATGCGGCGCGCGGTCCCCAGCAGGTCGTCCGCCTCCGGCAGCGGCTTGCGGCCCATGGAGGCGAGCGCGCCGCGGTGCACGTGGTAGCCGGTGACCTGCTCGGCGAGCTCCGGGCTCACCGCGTACACCGGCGCCGGCACCTCGTCGATGACGTCGCGCATGACGTCGACCCACTTGGCCGACAGGAGCATGGACCGCATGCGGTACCCGGCGTGCCGGGCGCGCCGGATCACCTTCTCGCCCTCCGCGATGAACAGCCCTTCGGCGGGCTCGCGGCGACGCCGCAGCTCGACGTCGGTCAGGGCCACGTAGTCGTGAAGGCGCGGGTCGTCCGGGTCGTCGATCGTGATGAGCTCAGCCACAGGCTGATACTGCCCTGTCCCGCGGCACATGCCAACGCCGGGGTGGCTACCTGGCCGGTACCCGCCGGGTGCTGCCTACCCCTGGACGGCGCGGCCGACGGTGACGACGTCGCCGATGACGATGACGGCCGGCGGCCGGATCTCCGCGTCGGCGACGACCTGGGCGACGGTCGCCAGGGTGCCGTCCACACGCCGCTGCGCGGCCATGGTGCCCTCCTGGATGACGGCGACCGGGGTGTCGGCGGAACGGCCGTGCTGGACGAGCGCGGCGGCGATGGCACCGATCCGTTCGACGGCCATGAGCAGCACGAGCGTGCCGCGCAGCTTCGCGAGCGCCGGCCAGTCCACGAGGGAACGCGGGTCCTCGGGGGCGACATGGCCGCTGACGACCGTGAACTCGTGCGCGACGCCCCGGTGGGTGACCGGGATGCCGGCGGCGCCGGGCACGCTGATGGAGCTGGAGATGCCGGGCACGACGGTGCAGGCGATGCCCGCCTCGGCGAGCGCCTCGGCCTCCTCCATGCCGCGCCCGAAGACGAACGGGTCGCCGCCCTTGAGCCGGACCACGGCCTTGCCGGCCCTGGCGTGCTCGATGAGCGCGTTGTTGATCGCCTCCTGGGCCATGAACCGGCCGTAGGGGATCTTCGCGGCGTCGATCACCTCGACGTGCGGCGGGAGTTCGTCCAGCAGGTCGCGGGGGCCGAGCCGGTCGGCGATGACCACGTCGGCCTCGGCGAGCAGCCGCCGGCCGCGCACCGTGATCAGGTCCGGGTCGCCGGGGCCGCCGCCGACGAGCGCCACGCCGGGGGTCCGCTCGCGGTGCCGGGGAGCGACCAGCGTGCCGTCCCGCAGCCCTTCGACGACCGCGTCGCGGACGGCCGCGGAGCGGCGCGGGTCGCGCCCGGTGAGGACGGCGACGGTCACCCCTTCGCTGCGTCCGGTGGCGGGGGTCCACGCGGTGGCGGCCTCGGCGTCGTCGCTGCGCACGCACCAGACGCGGCGGGCCTCGGCCTCCGCGGACGCGGCGGCGTTCGCAGTCGTGTCGGTGGTGGCGATCAGCGCGTACCAGGCGTCCGCGAGGTCGCCCTCCTGGTACGGACGGCGTTCCCAGCGCAGCTCGCCCGCGTCGGCCATCGCCTCGACGGACGGGGTCGCCGTCGGCGAGACGAGCACGATGTCGGCGCCCGCCGACACGAGCGCCGGCAGCCTGCGCTGCGCGACGGTACCGCCGCCGAGCACGACCACCCGCCGTCCGGACAGCCGCAACCCGACGGGATAGGCGGGAGCGTCGTTGCGGTCGTCGGCCATGGCTGTACGGCTCCTTGTGGCGAAGTTGCTGCCGCTGCTCCCTTGGAGCGGCTGTGGTGCGCGCGGGGCCGGGCCCCTGCTGCCAACCCTACGGTCGGATGCGCCCGGGCCGCAGCGCGCAAGATCACACCTGCGCGCGGCGACGCCGGGCGGCGGCACCCGGCGCGCCCGGCGTTCGCTGCTGACGTCGTGGGCGTCAGCCCTTCTCGGTGACTCCCGCGGAGTCGAACGTCGCGACCTCGTGCATGACGCGCGCAGCGCTCTGCACCAGCGGCAGCGCCAGCAGTGCGCCGGTGCCCTCGCCGAGTCGCAGGTCGAGGTCGATCAGCGGTCGCAGGCCCAGCTTGGTGAGGGCCGCGACATGGCCCGGCTCGGCGCTGCGGTGGCCGGCGATGCAGGCGGCCAGCACCTCGGGGGCGATGGCGCGGGCGACCAGCGCGGCGGCGCCGGCGCTGACGCCGTCCAGGATCACCGGTGTGCGCAGCGCCGCGGCGCCGAGCAGCAGGCCGACCATGGCGGCGTGCTCCAGGCCGCCGATCGCCTCGAGTACGCCGATCGGGTCGGCCGGGTCCGGGCGGTGCAGGTCCAGCGCACGGCGGACGACGTCGATCTTGCGGGCGTGCATCTCGTCGTTGATGCCGGTGCCGCGACCGGTCACCTCGGCCGGGTCCTGGCCGGTGTAGACCGAGATGAGCGCGGCGGAGGTGGTGGTGTTGGCGATGCCCATCTCGCCGGTGAGCAGCGCCTTGTTGCCGGCCGCGACCAGGTCGCGGGCGGTCTCGATGCCGACCTCGATGGCGCGCAGCACCTCGTCGCGGGTCATGGCGGGACCGGCGGTGAAGTCCGCGGTGCCGTACCGGACCTTGCGGGGCAGCAGCCCGGGGGTGCTGGGGAGTTCCGACGCGACGCCGACGTCGATGACGCAGACTTCGGCGCCGACCTGGTTGGCGAACGCGTTGCAGACCGCGCCGCCGCCGAGGAAGTTGGCGACCATCTGGGCGGTCACCTCCTGCGGCCAGGACGTGACGCCCTGGGCGTGCACCCCGTGGTCACCGGCGAAGATCGCGACGGCCGCGGGCTCCGGGATCGGCGGCGGGCACTGCCGGGACAGGCCGCTGAGCTGCGCGGAGATGATCTCCAGCATGCCGAGCGCGCCGGCCGGCTTGGT
The DNA here is from genome assembly GCF_016107395.1 of Streptomyces fildesensis. Taxonomy (GTDB): domain Bacteria; phylum Actinomycetota; class Actinomycetes; order Streptomycetales; family Streptomycetaceae; genus Actinacidiphila; species Actinacidiphila fildesensis. The sequence goes on from NZ_JAAIKO010000055.1 coordinate 9,729, forward strand.
CATCCGCTTCTGCCGCTCCCAGGCCTCGCCGAGCGCCTTGGCGTCCAGCGGGCGGATGCCGCGGAGCGTCTCCTCCAGCAGGTCGTGCGGCTCCTCGCCGGGCAGGGCGCGGTTGCCGTACTCCTCGTCGTGGACCACCCAGGACAGCGGGCGGCGCTGGGACCAGCCGGCCTGCATCAGCTCGGGCTCTTCCGGGAACTCGTCGACGTAGCCGATACAGAGGTAGGCGACGACTTCGAGGTGCTCGGGCAGCCCCAGCTCACGGACCATCTGGCGCTCGTCGAAGAAGCTGACCCAGCCGACCCCGAGCCCTTCGGCGCGGGCGGCGAGCCACAGGTTCTCGACCGCGAGGGCGGAGGAGTACGGGGCCATCTGCGGCTGGGTGTGCCGGCCGAGCGTGTGCCGGCCGCCACGGGTGGGGTCGGCGGTGACGACGATGTTGACCGGGGTGTCGAGGATCGCCTCGATCTTCAGCTCCCGGAACTGCTTGGCGCGGGCCTTCGGCAGCGACTTGGCGTACGCGTCGCGTTGCTCGTTTGCCAGCTCGTGCATACGCTCGCGGGTCTTGGCGGAGCGGATGACCACGAAGTCCCAGGGCTGCGAGTGGCCGACGCTGGGGGCGGTGTGGGCCGCCTCCAGGACGCGCAGCAGCACCTCGTGCGGGATGGGGTCGTCGCGGAAGCCGTTGCGGATGTCCCGGCGTTCGCGGATCACGCGGTGGACCGCGTCACGGACGGCGGGTTCGTACCCGTCGGCGGCGGGCTGCCGCACGACCGGTACGGGTGCCTCGGCGGGCGGGGCGGCGGACTCGTCCGGCTCACCGGGGAGTTCGGCCGGGACCGGCGTACCGGGCACGGGCGGCTGCTCGGCCGGAACCGGCGCCAGGACGGCGGCGGTCAGGTCCGGGGCGGGAGCGTCCGGCACCGGAGCGTCCTGCGGTGCGGACGGCGCCGGGGCCGCCGCTGCCGGTACGCCGATGGGCTCGGGCAGCGCGTCGGGCAGGACGTAGGGCTCCGCCGGGTGCTGGGCGGGAGCCGCCGGAGGAGTGATCGTTTCGGCAGGGACCTCGGTGACCTGCACCGGCGGCTGCGCGGCGACGACGACCGGCGGCACCTGCACGTTCACGGACGGCTGCACCGGCTCCGGTGCGACGGGAGCCACGGGTGCCACTGCTTCCACGGGTGCGACGGGCGCGACCGGTTCGGCCTGCGCTGCCGGCGCGACGGCGATCGGTGCGGCCACGGCGTCCGGGACGGGCGTGCCCGCGTGCGGCGTTGCCGGCACTCCCTGGGCGGGGACGACCGGTGCCACGGCCTGCGGCTGGACCGCGGCGGGGTGCTCGGCCTGGACGGACGGCTGGGCCGCGACCGACTGCTCCACCGCGGCCTGCGGCTGCGGCTGGACCGGCTCGGGCGCGGGTACCGCCGCGAGGACCACGGGCGGGAGGTCCTGCTGCTGCGCCACGGGGACGGCGGGCGCCGCCGACGGCCATGCGCTGCCCTGGACGGGCGAGCCCGGCTGCCCGACGGCGGCGGGCTCGGGAGCCTCGCCGGTCTGCTGCGCGGGGATGGCTGCGGAGTCGCTGTGCGGGACGTCGAGGTACTCGGGTCCCGCGGTGGCCGGGCCGCCGGTCGCGCGCAGCGGGGCGGGCGTCTGGCCCTGGGCCGTAGCCGGTCCGCGGTCGGCCAGCGAGCGGACGGAGACACCGCTGGAAGCCGGGTCCGGCATCGGCGGACCCATGTGCAACGGCCGCCGGGGCGGCGTCGGCTGGGCGGCCGGCTGCTCGGCGGCGAACGGCTCGGCCGCCGGCTCCGGAACCTGCTCCGTGGCCTGCTGGGCCACGGGCTCCGGTTCCTGGACGGCGGCGGGGACCGCACCCTCGGGCAGCGGCTGCTCGGCCTGCGGCAGCCGGACCGTCCCGTAGTCGAGGGATCCGGAGTCGCGTCCCGCGGACTCGTGGGACGCGTGCCCCTCTCCGTTGAGGGGAGGCACGACGACCTCGGGCTGCGGCGGAACGGGCTGGGGATCGCTCCAGGAGCCCTGCAGACTGGGCATCAGGAGCAGGTCCTCGTCGTCGTCGACCGCCGGGCCGGAAGGCTCCGACTGGTCGAGGAAGGTGTACGCGGGAGCGCCGTCGCCGCTCAGCGCGTCCGTTCCCCAGTGGGGAGCGGTCGGTTGGTGAGCGGCACTGCCGGGCAGATCGGCGGGCGGCTGCGGAACCGCTTCCCCGACTGCGTTCTCCGGCAGTCCCTCGCCCGGGACCTGGCCGGTGTCAGTCATGCGTGCCCCTCGCCCATCGGTATCGCTCCTTCCAACGCCGCGCCGCGCACACTGTCCACCCGCCGGCCACAACGGCCGGAAGGCGGGGAATGCGGCGCGTCGGCACCGCGTGTGCTGCCCGGCGGCGACGGATGACCAGCAGATCGACAACGGGTCGATCCGTCAACGCACGACGACGGCACAACGATCCGCCAGCCTACCGCGCGTGCGCCGGAGGACGGTCCAAGGGTCCACAGTGCGGGCGGGCCGGCGGGCCCGCTGTCACCTGCGGTGGCCGCAGAGGGCGAAGGTGACGAGGCGTTCGCGTTCCGCCCAGCCGGAATCCAGTTCGACGGTCTGCAGCAGGGCGCGTTCGACGTCGTAGCCGCCCTCCTCCAGGGCCCGGCTGACCGCCTCCGCCTCGTCCCGGTTGCCCGCACTCGCGACGATGCGCTCGGGGCGCCGGGCGGCGCACGCCGTGACGACTTCGGCGTCTCCCCCGCCGATCCGGATGACGTCCGGCTCGGGGAGGTCCTCCAGCGCCTGCGGCGCGGTGCCGTGCACGACCTGGAGCTGGACGCCGAAGCGCCGGCCGGCCGCCGTGATCCAGTCGCAGGCGTCCTCGTCACGGTCCACCGCGATCACCGCCGCGCCGAACCGGGCGGCCTCCACGGCGAACGCCCCGTCCGCGGAGCCGATGTCCCAGACCAGGTCACCGGTGCGCGGTCCCAGCCGGGCGAGTTGGAGCGCCCGCAGCTGGTGCGAGCCGTCGCCGCCGTACTCCGAGGACGGCAGGGCCCAGCCGCGCACCGCGCCGGGGAACCCCGGGTCGCGGCCGGCGATCCAGCCGCTGCGGCCCGCGACCGCCGGGTCCGCGGAGGTGATGCCGCCGACGACCAGGACGACGTTGGGATCGCGCCAGATGTGGTCGGCGACCTTGTCCGAGGTGAGGACGCTGACCTGCTCGTGTTCGGTGCCCAGCGCCTCGCAGATGACGAAGGTGCGGTGTACGCCCTCGAGCAGCAGGGCGAGTTCCGCGGGGCCCGCGCCGGGTGCGGTCAGCACGGCGACCTTGGGGTAGGCCCGGCACACATTGACCGCGCGGCGCAGCGACCGGCTGTGCGCGACGACGACGCGGGCGTCCTCCCACGGCATGTCGGCCAGCGCGAAGGCCCGTGCGACGGAGGAGACGCCGGGGACGACCTCGATCTCCAGGCCGTGCTCCGGATCGCGCAGGGCGCGCACGACGCCGAAGAAGCCCGGGTCGCCGTCGGCCAGTACCACCGCGGTGCCCCGGTGCTTGGCGATCCGGCGGGCGGCCAGTTCGATGCTGCCGAGCACGATCCGCTCGGCGGCCGCCGGTACGTACGGCAGGTCCAGATGACGGCGGGTACCGGCCACCAGGGTGGCTGCGGCGAGCGCCGACAGCGCGGCATCGGACGGCGGCGAGCCGTCCCACCCGATCACGGTGACCCGGTCGGCCATGTCGTCAGTCTCCTGGGCGTGGTCGCGGTCGGTGTCCGGGCGTGGCGCGCTCCCCCGGGAAAGCACAGTACCCCGGGGCCCGATCTTGACCGGACGACGGCGCCGACGGCGCCTGCAGGGTCGTTACTCCCAGTCGGCGAAGGCCACGTACCCCTCGTCCCCCGAGCCCCGGCCGCGCGGTACGTCCAGGTCCTCCGGGAGCAGGCTCCACACGATCAGGTCGGTCCTCATCTCCGCCCACCGGCCGCCCGGGTCCTCCTCCGGCCGGCTGCGCACTATGCCGGCGTTGCGCAGCACGCCCTCGCTGATGCAGCCGATCTTCTGGGCGACCTGCTGGGAGGCGGTGTTGTCGGCGGCGATCCGCAGTTCGAGGCGCTCGAACTTCTGGTCGTCGAAGAGCCACTGGGTGACGGCGAGCACCGACTCGGAGGCGTATCCCTCGCCGCGCGCCCAGGGGGCGGTCATGTAGCCGATCTCACTGCTGCGGATGCGCCAGTCGGTGTTCTGCAGATGGACGGTGCCGACCAGCCGCTGGGTGAGGAACTCGGTGACGGCGAAGACGATGCCGCGGCCCTCGGTGCGTTCCGCGGGGGCGATCCGGGTGGCGAAGGCGCGGGCGTCGTCCTCGGTGTACGGCTGGGCGACGGACGTCCAGGCGGTGACCAGCTCATCGTTCATCATCTCCGCGAGGGCGGGGATGTCGGCTTCCTCGTAGGGGCGCAGCACCAGCCGCTCCGTACTGATGGAGATGTCCGGAAAGGTGGAGGTCATTCGCTGCTCCGTAACCAGGGCATGTGTGGAGAGCACAGCATGCAGCATCGGCCGCGACATTCGCAGAGCGGGCTCGCAGAACGGTTCACGGGAGGGGTGATCCGTGAACGCCCTTCCAGGGTAGGCCGTATGACGGCCGGGGCGGGTATCGGCTGCCGCCGTCCGACCCTGCTAGCGTCTGGCCGCGTGACGTTGCACCACGCAGCAGGAGTCGGATCCCAGCGGGCCGCGGGTTTGTACGAGCGCTCCCGCCCCTCGTACCCCATGGCCGCGCTCGCCGCGCTGGCGGACGCCCTGCCGCTGCAGGCGGGGCGGACGGCGGTCGATCTCGGGGCGGGCACGGGCAAGTTCACCCGGCTGCTGGCGCTGACCGGGGCCGAGGTGCTGGCCGTGGAGCCGGTGCCGGAGATGCGCGAACGGCTGGCCGCGCTGCTGCCCGGCGTGGTGGTGACGGCGGGCACGGCGGAGGCGACGGGGCTGCCGGACGGCTGCGCGGACGCGGTGGTGGCGGCGCAGTCCTGGCACTGGTTCCAGGAGACGGACGCGCTCGACGAGGTGGAGCGGCTGCTGCGGCCGGGCGGCGCGCTCGCCCTGGTGTGGAACACGTACGACACCTCGGTGCCGTGGGTGCGCGACTTCCAGGACATCTTCTTCCGGCTGGCGCCGCGCGATCTGCCGAGCCCGCCGCTGGCCTCCGGCATCGGGGATCCCGACAACCGGTGGCGCAGGTCCTTCGAGGGACGGCCGGGCTGGGGCCGGGTGCACGAGCGGCACTGGCCCAACCCGCATTCGACGACCGTCGAGGACGTCGTCGAGCGGATGATGTCGTCCAGCCACATCGCGGTGCTGGACGCGGCCGAGCAGGAGCGGGTGCGGGCCGATCTGGAGTCGCTGCTCGGCGCGCACGAGCCGACCCGGCGCGGCGGCGACATCGAGATGCCGTACATGACGGACGTGTACTGGGTGCGGCGCCGGTAACGGGCCACGACGCACCGCACCCCGGCCGCCTGGTCGGGCGGCCGGGGTGCGGAGGCGCGGATGTCAGGCGGCGGGCTTGCCGAACGCCGGGACGACCGAGCCGTGGTACTTGGTCTCGATGAACTTCTTGACCTCAGGGGAGTTGAGCAGCTTGACGAGCTTCACGACCCGCGGGTCGTTCTGCTTGCCGTCCTTGACCGCCAGGAAGTTGGCGTAGGGGTTGCCCTCGGCCTTCTCCAGGGCGAGCGTGCCCTTGACCGGGTCGAGCTTGGCACCGAGCGCCACATTGCCGTTGATGACGGCGGCGGCCACGTCGGGCAGCTGGCTGGGCAGCAGCTCCGCCTTCGCGTCCTTGAACTTCAGGCCCTTGCTGTCGGCGATGTCCTGCAGGCTGGCGTTGGCGCCGACGCCGGGCTTGAGCGTGATCAGGCCCTTGGAGGCGATCAGCTGCAGCGCGCGGCCCTGGTTGGTCGTGTCGCTGGGCACGGCGATGGTGTCGCCGGCCTTGATCTCGGCGAGCGTCTTCGCCTTGCCCGGGTAGAGGCCGAGCGGTTCGAGCTCGACGTTCACGACCGGGACGATGTGCGTCTTGTTCTTGGCGTTGAAGTCGTCGAGGTACGGCTTGTGCTGGAAGAAGTTGGCGCCGACCTCGCCGTTCTCGGTGGCGGTGTTCGGTATGACGTAGTCGTCGAACTCCTTCACCTCCAGCTTCAGTCCGGCCTTCTCCGCCAGGTTGTCCTTGACGAACTTCAGGATGTCGGCGTGCGGCACGGGGCTCGCGGCGACGACCAGCGCGTCGTTCTCGCCGTCCTTCTGGGTCGGGTTGGAGGCGCAGGCGCTCAGGCCCAGAGCGAGGGCTCCGGCGGCCAGCACAGCAGTGGTGATCCTGGTGGTGTTACGCACGAAAAGTGCCTCTTTCTCAGTGGATGGTACGAGCCGGAGGAAGCCCGGCGGGTCAGGAGGTCTCAGTGGTCTCCGCGACGCGGGCGGCGCGCAGCAGGCGGAGTCCGGGGGCGCCGGAGGTCCGGGCGCCGCGGCGGGCCAGCGCCCGGGCGGTCAGGTCGCCGGCCAGTTGGACGACGGTGACCAGCGCGATCAGCAGCACGATCGTGGCGATCATGACCTTGTTCTCGAACCGCTGGTAGCCGTAGGTCCACGCGAGGTTGCCCAGGCCGCCGGCGGAGATCGTGCCGGCCATGGCCGAGTAGCCGACGAGGGCGATCACGGTGGTGGTGAGGCCGGAGACCAGCGACGGCAGCGACTCGGGCAGCAGCGCCTTGACGACCACGGTGCGGGTGTTGCCGCCCATCGCGTGGACCGCCTCGACGAGCCCGGGGTCGACCTCGCGGATCGAGGTCTCCACGAGCCGCGCGAAGAACGGGATCGCACCGACGGACAGCATGACGACGGCGGCGTTGAGCCCGAACGCGGCGCCGACGAGCCAGCGCGTGAACGGGATCAGCGCGACCATCAGGATGATGAACGGCAGCGACCGCGTGATGTTCACGACGACGCCGATGACCTTGTTCAGCACCACGTTCTGCAGCAGGCCGCCCCGGCTGGTGAGAACCAGGAGCACGCCGAGCGGCAGGCCGATCGCGGCCGTGATCACGGTGGACCAGCCCACCATGTAGAGGGTTTCCCAACAGGCCGTCGTGAGCAGCGGCTGTATTTCGGCCCAGGTCATTTCACGGTCTCCTTCACGCGTGCGGCGGCGGTCCGTGCCACCTCGACCTGGATGCCCTGCTCGCGCAGGAAGCCGATCGGTACGACGTTGTCCTCGAAAGGACCGGGCAGTTCGATCCGCATCCGGCCGATCTGCCGGCCGGAGATGGTCTCCATGGCCGCGCCCAGGATCGACACGTCCACGTTGTAGGTGCGCGCCAGCTGGGAGATGACCGGCTCGGTCGCGCTCTCGCCGTGGAAGGTGAGGTCGATGACCGTGCGGTCCGGTCCTGACGGCTCACCGCCGACCGGGAACAGCTCGTGCGCGAGCTCGGAGCCCGGGGTGGCGAGCAGCTCGGCGACGGTGCCGGACTCCACGACCCTGCCGTTCTTCATCAGCGCGGCCGAATCGCAGATCGCCTTGACGACGTCCATCTCGTGCGTGATGAGCAGAACGGTCAGCCCCAGCTGCTGGTTGAGGTCGCGCAGCAGCTGGAGGATGGAGCGGGTGGTCTCCGGGTCGAGCGCCGAGGTGGCCTCGTCGGAGAGCAGCACCTTGGGGTCGCCGGCCAGCGCGCGGGCGATGCCGACGCGCTGCTTCTGACCGCCGGACAGCTGCGCGGGGTAGGCGCGGGCCTTGTCGGCGAGACCGACCAGGTCCAGGAGTTCGAGGGCCTTGCGGGAGCGCTCCTTGCCGGAGATGCCGAGGATCTCCAGCGGCAGCTCGACGTTGCCCTGCACGGTGCGCGAGGCCAGCAGGTTGAAGTGCTGGAAGACCATGCCGATGCCGCTGCGGGCGGCGCGCAGCGCGGCTCCCGCCCGGTCGGTCCGGCCGCCGAGCGCGGTCAGGTCCTGCCCGGCGACCTCGACGGTGCCGGAGGTGGGGCGCTCGAGGAGGTTGACGCAGCGGATGAGGGTCGACTTGCCGGCGCCGCTCTGTCCGACGACGCCGTAGACCTCGCCCTCGCGGACGTGCAGATCGACGCCGTCCAGGGCGGTGATCTCGCGGTCACGCGAGGGGTAGACCTTTCTCAGGTCCGTGGTGGTGATCACAGGGGTATCCGTCACTGTCGAGTGCGCGGCAGACATAGCACCGCACAGGGGGCATTCTTCTCGGATCGCGGCACGGATCGGCCCGTCAGGGGCCAAGCGGGGATCAGCGGCAGGAAGAGGAAGTCGCTGGAACCACGGAATGTCGTGACGCGGGGCTGAGCCCTCGGCTAGTCACACATTCGACACATACAACGAACACCGGGCGTGGTCGCCTCGGTCGCGCGGCAGCGGCTGTTCGTCGTGGTCATGAGATCCAGTAAAGCAGACCTGCCGGTCGCGTCCCGCATTCCGGGCAGGCCGTTCACTATGCGGACAGCCGCTCATCCAGCGGTGGTGATCTCCAGGCCCGCGTCCGTGACCTGCACCGATACCGCGGACAGGTCCCGGACCACCACGTCGGCGGCCAACTCCTCGACGGCATGGGTTGTGGCCAAGGCCACGGTCCGCATCCCGGCGGCGCGGCCCGCGGTGAGACCGGCGGGAGCGTCCTCGAAGACGGTGCAGTCCTCCGGGCGCACCCCCAGCTTCCGGGCCGCCAGCAGGAAGGGCTCCGGGTCCGGCTTGCCGTTCGTCACGTCGTCGGCGCTGATCAGCAGGGGCGGATCGATCGCGGCGGCGGCGAGCCGGGCGGCGCCCAGCCGGCCGGTGGCGGAGGTGACGACCGCCCAGCGGCCGGCCGGCAGCGAGCCGAGCAGCGCGAGGGTGCCGGGCAGGACGACCACGCCGTCCGCGTCGGCCAGCTCCAGCTCCTCGATCCGGCGCACCGCCGCCGCGACCCGCTCCTCGGGCAGCAGGTCCCGGATGATGGCCACCGCGGTCCTGCCGTGCAGCTGCACCGCCGCGAACGCCTCGGCCGTCACCCGCTCCTCCCGCGCCCACCGGCTCCAGCAGCGGACCACCGAGTCCATGGAGGAGACGAGCGTCCCGTCGTTGTCGAACAGCAGCGCCTGCGTGGTGATCTTCATATCCGGCCACCCTACGCCGGGCGCGGAGGGCTCCTGGATCCCGCTGGGCCCGGCCCTTTTGACCCGTAATAGAGTCGCGGCATGCTCGACGCAGTCACCATCACGGTCTCGGTCGCGGCGCTGCTGCTCGCGGCGTGGTGCGGCTTCGCCGCCTTCCACGACCAGCCGACCAAGGACTGGCACTTCATCGGCATGGCCGTGGTCACGGTGCTCGCGCTGGTTCAGCTGGTGATCGCCCTGGTGAAGCTCTCGCGCGGCGAGAAGCCGGACCAGGGCACGTTGATCTTCGTCTCCTACCTGGTCGGCGCCGCCTGCACGATCCCGGCGGCCGCCTTCATGTCGCTGACCGAACGCACCCGCTGGGGATCGGCGATCGTCGCCGCGGGCGGAGTGATCCTCGCCGTGCTCGAAGTACGGCTTTTCGACATCTGGGGAGGCGGCAGTGTCTGAGCCCGCACACGAGGCATCCGGGGCGCCGGCCGCGAACGAAGCCGGGGCCGGGCGGATCGGCCGGGGTCCCGGGCGGCTGCTGCTCTCGCTCTACGGGGTGTTCACCGTCGCGGCGGTGTCGCGCTCGCTGGTGCAGATGATCACGAAGTTCCATGACGCGCCGCTGGCGTACGTGCTGTCGGCGGTCGCCGGGCTCGTCTACGCGGTGATCACCGTCGCGCTCCGGCGCGGTGGCGAGGCGGCCCGCAGGGTGGCGCTGGTGTGCTGCTCGGCCGAACTGGCCGGCGTGCTCGCGGTCGGCACCTTCACCCTCGTCGACCCGTCCGCGTTCCCCGACGCGACCGTGTGGTCGGACTTCGGGATCGGCTATCTCTTCCTGCCGCTGCTGCTGCCCGTCGCCGGGCTGTTGTGGCTGCGCAGGTCGGCGCGGCCACAACAGCCGTAACGGAAACCGTTCAGGCGCTGGCGGCGAACGTCGCCGTCGGGGCGTCCTTCTCCATGGTGACCAGGCTCAGCCGCCGGGTGACCGGCTCGGCGTCGCCCACCTGCTCGTACCCCAGCTTGCGGTACAGCCGCAGGTTCAGGTCGCTGCGGTGCCCGGTGTACAGCCGGTACCGCTTCGCCTCGCTCTCGGCGGACAGCCGCTCCTCGACGGCGTGCAGCAGCCGGCCGCCGAGACCGTGCCGCTGCATACGGGGATGGACGATCAACTTGGCGATCCGGGCGGTGCCGTCGACGTCGACGACCCCGCGTACCGAGCCGACGACCTCGTCGCCGAGCCGGGCGACCAGGACGCACCCCTGAGCCAGCTCGGCGCGCAGCGCCTCGAAGGTCTGGGTGAGCGGTTCTATGGTGTAGTCGCCGTAGAGCTCCGCCTCGCTCTGATAGCAGAGGTACTGGAGTTTGAGGATCTTCTCGGCGTCGTCTGGATCCGCCGTAGAGATGGTCACGCTCATGCCCATGTGCGCAGGCCTCCCCTTCGAGTCCGCCCGGGCTGATGAGGGTGTGATGCGCGCCCGGGACGTGTGCCTGACCGGAGTTGGTACGGGTGTGCGCCGTCTCCGTGGCGCTGATGATCGCACAAACGCCCCGGCGCGGTAGATGCCTCGCAATACCCGCATCCGGCCACGTTCGAACGCGCAAGGAACGCCTTGTCGCCGACTGTTTACCGTGCCTTACCCCGTCTTACCGGGGATGCAACCCCGGATTTCAGGATCGAGCGCAGGCAGCCGAGACAGCGTGAGCGCAAAGGGCCGATACTGCCCTGTGAGATTCCCAACTCCCGGGAGATTTCCTGGTATGTGGGGTCGGAACGGGACATCAGTGCACCAACCACCTGCGGGCAGCGTCCCGGCAGCCGCCGCACGGCGGCGTGCACGGCCGCTCGCTGCTCGGCGCCGAGCACCTGTTCCTCGACGGACGGCCCGCGGTCGGCCGCCGGGTCGCGGCCCGGGGTGTACGGCAGCTCACGGCGGACCCGGCGGGCGGCCTCGCGCACCTCGCGCCGTACCGCGGCCCGGAGCCAGCGGGCGGGATCGGCCGGCGGAACGGCCAGTTCGAGCATCCTCAGCCACACCGCCTGTTCGAGGTCGGCGGCCTCGATGCCGCCGGCCACCTCTTCGGCGGCCGCCTCCGCGGCGACCAGCGGGCGCAGCCGGGTCAGTTCGTCCTCACGCAGCGACATCGTCATGATCGCCGGGACGACGCGGCCGCGCCCGGCGGTTGCCGGACGCGGCCGTCTTCACCCGTCAGAGTGGATCATCCGCCCGAAGGGCCGCATCAGGACTTCAGGAAGTCCTGGCGGGCGAGGAGCGCGGTGTCGGCGTTGTCGGAGAAGATCCCGTCGATGCCCTGCTCGAAGTACTTCCTGAACGCGCCGAAGGCGTCGCCGTAGGCGTTCGGGTCGGTGCCCCTGCGGAAGTCGGCGGGCAGGAAGGCGTTCTCGTTGCGCATCGTGTACGGGTGCAGGATCAGCCCGGCGGCGTGCGCGTCGCGCACCAGCGTGGTCGGCGTGCCGAGCTTCCCGGCCGCGTCGACAGGGATGATCAGGGTGAGCGTCGGCCCGATGCCCTGCGCGAAGTGCGCGGTCCACTGCAGGCCGGCGGGGGTGATGAGGTCGTCGACGGTGCGCGGGTCGCCCGCTTCGACGAAGTCCCACGGGCGGCTGCCGAGGCCGGAGAGCAGGAAGATCTTGGGGGCCGCGACACCGAGCGCGCCCAGCCGCTGCAGGCTGCCCGACTCGAAGGACTCCAGGAACTGCGGGGAGTTCTTCCGGTCACGGCCGTAGCGGCGCAGCAGCCTGGCCAGCCGCTCCTCCAGGCCGAGGCCGAGCTTGCGGAAGTACGTGGGGTGCTTGGTCTCGGTGTGCAGCCACACCGGACGGCCCCGCTTGCGGCCCTGCTCCTCGGCCCACTGGAGCACCTCCTCGAAGGTGGGGATCTCCCAGCGGCCGTCGTAGAGGGTGTTGCGCTGCCGGTTGGCGGGCAGCCGTTCCACGGCGCGCAGCGTCTTCAGCTCGGCGAGCGTGAAGTCCTCGGTGAACCAGCCGGTCATGGCGGTGCCGTCGATGGTCTTGGTGGTCCTACGGCTCGCGAACTCGGGGTGCTTCGAGACGTCCGTGGTGCCGCCGATCTCGGGCTCGTGCCGGCAGACCAGATGGCCGTCCTTGGTGGGCACGAGGTCCTGCTCGATGACGTCCGCGCCGATGTCCAGGGCGTACTGGTAGGAGCCGAAGGTGTGCTCGGGGCGGTAGCCGCTGGAGCCGCGGTGCCCGATGACGGTCGGCACCGGCAGCTTGGGCGAGCCGTGTCCGCCGCGGTTGGCCGCGGTGTCCGCGGCGGCCGCCGTCCCCGGCAGGGCGAACACCGCGCCGCCGGCGCCCAGGGCCGCCGCCGCGCCGAGGACGGCCCGGCGGGCCGGTCCTGATCCCTGCTGGTCGTGCGTCATGAGCTCTCCCCTGTCTCCGGTGACTGCGGCCGAACGCCTGTGCGGCACCTGCCGGTCGACCCGCGCATCGTAGGCGCGTACATCTTTCGTACGAGCCACGACAGGCGAAACATGCGCGGAACGTACGTCAACACTGCGTAGCAAGTGTGTGAACCCGGCGTGCGCTGACCAGGCGAACGGAAGTATCGTCCTCATCTATAGGGGGTGTGCGCCAGTGGGCGTGCGCCCCTGGTCTGCGATCCACCGATCCCCTGCCCGGAGGGCCCGTTGTTCCGTTTCCTGATCAATGCGCTGCTCGTACCGCTCCTCCGCGTGCTGTACCGCCCGCGTGTCGAGGGAATGGAGAACATCCCCGCGACCGGACCCGTCATCCTGGCGGGCAACCACCTCGCCTTCTCGGACTCACCGTTCATGACCCTGGTGGCCCCGCGCCCGGTCTTCTTCCTCGGCAAGGACGAGTACGTGACCGGCCGCGGCATCAAGGGCCGCGCGAAGGCCGCGTTCTTCACCACCGTCGGCATGATCCCGGTGGACCGGGACGGCGCCCGCGGCGGCGCGGCGGCGCTGATGACGGGCCGCCGGGTGCTGGAGGACGGCCAGATCTTCGGCATCCACCCGGAGGGCACCCGCTCCCCCGACGGCCGGCTGTACCGGGGCCGTACGGGTGTCGCCCGGCTCGCCCTGATGACCGGCGCGGTCGTCGTGCCCTGCGCGCTGATCGGCACCGAGCGCGTCCAGCCGGCCGGCAAGAAGCTGCCGCGCATCCACCGGGTGACCATCCGCTTCGGCGCGCCCCTCGACTTCTCCCGCTACGAGGGCATGGACCGTGACCGCTATGTGCTGCGGGCCATCACCGACGAGGTGATGAGCGACGTCATGCGGCTGTCGGGCCAGGAGTACGTCGACATGTACGCGACCAAGGCCAAGGCCGCCTGACCCACGGCGCCGAGGCGCCCCGCTCCGCCCCTCAGTGATGGGCGGAGCGGGCCGTTGCCAGCTTGGTGTGGCGCAGCATCCGCCAGGCCCACACCGACGCCCCGATCAGCACCACCGCGCCGACCAGGGCGGCGATGCGCAGCCCGTCGGTGAACGAGGCCTGCGCCGCCGTGAGCAGGGTGTTCCCGCTCTCGCCGGGCAGCGTGCCCGCCACCTCGACGGCCCCCGCCAGGGAGTCCTTGGCCTGCGCGGCGCTGCCCGCCGGCAGTCCGGCGGGCAGCGTCAGGTTGGAGTAGACGCCGGTGACGATGGAGCCGAGCAGCGCGATGCCGAGGGCGGCGCCGAGTTCGTAGGCCGTCTCGGACACCGCGGCCGAGGCGCCGGCCTCCTCCTCGGGGACGCTGGAGAGGATCACGTCGGCGGTGACGGTGAACGAGAAGCCGGCGCCCACACCGACGATCAGCAGCACGGCGAAGAGCAGCGGGTAGCCCGTCTCCGGGGTGAGCCCGAACAGTCCGGCCAGCGCCAGACCGCTGGCGCCCAGACCGCCCGCGACGACCAGCCGCACGGAGAACCGGCGGGCGGCCATGCCCGCGCAGAGCCCGGCCCCCACGGCGCCGACCATGGCCGGAAGTTCGGCAAGACCCGCCTCCAGCGGCGAGCGCCCCTGCACCATCTGCAGGAACTGTGACAGGAAGAAGATCAGCCCGGACAGGCCCAGCACGGTCAGCAGATCGGCCAGCACCGAGGCGGAGAAGCCCCGGTTGCGGAACAGATGCATGTCCAGCAGCGGTGCGGGCAGCGTGTACTGCCGCCGGACGAAGGCATAGAGGCAGGCCAGTCCCACCGCGCCCGCGGCGAAGGCGGCGGGCTTCGCGCCGTGCGCCGCGATCTCCTTGATGCCGTACACGACACCGAACATGCCGACGAGCGACAGCGCGACGCTGACCAGGTCCCAGGGACCCGGGTCGGGATTCTTCGACTCCGGCAGCAGTTTGTAGCCGACGACCACCAGGACCACCATGACCGGCAGGTTGATCAGGAAGACCGAGCCCCACCAGAAGTGCTCCAGCAGGATGCCGCCGACGACCGGTCCCACGGCGGCGCCGGCCGTCGAGGCCGCGCCCCACACACCGATCGCGAAGCTGCGCTCCCGCGGGTCGGTGAAGAGGTTGCGGATCAACGCGAGGGTGGACGGCATGAGGGTGGCGCCGGCCACGCCCATCAGGGCGCGGGCGAGGATGAGCATCTCCGGGGTGTGCGCGTAAGCGGCCAGCACCGACAGCCCGCCGAACGCGGCGGAGCCGATGAGCAGCAGCTTCTTGCGGCCGACGCGGTCACCGAGGCTGCCCATTGAGACCAGCAGCCCGGCGATGACGAAGGAGTAGATGTCGCCGATCCACAGCACCTGCGTCGAGGACGGCTCCAGGTCCTCGGTCAGGAACGGCATCGCCAGCCCGAGCACCGTCGCGTCGACGGCGACGAGCAGCAGCGCCAGTGTGAGGATGCCGAGCGCGAGCCAGCGGGAGGGGTGCGGGGGCGTCGGGGGCACGGGGGCGGTGGGCTTGTGCAGGGCGTCGCGGGTCATGACGCGCTCCGCAGCATCCCGCCGAGCATCAGCTCGGAGACCATACGGGCGGAATCGTTCCGTGCCATACGTCCATCCTGGACGCACCAGGCCGAGGCCGCGATCAGGGCGTACAGCGCCTCGCCCAGCCAGGTCGGTGTCAGGTCGTACCGGAACAGCCCCTGTTCCTGGCCGCGCCGGAACAGCGCGCTGACCCGCTCGTCCACCCTCGCCCAGCCCTCGTTGACCTCCGGCAGGTCGTACAGCTGGTTCTCGCCGTAGAGGAAGGCCAGGAAACCGGAGACGGGCATGGCCTCGTCGATCAGCCGGCGGACCGCTTCGACCGGGTCGCCCTCCTCTATGCGGGCGGCGTCCAGCCGCTCGTCCATCTGCGCGATCCCGAGCAGGCCGAGGGCCCGGACGAGGGCGTCGCGGCCGGGGAAGTGCCGGTGGAGGGTGGCGCGGCTGATTCCGGCCGCCTTGGCGATCTCGTCCATGGACGCGGTGGCCCGGCGGCTCAGCAGGGCCGCGGCGTCGCGCAGCACCTGTTCACGATCGAAACTCATGAGACAAATATAGCGCGCATGAGACACGGATGTCTCACATTAAATCCGCAGAACGGCGGAGGCCGGGCCGTCACGGCCCGGCGCTCCGCCCGGTGTCAGCGTTCGGCCAGCGCCCAGGCCAGCTGTACGGCCACGTCCTGCTTGACCTCGGCCAGCTGCTCGGCCACCCGGACCGGCGCCGTGCCGCCCCGCCCGTCGCGGGAGGCGAGCGCGCCCTTGACGTTGAGGACGGTGCGGACCTCGGGCGTCAGATGGGGTGAGATCTTGGCGAACTGTTCGTCCGTCAGCTCGTCCAGCTCGATGCCGCCGGCCTCGCAGACCTTGACGCACTCCCCCGCGACCTCGTGCGCGACCCGGAACGGAACGCCCTGCTTGACCAGCCATTCGGCGATGTCGGTGGCGAGGGAGAAGCCGGCCGGTGCCAGTTCCTCCATCCGCGCGGCGTTGACCGTGAGGGTGGCCATCATCCCGGTGAAGGCGGGCAGCAGGACCTCGAGGGTGTCGCAGGAGTCGAAGACCGGCTCCTTGTCCTCCTGCAGATCGCGGTTGTACGCGAGCGGCAGGGCCTTCAGCGTCGCCAGCAGACCGGTCAGATTGCCGATGAGCCGGCCCGACTTGCCGCGCGCCAGCTCGGCGATGTCCGGGTTCTTCTTCTGCGGCATGATCGACGAGCCGGTGGAGAAGGCGTCGTGGAGGGTGACGAAGGAGAACTCCTTCGTGTTCCAGATGATGATCTCCTCGGCGATCCTCGACAGGTCGATCCCGATCATCGCGGTGATGAACGCGAACTCCGCGACGAAGTCGCGCGAGGCCGTGCCGTCGATGGAGTTGGCGACCGAACCGCGCTCGAAGCCGAGTTCGGCGGCGACCGCCACCGGGTCGAGGCCGAGCGAGGAGCCCGCGAGCGCGCCGGAGCCGTACGGCGAGACGGCTGTCCGGTCGTCCCACTGCCGCAGCCGCTCGGCGTCCCGGCTCAGCGCCTGCACATGCGCCAGGACGTGGTGGGCGAAGAGCACCGGCTGGGCGTGCTGCAGATGCGTACGTCCCGGCATGGCGACGTCCGCGTGCGTCTCGGCGAGACCGACCAGCGCCTCCTGCAGCTCGGCGATCAGCCCGCCGATGATCCGCGCGTGGTCGCGCAGGTACATCCGGAAGAGGGTGGCGATCTGGTCGTTGCGGGACCGGCCGGCCCGCAGCTTACCGCCCAGGTCCGGGCCGATCCGCTCCAGCAGACCGCGCTCCAGCGCGGTGTGCACGTCCTCGTCGGCGATGGTGCCGGTGATGGTGCCCGCCTCGACATCCACCGCCAGCTGGTCGAGCCCGGCCAGCATCCGCCCCAGCTCGTCATCGGTGAGCAGCCCGGCCTTGTGCAGGGCGCGGGCGTGGGCGCGGGAGCCGGCGATGTCGTAAGGGGCCAGCCGCCAGTCGAAGTGGACCGACGCCGAAAGCTTGGCCAGGGCCTCCGCCGGGCCGTCCGCGAACCGGCCGCCCCAGAGCCTGACATCGCCGTTGCTGCTCACCGCTGCTCCTCGAAAGTGTCGCGTGGACCGTCGCCTGGTGACGACCGCACTGACTGGCATAAGTATGCATTGCACTGCATGATTCGTCAAAAAGGCCTTCCGGCGCGTTCCGGCGCCCCGGGAACGCCGAAGGGCCCCCGGGAACGGGGGCCCTTCCAGACGGCTTCGGCGACACGATCCGGGTCGTACGGCGCCGGCTCAGTTCTGCCGGTGGTCGCCCGCCGCCAGCCGGAGGAGGTGGTCGGCCAGCGCCTGGCCGCCCGCCGCGTCGCGGCTGATCAGCATGAGGGTGTCGTCGCCCGCGATGGTGCCCAGGATGTCGTGCACCTCGGCCTGGTCGATCGCGGAGGCCAGGAACTGGGCCGCGCCCGGCGGGGTGCGCAGCACGACCAGGTTGGCGGACGCCTCCGCCGAGATGAGCAGCTCGCCGGCGAGCCGGGCCATCCGCTCCTCCTTGACCGACTCCCCCAACGGCGCCTGCGGGGTGCGGAAGCCGCCCTCGGACGGCACCGCGTAGATCAGCTCGCCGCCGGAGTTGCGGATCTTGACCGCGCCCAGCTCGTCCAGGTCCCGCGAGAGCGTCGCCTGCGTAACGCTCAGCCCGTCGTCGGAGAGCATCTTCGCCAGCTGGCTCTGCGACCGCACCGGCTGCCGGTTGAGGATGTCCACGATCCGCCGGTGGCGTGCGGTGCGGGTCTGCGGTACGGCCTGGCCGTGCTGCGCCTCGGTCATCGTCGCCCTTCTCCGGATCGTTGGTCCCTGTGTACCGCGTCGAGGACGGCGGGCAGCGCCTGGAGGAACACCTCCACCTCGTCGTCACCGAGGATCAGCGGAGGAGCGAGCCGTACCGTGTCGGGCACAGCGGCGTTCACCAGGAGTCCGGCGTCCTGAGCCGCCTGCTGCACCTGCGGTGCGAGCGGCTCCGTGAGAACGATACCCAGCAGGAGCCCCGCACCGCGCACATGATCGACCAGCGGGTGCCCGAGCGCCTCGATCCCGTGCCGCAGCCGGTCGCCCTGCCGCTTGACGTTGTCGAGGATCCCGTCGGCCGCGATGGTGTCCAGTACGGCGAGCGCGGCGGCGCAGGAGACCGGGTTCCCGCCGAAGGTGGTGCCGTGCTGACCCGGCGTCAGCAGGTCGGCAGCGGTGCCGAAGGCGATCGTGGCCCCGATCGGCAGACCGCCGCCGAGCCCCTTGGCGAGGGTGACGACATCGGGCTCGACGCCGTGCGCCTGGTGCTCGAACCAGTGGCCAGTCCGGCCGATGCCGGTCTGTACCTCGTCCAGGACCAGCAGGGTGCCGGTGGCGGAGGTGATCTCCCGCGCCGCCTTCAGATAGCCGGCGGGCGGCACGACGACGCCGTTCTCCCCCTGGATGGGCTCGATGACCACCAGCGCGGTGTCGGTGGTGACGGCGGCGCGCAGTGCGTCCGCGTCCCCGAACGGCACATGGGTGACATCACCGGGCAGCGGGTGGAACGCCTCCTGCTTCTTCGGCTGGCCGGTGAGCGCGAGGGCGCCCATCGTCCGGCCGTGGAAGGCGCCGGAGGTGGCGACCATGTGAGTGCGGCCGGTCAGCCGGCCGATCTTGAAAGCGGCTTCCACCGCCTCCGCACCGGAGTTGGAGAAGAAGACCCGGCCTGCCCGGCCGAAGAGTTCCAGCAGCCGTTCCGCGACCGCCACCGGGGGCTCGGCGATGAAGAGGTTCGACACATGGCCGAGCGTGCCGATCTGCTCGGAGACCGCCCGGACCACGGCCGGGTGGCCGGTGCCGAGGGAGTTGACCGCGATACCGCCGACGAAGTCGAGATAGACCTTCCCGTCGGCGTCCCAGAACTTCGCGCCCTCGCCGCGGACCAGCGGGACGCGCGGCGTCCCGTAGTTGTCCATCAGCGAGCCCTGCCACCGCCGCGTCAGTTCCTCGTTGCTCATGACCCGTCCCCCTGCGCGTCCGGCACGATCATCGTGCCGATGCCGTCGTCCGTGAATACTTCGAGGAGCATCGAGTGGGGCACCCGGCCGTCGATGATCCGTGCGCTGCCGACGCCGTGCCGCACCGCGTGCAGACAGCCTTCCATCTTGGGCACCATGCCGCTGGCCAGCGAGGGCAGCAGCTTCTCCAGCTCGCTCGCGGTGAGCTGGCTGATCACGTCCTCGCTGGACGGCCAGTCGGCGTACAGCCCCTCGACGTCGGTGAGGACCACGAGCACCTCGGCGTCCAGCGCCGAGGCGAGCGCGGCGGCGGCGGTGTCCGCGTTGATGTTGTAGACATGGCCGTCCTCGCCGCGGGCGATGGACGAGACGACCGGGATCCGGCCGTCGTCCAGCAGCGCCTGGATGGCGCCCGGGTCGACATGGGTGATCTCGCCGACGAAGCCGATGTCCACCTGCTCCCCGTCGACGACCGCGTGCCGCTTGACGGCGGTCATGGTGTGCGCGTCCTCGCCGGTCATCCCGACGGCGAACGGGCCGTGCTCGTTGAGCAGTCCGACCAGCTGCCGCTGGACCTGTCCGGCGAGCACCATCCGGACGACGTCCATCGTCTCGGGGGTGGTCACCCGCAGTCCCGCGGTGAAGGACGACGTGATGCCGAGCCGGTCGAGCTGCGCGCTGATCTGCGGGCCGCCGCCGTGCACGACGACGGGCCTGAGGCCGGCATGCCGCAGGAAGACGACGTCCTGGGCGAAGGCCGCCTTCAGCTCCTCGTCGACCATGGCGTTGCCGCCGAACTTGATGACGACGGTCTTGCCGTTGAAGCGGGTGAGCCACGGCAGCGCCTCGATGAGGATGCGGGCCTTGGGGAGCGCGGTGTGGTTGCGCGCGGTGGGGTTGGTCATGAGCTGTACGCGCTGTTCTCGTGCACGTAGTCCGCCGTCAGGTCGTTGGTCCAGATGGTGGCGGCGGCGCTGCCCGCGCTGAGGTCGGCGGTGATGACGACCTCGCGGTACCGCATGTCGACCAGGTCGCGGTCCTCGCCGACCGAGCCGTCCTTGCAGACCCAGACGCCGTTGATGGCCACGTTCAACCGGTTCGGCTCGAAGGCGGCGGCGGTCGTGCCGATCGCGGACAGCACCCGGCCCCAGTTGGGGTCCTCGCCGTGGATTGCGCACTTGAGGAGGTTGTTGCGGGCGATGGAGCGGCCCACCTCGACGGCGTCGTCCTCGGTCGCGGCGTTGATCACCTCGACCTTGATGTCCTTGGACGCGCCCTCGGCGTCACCGATCAGCTGACGGGCCAGGTCGGCGCACACCTGCTCGACGGCGGCGGCGAAGTCGTCGTAGGCGGGGACGGTGCCGGAGGCGCCGGAGGCGAGCAGCAGCACGGTGTCGTTGGTCGACATGCAGCCGTCGGAGTCGGCCCGGTCGAAGGTGGTGCGGGTGGCGGCGCGCAGCGCGGTGTCGAGGGTGCCGGCGTCCAGGTCGGCATCCGTCGTGAGCACGACCAGCATGGTGGCCAGTCCCGGTGCGAGCATGCCCGCGCCCTTGGCCATCCCGCCGACGGTCCAGCCGTCCTTCTCGACGACGGCCGTCTTGTGCACCGAGTCGGTGGTCTTGATCGCGATGGCGGCCTTCTCGCCGCCGTGCGCGGAGAGTTCGGCCGCCGCCTTGGTGATGCCGGGCAGCAGCTTGTCCATCGGCAGCCGCAGCCCGATCAGACCGGTCGAGGCGACCGCGATCTCGCCCGCGTTCTGTCCGAGGACCTCCGCGGCCCGCTCGGCGGTCGCGTGCGTGTCCTGGAAGCCGAGCGGTCCCGTGCAGGCGTTCGCGCCACCGGAGTTGAGGACGACGGCGGACACCAGCCCGCCCTTGACGACCTGCTCGGACCAGACGACGGGCGCGGCCTTCACACGGTTGGAGGTGAAGACACCCGCGGCGGCCAGGCGCGGCCCGTTGTTGACCACGAGGGCCAGGTCGGGGTTGCCGCTGTCCTTGATCCCGGCGGCGATCCCCGCGGCCGTGAATCCCTGTGCTGCCGTGACGCTCACGGTGCCACTCCTGTCGTGGAAAGTCCCATGTCCTCGGGAAGTCCGAGGGCCACGTTCATGCTCTGTACCGCGCCGCCCGCGGTGCCCTTCGTCAGGTTGTCGATCGCGCTGATGGCGATGATGCGGCCGGCCGCCTCGTCGTACGCGACCTGCAGCTGTACGGCGTTGGAGCCGAGCACCGCGCCGGTCGACGGCCACTGCCCCTCGGGCAGCAGGTACACGAACGGCTCGTCCGCGAAGGCCTTCTCGTACACGGCGCGGACCGCTTCGGCGGTGACTCCCGCCTTCGCCCGCGCACTGCAGGTGGCGAGGATGCCGCGCGGCATGGGTACGAGGGTCGGGGTGAACGAGACGCCGACCGGCTCCCCGGCCACGGCCGACAGGTTCTGGATCATCTCGGGGGTGTGCCGGTGCACGCCCCCGACGCCGTACGGGGTGACGGATCCCATGATCTCGCTGCCGAGCAGGTGCGGCTTGAGGGCCTTGCCCGCGCCGGACGTGCCGGAAGCGGCGACGATCACGGCCTCGGGCTCGGCGAGCCCGGCCGCGTACGCCGGGAAGAGCGCCAGCGAGACGCTGGTCGGGAAGCAGCCGGGCACCGCGATGCGCTTCGAGCCCTGCAGCGCGACCCGCGCCCCGGGCAGCTCGGGCAGCCCGTACGGCCAGGTCCCGGCGTGCGGGGAGCCGTAGAACTTCTCCCAGTCCGCGGCATCGCTCAGCCGGAAGTCGGCACCGCAGTCGACGATCAGCACACCGTCGCCGAGCTGTTCGGCGACCGCCGCGGACTGCCCGTGCGGCAGCGCGAGAAAGACCACGTCGTGCCCGGCCAGCACCTCGGCCGACGTCGGCTCCAGTACGCGTCCGGCCAGCGGCAGCAGATGCGGCTGCAGTGCGCCCAGTCGCTGTCCCGCATTGGAGTTGCCGGTGAGCGCACCGATCTCGATCTCCGGGTGCCCGAGGAGCAGCCGCAGGATCTCACCTCCCGCGTAACCACTCGCCCCTGCCACCGCTGCCCGCAAAGCCATCGAACCCTCCTCGTCGATGGCATGACTATACGGTCCACCGAAGCTTTATGCAAAGATCTCGGCCGAGGGCCGGCTCACCGGTGCGACCGGCGCTTCGGTCGGCCGTTCAGCGCCTCAGGCGGCCTTTCAGCGCTTCGGTCGGCGCGGAGCCTGTCGACGTCACGCCCCCCGTACCCTCTTTCCGTGCCAGCCTCTCGCCTGTACCGCGTCGCCGTCCTTGTGCTGCAGGGTGCGAAGCCACTCGATGTCGGCATTCCCGCGCAGGTTTTCACGACCCGCGCGAGCATGCCGTACGAGGTGCGGGTGTGCGGGGCGGCGCCCGGTCTCGTGAACGGTGGCGACGGCCTGTCCTACCACGTGGCCCACGGCCTCGACGCGCTGGAGTGGGCCGACATCGTCTTCGTCCCCGGTTACCGGTTGCCGGACCGCGACGACCCGCCGCAGGCCGTCGTCGACGCGCTGATCGCCGCACACGACCGGGGTGCGCGGCTCGCCGCCATCTCGACCGGCGCCTTCGCGCTCGCCGCCACGGGCCTGCTCGACGGCAAGCGCGCCACGACGCACTGGCACTACACGCGGGCGCTGGCGGCGAGGCATCCCCTCGTGCGGCTCGACGAGAACGTTCTGTTCGTCGACGAGGGCAGCGTCCTGACGTCGGCCGGCGCGGCCTCCGGCATCGACCTCTGCCTGCACATCCTGCGCGGCGACCTCGGGGTGGCCGCGTCGAACCATGCGGCCCGGCGCCTGGTCGCGGCTCCCTACCGCAGCGGCGGGCAGGCGCAGTACGTGCCGCGCAGCGTGCCCGAGCTGCTCGGCGAGCGGTTCGCGGCCACCCGCGAGTGGGCCCTTCTCCGGCTCGGCGAGCCCCTCAACCTTGAGGTGCTCGCCCGGCATGCGGCGGTGTCGCCGCGCACGTTCTCGCGGCGCTTCGTCGAGGACACGGGATACACACCGATGCAGTGGGTCATGCGGGCCCGCATCGACGTGGCCCGTGAGCTGCTCGAGCGTTCGGAGCGGAGCGTCGAGCAGATCGCCGCCGACGTCGGTCTCGGCACCGGCGCCAATCTGCGGCGGCACTTCCAGAGCATCCTGGACACGACGCCGAGCGAGTACCGGCGCACCTTCACCCGGGGCGAGTAGGTTCACCCGGGGCGAGTAGGCCGCCACCGCGTGGCGCGATCCTTTCGAACCATGGCGATCACGCCGCTGCCACCGGCCGACGGTGCGCGAGAACCTGGTGGTGAACCGAAGGGACACCACTCATGACTCGCATCGCCATCAACGGATTCGGCCGCATCGGGCGCAATGCGCTGCGCGTGCTGCTCGAGCGCGACAGCACCCTCGAGGTCGTCGCCGTCAACGACCTCACGGAGCCGGCCACCCTCGCGCGGCTGCTCGCCTACGACACGACGGCCGGCCGGCTCGGCCGCCCGGTCACCGTCGACGGGGACGCCCTCGTCGTGGACGGCCGTCGCATCACGGTCCTCGCCGAGCGCGAACCGGCGCAGCTGCCGTGGGCCGAGCTGGGCGTCGACATCGTGCTCGAGGCGACCGGCCGCTTCACCTCGGCCAAGGCCGCCCGTGCCCACCTCGACGCGGGCGCGCGGAAGGTGCTCGTCAGTGCGCCGTCGGACGGCGCCGATGTCACGCTCGCGTTCGGGGTCAACACCGACGCGTACGACCCGGCCCTGCACACGATCATCTCGAACGCCTCGTGCACGACCAACGCGCTCGCACCGCTCGCCGCGGTGCTCGACGAGCTCGCCGGCATCGAGCACGGCTTCATGACGACGGTGCACGCCTATACGCAGGAGCAGAACCTGCAGGACGGCCCGCACCGGGACGCCCGCCGGGCCCGCGCCGCCGCGGTGAACATCGTGCCGACCACGACGGGCGCCGCCAAGGCGATCGGCCTCGTGCTGCCGAACCTCGAGGGCAAGCTGTCGGGCGACTCGATCCGGGTGCCCGTTCCGGTGGGATCGATCGTCGAACTCAACACGACCGTCGCCCGCGACGTGACGCGCGACGACGTGCTGGCGGCGTACCGCACCGCCGCGGAGGGGCCGCTCGCCGGCATCCTCGAGTACTCGGAGGACCCGCTCGTGTCGTCGGACATCACGGGCAACCCCGCCTCGTCGATCTTCGACTCGGCCCTCACCCGCGTCGACGGCCGGCACATCAAGGTGGCCGCCTGGTACGACAACGAGTGGGGCTTCTCGAACCGCGTGATCGACACGCTGGAGCTGCTCGCCGGCCGCTGACCGGACGCCGGGGCACCCCGCCTCCGGCCGCCGCGCCGCCCAACGCTTCCTGTGGGCGCTCCAGTCGGCCGGTCGGGCCAACTGGAGCGCCCGGTCCGGCGATAGCCTGGGCCGCATGGACGAGCTCGACGGAGTGGAGATCATCGCCTTCGCGGACGCCGGGGCGTTCGAGGGCTGGCTGGCCGGGCACTTCACCCGCCAAGAGGGCGTGTGGATCAGGATGGCCAAGAAGAACTCCGGCATCCCGAGCGTCACCTCCGACGAGCTGGTCGACATCGGGCTCTGCTACGGCTGGATCTCCGGGCAGCGGCGCTCCCAGGACGAGCGGCACTACCTGCAGAAGTACGTGCCGCGCCGGCCCAGGAGCCTGTGGTCGCGGGTGAACGTGGAGAAGGTCGAGATGCTGACCGCCGCGGGGCGGATGCGCGAACCCGGGCTGGCCGAGGTGTTCAAGGCGCAGGAGGACGGGCGGTGGGCCGCGGCCTACGCGTCGCAGCGGACGGCGGCCGTGCCGCCCGACCTCGCGGCCGCGCTCGACGCGAACCCCGCGGCGGGAAAGGCGTTCGAGGCGCTCGACAGGACCGGGCGCTATCTGACGATCCTGCCGTTGCTCCAGGCGCTCACGCCGGAGAGCAGGCAAGCCCGGCTCGAGAAGGCCCTGCAACTGCTGATGAACGGCGAGACCCCCGGATAGCGGCGTCGGCACGGTCTCCCGCCCGGCGGGCGTCCCCCGTGGCGGTCACCGCGACCGGCCTGCTCGTGGGCTCGCCCCTGCCCGGTCTGCACACCGTGCCCGACGGCCCGGGCTGGGTGCTCGCCCGGCTGGCCTGGCTGCCGGTGTTCGCCGTGGCGCTGCTGGTCTGCCGGGCCGCGTTCCGCCCCTATGAACAGGGGCGGCCGAGAACGGGCGGCCGGGTCGTACGCAAGGGGCGCCCGGCCCGGCCGGCGGCACCGCGGACCTGGCTCCAGCTCCGGCCGGCTACGGACGGCCGGGCAGGGCGGCTCCCTCGCACAGTGATCCGTCCCCACGCGCGCTTCGCGCCGGCCGGCGGGTCATGCCGACGCCGACGAGGACCACGGCCATGCCCGCGACGGTCCTGAGGCTGACGTCCTCGTGGAGCACGATCGCGCCCAGCGCCACCGAGACCACCGGCAGCAGGTATCCGACCGTGGCGGCGTTGGTGGCGCCCTCGTCCGCGATGAGCCGGTAGGTGAGGTGGAAGGTGATCCCGGTGGCGAAGATCCCCAGGACGACGACGGCCAACAGGGCTGCGGGGCCGGGGTGTACGGGCGCCAGGCCGCCGATCGGCAGGGTCAGCGCGCTGAGTCCCGTCGCGGCGAGGAGCTGGGACGCGGAGAGCGCGATGGTGGCGGTGCCCTTCCCGACGAGATGGCGCCCCATGTAGGCGAACGCGACGGAGTAGCTCGCCGCCGCCCCGAGGATGGCGGCGGAACCCCAGCTGACGAGTCCGTTCCGTCCCCACGGGGCGAAGATCAGCAGCGTGCCCGCGAATCCGAGGAGGAGTCCGCCCAGGCGGGCGGGGTGGAGCCGGCGTTCCGTGCCGATGGTGAGGCCGATCAGCAGGGACCAGAGCGGGGTGGTCGCGTTCAGGACGCCGGCCACGCCGGAGTCGACCGTCTGCTCCCCGACGCTGAACAACGCGAACGGCAGGGCGTTGCAGAAGAAGGCGGCCACGACGACATGGCCCCAGGTCGCGCCGTCGCGGGGCAGGTGGCGGCGCGACGAGAAGCACAGGACGAGCAGCACCAGGGCGCCCAACGCGCAGCGGGTGAACGTCACTTGAGCGGGCGACAGGCCGTCCAGGGCCAACTTGATCCACAGGAACGTCGATCCCCACAGCAGGGCGAGGACGCCCATCCGCACCAACGCCATCGGGCCGGACCCACCACTGCCGTTCTTGCTCACGTGCTGTCTCCCTGTTCGGTCTTCCGTCTCCGGTGATCACCGTGCCCCGAGTCGATACGACAGGACAAGAGAAAAGAGTTGCATGCACCATTAAGCTCTCCTACATGCTCGATGTGAGACGGATGCAGGTGCTGCGGGCGGTCGTCACCAGTGGTTCGGTGACCGCGGCGGCGGCGAATCTGGGGTACACCCCCTCCGCCGTCAGCCAGCAGGTGGCGGCGCTGGAGAAGCAGGCCGGGACGGCGCTGCTCGAACGCTTCGGCCGGGGCGTACGGCCGACGGCGGCCGGACTGCTGCTCACCGAGCACGCGGCCGTGATCAGCAGGAACGTCGCGGAGGCGGAGACGGCTCTGGCCGACCTCCGGGCCGGCCGGACCGGGCAGCTGTCGGTCCGCTACATCGCCACGGCGGGCGCGACGCTGGTCGCGCCCGCGCTGGCGCGGCTGCGTGACGAACATCCGGGGGTACGGATCGACCTCAAGCTCGTCGACCCCGAGGATCCCCTGCCCGAGGTGCAACAGGGCCGGGCCGATCTGGCGATCGTGGTGCATCCACGCGACCGGCCCAGCGCGGGCATCCGTCTCGTGCACCTGCTCGACGACCCCTACCGCGCCGTACTGCCCAAGGGGCACCGGCTCGCGGCGAAGAAGGTGCTGGATCTGACCGACCTCGCCGACGAGCCCTGGGTCGGCAACGAATGGCCCGCGGGCCCCTGCCTCGAGACCGTCGTCGACGCCTGTGCCGCGGCCGGCTTCAGCCCGGACTTCGTGGTCGAGAGCGAGGACTACGCCACGGCCCAGGGATTCATCGCGGCCGGCCTCGGAGTCGGTCTGATGCCGACGCTCGGACTGGGGAACCGCCATCATCCCGGCATCGTCGTGCGCAGGGTCCGCGGACCGGAGCCGGTCCGGGCGATCTACGCCGCGGTACGCGAGACCTCGCCGGCCCAGCCCGCCCTGCTGGGCCTGATCGACGCCCTCCGGGACGCGGCGGCCCGCTGAGCCGCCGCGTCAGGCCGTGATCAGCGTTTCACCGCTCGCAGGATGACGAACTTCGGGTCGCTCGCGACGACTTCGCAGTTGCCGAAGAGCCGGCGCAGCTTCACGTGGTAGCCGAGATGCCGGTTGCCGATCACCCACAACTCGCCCCCGGCGCGCAGCGCTTCGCGGGATCCGGTGAACATGTTCCAGGCCGTCGTGTCGGTCGTCGCCTGGTGGCTGTGGAACGGCGGGTTGTTCAGCACCAGGTCCACCGAGCCGGCGGGGACGGACGACAGGCCGTCGTCGACCAGGAACTGGGCCTTGGCGTCCGGTCCGGTGTTGGCCCGGAAGGTCGCCTCGGCCGACGCCACCGCGGAGAAGGACTCGTCGATGAACGTCACGTGGGCGCCGGGGTTGGCCAGCGCCGCGGCCGTTCCGACCACGCCGTTGCCGCAGCCCAGGTCGACGACGCGCTCGGGGCCGTCGCGCTGCGGGAGGTTCCGGAGGAAGAACCGGGTGCCGATGTCGAGGCGTTCGGCGCAGAAGATGCCCGCGTGGTTGGTGACGGCCAGGCCGGAGGCCGCGCCGACGTCGCCGGGCAGCTGGTACGTACGCGGCCACGGGCTGTCGGTGCGGACGAGCGCGGGGTCCGGCGTACTGAAGATGAGGCGGGCCTTCTTCGCGGCCAGCGACGTCCTGGTGGGACCGATGAGCTCTTCGAAGAGGGTGAGCGTCGAGGTGTGGATCTCGGTGACCATGCCCGTGCCGACGACGACGGTGCCCGCGTGCAGCCGCGGTGCGAGCCGGTGCAGTTGGTCCTCCAGGAGCGCGAGGCTCTTGGGCACCCGGACCAGCAGGACGTCGATGCGGTCCGGGACCGGGTCCATGGCCGAAAGCAGCCGTACCGTGCCGGGCTCGGCCCCGCTGCGCGCCAGGTTCGCCCGGGTCGCCTGCTGGGCGAGGAAGGAGTCGGTGATCTGTACGGGGCGGTGCGCGGCGAGCGAGGTGACCAGCGCGCCCCACCGGTCGCCCACCACGACGACGGTGCCGGAGAGGTCCACGGGCGCCGGCTCGCCGCCGTCCGGCGCGCTGCCGTCCAGGTGCCGCAGCAGGTACTCGTCGGCGGCGTCCCAGGCACGGAGCCTGTCGCGGGGGTCCTCGGGGAAGCGGGTGAGGTCGTACGCACCCGATGACGTCGTCAAACGGTTCATTGTGCCCTCAGGCTAGCCGAGTCCCCCGGACGTCCGGGCCACGCCGCCGGGCGGGCACCGGACGGGCACCGGACGGCGGGACGGGCGGGCACCGGACGGCGGGACGGGCGGCGGGACGGGCGGTGGACCGGGGCGGACCACTACGGCTCCGGGACGCTGTCCGTGGTGAAGGTCCACGACAGCAAGGCGGTGGCCTCGTCGGTGTCCGCCCCGGTGGAGCGGTAGGTGGCCAGGGCGGCCGGGTTGTCGCGGTCGGTGAGCACCCACATCCCGTAGCAGCCGCGCTCGCGGGCGAGCGCGGCCAGCCCGGTGACCAGTGCGCGTCCGATGCCGCGCCGCCGGTGCCCCTCGGCCACCCCGAGCTCGTAGAGGAACATCTCGGTCCCCTTGTCCGGGTGGGTCATCTCCACCCCGGTGACGAACCCGGCCGGCTCCGCTCCCCGGTAGGCCACCAGCAGGTGATGGCCCGGCTCGGCGAGGAACCGGGCCGCCCACTCCGGACGGGCCGGCCCGTCGAAGAGGGTCTCCGCGTCGATCACGTCCGCCGCCCGCGTCACCCGCCGGATGTCCAGCACCTTCGCCTCCCGGTGTACGGAACCACGTTGTCCCAGCACGGTTGTGCCCGACGCGTACCCGCGCCCGTTCACCGTACCCAGCGGTTCCGGCCTTAGGTCGTGTGCTGCGAGATGCGGACGCTGCTTCCAGCGGTCGGTGGGAAGCGCGGCCTCGGCGCTGAGGCGGCCACCTGCCCGGGTGCGGAAGCGCTGGGCGGCCTGCGCCAGGTCCTCGTCCGCGAGTTCGGGGAACTCCGTGAGGAGCCGAGCACCGCGCTCGCCACCGGCAGTTCGGCGGCGTCGGTCGCGAGACGGACGTCCTTGGCCGCGAGCGCCACGGAGAAGTGCGCCTCCCGCGCGAACGCCGCCCTGGAAGGGCAGACAGGCGCCCCGCTCTTCGACCGGCTGCCGCGGATCGGTTTCGTCGCGGCCGAGTGGATCGCGAAGCAGGGCTTCGTCGCGGCGGGACTCGGCGTCACGCTCGTCCCGGCGCTGGCCGCCGCCTCGGTGCGGGCCGACATCGCCCTTGTGGCCCTGCATCCCGACGACGTCCCGGGCCGCGCCGTCCACGCCGCCACCGCGCGCGGCCTGTCACCGTCCCCGGCGGTCGGCGTGTTCCTCGGGCTGCTCGACGGGGCCGTCGCCGGACTGCTCGCCGGCCTCGAAGCCGGCACCGGGTGAGGGGTTCACAACGGGCAACGGGCCCCCGGACATGGAGCAGGGCCCGAGAGCGTGTCCAGCTCCCGGGCCCCTGTTGATGCCGCCCATATGCACACGCCGGCGCGAGTGGGTACGGGTCAGTTTTACGTCGTCTTGTTCTGCCATTGAACTACCGCCGCAGGAAGGAAGCGGCGGACCGGATTCGAACCGGCACCTGACGACCAAGCCCGAACCCGGTGGATCCGGCGATCGGCGGCGAATGCTGAGTCTGGAGCAAGAGTCTGAGATTGATCGCGGTCTGCCTCTGCCAGTTGGGCTACCCCGGCCGGTAGTGCCGGGAGAGGGACTCGAACCCCCACTGGAACCACGTCGTCACGACAAGCTTCAGGCTGAGCTTTGCGCTCCTGGCGCACCCTCCGCACATAGGCGGAGGGGGTCTGTTGGGGTGTGGCCGGCTACGGGCCGAGAAGGTAGCCGAGTACGGCGTCCCCGACCCGCTGGTCGGTGACTTCCGCGCTGTTGGCCTCCTCGCGGGCGAACTTGACCGCGTTCTGCAGCTTCTCCACCCGCTCGAGCAGCTCGTTGACGCGCCGGGCCGGAAGGGCGCCGGAGAACTTGACGGTCGTCCAGTAACCGACCGGCACGTCCTCGTAGTACACGTCGACCTGGGCGGGGTGCTTCTCCGTCGCCTCGGCCTTGACGTGGTTGCGCGGCACCTTCTTCGTACGGATGGTGCGTACCGGCTCGGTCTTCCACGCGTCGCTCGACGGGTCGAGGTTCCACGACTCCGAGGCGTCGAGCACCGGCAGCTTGCGGATGAAGGTGTGCAGGTCCACCAGCTGCTTCTCCAGGAACAGCAGGTACGACACCGGCACTTCCCGCACCAGCGGGCGGCCGTCGACCGTCACGTCGGCGCGGGCCTCGCAGTTCGCCCAGTCCTTGGTGGCGGTGACGTCGAAGAGCCGGGTGAGGGTGACCGCGGTCGTCCGCAGTACGTCCTCGGCCTTGATCTGGACCCGGGTCGACTCGGGGGGCAGCTGTTCGCCCTCCTCGTCCTTCGGCTGATAGGTCCGGGAGAGCCCGGAGAGCAGAACGGGCTTCTGCAGGTCGTGATGGGAAGCGGTCAGTTCCTGTTGGGACTTGGACTTGACGCCCTTCTCGACCGCGATGATCTGATTGAGTTTCGCCACAGGAGGACGCTAACAGGCCCGAACCCCTTGATCGAACGAATATCCGCCGGAAGGCCCGCGGCAACCGCCGTGCACAGGAGCGGTCTTGGCGGACCACGGGCCCCGGTGGCTCAGTGCGGCGGCTCAGTGCGGCGGGTGCGCGCAGCCGCCGTAGTGGTCGGCCACGACGCGGGTCATCGCTCCGAGCGGGTCGGACGCCACCTGGGTCGACGAGAAGAAGACGTTGCCGCGCACCTGCGGGAAGTCGCGGTCGAAGGTGAGATGGCGGGAGAGCTCGGCGGGGTCCTGCCAGGCCGCGGGCTGGCCGGCGACACCCACCTTGTACAGCGCCTCGCCCACGTACAGGTCGACGTCCGTTCCGGAGACCACATCCGCCCACCAGGGGACGAGCTTGGCGTAGTCGGCGGCCGGGAACCCGATGTTCCAGTACACCTGGGGAACGATGTAGTCGATCCACCCCTTCTTCACCCACCCGCGGGTGTCGGCGTGCAGGTTGTCGTAGGTCTGGACGCCCGCTGTGGTGTCGGAGCCGAGCGGGTCGGTCGCCCGGTTGCGCCACACCCCGAAGGGGCTGATCCCGAAGCGGGTGTGCGGCCGGATCCGCTTGATCCGGACGGCCGTCTCACGCACCAGCCGGTCGGTGTTGTCGCGCCGCCAGGCCGCCCGGTCGGGGAACCCGGAACCGAAGGCGGCGTACGCGGCATCGTCGTCGAAGACCTGCCCCGCCACCGGGTACGGATAGAAGTAGTCGTCCCAGTGCACCGCGTCGACCGGATAGCGCCGCACGGCGTCGAGCATCGCGTCCTGGACGAACCGCCGCACCTCCGGCAGCCCCGGGTTGTAGTACAGCTTCCCGCCGTACGGGACGACCCACTCGGGGTGCAGCCGGGCCGGGTGGGTCGGGGTGAGCAGGTTCGGGTCGGTGTTGTTGGCGATGCGGTACGGGTTGAACCAGGCGTGCAGTTCCAGACCGCGCCGGTGCGCCTCGCGCACGGCCGTGCCGAGCGGGTCCCAGCCGGGGTCCTGGCCCTGGGTCCCGCTGAGGTACTGCGACCACGGCTCGTACGGCGACGCCCACAGCGCGTCCGCGGTGGGCCGGACCTGGAGGATCACCGCGTTGAGCCGGCGCTCGACGGCGGTGTCCAGCAGATCGAGCAGTTCCCGCCGCTGCTCCGCCGCCGGCAGGCCGGGTGCGGAGGGCCAGTCCGTGTTGGCGACGGTCGCGATCCACATACCGCGGAACTGGCGCGCGGGCCGCTCCCGTTCCGTGGTCCCGGCCCTGGCGGCCGCCGCCGCGGGTGTCCCGGTGGCGGCCGCCAGGGCCACCGCGCCCACGGTGCCGATGGCTCCCACGGCGAAGGTCCTGCGAGTGATGTGCCCCATCCGTGCCCCCTGATCGTCGGGTGCTGTCCCGCTGATGATGGTGCGGCCGGGGGGCTGGAGCAATCCTCCGCACCGGCGGAGTAACGTCGGAGCGGGCGGGCCCGCTACCGCGTGGTGCGCCCGCTTATTCCTGTACCACAGCGAAAGGCTTACGAGTGAGCGACATCCAGCGCGTCGGAGTGGTGGGGGCCGGGCAGATGGGCTCCGGTATCGCGGAGGTCTGCGCCCGCGCCGGACTGGACGTCCGGGTCGCGGAGACCACCGGCGAGGCCCTGGAGCTCGGCCGTACCCGTCTGACGAACTCCCTCGGGAAGGCCGCGGAACGCGGCAAGATCACCGAGGAGGAGCGGGACGCGACACTCGCCCGTCTGAGCTTCACCACCGACCTCGGCGAATTCGCCGACCGTGACCTCGTGATCGAGGCCGTGGTCGAGAACGAGCAGGTCAAGACCGAGATCTTCCAGGTCCTCGACCAGGTGGTGACCCGGCCGGACGCGATCCTGGCCTCCAACACCTCGTCCATCCCCCTGGTGAAGCTCGCGGTGGCCACCTCGCGTCCCGAGTACGTGCTCGGGATCCACTTCTTCAACCCGGCCCCGGTGCAGAAGCTCGTCGAGCTGATTCCGGCCCTCACCACCGCGGACGACACCCTCAAGCGCACCGAGAGCCTCGTCACCGACGTCCTCGGCAAGCACGCGATCCGCGCCCAGGACCGCTCCGGATTCGTGGTGAACGCGCTGCTGGTCCCGTATCTCCTGTCGGCGATCCGGATGTTCGAGTCCGGAATCGCCAATCGCGAGGACATCGACAACGGTATGGAAATGGGCTGCGCGCACCCGATGGGCCCGCTCAAGCTTTCCGACCTCATCGGTCTGGACACCATTGCCGCCATCGCGGATTCGATGTACCACGAATTCAAGGAGCCGCTGTACGCCGCTCCCCCGCTGCTCCAGCGCATGGTCGACGCGGGCCGGCTGGGCCGTAAGACCGGGGCCGGTTTCTACCAGTACTGACCGCATTGATGAACCAGTGAAAAAGCCGGCCCGCCGTTCCGACGGCGGGCCGGTCCGTCATCCGTGGGCGTTCTCGTAGGCGCTGACGACTTCCTCGGTGGGGCCGTCCATGAGGAGCTCGCCCTTCTCCAGCCACAGCACCCGGTCACAGGTGT
>NZ_JAAIKO010000056.1 GCF_016107395.1 Streptomyces fildesensis
ATACGGATCACCCCCACCGAACGGCCGCGCATCACCGGTGAACGAAGTCGAGGACGTGGAGGTCATGCGGTCTCCCGGGTGATCAGACGGCCGGTGGGCTCGTTCGTGACGCCGTTCTCGGCGATCAGTTCGCCGCGCAGCCAGGTGCTGCGGACGACGCCGTGCAGGGTCTTGCCGGCGTAGGCGGTGATGCGGTTGCGGTGGTAGAGCTCGGCGGGGTCGACCGTGAAGGTTTCGTCCGGGGCGAGGACCGCGAAGTCGGCGTCGTAGCCGACCGCGATGGCGCCCTTGGTGGAGAGTCCGACGAGGGCGGCGGGCGCCTGGGACATCCAGCGGGCGACGTCGGCGACGCTGTGGCCGCGGCGGCGGGCCTCGGTCCAGATGGCCGGCAGGCCGAGCTGGAGCGAGGAGATGCCGCCCCAGGCGGCGGCGAAGTCGCCGGTCTCCTTGACCTTGAGCTCGATCGTGGACGGCGAGTGGTCGGAGACGATGCAGTCGATCGTGCCGTCGGCCAGGCCCTCCCAGAGGGCGTCCTGGTTGGCGGCCTCACGGATCGGCGGGCAGCACTTGAACTCGGTGGCGCCGTCCGGGACTTCCTCGGCGGTGAGGGTGAGGAAGTGCGGGCAGGTCTCGACGGTGAGCTTGACGCCCTCGCGCTTCGCCGCGGCGATGAGCGGCAGCGCGTCGCTGGACGACAGGTGCAGCACGTGCACCCGCGCCTTCAACCGCTTGGCGAGGGTGATGAGCCCTTCGATGGCGGCGTTCTCGGCGGCGCGCGGCCGGGAGGCGAGGAAGTCCGCGTAGTGCGGGCCGCCGCGCTGCGGGGCGCCGTCGATGAGCTGGGGGTCCTCGGCGTGGACGATCAGCAGACCGTCGAAGCGGGAGAGCTCCGTCAGCGCGTCCGCCAGCTCCTCCGGGGAGAGCTGCGGGAACTCGTCGACGCCGGAGTGCAGCAGGAAGCACTTGAAGCCGAAGACGCCGGCGTCGTGGAGGGGCTGGAGGTCCTTGACGTTGCCGGGGACGGCGCCGCCCCAGAAGCCGACGTCGGTGTGCACCTTGCCGCGCGCGGTGTCCTGCTTGACGGCGAGGTTCTCGACGGTCGTGGTGGGCGGGATGCTGTTGAGCGGCATGTCGACCAGCGTCGTGATGCCGCCGGCCGCGGCGGCGCGGGTGGCGGAGGCGAAGCCCTCCCACTCGGTGCGTCCGGGGTCGTTGATGTGCACATGGGTGTCGACCAGGCCCGGGAGCAGCGCGTCGTCGCCGAGGTCGACGAGCCGGGCGCCTTCCGGGACGTCGGCGTCGTACGCCCACACGGCGGCGATCGTGCCGCCGCTGACCGCGACCGCGGCCGGGCGCTCCCCCTCGGGCGTGACGACCCGAGTCGAGCGCAGGACCATTTCCACCACGTGCGGCCTCCAAATTTCAACGTTCTGTTGAACGAATGTGCAGGACAGGGCGGTGAACCGTCAAGGGCATGTAAGATTCCACAAAGCGGAATTCACATTTCGCCACAGCCTCCGTAGCTAGCTACAGGAGAAGGCCCGCAAGAGATCAATTGGCCGAGGTCGGCCGGTAGGCTTCCCCCCATCATCCACCGCTCGCCCAACCGCTCAGAGGAGATCGCACGTGTCGTCAGACCGCGCAGGAGGCGTTCAGTCGCTCGAACGTGCCTTCGACCTGCTGGAGCGGATGGCCGACGCGGGCGGCGAGGTCGGTCTGAGCGAGCTCTCCGCCAGCAGCGGGCTCCCGCTGCCCACCATCCACCGGCTGATGCGCACCCTCGTCGACTGCGGCTACGTACGGCAGCAGCCGAACCGCCGGTACGCGCTCGGCCCGCGGCTGATCCGGCTCGGCGAGAGCTCCGCCAAACTGCTCGGCACCTGGGCCCGCCCCTTCCTCGCCGAACTGGTCGAGACGACCGGCGAGACGGCGAACATGGCACTGCTCGACGGGGACGAGATCGTCTACGTCGCCCAGGTGCCGTCCCGCCACTCCATGCGGATGTTCACCGAGGTCGGACGCCGGGTGCTGCCGCACTCCACCGGCGTGGGCAAGGCGCTGCTGGCGCATGTGCCGCCGGACGAGGTCCGCGCGCTGCTCGCCCGTACCGGGATGCCCGCCGCGACCGAGAAGACGATCACCAACGCGGACGATTTCATAAGAGAGCTGGAGAAGATCCGCGAGGCCGGCTACGCGGTGGACGACAACGAGCAGGAGATCGGGGTCCGCTGCCTGGCGGTCACCGTCCCCGACTCCCCCGCCGCCGCGGCCATCTCGATCTCCGGGCCCGCGGGCCGGGTCACCGAGGTCGCCACGGAGAAGATCATCCCCATCCTGCAGGACATCGCCCGGCAGCTGTCACACGCCCTCGCCAGCGCCGGGGCCGGCACCAGCGCCTGACCCGAAGAGGTCGACGGCCCTGCGCAGCTCGGCCAGGGCCACCGCCAGCGCGCTCACCGACCCCAGCGCCGCCGCGACCAGCAGCAGCGAGTGCCGCATCCGGTCGATCTCCAGGATCCCGGCGTCCGCGGCATTGGCCAGCGCGCCCAGTTCGTCCTCGGCTATCGCTCGGTCCGGTAACTCCGACCGCAGGCCGGCCAGCTCCCGGCGCACCCGGGCGACCGACAGGCGCAGCGCCGTCACCCGGGGATCCTCCACGCCGGACGTGGCCCCCGCCCTGACGTCCGCGGCCGTACGTGCGGCCGCACCACAACTCTCATCGTTCACAGACCCCACCCCCCACCTCCCACACCTCGGCGAGCGCGCCCCCCAGCGCCCCCGCGCGCGCCCCGGAGCGGGTCCGGGGCGCGCTCAGTTAACGCGAACCGATGCGCGGGACGCCATACGGACGACGAAATCCGCGCCAACTTCCTTGTGCGGCAAGCGACTTGGCGACAATTCCGGTGGCGATCAGTTCCGCGGTCCGGCGGCGATCAGTTCCGCGGTACGACGGCGTTGCGCCAGACGGTCAGATCCACGGTGACGTATTCGCTGTCCGTGTGCTCCGACCCGAAACCCCGGATGGTCACCAGGCCGATGTGCCCCGACTCGGTCGTCACGCAGATCTTCGAACCCTTGGTAAGCGTCTCCTTCAGGATGCTCGTGGCGTACCGCGTGTTGGCGCGGCAGCCGGCCAGGGTCGCGGGTTCACCGGGCATCACGAGCGCCAGGGTGTTCTTGCTGCTGTTGGTGGCGACGTGCGTGCCGGAGATGTGATCCGGCGCGTAACCGAAGTCCCCCTCGTAGTTCACATCCGCCTTCTCCGGGCGCGGAGGCTCGTCGGCGAACGTCAACGTGTAGCCGCCGGGGATGTTGAGGCCGGTGTACGAGGCGGGCTTGGGATCCACCGGGGCCGAGCTCTGCCCGGTCTGGTTCCCGGTCGTGCCGCCGGTGGCGGACGGCGTCTTGGTGCTCTGGTTGCTCGACGACTTCTTGTCGTCCCCCTTGTTGATGGCCGAGTACACGGCGGAGCCGACCAGGAGCGCGACGATGACGCCCGCGACGACCAGACCCGTCCGCTTCTTCTTCGGCGGCAGGGGCAGAAAGCCCCCGGGCCTGCCGGGGCCGTTGGTGGGCGGGTACGCGTAGCCGCCCATCGGGGGCCGGGGCTGCTGCGGGTGCTGCATCGGCTGCGCCTGCTGCGGGAACTGCTGCGGGTGGGCCTGTTGCGGGAGGCCGGGCTGCGGCTGGGCCTGCTGCGGGTGGACGGGCTGGTGGTTCACCGGCTGGGTCGGCGGGTGGAGCGGGGGCGCGGTCGGCGGCACCGCCTGCGTGGGCTGATAACCCGGCTGCGGGGTCGCCGGCGGAGCCGGCTGCGGGGCGGCGGGCTGGACCGGCTGCGGCGCCGGGGCGGCCGCCTGCGTCAGGTCGGCGGCGTACGACGGCGGCAGCCAGCCGTCCGGGCGGCGCAGCGCCGGGTCCTTGGACGCCTGGCCGCACATCGCGATGATCTGGGCGGTGGACGGCCGGAGGGTCGGGTCCTTGATGAGGCAGCGGGTGACGATCTCGCGCAGTTCGCCCGGCAGCTCGGACAGGTCCGGCTCCTCGTGCACGATCCGGTAGAGCACGCCGTGCGAGGGCCCGTCGCCGAAGGCGGCGCCGCCCATCGCCGCGAAGGCCGCGATCTGGCCCAGCGCGAAGATGTCGGTGGCCGGTGTGCAGCTCGTGCCGGCCGCCTGCTCCGGGGACATGAAGGCCGGGGTGCCGATGCTGACACCGGTGCTGGTGAGCGCGGTGGTGTCGGCGGCCCGCGCGATGCCGAAGTCGATGACGCGCGGTCCGTCGACGGCGAGCAGCACGTTGGACGGCTTGAGGTCCCGGTGCACGATGCCCGCGTGGTGGATCACCTGCAGCGCTTCGGCGATCCCGGCGATGAGCAGCAGCACGGTCGGCACCGGCATCGCGCCGTGGTCGGCGACCGCCGCGTGCAGCGAGGGCCCCGCCACATAGGCGGTGGCCAGCCACGGGTGCGGGCCCTCGGTGTCGCTGTCGATCACCGGCGCGGTGTAGAGGCCCTGCACGCGCTGGGCGGCCAGCACCTCCTGGCGGAACCGGCGGCGGAACTCGGGGTCCTCGGCGAACTCGGGGCGGATCACCTTGATCGCCACCGGCCGGCCGCCGGGCGTGTAGGAGAGGTAGACCTTGCCCATCCCGCCGGCGCCCAAGCGGGCGCTGAGCAGGTATCCGGCGACGGTCTTCGGGTCGTCGTCCGTCAGCGGCTGGAAGATCTCAGGATCCGGGGCCGAGGTGTCCGCCACGGTGGCGGGCACCGGGCCCTGCTGATGATTCGTCACGTCTGCCCCTTGGCCTGCGAATACCCGTCCCTTACGGCGCTGAGCCTATCGAAGCCCGCGCTCCGCCCGCCGCCGTGAGGCCAAACGCCCGATGTGCCCCTCTTCGCCTCCGGCCGCCGCGTCCTGTAGGGAGGAGGCATGAAACCCATCGCACCGAGCGATTCCGCCACTCTTCCCTCCATCGCCGGCCTGCTGCTCGCGGCCGGCGGCGGGCGGCGCCTGGGCGGCCGCCCGAAGGCGCTGCTGGAGTACGCGGGCCGCCCGCTGGTCGAGCACGCGCTGCGCGGGCTGCGCGAGGCGGGCTGCGGGCCGGTGCACATCGTGCTCGGTGCGGCGGCCGACGAGGTCCGCGAGCAGGCCGACCTGGCGGGCTGCGTCCTGGTCGACAACCCGGACTGGGCCGGCGGGATGGGCTCGTCGCTGCGCGCGGGCCTGCGGTCGCTGGCGGACACGGCGGAACAGCGGGCGGGCACCGGGGCGCAGGCGGTCGTCGTGGCGCTGGTGGACCAGCCGGGGATCGGTGCGGGGGCGGTCGCCCGGGTGATCAACGCGTACCGGGGCCCGGCGAGCCTGGCGGCGGCCTCGTACGGGGGACGGCGCGGCCATCCGGTGCTGTTCGGCGCGGACCGCTGGGCGGACATCGCGGACCTCGCGACCGGCGATCAGGGCGCCCGCGACTACCTGAAACGCCACCAGGAGGCGATCACCCTCGTCGAGTGCGGTGACATCGCCGACCCCGCCGATATCGACACCCCTGATGACCTGCACCTTCTGAAACCCGTGAGCGAGCCCGCTGCACCGCGTGCCACAAAACGTTGATCTTCCGCAATGCGGATACTATGCTCCACCTCGCAGAAGCGCCCGTATTCCGGTACGGCCCGGCACCCCGTGCCAGGGCACGACCCGGCGGCCGCCCGGCACCCTTTGTCCCCTAGAGGAGTCAGCCATGTCCGCAGCAGTGCCGTCCTCGGCGGCCGTCGTCGCAGACGACGCACCCCCCGTCCCCCGCGCGGAGGAGGTGCTGACGCAGCAGGCTCTGACCTTCATCGCCGAGCTGCACCGACGCTTCGCCCCGCGCCGAGCCGAGCTGCTCGCGCTCCGCAAGGAGCGCCGCACCGAGATCGCCCGTACCGGCACCCTGGACTTCCTCGCGGACACCGCACATGTCCGCGCGGGAGACTGGCAGGTGGCCCCGGCCCCGGCCGCGCTCAACGACCGCCGCGTCGAGATCACCGGTCCCACCGACCGCAAGATGACGATCAACGCGCTGAACTCCGGCGCCAAGGTCTGGCTCGCCGACTTCGAGGACGCCTCGGCTCCCACCTGGGAGAACGTCGTCGGCGGCCAGATCAACCTGATCGACGCCTATGAGCGCCGGATCGACTTCTCCACCGAACAGGGCAAGTCGTACGCGCTGAAGGACGAGGCCGAGTTGGCCACCGTCGTCATGCGCCCGCGCGGCTGGCACCTGGCGGAGCGGCACCTGACCGTCGACGGCGAGGCCGTCCCCGGCGCCTTCGTCGACTTCGGGCTGTACTTCTTCCACAACGCGACGCGGCTGATCGCCAAGGGCAAGGGTCCGTACTTCTACCTGCCCAAGACCGAGTCGCACCTCGAAGCGCGGCTGTGGAACGAGATCTTCGTCTTCTCGCAGGAGTACGTGGGCATCCCGCAGGGCACCGTCCGCGCGACCGTCCTCATCGAGACGATCACCGCCGCGTTCGAGATGGAGGAGATCCTCTACGAGCTGCGTGACCACGCCGCGGGCCTGAACGCCGGCCGCTGGGACTACCTCTTCTCCATCGTGAAGAACTTCCGCGACGGCGGCGAGAAGTTCGTCCTGCCGGACCGCAACGCGGTGACCATGACCGCGCCCTTCATGCGCGCGTACACCGAGCTGCTGGTGCGCACCTGCCACAAGCGCGGCGCGCACGCGATCGGCGGCATGGCCGCGTTCATCCCCTCGCGCCGTGACGCCGAGGTCAACAAGGTCGCCTTCGAGAAGGTCAAGGCCGACAAGGACCGCGAGGCCGGCGACGGCTTCGACGGCTCCTGGGTCGCCCACCCCGACCTGGTGCCGATCGCCCGCGCCTCCTTCGACGCGGTCCTCGGCGACCGGCCGAACCAGAAGGAGCGGCTGCGCGAGGACGTCCACGTCACCGCCGACCAGCTGCTGGCCATCGACTCGCTGGACGCGAAGCCGACCTATGACGGCCTGGTGAGCGCGGTCCAGGTCGGCACCCGCTACATCGAGGCGTGGCTGCGCGGCCTGGGCGCCGTCGCCATCTTCAACCTGATGGAGGACGCGGCCACCGCGGAGATCTCCCGCTCGCAGATCTGGCAGTGGATCAACGCGGGCGTCGTGTTCGAGAACGGCGAGAAGGCCACCCACGACCTGGTCCAGCGCGTCGCCGCGCAGGAGCTGGCCGCGATCCGTGCCGAGGTCGGCGACGAGGCGTTCGCCGCGGGCAAGTGGACCGAGGCGCACGACCTGCTGCTGCGGACCGCGCTCGACGAGGAGTACGTCGACTTCCTCACCCTCCCGGCCTACGAACTGCTGGGCTGACACCCGTCCCGCACCCGTTCACACGCCCGAGCGGGCCCCGGTCCACAGGGCCGGGGCCCGCTTCGTTATCCCGGGGAGCTGTGCCATCGTGCCGGTATGTGACAACGTGGGA
The DNA here is from genome assembly GCF_016107395.1 of Streptomyces fildesensis. Taxonomy (GTDB): domain Bacteria; phylum Actinomycetota; class Actinomycetes; order Streptomycetales; family Streptomycetaceae; genus Actinacidiphila; species Actinacidiphila fildesensis. The sequence goes on from NZ_JAAIKO010000056.1 coordinate 7,472, forward strand.
GTACCTGTTACGTCCCTTCTGCCCTTGCTGAGGCATGATGATCCGCTGCACCATCGCTGGAGTCTCCTTCTATCTGCAGGCAAGCGAGGTGGAGCAGAAGATGAGCGGGATCAAGCCCGAACCCATCACCGGCGAGTCTGTGAAGATCGGAAATCGCATCTACCCCGTCAAGCAGGTGGGGGCGATTATCACCCGGCAGGACCCGCGTGATTTCAGCGCTGCCCAGATGGTCCGCGCCCTGGAGAAGCTCGAGTTCAAGTGCTTCCCGAAGCCCGCTCCCGCTCCGCCCGCGGAGGTTCCGGACGTCCTGCCGCAATCCCCTCCGTACTGGACCTGACGTCACCGGCGCGAGTTCTGCGGGTCGTCCTTCCCCGGACATCCGGAGTTCTTGACGCGTGTGCCGCGGGCCGACTGAATAGCCCAAGTTGTTCAGCCAACTTGTGCAGCCCGGTCGGCCCGTGAGGCTGGCGTGCCCACCGGGCGGAGAGGAACCTCCCCCGTGCCACCCAGTACTCTCGCCCTCACCTCCCCCGCCGCCCCCTATGAGGGCGACCGCCTCACGTTCCACTGGGCCACCGACACGCCGGACGCCAAGAACTGGGTCGGCGTCTACGACGGCGCCCGTCAGCCCGGCACCGGCTCCTCGATCGTGTGGAAGTACACACCCGGTGCGTCCGGTGATGTCGTGCTCGACACCTCGACCCTGACCGGCGGCCCCTACACCGCGTATCTGCTGGCCAAGGACGGCTACGGCATCCTGGCGCAGACCGCCGCCTTCTCCTTCCGCCCCAAGCCTGCCGCCCCGCGCCCGCACGCCGTCGTCGACGGGCTCACCACCGGGCCCGTCACCGCCGGCGGCGCGGTCTCCGTCAAACTCGCCGGACTGTGGACACGGCCGGCGGGCACCCCCGCCGGAAGTGCCGTGTTCAGCCGGACGGGCGGCGACTCCTGGCTCTCCGTCAGCGCCGCCGGTGTCGTCACCGGCACCGCGCCGGCCTCCGCCCCCGCGCGGCCCGGCGTGCTGACCGTCGCCGTAAAGGACAGCGCCGGCGGCTCCGACACCCTCACCGTGCAGGTCCCGGTGCGCGCCGCCGCGGCCGCCCAGCGGCTGAAGGTGGCGTCCTGGAACCTGTGGGACGCGGGCACGCACATCGACGGAGCGCTGGAGAAGCAGCTGCGCACCGTCCTCACCCAGGGCCTGGACGTCGTGGCCCTGCAGGAGACCGGCGGCACCGCCGCCAAGGCGCTCGCGGACGCGCTGGGCTGGTTCTCGTACCAGTCCCCCGGCAGCCTCGGTGTCGTCAGCCGCTATCCGCTGGGCACCGTGACGGCTCCCACCACCGCCCTCCCGGCCGCCGGGGTGGCCATACAACTCGCCGCGGGCCGCACCGTACGGCTGTGGGCCGCGCAGCTCGACGAGAACGGCTACGGCCCCTACGCGGCGCAGGACGGCAGAACCGCCGCGCAGATCGAAGCCGCGGAACAGGCGAGTGTCCGTTTCCAGCAGGCGCAGGCGCTGGCCGCCGCGATGAAGGCCGATCTGGCCTCCGGAACCCCGGTGGTGCTGGCCGCCGGGCTCGCCTCGCCGTCGCACCTGGACTGGACGGCCGCCACCCGCGCGGCGCACAGCGGGGTGGGGCCGGTCAACTGGCCGGTCACCGTGGCCCTCAAGCAGGCCGGCCTCATCGACGCCTTCCGGTCCGCGCACCCCGATCCGCTGGCGTCGCCCGGCAACACGTGGTCGCCGGTGCGCAAGGTGCGCGGCAGCGGCCAGGAGCCGCAGGACCGTATCGACCAGGTCCAGTTCGCCGGCCCGCTGACCCTCCTCGAGGCGCACACCCTGGTGACCGGCTGGCCGCAGCCCGCACCCGGCACCGCCGGCAACGGCTGGCCGTCCGACTGCGCCGCCGCCGTCGCCACCTTCACCCTGGCCACCCCGACCCCAGGAGCACACCGATGACCCCGCTGAGCCGCCGCTCCTTCGTCGGAGCCACCGCCGCCGCGGGCGCGGCCGCCGCCACCGTCGGGCTGCCCGGCGCCACCGGGACGGCCGCCGCCGCGGCGCCCGTGACCGGTACCGCCGGAGCCACAGCCGCGGCCACCGGCACTCCGGCCGACGTCAAGCACGTGGTGATCCTCATGCAGGAGAACCGCAGCTTCGACCACTACTTCGGCGCGATGAAGGGGGTGCGCGGCTTCGACGACAAGCAGGGGCTGCTCTTCCCGGGCGGCGACTCCGTCTTCCGCCAGCCCGACCCTGGCCGCACCGACGGCAACGTGATGCTGCCCTTCCGGATGGACAGCACCAAGTACAACGCCCAGAACGCGGGCGGTCTCGCCCACGACTGGAGCACCAGCCACCAGGCCATCAACGGCGGCGCCATGAACAAGTGGGTCGCCGCCAAGGGCGAGCGCTCGATGGGCTACTTCACCCGCGAGGACCTCCCCTACCAGTACGCCCTCGCCGACGCGTTCACCTTGTGCGACGCGTATTTCTGTTCCATGGCCGGGCCCACCGACCCCAACCGCCTCTACCTGTGGTCGGGTACGGCGGGCCCCGGCAAGGACGGCACCACCGGCCCGTGGATCGACAACACCCCGCTGCCCGAGAACCCGGTCGCGGACTGGACGACGTACGCCGAGCGGCTCTCCGCGCACGCGGTGAGCTGGCGCGTCTACCACAACCCGAGTCTCGACGAGCGGTACGGCGACTACGACGACAACGCGCTCGCCTACTTCTCGCAGTTCCACAAGTTCGCGACGGACGACGCCCGCTACATCAACGCGATGACCAAGTGGGACCTGACCGCCTTCGACCAGCACTGCAAGGACGGCACCCTGCCGACCGTCTCCTGGCTCGTCGCGCCCTACCTGTTCTGCGAACACCCGGACGCCAGCCCCGACTACGGCGCGCACTACGTCAACACCGCGCTGCAGTCGCTGATGTCGAACCCCGCGGTGTGGAAGAACACCGTCTTCCTCGTGATGTACGACGAGAACGACGGCTACTTCGACCACGTCATCCCGCCGACCCCGGAGACCGGCACGGCCGAGGAGTTCGCCCAGGGGCGCCCGATCGGTCTCGGCAACCGGGTGCCGCTGTGGGCGGCCTCGCCCTGGTCGCGCGGCGGGTACGTCAACTCGCAGGTCTTCGACCACACGTCCGTGCTGCGGTTCCTCGAAGTCGTCACCGGCGTCCAGGAGCCGAACATCTCCGCCTGGCGGCGCTCCGTCTGCGGCGACCTGACGAGCTGCTTCGACTTCGCCAACCCGGACTACTCGATACCGGCGCTGCCGGACACCGTCGCGCTGATGGCCAAGGCGGACGCCAACAAGTCGCTGCCCGCGGTGAAACTGCCCGCCACGGGCGCGCAGAGCATGCCGTCCCAGGAGCCGGGAACGCGCCCGCACCGGCCGCTGCCCTACCACCCCTGGGCGGACGCCACGGTCGACCGCGCCACCGGCAAGGTCGTCTGCACCCTGTCCAACACCGGCACCACGGGCTTCCACTACACGGTCTACCCCAACATCGAGCTGGCGTTCTCCGGCACGCCGTTCACCGTCGCGCCCGGCGCCACCGCCACGTACACCTGGGACGCGTCGCAGACCGACGGCCGCTACGACTTCACCGTGCACGGCGCCGACGGCTTCGTCCGCCGCTTCGCGGGCACCGTCGTCCCGGCCGGCCAGGACGATGTGGCGGTCCCCGCCGTACGGGCCACGCTGCGGGGAACCTCCCTCGCGCTGAAACTCTCCAACGCCGGTAAGGAGCCGGTCCTGTTCACCGTCGCCCCGAACGACTTCGGCGGCGCCGTCAGGACCGCCTGGGTGGACCCGGGCCACTGCGGTGAGATCCTCTGGCCCACCAGCGGCGGCCGCTACGACATCACCGCCACAGCAGGCACCGGCACCCGCTTCGCCCAGCGCTACGCGGGGACGGTGCACCCGGTCTGACCTCGGACGCGACAGCCGGGGCGACAACGGGAAGCGACAGTGGGGCGGCCGAAACCGAGTGGCGTTTCGGCCGCCCCTCGTCGCATGATGTCCGTCATGCTCATCCGAGATGTGACTCCTGACGACTGGCCCGCGATCTGGCCGTTCCTGCAAGGCATCGTGGCCCGGGGTGACACGTTCACCTATCCCCGCGATCTGGACGAGGCCACCGCGCGCGACATGTGGATGCTCCAGGCACCCTCGCGCACGGTGGTCGCCGTCAGCGAGGACGGGACGGTGCTCGGCACGGCGAAGATGAACCGCAACCACATGGGCGGCTCCGCCCACATCTCCAGCGCGAGCTTCATGGTCGCCCCCGAGCACACCGGGCACGGCACCGGCCGGGCGCTGGCCGAGGAGGCGCTCCGTTGGGCGCGCGCCGAGGGGTACCGCGGGATGCAGTTCAACGCGGTCGTCGCGTCGAACGTCCGGGCCGTGGGGCTGTACGAGTCGCTCGGCTTCGAGGTCCTGGGCACGGTCCCGGAGGGCTTCCTGCATCCGGACGAGGGCTATGTCGGACTCCACATCATGTACCGGGGGTTGTGACCATGACGATCGACGAACGCGCCGTCGCGTACCGCGACACCTACAACGAGCAGCTCCGGGCGCGCGGGGTGACGCGCGAGAGGGCGGAACGGTCCGGCCCCGTGGTCCGGCAGCTCCTGGCCGGGCACGGCGGGCTCATCACCTACCGCGACCTCGGCGGGCTGGAGGGCGGTGAGCTCGACACGTTCATCGCCGCGCAGCGCGACCATTTCGCCGCGCTGGGCGAGGAGGTGGAGTGGAAGTACCACGGCCACGACCTGCCCGCCGACCTCCCGGAGCGCCTGACGGCCGCCGGGTTCACCGCCGGGGAACGGGAGACGGTACTGGTGGGCGAGGCCGCCCAGCTGGCCGCCGAGCCGGTGCCGCCGCAGGGCGTGACGCTGCGCGAGATCACCTCCCGCGCGGATCTGGAGCGGATGCGGGTCATGGAGGAAGCGGTCTGGGGCTACGACCACAGCTGGCTGCCGGACGTCCTGGAGCGGGAGTTGAACGGCGAGGGCGACCCGTGTGTCGTGGTGGTCGCCGAGGCGGGGGACGAGGTCGTCTCCGCGGCCTGGATGCGACTGCACCCCGGTACGGAGTTCGCGTCGCTGTGGGGCGGCTCCACCCTCGCCGCCTGGCGCGGCCGGGGCATCTACCGCGCACTCGTCGCCCACCGCGCCCGGCTCGCCGTGGCGCAGGGGGTGCGCTACCTCCAGGTCGACGCGACCGACGACAGCCGCCCGATCCTGGCCCGGCTGGGTCTGCTGCCGGTCACCACCACGACGCCGTACGTCTGGAAGCCCGCAGCGGAGCCGCAGGAGAGTCCCGCCGGCTGACTCCGGGACTGCTGAAACGTTCTTGAGCCGTCCCCGATAGCGCCCTGGGAACCTCACCGGACACACTGGCCGCGCCCCCGCCCGGCCCTGCCCCGGAGGAGGTCCCATGGCGGCTCCCACCACGACGGCCACTGCGGGAGAGGAGACCGCCGGGCCTCTCGGCGGCACTTTCCTGGGAAGGCCCCGCTGGTTCACCACGCTCTTCGGCCTGGACATGTGGGAGCGCTTCAGCTTCTACGGGATGGCCGCGATCCTCTTCCTCTACGCCTCGGCCACCAAGGCCGAAGGCGGTCTCGGCCTGTCCGAGGACACCGCCACCGCGCTGTTCGGCGTCTATCTGGCGTCGGTCTTCCTCGCCTCGGTCCCCGGTGGCTGGCTGGGCGACCGGATCCTCGGCGCGCGCCGGGCCACGCTGTACGGCGGTGTCCTCATCGCCCTCGGCCACTGCTCGATGGCGCTGCCCGCGGTGCCGTCCGTCTACGTCGGCATGGCCCTGATCGCCGCCGGCACCGGGCTGCTCAAGCCGAACCTGGCCACGGTGCTGGCCGCCTGCTACGCCCGTGACTCGCGGGCCGAACGGGATGCCGGATTCGCGATCTTCTACATGAGCATCCAGGTCAGCGCGGTCGCCGCGCCCATCGTGTGCGGCGCGCTCGGCGAGTCCGTCGACTGGCACCTGGGCTTCGGCGCCGCAGCCGTCGGGATGATCCTCGGACTGGCCCAGTTCCTGCGCGGCACCAAGTACTTCGGGGAGATAGGGCAGCGACCGGAGAGGCCCGCGAGTGCGGAGGAGTGGCGCCGGGTGAAGCGGCGCACCGCCGCCGCCCTGACGGTGCTGACCGTGCTGTACGGCGCGGACGCCGCCGCCGGCACCTTCGATCTGCGCCATGTGCTGGCACTGGGCGGGCTGTTGTCCATCGTCCTGCCGGTGGTCTGCTTCCGCCGGCTGCTGCGCAATCCGGTGGTGACGGCGCAGGAGCGGGAGCGGATCCGGTCCTACATCTGGCTGTTCCTGTCGGCCGCGTTCTTCTGGATGCTCTACATCCAGGGCGGCACCGTGCTCAGCCTGTTCGCGAAGGTCGGCACGGACCGGACGATCGGCGGCTTCACGGTGCCGGCCAGCTGGTTCCAGGCGGTGGTGCCGCTGTTCATCCTCGCCGCCGCACCGGTCTCCGCCTGGCTGTGGGTCCGGCTGGGCGACCGGCTCGGCGCACCCGCCAAGTTCGGCATCGGGCTGGGGCTGATGGGCCTGAGCCTGCTGCTGATGGCACTGGCGACGGTGGTCGGCTCCGACGGCCATCTGGTGTCGCCGCTGTGGCTGATCGTGGCGTACGCACTACAGGCGTGCGGCGAGGTGGCGCTCGCCCCGGTGGGCATGAGCGTCACCACCGAGGTGGCGCCCAGGACCTTCGTCAGCCAGATGATCGGCCTCTTCTGGCTCGCGGCGGCCCTCGGCGCGGGCGTCGGCGGGCACGCCGTGCAGCTGTCCAAGACCAGCACTCCGGGCGCGGGTTACTACCTGGCGCTGGGCATCCCGGCGCTGCTCGCCGGCGCCGCGCTCATCCTCGGCAGCCGGCGGCTCCGCGCCCGCCTGGGGGTATGACGGCCGGCCGGGGCCGGCTCACCCGTCGGTCCCGGCCGGTTCCGGCGCCTGCCCGCGGGTCGGCACCGGCACCTGGTTGAAGGCGTAGTAGATGGCCAGCAGCCCGTGCACGGCCAGGGTGAGCGGTGCCGAGACAAAGGCCAGTCCGACGGCGATCGGGTAGACGACCGAACCGACCGCGAACCGCATCCTGGTGGCGCGGGCGGCCGCCACGTCGACCCGCTCGTCGAAGAGATGGCCGCGCTTGGTCAGATACCACCACATCGCCTGGAAGGTGAGGGCGTACGCGACCATGAAGCCGCTGTAGACGACGGCGGCGGCATGGGACGCGGCGTCACCGCCCCGCAGGTACTCGGCCATCAGGGCGGCGGGCCAGGGCAGCGCCGCGACGCACATCAGCATCAGCAGATTGAGGAAGAGCAGCACCCGGTCCACCCGGGCGATGAAGCCGAAGACCCTGTGGTGGTTGACCCACATGATGCCGATGACCAGGAATGTCACCGCGTAGGCGGCGTACGACGGCCACATCTCGCCGAGTGCGGACCACAGGTGGTCCCCCGCGTGCGGCGGGACCTTGATCTCCAGGACCAGCAGCGTGATCGCGATGGCGAACACACCGTCGCTGAACGCCTCGACCCGACCCGACTCATTCATTCCCGTCCCCCTCCGTGTGCCGTGACCGGCACATCCTGACACGCGGAGGGGCGGCCCGGGATCAAGCTGCCCCTCCGTTCGCGCAGAGCGTCAGTGAACGGGCAACGCCCTTGCTGCGTCGGCCTGTTGATCACCGACACCGGAATCGGCACCGGCGCCGTTCCCCTCGCCCGGGGCTTCCGCGCCGGGCTTGCGGCCCAGGTGGTTGAAGGCGAGGTTGAGGACGACCGCGACCAGGCATCCGGTGCTGATGCCGGAGTCGAGGATGATCTTCAGGTGGTCGTTGAAGTGCTCGTAGAAGGTGTTCGAGACGACCGGGATGACGCCGACGCCGACCGACGTGGCGACGATGAGCAGGTTGTTGCCGTCGGAGAGGTCCGCCTCGGTGAGGGTCTTGATGCCGCTGGCCGCGACCGAGCCGAAGAGCACGATGCCGGCGCCGCCCAGCACCGGCTGCGGCACCAGGGCGATCACGGAGGCCAGCGCGGGACACAGGCCGAGCAGGATGAGGATGCCGCCCGCCGCCGCGACGACGAAGCGGCTGCGGACCTTGGTGATCGCGACGAGGCCGATGTTCTGCGCGAAGGCGCTGGCCATGAAGCCGTTGAAGACCGGGCTGAGGGCCGAGCCGAGCGCGTCGGCGCGGATGCCGGCGGCGAGCATCTTCTCGTCGGCCGGCTTGTCCACGATCTTGCCGAGGGCCAGGATGTCGGCGGTCGACTCCGTCATGCAGACCAGCATGACCACGCACATGGAGATGATCGCCGCGATCTGGAACTCGGGCGCTCCGAAGTGGAACGGATCGGGGAAGCCGACCAGTCCCGCGTCCTTGATGGGGCTGAAGTCCGACTTGCCCAACGGAATGGCGAGCAGGGTGCCCAGCACCAGGCCGATGAGGATGACGATCTGCTGCAGGAAGCCGGTGAGCACCCGGCGCAGCACCAGGACGATGGCGAGCGTCGCGCCGGCGAGCGCGATGTTGGACACCGACGCGTAGCCGGGTGCGCCGGGCACCCCGCCCTGCGACCAGTTGATGGCGACCGGGAGCAGGGAGAGCCCGATCAGGGTGATCACCGAGCCGGTGACGACCGGCGGGAAGAAGCGGACGAGTTTGCAGAAGTAGGGGGCGAGGACGAACCCCAGCACTCCCGCGACGATCACCGCTCCGTAAATGACGGGCAGCGCGTGGCCGGGCGCCGCCGACTTGCCGATGGCGAGCATCGGGGCCACTCCGGCGAACGAGACGCCGTTGACGAAGGGCAGCCGGGCGCCGATCTTCCAGATGCCGAGGGTCTGCAGCAGGGTGGCGAGGCCCGCGGTGAAGAGGCTGGCCCCCATGAGGAAGGTGATGTCGGCGGTGGAGAGTCCTATGCCCGCGCCGACGACAAGGGGCGGCGCCACCACCCCCGCGTACATGGCGGCCACGTGCTGCAGGCCGCTGGTGATGAGCTTGCCCGGGGGCAAGGACTGGTCCACGGGATGTACCGAATCCGGTGCCACGGATTGAGCGACCACGGTTCCTCCTGTCGGTTACGCGATGTGCGCACTGCGGGTTTCAGGGAGGTGCATGTACGGGCCTTGCCATCAAGCGGAGGGGTATGTACAGCGGTTCTTCGTCAATGTGCGGATATGTGCGGGTACACAAAACGCCGCCCCCGGGGATCCGGGACCGACCGTGGTCCACGGGCCGGGGGCGGCGCTGCCGGGTCCGCGCGAACGCGGGACCGGCGGCCGGTCAGGGGCCGTCCCTCCCTGACCGGTTGCTCTGGGGGTGGGGTCTAGACGAGGCCGGCGATCTTGGCCAGGCGCTGGGCCTGGACGCGGGTGAGACGCGCGATGGCGTCCTCGTCGACCGTGGTGAGGTGGTTGTTCTCCACCACCGGCTTGCCGTTGATCAGCGACAGGGTGACCGGGGCGGCCGCTCCCATCACCAGCGCGGCGACCGGGTCGGCGATGGACGAGTGGCCGATGCCGTCGAGCTTCCACAGCACGAGGTCGGCGAGCTTGCCGGCCTCGATGGAGCCGATCTGGTCGGCGCGGCCGAGGACCTGCGCACCGCCGTACGTGCCCAGGCGCAGCGCCTGGCGGGCGTTGAGCGCCTTCTCGCCGCCACCGAGGCGGTTGATGAGAAGCGCGTTGCGCAGTTCGGTGTGCAGCTCGCCGGACTCGTTGGAGGCGGTGCCGTCCACGCCGAGGCCGACCGGCACGCCCGAGGCGAGCATGTCCGGGACGCGGGCGATACCGGCCGCGAGGCGGGCGTTGGAGGAGGGGCAGTGCGCGACGCCGGTCTTCGTGCGGGCGAACGCGGCGATGTCGGAGTCGTTCATGTGGACGCAGTGCGCCATCCACACGTCGTCGCCGAGCCAGCCGGTGGACTCGAAGTAGTCCGTCGGGCCCATGCCGAAGAGTTCGTGGCAGAACTTCTCCTCCTCGACCGTCTCCGAGCCGTGCGTGTGCAGGCGGACGCCCTTGCGGCGGGCGAGCAGCGCGCCCTCGCGCATCAGGTCGGTGGAGACGGAGAAGGGGGAGCACGGTGCGACGGCGATGTGCAGCATCGAGTCGAACGAGGCGTCGTGGTGGGTGTCGATGGCCTCTTCGGTCGCGGCCAGCGCGCCTTCGAGGGTCTCGACCGCGAAGTCCGGCGGCAGGCCGCCGGCCGACTTGCCGCGGTCCATGGAGCCGCGGGCGGCGGTGAAGCGGACGCCCATCTCCTTGGCGGCGCGGATCTCGGCGCCCAGCAGGTCGCCCGAGCCCTTGGGGAAGACGTAGTGGTGGTCCATCGCGGTGGTCACACCGCCGCGGGCCATCATCGCCAGGGAGCCCTGGGCGGCCGCGTAGACCATCTCCTCGTCGATCCGCGCCCAGGTCGGGTACAGCTCGACGAGCCAGTTGAAGAGGTTGCTGTCCTGGGCGAGACCCCGGGTGAGCCACTGGTAGAAGTGGTGGTGGGTGTTGACCAGGCCCGGGGTGACCAGATGGCCGGTGCCGTCGACACGGCGGACGACGTTCTCCAGTCCCTGGGGGGCAGCGCCGGCGCCTACCGACTCGATGCGGTTGCCCGCGATGACGACATGACCCGAGGCGTACTCGGTGTCGTTCGCGTCCACGGTGGCGATAGCGCAGTTCTCGATGACGATGCGCGGTGCTGCCATGGCAGTTCCTCGTGCTTCCTTCTCGATGGACGAACCCGGGGGTCGAGCGGGGTGACGACCGGGTCCGCAGTGCTTCCTTGCGCAGATGCCCCCGCTCTCCCCCGGGTACCCGCATCGGAATGCGGGGACCGTGACGCCGGCGCGCGCGTCGGGGGACAAGGCAGAAGTACTACAGGTTGGTGAGGTCCACCGGGATGCGGGCCTCGACACCGTCACGGAGGACGGTGCCCTCGATCAGGCCGTAGGGCCGGTCCGCGGCGAAGTACACCTCGTTGTCGTTCTTCAGGCCGAACGGTTCGAGGTCCACCAGGAAGTGGTGGCTGTTCGGGAGCGAGAAGCGGATCTCGTCGATCTCCGAACGGCTGTTGATGATGCGCGCGCCCATCTGGTACAGCGTCTGCTGGAGCGAGAGGCTGTAGGTCTCGGCGAACGCCTGGAGCATGTGCTTGCGCGCCTGCTCGTAGGACTTCTCCCAGTTGGGCATGCGCTCGTCGTCGGTGGTCCAGTTGTAGCGCCACTTCGCCGACACCTCGGTGCACAGGATGCGGTCGTACGCTTCCTTGAGGGTCGTGTACTTGTCCTTGACGAACCCCCAGAACTCCGAGTTGGTGGAGTTCATGACCTTGAGGTCCTTCAGGCCGGAGATGACCTCCCACTTCTCACCGTCGTAGGTGATCTGGGTGGTGCGGAGCTCCTGGTTGGTGCGTGCGAAGGAGTGGTTGACCTCGTCGGCACCGATGAAGCGGGAGTTGCCGTCGGAGGACGCGATGCGCTCCCAGCTGTACTCCTCGATCCGGATCCGGGCGATCTGGATCGGCTCCTGGCTGGTCACGAAGTGGCGGGCCAGGTGGATGCCGAACTGCTCGGCCGACTCGATCCCGTACTCCTTCGCGAAGGCGTACACGGTGTTCTTGGTCGTGTCGGTCGGCAGCACGTTGGCGTTGCTGCCGGAGTAGTGCACATCGTCCATGTCGCCGGAGAGGGCGACCGAGACGTTGAGGTCCTTGATGTGGTGGGTGTCGCCGTCCCGCGTGATCTTGACGACGCGGTTTTCCGCTTTGCCGTACTGGTTCTGGCCGAGAATCGTGGGCATGACGGTGCTAGCTCCCTCGGTATACGGAGTAGCCGAACGGGTTGAGCAGCAGCGGTACGTGGTAGTGCTCACCCGGCTTGACGGCGAAAGTGATCGCCACCTCCGGGAAGAAAGCGCCGCTGTCCCTTACGCGGGGGGCGTCCTGCTGTGCCTCGGCTGAGATTTTTTGAGTCGTGAAGTACTGCTCGACCGCGAAGTCGAGCCGTACGTGTGTGGTGCCTTCCGGCAGGGCCGGCAGATCCTTGCAGCGGCCGTCGGCGTCCGTCTTGGACTCACCGTGCGGCGCCCAGAGGTCGTCGATGCCGTTGCGCACCGACAGTTCCACGGGGACGCCCTCGGCGGGGCGGCCGATGCTGGTGTCCAGGATGTGCGTGGACACGGAGGTCTCCGTCACGACGGGTCTCCTTCTGCTGCGAGTCGGGTCAGCCGGATACGGTTGATCTTGCCCAGTTCGGCGCGGACGATCTCACGTTCGGTGTCCGTGTCGTTGCCGATCCGCTCCTTGAGGGCGGCCAGCATCTGGTCACCGGTGCGTCCGGTGGCGCAGATCAGGAAGACATGTCCGTGGGCGTCCTGGTACGCGAGGTTCAGCTCCAGGAGCTCTTCGCGTACCGATTCCTGGACGCCGGCCTGCTCCCGCTCGGAGGTCGGGTCGCCCGGCTTGGGGCGGCCGATCGGCGGGTGTCCGGCCATCGCCTCACCGAGGTCGTCGGCGGTCAGTCCGGCCATGGCCGCGTCGCTCGCCGCGAAGAGTGCGTCGAGGTCCTGGTACGGCCGGCCGGCGATCACCGCCGCGCCCCACGACCGGCTGGCGCACACCTCGTGCAGCAGTCCGGCCGCGTCGGACGCGGTGGCTGAGTTGAGCCGGGCGAGGCCCGGCGAAGCGCTGGAAGTCACAGCCGCAAGCTAAGAGCCGGGATCCGGCCACGTCAACACTTTGTTGAAAACTTCCGGTAACAAAGGTGGCCGGGACGTTACGGCTGCGGTCGCCCGGCGATCACTCGGCGGCCTTCGCCGCGTTCTCCCTGTTGAGGTAGTTGTAGACGGTGAAGCGGCTCACGCCCAGGGCGGTGGCGACCGTTTCGACCCCGTGCCGCACGGAAAACGCGCCGCGCTCCTCCAGGATCCGGACGACGCCCTGCTTGTCCTTCCGGTCCAGCTCGGACAGCGTGCCGTGCCGGCGCTGGAGGTCGGCCAGGATGTGATCGAGCGAATCGGCCAGATGGGGCAACCGGACGGCGAGCACCTCCTCGCCCTCCCAACTGAGCACCACATCGTCGCCTCGCGCCTGATCCGGCGCGACCATCTCGGCTCCCATCGCGTCCACCAGCGGCTTGACCGCCTCGGCGAACGGGTGCCCCCCGGTCCCGGTCACTGATCACCCTCCCCGATGACGTTCACCTGAAGCGAGACCCGGGTGGCGCCCGCGGCGAGGGTGCGCCGCAGCAGCTCGGCCACCGCGGCCACCACCGCCTCGGGTGAGCCCTCGGCGGTGTTGCCGAACGGTCCGACGTCCACCGCGTCCAGGTCCGCCGTCTCGACGACCTCGCGGGCGACCAGCGCATGGCCGGGAGCCTCGTCCAGGTCGAACGGTTCCGTCGTGAATTCCAGCCTCAGTTTCACGGGCCCAACCTAACCGGTCGGCCTCATGTGGCGACATCCGCACTTGACAGCCGGCGTCCGGTTCGTTCAGTCTTCCGTTAAGCAGAAACTAACTTCCGCAATACGGAAGGAGCGCAACGCTAGTGAGCCTCTCCGAAGCGCGCTTCGATGTGAACCTCTCGATCCTCTTCACGGAACTCCCGCTCCTGGAGCGTCCCGCGGCAGCCGCCGCGGCCGGCTTCTCGGCGGTCGAGCTGTGGTGGCCCTGGATCGAAACACCCACCCCCGCCCAGGCCGAACTCGACGCACTGCGCAACGCGCTGAACGACGCCGGCACCCAGCTGGTGGGCCTGAACTTCTACGCCGGGCAGCTGCCGGGCCCCGACCGGGGCGCGCTGTCGATCCCCGGCGAGGAGTCGGACCGCTTCCGCGCGAACATCGAGGTCGCCGCGGAATTCGCCCGGTCGCTCGGGTGCAAGGCGCTCAATGCGCTCTACGGTAACCGGGTCGAGGGCGTCGACCCCGAGGTCCAGGACGCCCTGGCCCTGGAGAACCTGGTGCGGGCGGCCCGTGCCGCCGACCGGGTCGGCGCGATCCTCCTCGTGGAGGCGCTCAACAAGCCCGAGTCGCCGCTGTGCCCGATCGTCAGCGCACCGCGGGCGATCGAGGTCGTCGACCAGGTCAACGCGGCCACCGGACTCGGCAACGCCAAGTTCCTGATGGACCTGTACCACCTGTCGATGAACGGCGAGGACCTCAACGAGGTCATCGACCGCTACGCCGACAGGACCGGCCATGTGCAGATCGCCGACAACCCGGGCCGCGGCGCTCCGGGCACCGGCACCCTGCCGCTGGACGACCTCGTGGGCCGCCTGCAGAAGGCCGGCTACGACGGCTGGGTCGGCCTCGAGTACAAGCCCACCGGCCCGAGTGCCGACAACTTCCAGTGGCTCTCCGCCCACTGATCCGAAAGGTCACAGATCATGAGCTCCCTCCCCAAGATCGCATGGATCGGCCTCGGCATCATGGGCTCCCCCATGGCCGAGAACCTGGTCAAGGCGGGCTACTCCGTCACCGGCTACACCCTTGAGCAGGACAAGCTGGACCGCCTGGCGGCCAACGGCGGCACCGCCGCGGGCTCCATCGCCGAGGCCGTCAAGGACGCCGACGTCATCATCACGATGGTGCCCGCCTCCCCGCAGGTCGAGGCGATCGCCTACGGCGAGAACGGCATCCTGGAGAACGCGAAGTCCGGCGCGCTCCTGATCGACACCTCCTCGATCACCCCGCAGACCTCCGTGGACCTGGCGAAGGCCGCGGCCGCCAAGGGGATCCGCGTACTGGACGCCCCGGTCTCCGGCGGCGAGGCCGGTGCCATCGAGGCCGTACTGTCGATCATGGTCGGTGGCGAGAAGGCCGACTTCGACGTCGCCAAGCCGATCCTCGACAAGCTCGGCAAGACGATCGTCCTGTGCGGCCCGCACGGCTCCGGCCAGACGGTCAAGGCCGCCAACCAGCTCATCGTCGCGGTCAACATCCAGGCGTGCGCCGAGGCCGTGGTCTTCCTGGAGAAGTCCGGCGTGGACCTGGAAGCCGCCCTGGAGGTCCTCAACGGCGGTCTGGCCGGTTCCACCGTGCTGACCCGTAAGAAGGACAACTTCCTCAAGCGCGACTTCGCCCCGGGCTTCCGGATCGACCTGCACCACAAGGACATGGGCATCGTCACCGACGCCGCCCGCAATGTCGGTGCGGCCCTGCCCGTCGGCTCCGTCGTCGCCAACCTGGTCGCCTCGCTGCGCGCCCAGGGTGACGGCGGCCTGGACCACTCGGCGCTGCTGCGCGGTGTCGAGCGGCTGTCCGGCCTGCCCGTCACCAGCTGACGATCCCCCGCCCGGCTCCGGCCGGCGCGCGAGGCTCCGCCTCGCCCCCGATTCCGCCCGGCGGTGCGTGACCTGTCCTGTCGCGCCCAAACGCACCGCCGGGCGGCACCAAACCTTGCATCACCAGGAACTTCAACAAACTGTTGACATTCCTCGGGGCCGGTCCTTACTGTCCGGTCTACCGACCCACACGCTTTCGCTTCCCTTGGTAGTTACGGAAGGCCGCCATGCCCAAGCACACGCTGACAACTGAGTCCGGCGCACCAGTCGCCGACAACCAGAACTCCGCCTCCGCCGGCCTCGGCGGCCCTCTGCTGATCCAGGACCAGCAGCTCATCGAGAAGCTGGCCCGCTTCAACCGTGAGCGCATCCCGGAGCGCGTGGTGCACGCCCGCGGCTCCGGCGCGTACGGCTACTTCGAGGTCACCGACGACGTCACCGGCTTCACCCGCGCCGACTTCCTCAACACGGTCGGCAAGCGCACCGAGACGTTCATCCGCTTCTCGACCGTCGCGGACAGCCTCGGCGGCGCCGACGCGGTGCGTGACCCCCGCGGCTTCGCGCTGAAGTTCTACACCGAAGAGGGCAACTACGACCTCGTCGGCAACAACACCCCGGTGTTCTTCATCAAGGACCCGATCAAGTTCCCGGACTTCATCCACTCGCAGAAGCGCGACCCGTTCACGGGCATCCAGGAAGCCGACAACGTCTGGGACTTCTGGTCGCACTCCCCCGAGGCGACCCACCAGATCACCTGGCTCTTCGGCGACCGCGGCATCCCGGCCTCGTACCGGCACATGAACGGCTACGGCTCGCACACGTACCAGTGGACGAACGCGCAGGGCGAGGCGTTCTTCGTCAAGTACCACTTCAAGACGAACCAGGGTGTGCGCTCGCTCTCCTCGGAGCAGGCCGCCGAGCAGGTCGGCGCGGACGCCAACAGCCACCAGCGCGACCTCGTGCAGGCCATCGAGCGCGGGGTGAACCCGTCCTGGACGCTGCACGTGCAGATCATGCCGGCGGCCGAGGCGGCGGAGTACCGCTTCAACCCGTTCGACGTCACCAAGGTGTGGCCGCACTCGGACTACCCGCTGCAGCGCGTGGGCCGGCTGGTACTGGACCGGAACCCGGACAACGTGTTCCAGGAGGTCGAGCAGGCCGCGTTCTCCCCGAACAACTTCGTGCCCGGCATCGGCCCGTCCCCGGACAAGATGCTGCAGGGCCGGCTCTTCGCCTACGCCGACGCGCAGCGCTACCGCCTGGGTGTCAACCACACCTTGCTGCCGGTCAACGCGCCGAAGGCGACCGAGGCCGTCAACTACGGCCGGGACGGCCTGGCGGCCACCCGCAACGGCAAGCGCGGTCTGAAGAACTACGAGCCCAACTCGTACGAGGGCCCGTCGCAGACCGACCTGGCGCTGTCCGCCCCGCAGGCGGTGTCCGGCTACACCGGCACCCACGAGGCGCCGCTGCACGTCAAGGACGACCACTTCTTCCAGGCCGGCGAGCTGTACCGGCTCATGTCGGAGGACGAGAAGTCCCGTCTGATCGCCAACATCGCCGGGTTCCTCTCGCAGGTCACCCGCGATGACGTGATCGAACGCAACCTGGCCCACTTCCACGCCGCGGACACCGAGTACGGTGCGCGCCTGGAAGAGTCGGTCCGCGCACTGCGCGAGGGCTGACCCAAGAACTGGCCCGCGCCGCCGTGAACTTCTGAGGGGTAGGTCACGGCAGCGCGGGCTACAGGTTCCGCCCGGCGACGCGACGACTGTCCTGTCGCGCCAACTGCGTCGCCGGGCGGCTCCAATCTCCTGCAAGATGGGGTAACGCCCATTGCCGGAGCCCGCCTTGGAGAACGAACCATGGCAGAGAGTGTGCCCGTGCGCTGCCCGGCCTGCCGCCGCGAGCACGCGTTCAGCACCACCACTTACCCCTGCGCCTGCGGTACGCCGCTGACGCTCCCGCTGCTGCGCGGCGGAGTCCCGCTGGAGATACGGCACCGTTCGTGGGACGACTCCTGGGTGAGCATGCGCTGCCCCGACTGCGGCCGGCAGGACCAGTGGCCGCAGCCCGAGTTCGGCTGCGACTGCGGTTCGGTGATCCGGATGCCGGTCGACACCGCGGCACTCGCTCCTCCCGGCCCGGCCACCGCGGCCCTGCGCCCGCTGTCCGCCGCCCCTTCGCCGCCCGCGGTCCCCGGCCCGCCGCCGCCCGCGCCACGGCCGCCGTTCCGCCCGGTCACCATCCGCACCGCCCGTGACGCGCTCACCGCCGCCGCCCAGTACCTGAAGTGGCTCGGCTTCGCCGGCATACGAGTGGCCGGAGACCACGCCGCCAACGGCATCGATCTGCGCGGCGACGACCTCGTGGCCCAGATCGACCCCACCACCCAGCCCACCGCGCTGCGCGACATCGAGTGCCTGTGGCTCAACTGCCTGAACGAGGACTCCGTCGGCGCCTTCTTCTCCCTGGCCGGCTACGCGCACGACGCGCGGCTGCGCGCCGACCAGTTGGGCGTCCCGCTCTTCGTGATGGATCTGACGGGCACTCCGCAGCCGGTCAACGACGCGGCCGACACGCTCATGCGGACGGGGCCCGTCATCCCCTGACCTCCAGCGACTTCACGCGTACCGAGAGCGGGCTGCCGGATGGCAGCCCGCTCTTCCGCGTCCGGAACAGGTCCGGAACAGGTACTGCCTTGACGGGCGGAAAGCCTCGTTCTAGATTACTTCCATATAGCAGAACTAGACTTCCGCATTACGGAAACTAGCACTACGGAAAACCGGGCGCCCTGGCCTCGCAGCAAGAGCCCACCCCGACAGTCCGACCCAGGAGTACTCGATGCCTCGTATGACTGCCGCCCGTGCGGCCGTGGAGATCCTCAAGCTCGAGGGCGTCACCGACGCGTTCGGTGTGCCGGGCGCCGCGATCAACCCCTTCTACGCCGCGCTCAAGGCCGGCGGGGGCATCGACCACACGCTCGCCCGCCACGTCGAGGGCGCGTCCCACATGGCCGAGGGCTACACCCGTGCCAACCCGGGCAACATCGGTGTCTGCATCGGTACGTCCGGCCCCGCCGGTACCGACATGATCACCGGGCTCTACTCGGCCATCGCGGACTCGATCCCGATCCTCTGCATCACCGGCCAGGCCCCGGTCGCGGTCCTCCACAAGGAGGACTTCCAGGCCGTCGACATCGCCTCGATCGCCAAGCCGGTCACCAAGGCCGCCACCACGGTCCTGGAGGCCGCACAGGTCCCCGGCGTCTTCCAGCAGGCGTTCCACCTGATGCGCTCGGGACGGCCCGGCCCGGTCCTCATCGACCTGCCGATCGACGTCCAGCTCACCGAGATCGAGTTCGACCCCGAGACGTACCAGCCGCTGCCGGTCTACAAGCCGACCGCATCGCGCGCCCAGATCGAGAAGGCGATCTCGCTGCTGCTCGAGTCCGAGCGCCCGCTGATCGTCGCCGGCGGCGGCATCATCAACGCCGACGCCTCCGAGCTGCTGGTCGAGTTCGCCGAGCTGACCGGCACCCCGGTCATCCCCACCCTGATGGGCTGGGGCATCATCGCCGACGACCACCCGCTGAACGCCGGCATGGTCGGCCTGCAGACCTCGCACCGCTACGGCAACGCGACGATGCTCGAGTCGGACTTCGTCCTGGGCATCGGCAACCGCTGGGCCAACCGCCACACCGGCAAGCTGGACGTCTACACCAAGGGCCGCAAGTTCGTCCACGTCGACATCGAGCCCACCCAGATCGGCAAGATCTTCGCGCCGGACTACGGAATCGCGTCGGACGCCAAGGCCGCGCTGGAGCTCTTCGTCGAGGTCGCCAAGGAGCTCAAGGCCGCGGGCAGGCTGCCCGACCGCGCCGAGTGGGCCGCGTCCGCCCAGCACCGCAAGGCCACCCTGCAGCGCCGGACGCACTTCGACAACGTGCCGATCAAGCCGCAGCGCGTCTACGAGGAGATGAACCGCGCCTTCGGCCCGGAGACCCGGTACGTCACCACCATCGGCCTCTCCCAGATCGCCGGCGCGCAGATGCTGCACGTCTACAAGCCGCGGCACTGGATCAACTGCGGCCAGGCCGGCCCGCTCGGCTGGACCATCCCGGCCGCGCTGGGTGTCGCCAAGGCCGACCCCGAAGGCTCGGTCGTCGCGCTCTCCGGCGACTACGACTTCCAGTTCATGCTCGAAGAGCTGGCGGTCGGCGCGCAGCACAAGATCCCGTACGTCCACGTCCTGGTCAACAACGCGTACCTGGGCCTGATCCGCCAGGCGCAGCGCAACCTCGACATCAACTTCCAGGTCAACCTGGAGTTCGAGAACATCAACTCCCCGGAGCTGGGCGTCTACGGCGTCGACCACGTCAAGGTCGTCGAGGGCCTGGGCTGCAAGGCGATCCGGGTCACCGAGCCGGACGAGCTGCTGCCCGCCTTCGAGCTGGCCAAGAAGCTCGCCGCGGAGTACCGCGTCCCGGTGGTCGTCGAGGCGATCCTGGAGCGCATCACCAACATCTCGATGAGCGGCAGCGACATCGCCAGCGTCAACGAGTGGGAAGACATCGCGACCGAGCCGGGCCACGCCCCGACCTCGATCCTGCCGCTCGTCTGATCCCGCTCCACCGACCGCACGACCGCACCCCCGGAGGACGGCCTGGGGTGCGGTCGTGTTCTGTTCCGGCCCTAGGCCGGCGCGCCGAGGTAGTCGTGCACCGCACCGGCGTCACCGGCCGGGGCGGTGAGCGCGATGTGGCCGTCCGGGCGGACCAGCACCAGGGCGTCGCCGGTGACGCCGTACTCGCGGGCCGCGTGCCCCGCGAAGTCGTCCAGGCCCGCCGGGCCCGCACCGATCGAGTAGGTCCACACCGCGTCGCCGTGCCGGTCCGCGCTCTCCCGGAGCGCCGCCGCGCTGCCGGCGCCGAAGCCGAGCAGCGTGAAGTGGGTGCCGCTGAAGATCTCGAAGAGCCGGACGGCGGCACCGTCGGCGTCCCGCAGCGGGGCGTCGGGCGCGCGGTCGCCGGCGCGCAGCGGAGCGTCGTCGGCACGGGCGTCGCGCTCGACGGCCAGCGAGCTCCAGCGGTAGCCCAGCCCCAGGCCGAGGATGTCGGGCGTGACCACGCCCTCCGTCCCACTGCCCGCGGTCCTGATCGAGCGCGAGACCTGGCGCCACAGCTCACCGCTGGTGTCGATGGTCCAGGCGGCGATCGGCAGCCGCTCCTCCTCGTAGGTGTCGAGCAGCCCTTCGCCGGCCCGGCCCGCGGCCACCAGCGCGAGTTTCCAGCCGAGGTTGTAGGCGTCCTGGATACCGGTGTTCATCCCGAGGCCGCCCGCGATGGAGTGCACATGGGCGGCGTCCCCGGCGAGGAGGACCCGGCCGACCCGGAAACGGTCGGCCATCCGCTCGTTGACGCGGTAGGTGGAGATCCAGGCGGGGTTGGTGAGCTTGATGCCGGGGAGCCGCGCGTGCCGGTCGAAGATCCGCTGGAAGCTCTCCAGCGACGCCTCCACCGGGAGCCCCGCCGCGTCCCGCTCGGGGGCCGCCTGGAGCTGGAACACCGAGGTGGCGGGGAGCGGGCAGAGCATGATGCCGCCGTCCTCGTCGATCCACTGGTGCCACAGGTCCTGGCTCAAGCCCTCGGCCTCGACATCACCGATGACCATCAGCTGCTCCGGCAGCGTCCGGCCCCCGAAGGTGACCGGCAGCGCCTTGCGGATCCCGCTGCGGCCGCCGTCGCAGCCCACCAGGTAGGACACCTCGATCCGCTCACCGCCCGCGAACGTGGCGGTCACCGTGTCGCCGGTCTGCTCGAACCCCGTCAGTTCGGTGCCGAACTCGACGCGCACGCCCCACTCGGCGAGCCGGTCCCGCAGCACCCGCTCGACGTTCCACTGCGCGACGAGCAGCCCGCGTACGTACGGGGTGCCGGGCGCCGGGGAGAAGGTCGCGAAGGGATCGGTGTCGGAGACCACCTCGCCGCCCCGGTACTTGCGGAAGTGCAGGTCGTCGCGCCCGATCGCCCGCATGCGGTCGAGAATCCCCATGCCCTCGAAGACCTCCAGGCTGCGCGCGTTGAGCCCCTTGCCCCGGGAACCCGGCTGGGGTCCAGGGGACCTTTCCACGATCCGGACGGAGGTGCCGCGCCGGGCCAGTTCACAGGCCAGCGTCAGCCCGGTCGGTCCCGCTCCCACGATCAGCACGCTGGTCATCCGCTGTCCTCTCATCGAGCTCGTCCGCGTTCGTCTGACGGTGATGCAACCATGACCGGGTTTCATATGCAACCGAGTAACGTTTTTGACTTGATTGCATTTCGGCTACGATGAGCGCCATGGAGAACCGGCCAGGACCAACGGGCGGACTGCGGGAACTGAAGAAGGCCAGGACCCGGCAGGCCATCTCGGACGCCGCCATCGCACTGTTCCTCCGGCACGGCTTCGACCAGGTGCCGGTCGCCGAGATCGCCGCCGCTGCCGAGGTGTCCAAGCCGACGCTCTTCCGGTACTTCCCCACCAAGGAGGATCTGGCGCTGCACCGGTTCGCCGACCACGAGGGCGAGTTCGCCCGGGTGGTGCGCGACCGCCCCGCGGACCAGGCACCGCTCACCGCGCTGCACCGGCACTGCGCGGCGGGCCTCGACGCCCGTGATCCGGTCACCGGGCTCAACGACACCCCAGAGGTGCTGGCGTATCTCGCGCTGCTCTACTCGGCGCCCGGCCTGGTGGCACGGCTGGCGGAGTACACCGTCCGCGACCAGGAGGCGCTGACCGGAGCACTGCGGGAGGCTTCGTCGGCCGCGCCCGGCGACCTGCTGCCCCGCCTCGCGGCGGCGCAGATCATCTCCGTGCGCCAGGTCGTCGCCCTCGCCAACTGGCGGAAGCTGTCGGACGGGCGCAGCGCCGACGAGGTGTATCCCGAGGCGGTCGCGGAGCTCGACCAGGCCTTCGGACTACTGGGGCGGGGCCTCGCCGCCCACTACGGATGACATCTCCCGGATCGCGTCCTCCCGCAGTTCGATCTTGCGGATCTTGCCGCTGACCGTCATCGGGAAGGCGTCCACGAGGCGCAGCCGGCGCGGGATCTTGTAGTGCGCGAGCTGTCCGCGGCAGAAGCCGCCGAGCTCCTCCAGGGTGAGCGGGTCCGCGGGGTCGCGGAGGATGACGCAGGCCAGGATCTCTTCGCCGTACCGCTCGTCCGGCACCCCGACGACCTGCACATCGGCGATCTTGGGGTGGGTGTACAGGAACTCCTCGATCTCCCGCGGATAGACGTTCTCCCCACCGCGGATGATCATGTCCTTGATCCGGCCGACGATGGACAGATAGCCGTCGGGACGCATCACGGCGAGGTCGCCGGTGTGCATCCAGCGCGCGGCGTCGACCGCCTCGGCGGTCCGCTCCGGCTCCTCCCAGTAGCCCAGCATCACCGAATAGCCGCGGGTGCACAGCTCGCCCGCCGTACCGCGCGGCACCGTCGCACCGGTCGCCGGATCGGCGACCTTCACCTCGAGGTGCGGCATGACGCGGCCGACGGTGGCGGTGCGGCGCTCCAGGTCGTCCTCGCGCCGGGTCTGGGTGGAGACGGGCGAGGTCTCCGTCATGCCGTAGGCGATGGACACCTCCGCCATGTGCATCTCGGCGACCACGCGCTTCATCACCTCGACCGGGCAGGGCGATCCGGCCATGATCCCGGTGCGCAGCGAGGACAGGTCGAAGGTCGCGAAGTCCGGCAGGTCCAGTTCGGCGATGAACATCGTCGGCACGCCGTAGAGCGAGGTGCAGCGCTCCCGTTCGACCGCGTGCAGGGTGGCGACCGGGTCGAAGGCGGGGGCCGGGATGACGATGCAGGCGCCGTGGCTGGTGGCGCCCAGATTGCCCATCACCATGCCGAAGCAGTGGTAGAAGGGCACCGGCAGGCACACCCGGTCGTGCTCGGTGTAGCCGATCATCTCGCCGACGAAGTACCCGTTGTTGAGGATGTTGTGGTGCGAGAGCGTCGCGCCCTTGGGGAAGCCGGTGGTGCCCGAGGTGTACTGGATGTTGACCGGGTCGTCGCAACTGTTCGCCGCCTCGCACGCGGCCAGGTGCCCGGCCGGCAGCCGCGCCCCGCCCGCCACCAGTTCGTCCCAGCCCGGGTCGCCGATGTACACGACCTCGCGCAGCAGCGGACAGCCGCCGCGTACCTGCTCCGTCATCGCCCGGTAGTCGCTGGCCTTGTACGCGGTCGAGGCGATCAGCACCCCGATTCCGGCCTGCTGGAGGACGAACTCCAGCTCGTGCACCCGGTAGGCCGGGTTAATGTTGACCATGACGGCGCCGAGCCGCGCGGTCGCGTACTGGACGAGCACCCACTCCGGGCAGTTCACCGCCCAGATGCCGACGCGGTCGCCGCGGGCCACGCCCTTGGCCGCCAGCCCCAGCGCCACCTCGTCGACGGCCCGGCCGAACTCGGTGTAGGTCCAGCGGCGGCCGGTCGGCACGTCGACCAGCGCCTCGCGGCCGGGAAACGCCGCGACGGCCCGGTCCAGGTTGCGGCCGATGGTGTCGCCGAGCAGCGGGGTGCTGCCGGTGCCGCTCGCGTAGGACGGTTCGGCAGAGGATGGTTCGGCAGAGGATGGTTCAGCAGAGGACGGTTCGGCAGAGGACGGTTCGGGCGGCTCGTTCGCGGCCGTCGCTTCGGCCGGTCCTGTCCCGGTCATCGGTGGTCCTCCTCGCGGTACTCGGCACTGCCGTCCCGGGCGGTGGCCTCGCGCAGCTCGATACGGCGGATCTTGCCGGAGACGGTCTTGGGCAGCTCCGCGAACTCCAGGCGGCGGACGCGCTTGTACGGGGCGAGCGCCGCGCGGGAGTGCGCGAAGATCGCCTTCGCGGTCTCCGCGCCCGGCTCCCAGCCGGCGGCGAGCACGATGTACGCCTTCGGTACGGCGAGCCGCAGCGGGTCCGGCGCCGGGACGACGGCGGCCTCGGCGACCGCCTCGTGCTCCAGCAGCACGCTCTCCAGCTCGAACGGGGAGATCTTGTAGTCGGAGGCCTTGAAAACGTCATCGGAGCGGCCGACGTACGTGATGTAGCCGTCGGCGTCCCGCGAACCGATGTCGCCGGTGCGGTAGTAGCCGCCCGCCATCGCCTCCGCGGTGCGCTCCGGGTCACCCGCGTAGCCGGTCATCAGCCCCACCGGGCGGTGCGCGAGGTCCAGGCAGATCTCGCCCTCGTCGCCCGGCTTGCCGGTGACCGGGTCGACGAGCACCACCACGTAGCCGGGGCACGGTCGGCCCATCGAGCCGGTCTTCAGCGGCTGGCCGGGGCTGTTGGCCACCTGCACCGCCGTCTCGGTCTGGCCGAAGCCGTCCCGGATGGTGACGCCCCAGGACCGGCGGACGTGCTCGATGACCTCGGGGTTCAGCGGCTCGCCCGCCGCGACCACCTCGCGCGGCGGGGTGCGCAGCGCGCTCAGGTCCGCCTGGATCAGCATCCGCCACACGGTCGGCGGGGCGCAGAAGCTGGTGACCCCGCAGCGGTCCATCTCCGCCATCAGCCGGGCCGCGTCGAAGCGCGTGTAGTTGTGGATGAACACCGTCGCCTCGGCGTTCCACGGCGCGAAGAGATTGCTCCAGGCGTGCTTGGCCCAGCCCGGCGAGGAGATGTTGAGGTGCACGTCCCCGGGCTGCAGGCCGATCCAGTACATGGTGGCCAGATGCCCGACGGGGTACGAGAGGTGGGTCTGCTCGACGAGCTTGGGCCGGGCGGTGGTGCCGGAGGTGAAGTAGAGCATCAGCGGGTCGGCGGACCGGGTGGGGCCGTCCGGCGCGAACGAGGCGGGGCTCGCGTACGCCTCCTCGTACGGGTGCCAGTCCAGGGCCTCGCCGCCGACGACGATACGGGTGTACTCCCCCGGCACCCCGTCGAACTTGGCGGTGTCCCCGGCCCGCACCACGACATGCCTGGCGCCGCCGCGCTCGATCCGGTCCGCCAGGTCGGCCGGCCCGAGCAGTGGGGTGGCGGGGATGACGACGGCGCGCAGCTTCATGGCGGCGAGCGCGGTCTCCCACAGCTCGACCTGGTTGCCGAGCATCACGACGATCCGGTCACCGGCCCGCACGCCCAGGCCCCTGAGGTGGTTGGCGACACGGTTCGACCGGTCGGCCAGCTCCGCGAAGGAGAAGACGCCTTCGGAGCCGTCCTCCTCCACGATCCACAGCGCGGTTCGGTCGTTGTCCTCGGCGATCCGGTCGAACCAGTCCAGCGCCCAGTTGAAGTACTCGGGCTCCGGCCAGCGGAAGCCCGCGTAGGCCGTCGCGTACTCCTCGCGGTGCCGCAGCAGGAAGTCGCGGGCCGCCCGGAACTCCCCGGTCGGCCCCTCGGTCGCTCCGGTCGTCCCACCGGTCACCGCCATGTGTCCTCCTCAGTGCCTGACCGCTGAGTAGCATCGTCCATCCAGTGACCCGGGTCTCACCACCCCCGGACGGGGGTGTCGGGCTGAAGGAGTGACCGTGACCGAATCCGGCGAAGCCGTTGACGTACGGGCGGCCCTGCTGCGCATGCGGCGGTCCGGCGGACTGCCGGTCGCCTTCGGGGGGCTGCTGTCGGGCGGCCGGCAGCTGCGGATCTCGGAGCTCTCGGGCACGGAGACGTCCGCCCTGCGCACCCTGGCGATCACCCCGGGCAACGGTCTGGGCGGCAAGACCATCGCCATGGCCCGGCCGTTCGCCGTCACCGATTACCACGCGTCGCGGGTGATCAGCCATGAGTACGACCAGGCCGTCGCGGCCGAGGGTCTGCGGTCGGTCCTGGCGGTGCCGGTGGTCGTCCGCAGCAGGGTCCGCGGGGTGCTGTACGGTGCGCTGCGCCAGCCCATGACGCTCGGCGACCGCCCGCTGACGGCCGCCGTGGACGCGGCGCGGGAGCTGGAGCAGTCCCTCGCGGTCCGCGACGAGGCCCACCGGCTGCTGGCCGTCTTCCACCAGCCGGTCTCCGTCGACCCCCGGGCCTGGGAGGAGGTCCGCGAGGCGCACGGCGAGCTGCGCGCCCTCGCCCCGCGGATCACCGACCCCCGGCTGCGGCAGGCGCTGCTGACCGCCTGCGGGCGGATCGCCGCCGCGTCGGGGGCGGCGGGGCGGGACGACGCGGGCCTCGATCCACTGCCGCGACCGGCGGTGCCGGTCCCGCCGCTGGCACCGCGTGAGATCGATGTGCTCGCCGCGGTGTCCTCGGGCGCGACGAACGCGGCCGCCGCGCGGCGGCTTGGACTGCGGCCGGAGACCGTCAAGAGCTATCTGCGCTCCGCGATGCGAAAACTGGGTGCTCACACCCGGCTGGAGGCGGTAGTGTCCGCGCGCCGGGCAGGGATGCTGCCCTGACGGCCACGGAGGTGATGGTGATGGTCCCGACCGACCGCCTGCTGGCCTTCGCCGCGATGTCCCTGCTGCTGGTTCTGATACCGGGCCCCAGCGTGCTGTTCGTCCTCGGCCGGGCCCTCGCGCACGGCCGCCGCACGGCCCTGGAGAGCGTGCTCGGCAACACGGTGGGCTCCTACGTCCTGGTCGTGGCGGTGTCGCTCGGGCTCGGCTCGCTCGTGGCGGGCTCCGCGGCGGTGTTCCTGGCACTGAAGCTGGGCGGCGCCGGGTATCTGGTGTTCCTCGGGGTGAAGGCGCTGCGGCACCGCGGTGACCTGACGATGGAGCAGAACGTCCCCGGCACCGCCGCCCACGGCGGGCTGCGGACCCTGTGGGAGGGGTTCGTGGTCGGTGTGACGAACCCCAAGACAATGGTGTTCTTCGCCGCCGTGCTCCCGCAGTTCGTGGACCAGTCCGCGGGCCGGATCCATCTGCAGCTGCTGATCCTGGGCATGGTGTTCAGCCTGACCGCGCTGGTCTTCGACAGTCTCTGGGCCCTCACCGCCTCCGCCGCCCGCACCTGGTTCGCGCGCTCCCCGCGCCGGCTGGCGGCGATCGGCGGCACCGGCGGGCTGGCGATGATCGGCCTCGGCGTCACGGTCGCGGTCACCGGCCGGACCGACTGACCCCCTCGCGATCGGGCTGTCCCGTCGCCGCCCGCCCGGGATACCGGTAGACGTACGGGAGCGGTCCGTCGGCTCCGCCCTCCCGGGCGAACGCGCGGACCAGGCCGTGGTCCGGGGAGAGACCACAGGCCGGATCCGTGCGGGCGGCGTCGCCCGTCAGGGCGAAGGCCTGGCACCGGCACCCGCCGAAGTCCTCGTCCCGGCGGGAGCAGGAGCGGCAGGTGTCGCTCATCCACGCGGTGCCCCGGTAGCGGTTGAAGGCCGGGGACCGGTCCCAGATCCACTCCAGGGTGTGGTCACGGATGTTCGGCGCGTCCAGGCCGGGCAGCGTGGCGGCGGCCGGGCACGGCAGGACGGTGCCGTCGGGAGAGACGGTCAGTGAGACCGCGCCCCAACCGCCCATACAGGGTTTGGCGACGCCGTCGAAGTAGTCGGGCACCACCCACACCAGGTCGGGGTGGCCGCCGAGCCGGGTACGCCACCGGTCGACCGCGTCCCGCGCGACAGCCAGCTGCTCGTGGGCGGGCAGCAGCGCGGCACGGTTGAGCAGGCCCCACCCGTAGAACTGGGCGTTGGCGAGTTCGATCCGGTCGACACCCCAGGCCAGGCCCAGTTCGACGATGGCGTCCAGGGCGTCCAGGTTGTCGCGGTGCAGAACGACGTTCAGGCCGAGCGGCAGTCCGGCGGCGCGTACCAGCGCGGCCGCCCGTTCCTTCGCGGCGAAGGAGCGTCTGCCGGCGATCCGGTCCGAGGCCGCGGGGTCCGCGTGCTGCACGGACAGCTGGACGCTGCGCAGCCCGGCCGCGGTCAGCGCGCCGAGCCGGGCCTGGTCGAGGCCGGTGCCGCTGGTGACCAACTGCGTGTAGATACCGGCGGATTCGGCGGCGGTGACGATCTCCTCCAGATCGGGCCGCAGCAGCGGCTCGCCGCCGGACAGGTGGGTGTGCACGACGCCGAAGTCACCGGCCTGGCGCATCAGGTCCTGCCAGTCCCCGGTCGCCAGCTCCTGCGAACGGGCCTTCAGTTCCAGGGGGTTGGAGCAGTAAGGGCAGTGCAGCGGACAGGCGTGGGTGAGTTCGGCGAGCAGCGCCCAGGGGCGCGGCACCTCGGGTTCGGACGTCCCGGATCCGGCGGGGACGGCAGGGGTGGTCATCGCAGCCAGCCCTCCGCCCGCAGCCGGTCGAGGAATACGGGTACGTCCGTGGCCACGGGTGCGCCGGGGAAGCATGCGGAGAGTTCACCGACGATCTGCGGAACGCTGTGGCCGCCGTCGCAGAGCCGGACGATGGCGCCCGCCCGGCCGCTCAGCACGACGACCCGCTCGGGCAGCACCAGCAGGTCCGTCGAGCGGACCCGGTCGCGGCGCAGCAGGATGGCGGGGGCCAGGGCGGGACGCCAGTCGTCGCTCGTGGCGGTCGTCATGCGTGGTCCACGGCGTCGAGCAGTGCCCACAGCACATCGCACTTGAAGCCGAGCGCGGCCACCGCGCGCTCCTGGTCGTCCCGGGTGCGGGCCCAGCGCAACACCAGATCGAGCGCCTCCCCGCTGTCCCGGCGGCCCTGTGTGACGCGGGTGCGGAAGTAGTGCAGCCCGTCCGGTTCGATCCAGCGGTAGTGCCGTTCGAAGGCGTCGATGCGGGTGCGCATCAGGTCGGGGGCGGACAGTTCGGTGAGCGAGGCCGCGACGGCTTCGAGCGCTGGGCGCAGCCGGCAGAAGTTGACGTACCCGTCGACCGCGAGGCGTACCCCGGGCAGCACCGTGGCGCCGGAGAGCAGTTCCTCACGGTCGAGTCCCGCGGCCTCGCCGAGGCGGAGCCAGCGTTCGATGCCGCCCTCGCCGTCCCGCGCGCCGTCGTGGTCCTGGATACGGCGCAGCCACATCCGCCGCAGTGCGGGGGTGTCGAACTTCGCCGTGATCAGGGCGTCCTTGACGGGGATGTGCCGCTGGTAGTGGAAGCGGTTGGCGATCCAACGGCGCAACTCGTCCTGGCTGAGCTTTCCTTCGTGCATCCGCAGGTTGAAGGGGTGGCGGTCGTGGTACCGCTCCTCCCCCACCGCGCGCAGCCGTGCCTCGAATGCGGCCGGGCTCCAGGGCCCGGCGTCGATGGCGGAGTCCGTGGGCGTTGCGGGCGGCCCCGCTGCTGTCGTGGGCGCTGACGTCATAGCTCGATCACCATCCCGTCGGAGGCCACCTCGATGCCCAGCCCGGCCAGCAGCTTGTGCTGCGGCGCGGCCGGATCCACGAGGGGGTTGGTGTTGTTGAGGTGGGTGTACAGGCGGCGTCCCGGCAGGCCGGCGAGGCGTTCCGAGGTGCCGTGCGGGCCGTCGATCGGCAGATGTCCCATGCCGGTGGCGGTGCGCTCCGAGATACCGGTGCGGCGGGGCTCCTCGTCGTCCCAGAAGGTGCCGTCGACGATGACGCAGTCGGCTGCGGCGGCGGCCCGCTGGAGAGCGTCGGGCCAGTCGGCGAGGGCGGGGGCGTAGACGGCGGAGGCGCCGGTGGCGCGGTCGCGCAGCCGGAGCGCGACGACCCAGGCGGCGTCGGGAGCACTGTCGGCGGCGTAGCGCGGCCGCTTCCCGGACACCGGGATGGCATCGATGTCCACGTCCGAGCCGGCGGCCAGCGGCTCCGCGCCGGTCCCCAACTCCCGCCATTCCAGAGCGGTGTACGGCGTGAGCACCTCGCCCAGGCGCAGCTTCGTCAGGAGGGCCCGTCGTACGGGCGCGGTCGACACCACCTGCAGTCCGCCGGCCTCACGGAGCCGGGCGAGGCCGAGGGTGTGGTCGAGTTCGGCGTCGGTGAGGACGAGTCCGGCGACCGGCGACTGCCGCGCGCCGGGTCCGGGGCGCAGCTCCGGGCAGTCCTCGATCTGATCGCCGATGTCGGGGGTCGCGTTGACGATGTACCAGCGGCCGGTGGCCGCGCGGACCGCGAGCGACGCGTGGCGGCGGCGCCACCCCGGGTGGCGGCGTGCCCCGGAGCACCCGGGGCACGCGCAGTTCCACTGGGGGACGCCGCCGCCCGCCGCGGTACCGAGTACCCGCAGCAGCACGGCGGCGGACTCAGCGAGTGGCGAGCGAGTAGGCGGTCACTTCGAGCGCGGTCTCGACGACCGTGTACTCGGGCGTACTCCAGACCGCCGGGCTCTCCGGTCGCTCCCCCTGAGCCGGGGTCTGTTCCGTCGTGTCGGCCATGGCTGTGCACCGTCCTTCCTGTCGTGATGTCCTCGCGTGGATAGATCCGATCAGTTGGTGCGCGTGTGACAGCAGTACTGCTACAGCAGGCAGCAGCGCCATCAATCGGAGCGTATTCATCCGATCTGCTATCTGTAAAGGTTCTTGACGATTACTCGGCAGGCTCCTACCTTTCCGGTGCCGACCCGAGGAGGATGCCGTGAGACCGCACCGCCTGCTCTGCTCCGTACTGGCCACCGCGACCATCGCCGCCGCCGGAACGTTCACCGCCCTCGCCCCCGCCGCCCCCGCGCTCGCCCTGGAGAACGGCCTGGCCCGCACGCCACCGATGGGCTTCAACAACTGGAACACCACTCAGTGCAGCGCCACCTTCAACGAGGCGATGGTCAAGGGCGTCGCCGACAGCTTCGTATCGCTCGGCCTCAAGGACGTGGGCTACCAGTACGTCAACATCGACGACTGCTGGGCCGAGAAGACCCGTGACGCGAGCGGCAACCTCGTGCCGGAGCACACCCGCTTCCCGCACGGCATCAAGTCCGTCGCCGACTACGTGCATGCCAAGGGCCTCAAGTTCGGGCTCTACACCAGCGCGGGCACCAAGACCTGCAACGGCACCGGCGGCTTCCCCGGCGGGCTCGGCCACGAGCAGCAGGACGCCGACCTGTTCGCTTCCTGGGGCGTGGACTACCTCAAGTACGACAACTGCAACAACCAGGGCGTCGACGCGCAGCAGCGCTACAAGGCGATGCGCGACGCGCTCAAGAAGTCCGGCCGGCCGATCGTCTACAGCATCTGCGAGTGGGGCCGCACCGACCCCAAGGTGTGGACCTGGGGCGCCGACGTCGGCAACCTCTGGCGCACCACCGGCGACATCAGCGACAACTGGTCGAGCATGATCAGCAGGGTGCACACCAATGACGATCTCGCCGCGTACGCGGGGCCGGGCCACTGGAACGACCCCGACATGCTCGAGGTCGGCAACGGCGGTATGACCGCCACCGAGTACCGCACCCACTTCAGCCTGTGGGCCATGATGTCGGCGCCGCTGCTGATCGGCAGCGATGTCCGCTCGGCGTCGGCCGCCACCCAGGCCATCCTGAAGAACACCGACGTCATCGCCCTGGACCAGGACCCGTTGGGCAAGCAGGCCACCATCGTCTCCGCCACCGGCGGCCTGGCCGTCTACAGCAAGCAGCTCGCCAACGGCGACCGGGCGGTGGCGCTGCTCAACGAGACCGGCGCCACGGCGACGGTCTCCACCACCGCCTCGGCGATCGGCCTCGGCGGCTCGCCCTCGTACACGCTCAAGGACCTCTGGTCCAAGGCCACCCGCTCCACGACCGGCGCGATCAGCGCGTCCGTGCCGTCGCACGCCACCGTCGTCTACCGGGTCTCCCGTGCCGGAACGCAGCCGGACGGCTGGTACCAGGCCGAGGACGCCGCCGTCGCGCAGGGCGCGGTGGAGTCCAACCACACCGGCTACACCGGCACCGGTTTCGTCAACTACGACAACGTGACCGGAAGTTACGTCCAGTGGTCGGTGACCGCCGCGCAGGCGGGGCCCGCCACACTCACGCTCCGCTACGCGAACGGGACGACGACCGGCCGGCCGATGGACATCGCCGTCAACAGCACGGCGGTCTCCACCGGGCATCCGTTCGGCGGGACCGGCGACTGGAACACCTGGCAGAGCGCGTCCCTGACGGTCACCCTCAAGGCCGGCGCGAACACCGTCCGCGCGACCGCGACCACCGCGAACGGCGGACCCAACGTGGACCGGCTGGAACTCACCCAGCCATAACGGTCACGGGACGCTCCGCAGGACCGGACCATGGCGCCCGCCACCGCCTTCCCGCGCGGTGGGCGCCATGGTCCCGGCGCCCGCCGTGCGCTACACTCGCGCGCATGTTCCTCACCTCTCGTGCCTAGTACTGCAACCGCATGTGGTGTGACTGTTGGCGGTGTGGCTCGTTGGTCCGAC
>NZ_JAAIKO010000057.1 GCF_016107395.1 Streptomyces fildesensis
AGGTCTTCGCCATGTTCAAGACCCACCACTGTCAACAACGCTCGTGATCAATACACCTAGGGCCTGCTGGATGTCGTGATCAACTTGTCGGTCCGGATCCGCCGGGAGGACGGATCCAGACGGATGAGTATCTGAGCTGGCGGAGTGTTGCCGGAACGTCATCCATGAGGCGCGTATGGGCGCGTGATGGAACCGGTAGCGTCGATTCGGCCGTCGTGGAGGGGGCGAGACCTGCACCGAAACTCTGCAGGTGCCTCGGAACCGGTTCTCCGGGGCCGCTGCCGAACGGGCTGCGGTGCCGTGTCGGCACGCACAACGCTGCGGAACCTTCCACGGTCCTTCAGCCGCATGGCCGGGCGTTCCACCAGATGCCAGGAGAGCATTGCCACGATCAGGGTGCCACCCAACGCGAGTCCCAGGTAGGCGCCGAATCCCCAGCGTGCGCCACCAAGTGTGGCGAGGGCTTGTTCCACGACGAAGCCGTAGATGTAGATGCCGTACGAGTAGTCGTGCGTGCGGCCTACTTTCTGGAGCGGCCTCGGCAGCCGGATGGCCAGCCACAGCAGTAGATACGCGTAGGCCGGAACCCCGATGGCGAAGAAGTAACCGTAGGAGAGGGTGATGAGAAGCGTCGCGGCGGCAAGTGCAGCGAGCGGGTCGCTGATCGGGACTCGCTCCTTGTACAGCTCGATCAACGAACCGAGGGCGAAGGCGAAGCCCAGGTAGACCACCCAGTCCACGTCGAGTGCGCCCATCAGGGGAACGTCGAAGGGCCCGCCGTGCTTCGCGGCGGGGGCTCCGGACATGTAGCGGTTCCCGATGGCGTCGCTCAGGACGAGCCAGCCCAGGAGCACGGTCACGGCGAGGACGGCGCGCCGGGCACGGGTCAGGGATCCGGTCAGGGCGAGCAGAGCCACCCCGAGATAGCAGAGCACCTCGTACTTGAGCGACCACAGGGCGCCGTCGAAGGCGTTGTTGAAGGCAAGGCCTTGGGCATGGGCTGTTTCCATGACGCCGGAGATGCCCCATTGACTGATACCGATGGCCCAGTTCGCCCGCAGGTAGGCGAGGGGTCCCTGGGGGTGCTGCCAGTAACCGGCGGTGCTCCCGTGCTGGCGCCAGTACAGCAGTGGGGCCACGCCAAGAGCGGTGACCGTGAGGCAGACCCACAGGCCGGGCAGCAGTCGAAGCGCGCGGTGCCACAGAAAGCGCCCGACGGGGAGCCGGTTTCCACTGCGCGTTATCAGGAGGCCGGACAGGACGAAGAAGCCGAACACCGCCAGGGATCCGAGGTCGATCTGGCCGCCGGAGAACGCGTATCCGAACTCGCGGTCCCCGAATCCGAGGATGCGCGCGTGAGAGACCACCACGGCGGAAGCCAGCAGCAGCCGCAGCAGGCCCAGGCTGTTGTTCCGGCGGGAGAAGAGGTCGGAGACGGTGCCCCGCGATCGAACAAGGCGTGACAAAACCGAGTCATGATGGTGCATGGTGCTCCTTGCCGAACGGCACCCAGGGGCCTGTTCGGTGAAAGGGCCGCGCCGTGACGACGGGCGCCGGCTGCGGGTCCTCGCTGGGGAGGATCGAGGGTTACTGGTCGCCACCTACGGGCGGCAGACCTGACGATGCGGCAGTTCGGCCGATGCCCGGGGCTCGAAGGGTCCGCGGACTTCGCCCAGCGGCAACGTCGCGTCGCTTGTAGCGATGCTGATCCCAGGACGGGACCCTTGCGCCCACCCGGGGATCGGGCCATCGTCGCGTCGGCGAAGGCAACAGGCGCGGGGCCTGACCGGGGCCTGCCGGCGGCTCGACCCGGCGGCCAACGGCGCTGCCCGCCGGGTCTGCAGGCGGTGATGCGGGCAGCGCAGGAGGCGTTCTCCGTATGGCGGGTCCGGCGGCGGGGCTCAGCCCTCGCCGATGCCGCTCTGGGAGACGGGGAAGCAGCTGGGCTCGCCCGGGGACAGCATGACCTCCATGGAGTACATCTTCTCCGGGTGCAGGACACCCTTGAGGGAGGGCTGCACCAGCACCAGGGAGTCACCGTGCGGGATGGCGCTGGGCCGGATCACCATCAGGCGTCCGTTCTTCGGGTCCTGCGAGGAGACCGTTTCGAGGTTGGCGTTGTCGGTGCGGACCTTGGCGTGGCAGGACTCCGAGGCCCGCAGGACCACGGCCGGCACACCCAGGCTGCGCAGCGCCGCCTGGAGCCCGGACACCTCAGCGCCCGTCACCTGGATGCTGACGGTCCCGTCCTTGCGCGGAACCACCGTGTAGGCGGCGTTACTCAGGACCGGCGCACCGCTGCCCGGCACGTGGGTGCTGGGGTCCGTTCCTGCTTGCGGTGCGGTGGTCGGGGCCGAGTGCGGGATCAGCGCCACCGCAGTGGCGGCTGCGGCCAGTCCCAGCGCGGTGACCGCGATCCGACGGGTGTGGCGCGGCCGCACCGGCACCGCTGCCGCGGGCGGCAGGGCCGCGGCGCGGGCGGTGAGCTCATCGGCGAGCTGCTGATGGAAGTGCGCGACGAACCCGAGCGGCTCATGAACCAGTGGCGCTATTGAATGCTCCGCTTTCACGGACGACTCCTTGAACGGACGAGCAATGCCTTACATCTCTACTTGGCTTGGCCGTCCAAAGGCGTTACACGTCCCCACCGCAACCAGCACCACCGCACACGTACCGGCACCACCGCCGCGGCCACCCCGATGCGTGCCCACGACCCGCCGCGACCGCATCCTGGCCCACGTGCGTGCTGTCGGTCTCGGCGCCCTGGGCTTCCTCGGCCTGGACCTAGTCGCCGTTGCCGCTGGTTCGGCTCAGGCGTCGCCGGTTCTTCTCGG
Source organism: Streptomyces fildesensis (assembly GCF_016107395.1). Classification (GTDB taxonomy): domain Bacteria; phylum Actinomycetota; class Actinomycetes; order Streptomycetales; family Streptomycetaceae; genus Actinacidiphila; species Actinacidiphila fildesensis. The sequence goes on from NZ_JAAIKO010000057.1 coordinate 2,835, forward strand.
CGCGGCGCAGCAGCCGGCCCGCAGTGAGTGTCACGGTCGCCGCCGCGCGGACCCAGCGCGGACCGCCGCGCTCCGCCCACACCACACATGCACACCCGCCGATGGCGAGCGTGAGAACCCCGAGCAGTACCAGTCCGATCATGTTTCCCCGCCCTGCACTCGTTCGTACGGTCCTGGTGATCCTCTCAGGCCGGGAAGGGGGGCGGGGACCGGTGTGCCAGCCCCCTGCCGCCCCCAGTCTCGCCGCAGCGGCCCACCGGCCGACGCCCCTCCCACGGCCGGCGCAGCCCCACCATGACCCGACCGCCAGCCCTCACCCCGCCCCGCCCCGCCGACACCAGGGACAGAGAAGTGGGGGCACGGCCGAGGGGAAGCCAGCCCCCAGTGCCGAGACCATACCCACCTACCAGGAGCTATGCGCGAGCCGGCTTGTTGAGTGCAGCGCTCTCCAACTGGTGGCCGAGCCCGGACAAGGAGGCCCTCAATGTCTGGCCCAACCCCTGGAGTTCATGCGGGGGCACTGGCCGAATCACGGCCGATGCGCGGGGCGGATGCACTGCAGATCGCGTTGGTGTATGTCTCCCAACACATCGGTGACCTGTATGCGGATATCGAGTACAGCAAGCCGCTCGACGGCCTTGGGCCCCAGCGCAAGCAGTTCCATGCCTTCTCGCGTTCTGCTCACCATGGGGATAGCCGCACCGGTTCCGAGGTGCAGCAGGAAGATGTCGCGGTCCCAGTCCAGATCCAATGCCATGAAGGAAGAAATCGCAGCATGCCAGGACATCCAGTCCGAGGGGATGTCAGCGGCCCCGGCGTGATCCGGTGCCGCACGTATCCGGTACTTCACGCGATGCACGACAGACCGTCCGCCGCCCGCGTTGACCAACATGACCGTTCGCAGCGAATCCGTCACCTCACGGCTACCGCCGACGGAGGCCGACCAACTCAGAGCCGGCTGCAGAGTCAGCGACAACTGAGTGCGGGTCACGATGATCCCGGTCAGCAGGACGACGATGGCCGCGCAGGTCGACGTGTCCAGCACAGTGAAACGCCAAGGCCACTCGCTACGGTCCTGTCCAGCCGCATTGGTCTTGACGATCTCCCAGCCAAGATCGGCCACCACCAGGGCCAGGAACGCCCTGGGCAGGAGCAACGTCCTGCCGCCCGTTGAGATCCTGCGTTGATCCCACGCCGCCTCCACCACACGCCCCCCAGTCCACACGTCTGCCTGGATACTCACCATGCAACGCACCGCATCCCCTGGGCAATGTGCCACCTGCAGAAGCCTGCAGGACCGATTCCGGCACGTCCGCGATCCACGCGATGCATACGTGTACGTCGTTCGCCCCTGAACGGTGGTGCACGACTGGTAAACCTCGCGGCCGCAGGGCAGCGGGTTTACCCTCCCTGGCAGCTGCCCCACCGGGCGCAGACCCTGATGGGGTTCGGCTGGCCGATGACCGGCCGGATGATGGCCGCGGGCCTGCGCCCGACCCTGTCCATCGACGACGTCCCCTCGGTGGGCGGCGACATGTTCGCCACGATGCGCACCGCCTTCGTCGTCCAGCGGGGCCTGGACGGCAGCCTCGACTCCCGTGACCTACTGGAGTTCGCCACCCTCGACGGAGCCCAGGCCCTCGGACTCGGCATCCGCACGGGAAGCCTCGCCCCGGGCAAGGACGCCGACGTGATCCTGCTGCGTACCGACGACCTGACCGTACTGCCGGTCACCGATCCCGCCGGGACGGCCGTCGCCTCCGGGCATCCCGGCCTGGTCGACACGGTTCTCGTCGCCGGGAAGGTGGTCAAGCGCGCCGGGGCACTGGTCGGCGTCGACCTGCCCGAGCTCAAGGCGCGGCTGGCGGCCTCCCGTGACCGGGTCACGGCGGCGGCCGGTGTGCCGCTGGACAGTACCTGGAGTCCGCAGCCCAGAGCCTGAGCGCACCTGTACCAGCAGGACGGGGATAGGGATGCCGTCAGCCGTAGAGCCGCCGAAAGACCTTCCACGGGCGCAGGGCCACGCGCCTCCCGACCGGCCCGGTCAGGAGGCAGCCTCTTCTGCGATGTCGTGCAGGGGGGCGCGGCGCCAGCGAAGTCCGGTGCCGTCCGCTTCCGTGAGCACCAGCAGGTGTGCGCCGGGAAGGAACGCTGTGGCGGCAATGGCCTTCAACAGGGCGGCGACCAGGGCGGTGCCCTCTTCTTCACTGACGGCCGGGGCAGCCGAGCCGATGCCCCGTATCTGATGGCGTACTTCGTCACGGTGGTCGGTAAGGGTGAACGTGAGGAACTGGGGCGCACTGCGCTCCCAGCTGACCTCCACGATCGTGTCGGCTCGCACCAACCGGTTTCCAAAGGCCACGCTCTGCGCCCGTACCCACACGTCTTGAGTTCCCACCAGTCTTCGCCCCCGATAGCTCTGGCTGCATCCAGGGTTTGATTCTGCTTTCTTGCGGCCGGTCAGGGGCGGACTTGGGAAAACGTTGGGCAGGATCCAGCCCGGTCCGGCCGACCAATCCCGTCGCAAGTGGACTACGCGCGGGCTTCGTTGGAACTCATGGTGAATCCCCGGCAGCGGCACATCACCGGTGGGCGCGACCGGGGATGTCGTGGTGTCCGCGGACCGTACCGCGCCCCCCGGGCGGGCATCTCGCCGCTCGAAGGGGCTTCCCTGGTGGTCACGGGCTCCCCACGGCGCTGATCGCACTGCGGGACCGCGTGCATCTCGCGGGCGGGAAGCGGGTCCCGTTGCGGGGCGCATCACCGTCGGGCTGTCTGCGTCGGCCGTAGCCGCGATCACCGCGTCGAGCGCGTACGGTGCCCGCCTCACGCACGTGCGCCACCTTCGACGTGCCGGGGATGAGCAGAATGTTCGGGGAACGCTGCAAGAGCCAGGCCAGCGCGACCGATATCGACGTCGCTCCCAAGCAGCCGAGGTGCTCGCCAACCGTGAAACCCACGAGACGCACACCACCTGACCACTCACACTGCTTCGGTCGTCGCTCGTCGCTCGTTGCCCGGGTCGCCCGTGGCCTGGCCGTGATTGTCAGAGCCCACCGGTACGGTCGGCGCATGAGAGCCACTGCAGCGTTCACTGTCAAAGCGTTCGTCCCGACTGAGCTGAAGCCCGAGCCGGCCGTGTCCACCGGGCTGCCGGTCAGTGTCGCGACGATGGAGAAGCACTTCGAGGGCGAGGCCGCAGGTCGCTCGGCGACCCTGTTCACTGCCGCGTTCGACCAAGCGACCGGCGTCGGAACGTATGTGGCCATGGAGTCGTTCGAAGGCTCCCTGCACGGACAGGAAGGTTCCTTCAACTTCGTACACTCGGCGACGACGTCCGGCAGCGACCGCACCGCGGAGTTCTTCACCATCGTGCCCTCCAGCGGAACCGGCGAGCTGACCGGGATCTCCGGTGCCGGAGGGATGGCCGTCGACACCGACGGCACGCATCGCATCTGGTTCGACTACCAGCTCGGCTGAACGGCGGGCTCTGGACCGGGGGTTGTTCCGAGCTGACCCCAGCGGCGCCGGCCAGGGGCTGCGCCCCTTCCGTGACCCCGACACGACCGAGGACGAGGAGGAGAACGAGTCCCTGGGCTGATCGGTCAACCGTCGGGGCCGGCTTGTCAGCTGTTCCCCGTGGGGCTGGGTCCGGAACCGCGGGCAAGTGGCGCCAGCATCAGCGCCGAGTCCGCATGGAGCGTGATGCGCACCGGTGTGAAGGTGGTGGCGTCCACCGGCGACTCCCCGGTGCCGGGATTGCGGGCGTAGCGCGGATGGGCGCCTCCGCTGATCTGCCAGCGTATGCGGTGACCGGCAGCGAAGCGGTGGGCGGTGTGACTCATCGGCACAGTGATCTGCGACGGCTCCTGCCCGTCCGTCCTCAGTCGGCCCAGCCCGTCGCAGATGTTGACGGAGCGGCCTTGTGCGTCCACGTCGCACAGGCGGGTGAAGATGTCGGCGTGGCCGGTGTCCGTGGAGATGCTCAGCCGTGCGGCGACCGGGCCGAGGATGTCCAGGGGCTCGGTCAGCGGGGGGCCGGTGAAGGTCAGTACGTCGTCCCGGACCTCCAGGGTGCTGTTGTCGCGAGGACCGGCCGTACGGGAGAGCAGCGGGCCGCCGAGAGAGGGGGTGGGGTCGCTCGGGTCGTAGCGGAACGACATCAGGGGTGCGGAATCCGGGGGAGCCTGCTGGGTGAGGTGCTTCTGCGCGGTGGGAAACCACGGGCTGCCGAGCGTGGCCGGCGGCCAGTCCTCGATGTCCCGCCAATCGTCTTGGCCGCCGACGTGCACGCGCACTCTTGTGGGACGGAGGCCTGAGGGATCGCCGTACAGGTGTGCGCGCAGCCAGGCGAGGCTCTCGGCGAACACCTCGGGCCACCCCTGCTGCAGCGCGGACGTGTGGGTCCAGGGGCCGACGAGCAGGGCGGTTTCGCAGCCGGCCTCACGTAGTCGGCGGTACTGCTCGAAGGTCTGGTCGCCCAGCACATCGTGCCATCCGGTGATCAGACTGGTCGGCACCTTCAGCCGCTGCGCCACCGCTGCCAACGACGCACCGCTCCAGTACGCGTCCTCGGCATCCGGGTGCGACATCACGTCGTCCAGCCAGGGCACATCGCCCCCGAGGGCGGGCACGTGCGCGCCGCGCAGCGGCTGCGCGGTGGTGACATCACGCAGGCGCCGCTGCAGACGCAGAGTCGCCTTCACGAAGCGTGCCATCCCCTGGTGCTGGTACGTCATGCCGACGCCGACGGCGAGGGCGTTCTCCAGGCGGAGCGCACCATCTGCGTGGAACAGGGCGTGAGGATCGTGCAGCCCCACCTGCACCACCATCGCCTTCAGCTCCGGTGGCGGTTCCACGGCCAGGGCCCACTGCACGTATCCCAGGTAGCTGGGGCCGATGGTCCCCAGTGTTCCGTTGAACCAGGGCCGCTCGCGCAGCCAGGACACTGTGGCCTGGCCGTCGGCGGCCTCGTTGCGCCACAGATCGAACTGGCCGCCGGAACCGCCGGTGCCGCGACAGCTCTGCAGCACCACGTGGAAGCCCTGTTCGGCGAAGAGCACGCCGTACATGGGAGACCACGGCAGGCCCCTGCCGTACGGCGAGCGCACCAAGAGGGTGGGGAAGTCGCCCTCGGCGCGTGGGAAGTAGTGGTCCGTGATCAACGGGCTGCCGTCGGCGGCCGGCACCAGCAGCCCCGGCTCCCACCCGACATCGTGCCGCTTGGCCGGGAGGCCGCGCCAGGTCGCCCTCATGATCCGTGAAGCCAGTGGCGGCTTACCGGAAGGCGGTGCCCAGGTCGGCCTCGTCGCAGAACCGTGCGTGCGTGCTGCCATCGTTCCCCTCCTCGTTATCCGTACGATGTACGAGAATAGCCCATGCTTGGATGAGGCCCGCAAGGGCCGCCTCGATCGAGGAAGGGAGCGCGGAGCATGCCCCGTACAGAAGAGGCCGGCACCCCAGGCGTCGACCCTGAACAGCTCTGGCTGGGCTCCACCAAGCCCCGCAGGGGCCGCAAGCCCACCTACAGCCGAGAGGCGATCACGGCGGCGGCCGTCGCCCTGGCGGACGCGGAGGGGCTCGAAGCGGTCACCATCCGGAAAGTCGCCGCAGCGGTCGGAGCCGGCGCCATGTCGCTGTACAGCTACGCCCCCGACAAGGAGACGCTGCTGGAACTGATGGTCGACCACGTCAGCGGCGAACTACCCACCGCGAACACGCCCACCGGCGACTGGCGTGCCGAGTTGAAGGCCATCGCCCACCTCCAGCGCGCCCACATGCTGCGACACCCCTGGCTGCCCGCAGCTCTGGCGGGCCGCCGCATCCCCGGCCCCAACACCCTGGCCTTCCTGGAACGCGCACTTGCCACCCTGCGGCCCACCGGGCTGGACGGTGCGGCGAAGCTGGAGGTCTTCGCCCAGCTCACAGCATTCGTGGCCGGGCACGTCGCCCATGAGATCGCGGGGGCCGCAGCCTTGCAGTCCCCCGACCGAATCGCAGCCGAAGTCCGCTACCTCACCGCTGTCGCAGCGGACGGCCGTCACCCGGAACTCGCCGAAGCCCTCGCCGCCCCCGGACGCCCCCTCACACCCGAAGCCACCTTCACCCGGTTCCTCAACCGCCTGATCGACGGCCTGGACACCGACTGATCCCGTTCCGCCGCACCACGCCCGTTCTCCACCGCTGCGCCCGTCCGGCGGCGGGAGCGGTGATGGACCTGCCGGCGGACGGGGCCTGACAGCCGCAGGTCCGCCTGTGTGGCGTCACCCCATGAGCGACGAGACCACGGCCAGGGCAGGTAGCGAGTTCTACACGTTCGACGGCCGGATCCTGGAGGTCTTCGGCGGCTATCCGAAGCAGTTCCACATCCGGGGTTTCCCGCAACTGTGGTTGAGGACGGCCAGGGTCCTGTCAGGGGTGAGAGTTCCTCCACAGATGCCGCTCGTCCAGGGTCCCGAACCGTACGTCCCCGTACTCCAGGATCGTTCGGCCGCGCGGTTCGGTTCCTCCGTCTCAACTCAGTTGCTCGGCCAGTCCGACGATGATGCCCTCCGGGCCCCGGAGGTAGCAGAGCAGATAGCTGTCCTCGAACCGGGCGATCTCGCCGACGAGTTCGGCGCCGTGAGGGCGCAGGCGGGCAACGGTGTCCTCGATGTCGTCGACGGCGAACATGACGCGGTGCGTGCCCAGAATGTTGTGCGGCCGGTTACGCGGCCCGGCGCTGATCGCTGCGGGGCTGCGGTACTTCGCCAGCTCGAGCCGGCTGTGCCCGTCCGGGGTCCGGACCATCGCGATGTCACAGCGGACGCCGTCGAGTCCGGTGCACTGGTCGGCGAAGAGGCCCTCGACCTGCGCCCTGCCCTCCAGCTCCAAGCCGAGTTCCACGAAGAACGCGATGGCGGCATCCATGTCCTCGACGACGATGCCGACGTTGTCCATCCGCTGAATCGCCATGCTGGCTTCTCCTTCTTCCTCGTGCGGCCGGAGGTGGCCGCTGATGCCCCTGGGACGGAGCCGGTGACACGTTCTCGACATCCGCAGACCGCCGAACTCCGAGAAATCTGGATCGCGCCTCAGCACCGCGACAGCAGACCCTCGAGCCAGCCGCCACCACCAAGGGTGCGTACGGCGCAGGTGGCCGCTCCCATGAAGACGATCAGTCGCAGCCTGCCGTCCCCGCTCGTCCATGCTTCCCCGACGATTCGCAGCGTGCGCGCTTGAGCACTGCGCCTCCCCCAATAATTCACCGTGCCGGGTCACCCTTGGCGGGTGGAGTTCGTCCCGCATCCGGCCCGTGGGCTCGATGCAGGGCAGCGGTACCTGCCGGTATCTCACTCGCCCAACGCCCCCACCCGGCCCCGGCCCGGGACGCCTTCGGGGCGCCGGTGATTGAAAGAGACCGGGCGATCGGCATACTCGGCACCATGACCGACGATACGTCCCGCGAAGCGCTGACCGTACCCGCCGCCCCCGAAACCGCCGCATGCGCCGCCGCTCTCGAAGTCGCCACCGCCTACTGCACCCCCGCGCTGCTCAACCACTCGATCCGGTCCTACGTGTGGGCCAGCGCGTACGCCGCGGACCGGGGCATCGAGCACGACGCCGAACTGCTGTACGTGGCCGCACTGCTCCACGACATAGGGCTGGTCCCGCAGTTCGACAGCCACACCGTCGCCTTCGACGAGGCCGGCGGGCACGTGGCCTGGGTATTCGGCGCCGGGGCCGGATGGCCGGTGGAGCGCCGGCAGCGGCTGTCCGACGTCATCGTGCGGCACATGTGGGACTCGGTGGACGTGCGGGAGGACCCGGAGGGCCATCTGCTGGAGCGGGCCACCGGCGTGGACATCTCGGGGCGGAACGCGGACGACTTCACCGCCGGGTTCCGGGCGGATGTGCTGGCCCGGCACCCGCGCGAGGGGCTCGCGGACGAGTTCCTGGCCTGCTTCCGTGACCAGGCCGCCCGCAAGCCCGACAGCTCCCCCGCAGCGGCCATACGGAGCGGTCTCGCCGACCGCGTCCTGGCAAAATCGCACCCCCTGGAGAGCTGAACGCAACAGCCGCCTCGAACTCCTCGCTCCCACACGGGCGGCCGGCCTCACAAGGATCGTGACCGACGTCCTGGAGTCATCGCCCCTGTGGGAGACCGGCGATGAACAGGGCCCCCGACGGGTTGGGGGCCGCGTGCAGGGTGCCGCCGTGCCGGGTGGCGATCTCTCGGGCGATGGCCAGGCCCAGCCCGGTGCCGCCGGTGCCGCGGGCGCGGGCGCCGTCCAGGCGGGTGAAGCGTTCGAAGATCCGCTCGCGGTCGGCGGGCGGGATGCCGGGGCCGTCGTCGCGTATCTCCACCCGGGCCAGGCCGTCGGTGCCGGAGGTGACGGCGATGTCCGTGACCGTGCGGGCGTGCCGCGCGGCGTTGTCGAGGAGGTTCCGCAGCAGCCGCTCCAGCTGCACGGCGCTGCCGTGCACGACGACCGGGTCGTCGGCGTGGAAGGTGAAGCGCAGCTTCTGGTGGATGCGGAGGTGGCGGAACTCCTCGACCAGGTCGTGGGTGAGCGCGGCGAGGTCGACGGGGGTGCCCGCGGGCGGAGCGGGGTCGTCCAACCGGGCGAGCAGGAGCAGGTCGTCGGTGAGGTGTTGGAGCCTGTCGATGTCGGTGAGCGCGTCCCGTACGGTCTCGGGCCAGTCCACGTTCTCGGGGTGGGCGAGGGAGGATTCGAGGGAGGCACGGAGGTTGGCGATGGGACTGCGCAGCTCGTGGGAGGCGTCGGCGATGAAGCGCTGCTGACGGGCGACGCCTGCGAAGACGCGGTCGAGCGTGACGTTGATGGTGCGGGCCAGCCAGGGAATCAGCGTGCCGATCTCGGGGACCGTGATCCGCTGATCGAGGGCGCGGCTGGCGGTGATCTCCTGCAGTTCGCGGTTGAGGATCTCGACCGGGCGCAGCGCGCTGCGGGTGGCGAACCGCACGATGGCGCCGACGAGGAGTCCGCCGCCGATGGCCAGGAGCCAGTTGGTGAGCGCGCCCCGGGGGTTCCACCCCCAGCGGTAGGACTGTCCGATCAGGACGAAGAACCACGCGGCCACGGCCATCAGGGCCGCGGCCGCGGAGCCGCTGACCAACAGCCGCCGGGGATGGCCCCGGCCCGCGCCCGGTGTGCTCCCTTCCCGTGGCCGCGCGGATACCCAGGTGGTGGCGGCGACGAGCAGCCCGGAGGCCGTGGCGGCTCCGCCCAGAGCCATCCACGACACGTGGGGGTGCGGCCGGTCGGTGCCTGACAGGACGACGGCGGGCAGCCAGCGCGCGTCGGCGAAGGTCACCAGTAGCGCGGTCGCGGCGGCGGCCGTCACCGCGCCCCGGCCGCGCGAGCTCCCGCCCAGCTGCCAGGTGGCAGCGGCCACGAACACGGCGGCCAGCAGTGCTCCCGGCGTCGCCACCTCTTCGATGAGCGCGAGAGCGCGGGCCTGACTTTCGAAACCGGCGTCGCTGCCGGCCGGTAGGGGCAGCACGGAGCTCATCAGCAGGAGGGCCGCAAAGCCCGCGCAGAGCACGGCGACGGTGCTGAGCCCCGCCACCGCGGCGAGGCGGTCCCGGCCCGCGCGGGTGTCAGCCACCGTCGGCCGCCAGCCGGTAGCCGCCGCCGCGCACCGTCTCGATCGCCGCGCGCCGGAAGGGCGCGTCGATCTTGCGCCGCAGGGCACTGACGTAGACCTCGACGATGTTGATGTCCCCGTCGTACGACACGTCCCAGACCTCGTCCACGATGTCGATCTTCGGGACGACCTCGCCCGGTCGCCGGGCCAGGCATTCCAGCACCGCGAACTCCTTGGCGGTGAGGGCGATCCGATGGTCGCCGCGTCCGCAGTTCCGCGCGGCCGGATCGAGCCACAGGTCGCCCAGGCGCAGCTGGGTGCGCACCCGCGGGCCGCCACGGCGCAGCAGGGCGCGGAGCCGGGCTTCCAGGACGACGTAGGAGAAGGGCTTGGCCAGGTAGTCGTCGGCGCCGGTGTCCAGCGCCTCGGCCTCGTCGTACTCACCGTTCTTCGCGGTGAGCATGAGGATGGGGGTGTTGACGCCGTCGCTGCGCAGGCGGGCACAGACCCGGTAGCCGTTCAGGCCCGGCAGCATGATGTCGAGGATGATCGCGCTGTACGCGTGCTCCCCCGCCATCCACAGGCCGATCCGCCCGTCGTGGGCGACGTCGACGGCGTACCCGGCGGCCTCAAGACCGCGCTTGAGGGACGCGGCCAGCCGCTCCTCGTCTTCGATCACCAGCACTCGCATGATCGCCAGTATCCCCGGACCGCGACGTTCTCCCTGAAACGATCTTCAGGAAGCTTCAGCCTCTCCTCAGCAGGTTAAGGGCAGTGTCAGTACGTGACCATCACGACCAGCACCCTGCCCGACACCCCGACGGCCGCCGCACCCCCAGCCCGCAGCCGCCTCCGGCGCCGCGTCCGCGCGGTCCGGCCCGCCGCCACCCTGGGGCTCGCGTCCTTCGCCCTCTACGCCCTCTACGCGCTCCGCCATCACGCCCGCTTCGACACCGGCGCCTACGACTTGGGCATCTTCGGCCAGGGCGTCCGCGCCTACGCCGACCTGCATCCGCCTACCTCGCAGATCCGCGCGGCGACCGCCGGGCCAGGGCTGCAGGACGTCGCCTTCCCGCTGCTGGGGGACCATTTCCATCCGATCCTCGCCATCCTCACCCCGCTCTACGGACTGTTCCCGCACATCGAGACCCTGCTGATCGCCCAGGCCGCGCTGGCGGCGTGGTCCGTCTACATCGTGACGCGCAGCGGCGGCCCGTTGATCGGCACCGCGTACGCGCTCAGCTGGGGCATCCAGAACCTCATCGGCTTCGACTTCCACGAAGTGGCCTTCGCCCTGCCCTTGCTGGCCCTCGCGCTCGCCGCCTACCTCGAACGCCGCTGGACCGCCTGCGCGGCCTGGGCATCAGCACTGCTGCTGGTCAAGGAAGACCTGGGGGCCACGGTCCTGGTCCTGGGACTGCTCCTGCTGTGCCGAGGACCAGGAACCGCCCGCCGGGCGGGGCTGACGCTGTGCGTGCTGGGGCCCGCCGCGGCAGCGCTGGCCGTGCTGGTCGTCATCCCGCATGTCAACCCCGGCGGCGGCTACGTCTACCTCGGCTCGCAGAACCCAGCCGGCACCCTGGCCGCCGGCGGCACGAAGGCCCTGACGCTCCTGATGACCCTGCTGCCCACCCTGTTCCTCGCCGCCCGCAGCCCGCTGCTGCTCCTGGCCCTGCCGACGCTCGCCTGGCGCTTCCTGTCGGACAACCCCTCGTACTGGGGCATCTACTTCCACTACTCGGCGGTCCTCATGCCCATCGTGTTCTTCGCCCTGATCGACGCGGTCTGCCGGGGCAAGGCGGCGTCGCGGTTCCGTGGCCGCATCCCGCTCGCCGTGGCGCTCACCGCTGCCGCGATCGGCGCCTTCTTCCCGCTGGCCCGGATCGTCACCCCCGGCTTCTGGTCCGACACCCCGCGCATCACGGCCGCCCGGCAAGCCGTCAGCCTGATACCCAACGGCGCCCGGGTCGCTGCCGGCCACAACCTCGCCCCCCACCTCACCGACCGCGCCAGCGTCTTCCTCTTCGCCCCGGACATCACCGACATCCGCCGCCAGCCGGTCGACTGGATCGTCTCCGACACCGAGCGCACGGGCATCGGCACCCAACCCGGCCCCTCCGAGGTCAGCGGATTCCGCCAGGTCTTCGCCGCACACGGCTACGTGGTACTGCGCCGGAAGTGACGCAACACCGCCCAGCAATATGGGACTGCTTCGGGCGGCTGGACTGACGCGCGCTGGCGTTCGTCCCACCGCCGGACCAGCTCCTCGATAGCATTGGCGCTGATGGGAGCGCTCATCGGCAAGTCGCCGCTCTGGTCGTAGAACGTCGCGGTGGCATGGCTACCGGTCTGCTGGTTCCAGTGGGGCCCATCGCCCTCCCAGCTCGACACCGAGTGGGTGGCGCACGGGTCGAACGGAACAGCTCCTCTTGTCTGCGTGGTCATGCCGGTACTTCCAGGTGGTTCAGGTGGGTCGTGTCGCCGAACCGGGCCAGGTGCAGCCGGGTGCCGTCGCCGGTCCATGTGGACACCGATGCGTTCGGCACCAGGGTTGTCCCGTCCGGCCGGGCCGCGCCGATGCCGGCAATCACGTAGCGCAGGGCCACGACGACGGCGTCGTGAGCGACGAGCAGCACCCGCTGCCCGACCGCCGCAGCGTTGAGTTCGGCGAACAGATCACGGACGCGCAGCGCGACGTCGGCAAGCGACTCGCCGCCCGGCGGCCGGTAGGCCCATTCACCGACCCGGGCGCGGCGCTCGGCCTCCTGCGGCGCCCGGTCCAGGATCACCTCCGGAGTGTGCAGTTCGAAGATGCCCATCTCCCGGTCCCGCAGCCGCTCGTCGACCAGCAGCGGCGGCGGCACGTGCCCAAGCGCTGCTGCGGTCTCTGCCATGACCGACCAGGTCTGCCGGGCTCGCAAGTAGGTCGAGCAGACGACGCGGCCCGGACGGTGACCCGGAGGGAGAGCGGCCAGCCACTGGCCCAGCGCCTGGGCCTGCTGCACTCCCCCGACAGACAGCGGCACCGCGGCGTCGGTACCGGCCAACGGTAAATCGATCGATCCGGTGCGGGCGGCCTCGGCGAACGCCACGTTAGCGGTGCTCTGACCGTGCCTCACAGCGAAGACCTGTCCCAGCGCGCACGACGCGGCCAACCCTTCCGGTCGCGTCACCGGGTGCCTGCTGCGGCCGGAGCGTTGACGTGCACGACATCCGTCTCCTCGATCGGGGTCACGGGAGGCACCAGCTTCGGGTCGGAGGATGGCTCCGGCGGTTCGATGCCCTTGGGAGCTTCCGTCATTCCGTCAGGATTCACCTGCCGAGATGATTCGTCAGGCGAATCCTGAGAGGACGAGGAAGTGGCCGAATCGCGTCTTCATCCTGCGGGAGGCCATGCGGTGCTCAGTACATTGCAATCGCCGCCCAGGTAGGGCAAACCGACGAAATGCAGGTCCCGACGTGGTGCAACGCGCAGAGCCAAGCTGGGCCAACTGGCCGGGCGGCCACCGCGACTCGCGTGTGTGATGGGATCACGGGCCGGCACGCCCCAGCCTCAGATATCTGGATCTTCGGCACCCTGGGGCCCGACGGCTGTTTCACCGGCCGGGAGCCCGCAGCAGCACCTCGGTGCCGCAGCCGGTGCCGTCTGCTTCGGCTGCCCCAGCCGCTTCCACCGGTTCAGCTGCTTCCATCGATCCGCGAACGGGTCCCGGGCCGTGCGCCGTGCGCCCGGCCCGGAGCCGTGCACCACTGGCGGGGTCAGCGACGGTCGGCGAGACTGCCTGGGCGGAAGTGCTGGATGTTCTCGCTCAGGAAGGCCTCCAGAGTGCGGGGTTCGCGGCCCAGGATCCGGGAGACGGTGTCCGTGGGCTGTTCCGGCCGGGTCACGGCCAGTTGCTGGATCTCCACGATGTGGGAGGCCAGCCAGTTGGGCAGGCCGCCGTGCTCGACCAGGTTCTGCCGCATGGCCGCGGGCGGCAGGTCGACGTACTGGATCCGGCGTCCGAGCACCAAACTCAGCCGCTCGGCCAACTCGGGCTGGCTGAAGGTCCGCCGCCCGGTGAGGGTGTAGGTCTGCCCGGCGATCTGGGGTCGCAGGAGAGCCTCGGCGGCGACGTCGCCGATGTCGCGGCAGTCGACGTAGTTGCAGGCGGCGTCCCCCAACGCGCCGAGGACGACGTCTCGAGCCACGATCGCTGGCGCCAGGGTCAGCAGTTTCTGCATGAAGGCGTAGGGGCGCAGCAGGGTGTGGGTCAGGCCGGTGTCACGCAGGACCTCCTCGATGCTGTGGTGCCAGCGGGAGATGGCGACCGGGGAGTCCGGGGCGGCCGCCGGGGCGGAAAGCTTGACGATGTGCCGGATGCCGCTGTCGGCGGCGATGGTGATGGCGCGGGTTTCCAGAGCCACCTGTGCCGGGCTGTTGACCATGCTGATGAACAGCTGGTCGGCGCCGTGGAAGGCGCTCCGCAGCGACTTCGGGTCCTGGGCGTCGGCTGCTCGGACCTCGACCAGTGTCCGGGCCGCTTCGTCGAGACCGGCCCACAGCCGGTCGGGGTCGCGGCTCAGTGCCCGGCTCGGCACCCCGAGGGCGACCAGGCGTTGGAGGAGTGCGCTGCCGGTTGCCCCGGTGGCTCCCATGATGACGATCATCGCTGTGCCCTTCGTATGGTGTGTGCTCCGCGCCAGCGCCAGGTGATGATCCCGGCGGCGAGGGCCGAGGAGAGCGGTAGGTCCAGTCGGAGGCGGTCGGGCCACGACCCGTGGAGCTCTGTGGTCCCGCCCGGCGTCCAGCCGGTGACCAGCCAGGCGACCAGGGCTCCGACAACTGCGGCCCCGATGGCGAGCGCGAGTGTCGGGACGATACGCGGCGCCGCGGTGAGCCACCCGCCCCGGGCGCGGCGGCGCTGCAGCCACGAGCCGATCAGCGTGGCCACCACCGCCGAGGTGCCCGCTATGGAGGTGCAGGCGGCGATGGTCAGGTCCGGTTGGGCGCTCGCGACGCCTCCCGCGCCGGCCATCAACGCTGGTGCCAGGTAGGCCACCAGGACCTCTCGCCACAGGGTGAAGCGGGGCGGCCCGGAGCCGCCCGGTTCATCAAGCATTTGATTAGTCTCCTAACTATATGGGCAGAGAAAGCCCAGCCCACAGGGGTGGTGAACAAAGGACACAAGGGGGCCGCGAGCCCCGGCGGCTAGTCCTGCGTCAGCGCCGGAATACCCCGAACGAGACGGCCCAGCAGGTCCAGGAAGACCGTCCGCTCCTCGGCGCTGAGCGGGTCCACCATCGCCTGGAGCCGACCGAAGTGTTCCGGGGCCAACTCCCGCATCTTGCGCGCCCCCCGGGCGGTGAGCACGACGACGGCGGAACGGCCGTCCTCGGCGGACGGACGACGCAGCACCAGCCCGTCCCGCTCCAGGCCGTCGAGCAGGCCCGTCACGGTCGCCCTGGACACGCCGAGGCTCGCCGCAAGTTGCGAGGGGGACTTCTCGCCGTCCGCGTCCTCCAGGTCGGCCAGCAGACGGTAGCGTCCGGCAGACAGGCCGAACCGGGAGAAGTGCACCTCGACCGCCTGGCCGAGCCGGGCCCCGGCCGCCATCAGGCGCACCGCGACGAGCACCGCCTGGGGGTCGACGTCGAGGCCGTAACGCCGGATCTGGTAACGGGCCTGATCCAGCGTGGGGATTTCCTCGGGCCTCGGTTCCTGTGCCATGCAAAGTAGTATGGTCGCTAATCATTCTCTTCGTCAAGGCGCGGAGCCGACGCCAGACGCCGGACCACTCCCCCGGACGGTCGACCGGTGAACCTGCTCAGCGACGTTCAGGCCACTACCGGGCCGGCGTTCGGCGGCCGACGCCCAACCAGCTTCTCCTCGTTCCGGGGGCCCCGCTCCGCATGGTGCGGAGCCCTCTCTACGATGCTCCCGTGCCGTCCGATCAGCGGGGGCCATCGGGAGTGTGGGGGAAGGTTCGACATGGAGAATCCGGCGGGTTCACGGTCGCCGGTGCCCGTTCGCAGAGCGAATCGGAAAGCTCTCATCGTCTCGTGTGCCGTACTGGCGGCCGGGGTGCTGCTGGTGTTGAGCGACATCGTCGCGTTCCGAATGAACATCCAGTTGCTCTCCCAGCCGAGCGACGCGATGCGGCCGACCTTTGAACACGACAGCAAAATCGTCGCAGAAAGGATCGAAGGCAACCAGGTGCGACGCGGTGACGTGGTCGTGATCGACATTCCGCAGTGGAAATTTTCCGGATCCGTCATCAAGCGAGTGATCGGTGTCGGCGGGGACCGGGCCAGCTGCGCCGTGCAGGGCAAGGTGACGGTGAACGGCAAGCCGCTCGACGAGCCCTACGTCCTCAACGGGGTGACCAACGGGCTGCTCCGCGACTACGACGTGATCGTCCCTCCCGGGCGGCTCTTCCTGCTCGGCGACAATCGCGTCGACTCCCTCGACTCCCGTTTCCACCTCGACATGGAGCAGGGAACCGTCCCCGCCTCCGCCGTGTCCGCCCGGACGACGACCGGCGCCGGAGCGCTGATGCCTTACGAGGTGTCCTTCGGTGCCGGGCTGATCATCGCGCTGGCCGGGCTGATCGGCACGGTGATCGCCTGGGCCAAGGGGCGACGCCGGATCGTCCCCGCGCCGAGCGGCATCGCAGTCCCGCACGACTGGCCGTAACCGGCGACGAACAAGGCCAACACGCGGCAGTGCCGCACACGGATGGTGTCACGCCGTGCTGCGCGGGGCCGAGTTCACACGGTCCTCACCACGCCATCACGGTGCCGGCTCGGCCAACGTTGGCGACTCACCGATCCGAACTGTTGTTGCAAGCGGGTTTTTGCCAACTGCGCCGCGCGCCTTGTCCGGGTGGTCGCCGACTGTCATCGTCGGGACCTGTGCCCGGCATGACGACCTGTGCGAGCGGAACCGGGGAAACGAGATGAAGATTCTGAAAGGGCCGACGTCGAGGCGAAGGGCGTTCGTGCTGGGGATTCTCGTGATGATCGCGAGCCTGCTGCAGGCGCCGGCCGCGTCGGCGACCGATCCGGCAGACGCTCCGCCCGGCTACGGCGGACCGTTCAACTCCTGCCCGGGCCAAACGTGGAAGAACGTGACCCTGCGCAACGGCACCACGGAACTCGGGTACCTGCAGATCTGGTACCACGGCACCTACAAGGGCGGCACCTACTGCGCGCGGGCCGGCGAGGGAATCCCCGGTGCGCATCACATGGAGATCGTCGTTCGCCGCGGGGACTGGCAGACGTCCTGGTACGACTCGGGCACCTACAACGACTACGCCGGCTTCATCGACGTGTACGGCGCGGCGACGAAGTGCGTCCACTTCTTTGGCCGGGTCACGGTGAACGGGGTGAACTACGAGCGGACTTGGCTGACCCCCGAGTGCCTTTGACGCCGACCGTCGCAGACGTCAGGCGGTCGAACCTCCTGGTGCGCGAAGAGTCCGGCGGACGGCGTCGCGGAGCCAGTGGTGGGCTCCGTCGGCTGCCTGGCGGGGATGCCAGGCCATGCCGATGGTCAGTGGCGGCAGAGGCAAGGGGATATCGAGCAGGTGCAGGCCGAGGGCAGTGGCGTCGGCGGTGAGGGGTGAGGGGGTCGCTCCGGGGAGCGCTGCGGGGACCAGGCAGACGACGTCGCTGCGGGCGGCAAGGGCCATCGCGGCCAGATGGCTGGGGAGGACAACAGCCACCCGCCGGCGCAGGTCGTGCTCGGCCAGGGCGGTGTCGAGGGGACCGGTGAACCGGCCGCGTCGGCTGACCGCGACATGGTCGGCGGCAGCGAGCCGGGCCGGGGTCAGGGGTCCCTCGGTCAGGGGGTGACCGGGCCGGACGGCGGCCACCATCCGCAGGGTGACCAGCTTTTCGACCCGGGTTTCGGGATCGACGTGGTCGATGGATCCGATCTCCAGGTCGATCCGGCCGTCTCGGAGGGCCGGCTCAGCCTCCAACTCCTCGGCCCGGAAACGCAAGGAGATACCCGGCGCCTCTTGCCGGGCCAGTAGCAGCAGGCCGGAGGCCAGCGCCGCACCGACCAGGTCGGCGGCCTGGAGAGTGAAGGTGCTGCGCAAGGTGGCGGGATCGACAACGGTGCCGGGGGCGAGCAGTGCTTCCAGGCTGCGCACCACCACAGCGGCCTCGTCGCGCAGGGCCTGGGCGCGCGGAGTGGGGACCATGGTCTGCCCTGCCCGGACCAGAAGCGGATCTTGGAGGATGCGGCGCAGACGGGCGAGGGTGCGACTCATGGCCGCCGGGGAGGTGTGCAGGCGGGCGGCGGCGCGCGTGACGCTCTGCTCGGTCAGCAGGGCGCCCAGCGCGACGGCGAGGTTGGCGTCGATGACCGGATCAGAGCTGTTCACCAGGGTAATTCCATTTCAGGCAATGATTGCGTGCCGAAGTTCCCATTGTGGCATTGCCGTGGTCCTCAGCAGGATGAAGGGCATACCGATCCGGCACGACCTACGAGGTTTTCATGATCGTCATCACTGCTCCCACGGGGAACATCGGCCGCCACCTGCTGCCCCTGCTGCTGGAGGCCGCCCCCACCCACGGGGAGGAACTGCGGGTGATCGTGCGCGACCCCGCCCGGCTCCCTGACGCGGTGCGCGAACGCGTCGAGGTGGTCATCGGCTCGCACGGCGACGCCGAGGTCGTCGACCGGGCCTTCGAGGGCGCGGACGCCGTCTTCTGGCTCGTCCCCCCGGACTCCTCTCTGGCCCCGATGGACGCCTACTGCGGCTTCACCGACCCCGCCGCGGAGGCGCTCGCCGCCCACGGCGTCGGACACGTCGTCGGCGTCTCCGCGCTCGGCCGCGGCACTCCGGTCGCCGACCGCGCCGGACTCGTCACCGTCTCCCTCGCCGTGGACGACCTCATCGCGAAAACCGGTGTCTCCTACCGGGCCCTGGCCAACCCCTCCTTCTTCGAGAACTTCCTGGAGGAGGCCGACTCGATCCGCGAGAAGGGCGTCTTCACCGACGTCCTGGACGCCGACCGCAAGGCCCCCCTCGTCGCCGTCGCCGACATCGCCGCCGTCGCCGCCCGCCTGCTGCTGGACCGCTCCTGGACCGACGTCGCCGACGTCCCGGTTCTCGGGCCCCAGGACCTGTCACCCAACGACCTGGCCCGCATCATGACCGAGCAGCTGGGCCGCCCCGTCCGCTACGAGCGCCAGTCGCTCGACGAGCTGCACAGCACCCTCGTCGGCTACGGCCTCAACGAGGAATTCGTCCAGGGCATCGTCGACATGAAGCAGGCCAAGGACAACGGTCTCGACGCCGGCGTCACCCGTACCCCGGACACCGCCTCTCCCACCACCTTCGAGCAGGTGTGCGCCCGGACCCTCAAGCCCGCCGTCCTGTCCTGAACCGGGCCATCACATCGAGACCCCCTGCCACTTGGGAAGGACCCGTCATGCCCACTGAGGAAGCCGAAGCACCGGTGACCGCTTTCCTGCTCGTCAAGACCACACCTGAATGGCTTGCCCTGACCGTCCAGGAGCGGGTGGACGCCTTCACCACCCAGGTCGTCCCCGCGATCGAGGCCAAAACCACCGGCGTCCGGTCACGCTTCTACGACACCGAGTTCTACTCCGCACGCGTCACCGATGTCTGGGTCTGGGAAGCAGACGATCACCACGCCTACCAGCTCCTCATCGACGCGCTGCGGGAGACTCCGTTCTGGGACCGCTACTTCGAGGTCGTCGACCTGCTCGTCGGCACCGAGAACGGCTACGCCCGCACCTACGGCCTCGACGCGGTCGCCACCATCACGACCTGACACACCGCCCGCTCCACGCGACCGGGCCGGTGTCCGCTAAGGAAGCGGCACGGAAACCGAACCGCTCATGGGCCGCCTCCCAAGAGGCGGCCCATGCGCGCCTGTCCGCGCGCGCCGACGCGTTCGTTGGGGGCGGCCCCACGCCCGCCGGGCGACGAAGCACCGTCTACTTCAGGGTCAGCCAGGCTGCGGGATCCTGCTGTACCGCTCGCATCAACATGCGGAACGTCGAGGGCTCGAAGAGGACGCCGGAGTAGGCCTCGGGGATCCGCCTTCCGTTGATCACGCCGGTGGGCGTACCCGGTCCGCGGTGGTCAGGAGTGGCCGCGTCATATGCCGTTTGGGAGGCGCTGACGAAGGCGCGGTACTTCATCGTTTTGACGGCCGAGTCGAAGGCCGGACTGCGCAGACCCGCGACCTTCGTGGCCTGTTGCAGGAGAAACGCGTCGGTGTAGCCGTCGACGGACTCCTCGGGCTGATTCTGGTAGAGCACCGCGTGATACTCGGCGAACTTGCCCGCGTCCAGCGCCGCCCGCAACGCATTGACCGCCTTCTTCGAGCCGCTGCCTCCCAGCCTCTCATCGAGGAAGGACGCCAGCACGTACTGGGTCTTCACATCACGCTGCACCGTCAAGGCCTGCAATGCCGGTCCGGCGCCGGTGAGTTCGAACTCCTCACAGACCGGGCACCGCGGATCCTCGTAAAGGAGCACCGTCACCGGCGCGCCAGGATCTCCGACAGTGATCGTGATGCCGTCCGCGCCGAGCTTCTCGGGCAGGTACTTCAGACCTGCAGCGGAGTCCTTCGACCCCGTTGCGATGGTCTGCTCCACGACGGGTGCCGGCTCCGAACGGCTGCCTCCCCCAGCGCAGCCCGTCGACGACCATCCCACGACGGCCACCAGAACGGCCGCGGCCAGCCGTCTCCTCACACCATGCGTCACCAGCACAGATCCCTCCCCAGGTCCTCAGGAGGATAGATCATGCGTGCGACACATGCCGACACCAATACTCCGGCACCAGGCCCGTACAGATGGATTCGCCGAGCCGTGTCCCTGGGCCGCGCGGTCCGGGGCCGGGACGGGTGAATGCGGCCGCGCTGCGGACGACCACCGGCCGCCAGGCCTTCACTCCTGCGGCGTCTGCCCGATCTTGGCAAGCGTCAGGACACCGCCGCCGATACCCCATCCGGCGTCGGCGACCTCTTCGACCAGTACGAGGGTGGTGGCCCGGGCGCGGTCGCCGAAGACCTCGGCGTACAGGTCGGTGGTGCGCGTGATGATCTGCTCCTTCTGCTCTGCGGTGAGGGTGCCGGCGGGGACCTTGAAGTTCGCGAAAGGCATGGTGCTCTCTTTTCGTGCGGGGGGCGCCGGACCTGCTCACAACGAGCAGGAGGCCGACCCCGATGCGGCAACCATCCGTCCTGGTCGCCTGCTCCGGCCAGGGCTGAGCCCACCCAGGGGTCACCAGCCCCTGGCTCGGACCCCGCCGGAGAGGCGACGATGAGCGGGTGAACCTTCCCGAGCTTGCGGCGTTCCTCAGGTCCCGGCGTGATCGGATCCGGCCGGCCGACGTCGGCCTGCCCGCCGGGCCCCGGCGCCGGGTGCCGGGCTTGCGGCGCGAGGAAGTCGCGCAACTGGCGGGCCTGTCGGCCGACTACTACACCGAGTTGGAGCGCGGACGCGGCGCCCAGCCCTCGTCCCAGACGCTGGCCGCCCTCGCCCGGGCGCTGCGGCTGGGCGGCGACCAGCGCGACCACCTGTTCCATCTCGCCGACCGCCCGCTGCCCGCATCGGGTCCCGCCGCGACCGGGCGGCACGTCCAGCCCGCCCTGCTCGGGCTGCTGGACCGGCTGGCCACCACCCCGGCTCAGGTCATCACCGACCTGCACGAGACCCTCGTCCAGAACGAGTTGGCCGCGGCCCTGCTGGGCCGGGCTCCGGAACCGCGTGGCCCGGCCACCGGCTTCGCGTACCGCTGGTTCACCGATCCGGCCGCCCGCGCGGTCTACCCGCCCGAGGACCATCCGCACCACTCACGGGTCTTCGTCGCCGACCTGCACGCCGTCGCCGCCCGCCGGAGCCGCGACCCCGAGGTCGCCGGAATGACGGCCGCACTGCGGCGGCGCAGCGCGGAATTCGCTGCCCTGTGGGACACCCACGACGTCGGCCTGCGCCGCACCGATCACAAGCGCATCGTGCACCCCACGCTGGGCGTCATCGAGTTGGACTGCCACAGTCTGTTCAGCGAGGACGGCCGCCAGCGCCTGTTGTGGTTCACTGCCCCGCCCGGTACCGAGGGTGCCGCTCAGCTTGCGCTGCTCGGCGTCATCGGCACGCAGGACATGGCGGCGACCGAGAGTGCCTCCCGCGCCGAAGGCGGCGTCCCCGCGAGCTGAGTGCGGATGACATGGCCCGGAACCGCCCGTTGCGGCAGGCCCGTCAACCTCGATGGTGGCGTAGCCGTCGCGCTCGGCGGCCCCGGCTGGTCCCGCTGCAACCCGTACGCCCTGTCCGCCGCACCCACCCCCTGACCGGCTGCGCATCACCGTCAAGGCCGCCGGCGACGGCAGCGAACGCGCCGCACGGCTGCAGCCGGGTACCCGGGTCCTGGTCGAAGGCCCGTACGGCACCCTGACCGCCCTGCAACGCGCACAGCCCCGCATGCTCCTGATCGCCGCCGGCATCGGTATCACCCCCCTGCGTGCCCTCCTCGAGGACACCCCCTACTCCCCCGGCGAAGCCACCCTCATCTACCGCTGCAGCAGGACCCAACACGCCGTCTTCGCGGACGAACTCCGCGCCCTCGCCGCCCACCGCGGCATCGAGCTGATCTTCCTGCCCGGCTCCCGCCGCGCCGACACCTCCTGGCAGGCCGCCGGCCCCACCCACGTCAGCGACGACCCAGGCCCTCCAAGACCTCGTCCCCGACATCGCCCACTGCGACATCTACGTCTGTGGCCCGCCCACCTGGCTCACCGCGGTCCGCAAGGCCGCACGCGGCGCCGGAGCCCGCCGCGACACCATCCACACCGAAGACTTCGCCTGGTAGACCCCCGCCCCCCGGTCCCTTCCAACGCCCGCACTCACCACCGGAAGTTCACAGGCGCCGCATCACCATCTGGATCACCGCCACCCTCGCCGTGGCCGCATTCCTCTTCGCCTTCCAGCTCAACCGGACCGGCACCACCGGGAAGTCCGGCGACGACGGCAACCACACCGAACCCGGCGCCACCGTCCCCGCCTCCCCTGGCCAGGACCCGGCCAAGGCCGGCGGCGACACCCCGAGCGACGGCTAACACCGGCAAGCCCGGCGAGAACAAGTAGGAAACCGACTCAGCCGGATCCGAGCCCGGACAGGCGGTGTGCTCATCGGCTCGGTGGTGAGCGGCGCGAACGCACTCTGCCAGGAGTCGTCAGCGCTGTTCCGGACGGTCTACGACCTCTTGCTCGGGTCGCCCTCCGGGCGGCGTTCGGGCACGCGGGGCGGGATCGCGGCGGTGTGTCCGGAGCGGCCGAAGACCTCGATCCCCGTTTCGGAGACAAGGCCGCGGATGTGGCAGGCGGGAGCGCCGGGACGGCGGACGGCGTACAGGTCCGCGGCCAGGCCGGCGGAGTTCGCCGTGGGCTCCGCGGTTCCCGAGTACACCGGTTCGCCGGTTGTCCGGGTCGCCTTCAGCGCAAGGCCGACTGCCGTGGGCTGGGAGAGGACGAGAAGAGCGACGCCCGGGTTGCCGTGCTCCGGGTTCGGACTCACGACGAAGCCGAGCACCGCGGGCGCCGCCAGGAGGCCGGTGCGGCCCTGGGCATCCAGAAGTTCGCGGCGGAGGACGAGATGGATCAGTTGCTCCCGGCAGGCGATGGCCAGAACGACGTGGGTCTCCCCCGAGACCTCGGGCGCCCAGTCGCGCACGGCCGCGAGAATGGCCGATGCACCCGTCACGCCGGTCGCGTTCGACACGAAGGCGTCCGCCGTCGATCCCGGCTCCGCCACCAGATCGAGCGACGGTGGTTCGCCCTGATTCTTCAGGCCGAAGCGGTGCGCGAGCAGTGTCCGGGCGAAGTCGGCCCGGGCGACGACAACCGGAGTCACCGCGGTGCCGCCGGCGAGCCGCGCGACTGCTGCCGCGTCGGCCGGTCCGCCCAGCCGGCCCAGAGTCGCGATGGCGGCGAGAGCGACCTGCTCGCCCGGATCGCGCACGTTGCGAGCCGCCGCGACAGCGCGGTCGGGCGCCGTCCTGGCCAGGGCCCGCAGGGCGGCGCCACGGACGGTGTCGGCGACGTCGTCCGCGGCCACGGTCTCGTCCAGGAGGTCATCACGTTCCGGCACGTCGACTGCGGCATTCGACAGGACGCTCACGGCCTCCCCTGCCGTCATCACCGCGGTGGCACCCCGGAGCGCGGCGGCCATCGTGTCGCGCTGCAGCCGCTCGGCAGGGACGTCGAGGTACATCATGACGGTCAACTCCTCACGGCAGGGTGGTGAAGCAGTGCTGGGCGATCGTGAGGCTCTGGCCGAAAGTGAGGAGCGGCACGCTGGTGAAGCCCCCGGCATCCACGGACCTGTACATCAGGTTGGCCGGATCACCGTCGTGATCCAGACCGAGGTAATGGCCGATCTCGTGCGGCATGACGCCGTTGGTGGCGGGCCCGACCAGTTCCACGACCGCGCCGGTCATGCTCGGCCAGGTCTCGTACTTGTTGCACGTGCCCTTGACCGGCGAGAGGCCGGCTGTCGGACCGACGTAGCTCTTCACCAGGAAGACGTCGACAGCGTTTCCGGGAATGGTCCACTCGGACGTCAGCCACTGGGCTTCCGAATCGCTGTCGATGTACGAATATCCTTGAGCGTCGGTCACTCCAATGGAGTAGGCGTCGAAGCCGAACATGTCGAACCCGATCTGCCAATAGACCTGGCGGGTCGCCCAGCAGGCCGCGTCCACGACCGCCAGGTCATCGGTTGTGAAGTTCTCCCAGCCCACGTAGATGAGATTGACCGCGACGTGCGGCATCGCGCCTCCCTGGTCAGAAACTCGAGCGTCGCGAGGAAACCGCGGCATGGCGCGCAGATGCTCCCCCACCACGCCTCGAGGGCTTCCGTTGCACCTTCCGCAAGCGTGCACGTGACCGCGCGGAGTTCTTGTCCCACCGTCACGCGGCTTCCGCATGTCTGCAACTCGGTGGTGACTCCAACACCTCAAGACCACAGATCGGCCATGCCACTTCATCTCTTGCGTCCATCGCACATCCGCGCATGCGGAGGGTCCATCCCGGTGCAACCCTGGAACCAGGCCGAGTGCCGGTAGCCCCCCGCGTTCAGCCGGTTCCTCTCCCGAGCACAGTTCTCAGTTCATTGACGGAGAGCAGGCCCGCCATGCTCTTGCTCGTACGACCCGATGATCTCGTGGTTCTCGGCGTCGACTGGTCCGGTTTCCAGCTGGACGGATCGCGCCTCCGAGCGGTGTCCGAGCCCGCCCTGGTGACGGCTCTCTTCCCGCCGCAGCACCTGGCCGAGGAGGTCACCGGCAACGGTCTGGCCCGGGCGCAGCTGTCGGGAACCAGCCAGGTCGTCTACCGGGTGGCCGTGGGGACCGTGATCGACCTGACGGTGGACGGGTTCCTGGAGGCCCTCGGCACGGCGGAGGTCCAGGAGCAGACCGCGATCGAACTGCCATGGGGGCTCCTGCTGTCGCCTGCGGCCGCCGCGACCAGCGATCATCCGGCCCAGGCGCTGCGGTCGAACCCCACCGCGGACGTCGGCCTGTGGCGTACTCGCCTGTCCGCCGGGCAAGTACGCCCCGCCGATGCCCGGCCGGGCGTCAACCTGGGGTTCCTCACCCCGGTGGACGGTCCTGACCGGGCGCGGATCGTGGCGGAGAGCCAGCGAAAGCTCCCCGATGTCCAGCGTCTGGAACTGACCTCACTCGGCGGGGCACTGACCGCGCGTGGCGACTGGGGCACGTTCCAGTGGGAGCAGAACGTCGCGGTCGGACGCGACCAGAGGGTGCGCATCGCGACCGAGGGTGTGCTCTACCCGCTCGGGCACCGGGCGGTCCTCACCGTGCTGACCGAACGGGGGATCGGCGACGGGCCGGCCGCGCTCCGGCAGCGAAGAACGCTGGCCGTCACCGAGCCGGTCCGGTTCTCGACCGGCGACAACCCGGTCCACCGCAAGTTTCCGTTCGACGCCTTCGAGCTGACCACGCTCTGGTACGACGACCTGCCCGATCCGGTCTGGCAGAACTACGTCCGGCCCGTTCCGATGCTCACCGAGGTGCGCGACGAGCTCGATGGACTACGGTCGCGGTCCGCCGATCTGGCAGCCCAGGTGGATCTGGAGGGTCACCGGTTCCGCCCGCCGGAGGAACTCGGAACGCCGGAGGTGTCCCAGCTGAGCGACGCCTGGGCAGAGCTGGCCGGCATTCAGCAACAACTCGCCGACGACCAGGTCAACCGGGACGCCGCGAACCAGATCTCCAACCAGCTCAGCGACATCCAGAACCGGATCGACCAGCTGCAGATCGCGGATCCGGAGTCACCGGAGCTCGCCGATCTGTTCGCGCAGGCCTCGGAACTCTCCCAGGAACTCCGCAACATTCCCACGCTGCCCAATCAGGTGGTGTTCCAACTCTCCCAACGGGCTCAGCAACTCCAGGCCGAGATCGATCGGTTGGCCCAGGTCCTGGACGCCCAGGGTCACCGCGTCCGGGATGTCAACGAACTGGCGCAGGAAGGCTTCGGGCCCGCCGTCGAGTTCCTCGACCTGCAGCCCCAGATCGACGCGGCCCAGGCCCACGTCACCGAGCTCGAGGCGCTGGCGACACAGTCGTTCAGGCTGTTCTTCACGCCGCCGGTCCAGTTCCCGGTCCGTGGCCGTGGCCCGGCAGGTGATGTGTCCTTCGACCTGCCACTGATCTTCGTGGCGGACTTCACGCTGGATCCGACACCGGATCTGCCGGGGTTCCGCTCGTTGACCGATGCCGACGTGGCCGAGCAGTTGCGGACGGCCTACGACCGGGCCACCGTGCCGCTGCCCGGAGTACCGATCGACCTCGTCAGGGCACACGACCCGAAACCGGCCGATGTGCACGAGGTGCACGAGGTGACCATTGTCGGAACAGCATTCGGCGAGAGCTTCCATCCGCAGATCGAACGGCTGACGGCCGCGCTGCCCGCGCTGCGGACGCTCCTGGGGGATCCCGACAAGCTGATCCCGCTCACGTTCAACGACAACTTCCTCGACGTCGGTGCGGCCGAGCCACTGCCACTGTTGTTCGAGGCCGGCAGCTCCTACGGCGCCGACTTCGCGGGACGGGCGGGCGCTCTGGTCACCCCGTCGTTCGCCGCCGATGCCATCTCCCGGTTGTACGGCCCGGTGGCCCAGGCGGGCCTGCTCAAGGACGCGGCCGGGAAGCTCAGCGCGGCCCGGGTGTTCGGAGACACCGCGCGGATCCTCGGCCTCTCGCTCAAGGACCTCGCCCCGAGCCTGGACGCGCCACCGGAGATCACGCTCATTCCGCCCAACTCGGCGAGGATGACCTGGCAGAACGTCGTCCTCAAGGACCTCGCACCGTTCAAGGCCGGTCCCTTGACGACGCTTAACCTCACCGTCGTCCGCTCGCCGGACCACCTCACCACCAGCTGCGTGATCAACGACTTCACGCTCCAACTCGGGCTGCTGGACGTCGGCATCGGCTCCATGACCTACACCCAGGAGGACGACCGGCCGCCCCGGCTGGAGGTCCACGGCGTCACCCTGGACGTCGCCGGCCCGCTGAATCTGCTCAAGGAGCTCCTGGCCAAGGTGCAACTGGGCCCGGTCGTACCCGACATCGCGGTGACGCCCCAACAGATCTCCGTCGGGTACTCGCTGCCCATTCCCGAAGTCACCACCGTCGGGTTCAGCCTGCGCAACATCCTCTTCCGGCTCGGCGTCACCGTCCCGCTGGACGGCGCCCCGCTGACGGTCCAGCTGGCCTTCGCCAGCCGCGCGAACCCGTTCGCGCTGAACGTGCTGCTCTTCGGCGGAGGAGGCTATGTCGATCTGGCCATCACCGACAACAAACTGACCAGGTTCGAGGCCGCGCTGGAGTTCGGCGCGTCGGCCTCGATCGGCATCGGCATCGCCAAGGCCGAGGTACACGTCCTCGGTGGCGTCCGGTACGAGCTCGTCGGCGGCGATGCCCAGCTCAGCGGCTATCTGCGCTTCGGGGGCGGGGTCGACATCCTCGGTCTGATCTCGGTCTCGCTGGAGGTCGTGATCACCCTCAGCTATCAGCGCGCCACCAACGCGCTGATCGGCCGGGCGACCCTGGTGGTCAGCATCGACCTGACCTTCTACTCCGACTCGGTGACCGTGGACACCGGCGAGTACCGGATCAGCGGCGACGCACCATCGCACAGCCCGATGGTGGGTCCGGCCCCTCCCCTGGGTCCGGCGGACGGGGCGGAGACCGGACTGGCCGCCTGGCAGGAGTACCGGCGCGCTTTCAGGAAGGCGGGGCAGCCATGACCAACGGCGACTCCACGGTGTGGACGGCACTCCCCGGCGGCCGGGTGAACGCGGGCCTGGCAGTGCTACGGCTGGCCATCCATCCCCGGCTCAAGGGGCCGCTGACGGCCAGCGAACTCGCCGACTGGCCCAGGCGCCTGCCCGGCATTCCGATCCAGATCACGCTGCGGAACGCGGGCACGGTCAAAACGATCACGCCGGGCCGCCTCAACGAGGCCAGGAGCGAGGTCTGGCAGGCACTGCTCGGCGGCCTGCCCGTCCGGCCGTACGCCCCGCACACGTTCCAGGGGACCTCCGTGGAAACGACGTCGGCGGACGCGGGCGCGGTCATCGACACCTACGCGACAACGGCCAAGGCCCCGGACGACGTCGCCACCCAGCTCGAGTCCTGGGACCACGAGACGCCCTCACGCGTACCGGAGGGACCTCCGCCGCCCGCCCCAGAACTGGACTTCCACCAGCAGGTGGCACGGCTGCGCGAGCATCCCGCGGTGCTCCACGCACTCGGTTTGATCGTCGAGCTGACGCTACCGGTCGGCGAACTCGGCCCGACCGGCACGGTGAGCATCGGCGCGCCCGGCCTGACCTCGCTGGTCTCCCCGGCCACCAACTACGAGTTCGACGGCCACCTGTTCCTCCCCGCCTCCGCCGGGGACCTCACCACCGGCATGCTCGATCTGCGCTCCGCCGACCTGACCGGTTCCGGGAGCAAGGCCCGCTGGGAGATCACCACCTTCGACGTGGACGGAGCCGTGACCAGACTTCGCCAGGCGGCCCGCAGCGATCGCAGCAGCCTGCCGCACCTGCGCTCGACCGGGCTCATGCTCGTCCGCCGCGACCGGCAGGCGGACTTCGACGACCGGCACGCGCGCGCGGCATCCCACGCGGCGCCCGGCAGCGACATGGCACTGGCCACGTTCAACGCCGACGAGCTGCTCCTCGGCTACCGCATCGACATCCGGCCCAAGGACGGTCAGTGGGCGCCGCTCTGCCGCCGCGTGGCCACCTACCGCGCCGGTGGCGTCGACCTCGGCCCCGAGATCGAGGAAGGGCACGTCAAGCCGTACGCGGCGACCGGGAACGGTGACCAGCTGCAGGCCGACGAGATCGTCGCCCGGTGGTCCGGGTGGAGCCTGGTGCTGCCCCCGCCCGGATCCCCGCGCGCCCGGCAGTCGGCCGGCCCGCTGGACTGGACCTTCGACATCGAACCCGGCAGCCTGCCCGAGCTCCGGTTCGGCCACAGCTACGAAGTACGGGCCCGCGTCGCCGACCTGGCCGGCGGAGGCCTGTCGGCCGACGATCCGGCGGCGGACCGCTTCATGAGCTCCCTCGTGGTGTACACCAGGTTCGAACCGGTGCCACCACCCGAACTGAGCGGCATGGAACTGGTCATCCGCAGCGACCGGGACATGAGCGCGGAGCAGTTCCTCGCCGCCAACCCGCGCTACGCGACCGCCGCCACCGCACTCACCCTGACCGTCCCGAACACCACCCTGGCGCTCGCCGAGCAGCATGGCATGCTCGATGGCGACGACGCCCAGACCTGGGCGGCGGCCCAGCAGCCCACGGACCCCGCTTCCGCAGGCGTCGTGGTCCATCTCGCGCTGCCGGTCCCGGTCACCGCCCGCCGCCCCTGGCAAGGACCCTGGCCGATGCGGAAGACGAAGACCCTCACCCTGGTCGAACGGGCCACGGGCGGACAGCCACAGCTCACCTGGAGCGCCGGTGACGGGGTGGCGACGGTCAGCCTGAGCCAGGCCGAGCAGATCACCGCGGAACTCTCCTCCTACCTGCCCGACGACTTCCTGGACAGGTTCGCCATCCGCCAGTGGCTGGAGCCCGGCAACGAAAGCGCCGCCAGCGGCGGACGGCACCCGATGGTCACACCCACCCGGGAGATCGCGCTCGTCCACGCAGTGCGCAAGCCGCTGCGCGATCCGACCGGCACGCTCCAGGCGGTGCGGCAGCCAGGGCAGACCTGGACCACCCTCGTGCCCTCCACTCCGCGGCTCGAACTCGACCCGCCGAGCACCGCCCAGGTGTACCTCACCGCCGCCTGGGACGAGTGGGACGACGCCCCCGCGCCGACCCCGGGCACAGCCGCCGTCCAGACGATCACCATGCACCCCACCGACGAGGACCTGCCGCCGCTGCGCCACGAGTTCGGCGACACCAAGCACCGCATGGTCATCTACACCGGAACCGGAACGTCCCGGTTCCGGAAGTACTTCGCCGATGACGAGCCCGACGCGAACTTCCTGGCCTCGACCGCACTGCCGGCCGTCGACGTGCCCAGCACCGCCCGGCCGATCCCACCGGTCGTGCTGGGCCTGCGGCCCGCCTTCAACTGGCAGACGGGCCCACCGACTCCCGGCGCGGCGCAGTGGGACGACTTCCGACGGACCCGGCTGGGCGGGCGGTTGCAGGTCGAGCTGGCCCGCCCCTGGTACACCACCGGCCAGGGGGAGCGCCTGGCCGTCCAGCAGACGCTCCTGGGCCGCGACCCGATCTGGAGCACACCCGAATCGGCCGCGTCGGTCGCCGGCACGACCTTGCATGAGGTGTGGCAGGCGGGAGAGAGCTGGTACGCCGACGTGGAACTGCCGCCGACCGAGTCCTACGCCCCCTTCGTCCGGCTCACCGTGGCCAGGCACCAGCCGAGCAGCCTCCCCGGTCTGGACACGTCCGCCTCCGTCGACACCGACGTGGTCGCCACCCTGCCGGACCGGACGCTGACCGTGCAACGCCAGGGGACCGAACTGCACGTGCAGCTCGACGGGACCGGCCCGACCGGCCCCCAGCCGAACGTCGTCCAGGTGCTCATGGAACAGAGCCCGTCCGGGCAGGGGGCGCTCACCAGCCTCGACGGCGCGGTCGGTGCGACGACGTGGGTACGGGCTCCGGGAGCCGTGGTGACCGGGACCCTCAACACGCCGCTACCTCCCCTTGCCATCCCGCCGACCGGCGACAAACTGAGGATCTACGTACGGGAGGTCGAACAGCCCGGCGCCTCGCCGAGCACCGGCGAGCTGGCCGAGCGCGTGGTGTTCGCCGACTACGTGCTCGGCTTCCCAGCACCGCTCCCGTGAGGCCCGCGCTCCGGGACCGCCGCCCGGCCGGGATCCAAATAGGGTGGGCCCCTGCGAGCAGGACCCGCTGGCGCAGTAGCGCGAGTCCGGCTCTGCCAGCCACCTGGCGTTTGAGCATCCTGAGGCGGTTGATGTGACGACGGCACGCCGCCTGCAGCCGGTACGGCCCGAAGACGCCGCACCCGCGCAGGTCTGGTACGCCTCCTACGGCTCCAACATGCACATGAACCGCTTGATGTCCTACCTCGGCGGCGGACAGCCTCCCGGAGCGTCCCGCAGCTACCCCGGCTGCCGGGACAGCCGGCCGCCGGCGCTCTCCGTTCCCGTGGAACTCACCGGCGCGCTGTACTTCGCCACCGAGTCCCCGGTGTGGTCCGGCGGCCGGGCCTTCTACGATCCCCACGCAACCGGGCACGTGTACGCCCGCGCCCACCTGGTGACCGCCGGACAGTTCTCCGACATCGCCGCGCAGGAGATGTACCGCGAACCGGGAACAGACCTCGACCTCACCGAGGTCCTGCGCTCCGGCGTGGCCACGCTGGGGCACGGCCGCTACGAGACGCTGGTATGCCCCGGATCGCTCGACGGCCTTCCCCTGCTCACGTTCACAGCCCCGTGGACGGTCGACGAAGCCGACTGGACACCGCCCTCCGCCGCCTACCTGCGGCACCTGGCCCACGGACTCCTGGAGACCGGAGCCTGGGACGTGCCCGCCATCTCCGCCTACCTGCAAGCCTGCCCAGGCGCCGCAGGACACTGGAGCGCCCACCAGATCGCCGACCTGCTGACCCCATGAGCCGCAACGGCCCTGCCGGGCGGGCCGGGTGGGACGATCGTCAGGCGCGGCAGCGCAGCATGGTCAGCGGAGGATTGCCGGCGAGGTCCGACCAGAACTCCTCACCGAACTTGGCCACACCGGCATCGGAAACCGTCAGCGGTACCCAGGTCAACTCGGTGAATCCGGCCGCCTGCAGAGAATTCTCGTAGACCTCGCGGTGGGGCGGGGTGGCGACGAACGAGATCGGCGGGTCGAGCAACGCGGTGATCCTTACTCGCGGCCCGAGATCGGATACCTCGCCGGCCGATTCGCAGCGGAACCCGTACCTGTCCAGGGGCGGCCCGTCGAAACGGAACTCGGGGCTCTGCATGAAGACGAAGAACTCGGCCCCGTCCATCAGGCTGCGGTGGATGTTGCGACACATCCGCTCGATCGTGGCGACGTCCTCGGCGTAGTTGAACAACTGGACCGCAACCGCGATGTCGAAGCGCTGTTCGAAGGCGCGCAGCTCGGCCACATCGCCCACCTCGTAGCGCACGCCCAGCGGTTCGCCGTCCTCCAGCGCCTGCGCTGCGGCCACCATCTCACCGGAGATGTCCACTCCCAACACCTCTGCGGCGCCACGCCGCTTGAATTCCCTGCTGTAGAAGCCGGTCCCGGACGCCAGGTCGAGGACCGACCTTCCGCGCACGTCCCCGACCATCGCCAGGAAGCTGGGCACCTCCCCGTACTGCGCCAGCGGCAGGGTTTTGAAGCCCTCGAACGCCTCACCGATCTCGTCGTACAGCTGCGTGCTCATCGTGCTGTCCTCTCCCGCGCTTCATGTCCGTGGCCGGCCCGTTCCCCAGGAACCGCCGCACCCCCTGGCGGACACTCTCCCCCCGCCCCGCAGGACAGCCGTATTGGCAGAAGATCCAAAGATGCGGACACCGTCCCGGCCTTTCTCTCAGGACGATGTTCTGTAAAG
The DNA here is from genome assembly GCF_016107395.1 of Streptomyces fildesensis. Lineage (GTDB taxonomy): Bacteria > Actinomycetota > Actinomycetes > Streptomycetales > Streptomycetaceae > Actinacidiphila > Actinacidiphila fildesensis. The sequence goes on from NZ_JAAIKO010000057.1 coordinate 35,562, forward strand.
AGTGGCGATCTCGGCGGCGCGGTTGCGCAGGGAGTCGCGCAGCCACTGCGGGGTGAGGGCTTCCGCGTTCGTGCCGAGGTGCCACAGCGCCCATTCGGCGTGTCGCGAATCCTGGAAGGTCACCTCCAGCCGCAGCCGGCCGTCCGTCTCGGCTTCCTCGGCGAGGACGGCCAGCGCGGTGCCCACTAGTTCCTCCCGCCGCGCCGGGTTCATCCGTACCAGCACGGTGACTTGGTCGCCGCCGGTCCGGAACTGCAGGCTGCGTTCCTGCCAGGCCTGGTCCAGGTCGACGCGCTCCGGGCGCTGTGCCGGTTCGGCGAGTTCCTCGGCGGCCAGGACCCGGGACAGCCGGTAGGTGCGGTCCGCGCCGGATCTCGTGGCCAGCAAGTAGCCCTGCTCGCGCACGGTGACCAGGCCGATCGGGTCCACCGTGCGCCACTTGGGGGTCTGGTCCACGGCCGCGTAGTGGATGCGCAGCTTGTGTCCGGCGAACACCGCGCGCCGGATCTCGGTCACCACGGGGTCGGGCGCCTCCTCGGTGACCAGCCGGCGCGAGAGGACGTCGGTCTCCGGGTCGATGAGCAATCGCTGAGCCGCGCCGGCCGCAGTGGCCTGATAGCTCTCCGGGAGCGCGTCGACCACCTTGCGCATGGCCGAAGCGAGCGCCGGGCCGAGCCCGAATGCCTGTGCGCCGCGCCGCGATCCGGCAACCAGCAGAGCAAGTGCCTCGTCGTGGTTCAGGCCGGTGAGCTCGGTCCGGAAACCGGGCAGCAACTCGAACCCGCCGTGCCGACCGCGTTCGGCGTAGACCGGGACACCGGCTGCGGACAGCGCATCGATGTCGCGCAGCACGGTGCGGGTGGACACCTCCAGCCGGCCGGCCAGTGCGGCCGCGGACAGCCGACCGTGCTGCCGCAGCAGCAGCACCAGCGAGACCAACCGATCGGCGCGCACACGAAAACGCTATCGGAATACACGACACACGGTGTCGTGATTCGTTGGGAGGCTTCAGCACGACACAGGCCCATCGCACGCGAGAGGTGACCCTCATGGCACACGTCATGGTCAATCCGGACGGCTTGCACGACCCGGTCCCGTTCGGCTACAGCCACACCGCCACCGTCCCCGCCGGTACGGAACTGGTGCTTGTCTCGGGTCAGTACGGATCGGGCCCGGACGGCGCGGTCGTCTCGACCGATTTCACCGAGCAGGTGCAGCGGACGTTTCACAACATCGGCGTCGCCCTCGCCGCCCATGGGCTCGACCTCAGCCACGTCGTCCAGCTCAGGACGTATGTGGTGGACCACGATGTCAGCAAGCTCGGGCCGATCGCCGGGGCCGTGCAGAAGGGCTGGGGTGCGAAACCGCCCACGCAAACCCTCATAGGTGTCGCGAGCCTGGCAACACCCGACGTGCTGTTCGAGGTCGAGGCTCTCGCCGCCCGGCGCTGACTCGCCGCCGGCGTGCTGTTCCGTCCCGCGTTCCTCGTCGCGGGCCGGGACGGCGACGCGCGCGGCACCGATCACGACTCCTGGACCTGCTCGGGAACCGTTCCCTCGGTTCCTGCGTGACCTCATGGTGTGTAGTCGGCTGGTGAGGGGACCCGATGAGAGCGCGAACGATGGTGAGCGTGGCGGTATCGGCCTGTGTGGCGATGGTGGCGTGCGCGTGCGGCCCGGAGAAGTCGAAGGAGAACACGGACACGAAGCCTTCGCAGCCGTCCACGTCCACGCGGACGAACGTGCCGTCGGCAACCCCGACCGGCGCTCAGCCCGCGCCCAAAACGAAAGAGCGCGCGATCCAGCGGTACGAGCAGTACCTCCACGCCCTCGGCCGTGAGGACATTCACACGGTCTGCGAAGTGGCCGGCCCCGGCGCGAAGAAGGCGGAGGAGAAGGGCTTCGGCCCGTGCACGTCGACGTACGTCACCGTGTTCCAGATGATCTCGCCCGCGCAGAAGAAGATCCTGCGAACCGCAACGGTCGACCCGCAGCGCGTCTCCGTGCGCACGCCCGACAAGATCGAGATGCCGGTCGAATCGGTCAGGCCCTCCGGCACCTTCTCCGAGAGCGACCTCGGCAACTACACCCTGGAGTACCTCAAGAACGACTGGTACATCACCGACGGAACCTGACGCAGCGCCCATCACGCCTGACCCGGCCACCTCCGGTCTCGCAGCCTGGTCAGGAATGACTCGGCGATCGAAGAACACCCATCGCAGGTTCCGGGCGGAGGTTCACCAGCGCCCCTCGGCGGTGGTGAACCGGTCCTGCTCAGGTCGAGGGGCCGAGCCAGGTGCGCAGCGCGGTCTGCAGCCGGCCGGTGTCGGCAGCTCGGGACCGGGGGCCATGCCGAGCCACCGCCGACCGCAACGGAAGCGCGACCACGGTAGGAGGACACCACGGTCGGCCGGTCAGTGGATACGGGATGGGAGGTCAGGCACGGCAACGGGCCGGAGCACTGTGAGGGACTCTTCCTGGCGAGCCACCATCGCAAAAGGGAACCTGTCGATCTCCAAGCAGAGATCGACGTCGTCCGGGTGGTATCCGCTCCGCAGCCCAGCGGCAAGATCGGCCGCGGCACGAGAGGTCCTCGCGCGGTGGAGATACGGAGCCGCGTCGACCTCGCCTGCGGCCATGGAGTGGCCGATGTATTCGGCGCAGGCCAGGTCCTCGTCGGCCCGGCCTTCTTCGCCGGTCACGACGAACGTCACCGGGCCGGAGTCCGTGGTCCGCAGGAACCGCGCGGTCGGGCCGGCCACGACGAAGCTCGCGCACAGGACCAGCGGTGCGTTCGCGACAGCCAGCGCTCCCACGGTGCCCGCCGTCGTCTTCTGCACCAGCGTGCGGCCGGCGAAATCACGTGACCTGAGCAGGCCGGGTGAGTTCACCGCGTCGAAGCCCGCCGCTGGAGCCCCGTCCTTCAACGCCAGCCAACCCGAGTGGCTCTCCTTCAAGGTGAGTGCCTCACTCTCCGTGGAGGCCAGGACGATCCTCTCGACGCCACGCGAAAAGGCCCAGGCAGCCACGGTGAAGGCGCGCATGACGTCGATGACGACAGCAACACGGGGAACGCCGGTCAACTCCGGGATGCCGACGAAACGATGGTCCATCGCACCATTCTGCCGCCCGGGATCATCCGGAGAGCACGATTGCTCCGGCTGCAATGCGGTGAGCTCAGGGATTGACCCGGACACCAGGTGACACCGCACCGCGTGCACCGCAGGTGTCCCGTGGTGCAGCACCGCGGGCACCGCCGTTGCCCACGGCTGCGTCGTCCGGTGGACCGCGTCGCCGATGCGTACCGGTTGCCGTCGCGCCGATGAGTCTGCGGGCGCCCGCCGGTCTACCTTTCGACCGGTACAACCGATTCATCGGGAGCAAGACATGGGTCTCATCCATATTGAGCTGTTCACCACCCTCGACCTCGTCGGGCAGGCGCCCGGCGGCCCCGACGAGGACCCGGAGGGATTCCCGTTCGGCGGCTGGCAGGCGCCTCTGATGGACGAGGTCGCCGGGGCGCAGGTCGATGCCGCGTACGAGGGCACGGACGCCCTCCTGCTCGGCCGGCGGACGTATGACATCTTCGCCGCCTACTGGCCGCACCAGAAGGGCGCCGAGGAGACCGAGTTCGCCACGCTCTTCAACCGTGTCCCGAAGTACGTGGCCTCCCGTGGCAAGCCCGACCTCTCGTGGGCCGGGTCCACGCAGCTCGGCCCGGATCTGGCCGGCGCGGTGCGCGAGATCCGCGATCGGCACGAGCACGTGAGGGTCGTCGGGAGTCTGAACCTGGTGCAGACCCTTCTGCGCGAGCAGCTCTTCGACCGGCTCGACCTCTGGGTGCACCCGATCGTGCTCGGCGACGGGAAGAAAGTGTTCGACGGCGGTGCGGTGCCCACGAACGTCACCCTCCTCGAACCGCCGGTCGCCAGCCCGAAGGGCACCGTCTACCTGCGCTACGGCCGCGCCGACGGCACGCCCGGGACGGGGGACATGAGCGCACCCGATCGCGGTGCCGGGCGCGACAGCTGAAGCCTCCGGCGCCAGGTGCATCCGTGTCGTCGGCGGTGGATCCGCCCGTTCACCGCCGCCACACCATGCTCCGACCGGCTCTGGCGCACCGGGCCGAGTCCGGCAAATGACCTGGAGTGGGTGGCTGAGTCGTTTCAAAAAGGCTGCCGGCCGGAAACGGTCAGGCGCCTGACCGACGCCGCAGCGCCCATTCTGGAGATGCGGTCATCGGTGCAGAATCTCGAAGTGGACGGCTGGCCCTACTTCGCTAAAGTGACCACCCAGGTGGGCGGCTAGTGCGTTGTCCAGGAACGTTGGCCGGGTGTGATTAGGCGGCTTTGGGTC